>CAYNBM010000033.1:0-46740 GCA_964395305.1 uncultured Rubritepida sp.
GGGCCAGATGGACCGCTGGAACATCGTCACCACGCTGAACTACCTGCCGCATGGGCAGGAGGTGGCCATCGTGCTGGCCAAGCTGGGCGCCGAGAATGATCCGGCCATGAAGAAGCAGGTCCAGGCCATGGTGGCGCTGGCCGATCTGACGCGCGCGGGCTTCATCGCCGGCGATATCTCGACCGTTATGTCGCCGCGCACGGTGATCACCTGGGCCGACAATGCCCGGATTTTTGGTGATCTGGCCTTTGCCTTCCGGGTGACGTTCCTGAACAAGTGTGACGAGGCGGAGCGCGGCACGGTGGGCGAGTACTACCAGCGCTGCTTCAACGAGGAACTGCCGATGGGGACGATGCTGCGGAAGGCGGGTTGAGCGAAGGTTTCCCAAACGCGACGGTGAAGGAGGGGTTGTTGAGCAGCAAACAGGACCTGACCCGTCAGTAAGTGTTCAAGCGCGCCGCAGTCTGCGCGCCATACCGCTCTGTTCAGCAGGCGAAGGTTCAGGGCGGTTTCCACCTCAGCTTCGCCGCCCCGCAGTGCATACGCGCGTGTAGCGCACTATATTGGAAGTGAAAGCGAGGTGGTCTGATGGCATTGCAACTCGGAGCATTGCGGGATGCGTTGACAGAAGCCGGCGCATCGGCGGATTTGGCGCGCAAGGCCGCCGAGGAAGTGGCGACCTATGAAACGCGCTTCGGCAAGATCGAGGCTGATATGTCCGTGCTGAAATGGATGGCCGGCGCCAATATTGCGTTGACCCTGCTGGTCCTCGGCAAGACGTTCTTCAGCTAATGTCCGGCAAGCAGGACCTGACCCGTCAGGAAGAATTCAAGCGCGCCACCGCCGGCGCGCTGCGCGCTATCGCGCAACAGACCGAAGTCCAGGTCGCCTTCCAGCCCGGCCCCGCGGGCCTGGCCGGTAAGCGTGCCCGGCTGCCATTGCCCACCCGCTCCCTGCCGCCGGCCGAAATGGCCAAGCTGCGTGGCGCCGCCGACGCGCTGGCCTTGAAACTGCGCCACCACAATGAAAGCGCCCATGCCGCCCGCATGCCCAGCCGCAAGGAGGCGCGCGAGGTCTTCGACGCGCTGGAGGATGTCCGTGTCCAGCATATCGGCGCGGCCCATATGGAAGGCGTGGCCCACAACCTCCATGTCCGCCTGAACGAGGAATGCGAGGCTGAGGGCTATGACCGGATGACCCGCAAGGACCAGCTGCCGCTGCATGCGGCGCTGAGCCTGATCGCCCGCGAACGCATCACCGGCCAGCCCGCCCCCGCCGCCGCCCAGCGCATCCTGGGCGAATGGCGCGGCACGCTGGACGAAAAAGCCGAGGCGGCGATGGCCGACCTCGTCTCCTCCACCGACAGCCAGGAGAATTTCGCCCGCGCCGCCAGAAAACTGCTCACCGCCCTGGATCTCGCCGAAGCCGAGCTCGAGAGCGAGGCCGAGCAGGATGACGAGGGCGATGAGGGCGGCGACGACCAGACCCAGCAGGACCAGTCCAGCCAGGGCGAGGCCCAGGCCCAGGAACAGGAAGCCATGTCGGGCGCTGAGCCCGAGACCATGGAAGGCGATGCCTCCGAGGAAGAGGCCCAGGAATCCGAAGAGGAAGGCGCCTCCGCCGAGGGCGACGACAAGCCCGGCGGACCGCAACAACGCCGGGAAATCCCGCAGGTCGATGACGGCAGCAAGTACCGCGCCTTCACCACGAATTTCGACGAGGTGGTCGAGGCCGATGACCTCTGCGACCCGGAGGAGCTGACCCGGCTGCGCCAGCAGCTCGACCAGCAGCTGCAACACCTGCAGGGCGTGGTGAGCAAGCTGGCCAACCGGCTGCAACGCCGCCTGCTGGCGCAGCAGCAGCGCGCCTGGGAGTTTGACCTGGAGGAAGGGCTGCTCGACGTCGCGCGTCTCGCCCGCGTCGTCGCCAACCCCACCATCTCGCTCTCCTACAAGCGCGAGCGCGAGGCGGATTTCCGCGATACCGTGGTGACCCTGCTGATCGACAATTCCGGCTCGATGCGCGGTCGCCCCATCACGGTGGCCGCGATGTGCGCCGATATCCTCGCCCGCACCCTGGAGCGCTGCGCGGTGAAGGTCGAAATCCTCGGCTTCACCACCCGCGCGTGGAAGGGCGGCCAGTCGCGCGAGCGCTGGGTGCAGGAGAGCAAGCCCCGCAACCCTGGCCGCCTGAACGACCTCCGCCACGTCATCTACAAGCCGGCCGACGCACCGATGCGGCGCGCGCGGAAAAACATTGGCCTGATGCTGCGCGAGGGGCTGCTGAAGGAGAATATCGACGGCGAGGCGCTGGCCTGGGCCTATAAGCGCCTGCTGGCGCGGCGCGAGCACCGCCGCATCCTGATGGTGATCTCCGACGGGGCGCCGGTGGATGATTCGACGCTGTCGGTGAACCCCGGCAACTACCTGGAAAAGCACCTGCGCGAGGTCATCAAGGAGATCGAGGCGCGTGACCAGGTGGAGCTGATCGCCATCGGCATCGGCCATGACGTCACCCGCTATTACCGCCGCGCCGTGACCATCGTCGATGCCGAGGAACTCGGCGGCACGATGATGAAGAAATTGACCGAACTCTTCGACGAGGACGCTGCTGCCGCCTGGCAGCGGGCCTCGGCCGAACGGGCGCCGGCGATCCTGTGACCAGCCAGGGGCGCTGAATGCGCCGTCGGTCGCTTCTGCTGACGGCGCTGGCCGGCAATGCCTGCGCGCAGGGTGCGGCCGGGCCATTGGCCGTGCCGCTCAGCCTGCAGCCTCCCAGCGGGCCGATGCGGGCGCTGGGGGCGCTGGAGATCAACACTTCGGCGCTCGGTTTTGGCGGGCTGTCGGGTGTGCATCTCGATGAGATGCTGACCCTGACGGCGATCAGCGACACCGGGCGATGGTTTCGGGCGCAGCTTCTGTTGCGCGGTGAGGCGCCTGCGGGGCTGGGCCCCGCCACCACCGGCACATTGCGCGACGGCTCCGGCGCCAACTTGAGCCGTGGGCGGCCCACCGATGCCGAAGCCCTGACCCGGCGGCCCGATGGCACATGGCTGGTCGGCTTTGAGCGCTGGCACCGGATCCGCGCCTTCCGCAGCCTGGACGCCCCGGGCAGCTTTTTCGAGGCGCCGCCGGGCCTGGCCAATGCGCCATCGAATGGGGGGCTGGAAGCCCTGGCCACGCTGGCGGATGGCAGGTTGCTCGCCATCACCGAATTCTTCGATGATCCGGTGGATGCATCGCTGCGGCAGGGCTGGATCGGCGGGCCGGGTGATTGGCAGCCCATCCGCTACCGCCCGGCCGCGGGCTTTGGCGTGACCGATGTCGCCGGTCTGCCCGATGGCGGCGCACTGGTGCTGGAGCGGCGTTTCGCGCTGCTGGAGGGCGGCTTCTCCGCGCGCCTCGTGCGGGTCAGCGCCGCCGCCCTGCGCGGCCCGGGGCCCATCGCCGGCGAGGCCCTGTTGCACCTGCCACCCGACGGCCCGGCCGAGAATTGGGAGGGTGTGACGGTGCTGCGCCGCGGGAACGCCCTTTGGATCGGGCTGATCAGCGACGACAACCAGAACGCCTTCCAGCGCAGCCTGTTCCTTCTCTACGCCTGGGCGGGTTGACGCGCATCGACCAGGCGGGCCTCCGGCAGGGTCAGCCATGCCCTGGTGCCGACGCCCGAGGCGGTTTCGAACACCAAATCGCCGCCATGGGCGTGGAGCAGGCTGCGCGCCAGGCTCAGGCCGAAGCCGATGCCACGGGTGCCGCGCGCCGGCGCCTGGGCCAGTAGGTCCTCCGCCGGCAGGCCGACGCCCTCATCCTCGATGATGATGGCGACCAGCCCGCCGAGCCGGCCGAACCGGATGTCGATGACGTCCTGCGGGAGGGTCAGGCGGGCGGCGCGGAGCAGGACCTGTACCAGGGCGCCGCGCAACGCCCGGCTGTCGGCGCGCAGCACCACCCCATCGAGCGAGGGGTCCATCCGGCTGCTCCGCGCATCGGCACCGAGCTGCGCCCGAGCCGTGGCCAGGCATTCCGCCACCAGCGGCTTCAGCGTCACCAGCGCCTCATCCAGGCGGCGCGGGCCGGCGCTGTCGGCGAGGAGATCGCCCAATTGGTCCGACACATCGAGGAGCTGGAGGGCAAGGGCCTGCGTCTCGGCCGCGCCGCGCCCGTTCATGCCGGCGATCCGGCGCAATGCCAGGCCGATGGAATGCGTCTCCATCACCGCCTGCCCGAGCAGCCGGTGATGGGCTGGCGGCTGGCGGCCACGCCCGGACAGCAGCCCGCCGGCCAAGCCGCCCAGGGCCAGCGCCGCCAACACGACCGAAACCACCGTGAACCATGGGACGGGGCTGGCTGGGATGCTGGAGAGGTCCATCCCCGCAACATCGCGCGTATTGGCTGAAAAGAGGGTAAACAGGCCGCGGAAAAGCTGGACGGGTCGGCTTGGCAGTGCCTTTCCGCGCAGGATCCGTTCGTCCCTTGCCCACTGCAACACCATCCTGTCGGCGGGCCGCCCATTTCCTGCACGAAAATTCCCTCGCCAATCCTCAACCGCCAGCTTCTCCGCCGCCTGTTAAGGCTGGTCCGCCCGGGGATGATTGCGCCGCCAGGTCTCCAGCAGCGCGGCCGCATCCACGGCGGTGTAGCGCTGGGTGGTGGAGAGGCTGGCATGGCCCAGGAGTTCCTGGATCGCGCGCAGATCGGCGCCGCCGCCGAGCAGGTGGGTCGCAAAGGAATGGCGCAGGGCATGCGGCGTGGCGTGCTCGGGCAGCCCGGCCAGGCGGCGATAGTCCCGTATGGATTTTTGCGCGATGGCGGGATCCAGTCGCTTGCCGCGGGCACCCAGGAACAGCGGCTCCTCCGGCATGGCGCCGGGGCGATGCGCGAGCCAGGCCGCCATGGCAGTGCGCACGGCAGGCAGGACAGGCACCAGCCGGGTCTTGCCGCCCTTGCCGAGAACCCGCAGGGCGGCATCCTCGCCCGGCAGCGGCGCGTCGCGGATGTCGAGCGCCAGGGCTTCGGAAATGCGCAGCCCGCAGCCGTAGAGCAGGGTGAACAGCGCCATGTCCCGGGCGGCCTGGAAGCCCGGCCGCTCGGCACGTGGCGTGTCGTGCACGAGGCCGACCTCATGGCCCAGCGCCTGCGCGTGTTCGGCCGAGATCGCGCGGGGCACCGGGCGGGGCAGGCGGGGGCCGCGCAACCCGGCCAAGGCAATCGGCTGCAGCGCGTGACGCCTGGCGAGGAAGCGCAGGAAACCGCGAATCGCCGCCAATTGCCGTGCCCTGGTCGCGGCACCTGCACCTTGCCCGGCCCGCGCCGCCAGGAATGCGCGCATATCCAACGGCCGCAGCGCCGCCATAGCGGCGAGGTCGGGCTCGACACCCTGATACCCCGTCAGGAATCCCAGGAAATCGGCGATGTCTCGGCCATAGGCCTCGATCGTGTGCGGGCTGGCACGGCGTTCATCGCGCATCCAGGCCAGGAAGCCGTCGGCCGTGACGCTCACCGCGCGAGTGCGGCACCCACGGCTCGGCCCAGGAAGGCCAGGCTTTCAGCGCCTGTGCTTGGCAAGGCATCGGGGTCGCGCGCGCCGATGGCGAGCAGCATGGGCTGGCCGCCGGGCGCGGGCACCCGGGCCAGGGCATCGCGCCGGATCAGGGGCGCAGCCTCGCGATGCAGCATTTCGGCATGCATGGGCGTGGCGCGCACCACCGCGTCACGGCCCTGCGGCAGCAATTGGCCCAAGGTGCCCGGCGGCAGGCGGCTGACGTTGCGGCGCGCCGTGGTCTCGCAGCCGACATGGCAAGAATCCACGCCAAGCAGCGCCGGCAATTCGTGGCGGACACATTCCAGCGGTTCCGGTGCGCGCATCAGCGCCAGCACCGCCTCACCCACGCGCGACGCCAGGCCGAGGCCGGCGCGGCCGGTGCTGAGCGCCGCCTGCATGTCGGCATCGACTTCACGCACATGCACGCGGGCTGCGGCCAGCATGGCGGCCATATGGTCGGCCATGCGCTCGCCATGCACGCGCTGCGGCGGTTCCAGCTCCAGATACAGGTCTGGGCGCTGGGCCAGGAAGTCGGGATGTTCGCGCAGCCATGCCTCGACCGACTGCGCGTCTACGGCTGGTCGGCTCAACGTGCTCGCGCGGGGCGGTTTCATAAGATGCTTTGTCCCGTCTTCTGCCAATCCGCCAGAAATGCCTCGAGGCCGCGATCGGTCAATGGATGCTTGAACAAGGCACGAATAGTGGCAGGTGGCATGGTTGCGACATGCGCGCCCAGCTTCGCCGCGGTCAGAACATGCACGGGATGGCGGACGGATGCCACCAGCACTTCTGTCGTAAAGGCGAAATTACGGTAAATCTGCACCGTGTCGGCAATCAATTGCATGCCATCCTGGCCAATATCATCCAGGCGGCCGACGAAGGGCGATATGAAGGCCGCGCCGGCCTTGGCGGCCAGCAGCGCCTGCACGGCCGAGAAGCACAGGGTGACATTCACCTTCGTGCCTTCATCGGCCAGCGCGCGGCAGGTCCGCAGCCCAGCCTCGGTCAGCGGGACTTTCACGCAGACATTGCTGGCGATGGCGCGCAGATACCGCCCTTCAGCGAGCATGGTCTCAAAATCGGTCGCGGTGACCTCGGCCGAAACCGGCCCGGCTGTCAGGGCGCAGATCTCGGCGATGACCTCAGCCATGTTCCGGCCGGATTTGGCGATCAGACTCGGATTCGTGGTGACGCCATCAAGCAGCCCGGTCTGGGCCATGGCGCGGATTTCGGCGACATCCGCCGTGTCCACAAAGAATTTCATTGCTGTGCTTCGCTTCCTTCCGGGGTGCTGCGTTGCCCGCCACACACCCCGATCGCTACAAGACTAGCCCATGCCGCCCGAAATCACCAAATTAATTGACATTCCGGAAGCGGCACGTGTTTGCGTTGTGTTGCCTTTGCCACTCTCCGTTGCATACGACTATGCCGTTCCTGCGCAGTTTTTTGCGCCGCCAGGCTCCTTCGTCGAGGTGCCGCTCGGCGGTCGGATCCTGATCGGGGTTGTCTGGGAACCCAATGCCGATGCCGTGATGGAGATGTCGCGGCTGAAAGCACTGCGTGCGGTGCTGCCCGCGCCGCCCATGACAGGGTCGCTGCGTCGCTTCATCGATTGGGTCGCGGCCTATACACTCAGCCCCCGGGGCGCGGTGTTGCGCATGGCGATGAGCGCACCCTCCGCGCTGGAGGCGCCGGGCCATCGCGCCGGCTGGCGGCTGGGGGTGCTGGAGGGCCAGCGCATCACCGCCGAGCGCGCCCGGGTCGTGGCCGCGCTGGCCGATGGCAGCGCGATGGCGGGTGATCTGCTGGCCAGCGCGGCCGGGGTCTCCCCGGGCCTGCTGCGCGGCATGGCGGACCGGGGCATGCTGGTGCCCGCCCTGCTGCCGCGGGCGGCGCGCTTCGCCAGGCCCGACCCTGATCATCCCGCTCCGGTGCTGGGGCCGGACCAGGCATCGGCAGCGGCGCGGCTGCGCGCGGCGGTGGCGGCGCGGGCCTTCAGCGTGACCTTGCTGCGCGGCGTGACCGGCTCGGGGAAGACCGAGGTCTATCACGCCGCCATCGCCGAATGCCTGGCCGCCGGCCGGCAGGCCCTGGTGCTGCTGCCCGAGATCGCGCTCTCGGCGCAATGGCTGGAGCGGTTCGCCGCGCGATTCGGCGCGCAACCCGCGCTGTGGCACAGCGAGCTAACCTCGGCCACGCGGCGCGACACCTGGCGGGCGGTGGCCGAAGGGGCGGCGCCGGTGCTGGTCGGCGCCCGCAGCGCGCTGTTCCTGCCCTTTCCCGATCTGGGGCTGATCGTGGTCGACGAGGAGCACGAGACGGCCTTCAAGCAGGAGGAGGGCGTGGTCTATCACGCCCGCGACATGGCGGTGGTCCGTGCCCGCATGGCGACTGCGGCCTGCGTGCTGGTCAGCGCCACGCCCAGCCTGGAGAGCATCGCCAATGCCGAGGCCGGCCGCTATGGCGTGGTCGATCTGCCGCAGCGCCATGGCGGGGCGGCCTTGCCCCAGGTCACCGCGCTCGACCTTCGGCTGCAGCCGCCCGAGCGCGGCAGCTTCCTCGCACCCCCGCTGATCGAGGCGGTGCGCGCCACGCTGGCGCGGGGCGAGCAGGCGATGCTGTTCCTCAACCGCCGCGGCTACGCGCCGCTGACGCTCTGCCGCGCCTGCGGCCATCGGGTGCAATGCCCGAACTGCACGGCCTGGCTGGTGGAGCACCGCGCGCAACGGCGCCTGCAATGCCATCACTGCGGCCATGCCATGGCCACGCCGCCGGCCTGCCCGAGCTGCGGCGTCGAGCATTCGCTGGTGCCCATCGGCCCGGGCGTGGAGCGGGTGCAGGAGGAGGCCGCGTCGCTGTTTCCCGATGCACGGCGGCTGGTCATGGCCTCAGATAGCATCCCCGGGCCGGCGGCGGCGGCCGAGGCGGCAAGGCGGATCGAGGCGCGCGAGGTGGACCTCATCATCGGCACCCAGATCGTGGCCAAGGGCTGGCATTTTCCGCATCTCACGCTGGTCGGCGTGGTCGATGCGGATCTGGGGCTGGCCGGGGGGGATTTGCGCGCGGCCGAGCGGACGGTGCAGCTGCTGCATCAGGTGGCGGGCCGGGCAGGGCGGGCGGAGGCGCCGGGGCAGGTGCTGCTGCAGACCTATTCGCCCGAACACCCGGTGATGCAGGCGCTGGTGGCCAATGATCTCGCGGCCTTCCTGGCCGAGGAGAAGGCGCAGCGCGCCCCCGGCCATTGGCCGCCCTATGGCAGGCTGGCGGCGCTGATCGTCTCCTCGGAGGATGCGCAGGAGGCGGCGCGGGCGGCGCGCGACCTGGGGCTTCTGGCGCCGGGCGGCGCGGGCATCACCGTCCTTGGCCCCGCCCCCGCCCCGCTCGCGCTGCTGCGCGGGCGCCATCGCCACCGGCTGCTGCTCAAGGCCGAGCGCGGTGTCGCCGTGCAGCCGCTGCTGCGCGACTGGCTGAGCCGTGCCAAATTGCCCAATGGCGTGCGGGTGCAGGTGGATGTGGATCCCGTGAGCTTTCTGTGACGGCGCTTTGACAGGCCGGGCCCGAGCACCTATACGCCCGGCATTCCTGGGAATGAGGCTGCGCCTTCGGGGCGTATGCACGCCTGAACGTTTTGTTCAGGACTACCGGGACAACCTGCCGAAGCGCCCATAAGGGTCCAGGCATCATCAGAAGGACCGTGCCCGTGTTCCGGGCCGGGATCGCGCATGACCAAACGCGCAGAATCGAAGTACAAGATCAACCGCCGCCTGGGTGTGAACCTCTGGGGCCGTGCCAAGTCGCCGATCAGCAAGCGCGAATACGGCCCCGGCCAGCACGGCCAGCGCCGCAAGAACAAGCCGACCGATTTCGGTGTGCAGCTGATGGCGAAGCAGAAGCTCAAGGGCTACTACGGCAATATCGGCGAAAAGCAGTTCCGCAAATATTACGATGAGGCGGTGCGTCGCAAGGGCGACACGTCCGAGAACCTGATCGATCTGCTGGAGCGCCGGCTGGACTGCGTGATCTACCGGATGAAGCTGGCTATCACGCCGTTCGCGGCGCGGCAGTTCGTCAACCACGGCCATATCCTGGTCAATGGCAAGCGGCTGAACATCTCCTCCTATATCGTGAAGGACAACGACACGATCGAGGTGAAGGAAAAGTCCAAGCAGCTCACGGTGCTGCTGGACGCCACCCAGAACGCCGAGCGCGATGTGCCGGAATACATCGAGGTCGATCACCGTGCGATGCGCGGCAAGTTCCTGCGCAGCCCCAAGCTGTCCGATGTGCCCTACCCCGTGCAGATGGAACCGAACCTGGTGGTCGAGTTCTACAGCCGATGATCGACGACCCGGTGGAGGAGCCCAGCCCCTCCACCGGGGATATCGCGTCTGCGCGGCCCCGCATGGGGCTGCGCGAAGCCTTCGGCCTTTCGGCTGTGGCGGAGCCGGCGCGGGGGGGTGGCGCTGCCGGCCTTGCGCGCGCTGTGGTCGCCGGGGCCACCCGCGCCCTGTTGGGGCGCGCGGCCACAGGCCTGGAACTCTCCCTCGCCGAACGTGCCATGGGGCAGGGCGATCTGCCGCCGGATCGCCTGGCCGAGCAGGTGATCTCCGATCTGCTGGCCCTGCCCGAAGCGATGGCCTGGCTCAGCGGTAGCGCCGGGCCTGACGTCGATCAGGGCACGGGGATGTCCGTGCTCGACGCGCCGCCGGCACGCGGCCGGCTGGATGATGACGTGGTCTTCGCCGCCATCGCGAATGGCGTCTTCCAGGGCCTGCTCGGCCGCCAGGCCGGCGAGGATGGCGTGCGGATTTTCCGCGACTCGATGTTCCAGGATTTTCTCGACACCGACCTCGATGCCTTCATCTGCCGCTTCATCGTGATGGTGGTGCGCAGCCCGGAATGGCTGCAGCGCTTTCTCGCCGAACAGCAGCGCGGGGTGCGCCTGGGCTACCTGCCCAGGCAGGGGGTCGAGCTGACCAGCCATCTCAGCCTTGGCGCCAGCGGCTTCACCTCGGGCATGTTGCGCCGCTTCGGTTTGCGGCGGTGGAGCGGGCCGTTCGACTGGCTCTCCGCGAGCCCGGCGATGATCCGCGAGATCATCGCCGATGATTTCCGCAGCTTTCTCGACCCCGATGCCTGGGAAGCCATCGCCGCCGAGGATCGGCCGGATGGGCGCTATTTCCAGTGCCGCCACCGCCGCTACGAAGCGCGGCATCGCGAGGCCTGCATTCTGCATTCCGCCGACATGACGCAGGAAGACGGCCTCGCCTATATGGACCGCTGCGTCACCCGGTTCCGCCAGTCCCTCCATGGCCTGGCCAATAAGATCGTGCTGCAGGTCGCACCCGAGGGCGATGATCCCGAGCGGGAGTTCCGCGCCACGGCCGATGTGCTGGACGGCTATGGCCGCAGTTTTCAGTTCGTTATGGTCTCGGTGCTGCCCGATCACGGCGCGGGGCCGTTTCCCGAAATCGATCCGGCGCTGGCGCATGGCAGGCACCGTTTGCTGCGCGTGCGGCTTCTGGCCCCGATCATCGGGATCGAGGCCAGCGACATGCTCGATGAACTCGTGATGCTGCGCGCAAGCCTCGCCGCACCCTCGATCGGCACCTGACGGCGCTCAGGGCGCCAGAGACTTAGGGCGCCGGAAACAGCGCCGGGGAACGCCCCATCGCCCAATAGGCCAGCAGGCCGATATACTCCCGCAGCGCCCATTCCGCCTGACCGAGCCGGGCGGGGAAGGGGAAATCATAGCCGGAAAGATGGGTGATCCCGGTGGAGTAATTCACCGGCCAGGCGATGACATTCCAGCCGGCGGCACGAAAGACGCCCATCGCCCGCGGCATGTGGCTGGCCGAGGTGACGAGCAGCCAGGTTTCGCCCGGCTTCGGGGCGGCCATGGCGTAGGACAGCGTTGCATTCTCATGCGTGTTGCGGGCCTGGCTTTCCAGCAGCACCCGCCCGGGCGGCAGGCCGAGATGGGTGAAGAAGCGCGCGGCGACATCGGCTTCGGTGATGACATCGCCCAGCGGGCTGGCGGTGCCACCGGTGAAGAGCACCCGCGCCTGGGGGTAGCGCCACGCCAGGGCCACCGCCTCGGTCATCCGCTCTGCGGCGCCGTTCAGGGCGGGGATGTCGCGGGCATGGGTGAGCGCCTGGTCCACCGCGCCGCCCAGGATGACGATGCCAGTCACCTCGGCGGGCGGCGGCATGGGGCGGCTGAAGCGGTTCTCCAAAGGCCATGTCAGCCATGTCGCGAGCGGCGTGGTGGCGATCATCAGGAACCAGCCCAGGCCGAGCGCCGCGGGCCAGACGCCCCAGCGCCGCCGGCGCCACAGCGCCACGGTGCCCAGCGTGGCCAATGCGAGGGCCATGGTATTGGGCCTCAGAAGCTGCCACAGCAGCTTGGAGGCGATGAACAGGGCGTCGTCGATCATTCGCTGGGGTCCGGGCCGCGGATGCGCCAGAGTTCGATCATGTTGCGCTCCTCGGGAAAGACATAGGCGAGTTCGTAATACGCCTCGAGCGCGGCCGCGATGGCGCTGGCCGCGGCGGGGCGCATCGCCCCCCACCAGCCGCGATCGATGACGATGAAGCGAGGTTTCGCGGCCAGGATCCGCCCGACCTCGCCATCGGTCGAATTGCCGGCGAGGTTGGCGAAGGCGCCGGTGAGATGGACGGGGAAGGGGAAGCGCGTCGGTATGCCGGCATTCGCAAGAAGGTATATGATGGGCTGGTAATTCGGCACGAAGATGGCCTCACCCGGGGGTAACTCCTCGGCGATCAGCGCGGCGATGCGGGCGGGCACATCGGGACCCATCATGGCGGAACCCCGGCCCAGCCGGGTGGCGGTGTCCTGCCGCCACGGGGAGAGCGCGACCAGCGCCAGCAGCAGGGCGAACAACGCCGCTGGACGGGCCGGTGCCAGACGCAGGCTCAGCGCCATGACGCCGAGCGCCGCCAGCAGACAGAGCGGCGGCAGCCAGATCAGGAAGTAGTGCTGGAAGAATTGCGCCGGTCCCGCCACCGCCAGCGTGGCGGCCAGGAACCAGGCGAGGCCGAGGCGCCGCAGGGCCTTGCCCGGTGCCAGCACCAGGCCGGCGATGGCGAGCAGGAACAGCCACAGCAAACTGGCCATGGCATTGGCGATGCGCCATGGCGCATCGCCGCCGGCGCCACCCTGGGCATAGCGGAAAGGCGCGTAGAAAGTGCCGTCGAGATAGGCATCGAGCTCGCCCATGGCCGCGTAGATGGCGCCGAAGCCCAGCGTCGGCAGCGCGCAAAGCAGGGCATAGGCGGCGGCGAAACCCAGGGCGCGCGGCGTGGACAGGCTGCCCCGCCACCACGGCGCCCAGACCAGCACGGCGAAGGCGAGGCAGCCCTCGGCCACCGCCACCGGTTTGATCAGCAAGGCCCAGCCCACCAGCAAGCCCATGGCGCAGAGCCGCCACCAGGCCGGCGGCTGCTGCGGCCGGCAGGCCGCGTGGATGGCCAGCGCCAGGGCCGCCGCGGTGAAGGGCGCGAAGAGGATCTCGGTGTTCACCGGCATGCCGCCGAGCACCACGCTGTGCCCGGCATAGAGCAGCGCCGCGGCATAGCCGGTGGCCGGCCCCGCCCCGGCCGCGCGGGCCGCGAAGAACAGCGCCCAGCCCGTGGCGCTGACCGCGACCACACCCAGCAGCCGGATGGCGAAGATGCTCGGCCCGAAGATCTGCATCGTGGCGGCGAACATCGCTGGCGCGCCGATGGGGTGCATGTCCCAGGCCGCGACCAGGGGCCAGCCGCCCCTCATCCATTCCTGCGCCTGAATCGCATAGAGGCTTTCGTCCCAATCCATCACCGAGGGCAGGAAGCCCAGCGCGCGCAGCAGCAGCACAACCACCGGCAGCGCGGCGAGGGCGGCCCACCATCGGGCGGTCAGTGGCGTGGGTTGGGGCGGGTGCACATCGGCCTCGTCTTGTTGCGCGACCTTGTGCGACGCCGGGCGCTCCGTCGCAACCATGGCCGTCGCGGGCGGACTGCCATCAAAGCTTCATCAACCGTTAATCGTGGATGACTGGTCATGGTCCGGGGGATTTCCTAACACCCAGGCAACTCTCATTCAGGGAATCCTTTATGTCCGGCACACTCGCGGCAACCCAGCTTTTCAACGTCAACAACGCCACCATCACTGGCGGCGGCGCCAATGGCGCCGAGGTCGCGGCCTATGACGCCGCGCGCAACCTCGTCTACGTGCTGGGCGCCGAAGGTGTGAATGCGCTGAACGCCAATACCGGCGCGCTGGCCTTCGCCGTGCCCCGGAGCGCCATCCAGCAGCCCGGCGGCGGCGCCGCGCTGCCGCTCGGCACCGCCAACAGCGTCGCCATCAACGGCAACAACCTGGCGATCTCGCTGGATGGCCCGACCGCCGGCGCCAATGGCGCGGTCGCCGTCTTCACCGTCAACACCGCCGGCACCGCCGCCACATGGCGCGCCACCGCAACGGTGGGCGCGGTGCCCGATCAGGTGACCTTCACCCCCGATGGCACTCGCCTTCTCGTCGCCATCGAGGGCGAGCCCACGCCGGGCTACACGGTCGATCCGGCTGGCGGGCTGACCTCCATCGATGTCGCGACCTGGACGCCGACCTTCTATGGTTTCGGCGCCTTCGATGCCCAGGCCGCCGCGCTGCGCGCCTCGGGGGTGAAGCTCTCCAACGCGATTCCCGGCACGCCCGGCTACAATGCCGCGGTGCCCTCGGTCGACCTGGAGCCGGAATACATTACGGTCAGCGGCAACACCGCCTATGTGACATTGCAGGAGAACAACGCCATTGGCGTGTTCAACCTGACGACCAACGCCTGGACGGGCGTCCTGCCGCTCGGCCTGTCCAACTTCAACACCGCCGGCAACGGCATCGACACCTCCGACCGTGACGGCGGCGCCAATTTCCGCCAGGTGCCGGTCTCCGGCCTGTACCAGCCCGATGGCATCGCCAGCTTCGTGCAGAACGGCATCACCTATCTGGTGACCGCCAATGAGGGCGATGGCCGCGATTACGGTGGTGTCTTCGTCGAGGCGGTGCGCATTTCGGCCCTCGTGCCCGCCACCGGCTCCACGCCGCCCGCCGGCATGCCGGCGCTCGACCCGGCGCTGTTGGCGCTGATCCAGCCGCGCCGTGGCGATGCCGATCTGGGCCGGCTGGAGGTCACCCGCTGGGCCGGCGACACCGATGGCGACGGCGATCTCGATCAACTCCAGGCCAGCGGCGGCCGCAGCTTCTCGATCTGGGAAGTCGGCGGCACGGCGACGGCGCCCACGCTGACCCAACGCTACAACAGCGGCAACCTGCTCGACACGCTGATCGCGAGCCAGCTTCCCGGCAATTACGATGACGGCCGTTCCGACAACCGCGGCGTGGAGGCCGAGGGCATCACGCTGGGCACCGTCGGTGGCCAGCTCTACGCCTTTGTCGGCCTGGAGCGCGCCAACACCACCGCCATCTTCCGCATCGACAGCCCGACCAACCCCAGCTTCCAGGGCCTGGCCACCCGGGCGGGCGATCTCGCCCCCGAGGTCTCGGCCTTCGCCCCCGCCAGCGGCGGCAATCCGGCCAGGCTGATCGTCGCCAATGAGGTGAGCACGACGGCCACCGCCTACAACCTGTCCACCGCCACCGGGCCGAACTACACGCTGCAGATCCTGCATGGCTCGGATTTCGAGGCCGGGCTGCTGGCCACCCAGCGCGCCGACCGCTTCGCCGCCATCGTCGACCGGCTGGAAGACGCGCTGCCAAACAGCATTACCCTCTCGGGCGGTGACAATTTCCTGCCCGGCCCCTTCGGCGCCGCCGGCACCGACCCCTCGGTCATCCCCGCCCTGCGCGCCTACTACGCCAATCTGCTGGGCGTGAACGTGGCCGATCTGACCGGGTTGTTCGGCACCTCCTCGCCGTTCTTCGCCGCTGATATCGCCATCCTCAACGCCATCGGCATCCAGGCCTCGGCGCTGGGCAATCATGAATTCGACCTGGGCACCAACCCGCTGAACGCGGTGGTGGATTTCACCGCTGGCACCTCCGGCACCACGCTGGGCCGCATCACCAATATCGGCGCGCAATTCCCCTACCTCTCGGCCAACCTGAACTTCGCCGGCGACACCAATATCCGCAACCAGGTGACGCAGACCCTGCGTGAGGCCAGCAGCTACGCCACCCGCGCCTCCGACCTCGTGGACAACACCGCCGTCGCGGCCGAAGCGGCCGACGCGCAGATCGCGCCCTGGACCACCATCGTCGAGGGCGGCCAGACCATCGGCATCCTGGGCATCACCACCCAGATCCTGGCGGCGATCTCCTCGCCCGGCGCCACGCTGGTCAGCGACCCCGCGGCCGATGGCGGCCGCGACAATGTGGCCGAGCTGGCCACCATCCTGCAGCCGCTGATTGACCGGATGGTCGCCCAGGGCATCAACAAGATCATCCTGCTGAGCCACCTGCAGCAGTTCCAGAACGAGCTGGCCCTGGCGCCGCTGCTGCGCGGCGTGGACATCATCATCTCGGCCGGCAGCCATGCCGTCTTCGCCGATGCGACCGACGTGCTGCGCGCCGGCGACCGCGCGCTGGGCAATTACCCCGAGGTGCGGACCGGCGCCGACGGCAATCCGGTGATGATCGTCTCGACCGCCGCCGAATACTCCTATGTCGGCCGGCTGGTCGCGACCTTCGACGCCAATGGCGTGCTGATCGCCGATCCTGACGGCACCGGCGCACTGGGCGTGGGTGGGGTGAACCCCACCGTCTCCGGCGCCATCGCCACGACAGATGCGAATGTGGCGACGCTCTGGGGCACCGAGAACGCCTATGCCGCCGGCACCCGCGGCGCCGATGTGCGCGCCATCACCAATGCCGTGGGCAACGTGATCACCACCCTGGACGGCAACGTGCTGGGCGCCACCAAGACCTTCCTGGAAGGCCGCCGCGGCGAGGTCCGCACCGAGGAGACCAATCTCGGCAACCTCTCGGCAGATGCCAACCTCTTCGTGGCGCGCCAGGTCGATAGCGGCGTGCTGGTCAGCCACAAGAATGGCGGCGGTATCCGCGCCGAAATCGGCTCGGTTTCGACCGGCGCCGTGCCGGTGGAGCTGGCGCCGCTGGCCAACCCCTCGGCCGGCAAGCCCGCGGGCGGCGTCAGCCGGCTCGACGTCGAGAACTCGCTGCGCTTCAACAACACGCTCTCGATCGTCTCGGTCACCGCGACCAACCTCAAGGTGATCCTGGAACACGCGGTGGCGGCGAGTGCCACCGGCGCCACCCCCGGCCAGTTCGGCCAGTGGGGCGGGCTCAGCTTCTCCTGGAACCCCTCGGGCACGGCGCAGACGCTCAGCGGCACTGGCGCATCGGCGACCGTGGCCACGGCGGGCACGCGCATCCAGAACGCCGCGATCCTCAACGAGGATGGCTCGGTGCGCGAGGTCATCGTGCAGGGCGGCGTGGTCGTCGGTGACGCCGGCCGCGCCATCAAGATGGTGACGCTGAACTTCCTGGCCGATGGCGGCGACAGCTATCCCTTCCCGGCCTTCACCATCCCCGGCTCGCGGGTCGATTTGCTGAATAACGCGGCCCTGCCGGCGGGTGCCTCCACCTTCGCCGCCCGCGGCACCGAGCAGGACGCCCTGGCCGAGTACATGCTGGCCACATACAACAGTCCCGGCCGCCAATTCGGCGCGCCCGACACCGCGGCGGCCGGCGACCTCAGGGTGATCAACACCGCGCAGCGCGCCGATGTCGTACTCCAGACCACCTCCAGCGGCCTGACCGGTACGACGGGCTCCGACCTGATCAACGGCACGGCGGGCAGTGACGTGTTCACCGCCACGCTGGGCCGCGACACCTATCGTGGCGGCGCGGGCTTCGATGTGATCAACGTCACCAATGTCGGCCGCGGCGATGGCGGCTTCGGCTACAACGCCAATGGTGCCATCACCAATTTCACCTGGGCCACCGCCGACCGGCAGGGCTTTGCCGGCTTCAGCCAGGTGGAGCGGGTGCAGATGCTTGATGGCCGGGTCGACTTCACGGCCAGCTCGGCGCCTGGGCTGGTCAATGCGCTGTACCGCGGCGTCCTGGCCCGCGAGGCCGATGCGCTCGGCCAGTCCTTCTGGACCGAACGGATGGAGGGGGGCGCCTCGGTCGCCTCCGTGGCCCTGTCACTGCTGGGCTCGGCCGAAGGTACCGCGCTGGCCGCCAGCACCTCGCTGACCGCCTATATCACCAACCTCTATCAGACCGCGCTGGGCCGCGCGCCGGATGCGGCGGGGCTGAGCTTCTGGACCGGCGTTGCCAATGCGGGCGGTGGGCTGAATGGCCGGGCGCTGGTGGCCGATGGCATCGTGCGCTCCAGCGAGGCGGGCGGCGACCCGACCGGCAGTGCCGGCCGCGGCATCGTCACCGCCGATTTCGAGATGGCCTGGATCAACTTCAACTACCAGACGCTGCTGGACCGCAACCCGGATCAGCAGGGGCTGCAGAACTGGGACAATGTGATGGAAGCCGGGCTCTCCCAACAGGGGCTGACCCGCGCCTTCGTTGCCGGTCAGGAGTTCCAGAGCCGCTTCGCCGGCCTCAGCAATGCCGGCTTCGTCGAGCAGATGTATCTCAACATCCTCGGCCGACCGAGCGACCCGACCGGCGCCACCGCCTTCACCAATGCGCTGAACGGCAATACGCTGACCCGCGCCGATGCCGCTTTCGCCATGCTCAGCAGCCCCGAGGCCATTCCGGCCTTCCAGCTGCTGACCAGCGCGGGTGCGGACCTGCTCTGAGGCGCGGGCGGGGATTCACCCGACCTGGGCGTCGCATGCGGCTTCGTCGCTGCGGCGCCTGGGCGGGGCCTCGCAGCAGCCCATCCCGGGATGGGCGAAAACTTGTGTGGCGTGGCCCGGCGAAGCTAGTTTGTGCCGGTGCCAGCCATGGCATCCCGCACCATGCCAACCGGCGGCGATGATCCGCCCAGGTGGATGGCGCGGCGAACCAGGTCATTCCAGATGCCATTGCCCACCGGCCGCATTCTCACCACCCACACCGGCAGCCTCCCGCGCCCACGCGCGCTGACCAGGCTGCATGCCAGACGCGCGCGTGGCGAGGCGGTGGACGCAAGGGAACTCGAGGAGGCCTCCGGCGCCGCGGTCCAGGCCATCATCCCCCGCCAGCGCGCGGCCGGGATCGACATCCCCAATGATGGCGAGCAGGGGCGCGAATCCTTTGTCCTCTATCTGCGCGACCGCCTGACCGGGTTGGGCGGGAGCAGCGCCCGTGGCGGCTTTCAGGACATCGACGCCTATCCCGAATTCAAGGCCGAGATGCAGGCCGGGCTTGCCGGCAAGGAGGCCGCCAGCGTCACCAGCAACCTTCCCGCCGCGATCGGCCCGGTGCGGTATGTCGGCATTGCCGCCATGGAGGCGGAATGCGCGCGGTTTCGCGCGGCACTGGGCAGCGTCGAGGCGCCGGGCTTCATGGCGGCCCCTTCGCCGGGCATCCTGGCCGCCGTGGTGCAGAACCAGCATTATGCTAGCGATGACGACTATCTGGAGGCGTTGGCCGGCGCCCTCGCCATGGAATACCGCGCCATTCTCGATGCCGGCTTCACCTTGCAGATCGACTGTCCGGATCTGGCTCTCGAGCGCCATGGCGCCTGGCAGGACAGGCCGCTCGATGATTTCCTGGATTTCGCCGCCCGCGTCGTCGCCGCCATCAACCGTGCCATCGCCGATCTGCCGCGCCATCGCATCCGGCTGCATGTCTGCTGGGGCAATTACGAGGCGCCGCATGACCACGACGTGCCCTTCGAGGCGATCTGGCCGGTGATCCGCGAGGCCCGCGTGGGCGGCTTCGTGCTGCCCTTCGCCAATCCGCGCCATGCGCATGAGCACCGCGTCTTGCGCCGCATGCCGCTGGCCGGCGACCAGATCCTGGTGGCCGGGGTGATCGACACCCTGACCAATTTTGTCGAGCACCCCGAGGTGGTGGCCGAGAGGCTTGAGCGGATCGCCGAGAGCATCGGCGACCCGACGCGGCTGATGGCCGGGACGGATTGCGGCTTCGACACCTCGGCCGGGCGCGGGCGCGTGGTGGCCGAGGTGGTCTGGGCCAAGCTGCGCAGCATGGCCGAGGGGGCGCGCATCGCCTCCGGCCGCCTGCTGGGTGGGGGCTGACGGCGATGTGCTGGCTGTGCGATGTGCGTCCAGGGAGAAAACATATGAAACGCCGCAACTTGTTGACCGCAACGGGGCTTGGCCTCGCATCGCCTGGCTTGGCCCAGGGGCAAACCCAGGGGCCGGCCTGGCCGGGTGGGCGGCAGATCCGCATCATCATCACCTATCCGCCGGGTGGCACCACGGATTTCGTGGCGCGGCTCTTCGCCCAGCAACTGGGCGAGTTGACCGGCGGCAACTTCATCGTGGAGAACCGCACGGGCGGTAGTGGCGTCGTCGGCTGGAACGCCGCCGTGCGCGCGCCCAATGACGGCACGACCCTGCTGCTCACCGACAATTCGCTGGCCACGGCGCCGCCGTTGCATGCCAATCTCGGTTTCGATATCGCAGCCGACCTCACGCCGATTTCGCTGCTGGTGGATTATCCCACCGTCTTCGTCGTGCCGGCCAGTTCGCCGGTGCGCAGCTTGCGGGAATTCGTGGAGGCCGCGCGCGGCCAGCCCGGGGATGCCAATTTCTATGGCTCGATGGGGGCGGGTTCCTCGCCGCATCTCTACACCGAGTATCTGCAGGATATCGCCGGCATCCGGCTGACCCATGTGCCCTATCGCGGCATGGGGCCGGCCTTCACCGATCTTCTGGCGGGGCGCATCGGCCTGCTGATTGCGGCGCCGCCCACCGTGCTGGGTGCCTTGGCCGATGGTCGGGCGCGGGCGATTGCCATCGGCACCCAGGGCGGTCGCATCCCCGCGCTGCCCGATGTGCCGACGGCCAGCGAACTGGGCATCAACTTCACCTATTCCTTCTGGTACGGCTTGCTGGGGCCGCGCGGGATGGATCCCGCCCTGGTCGCCCGGATCCAGGAGGCGGTCGGCCGCGTCCTGACGCTGCCTGAGGTGCGGGCGCGTTTCGTGCAGCAGGGTGCGACGCCCGTGGCCGGCGATGGTGCTGCCCTGCGCGCGGTGATGGAGAGCGACCTGGCGCGCTGGACCGAAGTCGTCCGGACGAAGAACATCACCTTGCAGAATTGAGTCAGGGGCCGAGCGTGACGCCCGCCGCGTCCAGCACCGCGCGGGCCGCGGGGCCGGCGAGGTGGCGCAGCAGATCGGCCGCCTCGGGTGCGGCCTGCGGCAGCAGCGCCACGGCATAGGCGGTGTAGTTCTGCACCTCGGCCGGCAGGGGGCCGAGATAGCGCAGCCGCGGCACCATATGGATCTCGGTGATGGCGGCGAAGCCGAGCTCCGCGCCGCTGCCCGTCAGCACCCTCTCGAGCACCTCGGCGCCGGTGGCAAAACGCACCGCCCGCGGCGTGACAATGGCGGTGATGCTCCAGCTTTCGAACAGCCGGTCCATGTGCAGGCCGGTGGAGGCGCGGTTGAAGACCAGGGCCTCGGCGGCCTCCACGGCGCGGCGGAGGGCGGCGGCATCGGCGATGGCGGGTTCTGGCGCGCCGGGCCGCACCACAATGCCCGCACCCACCCGGCCCAGGGTCGCGCGTTCGCTGGTCAGCCGGCCGGCGGCGACGAGGTCATTGATCAGCCCGACCGGGGCTACCAGCAGATCGGGTGCGTCGCCGGCCTGCATGCGATCCCGCAGGCGCGGCGCGGTGGCGTATTCGATCGCGACGGGAAGGCCACGGGCCTGGCGGAACAGCGTCACCGCCGGCTCCAGCCCCGGCTCCACAGCGCCGGCGCTGAGAATGCGCAACCCCGCCGCGCGCGCCGCAGCGAAGGGCAGTGCAAAGAGGGGGAGGCGGCGGCGGCGGATCATCGCCTAGTCGTAGCGCAGGTCGCGCGCCTTGCCGCCAAAAATCGCCCAGGCGATGGCGGTATAGGCCACGATCACCGGCAGCACCACGGCAGCGCCGATGAGGATGAGGGAGAGCGCCTCGGGCGAACTCGCGGCCTGCCAGAGGGTCAGCCGCTCGGGCACGACATAGGGGAAGAAGCTCCAGGCCAGGCCGGCGAAGGAGCCGATGAAGAGTGCCACCGCGCAGCAGAAGGGCACGCGATGCAGCGCGTCGTTCGGGTAGGGCATATGGGCGAGCACGCTGCGCAGCACCAGAAGGATACCGAGCGTGGCCAGCGGCAGGGGCGACAGCAGCAGCGCCTGGGGCATGGAGAGCCAGCGGTCGAAGATGCGGTCGCTGACCAGCGGCGTCGCCGCCGAGACCATGAGGATACCCAGCGCCACCGGCCAGAGCGACAGCCGCGCCCAACGCACCGCGCGGGCCTGCAGGGCGCCCTCGGTGCGCCAGATCAGCCAGCAGGCGGCGATGAAGACATAGGCGATGGCGAGGCCGATGGCGGCCATGGCGGCGAAGCCCCAGGCCGCGCCGTGCTCGTCAAAACCCAGGATATAGCGGCCGAGCATCCAGCCCTGGCTCAACGCCGAGAGCAGCGAGCCCGCTGTGAAGAGATGGTCCCAGCGGCGCTTTTGGCGCTCATCGCCGGCCTTGGCGCGGAATTCGAAGGCGACGCCGCGCAGCGTGAGGCCCACCAGCATGAAGGCCACCGGCAGATACAGCGCGGTGAGGATCACGCCATGGGCGGTGGGGAAGGCCACCAGAAGCAGGCCAACGCCCAGCACCAGCCAGGTCTCATTGGCGTCCCAGAAGGGGCCGATGGCGGCGATCATGCGATCGCGCTCGGGCTCATCGGCCGCGAAGGGCAGCAGAATGCCCACGCCGAGGTCGTAGCCATCGAGGATGACATAGGCGAGGACAGAGATGGCCATGAGCCCGCCGAAGATCACCGGCAGCCATTCGGGGTTGAGGAAGGGGGTCATTCCGTCTCCGATGGCTGGAGCGCCCGGAGGCCGCGAAGGTCTGAATCGGCGGCCCGACGCGTCTCCGATGGCTGGAGCGCCCGGAGGGCGCGAAGGTCTGAATCGGCGGCCCGACGCGTCTCCGATGGCTGGAGCGCCCGCAGGGCGCGAAGGGCTGAATCGGAGACCATCATTCCGCCGGCGCCCAGCCGCTCGGGCTGTCCTTGCCGGGGATGTTCTGGCTGGGCGTCGCCTCCACCGCGCGGCCCTTCTTCGCCAGCCGGAAGACGGTGGTGACATAGGCCAGCAGCAGGGCGGCATAGAGCGTGAGGTAGATCGCCAGGGTGGTGGCGATGCTGCTTGCCGGCACCGGCCCCGCCGCCTGTGCTGTGGTCATCACGCCATGCACAAGCCAGGGCTGGCGACCGATCTCCGTCACATACCAGCCGGCCAGGGTGGCCAGCCAGCCCGCAAAACTCATCGCGACCAGGCCGCGCAGCACCAGCACGGGCAGGGTGCCGCGGCGCCAGAGGAACCAGGCCGAGAGCCAGGCCATGCCGATCATGGCGAGGCCCGTGCCCACCATGACGCGGAAGGCGTAGAAGACCGGCGCCACCGGCGGGTGCTCGCCCTTGAAATCATCCAGGCCCCGGATCACCGCGGACGGGCTGTGGCCTAGGATGATGCTGGCCATGGCGGGGATGCCGATCTCGTAGTGGTTTTCCCGCGCCTGCTGGTCGGGGATGGCGAAGAGCAGCAGCGGCACATGCGAGGAGGTGCGCCAATGGCCTTCCATGGCCGCCACCTTGGCAGGCTGGTGTTCCAGCGTGTTCAGGCCGTGCATGTCGCCCACGAAGGCCTGCACCGGGGCCAGCACCGCGCCCAACACGATGGCGGTGCGCAGTGCGGCCGCGACCGCCGGCGTGCGGTCATCGCGCAGCCAGCGCCAGGCGGAGATGCCGGCGATCAGGAAGGCCACCGTCAGCCCCGAGGCGATGAGCATATGCGTCAGCCGATAGGGCATGGAGGGGTTGAAGATGATGGCCAGCCAATCCGTCGCATGCGCCACGCCGTCGCGCATCTCGAAGCCGGCGGGCGTGTGCATCCAGCTGTTCAGCACGATGATCCAGAAGGCGCTCATCGTCGTGCCGAAGGCGACGAGGAAGGTGGCCAGGCTGTGCACCCAGCCTGGCACCCGCCTGAAGCCGAAGAGCATGATGGCGAGGAAGGTGGCCTCCAGGAAAAACGCCGTCATCACCTCATAGGCCAGCAGGGGGCCGGCAATATTGCCCACGCGCTCCATGAAGCCCGGCCAGTTGGTGCCGAACTGGAAGGACATGGTGATGCCGGACACCACGCCGAGCGCGAAGGACAGCGCGAAAATCTTCACCCAGAAGAAATACGCCTCCATCCATTTCTGATCGCGCGTCATGGCAAACCGCAGCTTGAAGAACAGCAGCACCCAGCCGAGCGCGATGGTGATGGTGGGGAACAGGATATGGAACGAGATATTGGCCGCGAACTGGATGCGGGCGAGGATCACGGGATCCATGGTCTCAGGCCTCCTTGGAAATGCGCTTGATCTTGGTGAAGCCGACGACCTTGTCCTTGACCTCGAGCAGGCGCGTGACGCGCGCGCCAAGGGCGAGAAGGGATGCCAGCCTTTCGGTTTCCAGCTTCTTGACGTCGTCGTACCAGCCGGTGAGCTGTTCGATCAGCACGTGCATTTCGCCCATGCGGGCCTGGGCGTGGCGGTCGTCGTCGGTGGTGGGCGTGAGCATCAGCAGCTCGCGCAGCACCGAGAGCGTGGGGTCGACCTCGCGCTTCTTCCGCTCCTCGGCCAGCACGCGCAGGATCTGCCAGACATCCTCGGGCGTGGTGAAATGGTCGCGCCGGTCATCGGGCAGGTGCTTGAGCAGCACGAGGTTCCAGGTCTGCAATTCGCGCAGGCCCATGGAGACATTGGAGCGGGAAACACCAAGTGCCTCGACGATCGCATCCGCGTTCAGCGGCACCGGCGAGAGGTAGAGCAGGGCGTAGATCTGTCCGACGGTGCGGTTGATGCCCCAGCGGGAGCCCATTTCACCGAAATGGAGCACGAAGGATTGGGCGAGGGGGGAGAGGTTCATGGCGGATCGGTGTTTCAGAAATTTCAGTGATGACTGAAATTAGTGGCGCCCCGGCGCTTCGGCAAGACCCCCGCCGGCGCATTCCCGGCCCCTGCGGCGCCAGCCCGCCGGATGAGGAGGGTCGCCCGGCGCCAAACCTGCTATGTGGGGGCTCCCGCCAGGTCGGCCCATCGCCGGCCCACCCCCAGGCCCGCCGGGCGCGCAACGGCCGCGAAGGCCGGGCGTGCGAGTGATGCCACTGCCACATCCGAAGGAAGCGCCATGCTGCACCTGCATCCCGAACGTCATCTCGTCTCGCGCATCGGTTGGCTGCGGGCGGCGGTGCTGGGCGCGAATGACGGCATCGTCTCCACCGCCAGCCTGATCGTGGGCGTGGCGGCCGCGGCGGCCACGCAGAGCGACATCCTGATTGCCGGCGTCGCCGGCCTGGTCGCGGGGGCGATGTCGATGGCGGCGGGGGAATATGTCTCGGTCAGTTCGCAATCCGATACCGAACAGGCCGATCTCGCCCGGGAAACCCAGGAATTGCGCGACAATCCCGCCTCCGAGCTGGAGGAGCTGGCCGACATCTATGTCGGCCGCGGCGTGGAGCGTGGGCTGGCGCTGCAGGTCGCCGAACAGCTGATGGCGAAGGACGCGCTGGGGGCGCATGCGCAGGATGAGCTCGGCATGTCCGAGATCACCACCGCGCGGCCGATCCAGGCGGCGCTGACCTCGGCGGCGACCTTCGCCGCGGGTGCCGCGATGCCGTTGCTGATGGTGGTCGTGGCGCCGACGGACCGGCTGGTCTGGGTGGTCTCCGGCGCCTCGCTCGCCTTTCTGGCGTTGCTGGGGGCGATCGGCGCCCGGGCGGGCGGCGCCAATGTGCCCCGGGCCACCGCGCGGGTGACCTTCTGGGGCGCGCTGGCCATGGCTTTAACCGCGGGCATCGGCGCGCTGTTCGGCACGGTGGTTTAGCCGCGGCCACATCCGGGCCGGCGCGATGGCGGTGAAGGACCCGCCAGGGCACGGGCTTCAAATCCACCCCGTGCGCTGGAAGTGAGCGCACCCCAGACCGCGATCGCCCGGGGTGAAGCGGCCCGGGGCGGCAATTTCCCGGCCCATCACACCCAGGCCCGCCCTGGCTGGAAATGCTCAGGCCAGGGCGCGGAACGCCGCCAGGAAAGCCGCGACATCGGCCTCGTCATTATAGACATGCGGGCTGATGCGCATCCGGCCGAGCCGGGGGGCGACATGCACCTGGCGCGCGGCCAGCGCCTCGATCAGGCCGGGCTTCATGCCGCCGGGGAAACCCAGGCTGAGGACATGCGGCGCGCGCAGGCCCTGTGATGGAAGCTCGACGCCCGCATCCGCCAGCCCCTCGGCCAGCAACCCTGTCAGCCAGGCCAGGCGCGCGCTGATCGCCGCACTGCCCCATTGCGCCATCAGTTCCATCCCCACCGCGGCCATTTCCAGGCCGATGAGATGGTCGCGCTCGCCCATGTCGAAACGCTTCGCACCCTCGGTGAAGGCGAGATCGGCCATATAGGGCGTGGCCTCGGAGGAGACCCGGCGGCGGGAGGCGCCGGTCTGCTCCAGCGGCACGCCGCCCTGCCAGCGCCTGGCGACATACAGGAAGGCGCGGCCATAGGGGCCGAGCACCCATTTGTAGGTCGGGAAGATCAGCACATCGGGATCGAGTGCCGCGACATCGAGCGGCAGCACGCCGGCGTGATGCGTGGCATCGACCAGCAGCATGGCGCCGGCGGCGCGCTGCGCCCGGGCCACCGCATCCAGATCCACCAGCCCGCCATCCGCCCAATGAACGGAAGAGATGGAAATGAGCGAAAGCGGCGCGGCGCCAGGCCGAGCGATCGCCGCCAGGATGGCCGCGGTCCAGTCGCCATCCGCGGGGCTGGCCACGGTCTCGACGCTGTAGCCGCCGGACGGGGCGTGCTGCAGCCATTCCAGCACCGGCGAGGAATGATCATCGCCCAGCACCAGCACGCGGCTGCCGCGTGGGATCGGCAGGATCCGTCCGGCCACCGCCACGCCGTAGGAGATGGAGGGGATGAGGGCAATGTCCTCCGCCGCGGCGCCGATCAGCCCGGCGGCGGCGTTGCGGGCGCGAGAAAACTGGCCGGCCATGTGCTCGGCGGTGATGCCCCAGGGCTGCGCCTTGCGGGCGATGCCGACATGGCCCGCGGCCTGCACCGCGCGCGGCAATGGGCTCCAGGAGGCGGCGTTGAGGTAGGTGACATCGCGGGGGATGTCGAATTCATCGCGCTGGCAGGCGAGCATGGCGGGATTCCTAACAGCTTGTGACGCAGTCTGCGGCCCCGCGCCCCTGGGATCAATCCGCCTGGCCATAGGCGAATCCTGCCAGCCCGTTCGCGTCCAATATCGCGATCCGCTGGTGGCCCAGCGTCACCCAGCCCCGCGATGCGAATGCCGCCAGCGCGCGCACGACCGAACGGCGGGAGGCATTGGCCATCTCGCCCAGCTCCGCCTGGCGCAGCCGGAAGCCGGCGGGGTCCAGCGGGCGTTCGCCCTCATCGGCCCGGGTCAGCCGCAGCAACGTGGCGGCGATGCGGCAGTCGGTGCGCGGGATCAGAAGATCGCCCACCACCCGCACGGCCAGATCGAGGTTGATGCGGGCAAGCTCGGCGAAATGGCGCTCGCCCTCGGGGCTGTCCGCGCGCAATGCGCGGATCGCGGCCAGCGGCAGATGCAGGGCGACGGAAGGCTCGGTGGCCCGGAAGCTGAGCTTGCGGCGCCGGTCCGTTGCCAGCGGACCATCGCCGAACCAGTTGCCGGAGCGCAGGATGGTGGCCGCCGCGGGCAGCGCCGCCGCGCCGAAGACCGACACAGCGAAGCCGCCCAGCGCGACGCCGTAGATGCCGCCCGCCAGGTCGCCGGCATGGAACACGGGCTGGTCGGCGGGGAAGACAGCCGGGCGCGCATGATCGAGCAGGCGACGGCGGAAGCCGGGATCGCAACCGGCAAGCCATCCGCGGCCGCTCATCGCCGCCTCGATCCGCGCGCGCTCCATCACCTGTCTCCTCCTTTCCTTATCGCAACATTCATCCAAACTGCGCCAGATGGCGCAACCAGCGGGCAAAAGGGCTGCGACACATCAGCCACCGGCGCCGCCCCGCGCGCGGCATGGGAGAGCCCAGATGTGCCTTGCCTGCAGCCCTTTCGGCAGCGTTCTTCAGGCGCCATCGGCCGCTTCGCGCCGCGGCACCATGGGCCGGCTCGCACTCGGCGCCGGCGCCGTGGGCTTCGGCAGCCTGCTGCGTTGTGCCGAGGCGCAGACGCCCCCCGCCGCCTCCGGCGCGGCCGACCTGATCTACAGTGGCGGGCCGATCATCACCGTCGATGACGCCCAGCCCATGGCGGAGGCGGTGGCGGTGCGCGCCGGGCGCATCCAGGCCGTGGGCGGCCGCGCCCAGGTCGAGGCCCTGCGCGGGCCCGGCACGCGCATGGTCAACCTGGAGGGCCGCGCCATGCTGCCGGGCTTTGTCGACCCGCATGGCCATGTGGTGATGGTCGGCCTGCAGGCGGTGGGCGCGAACATGCTGGCCGCGCCGGATGGCGAGGGCAACAGCATCGCCGACCTCATCCGCATCCTGCGCCAATGGGTGGGGCGCAACGAGGCCGCGATCAGGCGCTACAACCTCGTCTTCGGCTTCGGCTATGATGACAGCCAGCTGCGCGAGGGCCGCCACCCCACGCGCGACGAGCTGGACCAGGTCTCGACCGAGGTGCCGGTGCTGATCATCCACACCTCCAGCCACCTCGCCGCCTGCAATTCCAGGGCGCTGGAGGTGGCCGGCGTCACCGCCGCCACCCCCGACCCGGTGGGCGGCGTGTTCCGCCGTCGCGCCGGCTCGCGGGAGCCCAATGGGGTGGTGGAGGAGAATGCACTGATCGCCGTGGCGGGGCCGCTGCTGGCCCGGCTCGACGATCCCGCCTGGGCGGCGATGATCCGCGCCGGGTCGGAATTCTATGCCTCCTTCGGCTACACCACGGCGCAGGAGGGCCGCGCCATGGGGCCGGTCCTGGCTCGGCTGGCCGATGCCGCCGGGCGCGGCCTGCTGCCCATCGATGTGGTGGCCTATCCCGATATCCTTGGCGCCCCCGATCAGCTGGGCGGGCCGCTGCATGGGGGTGCCTATCGCAACCGGCTGCGCATCGGCGGTGCCAAGCTCTCGCTCGATGGCTCGCCGCAGGGCAAGACGGCCTGGCTGACCCGCCCCTACCACGTGCCCCCCGCCGGCGTCGCGGCCGATTACCGCGGCTTGCAGACCGCGCCGACCGAGGCCGCGGTCGAGGCCGTCTCGCGCTGCTTCGAGCGCGGCTGGCAGATCCTGGTGCATGCCGGCGGCGATGCGGCGATCGACCTGCTGATCGCGGCCGTGCGCGAGGCCACGCGCCGGCACGGAGCAGGCGACCGCCGGCCGGTGCTGATCCACGGCCATACCCTGCGCGAGGACCAGGTGGAGCAGTTGCGGAGCTTCGGCATCTTCCCCTCGCTATTCCCCATGCACACCTTCTACTGGGGCGATTTCCATCGCGATTCCGTGCTGGGGCCGGAGCGGGCGGAGAATATCTCCCCCACCGGCTGGCTGATGGACCGCGGGATGATGTTCACCTCCCATCACGACGCCCCGGTGGCCAGGCCCGATTCCATGCGGGTGCTCAGCGCCACCGTCAGCCGCCGCAGCCGCACCGGCGCCATCATCGGGCCGGGGCATCGCGTGCCGGTGGCGACCGCGCTGAAGGCGATGACCCTCTGGGCCGCGCATCAGCATTTCGAGGAGGCGAGCAAGGGCTCGATCGAGGTCGGCAAGCTGGCTGATTTCGTCATCCTCTCGGCCAATCCGCTGGAGGCGGACCAGGAGCGCCTTTCGGAGCTGCGGGTGATGGAGACGATCAAGGAGGGGGTGAGCGTCTATCGCTCCGGCTGATCGCCTAGGCCATGCGGCGTTCACATGCGTTCACTGCGCATGCCCTGGCCGTTGCTGAGAGATGATTCAGCGATTTCGGCGATTCCGCCTCAACGCATCATGCTCTAGCCCTACTATCGCCTCGCTCAACTGCTGGAGCCTGGCCGTCCGGCGCTCATCCCGCGCCTGGGCGGGTGGCCTTCGGGAGAACGGCTTTGCCCCCGGCTTCCGCCGGTTGCCCCGGCGCCAATGCACGCCGGAGAGGGTGAATTCCGGCTCCGCCGCCACCCGATCGTCCGCCAGGGGCTGCGAGACGCAGCCCCTGGCGGTGTTCTTCTGGAGCCAGGGGAAGGTTTTCCGGAAGAGTTTTGGCGCATTGCGGAACGGCGCCGTCCCCATAGGCCGCTCAGGGCCGCTCCAGGCCACCCGCCGCCAGGGTCGGGGCGTCCATCGCATCCGCCAGCCAGTCCAGCGCCGCCGCCGCCCCCGGGGCCGCGCCGGCGAAGAGGCCGGCGGAGAAGATGGCGCCGGTATTGGCCTCGGGCGGCAGCTTGCCCAGGATGTCCACGCCGTCCACCGCCATCAGCTCGCTGATCTGCTGGATGGCCAGCGCCACCTCGCCGCTGGCGGCCAGCGCGGCGGTGAAGCCCTGCGGGATGATGGTGGCCTTGGCCTGCACCGCCTCGGCAATGCCCAGCCGCTCCAGCAGCCCGGCGAAGAACAGCCCGCTGGCGCCGGCGCCGGAATAGGCGATGGAGGGGGCGGCCAGCAGCGTTGCGCGCAGCGCCGCGACGCTGGAGATATCCGGCCGGGCCGCGCCCCTCCCCACCGCCATGCCGATATGGCTCAGCGCAAGGTCCCGCCTGCTGCCGGGGATCAGCACGCCGCTCGCCATCAGCCCCTCCACCCCCGCATCGGTGAGGATGGCGATATCCGCCCGCTCGCCGCCCGCGATGCGCTGGAGCAGGCGCAGCGTGGGGTCGAATTCCACCGCCATCGCGACCGGCGCGCGCGGCGTGAGGCCGCGCAGCACCACCGCCACGGCCAGGGTGCTCATCACCCGCATTGTTCCAGCTCCTTCAAATGCAGCGCGTGCCGCCGCCATTCCCGTCGATCTCGCCGCAGACACGCCGCAGGGGTTTCGTGCGGGTCACCTGCCTCAGCGCAATTCCCGCACGCCGTCCGGCCCGATGCCCAGGCGCATCAGATCCGACCCCACCAGCAGCGGGCCGCTATAGGTGGTGCGGGTCCGCCGCACCAGGTCATCGAGCGTGATCGGCGGCACGACGAGGTCGTTCAGCAGCACGAGGTGGTAGTAGACGGCCAGCTTCGGCGCGGCGCGCGAGAAAATCTCGCCGGCCTGCTCGGGCGTGGTGTGGTGGTTCAGGATGTCCTGCCAGCTTTCCGAGCGCGCCAGCAGCTCGGGCCGCGCCGCCGCCACCTGGTGCACCAGCAGGTCCACCCCCTGGGCATGCCGGGCGAGGGCGGCCGAGGGACGGGTATCGCCAGAGATCACCACCGAATGCCCGGCATGGTCGACCCTGAAGCCAAAGGCGGGATGGATGAGGTCGCCATGATCGACCTCGAAGGCGGTGACGCGCACGCCATCCCGCTCCCAGACCACGGCACCGGTGTCGCGACCTGCGGTCGCGGTGAATTCGCTGGTCTCGAATTCGGCGGCGGCGCGGGGCAGGGCCTGGTCGGCGATGCGGGTCTCGATATCCCAGTCGAAGGCCTGGCGCAGGTGCCGCGTCATATGCGCGGTGCCGGTCGGACCCAGCACCCTGAGCGGCCCCGGGCGCTGCCCGAAGGGCGAGGTCAGCCAGCCCGTCAGGAACAGGTCGGGCAGACCCACGACATGGTCGGAATGCAGGTGGCTGAGAAAGAGCGCATTCACCCGCCCGAGCGGAATTCGGCGCTGCCACAGGCGCTGCGTGACGCCCCGCCCGGCATCGAAGAGCAGCGTGACGCCACCGGCCTGCACCAGCGTGGCGGGGCCGAAGCGTTCCATCACCGGCGGCGGGCTGCCGGTGCCCAGCAGTGTGACAATCATCGGTGCCTCTGGCGCGGGTTGCGCCAGGGCTGGGGCCGCCCATGCCAGAAACAGGGCCAGGACGATGCGTGGCATGGCTGTTCTTTCCTCGATTTCGCGGCAGGCTAGCAGGCAGTTCAGACGGAGCACCACCCATGCCTATCGCCCGCCGCGCCCTGGCGCTGCTGCCCCTGCCGGTGCTGGCCCTGGCGCCGCTGGCCCAGCCGGCGCTGGCCCAGGCGCGCCCGATCCGCCTGCTGGTGCCCTTCGGCGCCGGTGGCGTTTCCGATGTGGTGGCCAGGATCATCGCCGAGCCCGCCGCCCGGGCGCTGGGCCAGCCCATCATCATCGAGAACCGGCCCGGTGCCGGCGGCAATATCGCCGGCGAGGCGCTGGCGCGCGCCGCCCCCGACGGCCAGACCCTGATGCTGGCCACCACCGGCATCTACGCCGCCAATCCGCTGCTCTACCCCCGCATGGCCTTCGATCCCATGCGCGATTTCGAGCCGGTGGCGTTGGCCGCCACCTCGCCGCATGTGCTGGTCACGGCCGCGCCGCACGCAGACCTGGCGGCGATGCTGCAGGCCGCCCGCGCCCGGCCGGAGGCGCTGAGCTGGAGCACCGCCGGTGTCGGCTCATCCCCGCATCAGAGCCTGCTGTTGCTGCAAAGCCTGTCGGGCACGCGATTCCTCGACGTGCATTTCCGCTCGGGCGCCGAGGGGGTGCAGGCGGTCCTGACCGCCCAGGTCACCGCCACCGCCGAGGCCGTGGTGGTGCTGGCCGAACAGGTGCGCGCGGGCACGCTGCGCGCCCTGTGCGTGGCGGGCACGGCGCGGGTGGCGCAACTGCCCATGGTGCCGACGGCCGCCGAGGCCGGGCTGGCGGGCTTCGAGAACGGCGCCACCTCCGGCATCGTCGCCCCGCGCGGCGTGGCGCCGGAGATTCGCGCCAGGCTGACCGAGGCCTTCATCGCCGCCACGCGCGATGCCCCGGCGCTGCGCCGGCTGGAGGAGCAGGGCAGCCTGCCGCTATCGGGAGGACCGGCCGAATTCAGCGCCGTCATGGCGCGCGAGATGGCGAAATGGGCGCCGCTGCTGGCAGGGCTGCGGGTGGGCTGATGGAATAGTTGTGGCCGGCGGGACCGGCCCGCCGCACTACCCGCCCTGCCAGGGCAACCACTGCACGTCGCCGATCCGCCGCGCGCCGGAGACCAGCATCACCAGCCGGTCCAGCCCCAGCGCGATGCCCGAGCAGGGCGGCATTCCGAGCTCCAGCGCCGCCAGAAAATCCTCATCCACCGGCCAGGCCGCGCTGGCACCATGCACCCGCACCCGCTCCGCCATATCCGCAACGAGGCGCCGGCGTTGTTCCACGGGGTCGGTCAGTTCCTCGAAGGCATTGGCCAGCTCCATGCCGCCGGCGAAGAGCTCGAAGCGCAGCGCCGCCCTGGTGTCGGCCGCGTCACGCCGGGCCAGCGCCGCCTGCGGGCTGGGCCAATGGGTGAGAAAGCTGGGCTCCTGCGCCAGGCCAGGCTCCACATGCTCCAGCAGCAGGCGGAAGAAGCCGCTTTCCCAATCCTCATGGGCCCGGGTTTCCAGCCCGGCCCGCGCCGTCGCTGCCCGCAGTGCCTCCGCATCGCCCTGGCCCTCCGCGGTGACCGTGGCCAGGATATCCAGCCCGTTGCACCAGCGGAAAAACGCCTCTGCCATGGTGATCCGCCGGAAGGGGGCCACCGGGCAGTCCGGCCAGACCGCGCGCAGATAGGCCTCGGCCTCATCCATCAGCCCGGCCATGGACAGCCCCGGCCGGTACCATTCCAGCATGGTGAATTCCGGCGCGTGGCGGGCTGATAATTCGCCATTGCGCCAGACCCGCGCGATCTCGAAGACCGGGCCCACGCCGCCCACCAGCAGGCGCTTGATCGCAAGCTCGGGGCTGGTGCGCAGGAACAGCCGCTGGCGGGTTCCCGCGCCGAGATGCGGCTCATAGGCGGTTTCGAAGGCGGCCAGATGCACCTCGGCACCCGGGCTTGGCACCAGCGCCGGCGTCTCGATCTCGCTATAGCCGCGGGCCGAGAAATGCGCCCGCGTGGCGGTCAGGATCCGCTGCCGCACCGCCAGATAGGGCAGCCTGGCCGCCAGTCTTTCGGGGTGCCATGCGGGAAGGGCCATTGCGGGTCCTGCCCTAGCCCAGCTACTGCCACGCCACCATGGCCCAGCTCCGAAAAACCCTGCGCGACGCCGCTTCCCTGTTAGATGCCGGGCTGATCACGGCCGAGGCCCTGCCGGCGCTGACTGCGCTGCAGGCCCGCTACGCCATCGCGCTGACCCCTGAAATCCAGGCCCGCATCGCTTCGCCCCTCGACCCGGTGGGCCGCCAGTACATCCCCCATGCCGATGAGGGGCTGACCCTGCCGCATGAGCTGGTCGACCCCACCGCCGATGCCCCCTTCACCCCGATCAAGGGCGTGGTGCATCGCTACCCCGACCGCGCGCTGCTCAAGCCGCTGCTGGCCTGCCCGGTCTATTGCCGCTTCTGTTTCCGGCGCGAGCATGTCGGCCCCGATGGCGGGCTGCTGAGCGAGGCCGAGCTCGACGCCGCCCTGTCCTGGTTCGAAACCCAGCCGGGCATCGGCGAGGTCATCCTCACCGGCGGCGACCCGCTGATGCTTTCACCCCGGCGCCTCGGCCATATCCTGGGGCGGCTGGCCGGCATGGCGCATATCCACACGCTGCGCATCCACAGCCGGGTGCCGGTGGCCGATCCGTCCCGCATCACGCCTGGCCTGCTGGAAGCGCTGCGTCACGAAAAGCCGCTCTACCTCTGCGTCCACGCCAATCACGCGCAGGAATTTGGCCCCGCCGCCGGCCCGGCGCTGCGCGCGCTGCATGCCGAAGGGCTGGTCCTGCTCGGTCAATCCGTGCTGCTCGCCGGCGTGAATGACAGCGTGGCGGCGCTGGAGGGACTTTTCCGCGCCATGCTCGCCCACCGCATCAAGCCCTATTACCTCCATGCGCTGGACCCGGCGCCGGGCACCGCGCGCTTCGCCGTGCCCGATGCCGTGGCGCTCGACCTGCTGCGCGAGCTGCGCGGCCGCCTCTCCGGCCTCGCCTGGCCTGTCTTCGTGCGCGAGGCGCCGGGCGGGGCCGGCAAGCGCCCGCTGGGGCCGGCCTGGTGACGTTTCGGCCGCGGCCATAGCAACCCGCCCGCGGCCTCGCCATGCTGCCGGCCATGCCCGAGATCATCCCCATCGCCCTCGTCTTCATCCTGGCCGGACTGGTGAAGGGGGTGCTCGGCCTGGGCCTGCCCACCGTGGCCATGGGGCTGCTGGGGCTTTGGGTCGCACCCATCGAGGCGGCGGCCTTGCTGCTGGTGCCCAGCATCGTGACCAATTTGGTGCAGCTCGCAGGTCCCGGGCTGGGCCAGACCCTGCGCCGGCTCTGGCCCATGCTGGCGGGCGTGGTGCTGGGCACGCTGGCCGGGTGGTGGGCCTGGGGCGGGTTGGGCGGCCAGGCCGCGGCGACGGGCATCGGCATCATGGTGGCCTGCTACGGGCTGCTGGGGCTGCTGGCGGCGCGGCCCCGGCTCTCGGCCGAGGCCTCCGCCAGGCTGGGCTTTCCCGCCGGCTTCACCACCGGCGCCATCACCGCGGGCACCGGCATCTTCGTCATCCCCATGGTGCCCTGGCTGCAGGCCAGCGGCTTTTCGCGTGAGGCCATGGTGCAGGCGCTGGGCGTGTCGCTGCTGGTCTCGGCGCTGTCGCTGACCCTTGTGCTGGGCGGCGCCGGGCATCTCGGCGCGGCCGAAATCCAGGCATCAAGCCTTGCCCTGCTGCCGGCGCTGCTCGGGCAGTGGCTGGGGGGGATCCTTCGCCGCCACCTCGATGAGGCGCTGTTCCGCCGGTGCTTTTTCCTGGGGCTGACCGTGCTCGGGCTGCATCTGGTGTGGCGGGCCTGGGCGTAGGGCGGGCATGAACATCACCATCTGGTCCTGGGCCGTGCGCCTCGCCGCCCTCGTGCCGCTGCTCGCCGGCGGGGCCGGGGCTTGGAGCGGCCTCGGCTTTCTCGGCGCTGGCCTGCCCGCGGATGCCGACAGCCATGCCCGCTACCTCTCCGGCCTGCTGCTGGGCATCGGGCTTGCGGCGCTGTGGTGCGCGGCCGCGCCGGCGGGCAGAGGGCAAGCGTTTTCCATCATCACCGCCCTGGTCGTGGTGGGCGGCCTGGCCCGGGCGCTGGGCTGGGTGCTGGTCGGTGCGCCACCGGGGCCGCATCAGCTCGCGCTGGTGATGGAGCTCGGCGTGGTGCCGGCGCTCTGGGCCTGGCGGGCGCGGCTGGGGTGACAGGAAGGCCGGCCTGTCGCACAACCCGGCCATGCCCGATTGCCGCCTCTACCTCATCACGCCGCCCAGCCTGCCGCCGGGATTTTCCGACAGCCTGGCCGCGGCACTCGACGCCGGTGACGTCGCCAGCCTGCAATTGCGGCTGAAGGACGCCACGCCCGACGCCGTGGCCCGCGCGGTGGAGCAGCTCATGCCCATCGCCCATGCCCGCGACGTGGCCTTCCTGCTGAATGATGACGCCCATCTTGCCGCCCGGCTGGGCTGCGACGGCGCCCATCTCGGCCAGTCCGACGGCGACCATGCCGGCGCGCGCATGCTGCTGGAGGGAAAAATCCTCGGCATCACCTGCCACGCCTCGCGCCACCTCGCGATGCGGGCGGGCGAGATGGGGGCGGATTACGTGGCCTTCGGCGCCTTCTTCCCCACCGCGACCAAGGAAACCCAGCACGTCGCCGAGCTGGAATTGCTGGAATGGTGGAGCGAGGTGATGGAAATCCCCACGGTGGCCATCGGCGGCATCACCGCGGCGAATTGCCCGCCCCTGGTGCGGGCCGGCGCCGATTTCCTGGCCGTGGTGGGGGCGGTGTGGAACCACCCCGAAGGGCCCGCGGGCGGTGTGCGGGCGATGAACCAGGCCATCGCTGAGGCATGAACAAAAAGCCGTTGTTTTTCAGAAGCGTCGTATTCGGACAAATTGCCTGGGCAGGCCGGACTTGGCTCCGCCCTTGATGGCAGAAGCCTATCAGCCCTCGGTCGAGAAGGCAAGGAATGATGTCCTGGAGATGGCTGGGTCGAGCCTGGCCAGGACGGTTGCTGCCCCTGACCCAGGCAAGGCCGGACAAAACCCACGATCCTTCCCAACCGCCCACCTTCACCCCAACACCCCACGCGCGAAACCCGCGATCTCCCCCGGCCGCGTCACCCAACACGCCGCCCGCCGCGCCGCGATATGCGCCAGCACCCTCCGCAAATGCCGCAGCCGAAACGGCCAGCCAACCAGAAAGGGATGCAGCGACAGATTGAACACCAAAGGCCAGCGCGCCGAGAGCCGCAGCATCTCATCGAACTGGTCGATCACCGTCTCTGCCCATTCCGCCGGTGTCCACTTCGCCCCATGCAAGCCCGGCAAATCATTGTTCGGCCGCGCATAAGGCACACTCACCAAACTCCGGCCCGACCGCGTCGCCAATAACCCCGGCTGATCATCATGCGGCCAGTCCATGACGTAATCATACCCCGCCTCGGCCAGCAGATCCGGCGTGAGGGCACTCTCCGCAACCCACGGACCCATCCAACCCCTGGGCGCCACACCCTCCTCACGCAAAATCCGGTCCCGGCACGCCGCCAGCATCGCCGCCTCCACCGCCTCGGACATCTCCGACTGACGCTCGGCATTGCTCCAGCCATGCCCCACCACCTCATCGCCGCGCGCCCGGAACGCCGTCACCACCCTCGGACACTCATCATACATCGCGGCATTCACCAAAGCCGCCGCCGGCATCCCCACTTCATCCAAAGCATCGAGCAGATTCCAGACGCCCACCCGATTGCCCCAGTCCCGCCAACCAAAATTCACCACATCCGGCTCAGGCTGCGGATTGGCCAAAGCCACACCCATCCCCTCACCAAACGGAAACACCTCCAGATTGACCGCCACATAGACCGCCAACCCCACGCCACCCGGCCAAAACCAGACCGGCCGATCCACAATGGCCGAATAGGGGTAACGCCCATGCGTGCGCATCATGCTGGGGTGGGGTGGGGTAAGCTGCCCGGGGGAAGGCTCTGCCTTCCCCCGATACCCCCATCCGCCAAGGGCCGGGAGGCCCTTGTATCCCCAGAGTCTATCGGAGGGAGAGGGAGGGGGCACAGCGCGAGCGCAGGTGGAGCGCGACCGAAAGCCCCCTCCCTCTCCCTCCGATCAAAACCCCCGGCGGTCCAGGGGTCCCAGACCCCTGGCGGATGGGGTCCGGGGAAGGCAGAGCTTTCCCCGGGGCAGCAGGCGCCCCCCCACCCCATCAAGCCGCGATCGCAATCGGCGTCGCCAGCATGGCCGTGTGGTGGTCGGTTTCGTTGGTGTTGGTGAGTTCGAGGTTGAGGAAGTCGCAGGAGTCGCCCGTGAAGTAGGGTCCGGCGTGCCAGGTGCCGGTGTGGAGTGCCAGGGCGACGTCGCCGGTGATGCGGAAGCATCGGATGGTGTTGGGGTCGGGTGCGTCGGTGGCGGGGTTGGGGGGGGCGAGGCAGATGAACCAGTCGCGTCCGCCGGTGGCGGCCAGGCATTGGGTGACGCGGCTGTGGCGGGTGATGCCTTTGACCAGCAGGGGGCGGGCGGGCAGGCGCATGATGTAGAGGCGTGGGGTGCCTTGGCCGAGGTCGAGGGTGGCGTCGGCCGGGCCGAAGGGGGTGCCGTCCTCGCCGGGGGTGATCAGGGTGCCGAAGGGGGCGATGCTGCCCGGTGTCGCGGTTTCCGGGGTCATGGGGAGGGGTGTCATGCGGCGGCGGCTTCCTTGGGGATTTCGGCGTGGATATCGGCGGTGAAGCGTGCCCAATCCGCTTCCTGCTGGTCAAGGAAGAGCTGGCGTTTCACCCCGGCGAGCACCAGCGGCACGAGGTATTTCATGCCTGATACCGATGTGGCCACGGGCCCGAGCGACAGCCCGCCGCCGCCCATGACGCTCATCACCCGCCCCAGCCAGGGTGCCGTGCAGGGTGTGCGTTCCTGGAAGGCAGCGTAGCGGTTGAGGTAGGGGTTTCTGGCCATGCCGGGGGAGGCCAGGGCGCGCGGGGGCGCATAGCGGTCTTCCCAGCGGGCGGCGTGTTCGGCGATGGCGGCGAAGGCCGGCACGTCTTCCAGCGTGGTGCGCATGCCGGTGGCATAGACCACGCGGTCGAAGTGTTGGGTGCGGCCGCCGCCGCGCACCACCACTTCGCTGCCGTTCCAGCTCACCTCCTCCCAGGGGCTTGAGGTGCGGATGGCGAAGCCGGGCAGGCCCATCGCCAGGTCATAGGTGGGTTTGGGCGGCGACTGGCCGATCTTGTTCAGGCGGAAGCTGTAGGCCCATTTGGTGGCGTCCGGCAGGTCGATGTAATGCGCCAGGAAGCCGGCATTCTCCATCCAGCGGCGCGGATTGGCGTAGGGCAGGGTGGCCCTGCGTAGGCAGAGCGTGGCGCTGGTGGCGCCCGATTGCAGGGCCGCGATGCCCAGGTCGAAGGCGGTGGCGGAGCCGCCGAGGATGCCGACTCGTTCGCCCTTGAAGATGGCGCAATCCAGCGCGTCATAGGCGCTCAGCGCGCGCCCCTGCGGCAGGGCCAGCGCCGCCTCGGGCAGGGGGATGGCGCGGCCGGCGGCCGCGCCGGTGGCCAGCACCACGTTCCGGGCGAAGATCACCCTTTCGCCGCCGGGTGTTTCGAAGCGCAGTTCCAGCATCGCCCGGCCCGGCTTGAGGCTGACGAGCTGCCAGAGGTTGCGCACCGGCAGTCCCAGCGTGGCGCGGTACCAGTTTAGGTAGTCCATCCAGGCCGTGCGCGGCACGCGGAACATCTCGTCCCAGCTGGCCTGGCCGTGCTGCGCCTCCCAGAAGGCGCGGAAGGACAGGCTGGGCAGGCCGAGATCGGGTCCGGTCAGGTCCTTGGGCGTGCGCAGCATCGCCATGCGGGCATAGGTGACCCAGGGGCCTTCCGCGCCCTCGGCCGCCGCGTCGAAGCACATCACGCGGGTCACCTGTTCGCGCCTGAGGCCGGCGGCGATGGTCAGCCCGAACTGGCCGGCGCCGATGATGGCGCAATCCAGCGCCTCCGACCCATCGGGCGCGGTGACGCCATCGACCCAGGGGGCGGCGGGGTAGGCGAGGATGTCGAGTTCGCGCAGCGCCTGGGCGGCGAGCTCGTGCAGGGCTTCGGTCATGCTCATCCCAATGTCACCCCGGCCTGCGCGATCACCCGGGTATAGGTCGCGAAATCGGCTTGCATGGCGGCGCCGAATTTCGCCGAGTTCTCGGCCAGGATGGTGAAGCCGGCCTCCTCCAGCCGGCGGCGGTTGTCGGGCGCCTGCACGGCGGCGAGGAAGCTGGCCTCCAACCGCGCGGCGACGGCGGGGGGCAGGGGGGCGGGTGCCATCACCCCCGTCCAGGTGTTGGACAGCACATCGGGCTGGCCGATCTCGGCCATGGTCGGCGCGTCGAGGCGGGGCAGCCGCGTGGCCGCGGTCACGCCGAGCGCGCGCAGCCGGCCCGCCTCCACCGGTTGGAAGGCGCCGGGCAGGTTCATGAACATGGCATCGATCCGCCCGCCCATGAGGTCCGCATAGGCTGCGGGGCCGGCGCGATAGGGCACGTGGGTGGCGGGAAAATCGGCGAGCAGGCGCAAATGCTCGAAGCCGAGATGGTTGGAGGTGCCCTGGCCATAGGAGCCGAAGGAGACCCCGCCAGGCCTGGCCCGGGCGAAGCGCACCAGGCCCTGGAAATCCGTGGCGATGGCGGGGTGGCAGACCAGCACATGCGGCACGATCCCCAACCGGGCGATGGGCTGGAAATCGCGGAACACATTATACGGCAGCGCGCTGTGCAGCCCCTGGTTGATCAGGGTGGAATTGGCGGCGAGGCAGAGCGTGAGCCCATCGGGGGCGGCGCGCGCCGCGGCCTCGGTGCCGATGACGGTGCCGCCGCCGGGCTTGTAGTCGATGACCAGCGGCTGGCCGAGCGATGCACCGACTGTGCCCTGCAGGGTGCGGAACATGAGGTCCGAGGCGCCACCGGGGCCGATGGGCAGGATGATGCGAAGCGGTTGGCCCGGCGCCCATTCACTGGCGCGTGCGCTGCCCAGATGCAGGGCGGCGAGCGCGGGGCAATGCTGCAGCAGCGTGCGGCGGGCGAGGGTCATGCTGGCGTTCTTTCCGGACTGAAAGGCGGCCTGCAAGGCTCGTGCCAAAGGATGCGAAGGGATTGGGGGTGGTGTGGCCTGCGTGAGGTGCCGCTGGGTCATGGCCGGGTTAAGGGCGGCGGTTGGGGTGCGGTCATCACGAAGCCGGTGGTCCCGGCCGGCCCTGATGGGCTGGCGGGGCCATCGACGTCACCCCCAGCCATCGCTCACCGGCGGCGCGCGCCGCCGTTCGGCCGGCAGGCTTGTCCCCAGCATGGCGCAGGCCACGGCTTCGGCCACGCGTATCCCGTCCACGCCGGCCGAGAGGATGCCGCCGGCATAGCCCGCGCCCTCGCCCGCCGGGTAGAGGCCGGGGGTGTTGGGGCTCTCGCACATATCCGTGCGACCGATGCGCAAGGGCGAGGAGGTGCGCGTCTCAACGCCCGTCATCACCGCATCGCCCATGGCGAAGCCGCGGAGCTGGCGGCCGAAGGCGGGCAGCGCTTCACGGATCGCGGCCACGGCGAAATCGGGCAGGCAGAGCGCAAGATCGGTCGGCGTCACGCCGGGCTTGTAGCTGGGCGTGACGGCGCCGAGCGACACCGAGGGCCGGCCGGCCAGGAAATCCTCCACCCGCTGCGCCGGCGCGGCGTAGGTGCCGCCGCCGGCGATGAAGGCCCGCTCCTCCCAATGGCGCTGGAAGGCGATGCCGCCGAGCGGCCCGGCTTCGGGGAAATCGGCCGGGGTGATGCCGACGACGATGCCGGCATTGGCGTTGAACTCGGCGCGCGAATACTGGCTCATGCCATTGGTCACGAGGCGGCCGGGTTCGCTGGCGGCGGCGACGACCCGCCCGCCCGGGCACATGCAGAAGCTGTAGACCGAGCGGCCATTGGCGGCGTGGTGCACCAGCTTGTAGTCGGCCGCGCCCAGGATGGGGTTGCCGGCGGCATGGCCATAGCGGGCCTGGTCGATGACGGCTTGCGGGTGCTCGATGCGCAGGCCGATGGAGAGCGGCTTGGCCTCCATGGCCACGCCGGCTTCGTGCAGCATGGCAAAGCTGTCACGCGCGGAATGGCCGAGCGCCAGCACCACATGGCGGGCGGGCAGGGTGGAGCCGTCGGAGAGGCGCAGGCCCGTGACCTGGCGGGCGCTGTCCATCAGCACCTCCTCCATGCGGGTGCCGAAGCGGTATTCGCCGCCCAGGGCCTCGATTTCGGCCCGCATGCGCTCGACCATGGAGACGAGGCGAAACGTGCCGATATGCGGCTTGGCGACCCAGAGGATTTCCTCCGGCGCGCCGGCCTTCACGAATTCGGTCAGCACTTTCCGCCCATGCAGCAGCGGGTCGCGGATCTGGGAATAGAGTTTGCCGTCCGAAAAAGTGCCGGCGCCGCCCTCGCCATATTGCACGTTGGATTCGGGTTTGAGGATGTTGCGGCGCCACAACCCCCAGGTGTCCTTGGTGCGCTGGCGCACGGGCTGGCCGCGCTCGAGGATGATAGGACGAAAACCCATTTGGGCGAGGAGCAGGGCGGCGAAGATTCCGCAGGGGCCGGTGCCGACGACGACGGGGCGCTCCGTAAACCCCTCCGGCGCCTCGGCCACGAAGCGGTAGCGCATGTCGGGGGCAGCGACGGTTTTGGGGTGGTCGGGCGCGGGGGAGGTGGGTGCGACGTCGATGGAATAGACCAGCTTGATCTCGCTGCGCTTGCGCGCGTCCACGCCGCGGCGGACGATCTGCCAATGCAGCGGTGCGGCGCCCAGGCGTGCGGCAATGGCGGCCGGCAGGGCGGCCGCGTTGTGGTCGAGCGGCAGGGTGATGTCGTGCAGGCGAAGCATTCTTCCCCAGGTGGCACCAGGGCGCGGAAAGCTCAAGCCGCGGGAAGCACCGCCACCCCAAAACCCGCCAGACGCGCATCGGCGGTAACGAACTGCGCCCGCTCCGCCGCCGCCTGCGCCAGCAGCAAATGGTCAAACGGGTCCCGATGTTCCCCCGGCAGCGGCAGCTTCATCAACCGCGCGACATGCCGCGGCGAAAGCTCCAGAATCCGGAACCCCGCCCGCACGCAGCCCGCGGTCAGCGCGGGGATCTCCACCGAAAGCTTGCCCACCCGCACCTTGATCGCCGCTTCCCAGAGCGAGACGGCGCTCACCAGCACATCATTCGCAGGCGAAGCAATCGCCTCACGCGCCGCCGCCCCCAGCCGGGGGTGCCCCGCCGCGAACCACAGCAGCACATGGGTATCCAGCAGCAGCCTCAAGCCGGCGGATCAAGCTCGGCGGCGATGGAGGCCGCGATATCCGCCTCCATCCCGTCATTCTCGTCGAGGAAGGCGATCTGCCCCTCCATGAAGCCAAACCGCCGCGCCTCGGCCGCCACATAGGGCACCAGACGCGCCACCGGCTGCCCGCGCGAGGTCACGACCAGGGAGGCGCCGGCGGCCACGCGGGAGAGGTGCTCGGCGAGGTTGTCGCGCAGGTCCCGCACGTTCAGGTCATCGATCAGCGCGTCCATGGCTGGTCTCCTTCAACAGCGAATGTACACAAAACGCGACACAAACGCAAGCTCAATCCGTCGCCATCACTCGCACATAGCTGCCAGGCGCATCCTCCAGCGCCGGCAGCTTTCCTTCGCCCGGCACCCGTGCCGGGACCATCGCGCGGTCCTGCGCGGTGACCCAGCGCTGCCAGTCCGGCCACCAGCTGCCGGCCAGTTCGGTCGCGCCGGCGAACCATTCATCGGCCGTCGCCGGCAGTTCCTCATTCACCCAATGGCTGTACTTGCCGCCCTCGGGCGGGTTCACCACGCCGGCGATATGCCCGCTCGCCGCCAGCACAAATCGCACCGGCCCGGAATAGAGCTGGGTGCCGCGATAGGTGCTCTTCCAGGGCGCGATATGATCCTCGCGCGTGGAGATGAGGTAGCTTGGCACCTTGATCTTCCGCAGGTCGATCGGCGTGCCCAGCACCTCGATCGCGCCGGGCTTGCACAGGTCATTCTCCTGATACATCCGGCGCAGGTAGAAACTGTGCATCTTCGCCGGCATGCGGGTGCTGTCATCGTTCCAGTACAGCAGGTCGAAGGGGAAGGGTTCCTGGCCGAGCAGGTAATTGTTCACCACGAAGGACCAGATCAGGTCATTGGCGCGGAGCATGTTGAAGGTCGTCGCCATCTCGCGGCCATCGAGGAAGCCGCGCTTTTCCATGCGCTCCTCCAGCCCCTGCAGCTGTTCTTCGTCGATGAAGACGCCGAGTTCGCCCGCCTCCTCGAAATCGGTCATGGTCACGAAATAGGTCGCGGTCTTGATCCGCGTATCCCGCCGGGTCGCCATATAGGCCAGGGTCGTGGCCAGCAGCGTGCCGCCCAGGCAATAGCCGATGGCGTTCACCGCGCGCTCGCCCGTCGCCGCCTCGATGGCGTCGAGCGCGGCCAGCACGCCCTCCTTCATGTAATCGTCGAAACCCTTCTCGGAGAGCTTTTCGTCCGGGTTCACCCAGCTCGCCACGAAGACGGTGTGACCCTGTTCCACCGCCCAGCGGATGAAGGAGTTCTTCGGCCGCAGATCCAGGATGTAGAACTTGTTGATCCAGGGCGGAAAGATCACCAGCGGCCGCTTGTACACCGTCTCCGTGGTCGGCGTGTATTGGATGAGCTGCATCAGGTCGTTCTGAAACACCACCTTGCCGGGGGTGACGGCGATGTTCTCACCCACCCGGAACTTGCTGTCGTCCGTCATCCGGATGCGCAGCTTGCCCTTGCCGCGTTCGAGGTCGGATAGCAGGTTGGTCAGCCCCTTGAGCAGGTTGGCACCGCCGGTCTCGGCGGTGCGGCGCAGCACCTCGGGGTTGGTCATGACGAAATTGGCCGGGCTCATCGCATCGACGAATTGGCGGGTGTAGAAATCAACCTTCTGCGCGGTCTTGGTGTCCAGCCCTTCGGTGCCTTGCACCACGCTGGTGAAATAGCGGCTGCTCAGCAGGTAGCTCTGGCGGATGAAGTCGAAGACCTCGTTCTCGCGCCAGGCATCGTCCTTGAAGCGGCGGTCGCCCTTCTGCTCCTCGATCACCGGCGCAGCCTCGCCGCCCATCATGCGCCGCGCGGTGTTGGACCAGAGCGTGAGATAGTCCTGCCAGAAGCCGATCTGGGCGTGCACGATCTGGGCCGGGTTGGCCATCATCTTCGCCGTCATCTCCATGAAGGCATGGCCGATGTTCAGCGGGTCCGGCTTGGAGGTATCCGCCGACTGGCGGCGGAGGAAATCGGCGACGATACGCTGGCCGCGCTCGGCCACCTCGGCCATGGTGCGGGTCATCAGGGCCGGATCCGGCAGGCCGAAATGGGGCGTTTCGTTGTTGTTCTTATCGGCCATGATGCACCCATGCGATGTTGTGCCGCCGCCCCCTTCCAACCCGCCCCACATCCGGGCAAACCGGGGGCGAGATGGCAAGGCGCATGGCGGTGAAGCTGTTGCAGGGTAGAAAGCACACATGGGGTGCGCAAGCACGCGGCATTTTGCTTTTAGTGACGGCGGCCCTGCCGGTCGCGGGCTGCGCGGTGCCGGCCCAGCTCAACCCCGGCACGCTCTGGCGCGAGGTGTCCGGCGCCAATTTCGAATCCCGCATCGCTCCCCCGGGGCTGGACCTGCCCAGCGGCAATCTCGGCCAGGTGCCGGCACGGCCTGACCGGCCCGACCCGGCGACCCGCATGACGCTGGAAAATGCCCTGGCGGCCGACCGTGCACAGTCGCGTGAGCCGCTGGCGCTGCGCAGCACCGGCCCCGCGCGCTTCGCCGCCCCAGCGCCGGGGACCCCGCCGCTGCCCGCCGCCCCGCCGCCGCCGCCGCTGCTGGCGCGGGCGGCGCCGATCCCCTGGACCTCGCCACCGCTGCTGGCGCCGGGGGCGGTGGCGCCGGAGCCGGGGGCGGTGCCGGCTTTGCCGACGCCGGATTTGCTTGGGCTGTAGGTTGCTGGAGGCCTCTCGCTTTCATGGTTTGCCCAGCAGCGCCTTAAGCTCGGCGATGGGCGTCGCCAGGCCCTGGATCATCTCCGCCTGCTCTAGCAGCAGGGCGTTCTTCTCAGCGTCACCCAAGCAAAACCGTGGTGCGAGTGCCATTCATACCTTGAATCATCTATAGAGGCCGCGCGAAAGCGCCCCGGCGCCGCCCTGGTGAGCAATTACGGCAACATCGGACGACGGCGGCGAGACGCAGGACGGTGGTGGTGAGCGCTGCGGATGTTAAACTCGTCAACACATTAAAAGACGATATTCTGGATTTCTTTCATATAATCTTGATAGGGCCTCCTAGGAAAGCTCATCACGGCCGAAAGAGCTCTACAAAATTCTTTACTGGGAGAATATTTCCCTTCGCCCAGAAACGGATACATTAAGAATGTTGGCCTGTTGTCATCATGCGCGCACGAACTAAGATATCGCTCTACATTGTCTGTGATTACTAAATCCGGCATAATTTGTTCATACATATCAACGTGAAAGAATGGAGTCCGTAAAAACACAACTTCTTTGATGAACATACCTAAAAATCTGGCAAGCTCTCGTCCAAACGAATCGCCAAATATTAATAAACGTTTTGGATACAAGGCATCATTATTGAATAAAATATCAATCATTCCGTTATTTCCTCCCGTTAAATCATTTGAAAGCCAGCGAAGGCGAGGTCCATTTCTATGAACGAGTTTTGTCTCTTTGATGGCGGGAGAAAACCGCTGGCCTAGATCGCCGGTCCATTCGACGGCAACGTTAGCTTCTTCTATAATTTTCTGGATTTGTGGGAGATGTAGGTCAGAAAAAAATCTATCTAACACCGCCTTAGCAACGATAATTGTGCCGATATCAGATAGATGAGTGTCGGTCTTTTGGAAGGATTTTGTTCCTAAGGAGCCGAGCAGACTTCTGGGGTAAAAGACAGAATCGACGATATTCGGCGAATTCTT
>CAYNBM010000034.1:0-45490 GCA_964395305.1 uncultured Rubritepida sp.
ATGGTGCCGATGTTGCAGTGCGGCTTGTTCCGCTCGAATTTCGCCTTGGCCATCTGCCAGCTCCAAACTTGAGTTCGTTTCAAAGACAGCGCCCGCGCGGAAGACCGCCCGCCCCCCTTTGCAAGGGAATAGCGGGTGACGGGAATCGAACCCGCACCACCAGCTTGGAAGGCTGGGGCTCTACCGTTGAGCTACACCCGCAAGCGCCATCAAGCACCGCAAGCCACCTGCCACCGGACACCCGGCAGGGATCCCGCCGGAGACCGGCAGGGATATGGAGGGGGCTGGATTCGAACCAGCGTAGGCGTGAGCCAGCGGATTTACAGTCCGCCCCCTTTAGCCACTCGGGCACCCCTCCGCGGCAGCCGGGTATTCCCCGGGCAGCAGGTGGGGCGGGATATGGCGGAATGCTGTGGCGTGTCAACGCGGGGGCGGCGCTTCCGTGGCGATTTACAGAAACACCGTCAGCGAACCCGCGGCGGCGGCGACGGCCAACGTGGCCAGCACGCCGAGCTTCCAATGAAAAATGCAGCCGCCGGCCAGCAATGCGAGGGCGAGCGACAGCGGCTGGATGCTCGAGAGCACCGGCATGTCGAAGCCCAGTGGCCCCGGCACGACCTCGGCGAAAACGACCCGGAGCGAGAACCACAAGGCCAGATCGGCGATCACGCCCACCACCGCCGCCGTCACCCCGGCCAGGGCGCCCTTCAGACGGGCCTGGTCATGCAGCCGCTCGACATAGGGGGCGCCCAGGAAAATCCACGCGAAACAGGGCAGGAAGGTCACCCAGAGGGTGAGGATGGAGGCCCCGACGCCACCCCAGACGCCGCCTCCCTCGCGATAGCCCGCCAAAAAACCCACGAATTGCAGAACCAGGATCAGCGGCCCCGGCGTGGTTTCCGCCAGGCCGAGCCCGGCCAGCATTTCGGGGGCGGAGAGCCAGCGGTAATGCTCCACCGCTTCCTGCGCGACATAGGCCAGCACGGCATAGGCGCCGCCGAAGGTCACCACCGACATCTTCGAGAAGAACCAGGCGACATCGAAAAACACGCCGCCCACCGGCGCCAGCAGGGCCACCGGCCAGACCCAGAGCGCGATGGCGATCAGCCCCGCGCGCCGCGCCGCGGCCGTCAGCCCGGCGATATGGCCGGGATTGTCCAGCAGGAAGCGGTCCAGCAGGCTGTCGCGCACCTGCCCGGGTTTGCCATGGCCGGCCGGCTTGAACTGGCCGGGCAAGGCATAGCCCAGCAGCCCGGCCGCCAGCACCACCACCGGAAAGGGCAGGCCGAGGGCGGCCAGCGCCACGAAGGCCGCGCCTGCCGTGCCCCAGGCCACGGGGCCGGAGAGTGCCCGCTTCGCCACCCGCAGCAGCGCCTCGATCACCAGCACCAGCACGGCGCATTTCAGCCCGAGGAAAATGGCGGCGATGACCGGCACATTGCCCAGCAGGGCATAGACCAGGCTCAACCCCAGCATCACCAGGGCGCCGGGCAGGATGAACAGCAGCCCAGCCGCCACGCCGCCGCGCACGCCATGCATCAGCCAGCCGAGATAGGTGGCGAGCTGCATGGCCTCGGGCCCCGGCAGCAGCGTGCAGAAGTTCAGGGCATGGAGAAAGCGGGTGTCGCTGACCCAGCGGCGATCCTCCACCACCTCACGATGCATCAGCGCGATCTGCCCGGCGGGGCCGCCGAAGCTGAGGCAGCCGATTTTGAGCCAGACCCGGAAAGCCTGGGCGAGGCTGGGGAATTCCGGGGTCATGGGGCTCTGCCTGCGGGCCAGTTGTGGGTCTCGTCGGTCGCGTCGCGGCACCAGCGATAGAGCGCGTCATAGACCATGCAGCCGGCATCGAGCTGGGCGAGGTCATCGCGATGCATGCGCGACAGGCCGAGCGAGATGGCGAGCAACCCCGCCGCCTCCGGCGCCAGCTCGGGTGCAGCGGTATCCGCGCCACGCACGATGGTGGCGAGGCGGGTCAGGGCCGGCGTCTCCAACCCCCATTCCCGCAGCATGACATCGAAGGTGCAGAGCGGGCCGCGATGCGACCAATGCACGCCCTCGATATCGAAAGGCGTCGCGGCGAAGCGTTCGGCCACATCGGCGACATCGGCGGGGGCGACAAAGAGAAAGACGGCGCCCGGGTCGATGAAGCGACGGATCAGCCAGGGGCAGGCGATGCGGTCCACCTTCGGCCGCGCGCGGGTGACCCAGAGGCTGCGGCCCTGCGCGTCGCGCGGCGGCAGGGCGGTGAGGGGTACCAACGGCAGCCCCGCCTCGGCCCAGCCGAGGAAGCCGCTTTCCAGGGTTTCGGCCTGGGCGCCGGCGTGGCGCAGCCAGGCGGCCGCGCCCTGGCTGAGCTTCTTGCCCTTCTGGCACAGCACCACCACGCGCCGGCCCGCCATGGCGGGTGTCCATTCGGGAGCCTGGGCGTGATCGCGGCGGATGCTGCCGGGGATCAGCCGCGGATCGGCCGTGAAATCCGCGGTGGTGCGGACATCGATGACCACCGGCTGATCGGGCAGGCCGATCAGCCGCGCCAATTGCTGTGGGGATACTTCGTTGAAACCAGCCATTCTCAGCTCCTGCGTCGAAGGCATCGGGCCGGCGGGCACCAGGGCGCGAACCGGTCAAATGCTCAAGTGCAAAAGCGATGCTTCGGCTGGCGCCTCACGGGGCGATCGCAACGGACCCCTTGCGTCGGAACGTCGCCCGGGTGGGTTCACGGGTCAAGGCGGAATCTCAGGCCGCCGTGTCATCATAGAGGCGTTTGAGCACCGCACGGGCGGTGATGGACTGATCGGCCACCGCGGCGTTCAGCGCCGCCATGGCGCGGCCGAGCTGGGCGTCATCGGGATCCTGCGCGGCAAGGGCGGCCGAGAGGTGGCGCATCGCGGCGGAAACGCTGACCACAGCACCGGTCACGCAACGCAGCAGCGTGGCGGGATCGGTCATCGGCGGCAGCGATGCCTCGCGCAGTTCCAGCGGCAGGGGTGCCAGGGGCCGCCAACCGCCGGCTTCCTGGCTGACTGGCCTGATGCCGGCCGGTGGCTGCGCCATATCGGCCATGGTGGGAACACTGGCGGAAGGCTTGGCCGTTCGCATCGATGGACATCCCTGGAAAACGCCATGATCCGGAAAAAAGATGAAGAATGGCTCAACCGGCCGGCATGGACGAAGCCGCTCCCACCGCCTTTAATATGCCCATTGCACGGAGCCGCCCGATGGACATGAACACCACCACCCGCACCCGCGGTGCCGATATTCTTTGGGCCGCGCTGCGCCAGGCCGGTGTCACCCGGGTGTTCAGCCTCTCGGGCAACCACATCATGCCGGTCTATGACGCGGCCTATGGTGATATCGCCCAGGGCGGCATCACCATCATCCATGTCCGGCATGAGGCGGCGGCGGTGCATATGGCCGATGCATGGGCGAGGCTGACCGGGGAATGCGGCGTGGCGCTGGTCACCGGCGGCCAGGGCCACACCAATGCCGTGGCGGGACTGCCCACCGCGTTGGCGGGCGAGGTTCCGCTGCTTCTGCTCTCCGGCCACGCGCCGATCAAGGAACTCGGCCTGGGCGCCTTCCAGGAGACGCCGCAGGTGGAAACCGCCGCACCGCTGGTGAAATCCGCCCGCATGGCCCGCCACCCGCAAACGCTGGGCCTGGATGTGCTGCGCGCCATCGCCCATGCGCGGGAGGGCAGGCCCGGCCCCGTGCATCTCTCCCTGCCCACCGATGTGCTGGAGGCCGAGGTCCTGTCGCCCGCGCCGCAGCAGGCCGCAGCCCGCGCTCTTCCGCTCGCGCCCGAGGCGGCGAAATCCCTCGCCGCCATGCTGGCCGCGGCCGAACGGCCATTGCTCTGCGCCGGCCCGGCGCTGAACAGCCCGGATGGCAGGCTTGCCCTGGCCGCGCTGGAGGCCGCGACGGGCCTGCCCGTGTTGCTGATGGAAAGCCCCCGCGGGTTGCGCGACCCCAGCCTGCGCGCCGCCACGCCGCTTTTCGCCGAGGCCGATCTGGTGCTGCTGCTGGGCAAGGCGCTGGATTTCACCCTGGGTTTCGGCCGGACCCCGCCCTTCTCGCCCGCCGCCCGCTGGGCGGTGCTGGAGCCCGATGCCGCGATCCTGGCCCGCGCCGCGCATGGGCTGGGTGAGCGTCTGGCGCTTTCCGCGATCTGTGCGCCGCTCGATGGCGCGCGGGCATTGACCGGTCTGGCCAGCCCCGGCCATGCCGCCTGGGCGGGCCGGCTGCGCGCGGCGCTGGATTTCCTGCCGCCGGAATGGGATGCCCTGGCCGGCGCGCCCGACGGCCCGATACACCCCGCGACGCTCGGCCATGCCCTGCGCCCCTGGCTGCGCGATGGCGACATCCTGGTGGCCGATGGCGGCGAGATCGGCCAATGGCTGCAGGCCATGCTGCGGGCACCCAAGGGCGGTGCCCGGCTGGTCAATGGCGTGGCCGGGGCAATCGGCGCGGGCCTGCCCTTCGCCATCGCAGCCAGCGCGGCCAGGCCCGGCCAAAGGGTTCTGGCGGTGATGGGCGATGGCACCTTCGGCTTTCACATGGCGGAATTCGACACCGCCGTGCGGCACCGCCTGCCCTTCGTGGCCGTGGTGGGCAACGACGCGTGCTGGAACGCCGAGCACCAGATCCAGATCCGCGACTATGGCGCCGCCCGTGCCCATGGCTGCGAACTGGCCAACGCCACACGCTATGATCTGGTGGCCGCAGCACTCGGCGGTCATGGCGAATTCGTGCGGGAGGCGGCGGAGCTTGCGCCGGCCCTGGAACGCGCCTTCGCCAGCGGCAAGCCGGCCTGTGTGAATGTGCTGATCAAGGGCCTTGCCGCGCCGGTGATCCGCGCGGCTTGACCTGGATCATGGCGGCGGTGGCGCCGGCATGCCTGAGATCACCCCGTCATCACGACAGGGAAGAGCAAGGCGATGCCGTCAATCACGCAATGGGCGCTGGTCGCCGACGCACAGCATGCCCGGATTCTCGAAACCCTGCGCAATGGCGCCTGGGTCGAGCGCCCGGAGGAGACCCTCACCACGACCAACCCCGCCGCGCATGACCAGGGCAGCGAAAGGCCGGGCAGGGTGCATGAGAGCGTGGGCGCGAGCCGGCACGCCATCGAGCCCCGGCTGGACCTGCATCGCGCCGCCAAGACGGCCTTCGCCCGCCAGCTCGCCGCCCGGCTCGACGAGGCGGCCGCCGGTTCGCGCTTCGCGCATCTGCTGCTCGTCGCGCCACCCGCCTTTCTGGGCGACCTGCGCGTGGCGCTGGGCGATGCCTCGCGCCGGCTGCTGCGGGGCTCGCTCAACAAGGACCTGACGCATCTGCCGGTGGCCGACATCGCCCCCCACCTCGCCGCGATCCCGCGGGGATGATCATTCGGAGCGGATGCCCAGGGCGCGCACCCGTGGCACCCAATAGGCCACCTCATCGCGCACATAGGCGGCGAAGCTGTCGGGGTTGAAGCCGCGCATGGTGGGCGTGCCCAGCTCGTCGAAGCGGGCCTTCACGGTGGGGTCCGCCAACGCCTGGTCGGTCGCGGCCGCCATGCGCTCCACGATGGCGCGCGGGGTGCCGGCGGGGGCGAAGAAACCGTACCAGGAATAGGCCTTGTAGTCGGGCAGCCCCGCCTCGGCCGCCGTCGGCGTCTCAGGCAGGATGTTCGAGCGCTGCTCGGTGGCGACGAAGAGCGCGCGGGCATTGCCGGCATCCTGCATCGGCTTGAGCAATGAGGGGATATCGGCACAGAAATGGATCTCGCCCGAGGAGAGCGCGGCAAAGACCTGCCCACCCCCGCGATAGGGTACATGCACCGCCCGGGCGCCGGCCTGGATGAGGAAGGTGGCGGAGGCGATGTGGCCGGAGGTGCCGATGCCGCTGCTGCCATACTGGTAGCGGTCGGGCTCGGCGCGCAGCCGGGCGATGAAATCGGCCGCGTTGCGCGAATCGAGCCCGCGCGTGGTCACCGCAAGCCCGATGGGCACGAAGGCGGTGGGCGACACCGGCACCAGGTCACGCAGCGGGTCGAATGGCATGGGCGCCGGCAGGCCCGGTGACAGCCCGATCGGCGAGAGGGTGGAGAGCACGAAGACCGAGCCGTCGGGCGGAGATTTGGCCACGGCATCGGTGCCGACCACACCGCCCGCGCCGGGCCGATTCTCGAGCACCACGGGCTGCCCCAGGATTTCGGCCAATTTGGGGGCAAGCAGCCTGGTGGTGATGTCGGTGCCGCCGCCGGTGCCGAAGGGCACGACGATTCGCACCGGGCGTTGCGGCCAGGCGCCGGTCTGGGCGCCAACGGGCCCGATCAGGGCGGGGCTGGCCAGAAAAGGCAGCAGAAGCGTCGTGCGGCGGTTTGGCATGGCAATGTCTCCGGGTGGCGGGAGAGTGACGCAGCCTGTGGATAGCGTGCAAGGCGGTGGATGCCGGGGGCAGCCCAAAACCGCCCCTGGCGAGCCATCGCGGGATGTGTTCCCTGACCCCCGGAAATAACCCTTGAACGCTGCGGCAGAGATGCCACACTAGAACGATCAGCGAACATTGGCGGTGATCCTGACGTTCCGGCTGGCCTGTGGAAAAACGCCTCGCACGCTGCATGTGGTGGGGCGTGGCGGCATGAAAGACTACATCTTGTGGCGCGACGGGTATTTGGTCATTCTCAGAGACCGGGGATTCAGGGGGATTAGACGTGTTTGATGCGATACAGCTTCAGGGCCATCACCAGGTGCAGATCGACCGGTCGCGCGATAGGCTGCTGACGGATTTCGGCCGCGCGACGCTCGATGACCGCTACCTGCTGCCGGGGGAATCCTACCAGGATCTCTTTGCCCGGGTGGCCTCGGCCTATGGCGATGACCAGGCCCATGCGCAGCGCATCTACGACTATATCAGCAAGCTTTGGTTCATGCCGGCCACGCCTGTGCTGTCGAACGGGGGTACGACACGCGGGCTGCCGATTTCCTGCTTCCTGAACGAAGCCAATGACAGTCTCGATTCCATTGTGGGGCTCTGGAACGAGAATGTCTGGCTGGCGTCGAAGGGCGGCGGCATCGGCTCGTATTGGGGCAATCTGCGCTCGCTGGGCGAGAAGGTCGGGCAAAATGGCAAGACCTCGGGCATTGTGCCCTTCATCCGGGTGATGGATTCGCTGACGCTCGCGATTTCCCAGGGTTCGCTGCGGCGCGGTTCGGCGGCGGTGTATCTGCCGGTGCACCATCCGGAAATTGAGGAATTCATCGAAATCCGCCGGCCGACCGGTGGCGACCCGAACCGCAAGGCGTTGAACCTTCACCACGGCATCCTGCTGTCCGACGCCTTCATGCGCGCGGTGGAGGCCGATGAGGCATGGGCCTTGCTCTCGCCCAAGGATGGCGCGGTGGTGCGCACGGTGTCGGCACGGTCGCTGTGGATTCGCATCCTCACCGCGCGGATCGAGACAGGCGAGCCCTACATCATTTACGCCGACGCGGTGAACAACGCGCGGCCGGAGCACCACAAGCTGGCGGGGCTGGAGGTGAAGACCTCCAACCTCTGCTCGGAAATCACACTGCCGACGGGCATCGACCAGCATGGCGAACAGCGCACCGCGGTGTGCTGTCTCTCCTCGCTGAACCTCGATACCTGGATGCAGTGGAAGGATGATTCGCAGTTCATCCCCGATGTGATGCGTTTCCTGGACAATGTCCTGCAGAACTTCATCGATACCGCGCCCGAGTCGATGGCCAAGGCGCGTTACTCGGCCATGCGCGAGCGCTCGGTGGGCCTGGGCGTCATGGGCTTCCACAGCTTCCTTCAGGCGCTGAACGTGCCCTTCGAAAGCGTGGTGGCGAAGGTGTGGAACAAGAAGATGTTCCGGCACATCCGCGAACAGGCCGATGCGGCGTCGCGCCAGCTGGCGGAAGAGCGGGGTCCCTGCCCGGACGCCGCCGAATACGGCTTCATGGAGCGGTTCTCCAACAAGATCGCCATCGCGCCCACGGCGTCGATCTCGATCATCTGCGGTGGCGCCGCGCCGGGGATCGAGCCGATCGCGGCCAATGTCTATAACCACAAGACGCTTTCCGGCAGCTTTATCGTGCGCAGCCCGGCGCTGGGGTTGGTATTGGATAAGTACGGCCGCAATGATGACGACACCTGGAACTCGATCACGGTCAACAAAGGCTCGGTCCAGCATCTGGACTTCCTGAACGACCAGGAGCGCGCGACTTTCAAGACCGCGTTTGAGTTGGACCAGCGCTGGGTCATCGAACATGCGGCCGACCGCACGCCTTTCATCTGCCAGTCGCAATCTGTGAACCTGTTCCTGCCCGCCAATGTGCATAAGCGGGATCTGCACCAGATCCATATGCTGGCTTGGAAGCGGGGGATGAAGTCGCTGTATTATTGCCGGTCGCTGTCGATCCAGCGGGCGGACGCGATCAGCGAGAAGGTGGTGGGCCAGGAAGATATCATGGCCGCGCATGTGCCTCAGCCGGTGGCGATGGATATTCTGCCGGGAGCGGGGAATAGCACGGATTATGAAGAATGTCTGGCGTGCCAGTAGCGCGTAAGGGCGAGGGGCGCTGCCCCTCGCGCACCCCGGCAGGAAACTGAGTTTCCTGCACCTTCGATTGAGTTGGCCCCGGAAGATTTCTACTCAATCAACATATCGAAGGAATTAAAAATGACCGCACTAGAAACAACCGAGGAATATCGCCTACTGAAGTCAAGTAAGGAGCATTTGTATAGAGAGTTAAAATCAGTATCCTTAAATAAAGAGCGAGATGCTGAATTTTTTACCAAATCTGAGGAATACGATAAATTCATCGCATTTTATAAGGTTAGAATGCCGCAGCTACGGCGAAACATGGCTATATTGCTGGGAACTGAATTAAACGGCTGATCACTGCTTCCCTCGCTTTTCAATCGAAGGTCCAGGAAACTGAGTTTCCTGGCGGGGTGCGCGAGGGGCAGAGCCCCTCGCTTCAACATCAAAGGACGAACACCACATGCCAGACGGCGCCCATTCCCCCGACGAACTCCCGGTCCGTTTCGACCTCCTCACCGCCAACCCGGTCTACAAGCCCTTCCGCTACCCCTGGGCTTATGACGCCTGGCTGACCCAGCAGCGTATCCATTGGCTGCCCGAGGAGGTGCCGCTGGCCGATGATGTCAAGGATTGGCAGAAGAATCTCACTGTCTCCGAGCGCAACCTGCTGACCCAGATCTTCCGTTTCTTCACCCAGGCCGATGTCGAGGTGAACAACTGCTACATGAAGCAGTACTCTCAGGTGTTCAAACCCACCGAGGTGCTGATGATGATGAGCGCCTTCTCGAACACCGAGACGATCCACATTGCTGCCTATAGTCACCTGCTCGACACCATCGGCATGCCGGAGATCGAATACACCGCCTTCCTCAAATACAAGGAGATGAAGGACAAGTACGACTACATGCAGTCCTTCAAGGTGGACAGCAAGGTCGAGATCGCCAAGACGTTGGCCGCCTTCGGCGCCTTCACCGAGGGGCTGCAGCTCTTCGCCTCCTTCGCGATCCTGATGAATTTTCCCAGGTTCAACAAGATGAAGGGCATGGGCCAGATCGTCTCCTGGTCGGTGCGCGATGAGACCCTGCACTGCCTCAGCGTGATCCGCCTCTTCCGCACCTTCGTGCAGGAAAACCCGGAGATCTGGACCGAGGAGCTCCGCCGCGACCTCTACCTCATCTGCGCCACCATCGTGGAGCATGAGGACAGCTTCATCGACCTCGCCTTCGAGCTCGGCGGTGTGCAGGGCCTGGAGGCCGAGAGCGTGAAGCAATACATCCGCTTCATTGCAGACCGCCGCCTGCAGCAGCTCGGCCTGGAGCCGATGTTCCATATCGAGCGCAACCCGCTCCCCTGGCTCGATGAAATGCTCAACGCCATCGAGCACACCAATTTCTTCGAGAACCGGGCGACGGAGTATTCCAAAGCCAGCACCGCCGGCACCTGGGAAGACGCCTTCGCCGAGAACACCTTCGCCACACCGCAACCCGAGGGTGAGATCGCCCTGGCGCGGCACTGACCTCTCCCGCCGGGGCCGCCACTCCATGAGGCGGCCCCGGTCAGGGGGATGGACGGCTTGGTCTTGTTCCAGCCCGAGCCTATCTAACGCTGATGCTGAAAATCATCCGCTACTCTACCGCCCTTTTGCTCGCCGCCATTGGAGGGCTTTGGGTGCATGCGTGGTTCACCCATGCGCCAGGGCAAGGCGTGGCGGAGGCTTTCGGCCAGAGGCTGGCCCAGGTCTTCGGCCAGGACATGCCTGTCCCCTCCGTCGCAGGCGGGGTCCAATTGCCGCCTGGCATCTCCCTCGGCGGCGCCTTCACCCTGACCCGGCAGGACGGCGTGACGGTTACAGAGCGCGATTACGCCGGCCAATGGCTGTTGGTGTATTTCGGATTTACGTATTGCCCTGACATCTGCCCAACAGAACTTGGCCGAATCGGCGATGTCATCGACGCACTCGGCCCGGTGGGTGACCGAGTTACGCCGATTTTCATCACGATCGATCCTGACCGCGACAGACCAGCGAACCTGGCAGATTATGTCAGCCGTTTTCACCCACGCATGCAGGGTCTGACAGGTACAACCGAACAAATCGCCGCTGCCGCTCGCCAATTCCGGGTTTATTATGCCCGTGCGAATTCACCAAACACGACCGAATACCTCATGGATCACTCAAGTTTTATATATTTGGTCGGCCCGGATCACCGCGTCAGAACATTGTTTCGGCCCGATACTGCAGTGGAGGGCATGACCAGGCTCATCAATGGGCAGATCCGTAACCTCACTTCTTCGTGATTTCGGTTGGAAACGGTCTTCATACTCGATTCTTTACCCTTCCCAATCCCATCACAAACGTGCATTTTTCACGATGAAGTGGGGTAGGATCATGGACGGCGACGACCAGTTGGCTGAGGACCTGCGTGACAATGCGAAGGCTTTTTCTCCACGGCATAGCCGAAGGCTCTCGGACAAAATTCTGATCGCCTTCCACCACGCCTGTGACCAGGCCGATTATGAAGTGGCTGACCAGCTGTTGCGGACGCTTGAGTTGATGTTGACCCGTCGGCCGGTCAGTCCCGATTCCAATCGTCGCCGCAACATGGAAAGCCTGGTCGCTGCCCATGAACGTTTGTGGCATCTCCGCCACCCCATCTGAGCGCTGCCAAATCCCTGGCGCTTTCTGACAGACCGCTTTGCATTCCTGGGTTGAGGCCACTAGCCTTACGAAAACACCAGGGAGATTTACCATGTCGACGCGTCGCAGCTTCGGTATCGCTGCCACATCCAGCCTCATCCTCCACACCGCCGGCCGGGCTCAGACCGCCGCGGCCTGGCCTTCGCGCCCGGTGCGAATCATCATCCCCTGGCCTCCGGGACAAGCAACGGACCTCATCGGCCGCGTCCTTGCACAGGCGCTGACCGAGCGACTGGGCCAATCGGTGGTGCCAGAGAATCGCGGCGGCGCCGGCGGAATGATCGGCACCGATGCCGCCGCCAAGGCCGCGCCGGATGGGCTGACCCTGCTTGCCGCCTCGGCCGGGCCGGTCACCGTCAATCCGCTGGTTCAGCGCACGCCCTATGATGTCGAGCGGGATTTGGCACCGGTCGCGCTTGCCGGATTGTCGCCCTACCTGCTGGTGACGCATCCCGATTTCCCCGCGCGCAACATCGCCGAATTCCTGGCCACCATCCGTGCCGCTCCCGGCGTCCATACCTTTGCGACGTCGGGCACCGGGGCCACCGCCCATCTCATCGCTGAGTATTTCAACGCCCGCACCGGCCTGCAGGCGGTGCATGTCCCGTTCCAGGGCAGCGCCCCAGGGATGACAGCGCTGTTGGCCGGCCAGGTCCACTACACGCTGGAAACCGCCGCCGCGACCATGCCGCATGTCCGGGCCGGCCGCCTGCGGGCCTATGGCGTCTCGCTGGTCAATGGCTCCAGCCTGGCGCCCGGCGTGGAGCCGCTCGCCACCGGCGCCAATATTCCCGGATTCAATCTGGGCGCCTGGATCGGCCTGATGGCCCCCGCCGCGACGCCACAACCCATCATCCAGCGCCTCTCCGCTGTGATGATCGAGATCATGGCCACCCCGGAAATGCGCGATCGCTTCGCAGCGGTCGGCGTCGAGGTCGATGCCCGCCCCGCCCCGGCCTTCGCCGCCTATCTGCGCGAACAGACGCTGATTTTCACCGACGCCGTCCGTCGAGCAAACCTTCGGCCGGAATGAGAGGCGCGGGGAGGGTTACCCTCCCCGCCCGCCCGCGATCACCGCGCCGGCGTCAACCGCAGCGGCACGAAGCGCTGCCCATTCTGGCTTTCCACCAGGAACAGGGCGGTGCCTCTGCCCTGGCGCCGTAGCCGGTCCACCCGCTCGCTCAGCTCCTGCGGCGTGTTCACCCGCTCCTGTTGGACTTCCAGGATGACATCGCCCGCGCGCAGCTCGCGCTCAGCCGCGGGGGAATTGGGTGCCACCTCCACCACGGCCACGCCGCGCTGATCAGGGCGAAGGCGCAGCCGCTCCCGCAATTCGGGGGTAATGGCGGCGACCTTCATGCCGAGACCGGCGATCTCAGTCGGCAGGCCGGGCTGCGGCCCCGGCGCCTGCGGGTTGGCCGCCGCGAGCTGCTGCTCCGGCGGCAATTCACCAAGGGTCACGGTCAGCGTCTGCTCCTGGCCATCGCGCCACACCACCACGGGCACCCGGGCGCCCACGGCGGTCTCCGCCACGATCCGTGGCAGGCTGCGCATGTCCCGCACATCCTGATTGTTGAAGCGCAGCACCACATCGCCATTGCGGATGCCCGCCTGCGCCGCCGGCGCACCCTCCTGCGCCCGGGCCACCAGGGCACCACGAACGGCGCCGCGCAGGCCCAGCGATTCGGCGATCTCATCGGTCACCTGCTGGATATTCACGCCCAACCAGCCGCGCCGCACCCGCCCACCCTCGGCCAGCTGCTGCGTGATGCCGCGCGCCAGGTTCGAGGGGATGGAAAAGCCGATGCCGATCGACCCGCCCGAGGGTGAATAGATCGCCGTGTTGATACCCACCACCTGGCCGGCCAGGTTAAACAGCGGGCCGCCGGAATTGCCACGGTTGATCGCCGCATCGGTCTGGATGAAATCGTCAAACGGCCCCTGGCGGATGTCGCGGCCGCGGGCCGAGACAATGCCCGCCGTCACCGTGCCGCCGAGGCCGAAGGGGTTGCCGATGGCCAGCACCCAGTCACCCACCTCGGCCGTGTCGCTATTGCCCCAGGGCACGAAGGGCAGCGGCGCGGAATGCCGCACGCGCAGCACGGCCAGGTCAGTCCGCGGGTCGGTGCCCAGAAGCTCGGCCCGCAGGGTGGTGTTGTCCTGCAGGATCACGTTGATTTCGGTCGCGCCATCGATCACATGGTTGTTGGTGACCACGATGCCCGAGGCATCGATGATGAAGCCCGAACCGAGCGACTGGCCACGCCGGCCCTGCGGCGGAGCACCCTCGCCCCGTTCGCCACCCTGTGGCGGCTGGCCGGGCCGGTTGCGGTTGAAGAAGTCGCGGAAGAACTCCTCGAAGGGGCTGCCCGGCGGTGCCTGGGGGGCATCGGGCGCATCGGGCCGGGCGCCAGGGCGTTGGGCAGGTGGCGCGCCGCCAATCGTCGAGGAGATGTTCACCACCGCCGGCAGCAGGACGCGGGCGAGCGGCGCGAAGCTGTCCGGCCGGCCATTCGGCACGGCCACGACGGGCGGCGCCGCCACCGGCGGCAGCGTCTGCGCCACCACGGCCTGTGGCAGCAGCGGCGCCGACAGTCCGGCCGCCAGAATTGCCAGGGGAAGACGCCAATGGGAAAGACGCATGATCACCTCTTGATGGCCGGCGGAGTGCGCGGCGAAACGTCGGTCACGCTGCAATGCCCGTGCCGCGGGCCACGAACCACCGCGCCCCGCCGGGGCGCGGTTGGTCGCAGCGAAGCGGCCTCAGCGGCCACTCGGCGTTGGCATGTCGCGGAAGAAGCGGAAGAAATCGCTCTCCGGCGTCAGCACCATCCGCGCCTCACCGCTGGAGAAGACCTCGCGATAGGCCTGCATGGTGCGCCAGAACTGATAGAATTCCGGATCCTTGCTGAAGGCTTCGGCGAAGATGCGGATCGCATCCTGCTCGCCGGTGCCGCGCAGGATCTGGGCATTGGCCTCGGCCTCGGCCAACAGCACGGTGCGGTCGCGCTCGGCGGCGGCACGAACGCGCGCGCCGACCTCCGCACCCTCGGCGCGGGCCTCGCGCGCCACGCGTTCACGCTCGGACTGCATGCGGGCGAGGATGGCCTGGGTATTCTCCTCCGGGAAATCGGCCCGGCGGATGCGCACATCGGCCACTTCGATGCCGAAGCGCTGCGCCTCCTCATTCACCTGCCGCCTGATCTCGCCCATGATCCGGGTGCGGTCGGTCGACAGGATCGCCAGCAGCGATTCACCGGCCAGCACGCGCCGCAGCGATGAGGTCACGATCGACGACAGCCGGCCACGAATGCCTTGTTCGGCCGCACCCACGGTCTGGAAGAACAGCAGCGGGTCGGTGATACGGAAACGCGTGAAACTGTCCACGATCAACCGCCGCTGATCGCCCAGGATCACTTCCTCGCCCGGGCCTTCATAGTCGAGAAGGCGGCGGTCGAAGGCGATCACGCTCTGGATCAGCGGCACCTTGGTGTGCAGGCCAGGCGCCTGGATGACGCGCACGGGCTGGCCGAACTGGGTGACCAGCACCTGCTGCGTCTGATGCACGGTGAACAGCGAGGAGGCGGCAACCACCAGCAGAACCGCCAGGGCGCCAAGCCCGATCAATGCCTTGTTCATCGGACCACCCCCGGGTTGCGGGGTTGCTGAACCTGCGCCGGCGGCGGGTTGAACACCTGAGGCGGCACCACCGGCGGCCGCGCCGGGCGCGCCTGCCCACCCTCATTCAGTTGCAGGAAGGGCACCACGCCCTGAAGTCGGTCATCCACCAGCACCATGTTGTTGCGACGCAGAATGTCTTCCATCGTCTCGAGGTAGATACGCCGCATCGTCACATCCTGCGCCTGGGAATAGGCGCCGAGCACCGAGGTAAAACGACCAGCCTCGCCTCGGGCCCTTGCCGTCTGGCTGTCGCGGAAACCCTGGGCTTCGGCCACCATACGCTCAGCCTCGCCTCGGGCGCGGGGGATGATGTCGTTGCGAAAGCTTTCGGCCTCGTTGCGAACACGTTCGCGGTCCGCATTGGCGCGCTGCACGTCGCGGAAGGCGTCGACCACCGCGGAGGGCGGGTCGACCTTCTGCATCTGCACCTGGGTGATCTCGATGCCGGCGCGATACTGGTCGACGATGGCCTGGGTGCCGCGCCGCACATCCTGTTCGATCTGGGCACGGGCATCGGTCAGCGCGGCCTGAATGTTGGTGCGACCGATGATCTCGCGCATCACCGATTCGGCGGCGGATTTCACCGTGTCCTCGGGGTTGCGGGTGTTGAACAGGAAATCGCCGGCGTCACGGATCCGCCAGAACACGGCAAAATCAATGTCGATGATGTTCTCATCACCGGTCAGCATGAGCGATTCGGCCAGCACGTCGCGCTGCGCCACCGGGCGCACGCCGGGCACCGTGTCGGGCGCTGCGCGGAAGCCGATATCGACGCGGTTGATGCGGGTGACGCGCGGCGTTGTCACGGCCTCAACCGGCCAGGGGACGGAGTAGTTCAGGCCCGGCGGCGCCGTGCGGTCAAAGGCGCCGAAGCGCATCACCACGCCCAGCTCATCGGGCTGCACCCTATAGAAGCCGGACGCCGCCCAGACGCCAACCAGCACCACGCCCAGCAGGGCCGCGCCCTTGCCGCCGGCGCCACCGCGCGGCAGCCAGCGGCGCAGCGCGTCCTGTGCCTGGCGGATCATATCCTCGATATCGGGGCCACGGCCGCCTGGGCCGCCACCGGAGCCTCCGGGGGGCGGATTCCCCCATGGGCCGCCGGGGCCGCCCCCCTGGCCACCCCCTTGGGGACCTCCCTGCTGTCCGCCGGGTCGCGGGTTGCCCCATGGGCTAGGCCCGCCATTGTTCCACGCCATCTGCGCCGCAATCTCCGGAAAGCTGAACGTTACGCCGCGCGCCCGGACATCCCAAGGGGGGATGCGCGCGCGGCTCGGCCCGGCCATATGTGCGGCCGCGCCGAAAGGCGGCAACCGTCGCGTGGCGCACCGGAGCCACACCATGGCCATATGTCCCGGGAGTGAAGGGTTTTCAAGCGATGAGCGATGAGCAGACGGTGCGCAATGCCCTGGCCGGTGTGGTGAAGCCGCCGGCAGCGGTGGAAGCGGTGGTGGCGCGCGATGGTCTGGTGCAGGTCACGCTCTCCGTTCCGCGCGATCAGGCCCGTGCCATGGAGCCCATGCGCGCCGCGGCCGAGGCTGCGCTCGCCGCCCTGCCCAGGGTGCTCTCGGCCACCGTGGTGCTGACGGCGCATGCGCAGCCCGCAGCCGCGCCCGCACGCCGCGCGCCGGCGGGTCAGGGGGCGATGCTGTTGCCGGATGTGAGCAAGATCATCGCCGTGGCCTCCGGCAAGGGCGGCGTGGGCAAATCCACCACAGCGGTGAACCTGGCCGTGGCGCTGGTGGCGCAGGGGCTGCGCGTGGGCCTGCTCGATGCCGACATCTACGGCCCGTCGCTGCCGCAGATGCTGGGCACGCAGGAGAAGCCGCGGGTCACCGGCAGCCGCATCCACCCCATCCAGCGCTGGGGGCTGAAGGCGATGTCGATCGGCTTCCTCGTGGAGCAGGAGACGCCCATGGTCTGGCGCGGCCCGATGGTGATGGGTGCGCTGGAGCAGATGATGGGCCAGGTGGAATGGGGCGCCTTGGACATCCTGGTGGTGGACATGCCGCCGGGCACCGGCGATGCGCAACTCACCATGAGCCAGCGCGTTCCCCTGGCTGGCGCGGTGATCGTCTCCACGCCGCAGGATGTCGCGCTGATCGACGCCCGGCGCGGCGTGCGGATGTTCGAGAAGGTGGGTGTCCCGGTGCTCGGCCTGATCGAGAACATGTCCTTCTACTGCTGCCCGAATTGCGGCCACCAGGCCAATATTTTTGGGCATGGCGGGGCGCAGGCTGAAGCGGCGCGGCTGGGTGCGGAGTTCCTGGGCGCGCTGCCGCTCAAGCTGGAAATCCGCGAGCTGGCCGATGCCGGCACCCCCATCGCGGCCAGCCGGCCAGACAGCGAGGAGGCCGGCATCTATCGCCGCATCGCCGCGCGGATCTGGGAAAAGCTGGGGCAGGAGGCCGCGCCGACGCTGCCGGTCATCGCCTTCGAGTAACGTGACCACTTGGTGAAACCGGCATGCGGCACTTGCGAAGCGCGGGCCAGCATGGGAAGCATTTATCCACACGCGACGGTGCTACCAGTTCTGGAGCCTAGTACGAGTGATGGGCCCCAGGCTTGAGCCAGCACCCCGCGAGAGCGGAAGGAGCGGCGCTTTGCCTGATGGCGGAACGGTCAATCTTGCAGCGGTTCAGGGCTCGGGGGGCTTCCCGGCCTTGGTGTTGAACGCTGATTTCCGGCCGCTCTCCTATTTTCCCCTGTCGCTGTGGTCCTGGCAGGATGCGGTGAAGGCGGTGTTTCTCGACCGCGTCTCGGTGCTCAGCGAATATGATGTGGAGGTGCATTCGCCCTCGCACGCCATGCGGCTGCCCAGCGTGATCGCGCTGCGGGAATACATCCCCTCCGCGCGGCGGCCGGCTTTCACCCGGTTCAACGTGTTTCTGCGCGACAAGTTCGAATGCCAGTATTGCGGCGATGATTTTCCGGCGCAGGACCTCACCTTCGACCATGTCATCCCGCGCAGCCGGGGTGGGCGAACGAGTTGGGTGAACGTGGTCGCGGCCTGCGGGCCGTGCAATCTGCGCAAGGGCAGCAAGCTGCCGCGCGAGTGCCACATGCTGCCGCGCAAGGAACCGCGCGCGCCGACGAGCTGGGAATTGCAGGATAATGGCCGGGCCTTTCCGCCGAACCACCTGCATGAGAGCTGGCGGGATTATCTCTATTGGGACAGCGAGTTGGAGCAAGGTTGAGGCCTTAAAAAAATGAACAAAGGCCTTTGGCGCTCACTTAAATCTGCGCAAAAAATATCTCTTGTTGTGATGTTTCTTGGTTTTCATATTTCAGTACTGGCATTTTATGTGAACAGTATTGTATCTTCACCGATTCCTTATCTTCCATATCTTGCTATTTCGTTTTCTTTTTTCTTATTATATTTTACAGAGAGGCTATCAAGATTTGAACTAGAAAATGACATAACACAAAATATTTCATCTCTTATAAAAAATAATAGAGATTTAAAATTTGTCGGCACTATTGATGACGGTTTAATTCTGGTATCTGAGTACTGTACTTCGGCAATATCTGTTCAAAATACAATATATCGGCCAGGAACAAATGAAATTGGGTACGCAATCAATCACAATATCCGAATTCAGAATGTTGGGATGGATTCTATTATAAAAAAAGGCGGAACATGGACTGATATTTATCTTGAAGATGACAAGGATAGCGCGGCTAAATTCTATAAAAGTATTTTGGAATTTCACCAAAATAGTGGTAATTATAAATTATTTATAGCACCTGTGGGAAAGTTGCCTGCATTGCAATGTATTTTGTTTGCATATCCTGACCAGAAGCGAAGAATATTATTCGGCTGGCATTATTCTGGCGGGCTGAACGGCTTTGTCTGGCAGACAGATAATGCAGACATTTGCGCCTATTTCGAATTATATCTAAGAGAAATAAAAAAAGCTTCTCAGGAATTCAGGGGAGCCGAACTCGTCTAAAGTTTGAAGATTTTTATCTTATTTTTTGCGTTCCAGCGCCAACGTTGACGTAGAGAAAATTTCGCGGCGTAAGGCAACTTCAAGATTTGGATTTTGACGAAATGTCCTTACAGACCGAGATCGAGGCTCTCTGGGCCGCCCGCGACACCATCAATTCCGGCACCCAAGGCCCGGCCCGCGAGGCCGTCGAGGCCGCGCTGGAGCTGCTCGACCGTGGCGAGGCCCGGGTGGCCGAACCCGGCGAGAATGGCTGGCACGTCAACCAATGGCTGAAGCAGGCCGTCCTGCTCTCCTTCCGCCTGACCGACAGCGCGCCGATGGACACCGCCGCCGGCGCCTTCGACAAGGTGCCGCTGAAATGGACGGGCTGGGGCGAAAACCGCTGGAAGGAGGCCGGCTTCCGCGCCGTGCCCGGTGCCGTGGTGCGCCGCTCGGCCTATATCGCGCCGAACGTCGTGCTGATGCCCAGCTTCGTCAATCTCGGCGCCTATGTCGGCGCCAACACCATGGTGGACACCTGGGCCACCGTCGGCTCCTGCGCGCAGATCGGCAAGAATGTGCATCTCTCCGGCGGCGTGGGCATCGGCGGCGTTCTGGAACCGCTGCAGGCCAACCCGGTCGTCATCGAGGATGACTGCTTCATCGGCGCGCGCAGCGAAGTCGTCGAAGGCGTAATCGTGGAGCGCGGCTCGGTGCTCTCCATGGGCGTGTTCATCTCGGCCACCACGAAAATCATCGACCGCGCCACCGGGGAAATGTTTGTCGGCCGCGTGCCGGCCTATTCCGTGGTGGTGCCGGGCAATTTGCCTGGCAAGGCCCTGCCCGATGGCTCGCCGGGCCCCAGCCTCTATTGCGCGGTGATCGTGAAGACGGTGGATGCGCAGACCCGGGCGAAGACCAGCATCAACGACCTGCTGCGCGACTGATGCCCGTCATCAACCTGCAGATCACCCGCGGCGCCACGCGGGAGCAGAAGGCGGAGATCATCAACGATTTCACCGCCACCCTGGCGCGCGTGCTGGGCAAGAAGCCCGAGCACACGCATATCATCATCCAGGAGATCGACGAGCAGGATTGGGGTTTCGCCGGCATGCCGACGGATGAGTGGCGACGCGCGCATGCCGGGGGCTGACCCCGTCGCGCTGGCGCAGGCGCTGATCCGCTGCGCCAGCGTCACCCCCGCCGATGACGGCGCGCTCGATGTGGTCCAGCGCGCCCTGGAAGCCCGCGGCTTCACCTGTTGGCGCCTACAATTTGGCCCCCTTGGCAACGAGGTCGACAACCTCTTCGCCCGCCGCGGCACCACCGCGCCGCATCTCTGCTTCGCCGGCCATACCGATGTGGTGCCCCCGGGTGCCGCCGCCTGGTCCCACCCGCCCTTCGCCGCCGAGATCCAAGACGGCATCCTCTACGGCCGCGGCGCGCAGGATATGAAAGGCGCCATCGCCGCCTTCATCGCAGCCATCCCCGACAGCAATCCGGGCTCCCTCTCCCTGCTCATCACCGGCGATGAGGAGGGGCCGAGCGTGGACGGCACGAAGCGCGTGCTGGAGTGGATGGAGGCGAAGGGCCACATCCCCGACATCTGCGTGGTGGGCGAGCCGACCTCGAAGGTCGTGTTGGGTGACACGATAAAGATCGGCCGGCGCGGCAGCATGAATGCCTGGATCACCGTGCATGGCCGGCAGGGCCACAGCGCCTACCCCCAAAAAGCCGACAACCCCGTGCACCGGCTGCTGGCCGCGCTGGCTGAACTCACCGCCACCCCGCTCGACGACGGCAGCGAATGGTTCGAGGCCAGCACCCTGCAGGTCACCGGCATCCAGGTCGACAACGCGGCGACCAACGTCATCCCGGCCGAGGCCCGAGCCTTCCTCAACATCCGCTTCAACGAGCGGCACCATTCCGCCGCGCTGACCGAACACCTCCGAGCGGTGCTGACCCGGCACGCGCCGCAACACGAACTGCGCGTGGTGGTCAGCGGCGAGAGTTTCCTGACCCAGCCCGGCCCCTTCGTGGATGCCCTGGTGCGCGCAACCCGGGCCACCACCGGCGTCACGCCGAAGCTGGACACCGGCGGCGGAACCTCCGACGCTCGCTTCATCACCCGCCTCTGCCCGGTGGCCGAACTGGGCGGGGTGGGCAGCACCATGCATCAGGTGGATGAACGCGTGCCGCTGGCGGAATTGCACGCCCTCACCACACTCTATGCCGGGATCATCAAGGAGCTCCTCGCCTGACCGCCACACCCGACACCACGCGCAGCATCGCCATCGGCCTCGAAGGCGGGCTGATGCTGGCGCGCGGCAAGCCGGCGGGGATGTATCTCTTCGACGGCTCGCCCACCGAGACCATGCGCAGCTTCTGGGCCGGCGCGATCTGCTGGCCGATGTTTTTCGCCCTCGGCCTGATCACCGGGGTGAATGAGGGGCCGGGCGAGTGGCTGGTCGAGGCGGTGGGTTTTGTCGTGGGCTGGGTGGGCTTCGCGCTGGCCTCGCAGATGATGGCGAAGCTGGCGGGACGAGAGGCCGCATGGCCGAAATTCATCGCCGCCTGGAACTGGTCGAACATCCCGCAATACGCGGCGCTGGTGCTGCTCTCCGCACCGGGCGTGCTGCTGCCCAATGGCTTCGGCCAGGTGCTCGCGCTGGTGGCGGTGGGCTACGCGCTGTGGCTGGAATGGTTCGTGACCAAGACAGCGCTGGGCATTCCGGGGCCGAGTGCGGTGATGTTCGTGCTGCTCGATGTCGCGATCGGACTGTTCGTGCAGGGGATTGTCGGCCGGCTGACCATGTAGGGCTGGCTATACCCAATCCGGCGGCGCGTCGTAGCGCACCCACAGGAAGCAGAGCCCATCGGGCGGCGCGGTCTGGCCGGCCTGGGCACGGTCGCGGCTGTCGAGCACGGCGCGCGGCCACTCCACCGGGCGGCGGCCCTTTCCCACCTCGGCCAGGGTGCCGGCCAGGTTGCGGATCTGGTGGTGCAGGAAGCTGCGCGCCTCGGCCTCGATGATGATCTCCTCACCCTCGCGCCGGACCTCCAGCCTTTCCATCGTGCGCACCGGCGAGGCGGCCTGGCAGCTCGCCGCCCGATAGGCGGAGAAGTCATGCCGCCCCAGCAGGCCCGTGGCCGCGCATTGCATGGCCATGGCATCCAGCGCGTGCGGGATATGCCAGACGCGGCCGGCATCCAGCGCCGGCCGGCTGGAGCGGTTGAGGATGCGATAGCGATAGCCCCGCTGCGTGGCGGAAAATCGGGGTGACCAGCCCGCCGGCGCCATCGCCGCCGCCCGCACCACCACAGGCCAGGGCTTGAGATGGAAATTCAGCGCCATGCGCAGCTTGTCCGGCACCAGCTCGGCCGCGAGGGTGATCTCCGCCACCTGGCCCAGCGCATGCACGCCGGAATCGGTGCGGCCGGCGGCCACCGCGACGGCATTCTCGCCGCCATTGAGCGGCCGCGCATGCTCCTCCAGCACCTGCTGCACCGAGGGGCCATTGGCCTGGCGCTGCCAGCCCTGGAAGGCCGCGCCGTCATATTCCAGCATAAGGGCGTAGCGCGGCATCAGAGGCGTTCCGGCAGCGCCGCGCCACGCAGGAAATCGGCCGCCGGCATGGCGGCGCGGCCGGGGCGCTGCAGGCGGAGCAGGCGCAGCGCGCCCTCGCCGCAGGCGATCAGCCCGGGCGCCAACTGCTGGCCGGGCAGCCCGGTGCCGGGCTCCGCCAGGGCGTCCAGCACGCGGATGTTCTCAGCACCCAGCGGAAAATAGGCGCCGGGCCAGGGGTTCATCGCCCGCACCCGGCGTTCGAGCGCCAATGCGGGCTTGCGCCAATCCAGCAGCCCATCGGCTTTGCTCAGCTTGGGGGCATAGCTCATGCCCTCCTCCGGCTGCGGGGTTCCAGGTGGCTGTTCCGCCAGCGCGCGCAGAATGAGGCGCCCGCCCATGACGCTCAGCGCGTCATGCAGCTCAGGCGTGGTGATGCGGGGGGGCAGGGGCATGGCCTCGCGCAGCAGCATGGGGCCGGTGTCCAGCCCTTCCTCCATGCGCATGATGGTGATGCCGCTTTCGACGTCACCCGCCAGCACGGCGGCGTGGATGGGTGCTGCGCCGCGCCAGCGCGGCAGCAGCGAGGCATGGATGTTGATGCAGCCCAGGCGCGGTGCCGCCAGCATCGCCGGCGGCAGGATCAGGCCATAGGCCGCCACCACAGCGACATCGGCGGCCAGCGCGGCGAAGGCGGCATGCTCGGCCGCATCGCGCCGCACCCGGGCGGGCGTGCGGACCGGCAGGCCCAGTTCGACCGCGGCGAGGTGCACCGGACATGGCGTCTCCTTCTGCCCCCGGTTCGCCGGCTTGGGCGGCTGGGCATAGACGCAGACCACCTCATGCGCGGCATGCAGCGCGCGAAGGGCGGGGACGGAGAATTCGGGACTGCCCATGAAAATGACGCGCATGGCAGGGCTATCAGCCTACTCGCCGATATTGAGCAAGGCCCCCCGCACGCGCGCGGACTGAAACTGCCGCATGAACAGCGCCCACATCGCCGCCAGCCACACCGCATTGAGCGCGAAGGCTGCCAGCATGTGGCCGGCGGCGAAGCGGTGCTCGATCAGCGCCGCCCGCATGCCCTCGAAGACATGCGCCGCCGGCAGGGCCAGGGCGAATGGCTGCAGCCAGCCCGGCAGCACACTCACGGGGTAGAACACCGCGGCGAACGGCGTGATGCCGAAGAGCACCGACCAGGCCAGCGCCTCCGCCCCCGCGCCATAGCGCAGGATGAGCGAGGTGACGCCCAGCGCCACAGCCCAGCCCATGATGATCAGGGCCGCGAAAAACCCCACCAGCGCCGGCCCCAGGGTCAGTATATTGAAGGCATAGAGCAGCCAGGCCAGGATCATGGCCGGCACCACGCCCACCGCGGCGCGCAGCACGCTCATCACCATCAGCCCTACCACCAGCTCATGCGGCCGCAGCGGCGACACAAAGATATGGCCGAGGTTGCGTGACCAGATTTCTTCCAGGAAGGAGATGGAAAAACCCATCTGGCTGCGCAAGGCCGCCTCCCACAGCAGCACGCCGCCGAGCAGGATGCCGGCCCCCACGCTGGCGACATTGTTCTGCACGCCGGCGAGATAGGCGGTGATGAAGCCCCAGACCACCATTTGCAGGATGGGCCAGTACATCAGCTCGATCACCCGCGGTGGCGAGCGGCGATAGAGCGCGAGGTGCCGGTACACCAGGCCCCAGATCCGGCGCAGCGCGGGGCTCATGCCGCGACGGTGCCGCGGGCGATGTCGAGAAAGACCTGTTCGAGATCATCGCGGCCGAAGCGGGCGATGAGCTCGGAGGGCGAACCGCGATCCACCACCTGACCCTTTTTCAGCATCAGCACCTGGCCGCAAAGCCGTTCCACCTCGGCCATGTTGTGGCTGGCGAGCAGAATGGCGCAGCCGGATTGGGCCTGGTAGCGCTCCAGCCATGTCCGCACCCAATCGCCCGTGTCGGGGTCGAGGCTGGCGGTGGGCTCGTCGAGCAGCAGAAGCGCCGGTCGGTTGATCAGCGCCTTGGCCAGCGCGACGCGGGTTTTTTGCCCCGCCGAAAGCTCGCCGGCCGGACGGTCGATGAAATCGGTGAGTTGCAGGCTTTCCGCCAGCTCGGCGATGCGCAGGCTGCTCTTGGGCACGTTGTAGAGATGGGCGTAGATGCGAAGGTTCTCCGCCACGCTGAGGCGATGCGGCAGGGCGATGTAGGGGGAGGAGAAATTCATCCCCGCCAGGGCGGCAAAACGGTCCGTCGCCATGTCATGGCCAAGCGCCACGATCCGCCCTTCGGTCGGCACCAGCAGCCCCAGCAGCATGGCGATCGTCGTGGTCTTGCCGGCGCCATTGCCGCCCAGCAGGCCCCATGTCTCGCCGCGCGGCAGCGAAAAATCCAACCCATCCACCGCGAAGGGCGCATCGGCGCGGTAGCGCTTGCGCAGACCCTCGACATGCAGGGCCGGCGCCAAGCCGCTCAGCCCTTCTCGCCGATCATATGACCGAAACGCTCGGCCTTGGTGGCGAGGTAGCCGTCATTGACGCCATTGCCCTCGAATTCATGCGACACACGGCCGGCCACCTCGATCCCGCAGGCCGCCAACGAGGCCAGCTTGTCGGGATTGTTGGTCAGCAGACGCACCCGGCCGATATCGAGCTGGCGCAGCATTTCGGCCGCCACCAGGAAATTCCGCTCATCGGCGCCATAGCCCAGCGCGCGATTGGCATCGAGCGTGTCCAGGCCCTGGTCCTGCAGCGAATAGGCGCGCAGCTTGTTCACGAGGCCAATGCCGCGCCCCTCCTGCGCCAGGTAAAGCAGGATGCCATGGCCGTGGGTTGCCATCTTCTGCAGCGCGCCGCGCAGCTGTGGGCCACAATCGCAGCGCAGCGAGCCCAGCAGGTCGCCGGTGAAGCATTCGCTGTGGATGCGAGCCAGCGGTGTGCCGCCACCGGCGGCGAAGCCCACCGGGTCGCCCACCAGGATGGCGAGGTGTTCGATGCCGCCGTCAGCGGCGCGGAAGGCGACGATGCGCGCTTCGGGCACGTGTTCGAGCGGGACGCGCGCCTCGGCGACTGGGTGAAGGCTGGTGGCGGCCGAGGGCGGATAGGCCGCGATATCGGCCGCGGCGACGCTGGCCAGCCCCTGATTGCGCGCGCAAAAACCCTCGCGCGCCGGGGCCGCGACCAGGGCAGGCAGCAGGCGGCCGAGCTTGGCCAGGGCGAGGGCCAGGGCGGCCAGGGCCGGCACCGCCACGCGTTCGGGCTGTTCGGGCAGCAGCAATTCGGCCGTTGGGTCGGCCAGGCCACGCAGGCGCTCGGGCGCCATCAGCGCCTCGGGCAGGCTGATGGCGGCGACACCGGCCTCGGGGGCGCTCAGCGGCACGGGGCGGGAGAGCACGGCGGCCGCGCGCACCGGCGCCAGCAGCATCACCGGCATGGCCAGCGCCACGGCGCTGAGTTCACGCAGGCCCTCGGCGCTCACCGTCTCGGCCGCGGCGACGACCAACGCGCCATCGGGGCCGCTGATTAGCACCGGCGTGCCGCGACGCAGATCCGCCAAGGCCCGATGGACGGCGCGCATGGCGAGCACCTCTGGCCCAGGGGCCGAGGCGAGGGCGCGGCTGTCTGGCAGGCTGGCAGCGGGGAGAATCATGCTGGCATTTTCCATCGTGGGTAGGACTCAACGCCTCAAATGTGGCGTGGGCAGGGCTCGAACGCATGTGGGGTGCTTCACGTTTCCGTCCATGGCCCAGCAAGGTTACGGCACAACCAAAAATTTGGATGCACGAATCGCTTACCTTCTTTGCCAAGATAGGTGCTAAGTCCGTGAGCGTAAGCCCGAACCCCGCCAGATCGCGGGGCGCACGGCGTGACCGAGAACCTGCAAAGAGGTGTTCGCATGGCCAGTCCCCGGCCCGTCCTGATCATTGATGACGATGCGGCGGTGCGCGATACGCTGCTCGACCAGCTCGCGATCGACGGGGAATTCACCCCTTTCGCCGTCGAGAGCGCCGCCGCGGCGGATATTCTGTTGGAGCGGGAAGATGCCCGCTTCGACGCCATCCTGTTGGATATCGGCCTGCCAGATGGTGATGGCAGGGAATACTGCGCCAAACTGCGCAAATCCGGTGTCTCGGTGCCCATCATCATGCTCACCGGTGCGGATGCCGAGCAGGATGTGGTGCGCGGCCTGGACAGCGGGGCGAACGACTATATCGCCAAGCCCTTCCGCCTCAATGAGCTGCTGGCCCGGCTGCGAGCCCAGTTGCGGGTCTTCGACAGCTCCGAACACGCAGTGTTTACCGTGGGCCCCTATCTGTTCCGACCGGCGTCGAAGCAGCTCGTGGAAAACGGTCGGGGCAGGAAAATTCGCCTAACCGAAAAAGAGGCGGCGATCCTGAAGTTCCTCTACCGCGCGGCCGGCAAGCCGGTGCCGCGGCAGACTTTGCTCAACGAGGTCTGGGGCTACAACAGCGCGGTCACCACCCACACGCTGGAAACCCATATCTATCGCCTGCGGCAGAAGATCGAACCCGACCCCAGTGACACCCGCCTGCTGCTCACCGAAGGCGGTGGCTACCGGTTGGATGCCCGGGTGACCGAGCCGGTCTGAGGCCGGCCCCTCAACGCAGCAGGACCGGCAGCATGGCATCCAGCCGCAGTCGGCCCTCGTCGGTGGCGCGCAGCCGGGGGCCGCGCCACTCCAGGTAGCCCTCGTCGATGCAGGCCGCGAGCATGGCCGCATCCACCGTGGCGGCGAATGGCAGGGAGGCGCGGGCGGCGATCCGGTCCGGGTCCACGCCCTCATCCAGCCGCAGGCCCATCAGCAGCGCCTCGCGCCCCCGGTCCTGTGCGGAAAGGGCCTGCTCATCGGTGCCGCCATGGCCGTGGCGCTCGACCCGGGCGGCCCATTCCTCGGGGCCGCGGTGGCGACGGGTGGCGAGCATCACCTCCCCCAGCAACAGCCGCTGATGTGCGCCGGGGCCGATGCCGAGATAATCGCCATAGCGCCAATAGGCCAGGTTGTGCCGGCTCTCGGCCCCCGCCTGGGCATAGTTCGAGACCTCATAGGGGGCGAGGCCGAAACGCGCGGCTTCCTCGGCGGTGGCGAAGTAGAGGCGCGCGGCCTCATCGCCTTCGGGGAGCGAGAAGGCACCACGGGCGTGTTCGGTGGCGAAGCGCGTGCCCGGCTCGATGGTGAGCTGGTAGAGTGAGAGGTGATCGGCGGCGAGCGCCAGCGCCTGGCGCAGTTCGGCCCGCCAGGCGGCCTCGCCCTGGCCTGGCCTGGCGTAGATCATGTCGAAGGAGACGCGGGGAAAGGTCTTTCGCGCCAGTTCCAGGGCCGCGACGGCCTCGCCCGCATCATGGCGGCGGCCGAGGAAGCGCAACGCGTCCTCGCTGAGCGCCTGGACGCCGAGGGAGATGCGGTTCACGCCAGCCTCGCGGAAAGCGCGGAGCTTGCCGAGTTCCACACTGGTCGGGTTGGCTTCGAGGGTGATCTCAATATCCGGCGTGGCGTCGAACAGCGCCAGCGCGTCCTCGATCAACGCAGCCACCGTCGCGGGCAGCATCAGGCTCGGCGTGCCGCCGCCGAAGAAGATCGAGGCCAGTGGCCGGCGGCCCCCATCTCCGCGCGCCTGAGGCGCGACACGCGCCGCCTCATGCGCCAATTCGGCCCGCAGCGCGGCGGCGAAGCGCGCGTGGTCCACGCCCGCCTCCCGGACATGGCTGTTGAAGTCGCAATACGGGCATTTCGAGGCGCAGAACGGCCAGTGGATATAAAGGGCGATGGGTTCGGTCACCCCGCCCATATGGACCGTGGCACCGCCCCGCGCCACCGGCCCTGGGTCAACCCACCCGCGCGATTTCCCTGACCTTCAGCGCGATCTCCTCGGGCGACAGGATGAAGTCGATGCAGCCGGTGTCGATCGCGCTCTCCGGCATGTCCGGCTGGGTGGCGGTTTCCGGCTTCTGGGCGATGGTGATCCCGCCGATGTCCTGGATGCCGCACAGCGCCGCGGCGCCGTCGCCATCATAGCCGGAGACGATCACCGCCACGATCCGCCCCTGCCAGTTCGCGGTCAGCGAGCGCAGGAACACGGTGATGACATCCGGCCAGCCATGCGGCTTGGAAATCGGCTTCAGGCGGAAATCGCCATCGAGGACATGGAGGTCGCGCTTCTGAGGGATGATGAAGACGTGGTTGGGCAGGATTTCCAGCCGCTCGGTGATCAGCGCGACCGGCATGTCGGTGTGCTTTGGCAAAAGCTCGTGCAGCAGCGTGGCCACCACGCGCAGGTGGTTCACGATGATGACGGCGACGCCCAGATCGGCCGGCAGGCACCGCAGCAGCCGGACATAGGCGTCCAGCCCGCCGGCCGAGCCGCCGACGCAGATGATGGGGAATGTCTTGTCCGGCGGCCTGGCTGACACGGGTTATCCTTGGCGCTGCAACGCTAGGCCATGCTGCGTTCACATGCGTTCACTGCGCATGCCCTGGCCGTTGCTGAGAGATGATTCAGCGATTTCGGCGATTCCGCCTCAACGCATCATGCTCTAACGGCCTGGTGGGCCGGTGGTTGCAGGCCTATCGCGCGGCCTGCGGCTCGATGCCCGCCAACCGCGCCGCAGCCCCCCATTTCGCCAGCTCGGCCTGGACGAAGGCGCGGGTTTCCGCCGGCGAGGTGCTGACCACCTCGGCGCCGAGCAGACGATGGCGGTCCAGCACCGCGGGCTGGCGCAGGGCGGCGGCGACGTCGCGCGACTGGGTCGTGGCCAGCTCCTCCGCCATATGGGCCGGGCCCATCACCATGCCCCAGGTGCTGGCCTCAAAACCGGGCAGCAGCGCCTCGGCCATGGTCGGCACATCGGGCAGTTGCGGGCTGCGGGCGGCGCCGGTGGTGGCCAGCGCCTTGAGCGTGCCGGCCTGAATATGCGGCAGCGCCGCCGGCACGGTGTCGAACATGATGTCCACCCGCCCCGCGATCAGGTCGGGATGCGCCTGGGTGCTGCCGCGATAGGGCACATAGGTCAGCTCGATCCCGGTCTGGCTGGCGAACATCAGCGGCGCCAGCCGCACCACGCCGCCGGTGCCGGCGAAGCTGATCGCGCCCGCGCCCCGCGTGCGGGCCAGAGACACCAGTTCGGCCGGCGTGCTGGCGGCGAAACCGCGCGCGGCGCAGAGCACCAGCGGCGTGCGCGTGGCCATCGTCAGGAAGGTGAAGTCGGCCATGGTGTCGAAGGGCAGCCGGTAGAAGGCGGCATTGACCGGATGGGCGACCGAGACCAGGGCCAGGGAATGGCCATCGGGCGTGGCCCGGGCCAGCACCTCGGTGCCGATCACGCCATCGGCGCCGGCGCGGTTCTCCACCGCCACGGGCTGGCCCCAGGTGGCCGCGAGAGGCTCGGCAATCAGCCGGGCCGTGATGTCGGACACGCCGCCGGGGGTATAGGGCACGATGATCCGCACCGGGCGCTGCGCGGAAAAGCGCGTCTGCGCCAGGGCCGGTGTGGCCAGCAGCACGAATGCCGCGCGGCGGGTGGTCTTCATGGGGCTTCCTCCGTTTTGCCGAAGCCTGGACCGGGTTCAGCCCACAGACAAGCGTTGGGCGGCGCGGCGGTTCTCATAGGCACGGGCATGCATCAGCGCCATGTCATGCGCCGGGCTGACAATGCCCGCGCTGGCCGCGGCGGCGGCGAGATGGCCCAGGATATGCTCACCCTCGCAGCGTTTTCCGCCCTCCATGTCGCGCAGCATGGAGGTGGCGTAGAGGCTCTGCGGTTCGCTGAACATCGTCAGATACTGTGCCATGAAGGCATCGGGCATGGGGTGGCCGGCCGCCGCTGCGATGGCGGCATTGGCGCGCAGCACGCCCTGCATGAAACCCACGCCGCCCTCGGCGCGGGCGATGTCGCCGACGGGGGCGCGCATCAGCACGGTGGCGATGGCGGAGGTGCCGAGATGCACCATCTTCTCCCACATGCGCTGGCGGATATCCGCCACCGCCTCGGCCACCATGCCGATGGCGGGCGCGAAGGCGGCGGCCAGCGCTTCCACGCGCGGCGAGCTTCCGCCGGCCAATTCGCCGAAGGTCAGCCAGCGCCAGTCGTTGAAATGCTGCACCACGCCATCGGGCCTGAGCGTGGCCTGGATTTTTGCGAGGCCACCCAGCACGTTGCTGGCGCCGAAGGCGGCTTGCAGCGTCTCGACATGCGCGAGGCCATTGAGCACGGGCAGCACCGCCATGTGGCCATCCATCGCCGGCCGCAGCGTGGCGATGGCATCGTCCAGGTCATAGGCCTTGGCGGTGAGGAGGGCGATATCGTAGCCCGGCCGCAGCGCCTCGGCGGTGATGGTCCGCACGGGCAGGGTGGCATCGCCGAAGGGGCTGATGATGCGCAGCCCTTCCGCCGCCAGTTTCTCCGCCCGCGCGGGGCGGACAAGGAAGGTCACGTCGCCGCCGGCCTGGGCCAGCCTTCCACCAAAATACCCACCCAGCGCGCCCGCGCCCAGAATCAGAATCCTCATGTCACGCCCCTCGCGTTTCGCCCGGCGTTACACCCGCGGGGCGCGCTTGTCAGGTGCGGGTGATGGCCTCCGGCGCCGGGCCGGCCAGGCGGCGAAGCCGGGCCAGCATGGCCGGGCTGTCCCACACCGCCTCGCCCTCCAGCCGCGCCACTTCCTGGCCCGCGCGGTTGACGATGATGGTGGTGGGCAAGCCGCGGGCGCCGAAGGCACGCGCGGCCGCGCCGCGGGGGTCGAGCAGCACCGGCAAATGGGCCACGCCGGTGCGGGTGTAGAAGGCCTGCACCTGTGCCGCCCCGCCACGGTCGGAAGAAAGCGGCAGGACGGCAAAACCTTCGGCCGCCAGGGCGGCGGCGGTGCGGTCCAGCGCCGGCATTTCCGCCACGCAGGGCGGGCACCAGGTGGCCCAAAGGTTGATCAGCAGCGCCCGGCCACGGAAATCCGCGGCGGTTTGCGCCACGCCCTCGGCCGTGTTGAAGCTGAACTCGGGCAGCGGGCGCGTGCCCTCGCGCAGCCGTTCAACCCCGTCACCGCCGGCGGCATGCGCTGGACGGCCCAGCAGGGCAACGCCTAAAACCAAGCCCGCACGTCTGCCCAGAAGGTTCATCATTCCCGTGTCCATACCCAATACCGCTGAAAACGGAAACCAGATGTGGGGCGGCCGCTACGCCGAGGGGCCCTCGGCCATCATGGCGGAGATCAATGCCTCGATCGGTTTCGACCGAAAGATGTGGCGCCAGGACATTCGCGGAAGCCTGGCCCATGCCCGCATGCTGGCCCAGGTCGAGATTATTTCGGCCGATGACCTGGCCGCGATCGAGCGCGGGCTGGAGCAGATCGGCCAGGAGATCGCCGCCGGCAAATTCGCCTTCGACACCACGCTGGAGGACATCCATCTCAATATCGAGGCCCGGCTGACCGAGCGCATCGGCGAGGCCGGCAAACGCCTGCACACCGGCCGCAGCCGCAACGACCAGGTGGCGACCGATGTCCGCCTCTGGGTGCGCGACGCCATGGACGGTCTTTCGGCGCAGATCGAGGATTGCATGCAGGCCTTCCTGGGCGTCGCCGCCGAGCACACCGGCACGCTGATGCCCGGCTTCACCCACCTGCAGCCCGCGCAACCCACCACGCTCGGCCATCATATGCTGGCCTATGTGGAAATGCTCAGCCGCGACCTCTCCCGCATGAAGGACGCCCGCGCCCGGCTGAATGAATGCCCGCTGGGGGCGGCGGCACTCTGCGGCACGGGCTTCCCCATCGACCGCCACGCCACCGCCGCGGCGCTGGGTTTTGATGGCCCCACGCGCAACAGCCTGGACTCCGTGGCCAGCCGCGATTTCGCCCTGGAATTTCTGGCCACCTGCGCGATTTGCGCGACCCACCTCTCGCGCTTCGCCGAAGAACTGGTGATCTGGACCAACCCGAGCTTCGGCTTCGTCAAACTGGGCGATGGCATGACCACGGGCAGCTCCATCATGCCGCAAAAGCGCAACCCCGACGCGGCGGAACTCGTGCGCGGCAAAACCGGGCGGATCAATGGCGCGCTGGTCGGGCTGCTCACCGTGATGAAGGGCCTGGCGCTGACCTACGCCAAGGACATGCAGGAGGACAAGGAAGGCGTCTTCGACGCCGCGGAATCGCTGGCCCTGTGCCTGGCCGCCACCGCCGCCATGCTGCGCGACATGACGCCCAACCTGTCCCGCATGGCCGAGGCCGCGGGGGCCGGCTTCTCGACCGCCACCGACCTCGCGGACTGGCTGGTGCGCGAGCTGAAAATGCCCTTCCGCGACGCCCATCACGTCACCGGCCGGCTGGTGGCCAAGGCGGAGGCGATGGGCGTCGATCTCTCCGGCCTGACCATGACCGAGATGCAGGAGGTCGAGCCGCGCATCGTGGCCAGCGTCTTCGGCGTGCTCTCGCCGGCCGCCAGCGCCGCCTCGCGCACGAGTTACGGTGGCACAGCGCCCGGCAATGTGGCCATGATGGTGGCGTATTGGCAGGACAGGCTCGCATGATGGCATCAGCGGCGAGGGGCGCGGCAGGGCCCCGCATCACCGATATGACGGGTTGGGAGGACGGGTTGGCATGAGGACCATGGCCGCGATCCTCGCCTTGACCGCGCTGGCCGCCTGCGGCCGGGTCGGGCCGCCTCGCCCGCCCGGCCCGGCGGACCAGATCACCTTCCCGCGCCCCTACCCAGCGCCCGACCGCCTGCCACCCACCACCACCCCCACCCAAGCGGTACCAGCCCGATGATACGCCGCCGCACCCTGCTGGCCACGCTGCCGCTGGCCGCCCCCGGGGCCGTTGCCCTGGCCCAGGACGCCTGGCCCAGCCGCGACCTGCGCCTGATCGTGCCCTTCCCGCCCGGCGGCACCACCGATGTGGTCGCCCGCCTGCTGGCCGCCGAGATCGGTCGGCGGATCGGCCGGACCATGGTGGTCGACAATATCGCCGGCGCCGGATCGCTGGTGGGCGCCCAGCGCTTTGTGCGTGAGGGCAATGACCACACGCTCTTCCTCAGCCAGATCGCCACCAACGCCATCGTGCCCGCCCTGCAACGCAGTGCCGGCTACGATCCGGAGCGGGATTTCCGGCCGATCACCCTGGCGGTGACGGTGCCCAATGTCCTGATGGGCAATGTGTCGCGCACCGGCACGCGCGATGTTCGCGAGTATTTTCGCCGCGTGCGGGCCGATGCGCCGGGGCGGCCCTTCGGCAGCGCGGGCAATGGCACCTCCACCCATTTGACGGGCGAGTTGGTCAGCCAGCTCGCGGGCCTGCGGATGCAGCACATTCCCTTCCGCGGCGCAGCGCCGGCGATGACGGCGCTGATCGCGGGCGACACCGACATTCTCTTCGACAATCTGCCGACCGCCCTGCCGCAGATCCAGGCGGGCAGCGTGGCGGCCATGGCGGTGACCTCAGGCCGGCGGCTGCCTGCGCTGCCGGATGTGCCGGCTTTGGGCGAGCTTGGCGCCGAATTCGGCCTGGCGGGTTGGGAAAGCGAGGCCTGGTTTGGGCTTTCCGCACATTCCTCGGTCAGCGATGGCAATCTGACCCGGCTTGTGGCGGCGGCCGAGGGCGCGTTGGCGGACCCGGCCATGCGCAGGCAATTGGCCGAGCGCGGCACCACGCCGGCGGGCGGCGGGCCGGTGCCTTACGCGGCGCTGATCCGCTCGGAGGTGGAGCGCTGGGGCAGGGTGGTGCGGGAGGGCAATATCCGCCCCGACTAATCCGCCCGCATCCCCGCGCCCCGGATCACCGGCTCCAGCCTTGCCCGCTCCGCCTCCATGAAGCGACCGAAAACCTCGGGCGCGCCGCCGCCCAGCACGGCGCCCTGTTCGGTCAACCGCCCGCCCACCTCCGGGTCGCGCAGCGCCATATCCACCGCCGCCGAGAGCCGCTCCACCAGCGGCGCCGGCGTGCCCATTGGCGCCACCAGGCCGAACCAGGTGCCGAAGAGATAGCCGGGCAGCCCGGCCTCGGCCGTGGTCGGCACCTCGGGCAGTTGGGCCATGCGGGCCGGCGTGGCGGTGGCCAGCGCCCGCACCGCGCCCGCCCTGATCTGGCCGATGATGTTCGGCACATTGTCGATGATGAGGTCGAGCTGACCGCCCACCAGATCCGTCACCGCCGGCGCGGCACCGCGATAGGGCACATGGGTGACCTGCACGCCGGCGGCGCGATTGAACAGTTCGAGCGCGATATGCAGGCTGGAGCCATTGCCAGCGGAACCGGCGGAGAGCCGCCCAGGCGCCGCCTTCGCGGCCTCGATCAGCTCGGCCAGCGAGCGCCAGGGCCGGCTGGGATGCACACAAAAGACTTTGGGCGTGTTCACCAGCAGCGAGACGGGGGTGAAGGCCATGCGCGGGTCATAGCTCAGATTGGGGAACAGCCACATGTTCACCGCCAGCGGGCCGAGCGAGCCCAGCAGCAGCGTCTGCCCATCCGGTTCGGCGCGGGCAACCAGTTCGGCGCCGATATTGCCGCCGGCACCGGCACGGTTCTCGACGATGAAGGGGGCGTTGAAGCTGGCCTGCAGCCGCGCCGCCAGCGGCCTGGCCAGCGTATCGGCCAGCCCGCCGGGCGGGAATGGAACGATGATGCGGGTCGGCCTTGTTTGCGCCAATGCCGGCAGCGCCAGCGTGGAGAGCAGCATGGAACGCCTGAACATCACGCTTCGTCCTTCTCGCGATAGAGCTTTGCAACACCTTGATCGAGCACCACGTCCAGTAGCGCCGGGCCGTCGCTGGTCAGCACCCAGCGCAGCGCCTCGTCCAGCCCTTCCGGCCGTTCCGCCCGCGCGGCGGGCACGCCATGGCCGCGGGCGATGTCACAGAAATCCAGGCCCGGCAGCTCGATGCCCGGCGCGCCCTGCGTGCCCATCACCCGGCTGAAGGCGCGCATGGCGCCATAGCCCGCATTGTTGAGCACGATCACCGAGAGCGGCAGCCGGTGCTGCGCCGCGGTCCACAAGGCCTGCACCGAATACATCAGCGAGCCATCGCCGATCAGGCAGACCACCCTTGTCCCAGGCCTGGCCAGCGCCACGCCCACCGCGCCGGGCAGGCCATAGCCCAGCCCCCCGCTGGCCATGGTGAAGAAGCTGCCCCAGTGCTCGAAGGGCAGATGCGCATGCATGGCCGGGCGGTGGCTCGGCGCCTCCTCCATCACCACCGCGCCCGCCGGCAGCAGGGCGTGCAGCCGGGCCAGAACATGCCCAGGCGGCAGCGGGTGGGCGGGCGGCGGCGCGGGTGGGCGGGTTCGCGGCAGCGGCGCGGCGCGGGTCGGCGCGGGCAGCAAGGCGGTCAATGCCGGCAGGCCCAGACGCAAGCTGCCCGGCACCCCCACCCCCACCGGCGCGCGGGCCGCAGCCTCGCCATCGGTGGTGAGGTGCCACAGCGCCACGCCGCTCGAAAACAGCGCGCATTCCCCGACGACATGGAAGGTGAAGACCGGCGCGCCCAGCACCAGCACCAGGTCGAAGCCGCACAGCGCCGCCGCCACCGCCTCGGGCGCCGCGGCCAGATGGCCGGCGAAGAGCGGGTGGCTTTCCGGAAAACACAGCCGGCTGGCGAAGGGGCTGGTGAAGACGGGGGCGCGCAGCCGCTCGGCCAGCGCCACGATATCGGCGCCTTCCTCGTCGATCTCCGGCCCGGCGACGATCACGGGGCGGCCGGCGGCGGCCAGTGCGGCGGCAAGTTCGGCCAGAAGCGCGGGATCGGGCGCCATATCGCCGAGCGGCGGGCGGGCGGGCGGCAGCGCCGCCGCCACCCCCCAGTCATCGACAGGGATTGAGACGAAGACCGGCCCCCGCGGCCGCTGCATGGCGATTCGAAATGCCTGCGCGACGGCCGGCGCCACATCCTCCGGCCGCGCCGGCTCCACCGACCATTTCACATAGGGTTTTGGGAAATTCGCAGCCTCCGTGGCGCCGAGAAAAGGCTGGTTCGCCAGGAGGCTGCGCGCCTGCTGCCCGGCCGTGATCACCAGCGGCGCATTGTTGCGCGCGGCCGTGAAAATGTTGCCCAACGCATGCCCGACGCCGGCCGCCGAATGCAGGTTGCAGAAGGCGGCCGATCCACTGGCCCGGGCATAGCCATCGGCCATCCCCACCACGCTCGCCTCCTGCAGGCCCAGGACATAGCGCAGGTCATTGGGCCAATCGCCGAGAAAGGGCAGCTCCGTGCTGCCGGGATTGCCGAAGACCGTGGTCATGCCGGTGGCGCGCAGCACCTCCAGCAGGGCGTGGCGCACCGTTGTGGTCGGCAAATCGTTTTCCTCCTCGGCTGTGGTCATTCTGGCCTGTAATCGCCGAGGGTTCCAGGCGCAAACAGCCCCTTCACAGCCGCCCGCCGCCGGGCCATGACTATGGCAAAGCCAGGGAAGAGACCATGACCATCCAACGCCGCGCCCTCCTCGCCGCCAGCCTCGCCACCCCCAGCCTCGCCCTTGCCCAGTCCGCCTGGCCCGAGCGCCCGGTGCGCATCATCGTGCCCTGGCCCCCGGGAGGCTCGACCGACGTGCTGGCCCGGCTGATGGCCGAACAGCTGCATGCCCGCCTCGGCCAGTCCTTCCAGATCGAGAACCGGCCCGGCGCCGGCGGCAATATCGGCACCGACGCCATCGCCAAATCCGCGCCCGATGGCTACACCATGGGGCCGATCACGGTCAGCGGCTGGTCGATCAACCAGTTTCTGTTCGCCCGCATGCCCTTCGATGCCGACCGCGACCTGCAGCCGATCTCGATGCACTGGACCCTGCCCAATGTGCTCGCCGTCTCGGCTGCGCATTGCCCGGCGACGACGCTGGCGGAGTTCATCGAATGGGGGAAAGCACGCCGCAACGGCGTCTCCTTCGGCAGCCCGGGGGTGGGCACAACGGCGCATCTCTCGGGTTCGCATTTCTGCCAGCGCACGGGGCTGGACGGCCAGCATGTGCCGTTCCGTGGTGCCGCGCAGATCATTCCGGCCCTGCTTTCCGGCGACCTGACCTTCGAGATCGGCAATCTGGCCAGCTATGTGCCGACGATCCAGGAGGGGCGCATTCGCGGCATCGCGGTGACCTCCGCCGACCGATGGCCGACGCTGCCGAACATCCCGACGATGCAGCAGGCGGGCTTCGACTTCGTGGTGGAAAGCTGGTGCGCCTTCGCATTCCCGGCCGGGGTGCCCGCGCCCATCCTGGCCCGCGCCAGCCAGGCGATGCAGGCGGTGGCCGCCGACCCCGCGGTGCAGGAGCGCTTCCTGCGCGCCGGCGCGCAGGCCGTCTCCAGCACGCCGGAAGGGGCCTGGGAACGGGCGCGGCGGGAGCGGCCGATGTGGCAGGAGATGGTGCGCGTCTCCGGCGCGCGGATGGAATAGGCGGGGGGTTTCCGCCATACGGGGGCAATGCCGAGCTGGACCAACGCCCTCTTCATCGACCACGCCGCCCTGCGCCTCCCCTGGCGCAATTGGGGCGAGGTTGCGCCCGGCCGCCTCTACCGCTCCAACCACCCCCTGCCATTCCAGCTCCGCGCCGCGGTGCGCGAGCATGGTATCCGCACCCTGCTCAACCTGCGGGGACACCGCGAAAGCTGCGGCGCCGATGCGCTGAGCCGGCGAGAGGCCGCCGCCCTGGGCCTGGTGCATGCCGATGCGCCGTTCGAATCCCGCGGCGCGCCGCATCGCGACCGCATCGAGCGTCTGGCCGCCATGCTGCCGGACCTTCCCGAACCCATCCTCATCCATTGCAAATCCGGCGCCGACCGCACCGGCCTCATCGCCGCCATCTGGCTGCTGCTGCAGGGCCGCCCGCCCGATGAGGCCGCCCGGCAGCTCACGTTTCGCCATGGCCACATCGCCGCCGCGCGCACCGGCATTCTCGATGCCTTCATCGCGCAATATGCCAGGGCCTGGCCCAAGCCCTTCCTGCAATGGCTGCGCGAGGATTATGACGAGGCAGCCTTGCGCGCCGGTTTTCGCAGCCGAAGCTGGGCAAACCTCTTGACCGATACCCTGCTTCGCCGCGAATGAGTTAATAATCTGCCATATTGCGGCCATCACGCGCCGTCATTGGGGCAGGCATAGCTCTACGGGGTGCCAGTTCGATGCCGCGCTTGATGTTGGCCTTCTTCTGCTCGGGCTTCGCCGCCCTGCTCTGCCAGATCATCTGGCAGCGCATGCTCGGCATCTTCGCCGGCAGTGACACGGTTTCGGCCGCGCTGGTCGTCGGCTCCTTCCTCGCCGGGCTGGGCTTGGGCTCCATCATCGGCGCGCGCATGGCGGACCGGTTTTCGCCCTACAAGGCGCTCATCGCCTTCGCGGTCTGCGAGGCCGGCGTGGCGCTTTGCGCTGTGCTGTCGAAATTCTTTCTCTACGACATCATCGCCATCGGCCTCGCCGATGACGTGCAATCGCCCTTCGCCATTTTCGCGCTATGCTTCATGGGCCTGGTCATTCCCACCACGCTGATGGGCGCATCACTGCCCTTCCTGGCGCGGGCGGTGACCATCAGCCTGGCCACCGCAGCCGGGCGGATCGGCGCGCTGTATGGGCTGAACACGCTGGGCGCGGGTCTCGGCGCGCTGGTCGGCGGCTGGTTCATCGTGGGCAATCTGGGCTTTGTGGGCTCGCTCTGGCTGGCGGCGGGGCTGGATCTGGTGGCGGTGGGCCTGGCGCTGAGCCTGCTGCCGGGGATGTCGCGCGAGAAGCCGCAGCCCAGCCCAGGCACTGCGGGTCCGCCGGCCTTCGGCTCGCTGCCGCTGTGGTGCCTGCTGGTCTTCCTCTCGGGCTATGTGATCGTGGCGCTGGAGATCCTCTGGGTCCGCCTGCTCGGCCAGGTCGGCCAGTATCACGCCTATCTCTTCCCGACCGTGCTCGGCGTCTTCCTGCTGGCCGATGGGCTGGGCATGGCGCTGGCCGCGCGCATGGTGGGGCGGCTGAAGGACCCAAGGCCAGCCTTCTTCTACACCCAGGGTGCCGGCTTCGCGCTGGGGGCGGCGCTGATCCTGGCGATGTGGCATGGCGTGGGCTCCTGGCCACTGGACCCCATCCTGGCGGTGGATTTCCATCGCTTCGGGCCCGCCGCGCTGGCTGCCAGCACGGCGCTGATCGTGGCGCTGGTGGTGCCGCCGGCCTTTCTCATCGGCATGACCTTCCCCTTCGTGCAGCGCGCGGTGCAGCAGGATCTGGCCAGCGTCGGCGCCCGGGTGGGTTGGGTCCAGCTCGCCAATATCGCCGGCAATGCCGCGGGATCGATCGTCACCGGCCTCGTCACCCTGCATCTGCTGGGCAGCATGGGCACATTGCTTTTGCTGGCGGCACTGTCGGTGCTGCTGCTGCTGGGCTGGGTCTGGCAGCAGCAGGGGCCGGGCAGGCGGGTCACCATGGGCCTCGCCGCCGCCACGGTCGCGATCGCCGCACTCCTGCCTGGCAATGCCCGCTTCTGGGAACACATGCATGGCCGCGCGCCGGAAGGCTTCGCCGCCTGGGCCGAGGACCGCTCCGGCGTCGCCTTCTACCGCGCCCGGGCCGAGGAGCCGGACCGCGCCCAGGGCCGCTTCTTCATCATGGGCCATGGCCAGGGCTTCGTGCCCTTCCTCGACATCCACATGCTGTTGGGCATGCTGGGGCCGATGATGCACCCCGCGCCGGAGCGCGTGCTGGCCATCGGCGTGGGCAGCGGCGGCACGCCCTATGGCGCCACCGTCAGCCCCGCCACGCGGGAAATCCGCGCCATCGAACTCATCCGCCCCGTGCTGGATGCGCTGGAGGACATCGCGCAGGCGCAGCCGCAGGGCGGCGTCGCGGCCCTGCTGCGTGACCCCCGGGTGCGTCTCGAACACGGCGATGGCCGCCGGGCGCTCACCCGTGACGACCGGCTCTACGAGGTGATCGAGGCCGATGCGATCCTGCCGCAATCCTCCCATTCCGGCCTGCTCTATTCGGTCGAGTTCCTGGAGCAGATCCGCGCCCGCCTGGCGCCGGGCGGCCTCTACGTGCAATGGGCGCCGACCTGGCGGGTGGTGGATACCTTTGCCAGCGCCTTCCCGCATGCCGTTCTGTTGCGCCCGGCCAGCATCATGATCGGCTCCGACCGGCCGATCCCGCTGGACCTGCCGGCATTGCTGGCCCGGCTGCGCCAGCCGCAGGCGCTGGACTTCGTCCGCCGCGGCAATCCCACCGTGACCGACCTCGCCAGCCTCGTGGCGGGTGAGGTGGAGCGCTGGACGCCTCAAACCCCCCGCGTCCCGCCCCCGCTGACCGATATGTTCCCGCGCGACGAATTCTTTCTCAACCACGAGGAGATGTGGAGTTCCTCGCCCCGGCCTGGGCCGCGGGGGGCAGGTGGCGCAAGGGCGGCCATGGCGCGGTAGAACACGCCAGGTTCACGCCGCACGGTCCAGCCATTCGCCGCGAGGATGATTCAGCGCGGCGGTGATTCCACCGCAACGGATCATGCTCTAAACCGCCCTCCCCGCCAGCGAGCCGCCGGCGAGGGGTACAGGAAGACCATCATGGATTTGCGCAGCCGCTTCATGGACGAGATGAAGACCAGCATGAAGGCCGGCGATGCGCCGCGCACCTCGACCATTCGCATGGTCATCGCCCGGATGAAGGACAGCGACATCGCCGCTCGCCCCGGCCCGCCGCTGGATGACGCGGCCCTGGTGGGCATGCTGCGCGGCATGGTGAAGAGCCGCCGCGAATCGGTGGAGATGTATCGCCAGGGCAACCGCCCCGAACTGGCCGAGAAGGAAGAGGCCGAGATCGCGGTCATTGAGGCCTTCCTGCCGCAGCAAATGGACGAGGCAGCGATGGCCGCCGCCGTGGCCCAGGCCGTGGCCGAAACCGGCGCCAGCGCGATCAAGGATATGGGCCGCGTCATGGCGGCGCTGAAGGCGAAACACGCGGCGGCGCTGGACATGGGCAAGGCCGGCCCGATGGTGAAGGCGGCACTGGGCGGCTGAAAACCGCGCGCTCGTGTCCAAACAACGGAAAGCGGACAAATTCATCGCCCCGGGGTGGGGGGCAGGCGCAATTCGGGCGCCTGATGGGCTGAATCTACCCCGACCGGCCGCTTAGTTCAAAGAATTTCAGCCTAAGTCAGATCTTCCGCAAGGATGGTGATGGTGACGTGATAGGCCACCTCGCCATCCTCGGCGTCACGGTCGACGGTGCCGATCACCTCGGCGCCCGCCAGCAGCTCCACCGGGCCATTGCGCGTCTGCGCCGCGCGGATGATGAGCTTGGGGCTGCCGGTCATGGCGCGGAGCTGGGCCTGAACAGCCTGGATTTCTGCGGGTTTCATTGGCGCTGCATAGCGGGCCTTCGGCTGCGGGGTAAACCCCTGCCGCCATCACCATCATCCCCAGGTCACACAGGCCAGGCCCCTTCCACCCCCATCCCCCCGGGGCTACCTGCTGGGTATGGCGCTGCCCCCGCAATTCCTGGACGAGCTGCGCGCCCGCACGCCGATGCAGGCGCTGGTGTCGCGAAAGATCCGCCTGCTGAAATCGGGCCGGCAATGGAAGGGCTGCTGCCCCTTCCATGGCGAGAAGACGCCCAGTTTCTACGTCTATGATGACGGCTTCCACTGCTTCGGCTGCGGCGCGCATGGCGATGCCATCAGCTTCGTCATGCGCGCCGATGGCGCCTCCTTCATCGAGGCGGTGGAGCGGCTGGCGGGCGAGGCCGGCCTTACCGTGCCCAAGCCCACACCCGAGGTCGCGGCGCGCGAGGCCCGGGCGCGCGACCTGCATGGCGTGCTCGACGCCGCCGAGGCCGCCTTCACCCGCCGGCTGCATTTGCCCGAGGGGCGGCCGGCGCTGGATTATCTGCTGCGGCGCGGCCTGACGCCGGGCACCATCGCGGCATTCGGCCTGGGCTGGTCCGGCGCCGGGCGCGGCGCGCTGGCGGGGGATTTGCGCGAGCTCGGCATCGAGACCGCGCAACTCATCGAGGCCGGCCTCATGCAGGAGCGCGAGCAGGGGCCGGTGGACCTGTTCTTCAACCGGGTGATGTTCCCCATCCATGACCGACGCGGCCGCGGCATCAGCTTCGGCGGCCGGATCATGGGCGATGGCCAGCCGAAATACGTGAACGGGCCGGAAACCACGCTGTTTTCCAAGCGGCGGCAGCTCTATGGCCTGCACATGGCGCGCGAGGGGGTGTTCCGCGGTGCCCGGCTGGTGGCGGTGGAGGGCTATATGGATGTCATCGCCCTCCATCAGGCCGGCTTCACCGGCGCCGTCGCCCCCCTCGGCACGGCGCTGACCACGGAACAGCTCGAAGCGCTCTGGGCCGTCAGCCCCGAGCCGGTGCTGTGCTTCGATGGCGATGCCGCGGGCGCGCGCGCCGCCGCCCGCGCCGCCGAGGTGGCGCTGCCCCTGCTCACCCCCGAACGCACCCTGCGTCTGGCCACCTTGCCGGCCGGCGAGGACCCCGACACGCTGATCGGCAAGCAGGGTGCTGGCGCCTTCGAGGCCGTGCTGGGTGCGGCAAAACCCCTGGCCGAGGCGCTTTATACCCTGCTGGCCGAAGGCCGCAGCCTGACCTCGCCCGAGGAGCGCGCGGGCTTCCGCAAGCGCCTCGCCGAGGCCGCGGCCAGGATCGAGGACAAATCCCTGGGCAGCGAATACCGCCGCGCCCTGCTCGACCGCTTCTTCGCCGAAGGCCGGCCACGGCCCGGCCGTGCCGCCGCCCGCCCCGGCCCCATCGCCCGCCCGGTGCCCGGCGCCAATGCGCGGAGCGATCAGGCCCGCGCCATGCTGGCCTGCCTGCTGCGCCATCCCGTATTCATCGCCGAGGTGGAGGAGGCGCTGGGCCTGCTGGACCTGCCGCCTGGCCCGGCCACCGCGCTGCGCGATCATTTGCTGCAAACGCTGGGCAGCGATGCCGTGCAGGAGCAGGCCGGGTTTCACGCAGGTCTGCGCGCCGCCGGGCTGGGGCGCGAGCTGGACTGGGCGCTGGGCGCGCAGGCGCTGCCGCCGGGCGCCAGGGAAGGTGCCCAACCCGCTGAAATCGCGGAGTGTTTCTGGCATTTCTTTTCCCGCCTGCGGGGCGATGAGGGTTTGCAGGCCGATCTCTCTGCGGCCAGGCGCGATGCCGAGCGGGCGCCCACGACGGAGACTCTGCGCCGCGTGACGCTGCTGAAAGAGGCGCTCGACGCCTATGGACGCGGCGACCCGACTGGGGTTGAAGCGGGGTAGAGCGCTTTCATGTCCTTCACCTGGGGTGGCAAGGAACCTGTGCTCCGGCAGGAGGGTTGCCAGGGCGGTGCCTTCACCTGAAGCCAGTCCGGTTCAGGTGAAACCCCGCCCGGGTTTCGAAATGCCACGGTGCGTGGCGAAATTTGCACGGTTTTCGTGCCCGGGGTGGTGAACCCACACCGCGGCATTCCATATGGAGAGACCGCGTGGGCGCAGCACACGATTTCCGTGCCGCGAATCGATGGAGTGATATGTATGGCCACCAAGCCCGGCAGCAGCACGGAAACCACGGATGCCCGCGACGAAGCCGTCGAAGGCGTGATGCTCGACATCCAGTCGGCCGCGGTGAAGAAGCTGATCGCGCGCGGCAAGGAGCGTGGCTTCGTCACCGTTGATGAGGTGAATTCCGTCCTGCCCTCCGAGCAGGTGTCCTCCGAGATGATCGAGGACACGCTGGCCATGCTCAGCGAATCCGGCATCACCGTCGTCGAGGCCGAGGAGGGCGAGGATGGCGAGAAGCCCGTCGCCGCCAAGGCCGAGGATGGCGAGGAGAAGGAAGAGGAAGAGAGCGGCGGCAACGTCGATGAGGACACGATCGGCCGCACCGATGACCCGGTGCGGATGTATCTGCGCGAGATGGGCTCCGTCGAACTGCTGAGCCGCGAGGGCGAGATCGCCATCGCCAAGCGGATCGAGGCCGGGCGCGACATGATGATCGGCGGGTTGTGCGAAAGCCCGCTGACCTTCAAGGCGATCATCGCCTGGCATGAGGCGGTGCGCGAGGGGCGCATGCTGCTGCGCGACGTGATCGACCTGGAAGCCACCAACCAGGCCGACATGCCGGAAGGTGCCAGCACCGAGCCGGAGGAATTCGAGGAGGGCGACGAGGAGGGCTCGATCGGCCTGTCCCTCTCGGCGCTGGAAGAAAAGCTGAAGCCCGAGGCGCTGGCCGCCTTCGAGGCGATCGAGGCGATCTACGGCAAGCTGGGCAAACTCTCCGCCAAGCGGATGGATGTCTATACCGGCGGCGGCGAATTGGCCGGCCGCTCGGAGAAGACCTATGAGAAGAGCCGCACCGAACTCGTCGCCCTGGTCGAGAAGGTGCATCTGCACAACAACCGCATCGAGGAGCTGGTCGAGCAGCTCAAGCTGCTGAACAAGCGCCTGGTCGCGATGGATGGTCAGGTGCTGCGGCTGGCCGAATCGCACAAGGTCAAGCGCGAGGACTTCCTGGCGGAGTGGCGCGGCCATGAGCTCGACCCCGCCTGGTTCGAGCATATTTCCAAGCTGAAGTCGAAATACTGGCAGGCCTTCGCCGCCAAGTCGCAGGATGATGTCGAGAAGGTGCGCGCCCATATCGGCGCCGTCGCCGCCGAGACTGGCCTGCCGGTGGCCGAATTCCGTCGCGTCTATGCCACCGTCAGCCGTGGCGAGCGCGACATGACGGTGGCGAAGAAGGAGATGATCGAGGCCAATCTGCGCCTCGTGATCTCGATCGCCAAGAAATACACCAATCGCGGGCTGCAATTCCTGGATCTCATCCAGGAGGGCAATATCGGCCTGATGAAGGCGGTGGATAAGTTCGAATACCGCCGCGGCTACAAGTTCAGCACCTATGCGACGTGGTGGATCCGCCAGGCGATCACCCGGTCCATCGCCGACCAGGCGCGGACGATCCGCATCCCAGTCCACATGATCGAGACGATCAACAAGCTGGTGCGGACGAGCCGCCAGATGCTGCACGAGATCGGCCGCGAGCCGCAGCCGGAGGAACTGGCCGAAAAGCTTGGGATGCCGCTGGAGAAGGTCCGCAAGGTCCTCAAGATCGCCAAGGAGCCGATCTCGCTCGAAACGCCGATCGGCG
>CAYNBM010000035.1:0-37359 GCA_964395305.1 uncultured Rubritepida sp.
TGCGCAAACTATCTGGCCAATTCAGGATATCCACGGATGATATGAAAGGGCTCTAAGCCGCGTAGGCCAGCGCCCGCTCCCCCGCCGTCATCGCCACCGCCTCGCCCAGCAGCAGCAAAGCGGGTCCGCCATCGCTCCATTCCGGCGCTTCGATCGCGACGCTGGCCAGGGTGCCGCGCAGCACGCGCTGCCGTGGGGTGCCGCCGCGTTCGATCATCGCTGCGGGCGTCTCCGGGGGCAGGCCAGCGCGGGTCAGACCCTCGTGCAGCGCCGGCAGCGTGACCACGCCCATATAGACCGCCAGCGTCTGCCCGGGCCGGGCCAATGCCGCAAAATCCAGATCCAGCCTGCCGTCCTGGGTGTGGCCGGTGACGAAGGTCAGCGTGCGCGCCACGCCGCGCAGGGTCAGGGGGATGCCGGCCTGGGCGGCGCAGGCCAGGGCGGCGGTCACGCCAGGGACCACTTCGTGGGCGATGCCGGCGCGGGCCAGTGCCGCGGCTTCCTCGCCACCGCGGCCGAAGACGAAGGGGTCGCCGCCTTTCAGCCGCACCACGCGCTTTCCCTCCTGCGCCAGCCGCACCAGCAAGGCGTTGATGTCCTGCTGCTTCATGCAGTGGTTGGCGCGGGCTTTGCCGACGAAGATGCGCTCGGCGTCGCGGCGCGCCATGTCGAGCACGGCGTCGCCGACCAGCCGGTCATGCACGATGACGTCGGCCTCGCCCAGCAGGCGCAGCGCGCGCAGGGTGAGAAGGTCGGCCGCACCGGGGCCGGCGCCCACCAGGTGGACCATGCCCGCGGGTTGGGCGTCGCTGTCCGCCAGCATCGCGGCGAAGGCCGCCTCGGCCTCGGCCTGTCGCCCGGCCAGGGCCAGTTCGGCGGGTGCGCCGGTGAAGGCGCGTTCGAGAAAGGCGCGCCGCGCCGGCAGGCCGGGCAGCCGGGCGCGCACCGCGGCCTGGAAGCGCAGGCCCAGCGCCGCCACCTGGCCGATCAGCGGCGGCAGCACCGCCTCGATCTTCTGGCGGATCATGCGGGCCAGCACCGGGGCCGCGCCTGAGGTGGAGACGGCGACGGTGATGTCGTCGCGCTCGATCACCGCCGGCGAGATGAAACTGCAGAGTTCCGGCCTATCGACGATGTTCACGGGGATGCCGCGGGCCTGCGCCGCCTCGCTCAGCGCATGCAGCTCCGCCTCCGCCGCATCGGCGCCCAGTGCCAGCACGATGCCATCCAGCAATTCCGGCGAGAACAGATCGGCCTGGCGGATGATGGCGCCGGCGCGACGAAGGGGTTCCGCCTTGCGCTGCGCCACCTCGCCGCTGCCCAGCAGCAGAACCGTTCGGCCATCGAGCTTCAGGAAGGCGGGGTAGTGGCGCATTCAGGCGGGTTCCGGAACCGGGAGCGCGGCACATAGGGCGGCGATTTCCGGCCGACAAGAACCGCAGCCGGTGCCCGCGCGCGTGGCGCCGCCCACCGATGCGATATCGGCATGGCCGGCCCGGATCGCGCCCTCGATGCTGGCCCGGGAGACGCCGTGGCAGATGCAGATGGTGGGCGAGGGCGGCGGGCCATCGGCCGCGCGGCCGGCGAGCAGGGTGCGCCGCGCGGCACTGCCGATGGCCGGCAGCGCGAAGAGCGTGGCCAGCCATTCGCGCGGCGGCAGCGCGTGGTCGGGGCCCAGGAAGATGACCGATATCAGTCGCCCATCGCGCAGCTGTGCGGCGCGGTGCAGGCCGGTGGCGACATCCTCCAGCACGATCCATGTCGCGCCGGCCTCGGCACAGGCCTCGCGCAGCGCAGCGAAGGGTGCGGCACCCTGCCCTGCCAGCTCATGCCGCCAGACGCCATCCTCCAGCGGGATGAAGGCCTGCCAGGGCGTGCCGGGCGTGAGCTTCCTGCGGTTGAGCACGAAGCCGTGCCAATCCGCGGCATAGGGCGTGAGGGCGACGGGGGTGTGCTTCAGCTCGGGCTGGCCGCTGACAGGGTCGGTGTCCGGGTTCACCGCCGCATTGATGCGGGCAGCACCGGCCCAGACGTCGGTCCAGTGCATGGGGGCGAAGACATCGCCGCGGCGCTGCACCGGATCGTGCCGCAGGCGCAGCACGGCGGCACCCCAGCGGCTGGCCACGCGCACCAGCGCGCCATCGGGCGCCGGGGCGTCGTCGGGGTGGGCATGCAGCAGCGGCTCGGGGCTATGCGCCATCAGCCGCGGCACGGGGCCGGTGCGCGTCATGGTGTGCCACTGGTCCCGCAGGCGGCCGGTGTTGAGCGTGAGGGGATGGGCCGCGTCCGGCGCATTGGCCGGCGCCCGGAAGGGCGTGGCGACGAAGCGCTGCACCGGCGGCGTGATGCGGCCGCCGATATCGCCACGGCGCGCGACGGGCCAGCGGGTGGGGGCCATTGCGTCGTATTCGGTGTCGGTCAGATCGGCGAGGCCGGAGATATCGAATTGCCGCAACGACGGCCTTGCGAGCCCGGTGACGGCGGCGTGTTCACGAAAGATCGCCGCGGCATTGGGCCAGGCGAAGGCCTCGCCCCATCCCAGGCGCTGCGCCACCTGGGCGATGATCCACCAATCCGCCCGCGCCTCGCCCGGCGCCGGCAGAAAAGCGCGCTGGCGGCTGATGACGCGTTCGCTATTGGTGACGGTGCCGTCCTTCTCGCCCCAGCCGAGTGCGGGCAGGCGGATGCGCGCGGCGCGCACCGTGTCGGAATCGGCCACGCAATCGCTGACCACCAGGGTGGGGATGCGGGCCAGCGCCGCCCGCACCTCGTCGGAGGCGGGCAGCGAGACGGCAGGGTTGGTGGCCATGACCCAGAGCGCGCCGATCCGCCCCTGAGTGGCGGCGCGAAACATCTCCACCGCCTTGAGGCCGGGGCGGGGGGCGAGGTGGCTGGTGTTCCAGAAACTGGCCAAGGCCTCGGCCTCGCCGGGCGAATCCCATTCCAGATGGCCGGCCAGCATATTGGCCAGCGCGCCGGTCTCCCGCCCGCCCATCGCATTGGGCTGGCCGGTGATGCTGAAGGGCCCGCCGCCCGCGCGGCCCAGGCTGCCATGCAGCATGTGGCAATTGATGATGGCATTCGCCTTGTCGGCGCCGGCGGTGGATTGGTTGGCGCCCTGGCTGAACAGGGTGACGGTTTTTTGTGTGCTGGCGAACCAGTCGAAGAACCGCGCCGTGTCGGTGGGGTCCAGCCCGGTCTCGCCGCCGGAAGCGGCCAGCGCCGGCCCCAGCCCCGGCCTGTCGCTGCGGAAACCGGCCTGGTGCAGGTGCCGCAGCAGCGCGTTGAACAGCGCCACATCGGCGCCGGGGCGGATGGGCAGGTGCAGCGCCGCACCCTCGCAGCTCGCGGTGCGGCGCGGATCAATCACCACGATCCGCTTGCCCTGGATGCGCTGGAACAGCACGGGGTGGCACCAGGCGAGATTGGAGCCGACGAGCACGATCAGCTCCGCCTCCTCCAGATCGGCATAGGTGCAGGGCACGATATCCTCGCCGAAGGCGCGTTTGTGGCCAGCCACGGCAGAGGCCATGCAAAGCCTGGAATTGCTGTCGATATTGGCGGTCCCGAGGAACCCCTTGGCGAATTTATTGGCGGCGTAATAATCCTCTGTCAGCAGCTGGCCGGAGACGTAGAGCGCGGTGGCATCCGGCCCATTGGTTGCGCGGGCAATGGCAAAGCCCTCCGCCACCGCGTCCAGCGCCGCGTCCCAGCTCGCCCGCTTGCCATCCACCTCGGGGTGGAGGAGGCGGTTGGTGGCGGCGGTGGTTTCGCCCAGCGCGGTGCCCTTGCTGCACAGGCGGCCGAAATTGGCGGGGTGCGCGGGGTCGCCCGCCACCGGTTGGCCGGGGCTGGCGAGCACGCCGCAGCCGACGCCGCAATAGGGGCAGGTTGTGTGCACAGGCCCGATCGCGGAGGTGCGAAGCGCCGGAGCGTGAATCTGCCCGTCCAAGTTCAATACACGTCCCGCTGATACCGGTTCGCCTTTACCAGGCCGTTGAGCCACGCCTTGGCCCCGGCCGCATCCATACCGCCCTGGCTCATGGCGATGTCCCGCAGCGCCGCATCCACGTCCCTGGCCATTCGCAGCGCGTCGCCACACACGTAAAAATGCGCGCCGGCCTGCAGCCAGGCCCAGAGCGTCGCGGCCTCATCTGCCATGCGATGCTGGACATAGGTTTTCTCGACGCCATCGCGCGACCAGGCCAGCGACAGGCGCTCCAGCACACCGGCCTCCTGCCACTCAAGAATCTCCTCGCGGAACAGAAAATCCGTGGCGCTGCGCTGGTCACCGAAGAAGAGCCAGTTGCGGCCGGGATTCTCGCCCAGCGCGCGGTGCTGCAGAAAGGCGCGGAAGGGCGCGATGCCGGTGCCGGGGCCGACCATGATGACCGGCGTCGCTGCACTGGCGGGCAGGCGGAAATGGCTGTGCTGGATGAAGACCGGCAGCGCCGCCTCGGCGCGATGCGCGAGGTGGCAGGAGGCCACGCCGTCACGCCACCGCCCGCGCCGCTCGGCCCGCACCACGCCCACGCAGAGATCGACAGCCCCGGGCACCGCGCGCGGGCTGGAGGCGATGGAGTAGAGGCGCGGCTTCAGCCGTGGCAGTGCCGCGACCAGCTTCTCCAGCGGCGGGCGGGCGGAGGGGAAGGCCTCCAGCAGGTCCAGCACATCCGGCTCGGCGGGCTCGGCATTGTCGTCGCCATCGGCCAGGGCGCGCAGGGCGGCGGCCTCGGCGGGGTCTTGCGCATGGTCGGCCAGCAGCGCGAACAGCGTGTCGTGCGGCCTGGCGATGTCGCGCTCGTGCGTCAGCGTGTCACGCAACTCCGGCGCGCCGAGGGCGGCCAGCACGGCCTCCACCAGCGCCGGGTCGTTGGGCGCCATCACGCTCAGGCTGTCGCCGGGCTCATAGGGCTGGGTCAGGGCGAGGCGGATGTGGCGCACATCCTTCTGGCTGCCCTCGCGGGTGAGTTTTTCGGCGAAGAGCACGGGCGCCATTTCGCTGGTGGGTGTCGCGGCTGGGGCAGCCGTTGCTGCGGCAACCACAGGCGCCGCGGCCAGCATCGCCTTCAGCGCGCGGGCGGTGGTCTTGCCGCCCGGCACGCAGAGGCCGGCGGAGCTCTCGCGCCCCTCGGCCAGCGCCTCGGCATAGCTCTGGCAGAGGTAGCCGCACTGGCCGCAATCCAGCTGCGCCATCGCCGCCATCAATTGTCTGGCGCGCGGGCGCCCCTCGGCCAGGGCCAGGCGCTCCTCCAGCTCCAGCGCCGGGTCGTGCCAGGGCATCTCCTCCTCGGCGGGCGGGGCAGCGACGGGGGTGCTGGTTTCCGCCGTGCCGCCAAACAGCCCGGCGAAAAAACCGTTCAGCCAGGCCCGCTGCCCGGCCGAGAAGGGCGCCGATTCCGGGATGACCGGAACCACCGCGATGGGCGAGATGGCGTTCATGCGGGGATCCCCTCGGCATCGGCGAAGGCGTTCAGCGCGGCCTCGTCATGGCGCGCGGTGAAGGCCTGGAAACTCTCTTCCGGCGCGTCGCGCAGCCATACGGAGAGCAGGTTCAGCAGCAGCGGCGCCAGCTCATCGGCGGCGATCTTCCCGCGGATCAGACGGCCGATCTTCTGTTCCGGCCCGGCACCGCCGCCGACATGCAGGTCGTAGCCCTCCACCTCCTCCTCGCCACGCTCGACCTTGGCGCCGAGCAGGCCGATATCGGCGACATAATGCTGCGCGCAGGAATGATGGCAGCCCGTGAGATGGATGTTGATCGGCGCCGGCAGGGTGATGCGCGCATCGAGCCATTCCGCGATCTCGGCCGCGTGCTTCTTGGTGTTGGAGGCGGCGAATTTGCACCCCGCATTGCCGGTGCAGGCGACGAGGCCGCCGCGCAGATGGCTGGCGTCATGGCTCAACCCCAGCGCGGCAATGCCTTCCAGCAGCGGCGCGGGTTCGGCCACATCGGGGATGATCAGGCTCTGCCAAACGGTCAGCCGCAGCTCACCCGAACCATGGCGGTCGGCCAGCGCCGCCAGCCCGCGCATTTGTTCGACGGTCAGGCGGCCCAGCGGCGTCACCACGCCGACATAGCTCAGCCCCGGCTGTTTCTGGGCATGCACGCCGACATGGCCGTGTTTTTCACCCGGCGGCGCCAGCTCCAGAGCAGTGGGGCGCGGCAGCGGGCGGCCAAACAGCTTCTCGACCTCGGCCAGGAATTTTTCGAATCCCCAGCGATCCAGCAGGTATTTCAGCCGCGCCTTCTTGCGATCCGTGCGGTCGCCATGGGCGATGAAGACGCGCAGGATGGCGTCGCAAAGGCGCACCACCTCGTGCGGTTCAACCGCCACGCCGGTTTGCCGGGCGAAGTCGTGGTGCCCGGTGATGCCGCCCAGGCCCAGCGCATACATCACCGTGCCATCCCCGGCGCGCGCGGCGCGCAGGGAAACATCGTTGGTCTCCTCCAGCACCGCCACCGCGCCGCCACCATCGAGCGCGATGTTGAATTTGCGCGGCAGGCCAACCAGGTCGCGCGTGGTCAGGATGTGGTGGTGCAGCGCGCGCACCTGGGGGCGGGTGTCGATCCACTCCGCGGCGTCGATCCCCACCGTCGGGCTCGCCGTGATGTTGCGCACATTGTCCGCGCCGGTGCCGCGCGGCAGCAGGCCGATCTCGCCCAGGCGCATCACCACCAGCGGGCCGTTCTCGGCCGCAATCTCGCGGATCTGCAGGTTGGCGCGGGTGGTGATGTCGAGGTAGCCGCCGCCCAGTTCGGCCGCGATATCGGCCGCGCCGCGCGCCTGATGGCTGGTCAGGATGCCACCGGGAATCCGCAGCCTGGTCATGAAGGAATTCTGCGCGGGCGCCACGAAAAACAGCCCGTGATACTTCGTCATCAGCACATCGGTGCCCTTGGGGAAGGCGCCGGCCTCGGCCCTGGCGGTCAGCTCATCCCAGCGGTCGAGCGGGTGTCTTTCGCGCTTGGCCAGTTCCTCCGGTGTGAGCTTGCCGCCCGCGGCGATGGTTGCATCCTGCGCCGCGCGCAGGGCGTCGGGGGGGGCGCTGCCCTCGCTCGCGGGTTTGCCGCGGCGGGCTTCGACCCCCGCCATGAACCCCTTCAGATATTCCTGCTGCTCGTCGGAGAAATTCATGCCGCCAGCTCCGGCCCGAAGGCCAGCGAGGCGCGCATGCGCCCCAGCGGCAGGGCGCGTGTGATGAGATCGAGATAAAAGCCGCTATCGGCGGTGTCGCCATAAAGCACCGCGCCCACCAGCCGGTCCTGCCGGACCACGAGGCGGCGATAGAAATCCTCGCCCTCGTCATGCAACGTGAGGATTTCGGCATCGGCGCAGGCGATATCCCCTGCCGACCAGACGGCGGTGCCGCTGACCTTCAGCGCCGCGCTGTCGGCGCGGGGATGCCAGCCCGCACCCTGGCCGGCCAGTGCTGCGGCCGCGGCCTCGGCCTGCTCCAGCGCGGGCGCGACCAGGCCGATACACTGGCCCTCCACCTCCGCGCATTCACCGATCGCCTGCACCGCAGGGTCGGCGGTGAAGAGGCCGCGATCGGTCGGGATGCCCCGCCTCACATCCAGCCCGGCCGCGCGCGCCAGGGTGGTGTTGGGGCGGATGCCCACGGCCATCACCACCAGCCGTGCCGGCAGCAGCCGGCCATCGCTGAGCCGCACGCCCTGGACATGGCCCTGGCCCTCCAGCGCCACCGTGCTGGCGGGCATGGCGAAGCGGATGCCGCGGCCGCCCATGCGCGCGGCCAGCAGGCCACCGGCCTGGGCATCGAGCTGGCGTTCCATCGGCCAGTCCACGGCATGCACCACCGTCACCACCATGCCGCGCGCGGCCAGGCCGGCGGCGGCTTCCAGCCCCAGCAGCCCGCCGCCGATCACCACCGCCTGGCCCCGGCTCTCGGCCGCGCGCAGCATGGCGCGGACATCGGCGAGATCGCGATAGCCCACCACGCCCGGCAGGTCGGCGCCGGGCAGCGGCAGCCGGATGGCCTGGGAGCCCATGGCCAGGATGAGATGATCGTAGTCCAGCGCCTCGCCCGCCGCGGTGACGGCGCGTTTTGCGGCGCGGTCGATCGCGGCGATGCGCGTGGCGGGGCGGAACGCCACCCCGGCCTCCCGCAGCGCGCGGGCGGAATGGGTGATCAGCCCCGGCACCTCGATATCGCCGGCCAGCAGTTTCGACAGCGCCACCCGGTCATAGGGCAGCGCCGCCTCGGCACCCGCCAGCGTCACCGCGGCTTGCGGCAGGCGCGCGGCGATGCGCAGCGCCGCACGGGTGCCAGCCGGCCCCGCCCCCACGACCAGAACCCGTGTCACGCCGCGGCCAGCGCCGGGTTGGCGTGACGGGCATGGAGGAATTCCAGCACCGCCGCGCGGGCATTGATGAAACACGGATCATTGGCCAGGGCCAGACGGTCGCGCGGGCGCGGCAGATCCACTTCGAGGATTTCGCCCACCGTGGCGTTGGGGCCGTTGGTCAGCATCACGATGCGGTCCGACAGCAGCACCGCCTCATCCACATCATGGGTGATCATCAGGATGGTGGTGCCCAGGCGGGCATGGATGTCCATCACCTGGTCCTGCAGATGTGCCCGCGTGAGCGCATCGAGCGCGCCAAACGGCTCGTCCAGCAGCAGCACTTTGGGGCGCATCGACAGCGCGCGGGCGATGCCGATGCGCTGCTTCATGCCGCCCGAGATCTCGTGCGGCCGCTTGTCCTTCGCCGCCGTCATGCGCACGAGGTCGAGCTGTTCCATCACCCAATCATGCCGCTCGCGCCGGTTGAGCACCTTCGACAGCGTCTGGTCGACGGCCAGCTTGATGTTCTCGTAGCAGGTCAGCCAGGGCAGCAGGCTGTGGTTCTGGAACACCACCGCGCGGTCGGGGCCGGGGCCGGAGACCTCGCGGCCTTCCAGCAGCACGCCGCCGAGTGTGGCGGGCAGGAGGCCAGCCACCACGTTCAGCATGGTGGATTTGCCGCAGCCGCTATGGCCGATGACGGCGACGTATTCGCCCTTGGCAACACGCAGCTCGACCTCGTTGAGGACCGGCACCGGGGCGCGGGGAAAGGCCACGGTCAGGCGGGAGATTTCAAGAAATGCGGACATCCGGATAATCCTTTTCTGGGGGGCCGTTTCAGGGCGGCGGGCCATACGGCCCGGCAGCCACCAGCGCCTGTCAATTCGCCTGTGTACCGCGGGTGGCGAGGTTGCCGGCGAAGGCCACGACGCGGTCCAGCGCGTAACCCACGAGCCCGACATAGATCAGCGCCACGATGATGTCCGAGAGGTTGGAGCTGTTCCACGCATCCCAGATGAAGAAGCCGATCCCCACGCCGCCGATCAGCATCTCGGCCGCGATGATCGCGAGCCAGGACAGGCCGATGCCGATGCGCAGCCCGGTGAAGATGTAGGGTGCCGCCGCCGGCAGCACGATCTTCCAGAAGAAGGCCGGCCCGCGCAGGCGGATCACCGCGGCGACATTGCGATAATCCTGCGGCACGTTGCGCACGCCCACCGCCGTATTGATGATCACCGGCCAGACGGCGGTGATGAAGATGACGAAGATCGCCGAGGGCTGAGCCTCGCGGAACGCCGCCAGCGACAGCGGCAGCCAGGCCAGCGGCGGCACCGTGCGCAGCACCTGGAAGATCGGGTCCAGCCCGCGCATGGCGAATTGGCTGGTGCCGATCAGCAGCCCCACCCCCACGCCGACCACCGCCGAGAGGAAGAAGCCCAGCGCCACCCGCTGCAGGCTCGCCAGCAGGTGCCAGAACAGGCCCTTGTCCAACCCGCCCCGGTCATAGAAGGGGTCCACGATCAGGTCGCGGCTCTGCGCCCAGACGGTGCTGGGCGCAGGCAGGGTGGCACCGGGCTGGTTGCCCCAGATTTCCCAGATCGCGACGAAGACGGCCAGCACCAGCAGCGGCGGCACGACCTGCTTGGCGATCTCGGCCAGCTTGTTGATCTGCGGCAGGGCGCGGGGTGCCGGTGCCACCGCGGTGATGGTTGCGGGCGCAACCACCACGGGCTTGGTGGAGACGTTCATGGCTTCAGGCTCCGGGGCTGCGCTTGATGGCGAGCGAGGCGAGATAGGCGGCCGGGTTGGCCGGGTCGAAGACCTTGCCGTCGAAGAAGGTTTCGGGGCCCCGCGACACGCCGCGCGGGGTGGCCGAAGCCGCAACCCCCGCGCGTTCGGCCGCGGCGCGCCAGATGCCTTCCCGGTTCACCGCCGCGACCAGGGCGCGGGTGTCGGTGTCGGGCGGCAGCACGCCCCAGCGGATATTCTCGGTCAGGAACCACAGGTCGTGGCTCTGGAAGGGGTAGCTGGCATGGTCACGCCAGAACTTCATCGCCAGGTCGTAGTTTTCGACCCTTCGGCCATCGCCATAATCCACGATGCCCTGCAGGCGCGGCAGGATATCGGGGGCGGGCACGTTGAACCAAGCGCGGCGGCCCAGGATGGCAGCCATCTCGGCCTTGTTGGCGGTGACGTCGCACCATTGCGCGGCCTCGATCACGGCGGCGACCAGCGCCTCGGTCGCGCGTGGGTTCTGGGCGACGAAATCGGCGCGCAGGGCCAGGCACTTCTCCGGATGGTCGCGCCACAGCTCGCCCGTGGTGCAGGCGGTGTAGCCCAGGCGCTGGTTCACCAGCTGGGCGTTCCATGGCTCGCCCACGCAGAAGGCGTCCATGGTGCCCACGCGCATGTTCGCCACCATCTGCGGCGGGGGCACGACGATGGTGGAGACCTCGCGGTCCGGGTCGATATTGGCGGCGGCCAGCCAGTAGCGGATCCAGCAATCATGGGTGCCGCCACGGAAGGTCATGGCGACCTTGCTGTCGGCGTTGAGCGCGCGGCGCAGCGGCGCCGCATCCAGCCGCGCACCCAGCGCCTTGTGCTTCTCGGCCACCGAGATCGCCTGACCATTGGTGTTCAACCGGGCGACGATGGCCATCGGCACGGGCTGGTTGTTCTGCACGATGCGGCCCATGTGAATGAGATAGGCCATGGGCGTGAGCAGATGCGCGCCATCGATGCCGCCGGAGCCGCCGCCCAGCACCAGATTGTCGCGCGTCGCCCCCCAGCTCGCCTGCTTGTCGATCTCGACATCGGGCATGCCATGCTTGGCGAAAAAGCCCTTTTCTTTGGCGATGATCAGCGGCGCGCTGTCGGTCAGCGCGATATAGCCCAGCTTGGCGCGGCGCACTTCCGGCGCGGTCGAGCCTTGCGCGAAGACACCACGCGGCGCTGCCCCCAGCAGGGCGGTGGTGGAGAGAATGGCATCGCGACGGTTCATGCGGGTTGCTCCGTGGGAATGGTGGTGGGTTCGGGTTCGTTCACGCGACGCGCGGCGGCGCGCCACAGGAAATTGTTCCAGGGCGCCAGCAGCCGGGGCTGATCGGCATCGGCGGGCATGTGGCCCCAGCGCTGCATCTGCCCCAGCCACCAGGCGGCCTGACCCGCATGGTGGAAGGTGGCGGCGCGGAACTGCATGGGATGGGCCTGGGCGACCGGGCCGGAAAACGCCTCCGCCACCGTCTCCAGCGCGAGATGCGGGAAGGCGCGCTTGTGCAGGATGCGGGTGGCATCGGCGCGATTGGCCGGCTCATCCAGCCAGCGCGCGGCGGCCAGCACGGCGGCGGTGATGGGGATGGCGGTTTCGGGGTTGTCGGCCGCCCAGGCCGCGCCAAAGGCCAGGATCTTTTCGGGATGGTCGGGCCAGATATGCCCGGTGCCCAGCACCACCTCGCCAGCGCCCAGCGCCACGGCATGGCTGCCCCAGGGCTCGCCGGCGCAGAACCCGTCGATCGCCCCTTGGGCGAGCTGCGCCGGGCATTGCGGCGGCGGCACGACGGTGAGGCGGACATCGCGGTCGGGGTCCAGCCCGGCCTCGGCCAGCCAGTGCCGCAGCAGGTAGTTGTGCGAGGAGAAGGCATAGACCACGGCCAGCGTGCTGCCGCGCAGCGCCTGCGGGCCATGCGCGGCCAGCGCCCGGGCCAGCTCGGGCTGCAGGGTCAGGGTATTGCCGTTGCGACCCAGGCCGCAGCCGATCGTGAGGTCCGCCTCCACCCCGCCCAGCCCGGCGGCGAGTGCCAGCGCCAGAGGCCCCAGCAGATGGGCGCCATCGAGCGCGCCGAAGGCCAGCTTGTCCCGCAGCGTGGCCCAGCCCGGCTCGGCGCTGAGCGCGACATGCAGGCCCACCGCCTCGAACAGGCCCAGCGCCTCTGCCACCAGCAGCGGCGCGGCATCGGCCAGGGGCACGAAGCCCAGCCGGGTGAGGCGCGTCGCGCGGCGGTGCCCACCGGTGGGATAGGGGAGAACTGTGCTGTCTGGCACGGTTGGCGGCTTTCGGGGCACCCCGGGCGTGAGGGGTGCTGTCGGCGGGCCGCCATTGGACCGCTGGAAGTGGGATGGAGAACCTCCCGCGCCATTGCGGGCTCCATGGCCCGCTTAAAAGCACGGCAGTTCTGGCCGATCCAGAGGGAAGTTTCCGGATAATGCACGTTTCGCGGTCGGTCAGGCAGAGTTCGGCTGGATATCGAGCGAGATGCCTAAAGTTTCGCCAGAACGGCGTTGGCGACATCGGCCAGTTTCATGCCGCGCTCCATTGCCATGCGTTGCAGGCGCTTATGCGCTTCCGGTTCGGACAGCCGATGGGTGGCCATGAGGCGCTTTTTCGCCTGCTCCACCGCCTCGCGCTGGGCCAGGCTGGCGCGGGCGCGCTCCAGCTCGGCGCGCAGGCCCTGATAGGCCTTGAACTGCAGGCTCGCCACCTCCAGCACCGGGCGGACGCGGGCAGGTGACAGGCCCTCGACGACATAGGCCGCCACACCGGCCGCCAGCGCCATGGCGATCTGCTCCGGCGCGCCCTTCTCGGCGAAGAGCACCACCGGCCGCGGCTCGTCGCGATTCAGCGCACGCATCGATTCCAGGGCATCGCGCGAGGGATCGTCGATGTCGCAGACAATGATATCGGCCTGCGATGCGCGGACCAGCGCCGTCAGCCCTGCGGCGTCCGGTGCCACGCCCACGACGACGCAACCAGCGGCTTCAAGCCCCAGGCGCACCTCCGCGGCCCTTTCGGGCAGGGCATCGACGAGTAAAACGCGCAGTCAAGCCTCCGTGCCGGTTAGTGGGCCCGGTGGCTGGCTTTCCCTGTGCACATATTGCAGCGCAGCGCGGCGGAGGGAAGAGGCGTTACGCCTCCACCTGCTCCACGCCCAGCACTTCGGGAACGTAGTGGCGCAGCATGTTCTCCACGCCATGCTTCAGCGTGGCGCGCGAGGAGGGGCAGCCCGAGCAGGCGCCCTGCATGCGCAGCTTCACCACACCGTCTCGGAAGCCGCGGAAGACGATGTCACCGCCATCGCCGGCCACCGCGGGGCGCACCCGGGTGTCGAGAAGCTCCTTGATGGTGGCGACGATCTCGGCATCGGCGGGGTCGGTATCCTCGGCCTCAAGATCCTCGTCGCCCTCGATCACCGGCAGTCCGGCGACGTAATGCGCCATCACGGCGGAGAGCACGGAGGGGCGCAGCGCTGCCCAATCCGCGGCATCGGTCTTGGTGACGGTGATGAACTCGCCACCCAGGAACACCCGCGCCACGCCGGGCAGGGCAAAAATGCGGGTGGCGAGCGGGCTGCGCACCGCGGCCTCGGCCGAAATGAAATCGGCAGTGCCGCGCGGGCCCATCACGTCACGCCCCGGCAGGAACTTCAGCGTGGCGGGGTTGGGCGTGCCTTCGGTTTCGATGAACATGTGTCTCTGCGACCCTCGATTGATGCTTTACGGACCAACGTGGTCCGTTATGGCCGTCGGTGCAAGGGGCGCGGTTCAGACCGTCTGCGCGGGCGCTGCGCCGGTCAGGCGGGCCGCCAGCTCCGGCAGGCCGCCGACCGAAATGAGATGGGCGTAGACCAGCTCCAGCGCGCCATTGTCGCGCAGCTCGGCCAGCTTTTCCGGGGCGAGGGCGGCAAAGGCCTCGCGCTGGACCGCATGGAAACCGTCGATCTTGGTAGGCTTGCCGTTCTGCTCGAATTGCACGGCGGCAGGCTGCAACAGGTTCAGCCCGGCCAGCATGTCGACCATTGCGCGGGTCTTCTGCATGGCCGCTTCCAGGCTGCGGCAGAAGGTGAAGGCACGGTCGAGCATGGGCGTTGGCTTGCCATCGGCGCCGAACAGCGCCTCGCCCTCGGTGGTGCTGATCTGCGGCGCGCGGCTGTCCATGCACAGGGCCAGCTCGTCGCTGCCCTCGGCCACGCGGACCAGGAAGAAGGGGAAGCGGCGGAGATAGGCGGGAATGTACTTGCCCGGCTCCCAGGCGCCATCGGCGCCGACATGGGTGTTGGTGTCATTCTGCAGGCCCATGATCACCACCGGCATATGCGGCGCCTGGGCGGTGAAGACGATGGGGTAATGCCGGCTGGCGACGGCGAATTCCTCGGTCGCGAGCGGAATGGCCGAGATGCCGGCGGCGAAGGCGTAGCCGGCCTCGCGCACCCGCACATCGCCGTGGCGCTGCGCGGTCAGCGGCTCGAGCGAGGAATAGAGCGGCGGCAGGAGCGGGCCGGTGGCGGCATTCGGGGCGGGCGCGGTCTCGGACATGATGTTCCTGCGGCAAGGGTTGCCGCGCTTATGCCCAAGCGGACGGGTCCGGGCAAGTCGCGCGCAGGTGGTGCTGTGGGGGGGTGCCGGCCGGCCTGTTCGCCGCGCCGCAACAACGATTTCTTCCTGTAAACGCTTACGTAACGAATTCGTGCGATTCAAAACTTCATCGCTTATGGGCATGAAAGGATTGAGCTGTATCCGGGGAAACGCCGGAAAGACAGATCGTCAAGGCGCTGCTGTCCTGTCGCCTGGTCATCAGCCGTGGTGCTGCCATGGCCGGTGCGGGCGCGGGGGGCGAGGCCGACGCCCAGCGTGCGACGGACCGTGACCCGAGCAACGGCGTCGGCCGCGGCCGCAGCCGCAGCCGCTGATGCCGGGCATCGCCGGTGCAGTGCCGCTTCGGCCACACCGACCCGGCGCATCCAAAGCCGTTGAGCTTGCCCGGGCGGCATGTCTACACTCCAGAATTCGAAAGGGTTGGAAGCCAATGGACAACGACAACAATGAAAAACTCGGCCGCCGTCGGCTGGTCGTGAAACTCGGCGCCCTCGGTGCCGTCACCCTGGGTGCCGCGGGCTGCGTGCCCACCCAGCCCGTCTATGTGCAGCCCAGCGGCACCGGCATCACCGACCGTGATCCCAATGACGGCCCCGGCCGTGGTCGCGGCGGCAATCGCGGCACCGGCATTACCGACAGTGACCCCAGTGATGGCCCCGGCCGCGGCCGCGGCGTCTCGCGCACCAGCGGCACGGGTATCACCGACCGTGATCCCAATGACGGTCCCGGCCGCGGCCGCGGCGGCTATCGCGGCACCGGCATCACCGACCGTGACCCCAATGACGGTCCCGGCCGTGGCCGTGGCGGTTCCCGCGGCGTGACCGACAGCGACCCCAGTGACGGCCCGGGCCGCGGCCGCCGCGGCTACTGACGCCAGCACCAGGAGACGCCGCGCATGCTTGAGTCGCTGGCCCAGCAGAACGCGGCCGAGACTTCCATCATGGAGGACGCCTTCTCACGCGCCTTCGGCGAGCTGCCGCTAGAAACCGTGCTCGCGCTGCGTGAGGGCACGGAATGGCGGTATTTCTCCGGCGGCGGCGTGCCGCGCTACGCCGATCTGCTGAGCATCGCCGTGCTCGATGCCTATCTGCGCACCGACGGGGCCCGCAGCCCGCGCATCGCCATGGCCGATGACAGCCGAGAGGGCAGCGCCGGCGTGCCCGAACATGAATTCACCCTGCCCGATGGCCGGGTGGATCTGCCGCGCCTTCTGCGTCGCTTCGATGCCGGCGCCTCCCTGGTGGCCAGCCAGTTCCATGAGACGCATCCGCCGCTCGGCCGCTTTTGCCGTGGCCTGGAAAAGCTCTTCCTGCATGGCTGCCAGACCAACATCTACCTGACGCCGCCCAAGGCGCAGGGGTTCCGCACCCATTTCGACACGCATGACGTGCTGGTGCTGCAGGTCTCCGGCCGCAAGCGCTGGCGGGTGTGGGACGGGCAGGCGGTGGAAAACCCCACCCGCCGCACCCCCTGGCCCGGCAATATGCCGCCGGTGGGCGAGCCGCATGTGGTGATGATGGAGCCCGGCGACGCGCTCTATATCCCGCGCGGCGTGATGCATGACGCGGCGACCGAGCCGGGCGAACCCTCGCTGCACATCACCGTGGGCCTGCTGGAGCCGAGCTGGGCGCAGGCCCTGCGCAGCCTCATCGACAGCGACGAGGTGGACAATACCCCGCTTCGCGAGGCTGTCCCCACCTGGCGCCTGGCCGAGCCCGAGGCGCTGGCCGGGCTGCTGGAGGGGCTGGCGGCGAAGCTGCGCGGGCTGTCCTCCGCCGCCCATGCCGAGCGGTTGTCGATGCTCCTGCTCGACCAGCTCGCCCGCGACCGCCAGCCGCTGCCGGCGCGCGGGCTGTTCCTGGATGCGCTGGCGGGGGATGCGCGCATGCGGCTGGCCGATGGCATGCACCACCACGTCGCCATCGCGCCGGATGGCCAGGCGAGCCTGCACTGGACCTGCGGCGAAATTCCGCTCGCCCCGCATGAGGCGGAATGGCTGGAGCCGCTGACCGATGGTGCCAGCGCCGCGGAGCTGGGCGAGGGCGCGCTGGACTTCATGGAGCGGCTGCGGCGCGAGGGGTTGCTCGAAGCTGCGGGTTAGGGCCGCAGCCCTATCGCAGGGTCAACAACGGCACGAAACCCACCGTCAACTGCCCATCGCGCAGGCTGACCGGCAATTGGATATCCCGCCCCGCGGCGATGCTCGGCCCAGCGGCGGCAAGCCCGCCGCGCGATAGCATCGAGGCCAGCTCGGCATAGCCCTCCATCCGGCCCCGCACCACGCCTTGCAGCCCGCCGAGATCATCGCGATGCATCTCCCCCGCGCCGGAAAAGCGCAGCGGCCCCCACACCACCGAAAGCCCCCGAATATTCAGCGGCCCCTCGGCGAAGGGCGGCATGCCAATCCCCTCCAGCTCGGCATCCAGCGCGGTGATAACGCCAAGCCGGCTGCCGCGCGGGGTGATGTTGGTTCCGGTGACGCGCAGCACGCGCCATTCCCAGGGGCTCCAGCGCACCAGCGCACCCTCGGGCGAATTCGCCGCCAGGCCGGGCACGCTCAACGGCCAGTTCGCAACCGCCCAACCCGGTGGCAGCAGCATCGCCAGCCCCGCACTGGCGCCCAGCCACAGCGTGGCGATGCCCAGCACCAACACCAGCAGAATACGGCGCAATGCCTTCATGCCTTGCGTTCCCAACCTTTTTCGCCCTGTTGCCAATAGGTCAGGGCATGCCCTGCCTCCTTGGCGCGCCGCCATCGGACGCGGGCGGCTTGTAGCGCATCCCCGTCATTGCCGTCGAACAGGTCGAAACCGCGGTGGAAGCGGTCGAGATACGCGCTCTCGGCGCCCTCGACCAGGAAGAGGTGAGCGGCGTCATTGGGTGGGGCCGTATCCTCCGTCGTCAGCCAGATTGGTTGCAGCGCGGCGTCACCGGTGGCCGGCGTGCCATGCGGCAGCCATTCGGCGGCGGCCCAGAGTGCGGTGTCCAGCACCTCCAGCCGCTCCGGGCTGCCGCTCAGCACCACGGCGCGGGCGGGGATGGCCAGCACGCGCGCCAGGAGCTTGGGCAGGGCCTGCTCCAGCGTGCTGCGGGTGAGGTGGTAGAAGCCGATCTCCATCGGGGGAGAATACGCCAGATGTTGGCTTTGCGAGAGGGCTTTGCCCCCTCGCGCTCCCCCACCAAAGGCCGAAAGGCCCTTGGAACCCGATTCAGGTGTTCATCGCATCGAAGAAATCGTTGTTCGTCTTGCTGTATTTCAGCTTGTCCAGCAGGAATTCCATCGAATCCTGGGTGCCCATCGGGTTCAGGATGCGGCGCAGGACCCACATCTTGCTCAGCGTACCACGGTCGACCAGCAGCTCTTCCTTGCGGGTGCCGCTCTTGGTGATGTCGATGGCCGGGAAGACCCGCTTGTCGGACAGCTTCCGGTCGAGAATGATCTCGCTGTTGCCGGTGCCCTTGAACTCCTCGAAGATCACCTCATCCATCCGCGAACCCGTATCGATCAGCGCGGTGGCGATGATGGTCAGCGAGCCGCCTTCCTCGATATTGCGCGCCGCGCCAAAGAACCGCTTGGGGCGCTGCAGGGCGTTGGCATCCACGCCACCCGTCAGCACCTTGCCCGAGGACGGCACCACCGAGTTGTAGGCCCGGCCCAGGCGCGTGATCGAATCCAACAGGATCACCACATCCCGCTTATGCTCCACCAGCCGCTTGGCCTTCTCCAGCACCATCTCCGTCACCTGCACGTGCCGCGTCGCCGGCTCGTCAAAGGTGCTGGCCACCACCTCGCCGCGCACCGTGCGCGCCATATCCGTCACTTCCTCCGGCCGCTCGTCGATCAGCAGCACCATGAGGAAGACTTCCGGGTGGTTCGCGGAAATCGCCTTGGCGATGTTCTGCAGCATCACCGTCTTGCCGGTCCGTGGCGGTGCCACGATCAGCGCGCGCTGGCCCATGCCGATCGGCGCGATCAGGTCGATCACCCGATGCGTATTGTCCTTCTGCGGCCCCTTGCCGACACTCTCGACCGTGTCGTTTTCCATCTTGAGACGGCGGGTGGGGTAGAGCGGCGTGAGGTTGTCGAAGTTGATCCGGTGGCGCAGCGCCTCGGGCGGCTCGAAATTGATCGAATTGACCTTGAGCATGGCGAAATACCGCTCGCCATCCTTGGGCGCGCGGATCTGGCCTTCGACGGTATCGCCGGTGCGCAGCGCGAAGCGCCGGACCTGCGCCGGGGACACATAGATGTCATCGGGGCCAGGCAAAAAATTCGCCTGCGGGCTGCGCAGATAACCAAAGCCATCGGGCAGGATTTCGAGGGTGCCATCGCCATGGATCGCCTGGTCATTATCGGCCAGCGTCTTGAGGATGGCGAACATCATGTCCTGCTTGCGCAGGGTGGAGGCGTTCTCGACGCCCACCTCCTCGGCAAAGGAGAGAAGTTCGGTAGGGCCTTTGGCCTTGAGTTCGGAGAGATGCATCGCGCGAGGAATTTCCGGCGTTGATTCGCGTCGCGGCTCAGGAGGGGGCTGTTTGAACAGCAATAGCCGCGGGGCGAGAAGGGTAAGGCGGCGGGTGGACACCGGCCACGAACCATTACCTAGGGAACGCCATGCCTCACGTCAACCCGACGCTGAAAAGATGCCCATAGCATCAATCCCGAAACCGCCAGCATCACCAATGCCGAGGCATCGCCCATCAACAACTGGAGGCCGACGGCGACAAGATTATAGGTGAGATGCGCGCCGATCGCGACCAGCAGCGGCCATCGCCCCGCCTGGGCATGCCGCCCCAGCCCCCAATGAAACATCACCGAGATGACAAAGCCCAGGCCAGAGCCTTCCTCCAGCCCGATCAGCTTGCCCGCCCCCTCCAGGATGCCGAAATACAGCCCGACCAGCCCCCATGGTGCCGAGAAGACCCGCGCAAAGCCGCGCTTGCAGCCCTCCTCCAGCGCCGGCGCCACCGCCAGAATGATGAACAGCACGGGGTCCAGCCGCGACATCGGCGGAATGCCGCCCATCACCATCACCTCGATGACACTGCTGAGCAGCGCGGCCAGGATGCCGGCGATGGCAGCACCCATCAGAACGGCTTCACGATCACCATGATGACGATGATGATCATCAACAGGGTCGGAACCTCATTCATGATCCGCCAGTGGCGCTCGCTGCGCACCCGCTTCTCCTCGGCGAATTCACGCCGCGCCTTGCCCAGCATCCCGTGAAACCCCGTCATCGCCAGAACGGAAGCGAATTTCGTCAGCCACCAGCCACTCGTCCAATCCACCACGCCTGGAGTCAGAACGAGCAGCAGGCCGAGCAGCCAGGTCGCGATCATCGCCGGGTTCATGATGGCGCGCAGCAGCAGCCGCTCCATCTTCATGAAACGGGCGCTCTCCTCGCCGCCCGGGGTGATCTGGGTGTGGTAGACGAAGAGCCTGGGCAGGTAGAACAGCCCCGCCATCCAGGCCATGACTGCCATGAGATGGAAGGATTTCACCCAGAGATAGAGGGGTGACAGCAGCTCGATCGTCATCGGTTCGACAGTCCCAGTTCCTGCAACAGCGCGCGGTTCACCGCCGCCTCGGCCAGAAATCTCTCACGGAAGGCGGCACCGGGCAGGAAGCTCGGCACCGCGTTCAGCCGCTCCGCGGCAGCGCGGAAACCCTCGCTGGCCACCGCGGCCTCGCAGCCGCGTTCCAGCACGGCGGCCATGGCATCGGGCAGGCCCGCCGGTGCCAGCAGGCCGCCATAGGTGCTGCCGTTCATCGGCAGGCCCAGCTCGCGGCTGGTCGCCACCTCCGGCAGGCCGGGCATGCGGCGCTCGCCCAGCACCGCCACCGCCTGTAGGCCGGTGCTGGCAGGAATGCTGGCGGCCTCGACAAAGGCCATGATGGTGCCGCTGAGCGCCGCCGCCGCCATCGGCCCCGCACCGGTATAGGAGACCATCAACCCATCCACCCCCGCCGCGCGCAGCAGCTGCGCGAAGAGGATATGCTGCGTGCTGCCCTGCCCGGGCGCGCCATAGACCAGCGCCTCCCGCCCCGTGCGGGCGAAGGCGATCATCCCGGCCAGATCATTGAACGGCGCGTTGCGGCCGAGGATGACAACCTGCGGATTGTCATAGAACTGGCAGATGTAGCGGAACCCGTCGGCCTGGTACGGCGTGGCCTGCAGATAGGGCTGCGTGGTGATGGCGTTGTTGGGCGAGATACCGATGGTCAAACCATCAGGCCGAGCACGAAACACCTCGGCATTGCCGATGGCCCCCGCCGCGCCGCCGCGATTGACGCCCACCACTGAAACCCCCAGCGCGCGGGACAATTCGGCTTGCAGGGCGCGGGCCATCAGGTCCGTATTGCCGCCGGGTGGAAAGGGAATGATGAGCTGCACGGGGCGGCTCGGATAGGCCTCCTGTGCCGCCGCGGGCAGCAGCAGGGCAAGGCTGAGCAGAATGGTGCGAATGATCATCAGGACAGGCTATCAGAGCCCAAGCAGCCCTGGCAGTGCCTCCATCCGGTCAAACGGGATGGCGCCTGCGCGCTGCAGCACGTCGGCCGGGATGTCGCGGCAGAAACCCAGCACGCGGCAACCGGCTGCCCTTGCGGCGCGCACCCCGGTCACGCTGTCCTCCACCACCACGCAATCCGGAGGTGCCGCGCCACAGGCCAGCGCCGCGGCCAGATAGATGTCCGGCGCGGGCTTGGGGCGGTCGACATCCTCGAAGCTGAAACACCTCGCACCAAACACTTCGGTCAGCGCCAGGCGTTCCATCTTCATCGCCAGCTCGCGCCGCGAGGAATTGGAGGCAACCGCCACCGGCAGCCTGGCCGCGACCTGATGCAGGGCGGCAATGGCGCCGGGAATTGGCATCGTCTCCTCCTCCAGCAGGCGGGTGATGCGGCGCGAGAAATCCTCCTCCCAGCCCTCCGGCAATGGGCCGGTGCGCGCCTCCACCAACGGCCGCATATCCGGCCAGGCCATGCCCAGAAAGGCGTGGCGCGCCGCATGGGCATCCATCACCCAGCCCCGCGCGGAGAGTTCGGTGGCGACCAGCTGGTTCACCAGCATCTCGGTATCCGCCAGCACGCCGTCACAATCGAAGAGGACGGCGGCAGGGATCACGCCGCGGCTTTCGCGTGCGGGCAGTCCTTGTGCACCTTGGGGCATTGCCGTGCGCCGGCGAAGCTGCACAGCCTCCGCGGCGAGGCCGCGGTGCGGCGCACCAGCCCAGCCAGGGCATCGATGAAACCCTGGTCGCTGTTCTGCGCCGGCACCCGGAAATAGCCGGGCACGCCGACATGATCGGCCTCCTCCCGGTATTCCACATCCAGCTCCACCAGCGTCTCGGAATGTTCGGAGACGAAGGCGATGGGGCAGATCAGCAGGGCTACCTTCTCGGCTCCCGCGCGCTCGATCTCGGCATCGGTGGCGGGGCCGATCCATTTCTGCGGCGTCACCCGGGACTGGTAGCAGACCACCCAGTCGAGACCCGGGATGTCCAGCCGCTCGACGATCCGGTCAACCGTGCGCTCGACCTGCCACTGATAGGGGTCGCCGCGCTTGATGATGCTCTCGGGCAGGCCATGGGCGCTGAACAGCACGCGCAACGGAATGGCCGGGTCGAGCTCGGCCCGCGCCTTGTCATACGCCTCGCGCACGATGCGCGCGGTGGCGGTGGCGAAACCCTCATCGGAATGCCAACAGCACAAGGTCTGCATCGGAATATCGAGGCCGACCGTGCGGCAGGCATCGTCCCAGGCCGTCATGCTGCTGCCGGTCGTGGTGGTGGAGAAATGCGGGTAGAGCGGCACCAGCATCACCCGGTCCGCGCCCCATTCCTGGACCGCGCGCGCCGTTTCCTCGGAAAAGGGATGCCAGTAGCGCATCGCGACGAAGCAGCGATATTCGACGTCCGGATCATCGGCCAGTGTCGCCTGGAGGGTCTCGCCCTGCTCGATGGTCAGTTCCAACAGCGGCGATTTGCCGCCCAGGATGGCGTAGTTTTCCTGCGCTGCAGGCGTGCGCCGTTTGGCAATGAACTTGCCCAGCCAGGGTCGGATGAAGCCCGGCACCCGCAAAATGGCGGGATCGCAGAACAGATTGGTGAGGAAGGGTTGTACGGCGTCTGGGCTGTCGGGGCCACCCAGGTTCAGCAGCACAACCGCTGTTTTGGGGCGGGTCATGCCTGGGGAGATACCGATGCCGGCGTGGGATTCAACCCCCACGCACGAGACGCAGCAGCGATGTCACGTGGTCGATGGGCGTTTCCTTCTCGATCCCATGCCCCAGGTTGAAGATGAAAGGCCGGCCGCGCATCGCCGAGAGCAGCGTGCGCGCCTCGGTTTCCAGCGCGATACCGCCTGTCATCAGCACCAGCGGGTCGAGATTGCCCTGCAACGCCATCTCGGGCGCCACATTGGCCGCGGCCCAACGCGGGTCCATCGCGGTGTCCATGCCGATGCCCTGCATGCCGGTGCGGCTGGCATAATCCGCCAGCATGGGGCCTGCCAGGCGCGGAAAGCCGATCACCGGGATATGCGGCGCGGCCTGGGCCAGGGCGCGACGGATGGCGGCAGTCGGGTCGATCACCCAGCGTCGGAATTGGCTGGGCGCCAGAAGGCCAGACCATGAATCGAACAGCATCAGCGCCTCAGCGCCGGCTTCCACCTGCGCCAGAAGATAGTCCACCGTGGCATCGGTCAGCACCCGGATCAGCCGGGCAAAGAATTGCGGGTCGGCATAGGCAAGCTTGCGGACGGCGGCGAAATCGCTGCCGCCACGGCCCTCGACCATGTAGCAGGCGACGGTGAAGGGGGAGCCGGCGAAGCCGATCAGCGTGGTTTTGGAATTCGCCTCATCGAGCGCTGCGCGCACCCGGGCGACGGTCTCGAAGATGGGCGCGGCCGCATCGCGCAGCTCACCCGGGCGCAGCGCGGCCAGGCCGGCCTGGTCGGTGATGGGCGTGAGCCTTGGGCCCTCGCCATCCTCCATCCAGAGCTTCTGGCCCATCGCCCAGGGCACCATCAGGATATCGCTGAACAGGATGGCGCCATCCATGCCATAGCGCCTGACCGGTTGCAGCGTGACCTCGGCGGCCAGCTCCGGATTGGTGACGAGGGCGAGGAAGCTGCCAGCCTCCGCGCGGGTCGCCTTGTATTCCGGCAGATGACGGCCGGCCTGGCGCATCATCCATACGGGGGGGGGCCAGACTGGCTGGCCGGAGAGGACGGTGAGAATGGGTTTCGCGATCATTCCCCCCACTATGCGCAATAAAACAAGATTCAAGAAAGATGTGGTCTGTAGTAGGGCCTGTGGATAGCGAGGAACCCCGCTCACCCCCGGCTTCACCCCCATCCCATCCCGATGAGGCCAAGGCGGATCCATGTGTCAAAACCGTGGCTTGGCGGCTTCGTCCCCAGCTTCCACCCATTGCGGTGGCAGCGGCGGGCAAGTTGTTCCAATGTGCATTCCATCCCCGATTCAACCGCGAGGGGGTGAGCCCGCCGATTCCATCCCCATAACTCAGCGCCATCCCCGGAGTTCAACGGAAATGGTCCACCGCACCACCAACCTCCATCTGGTCTCCGACAGCACGGGCGAGACCCTGAATTCCATCGCCCGTGCCGCGCTGTCGCGCTTCGAGGGGCATCACGTCATCCACCACCGCTGGTCGCTGGTGCGCTCGCGCCTCAATCTCGACCGGGTGCTCGAGGGTATCGAGCATGAGCCCGGCCCGGTGCTGTTCACCCTGGTGGATCAGAGCCTGCGCATGGCGCTGGAGGAGACCTGCGGCCGGCTTGGCCTCTCCTGCATATCGGTGCTCGACCCGGTGGTGAACCTGTTGCAGCACGAGATCGGCACCCGCGCGGTGTCCAAACGCGCCGCCCAGCATGTGATGGACGCGGATTATTTCCGCCGCATCGACGCCATGCATTACGTCCTCGCCCATGATGACGGCCAGGGCGTGGCGGGCATCGCCAATGCCGATGTGGTGCTGGTGGGCGTCTCGCGCTCGTCGAAGACGCCGACCTGCTTCTACCTCGCCAATCGTGGCGTGAAGGCCGCCAACATCCCGTTGGTGCCGGGCGCGGTCCTGCCGATGGAGCTCGACAACCCGCCCTGCCCGGTGGTGGGGCTGACCATCGATGTGAACGCGCTGATCGACATCCGCCGCCATCGCCTGAAGATCATCGGCTCCGGCGGCGTGCGGATGGATGAGACGGATTACGTGAATATCGAGGCGGTGAAGGCCGAGATCCTGACCTCGCGCCGGCTCTGCGCCGCCCGCGGCTGGCCGGTGATCGACGTCACGCGCCGCAGCATCGAGGAGACCGCCGCCACCGTGCTGCAACAGGTCGAGCTCTGGCACCTCAAGCGCGGCAAGGAACCCCTCCATGCCCCCGAGGACCCCGCCGCCGCCGTTCTGGGACCGCACGATTGATCCAGGCCGCCGCACCGCCGCTGATCCTGGCCAGCGCCTCGGCCAGCCGCCGGGCGCTGCTCGATGCCGCCGGGCTGCGCTACCAGGCCATTCCTGCCGCAGTGGATGAGGCCGCGCTGAAGCAGGCCGCCCAGGCCGAGGGCATGCGGGCCGGCGATGCCGCCGTGCTGCTGGCCGATGCCAAGGCCCGCCAGATCGCCCGCCGAGACCCCGAGGCGCTGGTCATCGGCAGCGACCAGCTGCTGGTGATGGGCGATCGCTGGTTCGACAAGCCCCGCGATATGGAGGAGGCGGCGGCGCATCTGCGCGCTTTCAGCGGCGGCACCCATCAGCTGGTCAACGGCACCGTCGCCTGGCGCTTCGGCCAGCGGGTCTGGCAGAATGTTGCTGTGGCAACGCTGCATGTCCGTCCGCTTTCGGAGGATTTCATCGCCGCCTATCTCGCCGCTGAGGACCAGGCATTGCTGGCCACCGTCGGCGCCTATCGGCTGGAGGGTCTGGGGGTGCATCTGTTCCACCGCATCGAGGGTGAGCACAGCACCATCCTGGGGTTGGCGATGCTGCCGCTGCTGGGTTTTCTGCGACAGCATGGTGTATTGGTGGGGTAGGGTCCGGGCTGCCAGCACCGGCTCCTATCGCACCGATAGCAGGGACCTATTGGCCAACTTCCAGGCGTCGCCGCTAGATACCACGGCGAAGGAGAACCGCGATGATTCGAAAAACATTTCTGACGGCGACCGCATTGGTCGTCTCTACCCTGGCAGGCATGGGCTGGGCGCCGCCCGCACATGGCCAAAGGGCCCAGCAGATTCTCATGTGCGTCGATTTGCAGGGCGTGCCCTGGTCCGCCGCTGTCGAGATCGAGGAGCGCAGCGGCACTGGAGCCTGGAACCAGATCCTCTACGTTGTCACGGTGCCGAGCCAGCGCTGCGCCCAGGTCTCGCGCAATATGACCCAGGCGAGGTTCACGATCCGCAGCCATGCCAATGGCGCGTTCCGCAATGCCTGTCAGCTCACCGCGCAGGCGGACAGGAATGCCACGGTGCGCGTCTACGGTGCCATCGCAAGCCCGAACTGCTTGCTGGTCCAATAAGCCGGAACGGGCAATGCAAACGGGGGCGGCGCGTTATCCAGCCTCGATGGCCGGCGCATCGGCGCCGCCCGCCACCACCCGGCTCACCGCCCAGCGCACCGCCTCGGCATCCGGCTCCGCATAGAGCACGACCTGCTGGCTGCGCCGGGTCTCGGCGGCGGCATAGACGCTTTCCTCGAGGCCGATACGCGCGCCGCGTGCCCGCAGCTTCCAGCCATGGCCGCTGGGCAGGCGCATCAGCACCGCGCCATCATCCTCCACCAGGCTGGCGCTCACCGCCGGGTGGAGGTGAAAGCGCACCACCCAGCTCAGCGTCTCGGTCATGCCGCCGGGCAGTTCGACCACATCCTCGCCACGCAGATCATCGCCGCCCTCGGCGAGGTAGAGGGTGCGGCGATGGACGGCGCCGAACGGCTTGCGCCAGCCGTCATGGGTGATTTCCAGCCAATGCGCGTGGTCCTGCTCCTGCCGCTCGGCCACCACGCGTTCGGGGCGGCGGCCCAATCCTTCCTCGCGCAGCTCACTGCTGTTGGTATCGGCCAGCGTCAGGGTGGAATGGGCGGCGGTGGCGCGCAGCGCATCGCGCCAGATCGGCTCGGCCGCTGGCGAGGCGCCGCAATTGACGATCAACCGGTCTCGCCCGACGCTGAGCTCGAAGGACATTGTGCCGGCATGCGAGAACCGGTCGCCGGCGCGGGGAAGGCCTGTGGTCAGGTCCGGCGCGCGGCCGGCGGGCGGCGCGCCGCAATCGACGATGACCAGGGTGCGGCTGCCCTGAAGGCGATGGAAGCCGGTGTCCTGCAGCAGCATCGGCGCGCGGCCGCGCGCCTGGCCGTGATGCAGCACAAGGTCGACCAGCGTCGCCGGCTCCTCCCGCGTGCCGTTGAACAGCGCCAGGCTGCCATCCTGGTGGCGATAGAAGCGCAGCGCCTGGCAGGCGCGCTCGATCACGCTGCCGAGCTGGGCGGGGGTATTGGCGCCCGCGCCATGCAGCAGGTTGCGGATCTCGATGAGGTCCTGAAGCGCCGCCAGATGCTGCGCCGGGCTGCGCTCGACATGGCCGCCATCGGGGTAGAATTGCCGCTCCAGCTCGCCGGGCAGCAGGCGAAGGGCGCGGTTCAGCCAGCCCTCCTCCTCCAGCGCCACGGCGGCGGCGATGCCGGCCTTGAGCACCACCAGGGCGCCGCGATGCGCGGCCTCCGCTGGCAGGCCGGCCACCACGGCGCGGCCATCCTGGGCCAGCCGCGTCAGCAGCGCGCGGCGAAAACCATCATCGGCGGAAGCGGCCAGGAAATCCCAATGGCCGAGCCAGGCGGAAATTCGCGCCGCCGCCACCTCCGGCGCCTGGGCCAGATCCTGCCCGGCACCATTGGCCAGCCAGTCATGCGCGAGGTCACGCGCGCGCACCCTTGCCGCATCGGTTCCCAGAGCGCGTAAATCCCTCAGCCAACCAAAGCCATGTGCGCCGGCGCGCCACAGCAGCGGGCCATCGCCCGGTGCCCAGCCCACGCCGGCCTGTTCCGGCATGCCGGGCTCCAGCGGCCGCAGCGTGCCCAGAACGTCGAGTTCGCCGGCCACCAGCCGGGCGCCGCGCGCGGCCTCGCCGGGCCAGAGGTCCTTGAAGGAGCGCGACGGCGCATCGGGCACGCGCACCGGTTTCAGGCCGGAAATCCATCGCCTCGCATTGCGGATCAGGTCTGGCATGGCGTCTTCCCTCCCTGTTTCAGCGCGGCGATCGCCTTGGAATAATCGGCCGCGCCGAAGACCGCGGTGCCGGCCACCAGCGTATCCGCCCCCGCTTCCAGGCAGTGTGGCGCGGTGGCGGCGGTCACGCCACCGTCGATTTCCAGGGCGATGTCATGGCCCGAGGCATCGATCATCCGCCGCAGGGCGGCGATCTTGGGCAATTGGCTCATGATGAAGCTCTGGCCGCCGAAGCCAGGATTGACCGTCATCACCATGATGAGGTCGACCAGATCGAGCACATTCTCGATCGCGGCCACCGATGTGGCAGGGTTGAGTACCACGCCGCTTTTCTTGCCCAGGCCCCGGATGGTCTGCAACGAGCGGTGCAGATGCGGCCCGGCCTCGGGATGGACCGAAATGATATCGGCGCCGGCCTGGGCGAAGGCTTCGAGGTAGGGTTCGGCCGGGGCGATCATGAGATGCACGTCGAAGGGCATCGTCGTGTGCGGCCGCAACGCCTTGATCAGCCCGGGGCCGAAGGAGATGTTGGGGACGAAATGCCCATCCATGATGTCGAGATGGAGCCAATCCGCGCCGGCGGCCTCGACCGCGCGCACTTCCTCCGCCAGCCGGGAGAAATCGGCTGCGAGCAGGCTTGGGGCGATGCGAGGGGGATGGCGCATGGTCCTGTCTAGCCCTGGGCTTCGGTGGGGGGCAACCATGCGAAGGTCAGTTCGTGCTTGTTGTGGGCGGCGTGGAAGACCGTGCCGCCCGGGATGGCAGCGAATTTCTCGGCGGTGTCGTGGTCGGTCTCGCCCTGGAATTTCAGGGTGCAGAGGATGGCGCGGGGTGGCGCCGCCGCCATCCAGCGCTCGACCAGCCCCAGCAGCCGGGCGGGGTAGCAGATGATGTCGGAGAACAGCCAATCCACCGGCTCGGGCGCCAGGCCGAAGGCGCTTTCGCCGCGCCAACTCACCCCGGGCATGGCCGCGATGGCGGCGTCCAGCGGCGCCTTGTCGACCGCCGTCACCGTGGCCCCCAGCTTCGCCAGCACCCAGGTCCAGCCGCCAGGGGAGGCGCCGAGATCGAGGCAGGTCTCGCCCGGGGCGGGGAAGCGGTCGAGGCGGGTCAGGCCTTCCCACAATTTCAGATAGGCGCGCGAGGGTGGACCCTCGCGGTCCTCGACGAAGCGGGGTTCGCCATTGACGAAGGGGCTGGTCTTGGTGGGGGAGGCGAGGATGGTGCCGGCATCCAGCATGGTCCAGCCGCCGAGATGGCCGGTGGGGGCGGGCTCGGGGAAGGTCAGGGGCCGGGCCTTCACCGGCGGCAGCCGGGCTTCGATGAGGGCAGCGCGGCGGTGGTGTTCCGTGGGGAGCAAGGCCCAGTTGCGCTGGATGGCGCGCAGCGCGTCGGCGCCGGCTTTCACCGAGGGCGCAGGGAGCAGCACCGGCGCCGTCCAGCATTCCAGCGCCCAGGCGGCGTGGCAGGGCGGCTGTTCCGAGAGGGCGAGGCGGCCATGCCAGGTGACGCTGACGCCGCCGCGGCGGAGTTCCTCGGCCAGATCGGCCTCGAAGCCCAAGGGGGCGAGCCAGGCGGCGCGGGGTGTCATGCGCGGGGCCTGTGGATCATTCTATGAATTCCATGTGTGGAAGGTCCCTAAGTTGCAAGGGTTTTCGGAACTGGATGTTGTGAACATCGATGCGATTGCGGTCCTGGATCCGGCCTGTTGAAGCGGCACGCGGCCGCTGACCCAGATGGGTTGCGCGTGCGGGTTCCGAACGAACAAACGGCCTCTGTGGGCCTCCGTCACGACCCGAAACCGGGCAACGGTCAGTGGTTGAGACAATGGGTATAAGCCTATTCTCCATGCTGGCCGGTTTCTCTGTTTGTCTCCGACAACCAAACATTGGCACATCGCGATGCCGACGGGGCCGTCCACCCCAACAGACAAATTCAACGCCCTGACGGAAAGGTTAGGGGTGGTTGCGGGATGGGGTTGTCAAACAGCGGAACGCCAGTTGATCGTGGGATGATTTACCGAAACATGCCAGCCCGTTATCACCGCCGCGGCGGGTCCCGATACAGCGGGCTTTCCAGGTAGCGCCGCAGCCAGAACCGCGTCAGCACCCCCAAGGCGGCCGCGATCGGCACCGCCAGCAGCACGCCCAGAAACCCCAGCGCCACGCCACCGGCGAACAACGCGAAGATCACCCAGACGGGGTGCAGCTCCACCCTGTCGCCCAGCAGCCGGGGGTAGAGCACGTAGCCCTCCAGGATCTGCCCGGCCATGAACACCGCCACCACCAGCCCGGCACCACCCCAGGTGCCCCATTGCCCCACCGCCAGCAGCAGCGCCGCCACGAAGCCGGTCAGCGAGCCGACATAGGGCACCAGCGACAGTGCGCCGGTGAACAGCCCGACCATCACGCCCAGCTCCAGGCCGATCGCGGTCAGCGCCACGGCGTAGAACAGGCCCAGCGCCAGGCAACACAGCAATTGCCCGCGCAGCCAGGCGCCCAGGATACGGTCGGTCTCATGCGCCAGCTGCATGAGGGTGGGCGCGCTGCGCCGCGGCAGCCAGCCCTCGATCCGGCGCATGATGCCCGGCCAGTCGCGCAACAGATAGAACGCCACCACCGGCGTCACCACCAGCAGGGTGAAGACGTTGAACAGCGCCACGCCGCCGCCGATCAGCCGCGTCGCCGCAGTGCCCAGGAAACTCATCATCTGCCCGGCCTGGGAGACCACGAGCTCGCGCAGGCGGGCATCCACCACCTCCGGCCCCGCCGCCGCCTCCAGGTCGAGCATGAGCTGGCGCACATTGCTGCCCACGGTGCTGACATAGGAAGGCAGGCGGGCCAGCAGCACGCCGATCTGCGCCAGGATCAGCGGGTAGAGCAGCAGCAGCCCCAGCAGCCCGACCAGGATCAGCAGCAGGCAGAGCAGCGCCGCCGCCAGGCTGCGCGGCACGCCGGCGCGCGCCATGCGGCTGGCCGCGGGGTCCATGAAATAGGCCACGCAGGTGGCCAGCACGAAGGGCGTCAGAATGGCCGAGAACAGCCAGAAGGTGGCGAAGATCGCCGCCACCACGCCGAACAGCATGGCACGGCGCTGCCACGGCCTGGCCATGGCCGGGCCGATGGGAATGAGCCCACGGCCGGGCGGCGGCGCCTCCTCGATATCGTTCACGCCCGCCCCGCCAGCAGCCGCAGCGCGCCCGGCATATAGGCGATGCCCGAGGCGATTGTGGTGGCCGCCGCCAGCCAGCCCAGCCCGGCCACCACCGCCGCACCCGGCCAGCCGAAGCCGCCCATGCACAGCGCGGTGGCGGCGAGGGCGATCTGCGCCGCCGTGTTCAGCTTGGAGATCAGCAGCGGCCGGATCGGCGGCCGCAGCCCGAGGCCCCACAGCAGCCCATAACCGCCGCTGATCAACACATCCCGCCCCACCACCAGCACGGCCAGCCACACCGGCAACAGCCCGAGCCAGGCGAGCAGCACCATCACGCCGCTGAGCAGCGCCTTGTCGGCGATCGGGTCGAGCAGCGCGCCCAGCCGGCTTTCCAGCCCGAAGCGCCGCGCCAGGAACCCGTCCACCCCATCCGAAAGCCCGGCGAGAAGGAAGACGATGAAGGCGAGATCGAGCCGTGCGGTCAGCATCAGCCAGACCGTCGCCGGCACGGCAAGCAGCCGGGCCAGCGTGATGAGGTTGGGCAGGGTGAGGACCCGGTCCGCGCCATGACCATCAGCCGCCACCAAGGCCCACCCGCCAGCTGTCGCCGGGGCCGCCGGGGGGCGTCAGTGCCACGCCGCCGGAGGCGAGCGCGCTCACCGCCTCGGCCGGCGGCACCCGCAGGCCCAGGCGCAGCCGCGCGCCATCGGTCGAAATGGCGAGGATGTCCAGGCTGGCCACCGGCCCTGCGCGCAGCACCTGCCGGCGAATGGCCAGCCATTGCGCCAGGCTGCCGAAGCTGGTGCTGGCCTCGACGAAATTGCTGGCGGGCTGGCCAGCCATCGCCGCCGCCATCGGATTGGTCACCACCGGCCCGCCGCCGCCCACCGCCACACCCCCCAGCGCACTGCGCACGCCGCCGCCGAAGACCACGGTGATGCGGCCGGAATAGCGGGTGGAGCTCACCCGCTCCTGCTCGATGATCATGGAGGCGACCATGGCCTCGATCTGCGCATCGCTGAGCTGGGGTGCCGCGGCGCCGGTCGCCGCCGCCAGCCGGTTGAAGGCGTCGCGCCGCCCCTGCGCCAGGGCGCGGTCGCGGGCCTGCACGGCGTCCGCCGCGGTGGCGTCCACCACGATGCCGGTCTGCCGCAATGAGTTCTCCTGCGCGGCCAAGGGCATGGCGAGCAGCAGCAAGGGCAGCGACAGCCACAGCGGTATCGCGCGGCGAAACAGGCGGCTAAAAGACCGGATCGGCATGTGGAATCCTGGCGTGGTCGTCCCTTGCCATACCCTATCGGAGGTTGCCCTGACCAGTTCAAGCAAGATCGGCATGACCTATGCGCAGGCGGGCGTCGATATCGAGGCCGGCGATGCGCTGGTCGATCGCATCAAGCCGCTGGCGCGCTCCACCAACCGGCCGGGGGTGATGGGGGGCCTGGGCGGCTTCGGCGCGCTGTTCGACCTCAAGGCGGCGGGATTTTCCGACCCTGTGCTGGTCAGCTCCACCGATGGCGTGGGCACGAAATTGCGGCTGGCCATCGATGCCGGGGTGCATGATACGGTGGGCATCGACCTCGTCGCGATGTGCGTGAACGATCTGGTGGTGCAGGGCGCCACGCCGCTGTTCTTCCTGGATTATTTCGCGACCGGCGCGCTGGATGTCGGCCAGGCCGCGGCCGTTGTGGCCGGCATCGCCGAGGGCTGCCGCCAGGCCGGCTGCGCCCTGGTGGGCGGCGAGACGGCGGAAATGCCGGGCATGTACCACGCCGGCGACTACGATCTGGCCGGCTTCGCGGTGGGGGCCGCCGAGCGCGGCGCGTTGCTGCCCCGGCCCGATCTGCAGGCCGGCGACGTGCTGCTCGGCCTGGCCAGCACCGGCGTGCATTCCAACGGTTTTTCGCTGGCCCGGCGGGTGCTGGCGGCGAGCGGCCTGGGCCTTGACGCTCCCTGCCCGTTTTCCCCCGGCACGATCGGCGCGGCGCTGCTGACGCCGACGCGGATCTACGTGAAATCCCTGCTCGCGCTGCACCACAAGGGCCTGCTGAAGGCCGCGGCCCACATCACCGGCGGCGGCCTGCCCGGCAACCTGCCGCGCGTGCTGCCCGAGGGGCTGACGGCGGTGGTCGATGGTTCCGCCTGGACCGCGCCGCCGGTCTTCTCCTGGCTGGCGCGCACCGGCGACATCGCGACCGAGGAAATGCTGCGCGTCTTCAACTGCGGCATCGGCATGGTGCTGGTCGTAGCGCCTGGCGATGTGGACATGGCGCTGGCCATGCTGGCCGGGCTGGGCGAGACCGCCATGCGCATCGGCGCCTTGCAGCCAGGGCCCGGCGGCGTGGAAATGGAAAAGCCGCTGGCGCTGTGAGGACGGCGATCCTGATCTCCGGTCGCGGCAGCAATATGGTGGCGCTGCTGGCTGCCATGGCCGCACCGGCCTACCCCGCCCGGCCGGTGCTGGTCGTGAGCAACCGCGCCGATGCCGCGGGCCTGGGCCTCTCCCGCGGCGTGCCGACCGCCATCATCCCCAGCCGCGGCCGCAGGCGGGAGGATTTCGAGGCCGAGCTGGACCAGGTGCTGGCGGCCCATGATGTGGAGCTGGTGGCGCTGGCCGGCTTCATGCGCGTGCTGACCGAGGGTTTCGTCGCGGGTTGGCAGGGCCGCATGATCAACATCCACCCCAGCCTGCTGCCCAGCTTCCCGGGGCTGGACACCCATGCCAGGGCGCTGGCGGCGGGTGTGCGGCTGCATGGCTGCACGGTGCATTGGGTGAGCCCGGGGGTGGATGAAGGCCCGATCATCGCCCAGGCCGCGGTGCCCGTGCTGCCCGGCGATGACGAGGCGGCGCTGGCCGCGCGGGTGCTGGCGCGGGAGCACAGCCTCTATCCCGCCGCCCTGGCGATGATCGCCGGTGGGCGGCCCATCCTGCCCATCGCCGACACGGCATTGGCCTGCGGCTGGCCGCCCAGCGATCCTGGCCCCAGGTGATTGCGACCGAAAGAGGTCACTGGACGCCGGCCGCCGCTCTTTCTATTCAGGCAGCGAACGAGGAAGGGTTGCCCCATGGCCGAAAAAGCCAGCTATGAATTCGTCGAGGTGAAGTCCGCCGATATCCTGGCCGAGCGGCAGGGTCTGTGGGCCGGCTTCACCAGCGCGACGAAATACTCGATCATCGCGGTGGCGGTGCTGCTGATCCTGATGTTCCTGTTCCTGACCTGAACAGGCGCGGCGCGGCGGGGTTCAGGCCTGCTTGCGCTCGATCAGCCCCCGCCGGATGGTCCGGCCGCGCCGGATCCTGTCCTCGATGAACTCCGTCTCGCCGTAGCGCACCGCGCGGCCCAGGGCATGGGCGTCCTCGGTGAAGCGGGCCAGCATTTCCAGCAGCGCCTCGCGGTTGTTGAGGAAGACGTCGCGCCACATGTTCACGTCGCTCGCCGCGATGCGGGTGAAGTCACGAAAGCCGGAGGCGGCGAATTTCAGCACCGCCTCGCGCGTTTCCTCGGCCAGGTCATCGGCCGTGCCGCAGATGGTGAAGGCGATGAGATGCGGCAGGTGGGAGACCATGGCCACCACCTTGTCATGGGTGGCGACATCCATGGTTTCGACCAGCGAGCCCGCGGCCTCCCACAGCGCCCGCACGCGGGCCACCGCCTCGGGCGCCACGCCATCGAGTGGCGTGATGATGCAGTAGCGGCCCTCGAACAGCGTGGCGAAGCCGGCATCGGGGCCGGAATGCTCGGTGCCGGCCATGGGGTGGGCGGGCACGAGATGCACGCCGGCCGGCAATAGCGGGAGCAGGTCACGCACCACCGAACCCTTGGTGGAGCCGGCGTCGGTCAGGATGCAGCCGGGTGCCAGATGCGGCGCGATCTCGGCCATCACCGCGGCATAGGCGCCGACGGGGATGCACAGCACCACGCCATCCGCCCCGCGCACCGCCTCGCCGATCGTGTCGGCCACCTCATCGACGAAACCCAGTTCGCGCACGCGGGCACGAGACGTCGGGGTGGCGGCATAGGTCACGAGGTGCCGGGCCACGCCGCCCTTCGCCCGCGCCATGCGGGCTATCGAACCACCGATCAGTCCAGGCCCGATGATGCAGAGGCGTTCAAACAGCATGCATGAAGGCGCTGAGGGTATCCGCCACCAGTGTGCATTCCTCGGCCGTGCCCACGGTGATGCGCAGGCAATGCGGCAGGCCATAGCCGGCCATGCCGCGCACGATCACGCCGCGCGCCTTCAGCGCCGCATCGGCGGCCTTGGCACGCCCGGCGGTGGCGAAATCGGCGAGCAGGAAATTGCCCTCGCTCGGCCAGATTTTTACCCCGGCCGCTTCCAGGGCCGAGGCCAGCTTCGCCCGCCATTCGGCATTGTGGGCTATGCTTTTCTCCACCCAACCCGGCTCGGCCAGCGCCGCCACCGCCGCGGCCTGCGCCGCGATGTTCACATTGAAGGGGCCGCGGATGCGGTTGATGATGTCGGCGACATGCGCCGGGAAATAGCCCCAGCCCACCCGCATCCCGCCCAGGCCGAAGATCTTTGAAAATGTGCGGGTCATCACCGTGTTGGGGGCGCTGTCCACCATCGCCGCACCGGCGTCGTAGCTGGGGTCGGTGACGTATTCGGCATATGCGGCGTCCAGCACCAGCATGATGTCATCGCGCAGCCCGGCGCGCAGGCGGGCCACTTCGGATTGCGGCAGCAGGTAGCCGGTGGGGTTGTTGGGGTTGGCCAGGCAGACCATGCGGGTGCGCGGGCCCACCGCCGCCAGCATCGCATCCACATCCGTCTTCAGGTCACGCTCGGGCACCTTGATGACCTGGCAGCCGGCATAGCGGCCGGTGATGTCATACATGGTGAAGCCATGGGCGGACATGATCAGCTCCGTCCCCTCGCCACCATAGCTCATGATGAGGTGGAGCAGGATTTCGTCGCTGCCGGCGCCGCAGATGATTCGCGCGGGGTCCAGGCCGAAGCGCCGGCCGATCGCCTCGCGCAGCTCGGTCGAGCCGCCATCGGGGTAGCGGTGCAGCTCGGCGGCGGCGGCGACGAAAGCCGCCATCGCCCCCGGCGGCGGCCCGAAGGCGCCCTCGTTCGAGCTGAGCTTGGTGATCCGGTTCACGCCCTCGACCTTGCTCGCACCCGGGGCATAGGGCTCGATGGTCAGGATGGTCGGGCGGGGCAGCATGGCATTCATCCGGCAAAACCTCTCAGCGGCGCGGCATAGGCGCCCAGCATCCGGGCGCGGTCGAAGGGCAGGGCGGCCAGGCGCGGATCATCGGGCATGATCAGCCCGTCGGCCTCCATCAGGAAGCGGGAAATGCCGGGCGCGCGGCGCACCAGCACCAGCCGCGCGGTGATGCCGGCGGATTTCAGGCTGGCCAGCAATTGTCCGCGCGACTGCTCGCTGTCGGATTCCAGCAGCAGCAGCGAAAGATCATCGGAGGAGGGATCGGGCGCGCCGGGGGCCACGACCAGCGCATCCGCATCGGCCTCACCCCCGGTGAAGAAGGGCAGGCGGGCCACCACCGAGAGCTGCGGCGCGTTCAAGGCCGGCCACCATTCCATCTCCGGCGCATCGGCATCCTCGGGGAAGGGGAGGACGGCCACGCTCGCCTCGCCCCGGGTGACGGCGGCGAGCGCGCGCGACGGGGTGGAGTGGGTGCGCGAAGCGGTCAGCGCGCCGAAATGCTCGGGCACCAGCCGGGCCATGGCAGGGTCGCGGGCATAGACCGCCACGGAAAACCCGCCCTGCTGCTGGATGGAGGCCGCGAACAGCTCCCGCCACAGCCGAACCAGGGCGGCGCGGGGCAGCGGGCCGGCATGGCGGGCCAGCAGCCGGCGCAGGATATCGGCCTCCCGCCCCGGGCGAAGGATGGTGCTGCCGGCCTTGGCCCGGCTGGCCGCCAGCGACGCCACGATATCGGCCCGCTGCATCAGCAGGTCGTGCATGGTATCGTCGATGGCATCGAGCTGGGCCCGGACGGCGCTGAGGGTGTTCATCGGGGAGCAGCAATAACCGCCATGCGGGCAAGGTTGAAGCCCCGGCGGGCTGGGCTTATGCGTTTCATCCCATGTCGCTCATCCAGCCCTTCCCCGAGGTCGATCATCAGCATGCCGTCTTCGCGGACGGGTTGATGCTGGATTGCGGCGTCCCGCTGGCGCCGCTGACCGTCGCCTTTCGCACCTATGGCCGGCTGAACGCTGCGCGCAGCAACGCAGTGATGGTTTGCCATGCGCTGACCGGGGACCAGTATGTGGCGGAAACCCAGCCGCTGAC
>CAYNBM010000035.1:37459-44551 GCA_964395305.1 uncultured Rubritepida sp.
TCGCATCATTCGGCCCAGAACATCGCCTTCCATGAGGTCGGCCGCGCGGCGATCCATTCCGACCCGGATTATTTCTCCGGCCGCTACTGGGAACACGGGCGCATCCCGGCCCAGGGGCTGAGCGTGGCGCGGATGGTGGCGCATATCACCTACCTGTCGGAGGAGGCGCTCACGCGCAAATTCGGCAGAAAACTGCGCGGCGCGAATGCTGTGACGTTCCTGGAGGATGTCTTCGAGGTGCAGAGCTACCTGCGCTACCAGGGCTCCAGCTTCGTGCGGCGGTTCGATGCGAATTCCTATCTGACCATCACCCGGGCGATGGATTATTTCGATCTCTCGGCCGAGCATGGCTCGCTGGGCCAGGCCTTCCTGCGCACGCCCACGCGGTTCTTCGTGGCCAGCTTTTCGTCGGACTGGCTGTTCCCGACGAGCGAGAGCCGGGCGCTGGTGCGGGCGATGAACGCGGCTGCGGCGCGGGTGAGCTTTGTCGAGATCAAGTCGGACAAGGGGCATGACGCGTTTTTGTTGGACGAGCCGGAGTTTCATGCGGCGCTGGGCGGGTTTGTGGCGGGTGCCGCCAGGGCCTTGGGGGTCTGATGCCCGACACCCCCATCCAGTACGTCGCGAAAAACATGCGCGTCGACCTGCGCCTGATCTCCGAGATGATCACCCCCGGTGCCCGCGTGCTCGATATCGGCTGCGGCGATGGCGCGCTTCTGGAGTACCTGGCACTGGCCAAGAACGCCGATGCCCGCGGCATCGAGATCGACATGGCCGAAGCCACCCGCGCGGTTGCCGCCGGCCAGGCCGTCATCCATGGCGATGCCGATAACGACCTGGCCTTCTACCCCGATGGCGCCTTCGATTTCGTCATCCTCTCCCGCACGCTGCAGGCGGTGGAAAAACCGCGCGAGGTGCTGCGCCAGATGCTGCGCATCGGCCAGCACGCCATCGTCTCCTTCCCCAATTTCGGCCATTGGGCGGTGCGCATGCAGCTGCTGCTGTCCGGCCGCATGCCGATGACCAAGACCTGGGACCGCGGCTGGTACGAAACCCCCAACATCCACCCCTGCACCATCCGCGACTTCTTCGAGCTCTGCGCGAAGGACGGCTATGTGGTGGAGGAATGGCTGGCGGCGGATGATGAGGGGCTGAAATCGCCCTGGCGCCGTTCCGCCAGGCTTGCCAATTTGTTCGGCGAACAGGCGCTGTTCAAGCTGCGCCGGAAATAGCCCCTTGATGCTGCACCGCGATGCATGGCACCCAAGGCCCATCGAGGGAGGGTTGGAAACATATGGCACGTTTGGCTTTGGTCACGGGTGGGCAACGCGGCATCGGTGCCGCCATCAGCGAGGCTTTGCAGGCCGCCGGTCGCAAGGTGGTGGCCAGCTATGCCGGCAATGACGCCGCCGCCGCCGCCTTCACAGAACGCACGGGCATCCCCTGCTACAAATTCGATGTCGGCGATTTCGCCGCCGTCACCACCGCCATCGCCCAGATCGAAGCCGATCACGGGCCGATCGATATCCTCGTCAACAATGCCGGCATCACCCGCGACGCGATGATGCGCAAGCTGACGCGGCAGATGTGGGACGACGTGATCGATACGAACCTCGGCAGCTGCTACAACACTTGCAAGGCGGTGTGGGATGGCATGAGCGGCCGCAAATTCGGCCGCATCGTGAACATCGGCTCGATCAACGGCCAGGCCGGGCAGCTCGGTCAGGTGAACTACGCCGCCGCCAAATCGGGCATCCATGGCTTCACCAAGGCCCTGGCGCAGGAAGGGGCGCGCAACCAGATCACCGTGAACGCCATTGCCCCGGGCTATGTGGACACGGAAATGGTGCGCGCGGTGCCGCCCGATGTGCTGGAAAAGATCATTGCCCGCATCCCGCGCGGCCGGCTCGGCACGGCGGAGGATATCGCCCGCGGCGTGGTCTTCCTGACCGCCGATGACGCCGATTTCGTCACCGGCTCGACCCTGTCGATCAATGGCGGCCAGCACATGTACTGAAACGACAAAGGCGCGACCCCTACCGGGGTCGCGCCTTTGCGTTGCGGTGGACGGGGGCCTCGCGGCCCCCTTTTCCGTTGTCAGCCCAGGTCGATGAAGGCCTGGACGCCGAAGGTCAGGCCGGCCGCGCCCGGGTTGAGCAGGGCGAAATGCTCGGCGCTCTCGCTGATGCCGAAGGCCACTTCGGCGCGGCCACCGGCGCCGTTCGCAACGCCCGTCCAGAACGTCACCTCGCCGGCCGAAGCCGTGCGGCCCAGCGCGTTGGTGTAGAGCGCGCTGATGTACTGCCCGGTGGTCAGGGCGTTCAGCCCCGCCGCCTCTGCGCCCATCAGGAAGCGTGCGGCCAGGGCCTGCGCGCTCGTGCCGGCATCCGCGGTCTCCACCCAGTTCCCCATGCCCTGGGCATCGCCCACGCGGTTGAACATGGTGTCGTACATGCGGTGCACGATGCCGGCATTGCCGGCATAGTCGAAGAAGGTCGTGGCATCGTCATATCTCACGCGCTCGATGCCCACCAACGTCTCGCGGTTCGCGCCATTGACCATGGAGCGGCTGCCATCGCTGTTCACCGTGATGGTGAAGGCGGCGCGGTTGCCCGACAGCACGGCCCAGTCATTGCCCAGGCCGCCATCGATGAAGTCGCTGCCGCGGCCGCCCTCGATGATGTCGTTGCCGCCATCGCCCCGGAGGACGTCGTTGCCCGCACCACCCCACATGCGATCACGGCCGGCGTCGCCATTGAGCTGGTCGTCGCCCCAGCTGCCCCTGATCCTGTCGCTGCCGGCGCCGCCATTCTGCGGCCGTGCGACATACATCAGCAGCAACTGGCCGCCTTCGACGATCTCGGTGCGGTCGGCGCTGCCGGCCGCGCCGAAGGCGTAGTGCTGCTGGTCATCGACCAGGAAGGCCAGGCGGTTGGCGTCACCGAAGATGGTGGTGACGTCGATGATGCCCGAGGCTTCCTCGTCCTGGGTGAAGGGCGCGGTGGCGGCGGTGGTCGGGCTGCCGTTGCGCGCGCCATGTTCCGCCACTTCGACCAGCCGGTCGGAGCCGGGCAGGTAGGCCCAGGTCTTGGCGCTGCGCGGGTTGTTGCCCGGGTCTTCCACCATGAAGACGGTGCCGTCGGCGGCGACCGTCAGGTTGTCCAGCATCACCTGGCCCTCAGTGCCGTCCAGCAGGGCGGTGAAGCGGCCGCCCAGCGTCGGGTTCCGTACATCGGTGAAGTCCAGCGCCCAGAGGCGCGACGGGCTGGTCGCGTTGTTGGTGGTGACGAAATAGAAACGGTTCGGGTTCAGCGTGTCCCAGGCGCCGTCCTCGGGGCGGAGCCATTCGGTCACGCCGAGGGCGTCGGAGGCGGTTTCAAGCTGCGCGCCGGTGTTCTGCTGGACGTTGCCCAGCGAGGCCAGGGTGAAGTTACCGGTCAGCGGCGTGGTGGCGTTGGTTTCCAGCGTGAAGCCGGCATTGATGCCATAGAGCTGGCCATTGGTCAGGCCGGCGCGGTCGATGGTCGAACCGGTCGCCTGCTTGTCGCCGACATAGACATAGACCTGGCCCGGGGTGGTGTCGTCGGTCGAAATGGCGACGGTCCTGGCGCCGGAATTGGGCGAGGCGACGATGTTCTCGAAGGAGAGGTTGCCCATGCGCGGCAGCTCATAGGCACGGCCGGCTTCGCTGCCGGTCACGACAAAGGCGTAGCCACGGCCCTCGGCACCCGTCTCCTCGCCGGTCATGTAGATGCGCTCGGTGGTGCCCAGGCCCGTCGCGGCGTCGAAAAAGGCCTGCACGTTCGGCAGGTCGCCCGAGCAGAACCGCGCCCAGGCGGTGGTCTGCTGGACATAACCGCCATTGCCGCCATTGGCCGTCGCGTCCCAGGAGAAGTTGGTGGTGGCGAGGTCACGGGCCGCGGTCACCGCGAGCGTGGTCTTGTTCACCGTCAGCGCGCTAACGAAGGAGCCGACCGAGCCATGCGCCCGAACCACGCCGGCGGTGTTGCCGATCTCGTGGTTGACCAGGATGGTCGCCGTGCCGTCGCCATTGTCGAAGGCGCCCAGGCCGTCGGGCACGCCGACGAAGCGCCAGGGCGCGCCACCGGTGCGGACCGAGCCGGCAACGGCGTCGCCGGCCGAGATGATCGAGGTGAAGCTGACATTGGGTTCGACCGCGACGAGCGTGGGCGTGAGTGAGGAGGAGGGGCCAGTTGTGCCGGACATGCTTGCTTCCTTAGATTGCTGCGCGGGATGACCGCGGTGCCTCAATTTGCGATAGTTTCGATGACGTGCCGATGACGCCGGGGCCGAAAACCGGTGATCGTTTCGTGACGCGCACGACATTCGGTTGCATTCAGCAACGCACCGTGACCTTCGCTCAATCCCAGGTTGAAATGATGCCCACACTGCCCGCAAAACCCGTGACGGCGTTGCTGATCTCGCCCGGAAACGCCTGGTAAGGCTGGTCTCATCCCTGGCCGCCCGGCGGGACCGCAGCGCCCCAGCGCCGCGCGGAATGCCTGCCTTGACGCCGTGGCCACCGCGCCGCTTTACCGCCGCATGAGCGATGACAGCCCCCACCCTCTGGATCGTGCCCGAGCCGCTTTCACGGACCGCGCCTGGCTCGCCGCCGCCTGGCAGTACCGCCTCCACCTCATCGACCACCCCTGCGACCTGCACGCCGCCATCATGCTGGGCCATGCGCTGCGCGAGGCTGGCGCCATCCAGGACGCGATCCTGGCCTATGCCTCCGCCCGGGGCCTGAGCGAGGGCACACTGCAGCTCGGCCATGTCGCAAAGAACAATGGCAAGATCCTGCTCGGCATGGCGTGCTTCGAGGCCCTCCTCGACGACCCGCATTGGGCCGAGGAGGCAAGGCGGGAATACACCGCACTCAGCCTATACCACATGCTGCCCGAGCCCCCGGGCGAAAGGCGCCCCGCCCGCGCCGAGGCCGCGCTGCGCAGCGGCGAGGCCATCGCGCCGGGGCCGGAGGAACAGCCCCTGGTGCTCGACCTGCCCGCCATCGCCCACCCGCTGAGCATCACGCTGGAGGCCGAGGGACAGGCCCCCCCGGTGCATCTGGATGAGGGCCGCGGCTGGTTCCAGCGCAATGAGTGGCGCCCGGTACACCAGCACGGCCCCTGCCGCCTGGTGGTGATCGACCCGCTGGCCATCCGCCGCATCCGCATCGGCGCCGCGCCTGGGCTGCGCGTCCACCTCGCCCATGCCACGCCGCAGACCAGCTTCCTGCCCGCCCGCTTCGGCATGGCCATGCCGCTGGAAGCCTCGGATTACCGGCAGGTGCGGGAGAATGCCCGGCCCGGCTTCGCCCTGCGGCACCAGGGCCAGGCGCCACCCGCCGCCATCGCCATCCGCCGCCCGGGCGAGACCGTACCCGAGGCCGATTGGGTGATCACCCTGCCCGAGGGCCATATCCTCCACCCCGATGCGCTGGCCTTGTTCAGCGACGCCATCGCCGCGGCGCCGGGGGCCCAGGCCTTCTACACCGACGAAGCCCTGCGCGACGGCAACGGCGCCGAGACCGCCATTCTCTGCAAACCCGCCATCAACCCGGTGCTGCTGCGCGAGCTGGATTACATCGGCCAGGCCGTGCTGCGGCGGCGCGCGGTGGCGGACCAGCCCCTCGCCACGCTGCCGCCCCGCGCCATCCGCCACATCGCCTTCCCCGCCTTCTGCCGCCCCGAGGCCGATGCGCCGCCGCCGCTGCCCAGCCCCGCCATGCCGGCGGTGGACCCGGATACGCCGGTCACCATCATCATCCCCTCGCGCGATCAATCCGCCATGCTCGATCGTTGCCTGGACGGGCTGCTGCATGGCACGGCGCATCGCGCGCTGCGCATCGTGGTGGTCGACAATGGCACGACCGAACCGGCGGCGCTGCGCCTGCTGCGCCGCCATGCCGCGGCCGGCTCCATTACCCATTTGCTGGCGCCGGGGCCGTTCAACTTCTCCCGCCTGGTCAATCTGGGCGCGCTGGGCGCCCCGGGGCCGGTGTTGCTGCTGAACAACGACATCGAGGTGATCGAACCCGATTGGCTGACCGAGATGCTGTCCTGCCTGGCCCTGCCGGGCACCGGCGTGGTCGGCGCCCGGCTGCTCTACCCCGACCGGACGATCCAGCATGCCGGGGTGATCATCGGCCCGAATGGCGCCTGCCGGCATTGGTATGCCGGCAGGCCTTGCGACACGCCCGGCCTCCAGGGCCGGCTGCGGCACCGGCAGAATTTTTCCGCGGTCACCGGCGCCTGCATGCTGGTCTCGGCGGCATGCTGGGCTGCGCTGGGCGGCTTCGACGCCACGCATTTCGCCGTGGCCTATAACGACGTTGATTTCTGCCTGCGCGGCGGGGAGCAGGGCTTCGCCACCGTCTGGACGCCCCACGCCACGCTGATCCACCACGAATCCGCCAGCCGCTCGCCCGATGACGCGCCCGCCGAGCTGCCGCGCCACCGGCGTGAACTCGCCCATTTCCAGTTGCGCTGGAACAGCCTCTACTGCGAGGACCCGGCTTTCTCCCCCTGGTTCTCCCGCCATGCCGCAGAGCCCCTGGCGACGCGCTGGCCGGCGAATTTTCACCCGCGCTGAACACCGCCGCGGCGCAGGACGCCTATATCCTCAGCGACTGCGGCACCTGGCTGGCCTTCCGCAACCGCCAAAGCCCTCGCATCCTGGTCGAGGGCGATGCCAGGCTGTTCGACCAAACCGGCGTGATGCCGGTCAGCCCACCCGCCACCCGCATGTGAAGGCGGTGGAGGGCCAGCGCTTCATCGACTGGATCCTCTCCGATCCCGGCCACCAATCCATCGCCGGCTGCCGGATCAATGGCGAGCAGCTGTTCCTCCCCAATGCGGGCCGGCCCTCACCGGTGTCATGAGCCAGCCCGACGCGGCGCGATTTCGCTTCCATTCCGCAAGACGCTTCTGACAGCATGTTTTAGCGGCATGGCCACGCGCCAGCCCCGCTTCATGCACATGGAAAAACGCACTTGATCCGTCGTTCCAGCCTCCTCGCCGCGCTGTTGCTTTGGGCGGCACCGGTCCGCGCGCAACCGACGCCGCTGACCAT
>CAYNBM010000036.1:0-43769 GCA_964395305.1 uncultured Rubritepida sp.
CAGAGGCTGACGCGCGTCAAGCCCCGATAACCGCAGCCGTCAGCGTACGCTTACGCTCGTTCAGCACCTGCGCGGCCGAAAAGTCGAGGCGGGGCAGGGCTACGAAGATGCCATCGCTGCATTGCAGCCCCTCCGACGGTCACGTGCGAGCGCCTGGATTCTGCGGCACCACGGCGACATGCTCCGCGGCACGCCGGACCTCCCGAAGGCGCGCCGCCAACTTGACCAAGCCTACACCTTTGCGGTCGAGGGCAACCATGAGGATATCCGCCACCTTGTGAGCCTCGCTCTTATCCGTCTGGATCTGCGCGAGACCGATGAGAAGGGCAGCAGCGCTGCCGTCCGGCGCGATCAGCACCGCAAACTGGACGAGGCAGAAAGCTACGGGCGGAAGATGGGAATCGCCGCGTTGCAATGCGAAGTCGCGATCATCCGCACCGATCTTCAAATCCGTGACGGCGACCTGAAGACCGCGGCCTCCGTGGCGGGGGGCGGGCTGGCGCTGGCCAGTGCGAACGACATGCAGGTACGCACCACACGGCTGCTGTTGGCACTATGCGAAATATATGCGCTGAGGGAACAGTATGAATCGGCACAACCTTTGCTCGACGCCGCGCTTCGCCTAGCAAACGCGACCGAGTACCATTCCGCGCATCAGCGCGCCGCTCAGCTACAGGCACGGATTAGCACCGTTTCAAGAATAATTTGACTGTAATCGGACTTGCGTAATTTTTTGGTTTCGCCGCGAGGGCCCAGTATCTGTTATTGTCTTTGTCGCCAGAGACCGTTCGCATCCGGTAGTACCTCCTCCGCCAGTTTCGCTCTGGTTCGCACCGTTACGCCGCTTTTCGCTCTGGTTCGCGCATCCACTCGGGCAACCGTTGAAGATGAGCAAAAACCTGCGAGGCAGCGTTTGCAGCCGGTCGCACCTCTTCCGCCAGTCCGCAGAATTTCGCTGTGCTGCGCAGTTTTCGCTGCCGCACAATTTCACGCCTCTCCTCCGGCCCATTTCAAGGCCGCACCTGATCATGTTCCTATTTTGTTCTTGACCTAATACGCAACCTATGATAGGAAAATAGGCCGCAACAGGAGGGTTTCCATGGCCGCATTGTTACCCGCCGCGATGCCGGATCGTAACACCCTCAGAGCTTTGGCGCAGGCTGCAGCGAGGGGCGAAGCGCCTTTTCAGAGTTGCATCGTATCTGTCGGCGCTCACAGGCGATAGGAGCAACCAGCATGACCATCAATGCAGCACACCACGGCCGCACCACGCCAAAGGATGTCCTGGAGACCATCAGCCAATTTCAAAAGGGCCAACTTCGCCTTGCAGGCCTTTTGGATCGGCTTTGGGCACAGATCCATGACCTTTCTCAGGAGCGGTCTGTTGACATGGAAAGGCTGGAGGATCTGTGGACCGATATTGAAATTGCCTATGCGCAGGCATCGGCGGAAAATCAGACGACACTTGCCGCAATTCAAGCGGCAGAAGTCGAGCGCGCGATTGAAGGGATGACTGAGATTTTGCGCAGAGCATCATGAGAAGTTCAGGGTCGCGTCAGCTCGCGACCGGGTCCCAGCGCTGGAGTGCGGTCGCAGAGACCGTTGGAATCTGGTCGCACCTCAACCGATGTACTGACTGGAGGTCTTGAATATATTTGCGAATTTTTGCTGAATTTAATTTGTTTTTGATCGAAATGCACAAATTTTTCTGTGCAAATTTCGATCGCGACTAAAAATATAGTGATGGTGCTGCAAAATCTCTGACTGTGGCCATGGTGGTGTCGGGCTCCCAGTGCAGCGTAGCCCCCCTTAGCCGGACGATGGCAGTTGCCAAACGGAGAGAGGCCTCCCGGTAACCCGGGGGCGGGGCTGACAACTCGGCGTATCCTCGGCCCGCGGGCTCTACGACGGGTCGGCCACCACGTCAGCATCCGGTGCTGGACCTGTGCCCGGCTCAAGCTTCAGAGGTCAAGTGTCGCGGTGCATTCCAATTCCGTGGCAAGGACCATTCCAGCCGCGAAGCTGCCTGGCCAATGTCCTGCGCGGCAACACCGACCAGCCAGCATCCCTGTTGGATGGGTTGCTGCCCCGGAACAGGAAGAACCAATGGGATCAGCAGGCAGTAGCCGGCTGGGCTCGCGGCACCGGCCGGATGGGTCCCCTCAGACCACGCCGCGCGCCAGTTGCTCCGCCTCCGACACCATCTCGCGAAGCCGCCCGGCGGCCTGTAGCCCCTTCAGCGCATCGCGCCACACCGCCTCGGCCACGCGTTGATGCGCCGCCACGGCGTCATCGGCGCTGGTGATCGAGGCGACGCCCGTGCTCACCCAGGGCAGTGTATCGACCGGGAAGGGACTGCTGATGACATGCGCGCGGTCACGGCCGCGCAGGATACGAAAGGCGCCGGAAGGCTCCGGGCCCTGGGTCAGGCCGATTTGTAGCCCCATTGGCGAGCTTTCCATGATGCTGGCCAGGCTTAAAGCCTCGGCCGCCGCGGCCACGCGGCTGCGGGTGCGCGTGCGTTCGGGCATCTGAACCGAGCCCGAAATGCCATCGCGGAGCATACGGCGGAGCGTCGATTCGCTGAGCACGGCAATCACATTCGGCCTGCGCGCCTGGTAGTTGCGCTTGCGCTGCGCCAGGCTTTGCGTCGCCTGTTCGATCGCGGCCTGGGCCACGGCGCGGTCGGGTGCCGATTCAGCGGCCTCGGCCCAGACCTCGGCCATCGCGCCGTCGAATGCCTCGGTGGTGATGGGCTGGCAAAGCCGGCCGCCGATCTGCAACACCTGATCGGCCTGTTCCTCGAGGTTGCGCAGCCTTTCCGCATAGGCGGTAGGGCGAGAAAAATATTCCACCCCGATGCCCAGCAGCGACAGTGGTGAAATCTTCAGCAACTCGGCCAGACGACGGATCGTCTCCAGCTTGATGACCTCGCCCTTCTCGTAGCGGTACAGCGCCGCGCGCGACACGCCCAGCCGCGCGGCGATTTCCTCCGCCCGCATGCCGGATTCGAGCCGATAGGCCCGTAACTGCTGTCCGACATCCGCAAATTTCATTCCAGCCTCCAGAACGTACAATTTTTGATATAGCGGACTACTCGATGAGAGGCCATCTCACCGAGCAGAGCTTGATCACAAATTCCCTACCGGATTCTGAACCGAAACGGCCTCACAATCCCTTGAGCATCAAATTCAGTGGGTAACGGGCCGATGCGGCCCGCCGCGATGACGTCACCCGATCTCGTGTGCCGCCAGGGTCTCCAACGCGCGGATCATGCCGGAATGGTCTAACTGGTCGCCGCCCATCGCCGCCACGGCGGAGAAGAGCTGCTGCGCGCTGGCCGTGTTCGGCAGCGCCACCCCCAACTCCTTTGCCGATTGCAGCGCCAGGTTCAAATCCTTCTGATGCAAAGCGATTCGGAAGCCGGGCGCGAAGGTGCGGTTGATCATCCGCTCGGCATGCACCTCCAGAATGCGGCTATTGGCGAAGCCGCCCATCAGCGCGGCCCGCACCTTCGCCGGGTCAGCGCCGGCCTTGGAGGCAAAGACCAGCGCCTCGGCCACCGCCTCGATGTTCAGCGCCACGATGATCTGGTTGGCCACCTTGGTCACCTGGCCCGCGCCATTCTCGCCCACCAGGGTGATGTTCTTGCCCATCGCCTGGAACAGCGGCAGGGCGCGGTCGAAGGCCGCCTGCGGGCCGCCGATCATGATGGTGAGTGCGGCGTTCTTCGCGCCGATCTCACCGCCCGAGACCGGGGCGTCGATATAGTCGCAGCCCAGGGCATTGATCTTCGCGGCGAAATCCTTCGTCGCGGTGGGCGAGATCGAGGACATGTCGATCACCAGCTTGCCGGCGGAAAGCCCGGCCGCCACGCCGCCGGCACCGAACAGCGCGCGCTCCACATCGGGGGTGTCGGGCACCATCAGGATGATGACCTCGGAGGCGGCGGCCACGGCGGTCGCGTCCGCCAGCACGGTGAATTTTTCCCGCGCCTCGGGCTTCAGCGAAGCGCGCTCGGGCACCGCCACCGAATGGCCGGCCTTGAGAAGATTCTCCGCCATGGGAAGGCCCATGATGCCCAGGCCAATGAAACCGATTTTCATGTGTTTATGCTCCAATCCTGTAGGGTGCGTACCAGCCGAGCCCGGCCACGGTGTCGCCCGCCGGCCGATATTCGCAGCCGATCCAGCCGCGAAACCCCATGGCGTCGATTTCCTTGAACACGAAGGGCCAGTTCACCTCGCCCGTGCCGGGCTCGTTCCGCCCGGGCGTGTCGGCCACCTGCATATGCGCGATATAGGGCAGCAAGGCCTTGGCCCGCGGCACCAGGTCACCCTCGGTGATCTGGGTGTGGTAGAGGTCGAATTGCAGGCCGAGCCGTTCCGGCCCCACCGCCTCGATCACCGCCACCGCATTGGCCGTGCCGGTCAGGGCGTAGCCCGGCATGTCGCGCTGGTTGATCGGCTCGATCACGCAGGTCACGCCCTGTGCGATGGCCTTTTCGGCCGCCCAGGCGAGGTTGATGGCGTAAAGGCAGGTCAGGGTGCCTTGCGACACGCCAGCGGGCATCATGCCGGCCATCACATGCAGCCGCGGGCAGCCCAGCGCGCCGGCATAATCCAGCGCCTTCATGATGCCGTCGCGGAACTCCTGCTGGCGGCCGGGGATGCAGGCCATGCCACGCTCGCCATTCGCCCAATCCCCCGGTGGCGCGTTGAACAGCACCTGGCTCAGGCCATTGTCCTTGAGCCGCATGGCGATCTCGGCTGCGGGGAAATCATAGGGAAAGAGGAACTCCACCGCCTCGAAACCCGCCGCCCGCGCTGCGGCGAAGCGGTCGAGAAACGGCAATTCATTGAACATCATTGAAATATTGGCGGCGAAACGCGGCATCTTGGTGCTCCCGTGGGTGTAGCGGGCGTAACCCGTTCGCGCCGCCGTGTCACCACATGCTGGCGCGCGCCCGCTCCGGCCACTCGCGATCATAGGCCTCACCGCCCACCTCGCCCGCTGTCATGCAGGCCAGGATTTGTCCGGGCGTGGGCAGGCCCTCGGCCCGGCTTTGGCTGGCGGCATCCCACAGCCCGGCGCGGATAATGGCCCGGGCACATTGAAAATACACCTCCTGCACGGTCACGACGGTGACGCTGCGCGGCCTGGCACCTTCCACCGAAAAACTGTCCAGCAATGACGCATCGGCGGTGAGATGCGCCTGGCCATTGATCCGCAGCGCATTGCCGCTGCCGGGGATGAGGAACATCAGCGCCACCCGCGGGTCGCGGATGATGTTGCGCAGGCTGTCGATCCGGTTGTTGCCGCGCCGGTCCGGCAGCAGCAATGTCGTCTCGTCCTGGATGCGGACCAGCCCATGCGCATCGCCGCGCGGCGAACAATCCAGCCCCTCGGGCCCCACCGTCGCCAGGGCGCAGAAAGGCGCCGCCGCAATGATCCTGGCGTAATCCGGCGTGATGCGATGGGCCACCTTGCGCAGGCTGGAATCATTGGGCGTGCCGTAGAGCGCTTCCAGCTCCTCCATCGTGCGGATCATGCGGTGCCTTTCAGGGGCAGACGTTCAGCGATGAGGAAGGGTGCGCCAGGACCGGCCTGGGTGAAAAGGCAGATTTCGGTCACCAGGCGCGGATTGGCGGGGACATCGCCGAAATGGTGATGCAGGGCGGGCAGGATGGCGTCGCGCTCGGCCGCGTTCAGCCGCCGGGTCAGGCTGACATGGAACTGCCATTGCGCCAGCACATAGGGGTAGCCCCATGCCGCCAGCAGCGCCTCATGCGCCGGTGAGAGCGGTGCCTTGCGGCGGCGGTCCAGCTCGGCCTGGTCAGGCGGGGCGCGGAATTCGTCCAGCCCGGTCACGCAGGCATCGGCAAGCGCGTGCAGCGGCGGGCAATGTGTCGTCTCCCGCAGCGCCAGAAAGCCCTTGAGGTCCCGGATCGCCAGCGGCGGCAGGGCGAAGGGCCGGGTGGCCTCGGCCAGTGCGGCCACCGCGTCGCGCAGCAGGCCATAGGGTTTGGTCAGGCGGAAGGGCGGCTTGAGCGTGGCATGCAGGCCGTAGCCGCGGGCATCGGCGGTGAGCTCGGCGATGCCCGGCAGGTCGGGCTGGGGCAGCGCCGCCGCCGTCTCGGCATCGCGGCCGAGCCATTGGCTGCCCAGCGCGTGCAGCGGGTCGGCGATCTCGGGCGCCCAATAGACCGCCGCGCGCATCATGCGACGCGCATGCCCTCGCGCCAGACGCGCCGCACGAAGGGCAGGCCGGCGTGGTGGCGCAGTTGAACGATATCGGCCCGCAGCCCGGCCGCGATCCGGCCGCGATCGGCCATGCGGCACATCCGCGCGGGATTGGCGGTGATGGTGGCGATGGCGGCCGGCAGGCCCATCGCGGCCTCGCAGGCATAGGCGGCCTCGATCATCGCGGCCGGCACATAGTCCGACGCGATGGTGTCCACCGCCCCCGCGCGCACGATCTCCATGACCGAGACATTGCCGGAATGGCTGCCGCCGCGAACGATATTGGGCGCGCCGCCGATCACCGCCACTGCCATGTCGCGCGCCGCCAGCGCCGCCTCCATGGTGACGGGGAATTCGCTGATCCGGATGCCGAGCGCGGCATGGGCCGCGATCTGCTCGGCACTTTCGTCATCATGGCTGGCCAGCGGCAGGTCGCGATGGGCCAGGCGGTCCAGCACCCATTGCCGCTGGCGGGGCACGACCCGCTCGCGCTTCTCGCGCAGCTCGGCGATGCGGGCCATCACCTCCGGCTCGCTCCAGTTGGTCTGCCGCACGCGCATGGCGATGTAGCGTGAGATGTCGCGGTACTGGCCGACGCCGGGCGAGTGATCCATGATCGAGACCATCGCCACCAGCGGGTGGTCGGCCACCGGATCGAGCAGCCGGGGCATGTCCTCGCCAGGCAATTCGCAGCGCAGATGCAGCAGGTGCTCGGATTTCATCAGGCCGGAGGCGTGCATTTCGGTGAGATCGCGCACGCCCTCCGCAAAGGTCTGATCGCGGCCCTGTTCGAAGCCGAGGTCACCCAGGCACAGCGCATCCAGCACCGTGGTGACGCCGGCCGCGGCGCATTGCGCGTCATGGGCGAGGAAGGCGCTGCGGCTGGGCCAGCGGGCATTGGCGCGCGGCTGGACCTGGCGCTCCAGATTGTCGGTATGGACATCGACGAGGCCGGGGATGATGTCGTCGCCCTCGCAATCCTCGGCCGAGGCGGCGTGGCTGCGGCCGGGCTGCACCTCGGCGATGATGCCGCCGCGCAGCACCACGGTGCCGTGGATGACGTCATCGCTGAGGATGATGCGGGCATTGGTCAGGATGGTCTCTGGCATCATGCGGGCTCGTATACGGGTTCGATGTGCAGCAGGCGATCGGCCACGCGGTCGCGCACGGGCAGATCGTGGAAGATGCCGATGATGGCCTGGCCGGCGGCCTTCGCCTCTTCGATGAGCGCGATCACCACCGCGGCATTGCCGGAATCGAGGCTGGCGGTGGGCTCGTCGAGCAGCAGGACGGGATGGGCGGCGGCAAAGCCGCGGGCGAGGTTCACCCGCTGCTGCTCGCCGCCCGAGAAGGTGGCGGGCGGCAGGCCATGCAGCGCGGCGGGCATGTTGAGGCGGGTGAGCAGCGCCGCCGCACGGGTGCGGGCCTCCCCTGCCGGCACGCCGCGGGCGCGCATGGGCTCGGCCACGATGTCGAGGCTGGAGACACGCGGGATGACGCGCAGGAACTGGCTGACATAGCCCATGGTGTCGCGCCGGACCTCGCGCATCACGCGCGCATCGGCCTGCGCGATGTCGAGCATCGCGCCGTGGTGGCGAAGATGGATGCTGCCGCCATCGCAGCCGTAATTGCCGTAGAGGCAGCGCATGAAGGTGGACTTCCCCGCGCCGGAAGGCCCGGCCAGCGCCACGCATTCCCCGGCCCGCAGCGTGAGCGCGACATCGCGCAGCACGGCGATGCCGATGCCGCCCTGGAGATGCAGGGTGAAGGATTTCTGTATCCCTTCGGCTTGCAGGACGGTCATGCCGCCACCGATCGCTGGAGGGCGGATGCCCGAAGGCGTGAATCGGTGGCCATCATGCCGCCAGCACCGAGGAGACGAGCAACTGCGTATAGGGGTGCTGCGGGTCGTCAAGCACGCGATCGGTCAGGCCTTCCTCCACCACCGCGCCGTTGCGCATCACCACGATGCGATGCGCGAGCAGCCGCGCGGCCGCGATGTCATGGGTCACCAGCAGCACCGCCAGCCCCAGATCGGCCACCAGCCCGCGGATGAGATCGAGCAGCCGGGCCTGCACGGAGACATCGAGCCCGCCGGTCGGTTCATCCATGAAAACCAGGCGGGGGTTGGTCACCAGGGTCCGGGCGATCTGCAGCCGTTGTTGCATGCCGCCGGAGAAGTTTTTGGGCGATTCATCGATGCGCGCGGGGTCCATTTCCACCCGTTCCAGCCAATGCGCGGCGACCTCGCGGATATGGCCGTAATGCCGGTTGCCCGCCGCCATCAGCCGCTCGCCCACATTGCCGCCGGCGGAGATCTCCATGCGCAGCGCGTCGCGCGCGTTCTGATGGACAAAACCCCAATCGCTGCGCATCAGCCGACGCAGGGCGGCGTCCGAGGCGTCGAGGATGCTGTGCGTCGCACCGGCAGCATCACGGTAGAACACCACCCCCGCATCGGCCCGCTGCATCCCCGCCAGCACCCGCAGCAGGGATGATTTGCCCGAGCCGCTCTCGCCCACGATCGCCACCACCTCGCCCGGCCAGATCGAGATCGCCACGTCATCGAGCGCGCGCACCGCGCCGAAACGCAGATTCAGGCCGGCCGCCTCCAGCAGCGCGCTCAAGTCACGTCCCCTTGGGGCGGCCTGGAGGAACAATAATCGGTGTCCGAGCAGACATGCATCCGCCCGCCCTGATCATCGGTGATGACCTCGTCGAGGTAGCTCTCCGCGCTGCCGCAGATCGCGCAGGCATGCGGCGCGCGCACCGCCTTGAAGGGGTGATCCTCGAAATCGAGGCTGCGCACATCGGTATAGGGCGGCACCGCGTAAATCCGCTTCTCGCGCCCGGCGCCGAACAATTGCAGCCCGGCATTCATGTGCATCTTCGGATTGTCGAAGGCGGGAATCGGTGATGGCGACATGAGGTAGCGGTGATTGACCATGACGGGGTGGTTGTAGCTCGTGCCCACCTCGCCCTGGCGCGCGATGTCCTCGTAGAGCTTGACCTGCATCAGGCCGTAATCGGCCAGCGCGTGCAGCTTCGTGCTCTCTGCCACGCGGGGCTCCAGCTTGAACAGCGGCTCGGGCATCGGCACCTGGTAGACCAGGATCTGGCCCTCGGCGAGCGGCGTCTCGGGGATGCGATGGCGGGTCTGGATGATCGTCGCCTCGCGCGTGCTTTCGGTGGTGGCGACGCCGGCCACGCGGGCGAAAAAGCGGCGGATGGAGACGGCGTTGGTGGTGTCGTCCGCACCCTGGTCGATCACCTTCAGCACATCGGCCGGCCCCAGCACCGCGGCGGTGACCTGGATGCCGCCGGTGCCCCAGCCATAGGGCAAGGGCATTTCGCGCGCGCCAAAAGGCACCTGGTGGCCGGGAATGCAGACCGCCTTGAGCAAGGCGCGGCGGATCATCCGCTTCGTCGCCTCGTCGAGATAGCCGAAATTATAGCCGGTGAGTTGCTGCGGCACCAATTCACGCCTCCCGGCCTCGCCCTCCGCCGATCGGGGCTGGGCGTTCATTCCGCGCGCTCCGCGAACCAGCGTGCGCGGATGGCGCGGATTTTTTCCAGTTCGCTCTGGAAATCGACGTAATGCGGGAGTTTCAGGTGTTCCACGAAGCCGGTGCTCTCCACATTGTCGCAATGGTAGAGGACGAATTCGGGGTCCTGCGCCGGCGCGGTGGCGTCCTCGCCCAGCTCGGGGGCGCGCAGCGCGCGGTCGACGAGTGACATCGCCATGGCCTTGCGTTCGTTCTGGCCGACCACCAGGCCATAGCCGCGGGTGAATTGCGGCGGCGCGCTCGCCGTGCCGGCGAATTGGTTCACCATCTGGCATTCGGTGACCATGATGTCGCCGATATCGATGGCGAAGCCGAGCTCGGCCGGCTCGATCTCGACGGTGACCTCGCCCATGCGGATCTCGCCCACGAAGGGGTGGGCATTGCCATAGCCGCGCTGGGTGGAATAGCCGAGCGACAGGAGGAACCCCTCATCGCCCCGCGCCATGGCCTGAAGCCGCAGCGCCCGGTCGGCCGGAAAGGCCAGCGGCTCGCGGGTGATGTCCGGCGGTTCGGCGTTGGAGGTGGCCTCGGGGGCCATCAGCCCCTCCTGCGCCAGGATGGTGGTGACCTGCGGCATGCGCTGTGCCTCTTCCGCGGCCTCGGGCGCCGGCGGCGGTGGGATTCCTTCGGCCTCGAGGGCGAAATCCAGCAGGCGGTGGGTGTAGTCAAACGTCGGCCCCAGCACCTGGCCGCCGGGAAGGTCCTTGTAGGTGGAGGAGATGCGGCGATGGATCGCCATGGCGCCGGTATCCACCGGCAGGGCATAGCCGAAGCGGGGCAGGGTGGTGCGATAGGCGCGCAGCAGGAAGGCGGCCTCGGTGCTGTCGCCGCGCGATTGCTTGAGCGCGAGCGCCGCCAGGCCACGATCGGCGCAGGCGCCCTCGGCCATCACCCGATCGACGGCGAGGCTGAGCTGCTGCTCGATCTGCGCCGTTGCCAGCTCGGGGAGCGTGGGCTCGCCGCGGCGGGCCTCGGCGAGCCAGGCATGGGCATGGCCGATGGCGGTTTCGCCGCCCTTGACCGAGACATACATCAACCGTGCTCCCGGATGGTTGTGGTGCGCGGCAGCCCCGCGATATGCCGCCCGGCGCAAAGGATGATGTCCAGCCCGCGCGGGAAGAGACCGGCCAGGGCCGCACGCTCGGCCACGAAGCCCTCCGGCGCGCCGGGCACATGCAGCGCGGTCGCGCTCTGAATACCCGGGCCGGTCAGCAGCCAACCCGGCGCGGCCGCCAGCGCCTGGACCTGCAGGAAGAGCGTGGCGCCATCCTGTGGCACCTCGTCGCTCCCCAGCGCCAGGCTGGCCAGCGCCGGCGGGCGACCGCTGGCGAGCAGAAAGCGCGCCTCACCCGCGGCCACCAGCGGCGCGCCGGTGTGAAAGCGCAGCCAGGCGCCCAGCACCGCCCCGCCGTCATGCCACAGCGGCGTATCGGCATCGCAGAGCGCCAGGGCCAGCGCGCCCATGGCGGGGCAGAGCGGCGCCGGCGCATCGGTCGCGTCGGGCAGTTCCAGGATGCGGCCGGGGTGGGAGAGGGCGTGCAACATGGCGCGGAAGCTGGATTGCGCGCCCAGCACGGGGTTGGCGAAGCCTGGGGTCATCATCGCATCGTCGCCATGGTGAAGAACTGCACCCGCGTCGCCTCGGCGCGGCGGGCATCGCGGGCACGGCGCCCGGCCTGCTCGACCGCCTGGGGTTCGATCAGGGCCGCCATCAGTGCCGGGTGCCAGGCGGGGTCCTGCAGCGCGGCGTCCAGCGCCGCAGCCAGCTCGGCCTGTTCCAGATCACGCCCCAGCACGGTCGCATGGCCCATGCGCCCCGCCATCTCGACGGTGCAGCGGGTGACGGTGGCCTCCGTCAGGTTGAAGGGCGCGCCATCGCCGCCCATGCGGCCGCGCAGCATGACCAGCCCGATCTCGGGCCCGCGCAGGGCGCGGTATGGCGGCAGCCCGGGCACATGCGGGCGCATCGCCGCCGCAGGCATGCGGGCGAGCACCGCCATCCAGCGCCGGCGCGGCGCCTGGCCGGAGGATGGGTCGTCACCGTGCGCGGCGGTCGGGGGCGAGGTATCCAGGGTTTTCATGGGCAAGGTCATCGGGATGTCTAGACAATCCCATGGCCACTCCTCTACCGTCAACCGGATGATCCCATGGAAAGGGTGCCTCCTTGGTTGAAGATTCGATGACGGCCCTGGCCGCGCCGCTGCCGCGCGGCGATGGTGTCTCACTGTGGCGCCAGATCGTCTCGCGGATCGAAGGCGAGATCACTGCCGGCCGCCTCGCCGCGGGCGCCCGGCTGCCGACCGAGGCCGATCTGGCGCAGGGCTTCCGGGTCAACCGCCACACCATCCGCCGCGCCATGGAGGAGATGGCCAGCCGCGGCCTGGTGCGCGTCGAGCAGGGGCGCGGCTCCTTCGTGGCCGAGGAGGTGGTGGAGTATCCGCTGGGCAGCCGCACCCGGTTTTCCGAGATCATCCGGGCGCAATCGCGCGAGCCATCGGGGCGGATCATCCGCCTGGGCGAGATCCAGGCGGAGGGTCGGGTGGCCGAGCTGCTGAAGATCCGGCGCGGCCGCGGCGTGGTGGTGGCCGAGCGCCTGGGCTTCGCCAATGGCCGGCCCATCCTGCTGGGGCAGCATCATTTTCCCGCCCATCGCTTCTCCCGCATCGCGGCGCTGCTGTCGGAAAACCCCTCGATCACCGCGGCGCTGGCGGCCAGCGGCGTGCCGGATTACCGGCGCCAGGTCACCCGCATCACCGCGCGCATGCCAACGCCCGAGGAGGCGGAGCTGCTCGGCCAGGCCCGCACCCGGCCGGTGCTGCTGGCTGAGGCGGTGAATGTCGATCCCGAGGGGGTTGCCGTGGACGTGACATTCACCCGCTATGCCGCGGGGCGCACGCAGCTTGTGGTGGAGGGGATCTGATGGATTGGTTGATCGAGGGCGGCCAGGTGCTGGGCCCGGCCGGGCTGGAGTCGGGCCCGCTTGCCGTCACGGGCGGGCTGGTGGCCAAGGCTGCGGCGCCGGCGGCGCGGCGGCTCGATGCCAGGGATTGCTGGGTGCTGCCCGGCATCGTCGACATTCATGGCGACGCGCATGAGCGCGCCCTGCAGCCGCGCCCCGGGGTGGGCTTCGGCCCGACGCTGGCCTGGCGCGACACGGCGGCGCAGCTGCTGGCGGCCGGCATCACCACCGCCTATCTTGGCGTCACGCTGTCCTGGGAGCCGGGGCTGCGCTCGCGCGAGATGTTCCAGGCGCTGCTGGCCGCGCCGCGTCCGCAAAGCCCCGACATGCGGGTGCATCTGCGCTTCGAGGCCGATAATCTCGGCGCGCTGGATGACGCGCTGGTCGCGATCGCGGCGGGGGAGGTGCATCTGCTGGGCTACAACGACCACACGCCAGCCATCGCGAAGAAGGTCGCGGACCCGATGAGCCTGGCGAAATATGCCGGCCGGGCCGGCGTTTCGGATGCGGATTTTCGCGCTCTGGTCGATACCGCCATGGCCAGCCGCCCCGGCGTGCCGGCGGCCCGCGCGCAGCTGGCCGAGGCCGCCCGCGCCGCCGCCATCCCGATGCTGAGCCATGACGACCCCGATGTCGCGCAACGCGCCGAGTTCCGTGCGCTGGGTGCCGGCATCTGCGAATTCCCGATCACCGAGGCGGTGGCCGCGGATGCCCGTGGGCATGGCGAGCATGTCGTGATGGGCGCGCCCAATGTGGTGCGCGGCGGCAGCCATATGGGCTGGGCCTCTGCCGCGCCGCTGGCCGAGCGCGGCCTGGTGACGGTGCTGGCGAGCGACTATCACTGGCCCGCCCTGTTCGAGGCGCCCTTCGTGATGCTGCGGCGGGGTGTGATGGATGTGGCTGGGGCTTGGGCGCTGGTCTCGGCCAATCCGGCCGAGGCGCTGCGGTTGCCCGATCGTGGTGGCCTGCTGCCAGGGATGCGCGGCGATGCGCTGCTGGTGCGCGGTGGGGCCGAGGCGCCGGCCCTGGTCGCGGTGCTCGTGGGTGGAGCACTCGCCTGGCTGGCGCCGGGCGAGGCGGGCAGAATCGGGTAGCCGCCAGAAGCCGGCAGGCCCCCTCAGGATACCCCGGCCGGCCTCAGCCGGCGCGGCGGCTTTCCTCGGCGAATTCGGCCACGACATGCTCGACCGGTGCGGCGATCTTGCCCTCGGCCGTCGCCATTGTCTGGCTGAGGTCACGCAGCAATGCGGCGCCGGTGACGGTGCGCTGTACCAGCACGCTGCGGCGGTCCATCGGGTCGAGCTTGCGGCGGGCGAGGTCGAGTTCGCCCAGGCGATCCAGCGCGCGGGTGATCGCGGGCTTGGAGACGTTCAGCGCGCTTGCGAGGCCGCGCACGGTGTGCGGGCCTTCCGCCAGGTAAACGGTCAGGAACACGCCGAGCTGGCGGGCCGACAGGTCGGGGCCGTCGCGACGCACCAGCGACACGACAGTATCCTTGAGGATGCCAACCAACTGGTCGGCCTTTTGCGTATCCGGCATCGTCGTCGTTCCTTTCGCGGGGCTTGCGGACAACCCTCCCGGCAAGGTGGGCCAGCACGCGGAGCAACCATGGACGGTCTATCGGCACGTAGGTGGGAAGCTATAGGCCAGAGATAAAGGTATTGGCCAAAATTTATATTAAATTTTTTTCATGCCGACGCCACAGAGTCTTGCATCAGCAAGCGCTTGCAGCCGCTGGAGGCCTGGATTGCGGGGTTTGCAGCATCAGCGGATGGAATCGCGGTAAATTTCAAGACCGGATTGAAGTGCCCGCAGGCCCGTCGCCTCGCCACCCTCCGGCCGGCCCGCGCGGTTCGAATCATTCCAGGCATAGAGGTCGAGATGCGCCCAGGGCGTGCCGGCAGGCACGAAACGCCGCAGGAACAGCGCCGCGACCACCGCCCCGGCGCTCGGCTTTGTCGAGACGTTGTTCAGATCGGCCACCGGGCTGTCCAGCCAGTTGTCATAGCCATCATGCAGCGGCAGCCGCCACAGCGGATCATGCGCGGCCAGGCCGCCCTGCAGCAGCGCGCCCGCCAGCGCGTCGTCATTGGCGAAGAGCGCCGGCAGGTCCGGCCCCAGGGCCACCCGCGCGGCGCCGGTCAGCGTCGCGCCATTGATGATCAGCGCCGGCCGGTGCTCGCCGGCGAAGGTCAGCAGGTCGGCCAGCACCAGCCGGCCCTCGGCATCCGTATTGCCGATCTCGACCGAGAGGCCGGCGCGGGTCCCGATTACATCGCCGGGGCGGAAGGCCTGGCCACCGACCGAATTCTCCACCGCGCCCACCAGCAGCAGGATGCGCCAGGGCGCGCGGGCGGCCATCAGGCATTCGGCCAGCGCCAGCATCACCGCGGCGCCGCCCATGTCCTTCTTCATCCGCAGCATCGCCGCGGGCGGCTTGAGGTCGAGGCCGCCGGTGTCGAAGCACACCCCCTTGCCGCAGAGCGCGAGCAGCGGCGCACCCGGCTCGCCCCATTCCAGCACGGCAACACAGGGCGCCCTGGGGCTGGCGCCGCCCACCGCCTGCAAGGCGGGGAAGCCCTCGCTCAACGCGGCGCCCTCGATCAGCCGGAAGCTGGCGCCATGGCGCAGGGCGGTGGCCTGCACAGCCTCGGCCAGTTCGGCCGGGCCGAGTTCATTGGCCGGGGAATTGATCAGGTCCCGCGCCTGGCGAATGGCATTCAGCTCGGCCAGCGCGGCCCGGTCGCTCGCGGCACCGGGCAGGCGCAGACGGGCCGGGGCGCGCGTCGGCAGCTTGTAGCGGGTGTAGCGATAGGCCCCCATGCCCCAGCCCAGCACCGCTGCATAGGCATGGATATGCGCAGGCTCGGCGAGATGCCAGATCGTGCCCTCGGGCAGGGCATTGGCCAGGGCGCCGAAGCTGAACGGCGTCACCGGCCCGCGTCCCAGGCCCAGCACGACGCCGGCCAGTGTCACGGCGCCATCCTCCCCCGCCCCGGGCAGCAGCAACCAGCTCTGCGCCTGGCCGGTGAAGGCGCAGGCCAGGCAATAGGCGTGGAACTGTTCCGGGACGCCGTCATAGCGGCAATGGGTGGTGGTGTAGATCGGGAGCGAATCCCCGGCATCGACGAAGCAGTTTTCCATGGAACTGAAATATACCGTTCAAGCCGTTGGCGCCACATGCCCGCCATGCGTTGCAAGCCCGCCCAACCCGCGCCACATGCGCGGCCATGATGAATTCACAAGATGTGCTGGGATGGCACGGAACCACCATCCTTTGTGTTCGACGGCTGGGGCCTGATGGCCGGATGCAGGTCGCCATGGCCGGCGATGGCCAGGTCTCGATGGGCCAGACCGTGGTGAAGGGCAATGCGAAGAAGGTGCGCCGCATCGCCGGCGGCGCGGTGTTGACCGGCTTTGCTGGTGCCACGGCCGATGCCTTCACCTTGCTCGAAAGGCTTGAGGCGAAGCTGGAACGCTTCCCCGACCAGCTGGAGCGCGCCTGCGTGGAGCTGGCCAAGGATTGGCGGACCGACCGCTATCTGCGCCGCCTGGAGGCGCTGCTGGCGGTGGCGGATAAGGACCGCTCGCTGCTGCTGACCGGGCAGGGCGATGTGCTTGAGCCTGAGGATAGCGTGATCGGCATCGGCTCGGGCGGCAATTTCGCGCTGGCGGCGGCGCGCGCGCTGATGGGGGTCGATGGTCTCACCGCCGAGGAGACCGCGCGCCGCGCGATGGGCGTGGCGGCGAGCATCTGCGTCTATACCAATGGCAATTTCGTGCTGGAGACGCTGTGATGGACACCGTGAACCTGTCGCCGCGGGAGATCGTGAGCGAACTCGACCGCTACATCGTCGGCCAGAACGACGCCAAGCGCGCGGTGGCCATCGCCCTGCGCAACCGCTGGCGCCGGCAGCAACTGCCCGAGGCGATGCAGGGCGAGGTGGTGCCGAAGAACATCCTGATGATCGGCCCCACCGGCTGCGGCAAGACCGAGATCGCGCGGCGCCTGGCCAGGCTGGCCAATGCGCCCTTCATCAAGGTCGAGGCGACGAAGTTCACCGAGGTCGGCTATGTCGGCCGCGACGTGGACAGTATCATTCGCGACCTGCTGGAGGTGGCCATCGCGCAGCTTCGCGATGCGGCGCGAAAGGGTGTGCAGGCCCGCGCCGAACTCGCGGCCGAGGAACGCCTGCTGACCGCATTGGTGGGCGAAGGCGCCTCGGGCGAGACCCGGATGAAATTCCGGAAAATGCTGCGCGCCGGCGAAATCGAGTCCCGCGAGATCGAGGTGCAGGTGAGCGAGCCCGCGGCCAGCCCGATCGGCATGCTGGACATGCCGGGCATGCCGCCGGGGATGCAGGGCATGCAGGAGCAACTTGCGAAAATGTTCGGCAAGGGGGCGAAGCCGCGCAAGATGAGCGTCGCCGCCGCGCGCGAGGCGATGCAACGCGAGGAGGCGGACAAGCTGCTGGATGACGAGGCGCTGGTGCGTGACGCGGTGCGCCATGTCGAGAACAATGGCATCGTCTTCCTGGACGAGATCGACAAGATCGCCCGTGGCTCCGGCCCCGATGGTGTGCGCGGCGGTGATGTCTCGCGTGAGGGCGTGCAGCGCGACCTGCTGCCGCTGATCGAGGGCACCACGGTCAATACCAAGCATGGCGCGGTGAAGACGGATTTCATCCTGTTCATCGCCTCCGGCGCGTTCCACCTGTCCAAGCCCTCGGACCTGCTGCCGGAATTGCAGGGACGGCTGCCCATCCGCGTCGAACTCAAGGCCCTGACGCGCGAGGATTTTCGGCGAATTCTGCGTGAGCCGGAGCACTCCCTGGTCAAGCAGTACATCGCACTGATGGGCACCGAGGGGCTGACGCTGGACCTGGCCGAGGATGCGGTGGATGCGGTGGCCGACCTCGCCGCCGATATCAACGCCAATGTGGAGAATATCGGCGCCCGCCGCCTCTCCACGGTGTTGGAACGGCTGCTGGAGGAGATCAGCTTCTCGGCCAGTGACCGGCCGGGCGAGACGGTGCGGGTGGACGCTGCGATGGTGGCGCTGCGGGTGGCGCCGCTGGCGGGCTCGGCGGATTTGTCGCGCTACATTTTGTAGCGGGGCAGGCCCGCGCCGCTGGCTCCGGGCCCGGTCAGGCCCGGATCAAAGTCCCCGCGCCGCCATCGGTGAACAACTCCCGCAGCACCGCATGCGGCGTGCGGCCGTCCAGGATCACCGCACCTTTCAGCCCGCGCTCGATGGCGTAGATGCAGGTCTCCACCTTGGGGATCATGCCCCCCGAGATCATCCCATTGGCGATGCCCGCCCGCACCTCGTCGACCGACATTTCGGGGATGAGCTCGCGGCGCTCGTTCAGCACCCCCGGCACGTCGGTCAGCATCAGCATGCGTTCCGCGCCCAGCGCGCCGGCCACCGCACCGGCCACGGTATCGGCGTTGATGTTGTAGGTCTGCCCATCCGGCCCCACGCCCACGGGGGCGATGACGGGCACGATATCGGCGCCGATCAGCAATTCCAGCACGCGGGTATCGATATGCTCGGGCTCGCCCACCAGGCCCAGATCCAGCACCTGTTCGATGTTCGAGCCCGGGTCCTTCACCATCCGCAGCAGTTTCCGCGCCCGGATCAGATTGCCGTCCTTGCCGGAAATGCCCACCGCCAGAGCCCCTGCGCGGGTGATGGCATTGGCCACCTGCTTGTTCACGGTGCCGGCGAGGACCATTTCCACCACCTCCACCATCTGCTCGTCGGTGACGCGCAGGCCCTGCACGAAGGTGCTCGTCACATTCAGGCGCTTGAGCATGGCGTTGATCTGCGGCCCGCCGCCATGCACCACCACGGGGTTGATGCCGACCTGCTCAAGCAGGGCGATGTCGCGGCCGAATCGGTTGGCCGCCTCCTCCTCGCCCATCGCATGGCCACCGTATTTCACCACCACGATCTTGTCGTCATAGCGCTTGAGATGGGTCAGCGCGCCGGCCAGGATTTCCATCTGGGCCTGTTTGGCGTCGGGCATGGCGGCGGTCTTCCTGGTTTTTCGCGCTGACCGGTTTGGCCGGCCGCACCGGGCCGGTCAAGCCGGCCCGGGCTTGCAAGTGGCGGCGGAAAGCCCGATTTCCTGGCCATGCCCATCCGCTTCGACAATTCCTATGCCCGCCTGCCGGAGCATTTTTATGCCCGCCTGCCGGCCACGCCCGTCGCCGCCCCGCGGCTGCTGCGGCTGAACACCGCGCTGGCGGCGGAGCTGGGGCTGGATGCTGTGGCGCTCGGCAGCCCCGCCGGCGTGGCGGCGCTGGCCGGCAATTTGGTGCCCGAGGGGGCGGAGCCCATCGCCCAGGCCTATGCCGGACATCAATTCGGCGGCTTCTCGCCGCAGCTCGGCGATGGCCGCGCCATCCTTCTGGGCGAGGTGATCCGCCCCGATGGCGCCAGGCGCGACCTCCAGCTCAAGGGTTCGGGCCGCACGCCCTGGTCGCGCCGGGGCGATGGACGGGCGGGGCTTGGCCCGGTGCTGCGCGAATACATCATCAGCGAGGCGATGGCGGCACTCGGCATCCCCACCACCCGCAGCCTGGCCGTGGTCGCGACCGGCGAGGAAGTCTATCGCGAAACCCCGGTTCCAGGTGCTGTGCTCACCCGCATCGCCGCCAGCCATATCCGCGTTGGCACCGTCCAGTATTTCGCCGCCCGCGGCGATAATGAGGCGGTGGCCATCCTGGCCGAATATGCCCGCGCCCGGCACCACCCGCAGGCCGATGGCCCGCTCGGACTGCTCCGCGCGGTGGTCGCAGCCCAGGCCGGGCTGATCGCGCGCTGGATGCTGGTGGGCTTCATCCATGGCGTGATGAACACCGACAATACGACCATCTCCGGCGAGACCATCGATTACGGCCCCTGCGCTTTCATGGATTCCTACGACCCCGCGACGGTGCTGAGCTCGATCGACTATGGCGGCCGCTACGCCTATGCCAATCAGCCGAAGATGGCGCATTGGAATCTCTGCCGCCTGGCCGAGGCGCTGCTCGCCATCCTGCCCGGCGACGAGGCGGCACAGATGGCGGCCGCCCAGGACGCCCTGGCCGAATTCGCCCCCGCCTTCCACGCCGCCTATCTCGGCGGGCTGTCCGACAAGCTGGGCCTGCCCGCACGCGATGACGAGCTGACCCAGGCGCTTTTGCGCGTGATGGCGGAGCAGGGGGCGGATTTCACCCTCACCTTCCGCGGCCTCTGCGACATGGCCGAGGGTGATGACCGGGTGCGCACCCTGTTTGCGGACGCCGCGGATTTCGATGCCTGGGCCGTGCGCTGGCGCGATGCCCTTGGCGGGACCGCGCCCGCCACTGCCATGCGCGCGAAAAACCCCGCCTTCATCCCGCGCAACCACATGGTGGAGGAAGCGATCGCCGCCGCGGTGGAGCGTGACGACCTGGCACCCTTCGAACGGCTGGTCGAGGTTCTCGCCCGCCCCTTCGAGGATCAGCCCGACGCGCCCCGTCACGCCCAGCCGCCCCGCGCCGAGGAGCGCGTGCTGGCCACCTTCTGCGGCACCTGAAACCATGCCAACCTCCCGCGAAACGGGAGGAATGCGATGCTTCGACGCCACGCCCTGGGTCTGTTCATGGCCGCACCCGCGCTCGCCCAGCCGCCCTGGCCGCAGCGCCAGCCTCGCCTGATCGTCCCCTTCGTCGCCGGCTCCTCGACGGACCAGGTCGCCCGCCTCATCGCCGGCCGGCTGGGTGAGGCGCTGGGCACGGCCATGGTGGTGGACAACCGCGCCGGCGCCGGCGGGCTCATCGCCAACCAGGCCGTCGCCCGGGCTGCGCCCGATGGCCATACCCTGCTCTTCGGCGGCTCCGGCGTTGCCGTCAGCGCCCTGATGAACCGCGACCCCGGCTATGACCCGGCCACCGATTTCACCCCGGTGGCCAGCTTCGTGGCGAACCCCGCCCTGCTGATGGTGCCAGCCGCCAGCCCGATCCGCAGCCTGGAGGATCTCGCCCGCCCCAGGCCGGGTGGCCTGACCTATGGCTCGGGCGGCATCGGCACGCCGGCGCATCTCGCCGCCGCGGCCCTGGTCGCGCGGCTGCGCATCGAGGCCACCCATGTGCCCTATCGCGGCGCCAATGAGGCCTCGCTGGCCGTGCTGCGCGGCGATGTCGACTTCGCCTTCGCCATCGTCAATGTGGCGCTGCCGCTGGTGCGGGACGGCAGTGCCCGGCCGCTTCTGCTCTCCGGCGCGCGGCGCTCCGATCTGCTGCCCGGCGTGCCCTACCTCGCCGAGGTGGTGCCGGGGATGCTGCCCATCTCCTCCTGGGTCGCGCTGATGGGCCCGGCCGGCCTGCCCATGCCGATCCTGCAGCGGCTGCATGACGCGGCCAACCAGCTGCTGGACGACCCGGCCTTCGCCGCCCAGCTCACCCGCGACGGTGGCGAGATCGTGCGCTTCGCAACCCCGGCGGCGCTGGCGGCTTTCTGGCAGGCGGAGGTGCCGCGCCAGCGCGCCCTGCTGCAACTCTCAGGAGCCCGCGCCGAATGACCATCGCCACCAGCCTCGCCGAATATGACGCCCTGGGGGAGCCGCGCTGCGGCACCGAGGATGACGCCGCCGCCGCCATCTGGCTGCGCAACGCCGCGCGCGCCGCTGGCGCCGAGGCCTGGCTGGAGGACTGGGACATCGAGCGTATCCTCCCGCGCCAGGCCGCGCTGGAGCTGGCGGATGGCACCATCGCCGGCCTGCCGCTGTTCGACGCGCCACCAGGCCATGTCACCGGCATGCTGGGGCCGATGGGTTCCTCCGCTGAGATCGGCTGGCTGCGCGTCGACCCCGGCGGCGCCTCGCTGCCCGGGCAGGAGATCGCCCGGCTGCGCGCCGAGACCACGCACAAGGCCCTGGTGCTGGCCACTGGCATGGCCGGGCTGGCGCCACTCAACGCGCCGCGTTTCCCGGAGAATTTCGGCCCTCCGGTGCTGCAGGTGGCCGGCGAGGCCGCGGCCCGCCTCGCCCTGGGCGGCCATGCCACCTTGCACAGCCGATACGATCGGGACCGCACGACCAGCGCCAATGTGCAGGCGACCCGGCCGGGCGCGCCGGAGTGGCTGGTGCTGACGCCGCGCACCTCCTGGTTCACCTGCACCGCCGAGCGTGGCGGCGGCATCGCGATCTGGCTGGAGTTGCTGCGCCGTGGCGCGGCGGGCCATTTCCTGGCCAGCGGTGGGCATGAGCTCGGCCATCTCGGCCTGAAGCACGCCATGCGCCATGGCGCGGTGACGGCGCCGATGGTGCTGCATCTCGGCGCCAATCTCGGCTGCGCCGGCGATGCGCGGCTGCATGTCCGCGCGCATGACCCCGATCTGGCCCGGCGGCTGGGCGCCCTGCTGGTGGCGGCGGGCTATCCGGCAGCGGCGCTGGTCATCGCGCCGCCCGGCCCGGTGAATGGCGAGGCGCATGAGCTGGCGGCGGCCGGCATTCCCTTCGCCTCGCTGATCGGCAGCAACCCGCTCTTCCACAGCCGGGAGGACCGGCTGGCCAATACCGATGCCGGAAGGGCCGCCGTGATTGCCGAGGCCTGCGCCCGGCTCATGGCCGGGTGATCAGCCCCGCAGCGGCTCGCCCAGGGTCTGCATCAGCCGGTTCGCCCAGGCGAACATCGCCACCGACTGGATGATGTCGAGAATTTCGTCATCCGGCATGTCCATCTCCCGCAGCGCCGCGATTTCGGCCGTGCCGGTTGTGGCGGGGGTGTGGCTGAGCGTGACGGCCAGCGCGGTGATGGCGCGCGAGCGGGCATCCATCGGCGCCCCCACGCCCTCATCGATGAGCCGCTGCATGAGTTTCGGGTCGCCCTTGAGCTGCACATAGCGCTGGGCATGCACCGAGAGGCAATAGGGGCAGCCATTCAGCCGGCTTTCGGCGGCGGCGGCCAGTTCGCGCTCCGCTCGGGCGGCGCCGCGCGGGCCATACATGATGGTGTTGAAGAGTTTCGAGCGCTGCCGGAGCACCTCGGGCTCCTGCACCAGGGCCAGGTAGTAGTCGCTGCTGCGTGCCTTGGGGTGGCTTTCGTCGAGGGTTTTTTCCTGCTCCGGCGTGGCCTGCGCGATGTCCAGCACCGGCACCCAGGCGCGCCAGCCCAGCGTGTCGATGGTGAAGCCGAAATCGGCAGTGCCACCGATCGGTGCCGGGGGGGCAGAGAGGGTCTCCATCGGCTCGCCACCCAGCAGCTTCAGCCCATGCAGCGCGCGGGCCTGCCAGGCGATATAGGCGATGAGCTGGCTGAGCATGATGATCTCGGCGGGCGTCAGCGCCAATTTTTGCAGCGCCGCCGGGCTCGCCTCATGCGGACGCAGCGAGAGCATCTCGGCATGCGCCAGCATGGGGGGCAGGCGGGGCGAGGCGCCGGCGAGGTGGCGATGATGTTCGGCCAGCTCCGCGCATTCATGCAGGGCCGCGACATTCAACGCCACCGCGTGGCGCTCGCCGGTGGTCAGGCCCGAGGGCGCCGAGAAGATCGCCGCCTCGCAGGCCGCGCTGGCGGCGCGGATATCGGGGCGCAGCGCGCGCAGCGCATCGAGGGCACTGCCGGGGGTGATCCCCGCCAGCTCGTCCAACAGGTCGCGGGTCATGGGGTCTGTCCTCGCGGCACGAAAAACGGCGTGCCTTCCAGTTCGGGTTCGTCGAAGTCTTCCACGGCCCGGCGCAGCGCCGGAAAATTCTCGCGGAAGGTGGCGCGGGTGATGGCGTCGGTCAGGCGATCGGCCGCCACCGCCACGCCGGGGATGTCGCTGGCGATGCCGCCGAAGCTGGCATGGGCGCCGTAGTTCAACAGATGGATCTGGCTGATCTCGGCCGGCGCCGCCGCATCGCGCGGCTGCAATTCGAAACCGGGGCCGAGATAGGGGAAGGCCAGCAAATCCTCCCGCGCCAGTTCGGGCGGCGGGGTATAGCGATCGCCCCAGCGGGCGATATGCGGGGCGAAGGCGGCCAGTTCCGGCACGCGGTCCATATCCACCGCGAAGCCGGTGCCGATGATGAGGAAGTCGAAGCGCCGTTCCTCGCCGGAGGCCAGCCGCAGCAGCACCTCTGGCCCGGCCCGAATCGCCCGCTCCACCGGCTGGCCGAGATGAATCTGCACCCCCAGCCGCAGCACCCGGAACACCGTCTCATGCGGCGGCGGCGCCTGCAGGTCCTGGCCATAGACCAGGAAGGCGTAGCGGTCGGCATCGTCCAGCTCGCCCCAGGCGCGGTGAAAGCCGGGATGGGCGCTGCCGCGGCCCTTGTTGATCTGCGGCAGCGTCTTGCGCCGCACGAAGACATCGGCCGAAGCCGCGCCATGCTCCATGGCCGCCGCCGCATTGTCGAGCGCCGAGGGGCCGGCACCGATCACCGCCACCCGCTTGCCGCGGAGTGCCTCGAAGTCGATGGCGATATTGGTGTGCTGGGCCAGGTCCGGCCGCAGGCCCGCCTCGGCAAAGCCCGGCCAGTACAGCCCGCCCGCGCCGCCGCGCCCGGTGGCCAGCACCACGCGCCTGGCCAGGATGCTCTCGCCCGATTCCAGCTCGGCCCGCAGCAGGCCGCACTCGGGCAGCAGGCGCCGCAGCTTCGCGCCATGGCGCAGCGGCAATTCCAGCACGCGCTGCAACCAGCCGAGGTAATCCTGCCAGAGCTGGTTGGGGATCTTGTAAAGCGCCTGCCAATCCGCTGTGCCGAAACGCGCCTCGTGATACGCCCGATAGGTCAGCGAGGGGATGCCGAAACACGGACCCGGCAGCGTCTTGGGCGAGCGCAGCATCTCCATCTTCGCATAGGTCATCCAGGGGCCTTCCTGCCCCGGCTGGCTGTCATCGAGCATGGCGATGTTGCGGATGCCGCGCAGCAGCAGCGCGCCGGCCGCGGCAATGCCGTTCATGCCGGCACCCACCACCAGCACCTCCAGCGCGCCATCCCGGCGGGCCGGCAGCCAGGATTTTCCGGGCAGGCAGAGCATGTCGAGGTCGCGCCTGACGGCCGCCTCATGCGCCACAAGCCCGATGCGGGTGGATTGGTTCATGCTGCGCCGCAATCTGTCATCGCGTGGCCGGGCTGTCCACGCGGTTGAGGCCCTCATGCAGCGCCCCGTGCAGCCCGGCCCAATCCATGCCGGCGAGCAGCGGGTTGTAGGAGAGCGGCGCACCGCAGCTCGCCTCCAGCGCCACCACCACGGAATGGGTGATCGGCATGTGCAGGTGCTTGGCCCGCGCCAGGGCGAGGTAGAAGGCCAGCCCATAGGGCACATCCTCGGTGATGTAGCGCGAGGTGAGCTCGGTCGGCCCCAGCACGGCGCCGCGGCCGGCGGCGATCTGCCGCGCCATCCCGGCCAGCGGGCCGAGCGGCACCTGGTTGGCGCGATGCAGGGCGGTGGCGATGTTGGGGATGGTGTGGCCATAGGCCAGCGCCAGCATCGCCCGCTCGGCATCCATCGCCTCCATCAGCCGGCAGGCGCCCTCCGTCATCACGGCATATTGCGGCCAGGCCTCCCGAAGCTCGATGCGCGTCAGGTTGGTCAGTGCGAGGGCGGCGTGAATGATCGGGTTGGCGTTGATCAGCGCGACCTGCAGCGCGTCGGGGGCGGGGATGTAGTGGTTGCCGAAAAGGTCCTGCGCCAGCGCCGCCATGGCGGGGGCCGCGGCGGCGGGGATGGCGGCGATCTCCAAAGCGCTGCGCAGCATCGCCACGCGCACCCGCCCCGGTGCCAGGCGGCGCCCGCCCAGGGGCGTGGTGGCCATGGCGCCCACCGGCGCGCGCGGGCCGCGATGGGCCATCAGCCGCTCCAGCACCAGCGGTGCGAGGGAGGCGGCGGGGGCGATCAGCAGCGGCGTCCGGGCGGGCAGGGCGGTGGCGATCTCCGGCAGGAGATGGGCATAGGCATAGGCCGGCACGGCGAGCATCGCGGCCTCTGCCCCGTCCAGCGCCTCAGCCAGGTCGGCCACGACGCGCAGCGGGAAGTCTCCCTCCAGCACACCCTCGGCGCGCAGCGCTTCCAGCCCCACGGCCCCTGTGCCGGAGGGCGACCAGATGGTCACGGCATGCCCGCGTGAGGCCGCCAGCGCCCCGGCACCCGGCCCCACGGCACCGGCGCCCAGGATGGTCAATCGCATCGGCTGCCCCTCTCATTGCCCATGGCCCGAGCATTCGGGGCTGCCGCCTGTGATGTCCAGGCCCATCGGGTCTTTTCTCCGGCCGGCGGGATACCCAGAATGGTGGGGTAGCGAGGATCATGCCCATGCCCTTCCCAACCCGCCGATCGATGCTGGGCCTGCTGGCGGCAGCACCGGTGGCCGCGCAGCCCTTGCCCGCCGGTTGGCCAGACCGGCCCATCCGCATGATCGTGCCCGCCGCTGGCGGTGCCGGCACCGCCGACACCATTGCCCGCATCCTGGCGCAGGAGCTGGACAAGCGGCTGCCCCAACGCACGGTGGTGGACAACCGCTCCGGCGCCAATGGCAATGTGGGGGCGGGATTGGCGGCGCGCGCGGCGCCGGATGGCCACACCATGCTCTATGGCTGGGCCGGCACGCTGGCCACCAACCCCGCGATGTACCGCGACCTGCCCTTCGACCCGCTGCGCGACTTCGAGCCGGTGGTGATGGTCGGCAACGTCCCCAATATCCTGGTGGTGAACAATTCCCTTGGTGTGCGCGACATGGCGGCGTTCACCGCGCTGGTGCGCTCGCGACCGGGGGCGCTGTCCTTCGGCTCTTCGGGCAATGGCAGCTCGATGCATCTGGCGGGGGAGCTGTATCGCCAGAGCACGGGCACCAACATGGTCCACGTCCCCTATGTCGGCATCGCGCAGGGGTTCAATGACCTCTTCGCCGGACGGATCGAGGTGATGTTCAACCTGATCACCGGTGCAGCGCCGCAGGTGCGGGCAGGGCAGGTCACACCCATCGCGGTGCTGAGCGACCGGCGCTCGCCGGCGCTGCCCGATGTGCCGACGACGGCGGAGGTGGGCATGCCCGGCCTGGAATTCGGCACATGGTTCTGCCTGATGTTCCCCAAGGGCACGCCCCAGCCGATCGTCACGGCGATGAACCGAGTGGTGAATGAGATCCTGGCCGAGCCGGAGGCGCGGGCGCGGCTGGTGGCGACGGGGCTCGATGTCTTCGGCGGCACACCGGAGCGGGTGACGGAACACCTGACGGCGGAGTTGCGCCGGCATGCCGAGCTGGTGCGCATTTCCGGCGCGCGGATCGGCGATTAGACCATACTGCGATCACATGCGTTCACTTCGCACGGTCTAACTGTTGCTGCGAGATGATTCAGCGTTTTCGGCGATTCCGCCTCAACGCATCATGCTCTATTCGCCCCGCGCCGCGGCCAGGCCGGCCAGGATTTCGGGCATTTTCCGCGCCGCCGCCGCGTGCAGATCGGCATAGAGGCTGGTGCCATGGGCATCGATGCCCACGGTCAATGGCCCCAGCCCCTCCACCCGCAGCGTCACCAGGCGGTAATGCGCCACCAGATCATCCCAATGGACCGAGACGACCTCGCGGATAGCCGAGGTATGCAGCTCCGCCCCCCCGCCGAGGAAGGAGAGGTAGACGCAACCCACCTCCGCCATCGCCGCGGCGCAGCCCGCGTCCAGCCCGCCCTTGCCGCCCACCATGCTGAGCGAAAAGTGCCGGATGAGCCCGGGCATCAGCGGGTTGAACCGGGTGCTCGTGGTCGGGTTCATGTAGAGGATTTCGAGACCGCCCGCCGCCGTCTCCTGGCTGTAGGAGCCGAGGTGGAAGAGTGCGGCGCCCTCCAGCGGGGTCGGCAATTCCCGCGTGCCGGCCGCGCATTCCACCAGGCGCTGGATGGTCGGCAGGCCGGCGGTGATGGTGATCTCGCCATCGAGCAGCACCATGTCGCCGGCGCGCAGGCTCCGCAGCGCCTCGCGGCTGGCGGGCAATGTCAGGCGTATCATTCCACCCGCTCCACCCGGCCGTCATCGTAGAGCCGCGCCCGTGTGCGGCGGTTGATCCAGCAATTGAACGCCACCGCCACGGGCGTGAAACCATGGCCGGAGGCGTATTCGACATGCACGGCCAGTGCCGTGGTGTCGCCGCCCGTGCCCATGGGGCCGAAGCCGGTGAGGTTGGTGGCCTTCAGCAAGCGCTCCTCCATGGCCGCGACGGTGGGGTCGGGGTTGCGGCTGTTCATCGGCCGCATGGTGGCGAGCTCCGCCAGCTTGGCGCAATGGCCGAAGCTGCCGCCTATCCCCACGCCAATCACCACCGGCGGGCAATGCTGCGAGCCCGCCTTGAGCACGCATTCCATCACATATTCTTCGATCCGCGCGAGGCTGGGGAAGGAAAAAATCTCCAGCGCCGCCCAGCGACCGGAGCCCAGCGCCTTGGGCTGGCAGATGATGTCGACATAATCCGCCCCGCCGATCACGTCCCAGGTGATCAGCGGCATATCCCGCCCATGGTACCCCCGCTCGTTGGTCAGCGGGTTGGTGACGTGTTTCAGCAGCGGGGGCTTGATGGTCTCGACCAGCTCGGCAAACCCATCCACCACGGCCTGCTTGATATCGCCATCGATGGTGATGCGGGTGCCGAGCGCGATGGAATAGACCGGCACACCGCTGTCGGAGCAAACGAAACGGTCGGAGGTCTCGGCGGCGATGGCGCTTTTCAGCATGATGTCCAGCGTGCGCTGGGCGACCGGGTTGCTCTCGGCGTCGCGTGCCCTTGCCAGGGCGGCCTTGGTGTCATCGGGCACTTTTCGCAGCGACCAGGAATAGAGATCGGCGGTCGCCTGTTTCATCATCGCGTAGGTGATGGGCATTATGGGCTCCTGGCCCAGCAAGGGCGCGAAAGGGGATGGGCATGACCGAGACAAGGCTGGTGCGGCGCGAGCGCGCGGTGGTGGAGGTGCATCTCGACGGCCCGGCCAATGGCCCGTCCATCGTCCTGCTGCCCTCGCTCGGCCGCGGTGCCGAGGATTATGACGGTGTCGTGCCCATGCTGGCCGCGGCGGGTTTTCGCTGCGCACGGCCGGAACCGCGCGGCATCGGCCGCTCCGAGGGCGACATGGCCGGCCTCACCCTGCATGACCTGGCGGCCGATGTCGCCGCGGTGATCGAGGCCGAGCGGCTCGCCCGCGTGCTGCTGGTCGGCCACGCCTTCGGCAATTGGGTGGCGCGTGTGGCGCTGAACGACAGGCCGGAGCAGGTGCGCGCCATTGCCATCCTGGCCGCCGCCATCACCACCGAAATCGATCCGGGCATCCGCGCCTCGATCAATGGCAGTTTCGACATGAGCCTGAGCGACGAGGAGCGGCTCGTGCATCTCCAACGCGGCTATTTCGCGCCGGGCAATGACCCCCGCGTCTGGCTGCTCGGCTGGCATCCGCCGGTGGCTCGCATGCAGCGCGAGGCCACCCAGGCCACCACCGAACGCAGCTGGCTGCGCGCCGCCGAGCGCGCCCGGCTGCTCTATGTCGCGGCGGCCGAGGACACGATCTCGCCCCCACCCACGCTGGAAGCCCTGCGCGCCGCCATGGGCCCCCGGGCGGAGCTTGAGGTGGTGCCACGCGCCGGCCACGCCCTGCTGCCCGAGCAGCCGGCGGCGGTGGCGGCGGCGCTGATCCGCTTCGCCGGTCAATCCTGAAAGAACGGCGTCTCGGCGCCGCCATGCAGGATGACGTCGAAGCGGTAGCGCGCTGGGCCGTCGGGCTGTGCCACAAGGCGGTCCCGCACGGCGTCCGGCACCAGGGCGAAGACCGGGTCGGCCGCATTGTCGCCGGGGAAGAACAGCGTGGTCCGGGCGATGCGCATCAGCCCCGCCCCCATGATGCCGAGATTGATATGCGGCGCGCGGTGGTGGTTGCCATCGACATAGCCGCCGGGCAGCAGCGTGGTGAAGGAATAGCGCCCTTCGGCATCCGTCCAGGCCCGGCCCCAGCCGAGGAAATCCAGGTCGGCCAGATCGGCTTCGGGGTCCTCGGGGTGGTTGAAGCGGCCTGCGGCATCGGCCTGCCAGGCCTCCAGCACCATGTTCACGCATGGCACACCATCGGCCTTCAGCACGACGCCGTGGATGATGATGGTCTCACCCCGCGTGCTGGGGACAGCATTGGGCGTGATGCGACGCAAATCATTGTCGCCCTCGCGAAAGAAACTCTGCGGGAAGAAGGGGCCGATGGTGTGTTCGGAGGCGGGCAGCATCACGGCAGCTCCGGCGTGGCGGCGCGGCCGCGCAGCCCGATGTCGAAGCGATAGGCGAGCCAGCCCAGGCCGGTTTCCAGCGGCGGCACCGGCGTCGCCACAAGCCGCGCGCGGGCGGCGGCATCGGGCACGGATTGCAGGATGAGGTCGAGCTCGTTCAGCGGGTCGCCCGGAAAATACATCTGCGTCACCAGGCGGGAGAGTGTCGCCGGGCCGAGCACCGAGAAATGCACATGCGGCGGCCGCCACCATGCGCCCGGCACCGGCACGGGATAGGCGCCAGGGCGGATGGTGAAGAAGCCGTAGCGGCCATGGGCATCGGTCAGCACGCGGCCATTGCCGATGAAATCCGGGTCCAGCGGCGCGTCGCGCTGGTCGATGGGGTGGCGGTAGCGCCCGCCGGCATTGGCCTGCCACAGCTCGACCACCGCATGCGGCACACCACGGCCATCCTCATCCAGCACCCGGCCGGAGATGTGGATGAACTGGCCCTGCGCCATGCGACCGGGTGCCACCACGGCCAGGTTGTCATCGCCGCAGAGCAATTTTTCCGACAGCCCCGCGGGTGCCGTGCGTTCGGTGCGGGTGGCCGGCCGGCGGATCAGCGGCGCCGAGGGCGTATGCGAAAACGTGTTGGGGTAGCCGGCGATGGGCACCTGAGGCTGGATGCCCTCCGGCCAGGGGTCGAAACGCTGCTCCATCACGCTGCTCCCATCGAAAGGTCATTGAATTGGCCTTTCAGCTGTTATACGGGGATTGGTATGTTCAGCCAAGTGGATCTCACCCGCAGCGACGTGGCGCGCTACATCCAGCTCGCCACCCTCTTCCGCAGCCGGATCGAGCAGGGCGTGTGGAAGCCGGGCGAGCGCCTGCCCACGGTGGAGGAACTGGCGGCCGAATGCGGCGTGGCGCGGGCCACCATTCGGCAGGCGATGGATTCCCTGGCCGAGGAGGGGCTGATCCAGCGCTTCCGCGCCAAGGGCACCTTCGTGCGCGAGCAATTGCCCGAACGCCTGTGGTGCGAGGTGGAGACGGATTGGTCCGGGCTGCTGCGCTCGCGCGATGGCGCGCGGATCGAGATTCTGGGCGAGGAAGGCGGCGCCACTCCTCCTGCCTTCCCGGAGGGCATGGGCCGCGCGGCACCCGTCTATCGCCATGTCCGGCGCCGCCACTGGCGCGACGGCGTGCCCTTCCTGCTCGCCGATGTCTTTCTCGACGAGAGGCTTTGGCCCAGGGTGCGCGCGGCGGATCTGACGACCAGGACGGCTCTCAGCCTCGTCGCCGGGCTGCGCGGCGTGACCATCGCCGATGCCCGGCAGGTGCTGACCATTGGCGCCGCCGATGTCGAGGCGGCGCAGCGCCTGCACATCCCGCTCAACGCCCCCATCGCCCATGTCCGCCGCGCCGCGGTCGACCAGAAGGGCGTGGTGGTGCTGGTGGCGGACGGCATCTATCGCGGCGACCTCGTGCGCATCGACATCAAGCTGGCCACGCGTGATGGACAGGGCGACCAAAAGGCCACAAACTAGAACCAAGCAAACAGGAAACGTCGATGAAGCTGCACTGGTCCCCCCGCTCACCCTTCGTGCGCAAGGTGATGATCGCGGCGCATGAGCTGGGTCTCACTGAGAAGATCACCACCACCCGCACCCTGGTGGGGATGGAGCTGATCAATGAGGGCCTGCTGCCGGAAAACCCGCTGAACAAGATCCCGACGCTGGTGCTGGACAATGGCCAGGTGATCTATGACAGCCTGACGATCTGCGAGTTCCTCAACGACATGGCCGGCGGCACGCTGTTCGGCGCCGGGGCGGCGCGGTGGGAGGTGCTGACGCGGCAGGCCATGGCGAACAGCTTTCTGGATGCGCTGATCCTGTTCCGGCATGAGCGCGCGCGGCCCGCCGTTCAGCAGGCGCCAGGCGTGCTTACGGCCTTCGGCACCAAGACCACCTCCATGCTCAACCATATCCAGCCGCCGCCGGCCGGCCGCGCCGATATCGGCGATATCACGCTGGCGGTGGCTTTGGCCTATCTCGATTTCCGTTTCGCCGACCTCGCCTGGCGCGAGGGACGGGCCGCGCTGGCCGAATGGCACGCCGCCTTCAGCGCCCGCCCCTCGATGATCGCAACGACGGCCGTCGATGGCTGAAGGCGCGCTGTCCCACATCCGCGTGCTCGATCTCAGCCGGGTCATGGCGGCACCCTGGTGCACGCAGATCCTGGCCGATCTCGGCGCCGACGTCATCAAGATCGAACGCCCGGGCGAGGGCGACGACACCCGCGGCTGGGGCCCGCCCTTCCTGCCCGGCGGGCGCGACGCCGGCTATTTCCTGGCCTGCAACCGGGGAAAACGTTCGGTCACCGTGGATATGGCCAAGCCCGAGGGCCAGGCGATCATCCGCAAGCTGGCCGAGAGCGCCGATGTCTGCGTCGAGAATTTCAAGGTCGGCGCCCTGGCGCGCTATGGGCTGGATGCCGCCTCGCTCCGGGCGATCAATCCGCGTCTGGTCTATTGCTCGGTGACCGGCTTCGGCCAGTCCGGCCCGCGCGCTGGCCAGGCGGCCTATGATTTTGCCATCCAGGCCATGGGCGGGTTGATGAGCATCACCGGCGAGCGGGACGACGCGCCCGGCGGTGGGCCGCAAAAGGTGGGCGTGCCGGTGGTCGACATGATGACCGGGATGTATGCCACGGTGGGCATCCTGGCGGCGCTGGAACGGCGCAACATCTCCGGGCTGGGCGAGACGATCGACGTCGCCATGCTCGACGTGCAGGCGGCGTTTCTCTCCAACCAGTCGATGAATTTCCTGATGGGCGGCAAGACGCCCAATCGCCACGGCAACCGCCACCCCAATGTGCAGCCGCAGGATGTTTTTGCCTGTGCCGACGGGCATTTCGTGCTGGCCGTGGGCAATGACGGGCAGTTCGCGAAGATGGCGGCCGCGGTGGGCCATCCCGAATGGGCCGAGGATGAGCGCTTCGCCACCAACCGCGGCCGGGTGGTCAATGGCGATGCCATGCGCGCGGCGCTGACGGCGCGCTTCGCCGATTTCACCCGCGCCGACATCACCGCGGCGCTGGAAGCCGCAGGCGTGCCCGCCGCGCCCATCAACACCATCCCGCAGGTTTTTGAAGAACCACAAATACAACACCGCAACATGCTGCGCCGGCTGCCGCATGCCTCGGCGGGCGAGGTTCCCTCCGTGGTCAGCCCGCTCAATTTTTCCGAGACCCCGCTGCGCTTCGAGAAAGGCCCGCCCATACTGGGCCAGCACACCGCCGAAATCCTGGCCGAACTTGGCCTGGACCATGCGGCGCTCGCCGAAAAGGGCGTGGTCTGATGGCCCGCATCCCCCTGCCTGGTCGTGACGCGCTGTCGCCCGAGCAGCAGCGCGTGCATGATGGCGTGGTGTCCGGTCCCCGCGGCACCATCATCGGCCCGCTGCGCGCGGCCATCCACAATCCCGAACTGGCTGAGAAATGGTCCGCGCTGGGCGAGGTGCTGCGCTTCCGCACAGCCCTGCCCAAGCGGCTGAACGAGCTCGCCATCATCATCACCGCGCGGCGCTTCGGCAGCCAGATCGAATGGTGGGTGCATGCCCGCGCCGCCGCCGAAGCCGGGCTGCCCGCAGCCGTTATCGAGGCCATCCGCCACGCCGCGCCGCCCGTCTTCGAGGAGGCGGCGGATGCCGAAATCTACGCCTTCACCCGCACCCTGCATCATGAAGGCATGGTCCCGCAGCCGCTCTACGACGCCGTGCTGGCGCGCTGGGGTGCGCGCGGCGTGGTCGATCTGACGGCGCTTATCGGCTACTACACCATGGTCTCCTACACCCTGAACAACCATGAGATTCCGCTGCCGGAGGGCGTGTCGCCGCCGCTCACCGGCCACGGGCTCACCACCCTGCCAGAGGCTGCCGCATGAAACGCCGGATGCTCCTCGCCACCCTTGCCACGCCAGCCCTGGCGCAGGACCAGGTGCTGCGCATCATCATCCCCTTTCCGCCCGGCGGGCCGGCCGACACCATCGCCCGCACGCTGGAACGGCCGTTGCGGGCGGCGCTGGGCCAGGCGGTGGTGCTCGACCATCGCTCGGGCGCCGGCGGCGTGGTGGGGATGGAGGCGGTGGCCCGCGCCCGGCCGGATGGCCAGACGGTGGGCCTGGGCAGCACCGGGGCGCTGGTCATCGCGCCGCATCTCATGGCCCGCATGCCCTATGACCCGCTGCGCGACCTCGCACCCGTCTGCGAAGTGCTGGCGGTGCCGCAGCTGCTGGTGGTGCCGGCGGATTTTCCAGCGCGCGATGTTGCGGGGCTGGTGGCCATGGCGCGCGCCCAGCCCGGCGCCATCGCCTTTGCCTCGGCCGGCATTGGCAGCTCGCTGCATCTCGCCGCCGAATTGTTCCGCCAGAAGGCCGGCATCGAGATCACCCATGTGCCCTATCGCGGCGCGGCGCCGGCCATCACCGATGTGGTGGCAGGGCGGGTGCAGATGATGCTCGGCGATATCACGGGCCTGCTGCCGCAGGTGCGCGGCGGCGCGTTGCGGGCGCTGGGCATCACCGCCGCCACACGTTTTTCCGGCCTGCCCGATGTGCCGACCATCGCCGAGGCGGGGATCGAGGGCGTGCTCTCCGACACTTTTTATGGCGTGCTGGCGCCGGCGGGGGTGCCGGCGCCCCGCGTCGCGGCGCTGGCCGCGGCCCTGCAATCGGCGCTGGCCGAACCTGAGACCCGCACAGCACTCGCAGCCCAGGGCGGCACCATCATCGGCAGCACGCCGGAAGAATTCGCCACCCGCCTGCGCAGCTCCTCCGCCCGCTGGGCCGAGGTGGTGCGGGCGGGCAATATCCGGATGGAATAGCCCATGCACCGCCGCCTCTTCCTCGCCGCGCTGGCGACGCCCGCCTTGGCGATCCCCGCGCTATCGCAAAGCCGCACCATCCGCCTCATCGTTCCCTTTGCCGCCGGCGGCTCGGCCGACCAGACGGCCCGCATGCTGGCCGAGCCGGTGGGCACGGCCCTCGGCCAGACCATGGTGGTGGAAAACCGCCCGGGCGGCGGCGCCACGCTGGGCGCGCAGATGGTGGCGCGCGCGGCGCCGGACGGGTTGACCCTGCTCTACGGCACGCCTGGGCCCCAGATCATCAACCCCCATCTCATGCGCAGCCTGCCCTATGATCCGGTGGCGGATTTCGCGCCGGTGGTCAGCGTGAAACGGGCGCCCAACCTGCTCTGCGTCCACCCCTCGGTGCCGGCCACCAATGTGGCGGAGCTGGTGGCGCTGGCCCGCGCCAGGCCAGGCGCGCTGGCCTTCGCCTCCTCGGGCGTCGGGGCGTCGAGCCATCTCGCCGGAGAAATGTTCAAATTCCTCGCCGGCGTCGATCTGCTGCATGTGCCCTATCGCGGCACCGGCCCGGCCACCACCGAGCTCATCGCCGGCAATGTGCAGATGGCCATCGACACGCTCTCCATCCTGCTGCCGCATGCGCGTGAGGGGCGGCTGCGGGCGCTGGGCGTCTCCACCCCCACCCGCTCGCCGCTGGTGCCGGAAATTCCGGCGATCGCCGAGACCCTGCCGGGCTTCGACGCCTCGCCCTTCAACTATATCGCGGCCCCCGGCGGCACGCCGCCCTCGACCATCGCCAGGCTGAACGCCGGCTTCAACCAGGTGCTGCGCGACCCCGGCTTCCGCGCCCGGATGGAGGCGCTGGGCGAGGAGCCGATGAGCGGCACGCCGGAGGAGCTGGCCGCCATCATCGCCGCCGAAAGCGCGCGCTGGCGGGATGTGATCCGCGCCGCCAACATCAGGGCTGAATAGCGATGGAATGTTTTTCGTTGGAGGTGGCGGACCACGTCGCCCTCGTCACCATGACGCGCCCGCCAGTGAATGCGCAAAATCGAAAATTCCGCCAGGAATGCGTGGCGCTTTTCGATGAGCTGCACGACCGCGACGATGTCCGCGCCGTCATCCTCACCGGCGCCGGCCGCACCTTCTCCGCCGGCGCCGATCTGAAGGAGCGGCCGACCGCCGAGCCCGGCATCTACCCCGCCCATAACCGCCTGGTCCGCGCCGCCTTCGACGCCATCATGGAATGCGAGAAGCCGGTGATCGCCGCGGTCAATGGCGCGGCCATCGGCGCGGGCTGCGTCATGGCGCTGTGCTGCGACATTTTGCTGGTCAGCGAGGATGCCTTCCTCTCCATGACCGAGGTGGATGTCGGCCTGGCCGGCGGCGTGCGGCACACGCTGCGGCATTTCAGCCCCTCCGACGCGCGGCTGATGATCTACACCGCGCGCCGCATGACCGGCCCAGAGCTGTACCGCATGAACGCCGCCAGCTATTGCGTGCCCGGCCCCGAACTCCTGCCCACCGCACAAAAGATCGCCGCCGAGATCGCGGGCAAGGTCCCACTGGCCATTCGCGCCGCGAAGAAATCCTTCGCGACCACGGAGGAAATGCCGCTGCGCGACGGCTACCGCTTCGAACAATCGCAAACCGTCGCCCTCTCCCGCACTGAGGACACGCTTGAGGCCCAAAAGGCCTTTGCGGAAAAACGCCCGCCGGTGTTCAAGGGGCGCTGAAGGAGACCTCCACCATGCCCACAGGCTTCGCCATCCATCGCCGAACCCGCGCGGTCAGCCCCGCCATCGTGGAGGCGTTTCGCGCCCTGCCCGTGGCCAATGTCAGCGACTGCATGTCGCGCATGGTTGCCGGCGGCCCCCGGCTGCGGCCGATGCATAAGGGCTCGGTCCTGGCCGGCCCGGCGCTGACGGTGAAGACCAGGCCCGGCGACAACCTGATGATTCACAAATCCATCCAGCTCGCGTCCCCCGGCGATGTCATCGTCGTCGATGGCGGCGGCGATCTCACCAACGCGCTGATCGGCGAGCTGATGGCCAATTCCATGATCAAGGCGGGCTTGGCCGGCATCGTGATCAATGGCGCCATCCGCGATGCCGGTTGGATCGCTGCGCATGATTTTCCTGTCTATGCCGCGGGTGTCACGCATCGCGGGCCTTACAAGGACGGGCCGGGCGAGATCAATTGCACCGTGGCGCTGGATGGCATGGTGATCGAGCCTGGCGACCTGATCCTGGGCGATGAGGACGGCCTGGTCTGCGTGCCCTTCGCCGAGCTGGATGGCGTGCTCAAGGCCACCCAGGCCAAGCAGGCGGCCGAGACTGCACAGATGGCCAATATCCTGGCCGGCACGCATGATTCGTCCTGGGTGGATGCCAGCCTGCGCCGGCTGGGCTGCAGCGGGCTCGACTGAGAGCCCCGCCGGGCTTCACAGGATTGACGCCCGGCCACCTGCATCCCTATACAGCGCCTCTCACCGGGTCGCCACGCGCGGCCCGGCATTGTCTCATTGGCCTATCCAGGAGTTTGTCTCGTGAAGCGCACCTATCAGCCCTCGAAGCTCGTCCGGAAGCGCCGGCATGGTTTCCGCGCCCGCATGGCGACCGTGGGCGGCCGCAATGTCCTGGCCACCCGCCGCGCCAAGGGCCGTTCCAAGCTCTCCGCCTGAGCATGAGCACCGGGGAGCCCATGCCCCCGTTGTCCCGCCTGACAAAACGGGCCGAGTTCCTGGCGGTGGCCGGACGCGGTCGCAAACATGGCCGCGGTGCGCTGCTTGTTCAGGTCCTTGAGCGAGGTGAAGGGCCGGTCCGGCTCGGCTTCACCGCCACCAAGAAACTCGGCAATGCTGTCGTGCGCAACCGCGCCAAACGCCGTATGCGGGCCGCGGCACGGCTGGAATTCTCCGCCAACCCGCCATTGGGGCATGACATCGTGCTCGTCGCGCGCGAGGCCATCCGCGACAATACCTTCCAGGCCCTGCGCCACGATCTCAGCGCGGCCCTGCAGAGGCTGGGGGTGGCGCGATGAGCCTCGCCCGGCTGCGAAGCAGGGACCCCGCGGTGATGGTCCTGCGCGGCGCGGTGCGCACATACCAATATACACTCCGCCCTTTCATTGGCGCGCATTGCCGGCACTACCCCTCCTGTTCGGAATACGCGTTGGAGGCTTTCTCCACCCACGGCTCTATTCGCGGAACGGGGCTTGCGGTCGGGCGCATATTGCGCTGCAACCCGTGGCACCAAGGGGGGTACGACCCAGTGCCGCCACCCCCCCGCTCCCTCTGAACCCGCCAGCCACTCGATTGTAACGGACAACATGGACCAGAAGCGTCTGCTGGCGGCGATCGCCATCTCCATCGGCATCCTGCTGGTGTTTGATGTCTATAACCGCGCCAATCGGCCCGACATCGTGGCGCCGGCGCCGCAGGCGAGCGCCCCGGCGGCGTCCGCGCCAACGCCACAGCCCGGCGCCGCGGCCCCGGGCGACAGCCTGACCGCGAGCCCGGAAGCGGCGCAGACCCCGGCCGCGCGCGTGGCGGTCGACAATGCCCGGGTCCAGGGCAGCATCTCCGCCCGCGGCTTGCAGCTCGATATGCTGACGCTGCGCGACTATGCCGAGACGGTGGAGCCCGGCTCGCCCCTGGTGCGGCTGCTGAACCCGCGTGGCAGGCCGGATGGCTATTTCGCCCAATGGGGCTGGACTGCGGCCGATGGCCGCACCCGTGTGCCCGACAACACCACGGATTGGAGCGTGGCCGGCGGGCCGCTCGCCCCGGGCGCCCCGGTTGTCTTCGAATGGGACAATGGCCAGGGCCAGGTCTTCGAGGCCGAGATGCGGCTCGACCCCAACTATATGTTCAGCGTGGTGCAGCGCGTGCGCAACAATGCCCAGAGCGCGGTGACGGTGCTGCCTTGGGCGCGTATCCGGCGCGAGCGCACGCCGCAGGTCGCGGGCTTCTTCATCCTGCATGAAGGCTTCGTGGGTGTGCTGGATGGCCGCCTGACCGAGGTCACCTACGATTCCGGCAAGAAGGAGGCGACCACCCGCCGCGGCCCTGCCTTCGAGGGTGAGAGCACCGGCGGCTGGGCCGGCTTCACCGACAAATACTGGCTGACGGCGCTGCTGCCGCAGGACCCCAACACCCGCCTGCGCCACACCTTCCGCCACATCGCCGATAATGGCGTTGATCGCTGGCAGTCTGACATTGCCCCCACCGCGCCGCAGAGCGTGGCGCCCGGTGCCACGGCGGAACTCTCCAGCCGCCTCTTCGCGGGTGCGAAGGAGGTGCATCTGCTGGATGCCTATCGCCGGACGCTCAGCATCCAGGATTTCGACAAGGCGATCGATTTCGGCTGGTTCTATTTCATCACCAAGCCGTTCTTCTATGCGATCGACTGGTTGTTCAAGTTCACCGGCAATTTCGGCGTGGCGATCCTGATCTTCACCTTCGCGCTGAAGCTCGCCTTCCTGCCGCTGGCCAACAAGGCCTATACCTCCATGGCCGGCATGAAGGTGCTGGGGCCGAAAATGACCGAGCTGCGCGAGCGCCACAAGGACGACCCGCAGGCGCTGCAACGCGAGATGATGGCGCTCTACAAGGCAGAGAAGATCAACCCGGCCTCGGGCTGTTTGCCGATCCTGTTGCAGATCCCGGTCTTCTTCGCGCTCTACAAGGTGCTCTTCGTCACCATCGAGATGCGGCATGCGCCGTTCTTTGGCTGGATCCTTGATCTCTCGGCGCCGGACCCGACCAACCTGTTCAACCTCTTCGGGCTCATTCCCTTCGAGCCGCCGGCCTTCTTCCACCTGCCGGCCTGGGCGTTGATCATGGGCGTGACCATGTATTTCCAGCAGAAGTTGAACCCGCAGCCGCCCGACCCGATCCAGGCAAAGATCTTCCAGTGGATGCCGGTGATCTTCACCTTCATGCTGGCCAGTTTCCCCGCCGGCCTGGTGATCTACTGGTCCTGGAACAACCTGCTCTCCATGAGCCAGCAATGGTGGATCATGCGCAAGCATGAACGAAAGAAAGCACTGAAGGCCTGATGGGGTTACTCGAAGCACGGGATGAGGAAGAACGCGCGGCGCTGGTCGAGGCCGGCCGCCTGCTCTTCGCCAAGCCCTGCGAATTCGTCTACGCGTCGCAGCGCATCGATCAGCTGCCGCCGCCCGGCCTGCCGGAAATCGCGCTGTGCGGCCGCTCCAACGTGGGAAAATCCTCGCTGATCAATGCGCTGGTGGGGCACAACGCGCTGGCCCGCGTGTCGCACACGCCCGGCCGCACCAAGCAGCTGAATTTTTTCGATCTCGGCGGCCGGCTCACCCTCGTGGACATGCCGGGCTATGGCTATGCCCAGGCCGCCAAGTCGGTGAAGGAGGATTGGCAGGGGCTGATGTTCGATTTCCTCCGCGGGCGCCCCACGCTGCGGCGCGTGCTTCTGCTGCTGGATGCACGGATCGAGACCAAGGCCAGCGACGAAGCCGCCATGGGATTGCTGAACGACGCCGCCGTCGCCTTCCAGATCGTGCTGACCAAGGCGGATGACGCCAAGCCCTATTGGCTGGCGCAACGCCAGCTCCAGGCCGCGGAACTGGTGCGCAAGCACACCGCCGCCCATCCGCTGGTCATCACGACCAGCAGCGAGAAAGGCACCGGGATCGCCGACCTGCGGGCGGAGTTGACGACCCTGGCGGAGGCCCAGGGCGGCCTCGCCTGAACCGGGATCGGTCGAGGTGGCTGGCATCGCTGCCTGCGACCACGGGCCGGCATGGTCGCCGGCGCGCTTCCCGTGTAGGCGGCTGGGGTGATGAAACCTGCATCGAGCCTGAAGGCCGCCCATTGGCTGGGCCTGGTGGTGGCGGTGCTCGCGCTGCCCGCCGCCGCGCAGCCCCGCCTGGCCGCCACCCCACGCCCGGCGGCGGCACCGCCGGATGATGCCAGCGCCTGCCTGCACGCCATCGCCAGGGTCGAGCCCGGCTCCGGCCTGCCGCCCGGCCTGCTGGGATCGATCGCGCTGGTGGAAAGCGGCCGGGCCAGCCCTTCCGGCGGCGCGCCCACGCCCTGGCCCTGGGCCTGGAACGCCGCCGGGCAAAGCCGTTACGCCCCCGACAAGGCCACCGCGGTGGCCGAGGTCTCGGCATTGCTGCAAAGCGGCGTGGCCTCGGTCGATGTCGGCTGCATGCAGATCAACCTGCGCCATCACCCCCAGGCCTTCCCGACGCTGGAGCAGGCCTTCGATCCCCTGAGCAATATCCGCTACGGCGCGGCTTTCCTCAGCCAGCTCCGTCAGACCCATGGTGATTGGCCGCAGGCCATCGCCCGCTATCATTCCGGCGATCCGGTGGGCGGGGAGGACTATGCCAGGCGCGTGGCGCTGGCGCGGCTCAGCCGGGCCTGGGCCGGCGGGTTGCCGGTGGTGCTGCGGGTTCCCGGCCTCTGCGCGCCGGGCATGACGCCGGTGCTGGTGCCGCGGACCGGGCGGCTGGCCACGCGCGGGCCGCCCCTGCTGCGCTGCCGGCGCTGAGCGCGGCGTCAAGCCCGGACCCCGTCGAAGCCCTTGCGGGGGATGATGACATCGCCCTGCGCGAACAGCCCAGCGCATTCCCGTTCGATGACATCGATGCGGCGGGCGGGCGGCAGGTGAGCGCGGCCCATGCATTGGGTGTGCATGCGTAGCAGGAAGTCGATCCAGAAGCGGTTGGGCCCGTCCGGCGCGGCGCTGAGACGCGGCAGGAGCACCTTGTGCAGGAAAAGGGACAAATTGCTGTCCGGCAGGTCCCACGACCAGCCGCGTAGGGCGGAATCCAGTCCCAGCCGCCGCGCCAGGTCCAGCCCACCCAGGCCCTGGATGCGCCAGGCCCGGCGAAAGGCGCGGCAGACCCAGTACTGGATCGCCTGCAGGCCCGGCCGCGCCTTGGCCACGAAGGCCAGCATTTTTTTCCACAGGCCGGCATGGGTCCAGCGCCGGAACAGCCGGGCGATGCTGTTCCATTTGCCGTAATGCTCGGGCAGTTGGTGCCAGGGTTTTTGCATGCAGGCGGCGTGGAAGCAGGCATCGAGCGAGCGGCGGGCACCGAGGATGGTGTAGCGGCCGCGGGCGGGGTGAACGTAGACCATGAAGTGCATGACCGCTTCCCATTCCTCGTCGGTCATGGGGCGCCAGGGGACGGGTTTTGTCAGGCGGGCGGTGATGCCGGGGGGTGGGTGGCGGAAGTTTTTGAAGCGGCGGTGGGGCATGGGGGGCTCCTGGGGGGGGAGCCGTAGTCTATGATAGTTATCCTAGGAAATCAAGCATAAGTCGATCGAGGATTCATTGGCAGAGGGCGACATGGGTGAGGAATGGGCATGGACGGTCGGTACCCTAGATGGCTCCCGTGCGCCCATATCGGTCGCGGACGTCTGACTGCGTACGGCTCTAAAGCGGCCGCTTATTCAGCCTCCCGCCCGGCCCCATGCCGGTTGCTTGTTGCCCCCGGTCAAATGCCAGCCCGGAGAGCCCAGCCAATTGGAGATTTCCATCATAATCTAGCTACCAACCAGCGTTGCCCTCGGGAATTTGGCCGCCAACCCGTTCGGGGCGGTCACACCGCGCCTCAGTCGCGATTAAACGTTGAATGTATTTAGATTTAAACGTTACATTGCGCTTGCTTCAGTTGGAATTGCGGAGGGCGTGTGCTCACAAAAATCAAGCGAATCAGAAGCCTTGGCGTGTTTGACAATTTCACATCGCCGCCGGGACTGAAAGAATTCGAGCGATTCAATGTAATTTTTGGCGAGAACGGCTCTGGAAAGACGACACTCTCTCGACTTTTTTCCTGTCTTCAGGTAGGAGAACACAAGGAATATCCAAATCTCGAATACAACATCGATACGCAAACTGGAACGCTGGCCCACGGTCAGAAGTATACGCGGAGCATCCGCGTCTTTAACGCTGACTTCGTAGAGGACAACCTCGGCCGTTTCGATAGCCCCCTGCGCCACATCCTGATCCTTGGGGCGGAGAACAAGACGGTCGCTGATGAAATTAAAGCGGAAATCGCGACGCGCGACGACCGCATTGCTCAACTTCAGCACATTGCCACCGCCTCCGCTAAGTTGGAGAGCGAGCGCGGGAAAATTTTCGCGGCTATCGCGAGGACAATCGGTGAGGCGACAAGCGGCTCTACCCTTCGCACCTACCGAAAGCCCGACGCCGAAAGGGCGTTCGGCAAGCTCGCTAATGCGACGTCGCTTAATGACCGTGAGCTGGAAATTCACCGCGCCGTCGTGCGGCAAGAACAGATGCCCGAACTGGGGAAGCCTTTTGTCTTCGATGTCGCCGAGCTCGGCGCAGACAAAAGTATCGGGCCGGTCAGTGCCGCTCAGGCATTGGCGAAGAGGTGCAACGCGCTCACGATGCGATCGGCGCAGTCCGCCGTCATCGCTCGGCTCGCGAGCCATCCGACCATTGCGGCCTGGGTGGAGGCGGGCGTCAGCCTTCACAAACATCAGGCCAGCGAGAAATGCGAGTTTTGCGCCCAACCATTGCCAGCGGCCCGCCTTCAGGCACTCGCCGATCACTTCAGCGTCGCAGACCAGCAACTCAGAGCCGAGATTGATCAAGAGCGGGTCTGGATTGCCACCGTCCTGGAACGCCTGAAGGGCTTCAAGCTTCCGGATCGCCTTGCGCTCTATTCCGAGCTCCGAGCCGATTACGACGCCGCAGTGAGCGCGTTCGAGACCGAATTGGAGGAGGTCGAACAACAAGTACTCTCTATAGATGGGAGGCTCGCTAACAAATTGGCGCGACGAACAGAAGCCTACGACGACAACGTGGAAATAAACTCGGAAAAATTGGAATTATATCTTAAATCAATTATGGTAATTTTCAAAAAACGGCGGATTCAAAATCCGTAGCGAACACCACCGCCGTCCAGGAACGTTTACGGTG
>CAYNBM010000037.1:0-41994 GCA_964395305.1 uncultured Rubritepida sp.
CACCGTAAACGTTCCTGGACGGCGGTGGTGTTCGCTACGGATTTTGAATCCGCCGGTTAAAATGGCAACAAGCCTACCCGTCGCATTCGTCCCGGTGCGCGGAGGATCGCGGGAGAAAATTGCGAGGCGCGGGTTACGCTCTTCTGAACATCACGGCGTTCCCGCGCTCCTCATCCCAATCAAGCGCGTTCATCCCCCAAAGCCGCTCAGGCCGCAATGCGCGGCGTGACGTTCGGCAGGCTGGCCATGTCAAACCCGTGAAACAAGGACAAGAAAGTGAATGGATTAGCCTCCCATTGTTTATAGATTACATTATTTATATCTTTTCTCGTATCAAACCAGCCAAACCGCGTTGAGCCGACGGCGCCCTGTCGGTTCCAAACCATTTGAATCCCGCATTGATCGATCCAACGGGTCACATCCGGTGCCGCCAACATCGCTTCAAGAAATTCCCGCAGTGCTCCGGCAAATTCTAGCCCGGATGGGCTCGGACGGATTAAAAGAAGATTCGCCGTTATATGACTTCCAAAACTAACGCTGTCAGCATTACGATTCATAACCACGTCATCTGCGGCATGTCGTTCTAGCAAATCCGATACCCCTTTTTGTAGTACAACATCGATGTCAGAAATAATTATTGCCTTCTCTGTAATTTTTAAGAAATATTCAGCCAATGAAAAGCGCTTGCTCTGCAAATGGGCGGCCGGCCAAGCTCTGGGGCCATCGCTGTCGTGACATTGTGTCAAAACAGTCTTGGCGTTAAATTTGCAGCCTGAGTAAAATATATTTGAATTTAATATGCCTATTTCGCTGGCCACCACACTGAGCCGCTCTCGTCCTCCAATCACATGAACAACAGCCAGATACGGAACATCAGTATTTGCAATCACTGAATTTAGGTAGGCGCGGCCATAAAGCCGAAGGTAGGCCTCATCAGCCGCCACCACGAATACCAGCTTGGCTTCACGCCAGGCCGCCCGGCGGCGCAGCCGCGACACCGTTTTTGGACGCCCCTCACAATCGCAAAACGCGATCTCACCTGGCGGCGGCAGCCCGGCATCCTTAGCTGAGAGCGCTGCCGGGTCCGCCGCAGCGACAAGGCTCCGGTAATGCATCATCCAATGCCTGGTCGCGGTATCGTCCTCAGTCGTGGGATCGATACGCGCCGCCATCGCTGCGAGCCCGGCCATTTGAGCCCGAGCATCATCATCCATCGGCTGAAGCAGCATCAGGCTTGCCGCGCGATGCGCCTCGTACAATCGCCGCAGAGGATGCAGAACGCCCTCGAATGACATCGCAATCACCCGCCTGCTTTTTGCTTCCGCCCTCGCGTTGCCAGCGGCCGCATAAGCATCAGCAAGGGCCAGATGGGCCAAAGGCTCCTGAGGTTCCCGCGCTACCAGCGCAGAGGCGAAGCACTGCGCCCGGCGCGAATGCCCGAGCGCAAGGTTGCAACCCAGGGCAGCGCGCAAGAACTCCAGATGGTCAGGCCGTACAGCGGCCAGGCCCGCAGCAAGCCGCTCGGCCCCGATGTGGTCTCCTGCCTGATGCAGGCTCGCGTAGCGTTCAGTTGCCAGCGTAACGCAGCGGGCGACGCGCGGCCCAGAGGCTGCCTGCCACGCGCTGAGCGCCTCGAGCGCGAGATCCAGCGCTCCCCGCGCGGTTTCGCCCTCAACCAGACGTTCCCACGCAGCATCATCCGCCGGAGCGATGCGCACCCTTCGCCAAAGAGCCGATAGCGGTTCCACCGCGGCGGTTCCGGCGCCAATCGCAGCGCCCATGGCGTCGATCGCGACCGACATGTCGTTTGGCCATTCCGCCAGAACGCCATCCGGCAGGTTCGTGATGGCATAGCCCTCCCCCTGGAGAGACGATGACACCATCGCGAGCTCCCCTTCCGGCCAGGCGGGATGGGTGCAGTGAATGATTCGTGTTCGACGACGATGCAACCCGAGGCCGGCCAGCAGACCTATGGCGCTGCTAGCCCCGTGAATGGTGAGGACATCCACCACACCCACACCTTCCCGGTGCAGGAGTTGGTCCAGGTTCCGCTCCCAATCCATTTCGCATACCACATGCCGACGATTGACGGTATCGCTGCGCGCTGTGCCGTCACCCGGAACCAGCGCAATTTCCTCGAACAGTCCCGCTTGCATCATTGCCAGGATGGTGGGTGACGATGGCTTGGGCGCCTCCCCAAGGCGCAAAACCACGATGGGCATGCGTTCCACTCCCATGTCCTGGCTGCAACCGGCCATACTGGCCCCCTCCTGCGTTGAAGCGCCGCCTCGACAGCGCTGCGGAAAGGATGCGGGATATGTCCTAACGCCAAGTTTACCCGCTCGCGACCGATACCGCGCGCTTTGCGCAAAACCGGTCGTGCGCCCCAGCTCGCCCGTACGACCAAGTCGTCGAACCCGTTGCGGATTCGCCACGGTTCCTGGCGTGCGGCATGCAGGAACCAGGACGTTGCCGAGAATGTGCAGATGCGAAACTGTTCGAGTATAGATGTGACATGATCAGCACCACGGCACACCATCGGGGCGGGCGAGACCCTCACCCACAAGAGTGGATCGCGTTCCCAATGGCCCCATGCGCGCATTCAACCCAGATCAGCCAACCAGCATCCGTCCGGGCCAACACGGCCTCTCATGGCCACCGAAACGCCTTGTTAACGCCGTTCGCGGCAGAATAATCCAGGGCGCCGCCAAGCGGCCGGCGCATCGCCAAAAGGGCCAATGCCATGAAGCATCTCCGTCAACGCGTCCTCGTCACGGGCGGCGCCGGCTTTGTCGGCTCGCACCTGTGCGAGCGCCTGCTCGACAGTGGTGCCAGCGTGCTGTGCGTGGACAATTTCTTCACCGGCACGCGGGACAATGTCGCGCATCTCCTGGGCAACCCGCATTTCGAATTGCTGCGCCACGACATCACCTTCCCGCTGCATGTCGAGGTGGACGCCATCTACAATCTGGCCTGCCCGGCATCCCCGGTGCATTATCAGCATGACCCGGTGGCGACGACGAAGGTCTCGGTCCTCGGCTCGTTGAACATGCTGGGCCTGGCGAAGCGCACGCGGGCAAAAATCCTGCAGGCCTCCACCAGCGAGGTTTATGGCGATCCGTCCGTCCACCCCCAGCCAGAAGCCTATTGGGGCAATGTGAACCCGATCGGTCCGCGCTCCTGCTACGACGAAGGCAAGCGCTGTGCCGAAACGCTGTTCTTCGATTATCATCGGCAGCATCAGGTCGACATCAAGGTGGCCCGCATCTTCAACACCTATGGTCCCCGGATGCATCCCAATGACGGCCGCGTGGTCTCCAACTTCATCGTTCAGGCCATCACGGGGCAGGACATCACGATCTATGGCGATGGCAGCCAGACCCGCTCATTCTGCTACGTCGATGATCTGGTCGATGGCCTCGTCCGCTTCATGGACAGCGGGCATGACGTCAACGGGCCGATCAATCTCGGCACGCCCGAGGAATTCTCGATGATCGAGTTGGCCCACCTCGTGCTGGAACTCTGCGGCTCCCGCTCGCGCCTGGTGCAGCGGCCGCTTCCCACCGATGATCCGCGTCAGCGGCGCCCTGACATCACCCAGGCGCGGCGCCTGCTGAACTGGTCCCCCACGACGCGGCTAACCGAAGGCTTGCAGCGCACCATCGCCTATTTCCGCGGAACGGCGAACCGCTGGAGCGCGAGCCTGGCCCAGGCCTGACCCGCGCTCCCAATCAGGCTCAGCTCGTGCCCGGGTCCAGCCAGCCGACATTCCCATCGGCGCGCCGGTACACCACGTTCAGCGCGCTGGACGCGCTGTTGCGAAACAGCATGACCGGCAGATTGCCAAGGTCCAGCCGCATCGCCGCCTCGCCAACCGTCAGATGCATGATCTCTGTCGCGGGCTCCGCCACCACGGCCGCGTGATCGGCATCGCGGATTTCCTCCGCATGGTCTTCGGGCTCTTCCCGCAGCATGTATTCCTGCACGGTCTCGCGCGGCATTCGCTCCGTGGCCCTGCTGCGGGCATGCTCATTCACCCGTCGTCGGTACCGCCGCAGTCGCTTGCCGACATGCTCGGCTGCCTGCTCGAAGGCGCGATGGGCATCGGCGGCCTGGCCCTCGCCACGCATGATCAGATTTCGCCCGGCGTGAAAGTTGATGTCGCAGGCAAAGAAGCTTCGTACCTTGCTGAAGGTCACCCGCGCCTCCATCGCATGATCGAAGTATTTTCCGGCAATCATGCCCAGCCCATGCTCGACATGGGTGCGCAGCGCGTCGCCGGTTTCAACCTGCTTGCCAGCCACAGTGATGTGCATATTCGCGATCATCCCTTCATGTCGAAGGTCCAACCGCAGGACCGGTGGCTTTCGCCCGAGAAAGGCTAGGCCCAGGCCGATGCGGCCTTCCCTTCCTTGTCGCGCTTGCGTTGCACCGAACTTGGTATTCGCAGCGCGTCGCGGTATTTCGCCACAGTCCGACGCGCAATGTCCACACCTTCTTCGCGCAACCGTAACACAATCGCGTCGTCCGACATGATCGTCGCCGCCGTCTCGGCATCGACCAGGGCCTTGATTCGGTGTCGCACCGCCGCCGCGCTCACCGATTCGCCGCCAGCGGTGCCGTTGATCGCTGTCGTGAAGAAGAATTTCAGCTCCAGCACGCCGCGCGGGGTGGCGATGTATTTGTTCGCCGTCACCCGGCTGACGGTGCTTTCGTGCATCTCCACGGTCTCCGCCACATCGCGCAGGATCAGCGGCTTGAGGAACTCGACGCCGTGCCGGAAGAAGGCATCCTGCCGCTGCACAATATCCGCCGCCACCTTCAGGATGGTGTTGGCGCGCTGTTCCAGGCTTTTCACCAGCCAATTGGCGGTCTGCAGCTTCTCGGCCACGAAGGCCTTCTGCTCCTTGTCGGTCGTGCTGAGCATGCAGCGCGCGGCGAAACCCTGGTTGATCAGCACCCGGGGCAGGGTCTCCGGGTTCAGCTCCAGGATCCAGCTGCCATCGGGGCCGGCGCGCATCAGCACGTCGGGCTGGATCGGCGTGGCCGGCATGGCATCGAAGCCGGCGCCGGGCTTGGGGTCCAGGCGTCTGATCTCGGCGATCATGTCCGAGAGGTCCTCGGCATCGACGCCGCAGCATTCCTGCAGGCCGCGATAATCGCGCCGCGCCAGCATCGGCAAATTGTCCAGCAGCGCCCGCATCGCCGGGTCCAGCCGGTTCTTTTCCGCCAATTGGGCGGCCAGGCATTCCGCCAGGTCAGCCGCGAACATGCCGGTGGGGTCGAGCCGTTGCAGCTTTCGCCGGACCCCCTCCACCACCTCAGCCGCGCAACCAAGACGCCCGGCCATGGCCGACACATCCACCACCAGCCGGCCAGACGGCTCAAGCATCGCCAACATCGCGCTGGCGATCAGCTGCTCCCGCGGATCGCGAAAACCCAGCCGAATCTGCTCCGACAGGTGTTCGCGCAACGTCGGACCTCGGCCGGCGAGATCCTCGATGGTCGACAGCTCATCGCCAAAATCGCGGCCTCCGCCCGCACCCAGGCCGGAGCTGAAGGGGGTGCCCTCATCATGCACATTCGACCAATCGGCATCGAGCGGCGCGGCAGCTTCCGTCGGCAGTGTATCACCCGAGGCCGCGGCCGCGCTGTCGCTGCTGTTCAGCACCGGCAGCACGTCGGCCCGCCGCAGATCCTCCATGGCCGGCTCGGCCCGCTCATCGCGCTCCAGCAGCGGGTTGCGTTCCAGCTCCTCGTCAACGAAGGCGGCGACTTCGAGATTGGAGCTCTGCAACAGCTTGATGGCCTGCCGCAGCTGCGGCGTCATCACCAGCGATTGCGATTGCCTGAGGTCGAGCCGCAAGCCGGACCGGTTTGGACCTATCGCCATGGCAAGCCCGCCGTTCTGGCGCGAAATAGGGCCATGGCGTTCAAACTACAGCGAAAATCTCTCGCCGAGGTAAACGCGGCGCACCCCTTCATGCGCCACGATATCCTTCGGGCTGCCCTCCATCAGCACCAGGCCATCATGCAGGATATAGGCCCGGTCGATGATCTCCAGCGTCTCGCGCACATTGTGCTCGGTGATCAGCACGCCGATGCCGCGATTCTTCAGGTGTTTCACCAGATCACGGATTTCGGAGACGGCGATCGGGTCGATGCCGGCCAGTGGCTCATCGAGCAGGATATAGGCTGGGTGGGTGGCCAGCGCGCGGGCGATCTCGCAGCGCCGCCGCTCACCGCCCGACAGCGCGAGCGCCGGCGCGCGGCGCAGATGCCCGATGCCGAATTCGGCCAGGAGATTGTCCAGCATCTCCTCCCGCCGCTCGCGGATCGGTTCCACCACCTCAAGTGCCGCGCGGATATTGTCCTCCACCGAGAGGCCACGAAAGATCGAGGCCTCTTGCGGCAGATAGCCGAGCCCCAGCCGCGCGCGCCGGTACATCGGCAGCTTGGTCACGTCATGGCCGTCCATCGTCACCGTGCCCTCATCGGGCGAGACGAGGCCGGTGATCATATAGAAGGTCGTGGTCTTGCCCGCGCCATTGGGGCCGAGGAGCCCCACCGCCTCACCCCGCTTGAGGCTGAGCGACACGCCACGCACCACCGGCCGCTTGCGGTAGCGCTTCACCAGATTGGTGGCGACGAGGCCGCCCGTGCCTTCGAGGGCTTCAAGCGCGGTCATGGCTGCGTTCCTGTGGGCGGCGCCGCCCGTTGCTGCTGTTGCTGCGGCACGATCAGCCCCTGCACCCGGGCACCGGGCGCATTCACCAGGCGCGAGATGCCGGTGTTGAAATTCACCAGCGCCTCGGTGCCGTTCACCTGGTTGTCGCCGCGGGTGATGCGGACATTGCCGAGCAGGCGGGCGAGCCCGGTCTCGGCCGAATAGACGCCACGGTCGCCGCGCACCACCTCGGTCTCGGTGCGGATCTCGACATGGCCGAAGAGCTCGACGCGGTCGATTCGGCCCGAGCCCGGCGGCGGCGGCGCGGCGCCGGGGGTGGTGCTGCGCACCGGCGCCGGCGTGCCCTCGGCCGTGAGGTAGGAGACCAGCGTATCGGCGCCGACATAGCGATTGTCGGTGGTGGTCAGCACGGCATTGCCGCGCGCCACGGCCATGCGGCGCTGGCTCCAGTATTCCAGGCTGTCACGGGCCACGATGCGCTGGTTGGGCGTGGTCAGCGTCGGTTCACGGCCGGTGAGGACCAGCACCGCCTGGTCCATGTCATAGACCGCGCGGTCGCCTGTCGCCACGTCGGTGGCGGTGGTGATGCGCACATTGCCCTCGGCCTCCAGCCGCCAGATCTCGTTGCCGCCCGACAGCGGCGAGTCGGCCGCACCCGGCGCGGCGGCGGGCTGGGTGCCGGCCTGGCTGCGGTAGCGCGCCAAAAGCCGCGCCGCATCCACCGTCACGCCATCGCGCATCGCGCGGGCATTGCCGCGGGCGATCACCACCCGCTGCTCCTGCCGCCATTCGATGCCGTCATTGCTGGTGATATCGACCGGCCCGCCCTGGGTCATGTCGATGTTCTGCGCCACCGCAGGCAGCATGAAGGCGCAGAGCAGGAACAACACGCGCCTCATTTCTGCGTGCCCTCCAGCACGGCCCGCGCCCGTCCGGTGAAGATCATCACGGCGCCGCGATCGGTCAGCTCGAACCCCTCCGACACCACGGTCCCGAAGGGGCCCTGCGCCTGGGTCGGCCGGTCGCCACGGGCATTGCCGCCGGCGATGTCGACCGATGCCGTCTCGCTGCGGAAGCGCATGCCATTGTCGTGATAGATCGTCACATCGCCGGTGAGGTCGAGCCAGTTGCGGCCCCGATTATAGACACCATCGCGCGATTCGATCAGCAGCCAGGCGCCATCCGTCATCGTCATATCGGCGCGCGGCGCGTCGAGATCGATCACCTCCGCCCCCGCCGTCACCGGGCCGGGCTGCTGCCGGGCCAGGCGCGCGGTGACGGTATAGGGGCGGTTCAGCTCATCCAGGCCCTGGTAGAGCGGTGCCGTCACCTGCAAAGCCTCGGCCACCATGGCAGGGCCGCGGCGGAAGGACAGGCGGCCCTCCTTGCCCTCGATATCCGGCCAGAACATCAGCAGGGCGAGCAGCGTCACCGCGATGCCGGGCAGCGCCAGCTTCGCCAGCCGCACCACGGCATGGCGCCGCGCCATGCCGCGGACCGAAGGGGCGACCCGCGCGCGGGAGGGCGCCAGCATGTCGCGCCGCGAGGGCAGGGGCGTCACCGCCGCCAGCTTCGGTGGGTTGCGGGTCGTGGTGCTCACGCCACACCCGCGCGCAGCAGATCATGGATATGCAGGATGCCGACCGGCCGCGCAGCGTCATCGACCACGAACATCGCGGTGATGCCGCGCTCGTTCATCAGGCGCAGTGCCTCGGCGGCCAGCATGTCGGGGCCGATGCTGCGCGGGTTGCGCGTCATCACCGAGCCGGCATCGCGGGCCAGCAGGTCACCACCGGCCTTCAGCGCGCGGCGAAGGTCGCCATCGGTGACGATGCCGGCCAGCCTGCCGCCGTCGAGAATGCCCAGGCATCCGAAGCGCCCCGCCGTCATTGCCACCAGCGCATCTGCCATCGGCAACCCGGGCGCGGCCACCGGCATGTCCCGATGCATGAGCTGTCCCACGCGCATCAGCTTGGCGCCCAGCTTGCCGCCGGGGTGGAAGGTGCGGAAATCGGTGGCGGTGAAGCCGCGCCGGGTGAGCAATGCCACGGCCAGCGCATCGCCCAGTGCCATCTGCATGGTGGTGCTGGTGGTGGGGGCCAGGCCCATCGGGCAGGCCTCGGGCGCCGGCGGCAGCACCAGCGCCACATCGGCATCGCGCGCCAGGCTGCTCTCCGCCCGGCCGATGATGGCGACCAGCGGCAGGCCGAAGCGCTTGCAATGCGCCACCAGGTCGGACAGCTCCGCCGTCTCGCCACTGTTGGAGAGCGCAAGGACGGCATCGCCCTGGACGATCATGCCAAGGTCGCCATGGCTCGCCTCGCCGGGATGAACGAAGAGGGCCGGCGTGCCGGTCGAGGCCATGGTGGCTGCGATCTTGCGGCCGACATGGCCGGATTTGCCCATGCCCGAGACGACGACACGACCGGTGCAGCCGGCCAGCAACTCCACCGCCGCGTCGAACCGGCCATCCAGCCCCGCGGCCAGCGCGGCAAGCGCCTGCGCCTCCAGCGCCAGAACATCACGGCCCACATCCTGGTGGGAAGTTGCAACGGTTAGGTCCACGGATCGTCTATGAAGCGAGGCGGGGGGCGGGGTCAACCTTTGACTGCTCCTGGCTATACAAGAATTGTGCCATCTTCGGGTCAGAACCTTTCGGAAGCCTTGATCGCCAGCTTGCAGCCCGCCTTGATGGCGGCCGAGAGCAGCCGATAGCCCGGCGTCAGCTCCGCCTCATGGGCCAGGCCGGTGTCGCGATGTTCCAGCTCCTCGGCGCGAAAGGTCTCGATCTGGTCGCGCAGCGGCGCCTCGTCCTCGCCCAGCGCCGCTGACTGGGCGGAGTAATGCTCGTCGATCGCCTCCTCCACCGCCACGGTGCAGGCCATGGCGGCGCGATGACCAAGTGCCGCGGTGGCCGCGCCCAGGGCGAAGCCGGCGACATGCCAGAAGGGCAGCAGCGCCGTCGGCCGCACCCGCCGCTCAGCGATCAGGCGGGAGAAATGGTCGAGATGGACCTGCTCCTGCGCCTGCATATGGCTGATGATCGGCTCGTATTTCGTGCCCTTCAGCACCGCCAGCTGGCCTTGGTAGATCCGCTTGGCGCCATATTCGCCGGCATGGTCGACGCGGATGACGCGTTCGAGATAGTCGCGGGGGGTGCTCATGCTGGGCGTCGTCCTCTCAGGGCCAGGGCGGCCAGTGCGAGACCATAGATGGTGTTCATCGCCGCCATGGAAAGCGGCAGGCCGGGGATGAGGAAGACGGGCTCGTCACAGGGCTTCGTGGGGGCAGGGGCCAGGCTGCGCATGAGGTCCTCGACGCTCAGCCCCTGGGCGGCCAGCGGCGCGGCGCATCCGGCCAGGGGCGAGGGCCACCATTTGAACTCCACGCCCATATGAAAGCCGCCGATCAGCGCCGAAAGCCCCGTCGCGGCCGCGACACCCAGCAGCAGCCAGGGCCGCGCGCGGGGCAGAAGGGCGGCCAACAGCGCCAGGCCGGCCGCCAGCCAATAGGGCGCCCGCTGCCACAGGCAGAGCTCGCAGGGCGCAAGGCCAAACCAGCCCTCGCTCGCCCGGGCGAAGAGAGGGGCCATGAGCGCGAGCAGAAAAACCAGAATGGCCATGCGTTTTTGTGGAATTGCCCTGGCCGCCGCGCAACCCCATGCTGCGGATTATTCGGTAAGGAAACGCAACATGCTGACGATCTGGGGCCGCAACACCTCGTCCAACGTGATGAAGGTGCTCTGGCTGTGCGATGAGCTTCTCATCCCGTACCACCGCGAGGATGCCGGCGGCGCCTTTGGCCGCACGACCGAGGATTTTTATCTCGCGATGAATCCGAATTCGACGGTGCCCACCATCGTCGATACCGATGGCTATACGCTGTGGGAGAGCAACGCGATCCTGCGCTATCTCAGCGCCACCCGGGGCGATGGGAGGCTGTTTCCGGTCGAACCCCGCCTGCGCGGCGATGTCGATCGCTGGATGGACTGGCAGCAGGCCAGCCTCAACCCGCGCATGATGACGCTGTTCCTCGGCCTGATCCGCACGCCGCCGGAGAAGCGCGACATGGCCGCCATCGAGGCTGCGCGGGTGCAGGCCGTGGGCCTGTACAACATGCTGGAGAAGCAGCTGGAGGGGCGGGACTACCTCGCCGGTGGCTTCAGCATCGCCGATATCGCGATCGGCCCCTTGCTGCATCGCTGGCTGAGCCTGCCGCTGGAGCGGCCGGAGCAGCCCCGGCTGAAGGCCTGGTATGAGCGGCTGCTCACCCATCCCGGCTATGCCAAGCATTGCGCCGGGCCGCTGAGCTGATGACCACCCAGGTCCGCCACGCCGATGCCGCGGGTTTCGAACGCGGGCTTCGGGCGTTTTTTGAGTATCGCGACCTTGGCGTGCGGGGCGAGACGGCGGGGGCTTTCGGCGCCCATGTCATCCGCGCCGTGGCTGGTGAGCATCCGGAGCCGAAATGGCACCAGCATCGGCTGGATTTCCAGTTCGTGGTGGTGCTGCGCGGCTGGGTGCGCTTCGAATACGAGGATATCGGCGAGGTGCTGCTGGAAGCCGGCAGCACCGTGCTGCAGCCGCCCATGGTGAAGCACCGCGAGGTCGCGCATAGCGATGACCTGGAGCTGATCGAAATCACATCGCCGGCGGAGTTTGAGACCTTGATGGCCTGACAGCTTGCCCGCCGGCGGCGGAATGTGGCCCCGGCTTAGGCGCCAAACCCATCCGCCGTCACCCCCCGCGGCCGGGCCAGATCGTAAGCCCCGCGCGCCAGATACTGCCCGCTGCCGGGCTGCGCGTGCACCACGCCATCGCGCATCACCACCTCGCCCCGCCGGATGGTGACCACCGGCCAGCCCTTCACCTCCATGCCCTCATAGGGGGTATTGTCCACCGCATGCTGCATCAGGGCATTGGTGATGCGCACCTGCTTCATCGGGTCCCACAGCACCATATCGGCGTCGCTGCCCGGCGCGATCACGCCCTTGCGCGGGTAGAGCCCCATGAGCTTGGCCGGGTTGGTCGCCACCAGGGCGCAGAACTGCTCCAGGCTGATCCGCCCCTTCGACACGCCCTCCGAAAAGATCACTGGCAGCCTGGCCGCGAGGCCCGGAATGCCGTTCGGAATCTCGGTGAAATCAAGGCCCGTCTTCGCCCCGGTGCTGAAGGCGCAATGGTCGGAGGTGATGACGTTCAGCGTGCCACGGCGGATCATCTCCCAGATCTTCGCATGCTCATCCGCCCCACGCGGCGGTGGGCTGCACATGAACAGCGCGCCATCCGGCCGCGCCATATGCGCCGCCGTCAGCGTCACATATTGCGGGCAGGTCTCGCCCCAGACTTTCAGGCCACGCGCCTGGGCGGCCGCGATCTCCGCCGCCGCCGCCTCGCAGCTCACGTGGAAGATCTGGATCGGCTGATCGACCAGCTCGGACAGGGCGATGGCGCGCTGCGTGGCCTCGCGCTCCACCACCGGCGGGCGTGACCAGGCGTGGTATTTCGGGTCGGTCCGCCCGGCCGCCAGCAGGTTTGCGGTGCGCCACTGGATCGCCTCATAATTCTCGCAATGCACGGTGACCAGGCAGCCGAGTTTGCGCGCCGTCTCCAGCACGCGGAGGAATTGCGCGTCAGTCAGGTGCAGCGGGTCATAGGTCAAAAAGACCTTCAGGCTGCGCACGCCCTCGGCCACGATGCGCGGCACCTCCTCCTCCATCACCACATCGGTGGGGTCGGTGATGATCTGGTGGAAGGCGTGGTCCAGCATGCCGGTGGCGGCGCGCGCCTGGTAGTCCAGGTAGCGCTCCCAAACCCCATGGCCCTTCCACTGCGGAATGAAGCTGACCACCGAGGTGGTGCCCCCGGCGAAGGCCGAGCGCGAGGCGCTGATGAAACTCTCCTCCGAGCAGGTGCCATTGGGCCGCGGCTCCTCGATGTGGCAATGGCTGTCCACGCCGCCGGGCAACACCAGAAGGCCCGCGGCGTCGATCACCTGCTCGCCGCCCGGGATATCGGCGCCCAGCGAGACGATGCGCCCGCCCGCCACCCCCACATCGCAGCGCAGCGGGCCAAAACCCGTCGCCACCAGACCGTTCCTGATCACCAGATCATGCATATGCGAGAATCCCCAAGCGCCGCTGGCAGAATGACGACGGCGCAATCCGCGTGCAACTGCCCGCAATCGCCGCAGCCCGCCGCCATGGCATGCCCGAAGGCCGGGCCGCACCCCATGGCCCCCCCGGCGGCAGCCATGGCAGAAGCGCCGCAGGAGGACCTTCCATGCTCGACCACAAGACATTCGACCCGGCCGCTTATGTCGCCGCGGTGGCCCCCGCCATGGGGCTCCAGCTCAGCGTCGAACGCCAGGCCCGCGTGGCCGCCGCCCTCGCGCTGGTGGCCAAGGTGGGGGCTGCGGCGCTCAACCAGCCCGTGCCCGAAAGCGCCGAACCGGCGGCGATGTTCCGGCCATGAGCGCGCTGGAGAACACCCGCGCCGCCCTGGCCCGAATCGCGGCCCATGATGGCCAGGTCAATGCCTTCACCGATGTGCTGGCCGAACGCGCCCTGGCCCAGGCGGCGAAGGTTGATGCTGCGGGCTTGACCGGCCCCCTGGCAGGCCAGCCCTTCGCCGCGAAGAACCTCTTCGACCTCAAGGGCGTCCCGACGCGCGCCGGCAGCAAGATCCGCCGCACCGCGCCGCCCGCCACCGCCGACGCCACCTTGGTGGCGCGGCTGGAGGCGGCGGGCATGGTCTGCGTCGGCGCGCTGAACATGGATGAATTCGCCTATGGCTTCACCACCGAGAACAGCCATGACGGCGCATGCCACAACCCGCATGACCTGACGCGGATCGCCGGCGGCAGCAGCGGCGGATCGGGCGCCTGCGTGGCGGCGGGGATGGTGCCGGTGTCGCTCGGCACCGATACCAATGGCTCGATCCGCGTGCCGGCCTCGCTCTGCGGCGTTTTCGGCCTGAAGCCCACCTATGGGCGGCTGCCGCGCAGCGGGGCCACCCTTTTCGTCGCGGCGCTCGACCATGTCGGCCCCTTCGCCCGCGATGTGGCGACGCTGGCCGCGGTCTATGACGCGCTGCAGGGCGCCGATGCGGCCGACCCCGCCCAGGTGCCCATGCCGGTGGACCCGGTCTCGCCCGGCATGGGCGCGGGGCTTGGCGGCCTGCGTATCGGCAAGCTCGGCGGCTGGTTCGACGGCCCGCAGACGCAAGCCGCCCGCACGGCCGTGGCCGCGGTGGCCAAGGCGCTGGGCGCCAGCGGCACCGCGGTCTGGGCCGAGGCCGAGGCGACCCGCGCCGCCGCCTTCCTCATCACCTCCAGCGAGGGCGCCGGTTTTCGGCTCCCCGAACTGCGCGAACACCTGGAAGATTTCGAGCCGTTGACCCAGGACCGGCTGCTGGCCGGCGCGCTGCTGCCCGCCGCCTGGATTTTTCACGCCCAACGCGTGCGCGCCATGGGCAAGGCTGGCATGGCCGCGCTGCAGGCCGATTGGGATATCCTGATCGCCCCCGCCACCCCAACCCCCGCCACCCCCATCGGCCAGGAGATGCTGACGATGGAGGGCGTCACCATGCCGCTGCGCCCCTCGATGGGCCTCTACACCCAGCCGATCAGCGCGATCGGCCTGCCGGTGCTCACCGTGCCGCTGCAGAATGCCGAAGGCGTGCTGCCCATCGGCGTGCAGCTGATCGGCCGCCCCTGGCAGGAGGCCACGCTGTTCCGCGCCGCACGAATGCTGGAGCGGCTGGGATTATGCGCGGCCCCGGTGGCCCCCGCTTTCGCTGATTGACGATCTCGCTATATCTGCGGGATGGACGACGCCCATGGATGACGACTGGGAAGTACCCGACGCGCTGCAGCCCGACCCCGTGGATTACGGGTTCGACCTCCGTGCGCGGCTGGACGCGGTTGTCGCCGTCAAGGCGCTGATCCCGCCCGATGCCTTCACCGCCCAGACGCTGGGCGTGGAGCGCGAGGGCAGTGCGGTGTTGATCGACGCGCCCAATGGCCGCGGCGGGCTGTTCCTCACCATCGGCTACCTCATCACCGAGGCCGAGACGATCTGGCTGACCGCCAATAACGGCCGTGTCGTGCAGGGCCACGCCCTGGCGGTGGATGCCGAGACCGGCTTCGGCCTGATCCAGGCGCTGGGCCGGCTCGACGGCATCACACCGATGGAGCTGGGCGACAGCCAATCCCTCAAAAGCGGCGATGCGATGATCTTGGGCGCGGCCGGCGGGGCCGCCCATTCGGTGGCGGCACGAGTGGCGGCGCGCCAGCCCTTTGCCGGCTATTGGGAGTACATCCTGGAGGAGGCGATCTTCTCCGCCCCCGCCCATCCCCATTGGGGCGGCGCGGCCTGCATCGGCATTGACGGGCGGCTGCTCGGCGTGGGCTCGCTGATCCTGCAGCAGGGCGATACCGAGGGCCGAAGGCTGGACCTCAACATGGTCGTGCCCATTCAGGAGCTGACGCCCATCCTGCCCGCGCTGCTGCGCCAGGGCCGCAGCGACCGCCCGCCCTTGCCCTGGCTGGGCCTGCTGGCGATGGAGGAGGAGGAGGGTGTTTCGGTCGGCAGCGTGACGCGCGGCGCGCCGGCCGACCGTGCCGGCGTGCGGCCGAAGGACCGTATCCTGGCCGTGGGTGGCGAGGGGGTGAGCGACCTGGCCACGCTCTGGCGCGCGGTGCGGGCGCAGGGCCATGCCGGCGTGCCGGTGCCATTGCGGCTGGAGCGTGGCACGCGGGTGATGAACCTCACGTTGATGTCATCGGAGCGGCGGCTGTTTCTGAAGGCGCCGCGGCTGCATTGAGGGGAGACTATTTTTCAAACCACTGATCGGTATCGCAACCACACAAGAACGATATTTTTACGCCATTTTTCTTCAGTTGTAATTTTCCGTTAGTCCAGTCACTATCTGTCGCCACAGCTATTGGCGCTTTAGTACGCTTAGCCAACGCAACAAATTTCCGGTCTGATGGGTCAAAAGCATCAAGCGCCGAATCGTTTGGGAAATTCTCAAACGAATTGTCTGTTCTTTTTGGCAGATCGACACGCTCCACGCGACTTGGCCCGCTTTGCAGAATGACCTGGTAAAACCGGTCACCCACTCCTGGTTGTCCCACAGGACTTAGATGTCGCCGGTACTCATTCTGGATTTCACCCGCCATATCCAGAAGTACAAGTCCGTTTTTCAGGAGATCATCGAGAAAATCAATGGCGGAAAGCCTACAATCAAGCGACGGCCTTGCACCGTGACCCCGCCCGTTAGCGACTATCGGGACGTTGGTGTCGACAACAAAACGCTTCACTCAGCGGCCCACACACGACGTTGTTTAAGGCGCGCACGCTCAGCTTCCGCGGTCTCTCCGAACGAATCACCAAAAAAATATTGTGGCCAGTTCCGAATCTCACCAAGGAGATCAATATCTAATGTGGTCAGGACGGATTTTCCACTCATGGTATCGCAGAAATAAAGGCGAACATCCTCCGATCGAAGCAAATGTTCTGCTATACGTCTTTGCAGTCTTAACAAAAGATGCTCCGAATGACTTTCCAAAATTACCTGTACTTTTCGATGGTTTGCAGCATATATAATTACATCTGCTAGACTCGCTTGTGCGAGTGGATGCAGGTGGATTTCCGGCTGCTCAAGAATTACAGTTGATCCCTCAGGAACATATAGAAGCAACGTAATTACCGGCAATACTTGCGAAACACCAAATCCCACATCCGTCAGGAGTACCTCGCTGCCACCAGCACGCGTCACAACCTTTGCTTGCCAGCGGTTAGAACCTTCCGCAATTTCGCTGACTTTGAAGCTATCAATAAGTCCCAACTCTTTTAACCAATAGGCTACCATGGCCTGAAATGGACGCAGTTTAGTACGCGGCCTGAGATTCAATTCGATATTTGCTTCGGTGGCAGCAAGAATAGCATCAATTGCTTTTTCGCCACGCTGCCCGACATCTGTTGGTCTTGATCTAGCCCACAGATAATCGCGCTTTGGAAATTCCCGCAATGGACCAAGATAGAATATACTATCTATCGCCTTTTCATAGGTGGTTTCTAGATCTGACAGAAATCCTGCATTTTGAAAATAGGTTCGCGCTTGATCTGGAAACGCATAGCCCTTGATCGGCCCAGGTACTGGCCATTGCCGACCCAGAGTGCGGACGAATCGAAATCCCGTGCCTTCCCCGCGCGGGCTTAGATCGTAGCCGCGATCCTTTCTTTTACTTTGAGTAATAGAGAATTCCTGATCCGCAAGCCGATAGGATAGGCGATTCATAAGCGGCGCTCGCTTATCAATCACCATGCTTGCAGAGAGAGTCATTTCATCTCCCTCAACAAGCGGAGCGCTACTTTTCGCCTCAGAAGGATTGGCAATCTTCAGCGATTGATCCAAGCGAAAACTAACACTTAAATCTATACCCAACGATTCGTTGTGCTGATGTATCGCATCTTTAATTGTACCAAGCTCGACATAAGGTCCATTCAACTCTAAAGAAACAGCCCGGTCGGTAGCTTCTTTTGTTTGCTTTAATAAAAGAAGGAACTGTAATATACTAGTTTTTCCAGATGAATTTGTCCCAAAAAGGCCAGTAATTGATCCGCAAGCCAAATCGACTTTTGGCCAAGACTTAAAATTAGTGAATTCTAGACGTGTCAGCATCCGCGTGCCGCAACTTCGCCAAGTGTACTCAGCGCTACAAAGCCTAAAAAAGATTCCCGTTCACATGGTAACAATTTTCAGGTACTCCTCTACTAGCTATGTACAATTAGGTCGGCGTCTGCTTGTCCTCCGTCCTGGTTTCGAAATCGCTGGCCTCATGCCGCTCATGCAGCTGGCCCGAGGGCTCGCCCTGCACCCGGTTCACCATGCGGCCGCGCTGCGCCGCCGGACGGTCGAAGATGGTCTGCGCCCAGCGCTGGACGTTGATGTAGCTCTTCGCGTCCAGGAAGTTGGCGGCGTCATTGTAGCTCCAGCCCCGCACCAGCCCACCATACCAGGGCCAGATCGCCATGTCGGCGATGGAGTATTCCGGGCCGGCGATCCATTCGCTTTCCGCCAGCCGGCGGTCCAGCACATCGAGCTGGCGCTTCACCTCCATCGTGAAACGGTCGATCGGGTATTCCTGCTTGGTCGGCGCATAGGCGTAGAAATGCCCGAAGCCGCCGCCGAGATAGGGCGCCGAGCCCATCTGCCAGAACAGCCAGGACAGCGTTTCGGCCCGTGAAGTACCCAGGAAGGCGCCGAACTTCTCGGCGAGATGCAGCAGGATGGCGCCCGATTCGAACACCCGCACCGGCGTGGGCCCCGAACGGTCGAGCAATGCCGGGATCTTCGAATTCGGGTTGATGCCGACAAAACCGCTGCCGAATTGCTCACCCTCATGGATGCGGATGAGCCAGGCGTCGTATTCGGCGCCGGTGTGCCCGGCGGCCAGCAATTCCTCCAGCAGCAACGTCACCTTCACGCCATTGGGCGTGCCGAGCGAATAGAGCTGGAAGGGGTGCTTGCCGACCGGCAATTCCTTCTCATGCGTCGCACCAGCGATGGGTCGGTTGATATTGGCGAAGCGGCCGCCATTGCCTGGCTTCCATTCCCAGACGGCGGGGGGTGTGTAGTCAGACATGAAAGCTTTCTCCACAGCCACAACGGCCTTTTTCGTTCGGGTTGACGAAGGTGAAGCCGGCACTCATCGGTTTGACCTCGTAATCCATCTCGGTGCCGATCAGGAACAAGGTGGCCTTGCGGTCGACCAGGATGGTGATGTCGCGATCGGTCACCCGCTCGTCGGTCGGCCCGGCGGCATCGACGAAGGTCAGGTCATAGGCCATGCCGGAACAGCCCTTGGTCTTGATGCCGATGCGCAGCAGTTTTCCTGCCTCAGCATGGGCGTAGAGCGCGGTGAGGCGCTCGGCCGCGGCCTCCGACAGCGTCATCAGCGGCGGCAATTGCCTCGCGCGGGGTTTTTCCGTGGTTGCGGACATGGCGGGCCTCCTCCTCAGAACAGGTTCATGGCGAGGCGGGAATCCTCGCTCATGCGGCTGGGGTCCCAGGGTGGGTCCCAGACGATCTCGACCTTGCAATCGGTCACGCCGGGCACCTGCCGCACGGCTTCCTCCGCCATGGCCGGCAGCTCCTGCGCCGAGGGGCAGGAGGGGGTGGTGAGCGTCATCTCCACCTTCACCGAGCCGTCATCGCCAAGCTCGATCGCGTAGACCAGGCCGAGCTCATAGATATCGACGGGGATTTCCGGGTCGAAGACGGTCTTCAGCGCGGCGATCACGCCCTCTTCCGACAGCGCGGGGTGCTGTTCGCCATCAGGCGTCCAGGTCGATACGGGGGATTCACTCACTGCTCGCCTCCTTGCCGCCGGGGTCGTCCAAGGCGTTGTTCAGGGTGTGCCAGGCCAGGGTGGCGCATTTCACCCGGCTGGGAAACTCATGCACGCCCGAGAGGGGCGCGAGCCGTTCCATGTCATCGGCCAGGCCCGCATCGCAGACGGGGCAATGGCCGGTCATGGCCAATTCGCGGAAGCCGGCACCCATCGCCTTGGCCTGGGCCGGCGACTTGCCGCGCACCGTCTCCGTCATCAGAGACGCGCTGGCCATGGAAATGGCGCAGCCGCGGCCCTGGAAGGCGGCATCGGCGATGGTGCCGTCCTCATTGAAGGCGAGCCAGAGATCCATCTTGTCGCCGCAGAGCGGGTTATCACCGCGGGCGTGATGGGTGGCGTTCTCCAGCCGCCGGAAATTCCGCGGCTTGCGGCCGTGGTCGAGTATCACTTCCTGATACAGATCGCGCAGGTCATCAAACATCAGCGCGCCTCCATGGCCGAGTGCAGCAAGCCGCGCAGCGGCCTGAAGTTGCGACGCTCTCATGGCGTGTGGGGCCGCTGCTCAAGAAAAAAACCTCCGCGCCGAGACCAGCGCCTCGGCCAGATAATCGATCTCGGCCATCGTGGTGTAGAGGCCGAAGGAGGCCCGGCAGGTGCCGTTTTCCGCGCCCAGCCGCTCATGCAGGGGCTCGGCGCAATGCCGCCCCGCGCGCACCGCGATCCCGGCCCGGTCAAGCAGCGTGGAAAGGTCATGCGAATGTGCATTGTCCAGCGCGAAGGCGAAGACGCCGCCGCGATCCTGCGCCGCACCCAGGATGCGAAGCCCCTCAATGCCCGGCAGCACGGCCATGGCATGGTCCACCAATGCGCGCTCATGCGCCTCGATCGCGCCCATGCCGATGGCCTCGACATAGCGGATGGCGGCGTGCAGGCCGATGGCCTCGATGATCGGCGGCGTCCCGGCCTCGAATTTTTGCGGCGGCTCGGCCCAGGTGGAGTGGTGCAGGCCGACCGAGGCGATCATGTCGCCGCCGCCGAGGAAGGGCGGCATGGCGCGCTGGACATCGGCCTTGGCATAAAGCACGCCGATGCCGGTCGGGCCGTACAGCTTGTGGCCGGTGAAGGCGTAGAAATCGGCATCGATCGCCTGCACATCGACGCGCCGGTGCACCGCCGCCTGACTGCCATCGAAGAGCACCTTCGCGCCCGCCTCATGCGCCATGCGGGCGATCCGTGCGGCCGGCGTCACCGTGCCCAGCACATTGGACATATGCGTCACCGCCACCAGCCCGACACGGCCATCGGCCAACAACTCGGCGAGGTGGTCGAGGTCGAGTTCGCCCGAATCGGTGATCCGGCAAATCCGCAATTCCGTGCCATGCGCGTCGCGCAGCATCTGCCAGGGGACGAGGTTGGCGTGGTGCTCCATCTCGGAGGCGATGACGGCTTGCCCCGGCTTCAGCACGCCCCGGCCAAAGCTGTGCGCGACCAGGTTCATCGCCATGGTGGAATTGGCGGTGATGATGATGTCGGCCTCGGAAGGCGCGTTGATGAAGCGCGCCACGGCGGCCCGCGCCGCCTCGTAATCGGCGGTGGCCTGCTCGCTCAGGTGATAGGCGCCGCGATGCACATTGGCATAGGCGCTCTCCATGCAGGCGACCATCGCCTGGATGACCTGGCGCGGCTTCTGGGCCGAGGCGCCGCTGTCGAGAAACACCAGCTTCCGGCCGCGATGCTCGCTGGCCAGGATGGGGAAATCGGCGCGGATCGTCTCGATATCGAAGGGCGTGTGCGAAATTCCGTCCATCATCGCCGTTCCTGCATCCACCAGGCGGCCACCGCCTCGCCCAGCGCGGCGCGGCAGGCATCATCGCCCACGCCTTCGGTCGCTTCGGTGAGGAAGGCTTCCACCAGCATCGAACGCGCGGCGTCCTGCGGGATCCCGCGCGAGCGCAGGTAGAAGAGCTGCGCCGGGTCGAGCGCGCCGACGGTGGCGCCATGGCTGCACTTCACGTCATCGGCGTAGATTTCCAGCTGCGGCTTGCTGTCCATCTCGGCGTCTTCGGAGAGCAGCAGCGCCTGGTTCATCTGGTAGCCATCGGTGCGCTGGGCCGGCTTGCTGACCAGGATCTTGCCCTGGAAGACGCCGCGCGAGCGGCCCGTCAGCACCGTCTTGTAGGTCTGGCGCGAGCCGCAATCGGGGGCGGCGTGGTGGAGCACGGTGGTGGTGTCGGCGTGCTGGCCTTCGCCCACCAGCTGCGCGCCATTCATGTGGCACATCGCCTTCGGGCCATTCAGCGCGGCATGGATCTCGTTGCGCGCCAGCCTTCCGCCGGCATTGAGGGTGAAATTGTCATAGGTCGCGCCGGCGGCGATGGCGGCATGGATCGCGCTGAGGTGGAATGCCGCGCGGCCCTCTCGCTGGATGCGCACATGCGACATCTCCGCCCCTTCCTCGAGGGTGATCTCGAAGACGGGGTTGTGGAGGTAGACCAACCCCGCCGCGCCATCGGCGGTGTCGAGCAAGGTCAGCTTCGCGCCACGGCCAAGGCGCAGGACATGGCGGGGATGGAAGGCGACGGCGCCATTGGCGCCGGTGACCACGCTGACCAGTTCCACCAGTCCCAGATCTTCGCCCGCCGGCACATCGAGGAACAGGCCATCCTCGAACAGCGCCGCGTTCATCGCGGTGATCGGCTGGGTCGCGGGCATTGTCAGCCCGCCCAGCATGTCCCGTGCGTCCGACAGCGGCCGCGGCGGCAATGACGACAGATCGCCACGCAACAGGCCATCGACGAAGACGAGGCGTGACGCGCCGCGCAGCGGGGGCAGGGAGGGCATGGCCAGGGCGCGGCCCTGGCTGCCGAAGCTGGCCTGGGTGACCGGGGCGAGGTCGGTGTATTTGAAGGCCTCGGCACGGCGGGTGGGCAGGCCGTGCTGGCGCAAAGCCGCCACGCCCGCCGCCCGCGCCGATGCCGCCCAGGCGGGGGTGAACATCGCCTCGGACCGGCCGATAAAGCCGGCGGCATTGTTGCTCACGATGGCGTTCATGCGGCGACCGAGGTGTAACCCGAGGCCTCGAGCTCCAGCGCCAATTCCTTGCCGCCGGATTTCACGATGCGGCCGCCCATCAGCACATGCACCCGGTCGGGCACGATGTAATCGAGCAGCCGCTGGTAATGGGTGATGATCAGCGCCGAGAAATCGGGCGCGCGCAGCGCGTTCACGCCATCGGCCACGATCTTCAGCGCATCGATGTCGAGGCCCGAATCCGTCTCATCGAGGATCGCCAGCTTCGGCCCGAGAAGCGCCATCTGCAGCACCTCGTTGCGCTTCTTCTCGCCGCCGGAGAAGCCGACATTCACGCCGCGCTTGAGCATGTCTTCGGGCATGCTCAGCTCCTTCATCCGGGCACGGGCCAGCTTGAGGAACTGCATGGCGTCCACCTCCGGCTCGCCACGGTGGCGGCGAACGGCGTTCAGCGCGGTGCGCAGGAAATTGGCATTGCCCACGCCGGGCAATTCAACGGGATACTGAAAGGCGAGAAACACACCCGAGGCCGCGCGTTCCTCCGGCTCCATGGCCAATAGGTCGAGCCCGTTGAAGCTGACCGAGCCACCGGTGATCTCATAGCCATCCCGCCCGCTCAGCACATAGGAGAGGGTGGATTTGCCCGAACCATTCGGCCCCATGATGGCGTGCAGCTCGCCCGCCGGGACTTCCAGATCGATACCCCTGAGGATGGGCTTGCCGTCGATTTCCGCGGTCAGGCCTTCGATACGCAACATCAACCAACACTCCCTTCGAGCGAAATCGCGAGAAGTTTTTGGGCTTCCACGGCGAATTCCATCGGCAATTCCTTGAGCACTTCACGGCAGAAGCCGTTCACGATCAGCCCCACCGCCTCCTCCTGCGTCAGGCCGCGCTGGCGGCAATAGAAGAGCTGGTCCTCGGCGATGCGCGAGGTGGTGGCCTCGTGTTCGACCTTCGCCGTCATGCAGCGGTTTTCGATATAGGGCACGGTGTGGGCGCCGCATTCATCGCCGATCAGCAGCGAATCGCACTGGGTGAAGTTGCGCGCGCCCACGGCCTTGGGGCTGATCCGCACCAGGCCGCGATAGGTGTTCTGGCCGCGCCCGGCCGAGATGCCCTTGGATACGATCGTGGACTTCGTCCGCGCCCCGATATGGAACATTTTTGTGCCCGTATCGGCCTGCTGGCGGTTGTTGGTGATCGCCACCGAATAGAATTCGCCCACGCTGTCATCGCCGAGCAAAATGCAGGAGGGATACTTCCAGGTGATGGCGGAGCCGGTCTCAACCTGCGTCCAACTCACCTTGCTCCGCGCGCCACGGCAGGCCGCGCGCTTGGTGACGAAATTGTAGATGCCACCGCGGCCCTCGGCATCGCCGGGGTACCAGTTCTGCACGGTGGAGTATTTGATCGTCGCGTCATCCAGCAGCACCAGTTCCACCACCGCGGCATGCAGCTGGTTCTCATCGCGCATCGGCGCGGTGCAGCCTTCGAGGTAGCTCACCTTGCTGCCCTCATCGGCGATGATCAGGGTGCGCTCGAACTGCCCCGTGCTCTTCGCATTGATGCGGAAATAGGTGCTCAGCTCCATCGGGCATTTCACGCCCTTGGGAATGTAGACGAAGCTTCCATCGGTGAAGACGGCGCTGTTCAGACAGGCGAAATAATTGTCGCCCTGCGGCACCACGCTGCCGAGGTATTTTTGCACCAGCTCGGGATGTTCCTGCACCGCCTCGGAGATCGCGCAGAAGATGATGCCGTCCTTGGCCAGCCGCTCCTTGTAGGATGTCGCGACCGAGACGCTGTCGAACACCGCGTCGATGGCGATCGGCATGCGGCCCTCGGCCGGCGTATCCCCCGCGCCCTCGACGCCGGCGAGAATCGCCTGCTCGCGCAGGGGAATCCCCAGCTTGGCGTAGGTCTTCAGCAGCTCGGGATCGACCTCGTCGAGGCTTTTCGGCCCCTGCTTGTTCTTCGGCGCGGCGTAGTAATAGGCGTCCTGGTAATCAATCCTGGGATAATCGACGGCGGCCCAATCCGGCTCCTCCATCGTCTGCCAGAGAGCAAAGGCCTTCAGCCGCCATTCCAGCAGCCAGGCCGGCTCGTTCTTCTTGGCCGAGATGAAGCGGACGATATCCTCGTTCAGGCCTTTCGGCGCGAACTCCATCTCGATATCGGTCTCGAAACCCCATTTGTAGCCGCCCTCGGCGACGGACTGGACGGCTTCGATGGTCTCGGTGACGGCTGCCATTTTTGATCTGTCTCTCAGGCGTTCAGGGCAAGGGCGGGGGCGCGGCGGGCGTGGTGCGGGCCGGCAAGATCGGCCACGGTGACATGGGCCAGAGCGTCGCGAATGGCACGGTTCACCGGGTCCCATCTGCCCCGCACGGGACACATGGCTTCGGCCTCGCAACCGCCCATGGCGCCATCGACGCAGGCGGTGAGCGCGATGGGGCCATCGAAGGCGACAATCACCTCGGAGAGCGGGATTTCGGCCAGCGGCCGGCCGAGGCGATAGCCGCCCCGCGCCCCGCGCAGCCCCTCGACCAACCCAGCCTGGCCCAGGATTTTCAGCACCTTGGCAACCGTGGGCTCGGCCAGGCCCGAGGTCAGCGCCAGCTCCGGCACCGCCACGACGCGGCCCTGTACCGCGGCGCGTTCCAGCCCCGCCAGCACCACCACCGCATAATCCGTCAGCTTCGAGAGCCGCAACACGGCCTGATCCTCCACCCGATGGGGCTGAAATAGGACCAGTGGCGTCAGCTTTCCAGTGGGGCCTGGCGAGATTCAGTCGCGGAAGTACAGGGCGGCCGGATTATCCACGAGAATCCGCAGCCGGGTGGCGGGTTCGGGCGCCCAGTCGGCGAGCCAATCCAGCAGCATGGCGTCATCCAGCATGTCCTCGGCGCGGGGGATCTGGGTGTGCGGCCAGTCGGTGCCCCAGACGCAGCGCTCCGGCACGGTGGCGATGAAGCGCCGGGCCAGGGCCGGCAGATCGGTCCAGGGTGCTGCGCTGGAGCGGTAGCCGGACAGCTTGACCCAGGCGCGGCCAGTGTCCAGCAACCGAAGCGCTGCCTCCACCACCGGCCCATCCGGCCCCTCGGCGGCCGGCGCGCCGGCCAAATGGTCCAGCACCACCGGCACCGGCAGCGCCGCCAGGCGGGGTGCGAGGTCGATCATCGCCGCCCCCTTGGAATAGATCTGGATGTGCCAGCCGAAGGGCGCGATGCGCCGCGCCAGGGCATCGAGTTGCTCGAGCGGCGTGCCATTGCCGCTGACGGCGTTGAAGCGCACACCGCGGGCGCCGGCGGCATGCATGGCGGCCAGGTCCGCCGCCTCATCCACCACCACCACGGCGCGGGCGTTTGCCAGCCCGAATTCAGCCACCGCATCCAGCGTCACCGCATTGTCGGTGCCATAGACGCTGGCCTGCACCACGATGGCCCGCGTCAGCCCCAGCTTTTCCGCCATGGAGCGGTAATGCGGAATGGTCGCGGGGGGCGGCGTATAGGGGCGGCGGGCGTCGAGCGGGTAGCGGTCATAGGGCCCGAAGATGTGGAAATGCGCGTCGCAGGCGCCCTCGGGCGCGCGCCAGCGCGGGTTACCGGTCACGGCCAGGGCCGGGGCGCAGGTGTACATGGCGGCTTCTCCGAATTTTCTTCCCCCAGATTGCGGGGCAGGCGGGGGCGACGCAATCTGGCCCCGGAAACGCGAGGGATAGTTCCATGAAAATTGCTGTTGTCACCGGCGCCAGCGCCGGAATCGGGCGCGCCACGGCGCTGGGCCTGCTGGCCGCGGGCTATGGTGTGGCGCTGGCCGGCCGCCGCCTGTCGGAACTGGAGGAGACCGCGGCCATGGCCGGCGCCCACGCCGCCCATGCCCTGCCGGTGGCGACCGATGTGGCCGACCCCGACCAGGTCAATGCCCTCTTCGCCGCGGTGATGCGGAAATGGGGCCGGCTGGACCTGCTGTTCAACAATGCCGGTATGGGCGTGCAGGGTTTTCTGTTTGAGGACCTGCCCTTCGAGAAATGGCAGCAATGCGTGGCGGTGAACCTGACCGGCAGTTTCCTCTGTGCCCAGGCGGCGTTCCGCATCATGAAGGACCAGAAGCCCCAGGGCGGCCGCATCATCAACAATGGCAGCATCTCGGCGCATACCCCGCGCCCCGACAGCGCGCCCTATACCGCGACCAAGCACGCCATCACCGGCCTGACCAAGAGCATCATGCTGGATGGCCGCAAATACGACATCTGCGCCGGCCAGATCGACATCGGCAATGCCGCCACGCCGATGACGGCCCGCATGCAGAAGGGCGTGAAGCAGCCCGATGGCTCGATGAAGGTGGAGCCGACGATGGATGTGGAGAATGTGGCCCGCGCCGTGGTCTATATGGACAGCCTGGATCTCTCGGCGAATGTGCTGACGATGACGATCAAGGCGACGCATATGCCGTTTGAGGGGCGGGGGTGATTCTCCGCAGGATCGCGCAGATCGGCACCATGCGGCCGATGGCGTCGGTGGTGAAATGTCGCAGGGCGGCGCCCACCTGATCGGGCGGCGGCGGCATGGGGGTGAGCAGCGCGCCCAGCGCCAGCGCCTCCTCCCGCGCCGCCGCCTGGCCGGCGGCGATGATGGCCCGGGCATCGAGCGGCGCCAGCACCGCCCAGGCCAGGGCGAGGTAGCCCGGCCAATAGCCGAGATGGCGATACATGCTGGCGAGGATCGGCGCCGGGCCGGCGCCGATGGCGTTGAGCCGCAGCACCAGGGCGGCGGTTGCGGGCGGCAGGGCCGAGAGATCGGGCAGCGGTGGCAGCGGAAGGTTTTCCGCCGGGGACACAGCGATCAGCACCGGCGGCGCGGCGGGGGCGAAGCCGGGCTGCAGGCTTTCCTGCAACAGGGTCAGCGCCACCAGGGCCATGGGGTTGGTGCGGTCATAGGCGCTGAGGATGGCGTTGATCGGCCCCAGGGCTTCGTCAGGCACGCCGGCGGATTGCAGGGCCTCGGGCGGGAATTCCGGCAGGGCGGGCAGCTTCAGCCGCGCCCGCAGCCGCGCCGCGGCGGCCGGCATGTGGCCAGCCACATAAAGCGGCCGCAGGCTGCCCCAGGCCCATTCCAGCCCGCCCGGAAACACCGCGAGGTGCCGCCAGATCAAATTCACCACCCCCACGCCGAAAACGGCGCGGATATCGGCGAAGACCGCCGCCACCTCGCCCGTGGCATCGGCCTCGCGGATCGCCGGGACCGGGTCGCTGCTCATCGGCCGGTGAAATTCGGTTCGCGCTTCTCCAGCATGGCCGAGACCGCCTCACGATGGTCCTCGGTTTCATGCGCGATGGCCTGGAAGGCGGCGCTCATCTCCAGCAGGGTGGCCAGCGACGCATGCTGGCCCTCACGCAGCAGCCGCTTGGTCATGCGCAGCGCGCTGGGCGGATTCTTCGCCACGCGCGCGGCCAGGGCGCGGGCGGCGTCCAGCAGCCCCTCATGCGGCACCACCTGCGACACCAGCCCCACCGCGCGTGCCTGCTCGGCATTCAGCGGGTCACCCGTAAAGCTCATCTCGGCCGCCACGGCATTGCCGACGATGCGCGGCAGCAGCCAGGCGCCGCCATCGCCCGGCACGATGCCGACGCGGACAAAACTCTCGGCGAAAATCGCCTTTTCCGAGGCCACGCGCATGTCGCACATGCAGGCGAGATCGAGCCCGGCGCCGATCGCCGGGCCATTCACCGCGGCGATGGTCGGCACGTTCAATTCATACAGTGCGAGCGGGATGTTCTGGATGCCGCGGCGGTAATTCTCCCGCATATCGGCCGGGCCGTGGCCGGCCATCATGCCGGTCTTGTCGCGCATGCCCTTGAGGTCGCCACCCGAGCAAAACGCCGGGTCGGCGCCGGTCAGGATCACGCAGCGGACGGTGTCATCGCGTTCGATCCGGCGGCAGGCATCGACCACGGCGTCGCAATCCTCACGCGTGCCGATGGCATTGCGCTTCTGCGGTGCGTTCAGCGTCAGCGTGACGATGTGGCCGGCCTGTTCGTAGGTGATGAAGCTCATGGAATGTCCTTTGCTGTGATGTCGGACCACAGGGCGGCGCCGCCCCGGGCGAGGACGGCCTGACCGATCTCGGCGGCCCAGGCGCGCTCGCTGCCCCCCTCGTCGCGCCAGCTCCAGAGCCGGCGGGTGGTGTGGTGCAGTTCGTGATCCTCGGTGATGCCGATGGCGGCGAAGACCTGATGCACGGTGGCCGCCGTGGTCTGCGCCGCCTCGCCGGCCACCACTTTTGCGGCGGCGATTTCGAACCAGGCGCCTTCCAGCCCCCTTGCATCCACCGCGCGGGCAGCGGTGGAGACGGCCACCGAGACGGCCGCGGCCTCGGATGCCACCACCGCCAATTGCTGCTGGATCGCCTGGAATTTTCCGAGCGCCCGGCCGAATTGCTTTCGGGTATTGGCCCAATCCACCGCCAGCGCCAGGGCGTGCTCGACGGCGCCGGCGATCAGCGCGGCGCGCAGCAGGGCCTGGCCCAGGCGGAGCGCGCGGGGGCCATGGGTATTGGGCAGCGTGCCCTCGGCCAGAAGGGGGCCGGGGGTCATGGTGTCGCGCGCCTCGCGGGCGATGTTTTGGCCCGTTGTGGCGCTGCCGGGGGCATGCAGCGCCAGGCGGCCGGGCGCCGGTTCCAGCAACAGTTGCGCGGCGAAACGGCCGAAGGGCGCGGGCTGGCCGAAGCTGGAAAACCCGCCGCGCGGTTCGATGCCGGCCGACGCCGCCAAGCCGTTGGCCAGCATGCATTCCGCCACCGGCGCGGGGGCGGCGTAGCGGCCGACCACCCGCCACACCGCCGCCGCATCCGCCCAGCCCAGGCCGATGCCGCCGAGTTCCTCGGGCACCAGCAGCAGCGGCAGGCCGAGGCCCTCCAGCGCCTCCCACAGCTCTTCCGGCCATTCGCCGGCCTCCAGCCGCCGCAGCGCCGCCGCGCCGGAATGCGCGGCGAGCAGACGGTCGACCTGCTCGATGATGATGCCGCGCATCCCCTCGCCCGCTCTCATCGCAGTCCCAACTCCCGCGCGATGATCCCGCGAAGAATCTCCCGCGTGCCGCCGCGCAGCGAAAACGTGGGCGCCAATTGCGTCAGATCGGCCAGCAATGCACGAAGGTCATCCGGCATCTCCTCGGGCTCCAGCAGCGCGCGGATCTGCTCGGGCAGGCGCTGCTCGAAATCATTGCCGGCATCCTTGACCAGCGCTGCCTCCTGCGCCGGCGCCTCGCCGGCTTCCAGCATCCCGGCCACCGATAGCGACATGCCGCGCAGCGTGTTCAGCCGCGCCACCATGCGGCCCACCGCCACATCGGCGCCGGGCACCGGGCGCAGCGCGTCCACCGCCGCCGTCAGCGCGGGCAGCGAGGAGAGGTAACGCTCCGGCCCGCTGCGCTCCAGCGCCAGTTCTTCGGTGGCCTGGGACCAGCCCGCGCCTTCCTGGCCCAGCAGCGAATCCTCGGGGAGCATCACATCGTCGAAGGTGACCTCGTTGAAGCTCTCCTCGCCCAGCAGGTCGCGAATCGGGCGGATGGAGATGCCGGAGAGCCTGAGATCGACCAGGAATTGCGACAGCCCGGCGTGGCGCGCGCCACCCTCCGGCGCCGGCGAAGTGCGGACCAGCGCGATCATCCAATCCGACAGATGCGCATTGGTGGTCCAGATCTTCCGGCCGTTCAGCTTCCAGCCACCCGGCACCCGCTCGGCCTTGGTGCGCAAGGCGGCCAGGTCGCTGCCGGCCTCGGGCTCGCTGAGGCCGATGCAGAAGGCCAGCTCACCACTGGCGATACCGGGCAGGATACGCCTTCGCTGGTCCTCGGTGCCGCGCTTCAGGATCAGTGGTCCCGATTGCCGGTCACCGATCCAATGCGCGCCGACCGGGGCGCCGACCGCCAAAAGCTCCTCCAGCACCACCACGCGCTCCAGCCCGCTGTGCTCATGCCCGCCATAGGCTTTCGGCCAGACCATGCCGATCCAGCCCCGCCGGCCCAGCTCACGCGAAAAATCGCGGTCAAATCCCATCCAGGAGCGGGCGCGAATGGCCGGCGTCCAGTCCCGCCCCGCCTCAGCCAGGAAGGCGCGCAGCTCGGCCCGCAGCCCGGCGCTGCCCGCGGGCAGGCTGGTCGTTTCAAACCGCATCGCGTTTCCCTCTTCACATCCGCCCAGGCTCCCATAGGGTGCGGGCGACATTCGTCTTGGGGAGCATCATCATGGATAAATTCGGCATGGGCCAGCCCGTCCGCCGCAAGGAGGACGTCAGGCTACTGACCGGTCGCGGCACCTATACCGATGATCTCTCGCGGCCCGACGAGGCGCAGATGGTCATCCTCCGCAGCCCCCACGCCAATGCCAGGATCAATGCCATCGATGCCACCGCCGCGCGCGCCGCACCGGGCGTGCTGATGGTGCTGACCGGGGCGGAGGCGGATGCCGATGGCCTCGGCCTCTTCCCCGTCATGGTCGAGGTGCCGGGCAAGGACGGCACGAAGGTTTTCGCGCCGCCGCGGAAGATCCTCCAGGCCGACCATGTGCGCTTCGTGGGTGACCCGGTGGCGGTGGTGATCGCCGAGACCCGCGCCCAGGCGCAGGACGCGGCCGAATTGATCGAGGTGGATTACAACGTCCTGCCGAGCATCACCGACACCGCCGCCGCGGCCGGGCCCGACGCGCCCCTGGTCTGGGAGGAAGCCGGCACCAACACCTGCGTGCTCTGGACCAATGGTCGGGCCGAGCAGACCGACGCCGCCTTCGCCGCCGCGGCGAAAATCTCCACCGTGCGCCTGGTGCAGAACCGCCTGATCGGCAACCCGATGGAGCCCCGCGTCGCGCTGGGCGAATATGATGCCGCGACCGGCGGCTTCACCCTCACCAGCCCGACCCAGGGCGTGGTGCGGGTGCGCGAAACCCTGGCGCAGTTCATCTTCAAGGTCGACAAGACGAAAATGCGGGTGATCTCGCCCGATGTCGGCGGTGGTTTTGGCCTGCGCGGAAAACTCTTTCCGGAATCGGCCATGGTGCTCTGGGCCGCCAAGCGCCTGGGCCGCCCGGTGAAATGGACCGCCGGCCGCACCGAAACCTTCATGTGCGACCCGCATGGCCGGGACCATGTGACCGAGGCCGAAATGGCCTTCGATGCCAATGCGAAAATCATGGGCATGCGGGTGCGCAGCATCGCCGCCATGGGCGCCTATCTCTCCGATTTCGGCCCGCGCATTCCCACCGTCGCCGGTGGCCGCATCAGCGGCACCGTCTATGACATGCAGAATGTGAACATGGAGGTGCGCTGCGTCTTCACCAACACGACGCCGACGGACGCCTATCGCGGCGCCGGCCGGCCGGAGACGGCCTATGTGATCGAGCGGCTGCTCGATGCCGGCGCCGGCGATTTCGGCGTCCCGCGCGAAGATATCCGCGCCCGCAACTACATCCGGCAGGACCAGATCCCCTACACCAATTGCGTGGGCGTGGAGATCGACAGCGGCCATTTCGAGGAGACCCAGTCCAAGGCGCTGGAACTGGCGGATTGGGCGGGTTTTTCCGCCCGCGCGGCGGCCAGCCGGACGGCCGGCAAGCTGCGGGGCCGGGGGTTGGGCTATTTCATCGAGGCCTCGGGCGGCCAGCCCGCGGAATGGGCGCGGGTGAAGATGGAGGAGGACGGCACCGTCGCCTTGACGGTGGGCACTTTTTCGCACGGGCAGGGGCATGAGACGGCCTTCGCCCAGCTCCTGCATGACCGGCTGGGGGTGGATTTCGGCGCCGTGAAGCTGATCCAGGGCGACAGCGACGTGGTGCCCTCGGGCGGCGGCACCGGCGGCTCGCGCTCCTCGCAGATGGGCGGCGTGGCCGTCGTCCGCGCGGCCGAGATGGTCATCACCAAGGCCAAGCGCATCGCCGCCCATCTGCTCGAAGTCGGCGCCGGTGACATCGAGTTCGAGGCGGGACAATTCCGCGTCGCCGGCACCGATCTCTCAACCGACTGGACCGCTGTGGTCGCGGCCTCGAAAAACCCGCCCGAGGGCGAAACCCCGGGCCTGGACGAACAGCTGATCTACAAGCGCGACACCGAGTGCAACTTCCCGAACGGCTGCCACGTCGCCGAGGTCGAGATCGACCCCGAGACCGGCGTGGTGACGCTGGCGCGCTACGCCGCGGTCGATGATGTGGGCGTGGTGATCAACCCGATGCTGGTGCATGGCCAGTGCCATGGTGGCATCATGTCCGGCGTCGGCCAGGCGCTGCTGGAGCACGCGGTGTATGACCAGGAATCCGGCCAGTTCCTCACCGCCAGCTTCCAGGATTACTGCATGCCCCGCGCCGATGACGCGCCGGACTTTTCTCTGGGCCTGAACGTCGTGCCCTGCCCGTCGAACGATCTCGGCGTGAAGGGCGCCGGCGAGGGCGGCAGCTGCGGCGCGCCGCCCGCCATCGTCTCGGCGGTCTGCGACGCGCTGGGCGTGGCCCATATCGACATGCCGGTCACGCCCGAGAAGGTGTGGCGCGCGCTGGCGGCGAAGGCGGCGTGATGGCCACCGATTCAGGCCTCCGCGCGACAAGCGCGCTTCGGCCATCGGGGGCAGGTTGATGGCCACCGATTCAGGCCTCCGCGCGGCAAGCGCGCTCTGGCCATCGGGGGCAGGTTGATGGCCACCGATTCAGGCCTCCGCGCGGCAAGCGCGCTCTGGCCATCGGGGGCGGCGTGACCCAGCGCTTCATCCCCGCCACCTTCATGCGCGGCGGCTCCTCCAAGGGCGTTTTCTTCCACGCCCGCGACGTGCCGGCGGACCGTGTGGAAATGGACGCCATCCTGCTCGAGGTGCTGGGCTCGCCCGACCCCTATGGGCGGCAGTTGGATGGCATGGGCGGGGGCATTTCCTCGCTCAGCAAGGGCGTCATCATCGGCCCGCCGACCCATCCGGAGGCGGATGTGGACTACACCTTCGCCCAGGTCTCGGTCGATCAGCCGGTGGTGGATTGGAAGGGCAATTGCGGCAATCTCTCCTCGGCGGTCGGCCCCTTCGCGGTGGATGAAGGCCTGGTGCAGGTGCGCGATGGCGAGGCCCTGGTGCGCATCCACCAGGTCAATACGAAGAAGCTCATCCATGCCCGCTTTCCCGTGCAGGGCGGCCGCGCGGTGGTGACGGGTGACTATGCCATCGCCGGCGTGGCCGGCATTGGCGCGCGCATCAGGCTGGATTTCCTGGCCCCCGGCGGCACGCAATGCGGCGCCCTGCTGCCCACCGGCAACCCGCTGGATGAGATCGACGGCCTGGCCTGCACCATGATCGACGCCGCCAACCCCGCGGTGTTCTTCGCGGCCAGCGATCTGGGCCTGACCGGCACCGAATCGCCGGACGCGATCGAGGCCATTCCCGGCATGATGGATCGGCTGGACCGGTTGCGCCGCGCCGCGGGTGTGCGGATGGGACTGGCCGCGACGCCCGAAGCGGTGGGCCTCGCCTCACCGCGCATCGCCATCCTGGCGGCACCCGCCGAGGCGAGACTGCTCGATGGCACCACGCTGCCAGCGGAAAACCACGACATCCAGGTCCGCATGCTCTCCATGGGCCGGGTGCACCGCGCCGTGCCGCTGACCGGCGCGCTGCCGCTGGCCGTGGCCTGCCGCATCACCGGCAGCACAGCCCATGCGCTGTGCGGCCCCACGCCGCGCGCCGACGAGATCCGCGTGGCGCAGCCCTCCGGCGTGCTCGCCGTGGGGGCCGAGGTGCGGGCCGACAATGCCGGCTGGCATGCCGATAGCGGGGTGATTTTCCGCACCGCCCGCGCCCTGATGAAAGGTGCCGTCGCCCTGCGGGCTTGACCGGGCCTGGTCGGCGCGGTCAAGTCCTGGCCAATAAAGCTGGGAGTTCAACACTGGTGCGCCGCCGTTTTCGCGTGGGTTATGTCGGCTGGGTGCCGCATCCCGCCTTCCTGGAGACCGCCTCCCAGGACCCGGATCTCGAGATCGTTCCGATCTCCATGGACCAGCCCGAATCGGCGATGATCCAGACGCTCTCCTCCTGCCACGGCTACTACGTCATGGCGGCGCGTGACGAATTGCCGAAGGCGCTGCATGTGCACGCCGAATTGCTGTCCAAGCTGCCCAACCTGCTCGTCGCCGCCAGCTATGGCGCGGGCTACGACACCTGCGACCCGCAGGCCTGCACCGATGCCTCCGTGCTGCTGATGAACCAGGCCGGCGGCAATGCCGAGGGCGTGGCCGAGCACGCCGTGGGCATGATGCTGGCCTGCCTCAAGCGCATGCCCGAGGCCCATGCGGCCATGAAGGCCGGCACCGCGGCTGACCGCAACGCGCTGATCGGCCGCGACATCAAGGGCATGACGGTGGGGCTTGTCGGCTGCGGCAATGTCGGCCGGCGCACCGCCGAGATCCTGCAACGCGCCTTCGGCTGCAACATCCTGGCCAGCGACCCCTATGTGGAGGCTGCCGCGCTGGCGCCGCATGGCATCACCAAGGTGCCGCTGGAGATGCTGCTGATCGAGGCGGATGTCGTGAGCATGCATTGCCCCCTCACGCCCGAAACCCGCGGGATGATCGGCGCCGATGCCTTCGCGGCGATGAAGCCCGGCGTGGTCTTCGTCACCACCGCCCGCGGCTCGATCCATGACGAGGCGGCGCTGCTGGAGGCGCTGAATTCCGGCCAGGTCGCCAGCGCCGGCCTCGATGTCTGGGCGCAGGAACCGCCACCGGTGGACCACCCGCTGCTGGCCCACCCCGCGGTGATCGCCAGCCAACACACCGCGGGCGTCACCTTGCAGAGCCGGGCGAACATCACCCGCATCGCGGCACTGGCGTTTTCGGACCTCGCGGCGGGGCGCATGCCGCCGCGCATCATCAACCCGGCGGTGCTGCCGCGCTGGCGGGCGCGGTATGAGGCGGCGATGGGGCAGCCCGTCCTGTAGAGCGGGATCGGTGGAGGCGGCATCCGAAGCCCGCGCTCGAGGCAGGCTAACCGCCGGTCGCGGCCGGCCAGCGGCTGCATTGGCTCACCCGGATGGTCGGTCCGCCGCCACCGCCCTGGGCGTCCAAGACGAAGGAGATGCCACTGGGCATGGCACTAACCCCCGGGGCCGCATCGATCATGATAATCCCGGGGCTGCTGTTCCCACCCACCACCATCCGGCGCTCCGGCTGCGGCACCCGCAAGTTGGCGGGGAACCCGGTGGCCGTCACCAGCACGGAGATGCCAAAATTGGCCCGGTTCTGCAGCCGTACCGACCAGGCGGAGGAGCCGTCGGAGGCGACCTGCGTGCGCACGAGCTGCGGCATGACCGTGATACTGCCGGCACAGGAGATGGAAATCGGCCCCTGCTGCGCCGCGGCGGGCATGGCCAAGGCCAGGGGCGCAGCCGCGATGGCGGCAAGGGCGGCGTTTCGCAGTGTTGGTGTCATCACGCGTCGGTCCTCATTGGCGGGGGTGTCATGGCCCTGGCCCGTGCCAGCGATCCCCGAGGTGGAAAGGCAGCCCATCGCTGCCTTCTGACCGGACGTTAGCCGCTGATGTCGGCGCGACAAAATCGATATCGCCACTGGCGTCGATAGGCTGGGACGATCCCGCGATGGTGGCCGGGGGCGGGTGTCGGAAGAGGCCGGAAATTGCTCCCCGCGCTTGGCCGCGAGCCGCACAGTAGGAAATGCGCCCGCCATGGCCGACCCGACCCGGTCCAACACCCGCCGCTTGGCCGCCATCTGGGCGCTGACGTGGTTGGGTACGCGCGGCTGATGGACGGGCCGCGGCATCCCCCTCACCGCTCAGGCGCTCATCCTGCGCACCAGTCCCACCGCTCGGTCCATCACCAGCAGCAGCGTAAACGCCACCGCAACCAGCACACCCGAGGCCGCGGCCACCCGCACATCCAGCGCCGTCTCCATCATACCCCAGAGCCGGATGGGCAGCATGTCGGTCTGCGCCGAGGAGAGGAACAGCGACACCGGCACATTGTCCAGCGACGAGACGAAGGCGAGAAAGGCGCCCGCCGCCACACCCGGCATGATCAGTGGCAGCACCACCCGGCGAAATGTGCGCCAGGGCGAAGCGCCGAGTGCCGCACTGCTCTCCAGCAGCGCCGGGTCCAGCCCGGCGGCCGAAGCGCCGATGGTGCGCAGCGCAAACGGCCCCGCGATCATCGCGTGCCCTGCCACCAGCAGCCACAGCGAGGGCGGGAGGTGCAGCCAGGAGAAGAACATCAGCGCCGCCAGGCCGAAGGCGATGCCCGGCAGAACCAGCGGCGCCATGAAGGCGCCCTCGGCGAAGCGGGCCCAGCCGGCGCGGGAGCGCGCGATGGCCAGCGCCGCCCCGGTGGCCAGCATGGTGGCGGCGATGGCCGTGAGTGTAGCAACCAACAACGAATTGCCCGCCGCGCGATGGATCTGCGCCGAGCGCACGGGATCGAACAGCTCGTAATACCACCGCAGCGTCAGCCCCGGCGGCGGGAAGCGCAGCGCCTGGGAGGTGGTGAAGGAGGTGATCAGCACCACCAGCACCGGTCCCACCAGCACCAGCAGCCCCAGCCCCGCGAGAGCCACGATCAGCAGTGCCAGCGCCCGGTCACCGCCGGAAAACCTATGCATGCCGCGCCCCCCGCCCCAGCAACGACAGCAGGCCGGCGACCATCAACACCGAGCCCATCAGGGTCAGCGCCATCGCCGCGGCCAGCGGCCAGTCGAACACCACCATCGCGTTCTGCCAGACCAGCGCCGGCAGGTAGTTCAGCCGCCCGCCGCCGATCACGCCCTGCGAAATGAACGCCGTGCTGGCCGAGGCAAAGACCAGGGTGGCGCCCGCCAGCAGCCCCGGCAGCGCCAGCGGCAGCACCACCCGGCGCAGCGTGCGAAACAGCGAGCCGCCCAGCGAGGCCGAGGCATCGAGCAGCGCCGGGTCGATCCGCGCCATGGCGGCGATGAGCGGCAGCAGCATCAGCGGCATCTCGATCTGGGTGAGCGCGATGATCAGCCCATGCTCGGTCTGCAACAGCGGCACCGGCGTGCTGATCAGCCCCAGGCCCATCAGCGTCGCATTGATAACCCCCTCGCGCCCCAGGATGACGATCCAGGAAAAGGTCCGCACCACCACCGAGGTCAGCAGCGGCAGGACGGCGGCGATCAGGATCAGCCGCCTCAGCGCGGGCCCGGCGGCGAGGTGGAGCAGCGCCAGCGGCACCGCCAGCAGCGCCGTGGCCAGAACCGTCAGCGCCCCCAGCCGCAGCGTGTTGATGGCGGATTGGATATGGAAGGCATCGCCCACCACCTCCCGCCAGGCGCGCAGGCTGGCGCGGGTGAAATTCTCGTCGGTCGAAAACGAGGTGCCGGCCAGCAGCAGCAATGGCGCGGCGAAGAACAGAAGCTGCGCGATGCCCAACGGCAAGGCCAGGCGCCAGACACCGCGCGCTTCCATGTGCTAGTCTCGCCCCGCGAATACTGCGTCGCGCGGCGCCCTGGCGGGCATCAGCCGGCCATTTCGCGGTTGAAGCGGGCGATCCAACCCGCGCGGAGCGGGTTGATCACGGCCCAGTCATGGGTGACGAAGCGGTTGATCTCGCTGATCGAACGCATCGGCACATCCTCACCCGGTGTCACGTCCTTGTTCACCGGCACGAAGAAATACGGTGCGGCGGACAAAGCGGTCTGCACCGGCGTGCTGATCATGGTGTCGATATACTGGTAGGCCGCCGCCACGTTGCGGCTGCCCTTGGCGATATGCATGGTGGTGACGAAGGCGGCGGCGCCGCTCTCCGGCACGGCGAAGGCGATGGGCACGCCGCGCGAGCGCAGCAGCGTGACCGTGTAGGTGTTGGTGTACATCAGGTCGATCTGGCCCTGCTGGAACAGGCCAGGCATGGCTGCGGGGGCGGCCACGGCGGCCACGCTGGACTTGATGCGGCGCAGCTCGGTGAAGAGCGGATCCATATTCGCCTCGCTGCCGCCCAGCGCCTTGGCCATTTCGATCAGCGAGATCGTGCCGAAGGTGGTGCCGAAGCCGGTCAGCCCCAGCCTGGAGGCGAATTGCGGCTGGAACAGGTCGCGCCAGCCATTGGGCTTGGCGACCTTGGTCGGGTTGTAGGCGATGCCCACCACCTGGGCGGCGACGGCGGCACCCTGGGCATCGGCATAACCCTCCGGCAGCACGCCGCGGCTGGGCAGGCGGGCGGGATCGAAGCTCTCGAACAACGAAAAATCAATGCCGCTGACGCGCGGCCCGGGGTCGAGCACGAAGACATCGAAGGGCGGGGTGCCGCGGGCGGCGCGGGCCTTGGCGATCTGGTCCACCGCGAAGAGCGGGTCAAAGGCGACGGTCACATTGTGCCGGGCGCGCAATGCCGGGGCCAGGACATTGGCCAGTGCCTCATCCCAGCCGCCGGGGTAGACGGCGGTGGTCATCGCGGTCTGGGCCTGGGCGGGGAGGGGCAGGGCGGTGAGGGGCAGGGCGGCGGCGCCCATCCCGGCGAGCAGGCCGCGGCGGTTCAACGGGGGCATGGCGTTTCTCCTTCAAGAAACAAGCGGGGCAGGGAAGAGGCTTGGACGGGCACCGGCGAGCAGGCCGATGCGTACAGCGCCCGGCGGCGGCAGCGCGCCATGGCGGGCCTGCTGCAATTTCAGCTCCGTCGCGCCGGCCGCGACATCATGGATGACGGAGGGCCCCAGCGGCAGCGACAGCCGCAACTCGGCCGGAAAGCCGCCCTCGCCGCCCTCCAGCGTCAGTTGTTCTGGCCGGGCGCAGAGCAGCACCCGCGCGCCACGGGCGAAGGTGCGCGCACTCTCCACCCGCATGACCCCGCCGACATCGAGCCGTATGTCATGCGTCGGGCCCTCGACCGCCTCGACCACGCCATTGAGGCGGTTGGTGGTGCCGACGAAGCCGGCGACGAAGGCGGTGGCGGGGTTGTCGTAAAGCTCGGTCGGCGGGCCGACCTGTTCGACCTCGCCGGCATTCATCACCGCCATGCGGTCGGCCATGCTCATCGCCTCATCCTGGTCATGGGTGACCAGGACGCAGGTGACGCCGAAGCGGCGCTGGATTCGCTTGATTTCCAGTTGCAGGTCCAGGCGCAGCGATCGATCAAGCGCGGCGAAGGGCTCGTCGAGCAGCAGGATGGAGGGTTCGATGACCAGGGCGCGGGCCAGGGCCACGCGCTGCTGCTGCCCGCCCGAGAGATTGGCCGGGCGCCGGGCGGCGAAACCCTCCATGCGCACCGCGGCCATAGCGGCCTCGACCCGGCGGATGATTTCGTGCTTCGGCCGGCCGCGTGCCTCCAGCCCATAGGCCACGTTCTCGGCCGCCGTCATGTGCGGAAACAGCGCATAGGATTGGAAGACGATGCCCACGCCACGCTGGCCTGGCGGCAGGCCGTCGATGGCGCGGCCATCGACGGTGATGCGCCCCTGGTCAGGCCGGATGAAGCCCGCGATGCTGCGCAGCAGCGTGGTCTTGCCGCAGCCCGAAGGGCCGAGAAGCGCCAGGATCTCGCCCGGCGCGACATTCAGCGTGACATCGCGCACCGCCACGGTCTGGCCATAGCGCACGCGCACGCCCTCGATATCCAGCCGATGGCCGGCGGGGGCGAGCAGGGGGCTGACCGTCTGTGGCTGGTCTGGCATGCCTGTACCATAACAGTGCCGGGCAGACCGGCCATCGCCAAGCCGCGGCGAGTTGCCGTCGCCGCGCCGCTTGCCGCCCAAACAAGGCGCGACTGCCTTTAATTTGGGCGGGCTTGCTGGCGGCAGCGCCATCGGTCAGCGGGATTTCGCTCCGCCAGTGCCGTCAAAGCCGTGCGGGCCAGACCGCGTCAGCCCAGCACGGGTCCAGGATTGGCCGCGGGCGATGGCCGCCCCGGGTGATCCCACCCAGGGCGATGGCGCTTCAGCTCAGCAAGCCACTCCAGGACGGATCGGAGGCATCGGTGGGCGTGACCACCTGGCGTTCATTGAACCCCGCCACATCGATGCTGGAAATCCGCGCCGAATAGCCATTGCCGCGCGAATCCCTGGCCGGGCTTTCGCGGTAGAACATCAGCACGCGGCCATTGGGCGCGAAGGTCGGCCCCTCCATGCCCCAGCCCTCGGAGAGGATGCGCTCGCCCGAGCCATCGGGCCGCATCACGCCGATGGCGAAGACGCCGCGGCCGATCCGGGTGAAGGCGATGAGATCGCCGCGCGGCGACCAGACCGGCGTCGCATAGCGCCCCTGGCCGAAGGAAATCCGCCGCGCGCCCCCGCCGCCCGCATCCATGACATAGAGCTGTTGGTCGCCGCCGCGATCGGAGTTGAAGACGATCTGCGACCCATCGGGCGAGAAGCAGGGCGAGACGTCGAGCCCGCCGCCCGAGGTGAGCTGCCGCTCCCGGCGCGAGCCGACATCGACCACGAAGATATTGGCGTCCCCACCGCGCACCGCCGAGAGCACCACCGAACGCCCATCGGGCGAGAAGCGGGGCGAGAGGGTCATCCCGCCGAAATTGCCCAGCACCTCCTGCCGGCCGGATTGCACGTTGAAGAGATACACCCGCGGCTGGTTGTTGGCGTAGCTCATGAAGGCGATCTGCTGCGCATTGGGATGGAAGCGCGGCGTCAGCGCCTGGACGCTGCCATCGGTGAGGTAGCGGAAATTCTCGCCATCCTGGTCCATGATGGCGAGGCGGCGGGAGCGGCGGTCACGCGGGCCGCTCTCGGCGATGAAGGCGACGCGGGTGTTGAAATAGCCCTGCTCGCCCAATGCGCGCTGGTAGATGTCGTCGGAGATGATGTGGGCGATCTGCCGCCAGTTCGAGATGGCGGCGTTGTAGGCGGTGCCCAGCGCCTGCTGTTCCGGCAGCACGTCCCAGAGGCGGAATTCGACGCGAAGCTGGTCGCCCGAGGTGGAGACGCGGCCGGTGGTGAGGAAGGTGGTGCCGATCACCCGCCAATCCTGGAAGCGCGGTGTCGCGGCCGCGGCCTCGGGCGTCTGGATGAAGGCGGCGCGGTCGACCGGGCGGAACAGCCCGGAATTGCGCAGATTGTTGAGGATGACGCGGGCCATGTCGCGGCCCAGGCGCTGCCCGTCCGGCGTGGTGCCGGCCATGTCGGGCACCGCGATGGGCACGGGCTCGGTGCGGGCGCGGGTGATGTCGACGACGCTGCCTTGGGCGAGCGCCTGGCTGGCGGCGAGGGGGGCGAGAAGGGCGGTTCGGCGGGTGATGATGGTCATGGGCGGAAACTCCCGGGGCTGGCGGTTGGCTAGGTGCCGCAGGCGTCGTGGTCAAGGCAAGCGCGTATGGCAGGCCGTGGATGGAAACGTGCGGGATGGGGACGCGGATGCATCACCGCAGCCCCAGATCCCGCGGATTGAACCGGAACACCGTATCCCGCAGCGCCGCCAGCCTGGCCGGCGGCAGCGGCAGCGGGTTGCAGCGCGGGTCGAGCAACGCACGGCGCGCGGCCTCATAGACCATGCGCGCCCGCGGGTCGCCGGGCACGCCGCCATTGGGGCGCACCACACGCACCGTGCCGCCGGCATCCACCTCCACCCGCAGCTCGACCACGATATTCTGCACCCCCGGCGCCCCGGCATCGATCGACCAGCACTCGCCGATCCGGTCCGCCAGGCCCGTGCGCTCGGCGGCCGTGAGGTTGGCGGTGCCCTGCGGCGTGCCGCCACCCTGGGCCGGCGCGCCGGCGGGGTTGGGCCGGGCGGTGGGGGCCTGTTGCTGCTGCTGGGCGGCGCGCAGCCGTTCCAACGTGTTCAGCACGCTCTGGCTGCGCTCTTGAGGGCGCTCGACGGGGGGAGTCTGGCCCGTCCCCGCCTCCTGCCGCGGCTGCGGCGGCGGCGGCACCGGCGGCAAGGGGCTGGTCGGCGGATCGACGCCGGACCCGCGCCCACTGCACA
>CAYNBM010000038.1:0-41784 GCA_964395305.1 uncultured Rubritepida sp.
CCAGCACCAGCGACAGCGTCACCACCGACACCACCGAACTCCCCAGCACCGCCGCCCCGCTCTCCGCCATCCCCTCGCCATAGCGGGTGGACATCAGGAACGCATTCGCCCCCGTCGGCAGCGCCGCGATGGTCGTCGCCACCGCCACCTCCAGCGCCGAGAGCCCCATCGCCCGGCACAGGCCAAACACCAGCACCGGCAGCACCAGCAGCTTGATCATCACCGTCAGCCCGGTCTGCCGCCAGGCCCGCGCCAGGTTGAACCCCAGCAGCGAGGCACCCAGACAAAACAGCGCCACCGGCGGCGTGGCCGAGCCCAGCAGGTTCAGCGACCGCCGCAGCCATTCCGGCACCGGCAGCCCCAGCGTGCTCCAGACCAGGGCCGAGAGCACCGACATCACGATGGGGTTGCGCAGCACGCCGCCGATGCTCGCCCGCAGCAGCACCAACGGCCGGGTGGAGGCGTTGCGCGCCAGCTCCGCCACCACCGTCGCCGTGGTCAGCAGCAGCAGCGAATGCAGCGCGATGATCACCAGCAGGATCGACAGCCCGGCCTCGCCAAAGGCGGCCAGGATCAGGGGAATGCCCATCATCACGGTATTGCCGAAGGTGGCGTCCAGCGCCATCGGCCCGGCGCGCGTCAGGCTCCAGCCCAGCCAGCGCCCGGCCAGCAGCACGCCGCCATAGACCAGGAAGACCGAGGCGAAGAAGGCCAGCCCCGCCGGCCCGCCGCCGCTATGCCCCGCCGTGCCAGCTGCAAACAGCAGGGCAGGTGCGGCGAGGGTGAAGGCGAAGCTGTTCAGCCCCGCGATGCCCGCCTTGCCGATCAGCCCCGCCCGGGCGGACACATACCCCAGGGCGATGAGCACGAAGACCGGGGCGACGACGTCGAGGACCTGCCCCATCAGCCGCCCAGCAGCCCATCCACGAAACCCACCATCCCCGGCAGCCGTCCCACCGCCGTGCGGCCGGCATGCAGGATGGCCCGCACGGTGGCGACGGTTTCGGCGAAATCGCGGTTGACCAGCACATGGTCGGCATCCGTCCAATGCGCGATCTCGGTCTGCGCCGCGGCCATGCGGCGGGCGATCTCGGCCTGATCATCCTGGCCGCGCTTGGCCAGGCGGCGCTCCAGCTCGGACAGGCTGGGCGGCAGGAGATGGATGCAGACCACATCGCCGGGCAGCGCCGCGCGCAGTTGCAGATGGCCCTGCCAGTCGATGTCGAAGAGCACGTCGCGCCCCTCGGCCAGGGCCTTTTCCACCGGCGCGCGGGGGGTGCCGTAGCAGCGGCCGAAGACCTCTGCATGTTCGAGCATCTCGCCGGCCGCGACCATGGCCTGGAATTCCCCGGCGCTGCGGAAGAAGTAATGCACGCCCTCCCGCTCGCCCGGACGCGGCGCGCGGGTGGTGGCGGAGATCGACAGCGCCAGCGCGGGCTCGGATTCGAGCAGCGCGCGCGACACCGAGGATTTCCCTGCGCCGGAGGCGGCGCAGAGTACCAGGCACAGCCCGCGCCGGGCGCTCACCGCCGGCGTCTCATTCGACATTCGCGGCCTGTTCGCGCAGCCGTTCGATCGCCGCCTTGAGCGCCAGGCCGGTGCGGGTCAGCGCGACCGAGGCCGATTTGCTGCACAGCGTATTCGCCTCGCGCACGAATTCCTGGGTGAGGAAATCGAGCTTGCGGCCCGCCCCCTCCCCCTCGGCCAGCAATTTGCGCGCGGCGTGGAGATGGGCGTGCAGCCGGTCCAGCTCCTCGCGCACGTCGGAGCGCTGGGCGAGCAGGGCGACCTCCTGCGCCAGCCGCTCCTCGGGGATTTTCCCCCGCATGTCGCCATCGAGCAGCGCGGCCAGGTTGTCCAGCAACCGGGCGCGCTGGGCATGCGGCTGGCCCACCGCCTCATGCGCGGCATCGGCGCAGAGGCTCGCGATCTCGTCGAGCAGGCCGGAGAGGATGAGGCGCAGCCGCTCGCCCTCCGCCGCGCGGGCGGCCACCAGCCCATCGAGCGCGCGCAGGAAGGCGGCCAGGAGCGCCGCCTGCTGCGCGGCCTGTGCCGTCTCGTCGGGCTCGGCGGTCTCGGCCCGCAGCACGCCGGGCAGCGAGAGCAGCGCCTCGGCTCTGGGCGGCTGGCTGCCGGGGATGCGCGCCGCCACCTCCAGCGCCACGGCCAGCATGCGGTCCAGCGTGGCGTGATCGAGCGCGAGCGCCGGCCGCGCTTCCTGCTTCAGGGCGAGGCCGGCCTGGATATTGCCGCGCTTGAGCCGCTTGCCCGCGGCCTCGCGGATCGCGGGTTCCAGCGCGTCCATGCCGCCGGGCAGGCGCAGCCGGATGTCCAGGCCGCGGCCATTCACGCTGCGCAACTCCCAGATGTAATGCCCGCCATCGGCCAGCGTCCCGCTTTCGCGCGCGAAGCCGGTCATGCTGGCCAGGGCGGCCATCACGCGGCCTGTCGCAGGGCGGCCAGCACCTCGCCCATCACCGCCACCGCCTGGCGCATCTCGGCATTGCTGACGGCGCCGATGCAGCCGATGCGGATGGTCGGCGTCTCGGTGGTGTAGAAGTTGCTGATCAGCACGCCGCGCGCTTTCAGCGCATCGACGAAGCCCTGCAGCGAAAACCCCGCCGGCTGGTGCAGGGTGACGATGATCGGCCCCTGCTCGGCCTGGTCAAGATAGGGTTGCATTCCCCAGGCCCGCGCGCCCTCATAGAGGATGCGCATATTCTCGCGGTAGCGGGCGAGGCGGGCGGGCTGCCCGCCCTCGGCCTCGAAGAGGTCGAGCGCCACGTCGAAGGCGGCCAGCGCCTGCACCGGCGGCGTGAAGCGGAAACTGCCCCAGCCGCTGGTCCGCGCAATGTTAAGGATTTCCCACAGGTCGAGGCTCCAGGACCCTGCGCGGCCCTGCTCCAGCGCATCCACCCGCACGACCGAGAAGGCGATGCCCGGCAGCCCCTCGATGCATTTGTTCGAGGTGAAGACCACCGCGTCGCATTCCGGGTGCTCGGCCATGGAGAAGGGCAGCGCGCCGAAGGCGGAGACGGCGTCGAGAATCATTCGCTTGCCCAGGCGCCGCAGCACCGGGCCGATCACCTCCGGCCGGTTGAGGATGCCGGCACCGGTCTCGCTGTAGACGGTGGCGAGGTGGCTGGCCTCGGGATGTGCGGCGAAGGCGGCTTCCACGTCTTCGGCGGTCACGCCGCGGGTGTCGGGCACCGGCCATTCATGCGCCAAGCGGCCGGCGCCGCGGGCCAGCAGCAGCACGCGCTCGGCATAGGCGCCGTTCATCGGCACGATGATGGCGCCGCCCGCCGGCACCAGCGAGCGGATGGCGGCTTCCACGATGAAATGCCCGGCCCCTTGCAGCGGCAGGCAGGCATGTTCGGGCGCGATGCCGCCGGCCATCGCCAGCACGCGCTCGCGGATGCGGGCATAGACCGCACGGAAATCGAGATCCCAGGGCGCGATGTCCTGGGCCATGGCGGCGCGGGTCTGGGCCGCGGTCTGCACCGGGCCGGGCGTGAGCAGGATCATGCGCCGCGTGTAACCCCTGCCCCGGCGTATTGAAATGGGGGATCAGCGGCGCAATGCCACAAGCCCGGCCAGCGACACCACCAGCCCGATGCCGAACACCGCCGCATGCACCTCGCCCGAGGCGGCGAAGATGGCGGCCAGCAGGAAGGCGAAGCCCGCCTGCGCCGCGGCATAGGCTGCCGTGCCCCGTGCCCAGAGCGCGGCCGAGGCGGCGCCATGCGTCTGCCGCACCAGGGCCAGCGTCACCGCCGAGACCCCCACCCCGGCAAAGCCCGCCGCCACCGCGCCGGGCCAGAGCAGCCCATCCCAGGGCGAGAGCAGCAAACCCATCGCCCCCGCCTGCACCCAGAGCCAAATCAGCATGCTGCGACGGCCCCCCCAGGCATCCACCGCCCGCCCGCCCAGCAGCGTGCCGGCCACCGCACCCAGGCCGAAGCCGGCCCAGAGCAGCGCCCCCTCGGCCAGCGCCAGCCCATGCCCCCGCACGCCGAGATCGGAGAGATAGACCATCGGCGCCACCATCCCCGCCCCCGACAGCACATAGGCGGTGAGCTGCGGCGACCATCCCGCCTGCCCGCTGGGCGGCGCCAGCACGGCATTCGGCCAGGCCCGGCGTGCCCAGGCCCAGACCGCGAGCGACGCCACCCCCAGCACCCCCCAGGCGATGCCCGGCCCGCCCAGCGACAGCAGCCAGGGCATGGCCAGGGCGCCGACCACGATGCCCGAGGCGACGCCGGCGATCACCAGCCCCGAGGCCGCGCCCCGCCGCTCCGGCGGCACCACCGCCTGCACCGCCGGGCCGGCGAGCGCCATCAGCCAGCCCCCCGACAGCCCGGCCACGGCGCGCCAGAACGCCAGCCACCACAGCCCGCCATTCCAGCCGCAGGCCAGGAAGGACAGCACGACCAGCGCCGCCCCGGCATCCAGCGCGCCGGGCACGCCCAGGCGCCGTCCCATGGCTTGCCCGGACAAAGCGCCGCCGAGATAGCCGGCCAGCGTCATGGCGCCGAGCAGCGCCGCACCCTCGCCATCCACCCAGCCCGCCGCGACCATGGCGGGAAACAGCGGCACGAAGGCGAAGCGCGCCAGCCCGATGCCCAGGAAGGTGGCCGCCGTGCCGCGCAGCGCGATGGCCCAGAAACTCAAGCTGCGCGCCGCCCGCGTTTCGGCGGTGGCGGGGCAGGGCGCATGATGCGCGGGGCGGCGCGCGGCTGCGCCAGCGGGTGATGCGCCTCCACCAGCGCGCGCAGCCGCTCCTCCAGCACCTTGGTGTAGATCTGGGTGGTGGCGATATCGGCATGGCCCAGCAGGATCTGCAGGCTGCGCAGATCGGCGCCGCGCCCCAGCAGGTGCGAGGCGAAGGAGTGCCGCAGCACATGCGGGCTGACCCGCGCGGGGTCCAGCCCGGCCGCCACCGCCGCCTCCTTCAGCAGCAGGCCCAGCGCCTGGCGGGTGAGGTGGCCGTCCTTCCCACGGGCCGGAAACAGGTAGCGCGCGGCCTGCGGGCGGCCGCGGCCGCGGTGTTCCATGCCGCCGCGCGCCTCCAGCGCCGCCTCGCGCGCGCGGGCGGAAATCGGCACCAGCCGCTCCTTGCCCCCCTTGCCGCGCACGGCGATGAGTGGGCTGTCGGCGCGCATCGAGCCATGCGGCAGGGTCACCAGCTCGCTGGCGCGCAGGCCGGAGGAATAGAGCAGCTCGATGGCCGCCACCGCCAGCGGCGCATGCGCGGCGGAGAGTTTCGCGGCACCCTCGATCAGCGCCTCGACCTCCGCCTCGCTGAGCGCCTTGGGCAGGCCGGCGGGCAGGCGTGGGCTGTCCAGCAGCTCCGTCGGGTCATCGGCGCGCAGGCCCTCGTGCGCGAGAAACCGGAAGAACTGCCGCATCGAGGACAGCTTGCGCGCCTGGCTGCGGGCCGAAAGCCCGGCGGCGGCGAGCCCGGCGAGATGGGCGCGGCAATCATCGGCCTGCGCCTGGGCGCCGTGCTGGGAGAGAAAATCGGTCAGATCGGCGCGATAGGCCAGAAGGGTGTTCTTCGCCGCATTGCGCTCGGCGGCCAGCATGTCGAGAAACATCTCCAGCAGCCGGGCCGCGGAGACCGTCATCACCTCACCTGGAAACGGTCATTGGGCAGCACGCGCTCCACCGTGGTGGGGGCCACGCTCGGCGGAAAGGCCGCCAGGCCCAGCACCCCCAGCACGACGGCGCCCATGAGCAGCAGCACGACCAGCAGCAGCGGGCGGCGGAACATTTTTACGGGGTGATCCTTTCGGTGGGGCCGGAAGTCCGTGCTAGACCGTCCCTGACGTGTCACGCAACCTGGCCCAGCAGGAATCGCCCCTGCATGAAATTTCGGTGCCGCGAACCATTGTCCTGGTCGGCATGCCCGGCGCCGGCAAGACCAGCATCGGCAAGCGCCTGGCCGCCCGGCTGCGGGTGCCCTTCCTCGATGCCGACAGCGAAATCGAGGCCGCTGCCGGCATTCCCATCACCGAGATCTTCTCGCGCTATGGCGAGGCGCATTTCAGGGATGGCGAACGCCGCGTCATCACCCGGCTGATGGGCCAGGGCCCGATGGTGCTGGCCACCGGCGGCGGCGCCTTCGCCGATGCCGGCACCCGCGCCGCCATCAAGGCCGCCCCCGTCACCACCGTCTGGCTGCGGTGTTCGATGCCCGTTCTGCTGCGCCGGGTGGCGGGGCGGGAGCACCGGCCACTCTTCCTCAACAACGACCCGGCCGAGGTGCTGTCGCGGCTGGCCCAGGCCCGCCACCCCATCTTCGCCGAGGCCGATATCGTGATCGATTGCGTGGATGAACAACCCGAGACGACGACCAGGCGGGTGGAGCTGGCGGTGCTGAACCACCGCCCGCCGGCCCGCCTGCCGGTGCCGCTCGGCCGGCGCGGCTATGACGTGCTGGTGGGCCCGGGGCTGCTGGGCCGCGCCGGCGCCCATCTCGCCGATGCGCTGCCCGGCAGGCGGGTCGCCATCGTCTCGGACGAGGCGGTGGCGGCGCTGCATCTGCCCACCCTGCGCGCCGGGCTGGAGGAGGCGGGCTTCGCCATTGCCCTGGAATGCCTGGTGCCGCCGGGCGAGGGCGCCAAATCCATGGCGCAATACCAGCGGGTGGTGGAGGCGATCCTGGCCGCGCGGCCGGACCGGCGGATGGCTGTGGTGGCGCTCGGCGGCGGCGTGGTGGGGGACCTGGCGGGCTTCGCCGCCGCCACCATCCTGCGCGGCCTTCCCTTCGTGCAATGCCCGACGACGCTGCTCGCCCAGGTCGACAGTTCGGTCGGCGGCAAGACCGGCATCAACACGGCGCAGGGCAAGAACCTGCTGGGCGCCTTCCATCAGCCCCGCGCGGTGCTGGCGGACACGGCAACGCTCGCCACCCTGCCGCCGCGGGAATTGCGCGCGGGCTGGGCGGAGGTGGCCAAGCATGGCCTGTTGCAAGGCGCGCTGTGGGAATGGTGCGAGGTGCATGGCCCCGCCGCCATCGCCGGCGACCCGGCGGCGCTGACCCATGCCGTGCTGGAATCGTGCAAGCTCAAATCCTCGGTCGTGGTGGCCGATGAGTTCGAGGAGGCGCCCGATGGCGGCCGCGCCCTGCTCAACCTCGGCCACACCTTCGGCCACGCGCTGGAAGCGGAGTGCGGCTATGACGGCACGCTGCTGCATGGCGAGGCGGTGGGGATCGGGCTGGGGCTGGCCGCCATGCTCTCGGCCAGGCTCGGCCAGTGCTCGCAGGAATGGCCGGGGCGTGTGCTCAGCCATCTCGAATCGGTCGGCCTGCCCGCCCGCATCCCTGACCTGACGGGCAAAACCTTCTCCGCCGCCACGCTGATCGCCCGGATGCGGGCCGACAAGAAGGCGCGCGACGGCGCGCTGCGCTTCGTGCTGTTCCGCCAGGCCGGCGCTGCCCATACCGCCGATGGCGTGCCCGAGGCGCTGGTCGAAACCCTGCTGCGTGAGGAAGGCTGCACGCCCTGATGGACGACACCCTGCATCTGCGCCTGTCCCCCGAGGCGGCCAGCGTCACCGAATTGCTCGACGCGCTGGAAGCCTATGCCGAGGCGCAGGAATTGCCGATCAAGGCCGCCTCGCGCCTCGTGCTGCTGGCCGATGAGCTGGCGGCCAATGTCGTCATGCATGCCCATGGCGCCAGCTTCTTCGCCGCCGAGGTGACGCGCGGGCGGGATGCCGTGACCTTCACCCTGACCGATGACGGGCCGGAATACGACCCGCTGGGCCGCGGCGCGCCCAATACCCATGGCAGCCTGGAGGAGCGCGAACTGGGCGGCCTGGGCGTGCATTTCGTCGAAAAGCTTGCCGCCACCGCCCATTGGCGGCGCGAGGGCGGGCACAACATCCTCACCATCACCCTGGATGCCGCTGCCGAATGACGGCAGACTTCCGGCCAACCCACCACAGGACATCACCATGCAGATCACCCCTTCCCAGTCGCCCTCCCCGTCGGGCGCCCTGAACGTCGCCACCCTCGAAGGCCGGCTCGACACCGCGACGGCGGCCGAGGCCGAGGCGACCCTGCTCGGCCTGCTGGTCGCGCCCGGCCTCGTGCTGGAGATGAACAAGGTGCGCTATGTCAGCTCCGCCGGGCTGCGCACGCTGCTGAAGCTGGCCAAGGAGGCAAAGGCCAAGGGCGCCGCCTTCTCGCTGGTGGCATTGCAGCCGGCGGTGCGCGAGGTCTTCGAGATCAGCGGCTTCGACAAGATCATCCCGGCCTATGCCACCCTGGCCGAGGCCGTGGCGGCCTGAGGCCCTGACCCGGCCCGCTGCCATGGCCGGGAGCGCGATCGAGCGCGCGCGCAGCGGGCTGCTGGCGCTGGCCGGGCTCGCGCCCTCGCCGGTGCTGGAAGCGCGGCTGGAGCGTGCCGCCGGCCTGCTGCCGCATTTGCCGCGCCAGCCCCGGCTGGAGGATGCCAATTGGGCCGCCCTGCTCGACGCCGCGACGGTGCAGGAGACGCAGCTGTTTCGGACCCCCGCCCAGCTGGCCCTGCTGGAACAGCGCATGGCCCCGCTGCTGCAGGCCGCGCATGCGGCCGAGCGGCCATTGCGCCTGCTCTCGGCCGGCTGCGCCACGGGCGAGGAGGCCTTCTCCCTGGCAGCCCTGGGCCTGCACCTCACGCAGGCCCAGGCGCCGGGCGCGGGGGTGGAGGTGGTGGGCGTGGATGTCAGCCGTCCGGCCCTGCGCAGCGCCGAGGCGGGGATCATCGGCCAGCGCATGGGCGCGCCGATGGCCTCGGTGCCCGCGCATGTCCGCCCCTGGCTGGAGGATGCCGCCGGCCAGCCGCGGCTCCATCCCAGCCTCCGCCCGATCCTGCGATTCGAGCGCGCGAGCCTGCTGGAACTGCCCGACGCGCTGGGCTGCTTCGACGTGATCCTTTGCCGCAATGTGTTGATCTATATGAATAACGAGTGCCGCCAGAGGGTGCTGGCGGGGCTGGCGGCGCGGCTGCGCCTGGGCGGCATGCTGGCGCTGGGCGCCACCGACAGCGCCCCGGGCGGCGCATTCCGCCCGGCCGGCCAGTCGGTCTATGATCATGGCTGAGCACCTCGCCCAGCCGCCGCTGCTGCGCCGCATGCCCGGTGGCTTCGTCGGCTTCGTCGATGGCCTGGCCTGGCCGGTGGATGACCCGCAGGGCGCCGCGGAATGGCCCGGCACGCGCTGGCGCCTGGATGGCGAGCGCCTGATCGCCGAGGCGGCGCCCGGCGCGGGCCCGCCGCCCGCCGGCCCGCAACCCACCCCGATCGCCGCGGCCCCGCTGCCGCGCCGGGCCGCCGCCGCCCAGCACGCCATGCCCGGCATGCGGCTGCTGCGCGGTGCGGCCGAGCCGCTGGTGGTGCCGCGCGCCTGGCTGGAGCGCGTGCTGCCCTGGCCCGAGCCGCAGCCGCTGGCCTTCGCGCCGCCCGGCGTGCTCGGTCTCGCTGTGGCCGGCGCCGCGGTGCTGGTGCTGGATGGCCCGCGCCCGCAGAGCCTGCTGGCGGTGCTGCGGGTGGAGGACCGGCTGGTCGGCCTGGGCTGCGGCGAATTGCGTCCCGACAGCACGCCCGGCGATGCGGCCTGGCTGCCCGAAGGCGCGCTGGCCCTGGCACCCCGCGCCCCCCCCGCCACGCCGCGGCTGGAGGAACCCAGCCAGGCCCTGCTGTTCTGCCAGGCCGGCGGCACCCGCTTCGCCCTGCCGGCGCTGGAGGTGGAGGCGGTGATGCCGCCGCAGCTGCCGGTACCAGCTCCGATGGCGGGGCGGAGCCATGCCCATATCGTGGCGCATCGCGGCCAGGTGCTGCCGGTGCTCGATGCCGGGCTGGCATTGGGCGGCCCCCCGGTGCTGGGCGGCGGCGAGGTGCCGATGCTGCGGCTGGCGGGCCTGGCCGTGGCGGTGGCCGTGGTGGAGGGGCTGCGCCGCGTGCCGCTCTCGGCCATCAGCCCGGCGACCAGCCAGCCGGGGGCGGATGGCGCGATGCGTGCCGTGTGCTGGCCCGCCGGCCTGGCCGTACCCGTGCTGGAACCCGCCTGGCTGGCGCGCGGCGCATGACCGCCCGCCCGCTGACGGTCCTGGTCGTCGATGACAGCGCCTTCATGCGCCTGGCCCTGCGCCGGATCATCGAGGCCGAGGGCGATCTGCATGTGGTGGGCGAGGCCGGCGATGGCGGCGCGGCGCTCGACCAGGCGCGCCGGCTCGCGCCCGATCTCGTCGCGATGGATATCGAGATGCCGGGGATGGACGGGCTGGAGGCCACGAGGCGGCTGATGGCCGAGCCCTATCCGCCGGCGATCATCATGGTGAGCAACCACACCACCGAGGGCTCGGCCATGGCGCTGGCCGCGATGCAGGCGGGTGCGGCGGATTGGCTGAGCAAGGATACCGGGCTGGGCGGGCTCGATCTCGGTCATCTCGACCGGGAATTGCGGGCCAGGCTGCGGCATTGGGGAAACGCGCAGCGCGCCGTCATCCCGCGCCCCGCCGCCGCCGCACGGGCCGCGCCGCCCGAGGCCCGCGAATTCGAGGTGGTGGTGGTCGGCGCCTCGACCGGCGGACCGGACGCGCTGGCCGGGCTGCTGGGGGCGATGGGGCGGTTGCCGGTGCCGGTGGTGCTGGCGCAGCACATGCCGCATGGCATGGCGGTGGATTTCGCCCGCGCCCTGGCCCGGCAATCCGGCCTGGCCGTGGCGGTGGCGGCGGAGGGCATGGAATTGCGGCCTGGCGCCGTGCTGGTGCTGCCCGGTGGGCAGGATGGCGCGCTGCTGCGCCGGCCGGAGGGCGGGTTGCGGTTGCGGCTTTCACCCCGCGCCACGGCGGCGCATCCTTCGGTGGATGTGCTGTTCAGCTCTGCCGCGATGGTCGCGCGTGGCGCCATCGGCGTGGTGCTGACGGGGATGGGCCAGGATGGCGCGGCGGGCGCGGCTTCGCTGGCCCGGCGCGGCTATCCCGTGCTGGTTCAGGTGGCGGCGAGCTGCGTGGTGGCGGGGATGCCCAATGCGGCGCTGGCGCTGGTGCCAGGGGCGGAGGCCGCCACGCCCGCCATGCTGGGCGCCCGGCTGCGCGCCCTGACCGTGGTCTGAGCTGATATACGGGTGGTCCAGGGGCTTGTTGACGGCCATGCGGTCTCCTCCCTCCCCCATCCGCGGGCCAAAGCGATTGCGGGCTAGCAGAGCCATGGGCTCCGCGTGCACAGTGGCGGCATGGACGCCGAACTCCTCGAGGCCTTCCTGCCGGAATGGGCCGCCGCCTGCGCCCGCCTGGTGGCGGCGCCCGGGGATGCCCGGGCGCTGGCCAATCTTCGCGCCCTGGCCGAGGCCCCGGGGGCGGAGGCGCTCGCCCCGCATATCGGCGTGCTGCCGCCGAAGGCCCTGGCCGCCAGGGCCGAAGCCCTGCTGCGCCCCCCCACGCCATCGGGCGCCGGCGTGCTGATCATCGATGACAGCCCGACCATGCGGCGCATCCTGCGCGAGATCCTCGCCGAGGACAGCGCCTTCACCGTGCTGGGCGAAGCGCCGGATGGCGAGGCAGGCCTGGCCGCCATGGCCAGCCTGCAACCCGCGCTCACCCTGCTCGATATCGAGATGCCGGTGCTGGACGGGCTGGGCGTGCTGCGGCGCTGGGCGCTGCGCGGGCCGGGCAGGGTGCTGGTGGTCAGCTCCGCCGCCCAGGCCGGCGGCGCTGTTGCGCTGGAGGCGATGCGCCTGGGCGCAATGGGGGTGGTGGCCAAGCCGTCCGGTGCGCTGAGCCTGGACATGGCGCAGCGCCGCGGCAGCGCCCTGCTGCGCGCGGCGCGCGGCGCGCTGGACCTGCCCGATGCCGCTTGAGGAATCGCTGCGCGCCGAATTCGCCGCCGAGACCGAGGAGCATCTCGATGCCATCGAGGCCGGGCTGAACGCGCCCAGCGAGGAACGCCCGGCGATCGACGCGCTGTTCCGTGCCTTTCATTCGCTCAAGGGCATGAGCGATGCGGTGGGGGCGGCGGGCATGAAGGCCCTGGCGCATCGCGCCGAGGATGCGCTGGGCCTCGCGCGGCAGGGCAGGCTTTCGGTCGCGCGGGCGGCGCCGGCGCTGCTGCTGGCTGGCGATGCGCTGCGGCTGGCGCGCGCCGCGCTGCTCGACCGGGGCGAGGACATGGCGCCGTCGGCGGTGGTGCTGGCGGCGCTCTCGGCGCTGCTGGACCCGGGGCAGGCCCCCGCGCCGACGCCGCGCGCCGCCCAGCCGCCCGCCCCGGTCAGCGAGGGTGCCGACCCGCTGCTGGCCACGCTGCTGTCGATGCTGGTCGAGGCCGCGCCCGCCCTGGCCGAGGGGCGCCCGCAGCCCGATCTCGAGGCCGCCTGCACCGAGCTCGGCCTGCATCGTCTTGCCGCCGAATTGCGCGCGCCGCCCGGGCTGCCCCGCACCGGGCGGCTGTGGCGGATGATCGCCCTGCTGGCCGACCAGGCCGGCGAGCCGCAGCCCATCCTGCCCCGGCCCGCAGGCGACGCTGCCCCGCTTCTCGCCGCGCTCGCCGCCGCCCCGCGTGACCCCGCAAGAGCCGGCGATGCCGCCGATGCCGCCGATGCGCTGGGCGATGCCGCGGCCGAACTGGCTTTGCGCCGGTTGCAGGACCTCCTGGCCCGGCTGCCCGATGCCGATGCCGCCGCCGCCCTGGCCCGGCATGAGGCCGCCTGGGCTGCCGCGCTGCGGGCCGGCAGCCTTGCGGCACTGGCCGGGCTGGGGCTGGACAGCCTGGGCGCCGACCCCCGGCTACCGGCGGATTTCGCCGCCATTCTCTCGCCCAGCGGCACCCGGCGTGCCCTGGCGGCGCTGGCGGGGGCCCAGGCGCTCTACCGCGTGCGCGCCATCACCGGTGGCGCGCCGGAGGATGAGGCGGCGCTGGAATTCTGGCTGCGCGGCGCGGGTGATGTGCTGGGCAGCCTCGCGGTGCCGGGCAGTAACCCGCCGCAGCTCGACCTGCTTCTCGCCTCGGCCACGCCGGAGGAGGGGCTGCGCGCCGCCCTGGTGCTGGCCGACCCGGACAAGCGCCATGTCCTGAGCCTGGCCCCCGCCGCCGCACCCCCGGCGGAGGGCTCCCCTGCCCAGGGACCGATGAGTCCGATCGTGCCCAGCCTGCGGGTGCGGCAGGATGTGGTGGACAACATCATCACCCTGGCCGCCGAGGTGCGCGCCGCCGCCGCCGCCCTGTCGGACGCGCTGAAGGACCCTGGCATGGCGGCGGCGATGGCCACCATCGCCGCGGCGGAGCATCGGATGGAGGGCGGCGCCGCGCGGCAGATGGCGGCGGCGGTGGCGCAGCTCAACGGCCTGCGCAACCGCATGACGGGCGCCGATTCACGCATGGGCCTGTCGATGCGCCAGCTGGATGAGGCGGTGCTGGAACTGCGCGTGGTGCCGGTGGGCATGCTCTTCCAGCGCCTGCCGCGCGCGGTGCGCGGCGTGGCCGAAGGTGCCGGCAAGCCCGTCCGCCTGGAACTGGAGGGCGAGGATGTGCGGATTGACCGCAGCCTGATCGAGCTGCTGGCCGACCCGTTGCTGCATCTCGTGCGCAATGCGGTGGATCACGGCATCGAGCCGGCGGGCGGGCGCGGCGGCAAGCCGGCCGAGGCGGTGGTGCGGGTCGCCGCCGAGCGCCTGCCTGGCCAGGTCCGCATCACGGTGAGCGATGACGGCGCGGGCATCGATGCCGGGCGGGTGCGCGGCGTGGCCGAGGCGCGCGGCCTGGTGGCTCCCGGTGCGGCGCTGAGCGAGGCCGCGACCCATGCGCTGCTGCTGCGCCCGGGCTTTTCCACCCGCGCGGTGGTGACCGATGTCTCCGGCCGCGGCGTGGGGCTGGATGTGGTGCATGACGCGGTGCGCCGCGCCGGCGGCCACATGGCCATCGCCAGCACCCCCGGTGAGGGCACCGCCTTCACCCTGACCCTGCCGACGAGCGCCGCCATCCAGCCCGTGCTGCTGGTCGAGGCCGGCGGGCACCCCTATGCCGTGCCGGCCGGCCGGGTCGTCTCGGTGCTGGCGGCGGAGGAGGATGCGGGCGGGCTGCCGATGGTGGCGCTGGAGGCCGCACTCGGCCTGCCCTGGGCGCCCTGTGGCGGCGTGGTGGTGCTGGAGCGCCCGGCCGGGCGGCTGGCCTTGCAGGTCGCGCGGGTGACGCGGCGGACGGATCTGCTGCTGCGGCCGCTGCATCCCGGGCTGGCGGCGCTGCCGGGGCTTTCGGCGGTGGGCATGCTGGGCAGTGGCGAGCCGGTGCTGGTGCTGGAGCCGGATGGGCTGGGGTAGGTTGGTGCATCCCGTGCCCTGAACTGAACCGATTCCGGGACGGTGAATGCGCTCCTATTCGGTCAGGAACGCCATCACCCGCGCGTTGAAACTGACGGGGTGTTCCACGCAGCAGGCATGGCCGCCCATCGGCATCAGCCACAATTGGGCATTCGGCAGGCCGCCGGCCAGCGCTTCGGAGGCGGTATAGGGCACCAGCAAATCATCCAGCGCCGCCACCACCAGCGTGGGCGCGGAGATGGCCGGCAGGTCGTCCCGCGCGTCAAAGGCCCGCAATGCGGCGATGCGTTTGAGGATGGTATCCGCCCCCTGGAAATGCGCCGTGCCATGGGCGATTTCCGCATCGATCTTCTCGCTGTTCGCCGAAAGATAGGGCGCGGTGTGCAGGAAGAGGGGTTGCGCCGCGACATAGGCCGCCGGCCCCTGGGCCTGCAGGATGCCGATGCGGATGTCGAAGCAGCGCTCGCTCTGCCGGTCGGCCTTGGCCCAGGCATTGACCAGGACCAGCCTGCCGAGCCGGGCGGGCGCGCGGCGGGCGATCTCGAGCCCCACAAGGCCGCCCAGGGCATGGCCCATGAAGTGGGCGGTCGCGATGCCGGCCTCGTCCATCACCGCCAGCGCGTCATCGGCCATGTCGGCGATGGCATAGCCCTGGCGCAGCGCCTGGCGATTGGCGCCGGTGCCGCGATGGTCGAACTGCACGACGCGGAAATTCTCCCGCAGCACATCCAGCTGCGGGCCCCAGAAGGCCCAGGCACCGCCCAGCCCCGCGCTGAGCACGATGGCCGGCGCGCCGGGCTTGCCGGTGACCTCGAACTTCATGGCCGGGGCGGCTGGCCGATATGCGCGACGGAGGCGATTTCCACCACCGCGCCGGGCTTCACCAACCCGCATTGGATGCAGTAGCGCGCCGGCTTGTCGCCCGGAAAATAGGTGGCGTAGACCGCATTGACCGCGCCGTAATGCGCCCAGTCGGTCACGAAGATATGGTTCATCACCACATCGGCCATGCTGCCGCCGGCGGTCTCCACCACCCGCTTGATCGTCTCCAGCACATGCTCGGTCTGTGCCGTGGCGTCGCCGGGGAAGAGCACGTTGTTCTGCGCATCGAAGGCCAGCGTGCCGCTGACATAGAGCACGCCATCGGCGATCGCGCCGGGCGAATAGGGGGCGAGCGGCGGCGCGCTGCCGGCGGGAATGACGGGCTTGAACGGCATGGCCTTACTCCTCCAATTGGCCGACCGCGCCGCAGAAATCGGCGACGGTGGAGACCCATCCGAAAAACGTCTCGATGTTGTAGATCGCCGCCTTCTGAGCGAATTCCGGCCCGGCGGCGTGGGTCGCATCCTCCAGCACCACGCAGAAATATTCCAGGTGGAAGGCGTCGCGCAGCGAGCTCTCGACGCAGACATTGGTGGCGATGCCGGTGAAGACGAGGTTGCGGATGCCGCGCGCGCGCAGCCAGGAATCCATATTGGTGTTGAAGAAGCCGGAATAGCGCGTCTTGGGCACCACCACGTCGTCCGGCCCGGGCTTCAGGGCATCGACCAGGGCATAATCCCAGCCGCCCTTGGCCAGCAGCTGGCCTGCCAGTTCGGGGCGGCGACGCATCGTCTTCAGCGCGTTGGATTTGTGCCAGTTGGGCGAGCCGGGGCCGCCGGCCTCGCGGTAATCGGCGTCCCAGCCATTCTGGAAGTACAGCACGGGAATCTTCGCCGCGCGCGCCGCCTCCGCTGTCCTCGCGATCTGGCCGATCGCGGCCGCGGCGCCGCCGATGTCGAAGCCGGCGATATCGAGATAGCCGCCCGGGCTGGCATAGGCATTCTGCATGTCCACGATCACCAGCGCCGTCTCGGAGGGGTTGAGGCGGATGGGCTCGGGCCTGGCGGGCAGGGTGAAGGGCGCGCGCGCCGGCGCCTCCGGGGCGAAGCCTGCGGGGGTCATGGGTTTCTCCTTGCGATGCGCGGGCCGATGCGGCGGAAGATAGGTGCGCGGGCGGCACGGGGCCAAGGGCGGGTTCGGGTGGCGGCGCGGCCCGGCGGCAGGTTTGCCTGCGGAAGTGGCAGGCTTGCGGGGCGTCTGCGCCAAACAGTGGCGCATCACGCGCGCCCGGTGCGTGGCCACCCACCGCGCCGCTTGCTGCCCCGGCCTCGATTGCCGCATCTCCCTGTCCAGACAAAACCCCATGCGGAGGCTGCCCCATGACCCATGAGATCACCCGCCGCGGCGCGCTCGGCGCGGCGCTGGCCACCACGGTCGCCGCGCCGCACGTCGCCCGCGCCCAGACCCGCAGCGTGCGCTTCTCCTTCGACTGGCTGTTCAGCGGCCCCTATGCCTTCGGCCCGGCGGGCGTGACCCAGGGCTTCTTCCGCGAGGCGGGGCTGGAGGTGTCGATGCAGCGCGGCTTCGGCTCCGCCCGCGTGCCGCTGGACATGGCCGCCGGAAGCTTCGATGTCGCGATGTGCGACCCGACCCCGGTGCTGCGCTTCATGAGCCAGAACCCGAACAACGACCTCATCGCCGTGGGCCTGCTGTGGGACCAGGCGCCGACGGCGGTGACGGTGCGCGCCGATGGCCCGATCACCCAGATCAGCCAGCTCGCCGGCAAGACCCTGGCCGCGCCGGAATTCGACGGCGGCCGTCAGGTGTTCCCGGTGTTTGCCGCGGTCAACAACATCCCCTTCTCCTCCATCAACTGGCTGAGCGTGGCGCCTGAGCTGCGCGAGCCCATGCTGGTGCAGCGGCGCGCCGATGGCATCACCGGCTTCGTCACCTCCACCGCCCTTTCGCTGAAGGCGCTGGGGATGGACCTGCCGGCGCAGCGCATCTTCCGCTACCGCGAGCATGGGCTGGATTTCTTCTACGGCTCCATCATCCTGACGACCCGCACCTATGCTGAGCGCAATCCGGACACGCTGCGCGGGCTGGTGAGCGCGCTGTACAAATCGATGAAATGGTCCTTCCACAACCAGCCCGCCGCCATCCAGGCGCTGCGCGCGCGGGAGCCGCTGACCGATGTGGCGATCGAGACGGTGCGCCAGAACATGGCGATGGCCGAGCTGGTGGACAGCCCCAATGTCCGCCGCCTGGGCCTGGGCGTCATCGAGGCGCCGCGCCTGCAGCGCCAGATCGAGGCGGTGAAGCTGGCCTACAACCTGGGCGACATGCCCAGCGTGGACCGCTTCCACACCGACCGCTTCCTGCCGCCTGCGGCGGAACGGGTGCTGTAAGGGGGGCCTCAGGAAAGACCGAGGGGCTTTGCCCCTCGGGCACCCCAGAAGGAAACTGAGTTTCCTCCACCTTCGATGAGTTTTGGTTTCCTGGCGCCTGATGGTGGGTAGCTCCTTACGCTTGGTGCCCGACGAGTTGTGGCTGTTTTCGACCCATGGCTGACATTCGCATTGGACTTCTGCAACGACTAACCGGTTGACGAATTTGGCTCCGCCATGTCGCGCAAAATCCTTGATCTTTGCACCATGCCGAACGTCCGGTTCCCACCACAAGCCGACATCTACTACGGCTACTAAGCGTCAAATTTCATACACTAGTCAGCCCGTATCCCCGCCACCCGCACCAGCTCGCCCAACCGCCGCACCTCCTCAGCAATGAACGCCGCGAAGGCCGGCCCAGGCAGCGCATTGGGGATGCTCCCCGTCGCGCTGATCCGCGCCGCCACCGCCACATCGCTCGCCGCCGCCAGCGCCGCCGCCCCCAACCGGGCCAGCACCCCCGCCGGCACGCCCGCGGGTGCAAACAACCCGAACCAACCCACCGAGACCAGATCCACCCCCGCCTCGCGCAAGGTCGGCACCGCATCAAAACCCGGCGCGCGCTCGGCGCTGGTCACCGCCAGCGCCTTCATCCGCCCACCCCGCACCAGCTCTGCCGCCGCCGAGATGGTCTGGAACATCACCTCCACCCGCCCCGCGATCAGGTCGTTGTTCGCGGCCGAGGTTTCCCGATAGGGCACATGGGTGAGGGGCAGGCCGGTGGCGATGGCGAATTGCGCGCCGGCGAGGTGCAGTGAGGTGCCATTGCCGATCGAGGCGTAGTGCATCGGCCTGGTGCGGGCGAGGGCGATGAACTCGGCCACGCTGTTCACCGGCAGGGTGGTCGGCACGACCATGATATTGGGCACCACCGCGATCATCGCCAGCGGCACCAGGTCGCGCTCGGCATCGAAGGGCAGGCTGGCGAAGAGGAAGCGGTTGACGGCGATGGGCACGCCGCTGAGCAGCAGGGTCGTGCCATCGCGCTCGGCCGCGATGGCGGCGGCGGTGCCGATATTGCCGCCGGCGCCGCTGCGGTTCTCGACGGTGACCGGGGTTTGCAGCCCGCGGGCGAGGCGCTCGCCCACCACCCGGGCCAGGAAATCGGCCGCACCCCCGGGTGGGAAGGGGGTGATGATGCGGGTTGGGCGGTCCTGGGCGGCGGCGCCCAGGCTGAACAGTGCCGGGGTGGCGAGGAGGGAGCGGCGGTGCATGGGCGTGGCCTCGGGTTGAGGCCCCGGGTCATGCAATCGCCATGCCCTCAGCGCGACGCGCGGCGGGCGATGCCGGGGAAGCTGCGCGCCTTGCTGGCCTGATAGGCGGCGCGGCGGATGCGCTGCTCGGCGATGGTCGTGGCCGACTGGTGCTGCGGGGAATCCATCCGGGCCAGGTCCTGCGGCATCCTCCAGGTCTGGCCGTAGACCAGGGCCTCGCGGGCCTCAGAGGCGGTGGGGGCGAAGGCCAGGCCGGTGATCAGGGCCAGGCCGGTCGTCAGGATGATCTTGCGCATGGCGGTGTCCTTTTCTCTGTCGTCGGGCTGGCCGGGGTGGCCTTCCGTGAGAGAAGGAATATCCGCGATGGATCGATAGGTGTTAGCCGATCAAATCAATCTCGACGATAGAAAATGACTATCAATTCAGCCGCAGCTCCAGGATGTGCCGGGGGTCGGGTTGCAGCTCGCCACGCTCGACCTTTTTCACGATCTCGGTCAGTGCTGCATTGGCGGGGGTGGGAATGCCCAGCGGCGCGGCCTTGTCGGCCACGAAACCGTTGAGGAACTCGATTTCCGTGCGCCGGCCCTTGACCATGTCCTGGCCCATGGAGGGGCGGTGGGCGCCGCCGCGGGCGCTCTCGGCGATGCGCTTCTGGTCGTATTCGGCACGGGCGGTCGCGTCGCCCTCGCCGGCGCGGGCGATCACCTCGGGGTCGATGTGCAGGATGTCCTCGAGCGAATAGCCCAGGGCCTGGCCGGTGCGGATGGCCTCGGCCCCCAGCCGCGCGGTGAAGGCGCGGAGTGCGTCATTGGCCACCACATCGCGGCTGAGCATGCCGGTGCAGGCCGACATGCCGTTGCCCATCACGTTGGTGACGAGCTTCGACCAGCGCTCGCCCCAGAGGTTTTCGGTGAGCGTGGCGCTGTCGGACAGCGCGCAGAGGCGGACGATCTCGCGGGCGCGGTCGGTCGGCCGGCCATGCGGCTCGCCCACGCGATAGACGGTGTGGGCGGCGCCGCCCTTGCCGGAATTGCGGTGGATATTGCCCGGCACCATCAGCTCCACCGTGATGGAGGAGGCGATGGCGCCGACCACGCGGCCCCAGCCCACCACGCCGGCGATGGTCTCCTCATTCAGGCAGTTCTGAAGCGAGACGCAGAAGCCGGAGGGCGCCAGGTATTGCCGGATCATCACCGTGGCCCATTCGGTGTCGTAGGACTTCATGCAGATGAAGGCGATGTCGAAGGGCCGGCCCTTCGCCTCGTTCTGCAATTCGGTGATGTGGATGGCGCGGACGGGGGTGGTGAATTCGGCGACGTCGCGCAGGTGGGTGACGCGCAGGCCATGCGCTTTCATGGCTTCGACATGCTCGGGCCATGGGTCGATGAAGGTCACATCCTCACCGGAAGCGGCCATGTAGGAGCCGGCATAGCCGCCGACAGCGCCGGCGCCGACGATGGCGATTCTTGGTTTCATGTTTTTGGCCCCCCTGTATTCGGGGAGGATAGGCGTGGCTCAGCCCTGGGTGAAGAAGGGGGTGCCATCGGCAAAAATATTCGGCTTGAGGAAGACGCCGAGGATGGTCGCGCCCTCCTTCCCCGCCCAGGCGGTATGGGTGTTGCCGGCCGGGCGCCAGACGAACTGGCCGGCCAGGCTTTCGCCCTCCTCATCGACGAAATGGCCCTCCAGAACATAGGTTTGCTCGATGGCGGTGTGCTCATGCAGCGGCACGACCGCGCCGGGGTCGAGGCGCATCAGCAGGGTCGCCATGCCCGAGCCATCGGAATAGAGGGTCTTGCAGCGGATGCCCGGAAACTTCGTCTCCTCCCAGGGCATGTTCGGCACATCGAGATAGATGGAGGGCGGCGAGGTTTCGTCCGCCAGCAGGCGTTTGCGCATGGATTTCGCTGTGCCGTCGGGCATGTCGCCCTCCCTTTGTCGGTGGGGGCGAGCCTAGGGGGCGGTGCGGCGGCGATGCAAGCCCGCAGCGGCGGCGCGTGGTGCCTGATGAAGAAGATGGCGTCAGCGCTGTGGTAGCGCTTTCCAGCCGCGAGCAGGTGCGGTAAAGCCAGAAATGCTGGACCCGTAGCTCAGCTGGATAGAGCGCTGCCCTCCGAAGGCAGAGGTCGAAGGTTCGAATCCTTTCGGGTCCGCCAATTATTCAAAGGGTTAGCCGGCGGCTGACCCGGAACAAAATAGGCCGGGGTCCCACCGGGGTCATGGCGGGGCGCTGCTGGCATCCCGCCCGTTCCCGGTTCGGTCTTTAGCGCCGGCCGCGCGGTACACCGTGTAGGATCCGCGGCTTCCCGCGCGATTCGGGCCAACCTGCTGAATTCGTTCGGCCACCTCGACCGTGATCCCCTTCTTTTTCAGGCCGTCGAAGAAGCCGCGCAGCCTGTCCTTGCCCCAGCCATCGGCCACCGCCCGGCGCTCGGCCGGGGGCGCATGGGCCAGGATCATGTCCACGCGGGCGCCCGCAGGTGATCCATGGCCGCGCCCGAGCTCGCGAAGGTCCAGGCCATCTGCGCATCATTCGCCGCGGTGAAGCGCTCGGCCAGGGCCTGGAGCAGGCCAAGTTCGCCCGGGCTGCCGGTGGCCAGGCTGAAGCGCTGGCCGCCCGTGCCTCAGACAATCTGGGGCTGTTGCGCCAAGGCAGAGCCGGCCGCGAGCATGGCCATGGTAAAGACCCGCCGCCTCACGACGCCGGCTCGGGCTGGGTGGCGTTGGGGAAGAACAGCTGCTCACCGCCGATCTGGTAGCTGGCGATGGCGGCCTGGCCGGCTGGCGAGAGCACCCAATGGATGAAGCGCTGGCCCTCGGCCACCTTCACGCTGGGGTGACGCTGCGGGTTCACCAGCATGATGCCGTATTGGTTGAAGAGCCGCGTATCGCCTTCCACGACGATGCGCAGATCCTGGCGGTTGCGGAAGGCGAGCCAGGTGCCGCGGTCGGCCAGCAGATAGGCATCCTGCGCGGCGGCGGTGTTCAGAGCCGGACCCATGCCCTGGCCCACCTCCCGATACCAGGCGCCGCGCCCGGCGACCGGGTCCACACTCGCCTGCTGCCACAGGCGCAGCTCTGCCGCGTGGGTGCCGGAGCGGTCGCCGCGGCTGATGAACGGGGCGCGGGCGGTGGCAATGCGGCGCAGCGCCTCCGTGGTGTCGCGCAGGCCCATGACGCGCGCGGGGTCGGCCGCAGGGCCGATGAGCACGAAGTCGTTGAACATCACATGCCGGCGAGGACCGCCGAAACCCTCGGCGACGAAGCGTTCCTCGGCAGCGCGGTCATGCACGAAAACCACATCAGCATCGCCGCGGCGGCCGACGTCCAGCGCCTGACCGGTGCCGAGCGCCACCACGCGCACGGCGATGCCGCTCTCCCGCGTGAAGATCGGCAGGATATGGCTGAACAGGCCGGATTGCTCGGTGCTGGTGGTGCTGGCCACGGTGATGGCGCGGTCCTGTGCCTGGGCCGGCAGGGTTATGGCCAGAAGTCCGGCCGCCAGGATCAATCGACACAACATGGTGTTTCTCCAATGTTTGGTTGTGCTCACCAGACCAGATCCCCGTGCAGAAAGGCCTGGGCCTCCGGCGCCGCGGGTCCGGCGAAGAAATCGGCGGCGGGCGCATGTTCCAGCACCCTTCCGCGATGGAGGAAGACGACATCGCCTGCGAGGCGCCGGGCCTGGCCCAGATCATGCGTCGTCATGACGATCTTGGTGCCCCCCGCGGCAAGGCGCGCCACGATCTCCTCCACCCCGCGGGTCGCGGCCGGGTCAAGGCTGGCGCAGGGTTCGTCGAGGAACAGCACGGCAGGGCGCAGGGCCGCCGCACGGGCCAGGGCCAGACGCTGCTGCTCGCCGCCCGAAAGCTGGCGCGCCGGCCGATCGGCCAGGGCAGCGAGGCCGACAAGCTCCAGGGCGGCCTGCGCCCGCGCCAGGCGCTCGGCCGCGGCGATGCCGGCGAGGCGCAGGGGGTAGGCCGCATTGGCCATCACCGATCGGCGCAAGAGCACGGGGCGTTGGAACACCATCGCCTGGCGCCGGCGCGGATCGGCCACACCCGACCATTGCACCTGCCCAGCGCTCGGTTCCAGCAGCCCGTGCAGCAGACGCAACAGCACCGACTTGCCCGCGCCGTTGGGCCCGATGATCAGCGTGGGCGGGCCTTCCTCGATCCGCAGGGCGACATCACGCAGGATATCGATGCCGCGCGCGGAGAAACCAAGGCCCTGCACGGTCATCGGCAGGATGCTGTCGGAGGAGCGCATCAGCCAACCCATGCCTTTGAGGTCTCGCGCAGCGCCTGTGCGGCCGCATTCACCACAAGCACGATCACCATCAGAACCATGCCCAGAGCCAAAGCCAGCGGCAGATCGCCCTTGCTGGTTTCCAGCGCGATGGCGGTCGTCATGACGCGGGTGAAGCCCTCGATATTGCCACCCACGATCATCACGGCGCCAACCTCGGCCGAGGCACGGCCAAAGCCCGCCAGCAGCACCGTCAACAGCGCAAAGCGTCCATCCCACAACAGAGTGGGCACAACGCGCGCAGGGCTGGCCCCGAAAGAGCGCAGCTGCTCCGCATATTCGTCCCACAGGCCTTCCAGCACCTGGCGGGTGAGTGCTGCCAGGATGGGGGTGATCAGCACTGCCTGGGCGATCACCATGGCTGAAGGCGTGAATAGCAGTCCGAAGGCGCCAAGCGGCCCCGAGCGCGAGAGCAGAAGATAGACCAGCAGCCCGCAAAGCACCGGCGGCAGGCCCATCAGGGCGTTGAGCACCACCAGCACCGCGCCCCTGCCGCGGAATTGGGTCACTGCAAGCAGAGCGCCCAGCGGCAGGCCGATCAGGGCTGCAATCAACGTCGCGGTGAGGCTGACCTGGAGCGACAGCGCGACAATGCGCGCGACGGCCGGATCGGCGGTCACGACGAGCGTCGCCGCGGTGGATAGGGCGTTGGCCAGATCGTTCAAGAAGCTCTCCAAGAATGGAGCGGAAACTGGCCCTGGCACATGCAACGGTCAATTGGCGGATCACTTGACAGCAATGCAAAGGATGCTTGATTTTGCCGACCAATGCCGGATGTTCTCACGCTGCGCGAGGCTGCTGCCTATCTCCGCCTGTCGGAACGCTCGCTCTACGATCTCGCAAGGGGGCGGCGCCTGCCGGCGGCGCAACTCGGCGGTAAATGGCTGTTTCCGCGTCGCAAGCTGGAGGCTTGGCTGTCGGCCCAAGCCGACGGCATTGATGCCGCGCATCGGCTGGAGCCCCCTGCGATCCTGGCTGGCAGTCACGACCCGCTGCTCGACTGGGCAGTCCGGCAATCCGGTTGCGGCCTCGCGCTACGTTCGGGTGGCAGCCTTCAGGGTTTGGCAGCGCTTGCGGCAGGCGAGGCAGTGGCGGCGGCCTGCCACCTGCTGGACCCCGATACCGGCCAATTCAATGAGCCCGCGGTGCGCGAGGCGCTGGCCGGGCGAAGCATGGTCGGCATTGTCTGGGCTTGGCGCGCGCAAGGCTTGCTGGTGCCCGCCGGCAATCCTCTTGGGTTGGCCGCGGTGCAGCATTTGGTGCGACCGGGGCTGCGCATGATCGGCCGGCAGCCCCGCGCGGGCAGCCACGTACTGCTCGGGCATCTGCTGTCCGAAGCAGGGATCCGGTTGGAGCAGGTTGGCTTTCTGGCGGAACCCGCCCTTGCCGAAGATGAGGTTGCCGCCGCGGTGGCCGATGGACGCGCGGATGTCGGCTTTGGGATCAGCGCCGAAGCGGCTGGCCGGGGGCTGGAATTCGTGCCGCTGATCCGCGAGCGGTTCGACCTCGTGATGGAGCGCCGTCATTTCTTCGAGGCACCCTTGCAGTCGCTGCTCAGTTTCGCGAGGCGCCTGCCGTTTCTCAGCCGCGCGGAACGCATGGGTGGCTACGAGGTGGAGAGCAACGGCCAGGTTGCGTTCAATCTTTGAGTGGGCGCCATTTTCTATGGCTGGTCTCCGCCAGTACTACAGTTGCGCTTCATGGCGCCGCCAGTGCGCCTCGGCGGCGCGCTGCTGATGGCGTCGGCGCCACGCCGACCAAGCCAGCACGGCGGCTCGTCGCATCGCCGGCCCACGCCTCGGGCAGGTAGAGGCGGCGGTCGATCAGCGCCTGGCCCCAGCGGCTGGCATAGGCCACGAACACGCCGACCTGGCAGTTCTCCACCCGCCCGGCGGTACCGGAATACTGCCGCGCCACGCCCGCCGAATGGGCGCCCTTCTTGAGAAAGCCGGTCTCGTCGACCACCAGCACGCCGCCCGGATCGCCAAGCGTCGTCAGCACTTCGGCCCACACCAGGTCGCGCAGCCTGTCCGCCTCCCACGCGCTACGCCCAAGCAGCGACTGCAGCCGATACGGCCTCGCCAGCCCAGCCTGTTCGGCCAATTGCCAGCCGGTTTTGCGCGACGCCCGACAGAGCGCCGTCGATGAACAGACCCGCCGACCGCCTCAGCTCGGCTCGGCCGAACGCCCCCGCCAGCCGCGACTTTAGGCCGGCGAGCTCTCGCTCCCAACCCAACAGCGACCCTGACCAAGCCGCGACCGACATCCACGCCTCCCGAATCGTCACAGAAGGTAAGCGAATCAGATAAATCGATAAAGTGCAACTGTAGCACTAGCAAGGCTGCTTTATGTAATGGGAAAGCTACGCGAGGAAGCTTATGCGGGGGAGCACACCGACGATGAAGTCGCCGCCATCATGGTGCCCATGATTGGCCTCACCGTGGCGCATCTTGTCGGGTACCAATGGCCCGTCTCCTGGCAAAAGTTCTACCCCCTCGCACACCGTCGATCATTCGTTCGCCCGCCGCTCACCCCCGATCAAAAGCAAAATCACAACGAATTGTGAATCTAGACGGGTCGGAGAGCTGGCTTGTTGTGGGTCGGCGGTCCACTCGAAAAAACGCACGAATACGGTTTGCCATCGCCACAGCCTTTCGGCTCAGTGGCTTTCCGTCAATTAACGCGCGATAATCTAACCGATATGGCAACCTGTGAAGATATCAAAGCCCGGGCGCGGCTTCGCGGCCTGGACGCTGCCGGCTCGACCGAGATCGTCCAGGTCATCGGCGTGAGCCGCGGAAGAACTTCGGTGCCGGCGAATTCGCGACCTTGGAGGAGGTGGACTGATTCAACCATCGTCTCCTACCGGAGCCGATCGGGAATATCCCGCCTGCCGAGGTTAAAGCCCGCTCCTATCCCACGTTGGAACAGCCCGTGCTGCCCGCGTGCTTCAAATCAAACAGCGTCCGGCAAACCCGGGGCGGTTCACCGTGAGAAAAAAGCAGGGCTGTTATGGATGGCTTAGCCAAGTCTCTTTTGCACAAGGCGAGAGATGAATTCGCGGCACGCAACTTCGCCGCCGCTGCCCAGCTTTTCCGTGATGCGCTTGCTGAGGAGCCTGGGTCCAGCGAGGCCCTGCTCGGACTGGGTCTGTGCGCGATCGAGGAGAGATCCCTCTGCGAGGCGCAGGTTTTCCTTGAGCAATCCATTCATGCCGACCCCTCGGCACCCTGGCCTTTGATCCACAGCGGTGAACTGGCGCTTCGCCAGGGCGACCCGGGCCGTGCGAAAACACTGGCCGAACGCGCGATTGGCCTGTCTGAAACCCAATCACAGGCGCGAGTCCTGCTGGGGAAAGCTCTGCGGGCGACCAGTCAACCCGATCAGGCGCGGCTCATCTTCGAAGAGACGATCGAGACTACTCCCGACCAGATCTGGGCTTGGCTGCAACTGGTTGATATGGCGCACGATGGAGGCAATCCGGTTGCTGCGCGCGATCTTTGCCAGCGAATGCTCGCGGCCAATCCGGGGAGCACCGTCGCCCAGCTCGCCCTGGCAGAAAGCGAACGTAATCTCGGCGAGGAGACGCGCGCCCTGGCAATATTCCAGCAGGTGGTCGACCATGATTCCCGCAATCTGTGGGGCTGGATTCATATCGGCGCGATTCTGTTGGAACGACAGGAGCTTGCGCAGGCCGCTGCCGCCTCGGCCAAGGCCCTCGAGATCGATGCCGGAAACAGCCACGCCCAGTTCCTGGCCGGGCGATGTGCCGCCGCGCTCGGCAATGCGGAGCGCGCGGCCGAGCTGTTCCGCGCTGCGGCTGAGGCCGACCCGGCCAATATCTGGCCGCGCCTCAGCCTGGCGGATGTACTTGCGGCCCGGGGTGACCGCGAGGGCGCCCTGGCACCCCTCGACGGCGTAGCCGGGGAACCGATCGTCGCAGCCCGCGTGGCGAAGCTGCGCATGTCCATGGGACAGGCCGGCTTGGCGAAACAGGTGCTGGAACAGGCTATCGCGCAATCGCCACAATCCCTGGAGCTTTGGCTTGAGCTGGCTGAGCTGCACTGGCGGTCGGGCGATGGCGCCGCCGCCTCGGCCGCGCTGGCCCATAGCCGGCGATTGGCCCCCACCAGCAGCCGGCCGCTGGAGATCATGGCGAGCCAGGCGCGTGAAGCGCAGCGATACGAGGAATCCGCCCAGCTCTCGCGCGAGGCTTTGTCGATCAACCCATCCAGTCGCTGGGCGCGGATTGGCCTGGCGCATACTCTCCTCAACATGGGCGAGGTCGACCAGGTCTTCGACCTTCTGGATGAGGTGGCGGATGAGGCGGAAGCGGCGCCGCTTCGGCTCGTTGCCCTCCGGCTGCTGGGCTATTGGCCGAAAGCGCTGCGTGTCGCGCGCGAAACGCCGCCCGCGCGCGGTGGAGGTTTCTGGCATATCGCCGAGCGCTTCATGGTGGAACTGCGCATGGCCGGGCCCGCCGCGGCTGAGGCCTTTCTGCTCCGTCAGCCCCGACCGGTTGATCCGGGCGAGGCATCGCACCGCTTGCACCTGCTAGCCCTGTCGGCGGAGGAGGCCTGGCAGCTTGCAAAGGCCGATCAGCTCTATCGCGAGGCCGTGGCGCTGGACCACAATCGGACCGAGCTGCTGCATGATGCGGCGCGCCACGCCCTGTTGCATGTGGATCCTGATAGGGCGCGTGACCTTCTCGGCCGGATGGTCGGGCATGATGCGGCGGCTGCACAATTCGGCGGCCGCAGCAGCAACCCCAGCCAGACGCATCTTGGGCAGCTGATCGATGAATTCACCCTCGACCAGGCCACGTTGGTGCAGCTGCAGGCGCTGCGACGGCTTCCGGCCGGGCAGCGCACGGTGTCGCTACGCGACCTTGTCAAGGCGAATCCGGACAGCACGCTGGCGGCGATCCAGCTTCTGATTGCCCTGCGCGAGGCGGGGCGATTTGCCGAGCGGCCGGTGGGCCCCTCGGCCATTCCCCGCCGCCTGGGACAGTATTGGAGCGATCCAGACCCGCCGGAGGATATTCTGGGCATGATGGACAGCTGGGCCGAGCACCACCCCGGATGTGAGGTGCAGCGCTTCCATCGCGCCACGGCGTATGATTTTCTGCTGCGGCATTTCGGGCCGCAGATGGCCAACACGTTCCGCGCCGCGGGCAGCGAAACCATGCGCGCCGACCTGTTCCGCCTGGGCTGGCTGGCGGCCGAGGGCGGCGTCTACGCCGATGCCGATGACCGCTGCCATGGCGCGATTGACGGGTTGCTGCCCCGCGGTGCGGGCTTTGTCGGTTACCTGGAGGATTATGGGACCATCGGCAACAACATCATGGCGGCTGTGCCGGGGCATCCGGTGATCAAGCAGGCGCTCGAATGGGCGGCGGAGGCGATTGCGCGGCGTGACAGTGATCTGCTGTGGCTATCCACGGGGCCGGGGCTGCTGAGCCGCAGCGTGGCGCTGGCTGTTGCGGGTTCGGGCGATCTTGCCAGGGCGCATGCTGGGATCTTTGTGCTGGATCGGGCTGAGATTCATCGCTGTGCGGCGATGCATGTGCTGGCGAAGTATAAGGCTACGACGCGGCATTGGAGCCGGTCTAGCTTTGGGCGAAGGCGGGAGGTGGTGCGTGGTGGGACTGTAGTTATTGCCGCTACGGCCCCAGATTAATTTGATCGTACCGCATGAAAACTTGACCATTAAGTGCAAAAATTAGGTTAATAATCCAATTTATTTGAATTGTTTATAATTTTGGCTTATTTTTCGAGTGCCATAATAACGAATAAATGTATCCCTTTGCATTGTTGATTGCGAGTGGTCGAAACATGTTCATTATTCATCGGTTCGAGGATCGCCAGCCCAGCAATCCAACAAAACACCCAAGTTTGTAGCTTAACTTGGTTCTGTGGCTACCCGACTGCAGCCACGCTCCCGAGTTCGGGCTATCCCCGTTTCAAAAAAGGGCTTTTAGGGCGTTAAAAAGCACGGCCTCGTCAATCGCCGCGTCGCCGAACGCGTCACCCCAGCGATCATGCACGAAGTGCTCGGCCAACATGACTTGATGGCGGTGGCCTTTGAGGTTGCATAAGAACCGGTAGCCGGCGTCGTCCAGTCGCTCGGGCATTATTTCCAGCACTGTCGCGCCGGGCTTGGTCCAGAGGAGGTTGGTCATGCCGGCCCCATGCACGCCAACGACTATTTCAGCTTTTGAAAATAGTCTTACCTGATCCTCGAAGCTGTGTCTCCCAGGCGTGACAATCGTGAACCCAAGTTGTTCGAACCGATTTATAATGGCGGCCTCGTTCCGAACTTTCCGGTGTTCCGCATCTTCCCGGCTAACGTAGATGCGCCTGGGACCATCGTAAGAAAAAATGTCGTAGGCCTGCCAGGCGCGATCGCAGAGATCAGCAACGTACTCCGTGGACCAGCCCTTATGGTGTAAGCCCAAATTATATGATGGCCGCGTCCTAAGCGGTTCGGAGAACTGGAACGCGGTATGAGTTGCCTGTCTAAACTGAACAATTTTTGCCTCAGGCCAAAACAGGTGACGCTCTTCAATCCCGAATAACCTCAGACTTGAGCGCCGAAATCCATTGAGGTTTGGAGCGACACACCATTTTGCACTCCGGGCACCCCTGCTGTAGCGGTCAAGTAGCCACACCCGCGGGAGCACATCCATAAACCAATGGAAATATTGATAGTAGAATTGGTGGTAGCACCAATTAATAGGCTCCTGCACCGTCTCCTCAACACGCCATTGGCGATTCATTCGCCACTTCCATTGCGTCGAGTGGTCGTTCCGAAAATATTCTGAATAGAATAAACGGCTATGCCAGACTGACTCTTCAATGAGAGAGTGCCCGGACGCTAAGTCAACTAGTACCGCCTGATCTGGCAGGAATACAGTCGATTGTAATAACTCAGTATGGGCTGCGCTGAACGTAGCCGTACAGGATTGGAGGAAGTTCGGCAGATCCGAGATTGTCTCTCCGTTCCTGTCAAACACGGCTGAAGCCGGGCAGATACAATCTTTGAGGTGTACAAGCCTCCGAGAAGTTGGCACATGCGCTGAGGGATCACTGAAACGCACCGCAGGACAGGGTTCCCCGAAAGAACCGTGATCCATACCGGTAGGCAAATCGTTACGCGGATATTCTGTTACCCACACTTCAGCCTCACATTCCATAGTAAGATTTGCCAATACTGGGCGATTGTTTAACTTGGTTGTGTCCCGATTGTCAATGTCCAATCACTCGAAAGCGCCCAAGTGACTGGATCTTGACATTTCGTTAGATCTAGGTGGCCGTTTTCGGCGCGGGTGGCGCGAGGCGCCTTCATCTCGCGGCCTGGCTGGTCGATGACGGTGTTGCGAGCATCACATCGGGATGCGTGCACGCCGGATCCACTACTGGGAGGAAGTAGAGCCGGTGTAGCCCGTAACGGCTATCAGGCCGTCACCATCTCGGGCCTGTCATTCGCGGACCAGTATCAATTGTTCAGTCAGTTATTACATACCGGCGGTGTGAACGATGAAGAATTGACAAATATTTTTTTGCGCTGAGTTCAAATTAAATTTCAAAAATTTCGCCGGCCTTTGGATGCGAGCGGTGCCCATGAATGTTGGCGAACGGTATAGATCAAGGTGGTGGGGCATTTATCGGTGATCATCCGGATCTACCATTGCCGGTCTCTCGGTCATGGGTCCATGAAGCAACGTACAATATTTGAGGAGTGATTTTTCTGCCTAGAAAATTGAATATTACTTATGCATAGCGAGCTGATTATCGGCTTGAAACTTACTATTTCCAAATTAAATTATGGTTGGTGCCGATGTGCTGCAAAGGTAATTTGTTGCCCATCCCATGCGGTATTTGTTGCAATGCGTTCAGCCTGTGTGATAAACTATGGATTTAGGGATAAAGAACGTCAATCCGGTTCAATGTCGGCCGCGCTACCTAACTCGGTGCCGCCTCGCGATGGTTGTCTCATGCGCGGATGTTGACTTTTCCATGATTAGCGCTATGCTTCAGAATATCTGAGACGAGTCCAATTCATGTTCGCGGCAAAAACCAACACCGATGAACGAGGTGAAGTAATTCAAGCCCAATGGGAGCCGCTTTGATGCGGCACGTCAAAGTCATCGCGAACTGTCATTGTCTGCCTGTGGCTGATGCTTTGGCGCTTTGCGTAGAAGGGGTGACCACCGATTTCATAGACGTTAACTTTGCTCACACGGCAGAAATGCAGCGGCGTATCGCAGAATTGGAGCCGGCGCTATCAGGGCAGATTGTTTACACTCAGCCACTCTCCGACCGGTTCGACACAATCGCGACAGACGCGCTTCGACAACGGCTGGGCGCCAACAGCGTTGCAACATTCACCAACGTTTATTTCAGCGGATTGCACCCGGATATTACATATATTGGACAAATGGGCGCGCGACTACAAAGTTTCTTCGGTGACTATCACAGCAAGTTGGTCCTATTTTGTTATGTAACTGGACGTTCTACTGCTGACTGCCGTAATATGTTTGATGCTTCTGTTTATGAAAAAATTGGATATCTCGACGCTTTTCGGCTGTCATCAGAAGAGTTGCTGGGTCGCGACAAGAGCATCGACGTACGCTTTGCTGAGCAGTTTCTGGAGTTGGCGCGCAAGACGCCGACCATGTACACCGTCAACCATCCGACGGGTCCAGTTATTTTGGCACTTGCTGAAGCTTTAGCACATCATTCAGGCTTGTCATTCGTTCGCTTTGACCCGACACATTTTCAAAACCATTTGGCATCCAACTATATCTGGCCTGTTTATGATGCGATTGCTGAGCACAATAGGTTGGAGTTTCGGTCCGCTCTTTACTTCGTTACGAATTTCCGCCGCCAATCGCGGGCAATCAGCCTTCCTGACTTCATCGCGGGCAGCTATGCTGCGTACTCTGCCGTGGAGACGGAAGCAATGCAACAGGCAGTAAAAGCACTACCGTTTTATAATAGTTTTGCCGAGGCACTCGGAGCATGAGGCATGACCCGAGCCCCAAACCCCGTCCAAGTCAGGCTGTCGGTGTCAGCACAACCGATCTCACCACAATACCAAGCTGACGCAAGTCGCCGGGCGGCCGACTTGTATAACCACTGTCGAATGCCAAAAGGCAGCATCCATCATAGGGCGCCGCGAGATGAGATGGCATGTGCCAGCGAGCGACGGAACTGTCTCCGCTCCGTTCGAATGTGAGCGGAATGGATATCCCATTTAAACGTAGGGAAAGCACATTCATCTGACGGCCCTCTGGCACGTTGAAACGCATTTCGCCGTCATAGGACATACCCCGCTGAAGGCAGAACTCGAGGGTGAATTGAGGCTCAGGGCCTGTCCAGCGCCAGACTGCCGCGCCTTCCCGCTCCGCTTCGTACCAACCATGGCCTGGCACCGGACCGGCGAGGTCGATTTCGAAAACCTCGGTGGGGCATGAATACATGTTGCTCGCGGCCAGCCGCAGCAGCGCACGCCGTTGGCCGCGCAGGGTTACAAGATCCCGTGCGCGTCGGTAAAGTTCCAGATCGATCTGGTTGTGTTCGCGGAGGATGTCCAAATCCTCGGGTGTCAAACCATCCAGAGTGGTGGAAAGACCAGGCGCCTCGTTTGAAAGGGAGAGGCGAGCGGCCGGGTGGTATTCCATCGCCTCGGCCATGGTGCTGATGAGCGCGGGAAGGTCGTCCATGGTGCCGAGAAGGTCGACATCGTACAAACGTTGCAACGCCAACTCCAGCCTCGGCGGCTCCTCCAAATCCGAAGCCTCGGCTCCCGCGCGATTGGGCAACTCACGAAGTAGATATCGCATGACCTCGTCCGGTGGGGCCGAGGCGCATAGGGCGGCCGCTTGAACATTCGCGTGCGAGCCCATGATGATCTGGTCGCGCAGCAACTGCGTGATACTTTTTCCCGCCGCTCTCGAATGTAAATGATGAAAATTCGGATCGCGTGCGAGGTGCCGGAGCGATGACAGGGTGCGGGTCAGCGGCTCACGAAGGACGGCCACAACCGGGGTGTTCGGCTGAAGCGCCTCCCGCATATTGTAGAAAAAATGGCCCTGCGTCAGCAAATAATCCGCCGGACGCGCGCCATTGCGCACGATCTCCGGCCATGTCTCTGCCGGCATGATGTCAATGGGTTGATACTGATTGCGAAGATACGCCCGCATGCTCATCCCAGCGGTCTTCGGGATGTGCAGAAAAAATATTGGTCCCCGCCGACCAATTTTAAATTTCTCCAACGGACCATCCCTATTATCTCAATTTATTTCTTACTTGCTACAATAATCATACTAAAATTACCGAGATATCCAAGCTCCTCAGACCAATAGGTGCAAGCCCGGGCAGCGGAAAACCCACTGGCATTCAACGTCTCCAACACATCCCAGCCAACCGGCCCCAGCCGCGCCGCCTCCTGGACCTGCGCAACCGGCGGGCTGGTGGCGAACGGCGCCGTGAACACGCATGTTCCACCCACCGCCAGCATGGCCGCAAGCGCGCCCAGTATTTCGGGCTGAGCGACCCGCGCCGTCAATTGCTCAACGGACAGAATCAAATGGTAGCCGCCGCGCGGCACCTCCACCTGCGGCAGCACACCCTCCAGCGAGCCAGCCCGCAATTCCACATGGTCCGACATCTTGGCCAGCATCGGACGAATCGGCGTGGCCTCGCCCAGAGCCAGCACCCGTGTCCACGGCCGCAGCAACCCGGCATCGAGCAGGAAATGCAGCAACGCCCGCTCCCTGCTGATCAGTTGGTGTTCGCAGCCACAGGCCTGGCCCTCGCGCCAGTTCGGCACCCGCCCGCCAGGAGCCTGCTCGCCACCATGGGTGGGCGAGGTGAAGCGCGTCGGCTGCAGGCACAGGCCGCATGTGCCCGGCAGCACGACCGCCTCGCCCCGCGACGCCAGCGAACGCTCATACAACCAGCGCGCGCCTCGTTCGGCATCCGAGGCGCGCAGGTACAACGCGAACTCCTCCTGGTTCCGAAACACATCGGTGCGGAACGGGGCAGTTTTTGCAAGGCTCTCGGTCATCCCGCGCGTTCCGGTAGATGGGCCGCCTGCGGCGTGCTCCATGTCGATAGCGATAGGCCCAGAGCCTGCGCCTTCTGAAGGATGTCGGCCCACATTCCAGCCTCGTCCGCCCAGGGGTCGAAGCCACCCATGTCAGCCAGATCCACCCGCCGGATCAGGCAGTGCAAACCGTTCCGCCGAAGCGGACCCGGCGCCACCAGGCCAGGCACCAATCCAGCGTCTAGGCCGACCAAACCTGGATCGATGCTGCAGCCACCCATGCCCGCCAGACCAGGTCCGCCAGGCCGCACAATGGCCAGGATCTCACCCCGCGCGGCGGCCGCCGCCGCGTTCAGCGCGGCACCACGGCCAGACCATGCAGGGACCCGCACCAGCATGAGCCCGCGCAGGCGTGTTGGCAGCAGGGCGGCCAAGGGCACGCAGCCGTCATCAATCAGCAGAAATTCCGGATCCGCCGGGCGCAACACATGGGCGGCTCCCTTGATGCGGCTAGCAAGCTTTGGCAGGTCGTCCGTGGCGGTGACAATGACACTGAGCCGGGGCCGCGCGCACCAGGCCAGATCGGCGACGGGTATCTGCGCAACCTGCTGCAAACAGGCCTGCAGCCCCGGCGGTCCCAGCCCGCGCTGTCCCCTTGGCCGTCCGGCGAGATGCAGGAGCGTCCGCCCGAGCGTTCCCAATATAACGGCCGCGTCCGGGCCTGGCCTCAGCCCGTCCAGCGCGGCGGCGACGCGCGCCACTCCCGTTGTCGCGGCGCCCAGCCGCCCATCCAGTTCGGCGTCATAGCTGCCCACCACGATGCGGCCGATGGTCAGCCCGAGGCGGCGCTCCCGCACTTCCAGCACCACCCGCGGCCCATGGGTTGAGATTCCTGGCGGCTGTGGAAACCAGAAGCCGCAATGCCCATCGCCCATTCCGCGCTCGCGCAGTTCGGACCTCAGGCGGGTTGCCCGGACGGCGCGAACCGGCTGTTGGTCCCGAACCAGATCCACGGTCGCGCGCAGCATGGGCTGGTCAGGATACCAGCACCAGCCATGCAAGGAGCCATCGGTATCGTGGTGAAGTTCGCCTACGGCAGTTGGCGCGGCGAGCAGGCCAGATTCGCTCATGCCTGCAGCAGCCCCAGGCGGTTCCGGCTACCCTTTTCGAGCGCCTCTTCAAGCTTTGTCACCCCCATCTGAAGCGAAAAGTTCTCCCGGATGAGGCCCAGCCCAGCCTCTGACATGTTTCGCCACAAGGCGGGGTCATCATAGAGCCGCAGCACTGTACGGGCGAAGGTCGCTGGCTCCTGCGCTACCAGCACATGCTCGCCTTCGGTCAACCCCGCGCCCTCAACGCCCACCGGCGTGGAAACGATCGGCAGACCATAGGCCATGGCAGACATAACCTTGCCCTTGGCGCCGGCGCCGACGCGAAGCGGGCAAACGAAGATGCGAGCGCTGTCGAACACCTCGGCCAGGTCGGCCACCATGCCGGTGACCACCACCCTGTCGCAGGCCAGCTCCAGCACCTCCGCCGTTGGGTTGGCGCCTGCAATAACCAGCCGCAGCTCCGGCCGAACCGCGTGAATGAGCGGCAGCACCTCGCCCACGAACCATAGCATTGCGTCCACATTGGGGGGGTGTCGATAACCGCCCAGGAAGCAGAGGTCACGCCGAGCATCAAAGCCCTCGCGGGTGCCGACAAGCTCCATCATGAGAGGCCAGACGGTCACGGGCGCATCGGGTACGCCCTCCGCCAGGATCTCTGCCTCGACCGTGGAATGGGTGATCGTGCAGTCGCTCAGGCGAATGGTCTCGAGCTCCCTCTCCTTCATGGCCGCCGCCATCTGGGCAAGGCCCTCATCGCCCTCGAGCTCGGCCTGGCGCTGCAGGCGCAGGTAGTGCAGGTCTGCCAGATGAAATAGGGCCACCGCGCCCGGCGCATACTCACGCAGCAGGGGCAGGCATTTCTCCATCACATGGACGCGATAGACGACCACTGCGTCGAACAGCCAGCCATAGCGGTGGATGTAGTTCTCGAAGCCCAGCTCGAAGGGGGCATAGGCGCACTCCACCCCTTCGCGTTGGAGGCGGGCGGTGTAGTCTGGCTCGAACAGCCAGTTATCCTCTGGGACGAAACATGCCTTATAGCCCGCAGCCTGGGCGCAGCGCAGTCCGAACACGGTCTGCAGCGATCCGGCGTCCTGGTCCGGCGTGGGCGTCACCGCGTCTACGAACAGGATTCGCTTTCGCACCCGCCTCTCTTTTTCGAAGAAGGGTGCGTCGGCATTCCGCCGATGATCCTCGAAGCGGCTGTGCCAGCGCAGGAAGAGCTTGCGCAGATTGATAACCTGATAGGCCTTCACCCCACTGCCCACGCTGGTGCCGGAGGTCTTTCCTTCATAGTGGACGACGCGCGAAAGCGGCTGGTACCAGACCTCCAGCCCGCGGGCGGCGACGCGTTGGCATAGGTCGGCATCTTCGGCGTAGGCGGGCGTGTAGTGCGGGTCGAAGCCACCGAACTCCCGCCAGAGGCTGGTGGGCATGGCGATGGAACAGCCCGAGATATAATCGACCTGCCGGGCGAAGCAGTATTGCGGCCGGTTCGGGTCGTCGTCCCGGCCGTAATTCCAGGCCGAGCCATCGCGCCACAGGATGCCGCCGGCTTCCTGCAGCGTGCCGTCGGGATAGAGCATTTTGGAGCCGACCAAGCCCGCCTTCGGAAACAGGGCGAAGCTGTCCAGGATCTCGTCCAGCCAGCCCGCCACCACGCGAGTGTCGCTGTTCAGCATTAGGACATGCGCGCCGCGCGCGAGCTTGCCGCCGGTGTTGCAGCTGTGGATAAATCCGCCATTGACCGCCTGGCGGTGGTAGCGCACGCCCTTGACCTGCGGCACGAACTCCGCCGTCACCCCGTCCGGCGAGCAGTCATCCAGCACGATGATCTCCGCCGTGAAGCGCGAAACGTGGCGGCGCAGGCTGTCGAGGCAGTTCAGCGTATAGGGAAGCTGGCCATAGACAGGGATAACGATCGAGACATCGGGCTGGTCCGCATCCAGCCCGAGGACCTGTTCGGTCTCATTCAGAGCGGCGACGGCGCCCGCGAAGTCGGGCGCCTGGCCGAGCAGCCCGTGTTGCTCCATGAAGGCCGCGCCACGCCGCGCCTCGTCCAGCACGGCGTCATCGGGACGGCGATCATAGAGGGAAATGGGGACGGGCGGCCTTTCGGCTTCCGCTAGCGGCCAGGAATGGCGGGTGCGCGGCACGTCGAAGCTTGCGCCACCGCTGGGCGAGCCGCCGCCATCGGCAAGGCGCGACTCAAGCTGCAGGATCTTGGCGCGAAGGTGCATCGTGCGCTGCTCGACCTCGAGCAGGCGGCCGGCTAGCTCGGCCGCGCGCCCATCTGGTCGGGTTAGCGACCATTTGGCTTGCGGTGGTGGCAGGAGCTGAGGCAGGGCGGGATAGACACCTCCTTCATAGAAGCCAGGCCGCAGCGGCGGAATGGGGTGCGCGGAGAGCAGCCACAGATGCAGGTCGTGTGCTCCCGCGTGATCCGCGCCATGCAGCACGGCAACGCGCCCCGGGCCGATCAGCGTATCCCGCAGCAAGGCGCCGGTGATGAGGCGATGCAGGTAATGAGCGGTACAGGCGGCACCCTGCGGCATCGGCAATTCCGCCAGACTCCAGACGGCGGCGATCATGCCGCCGGCAAGCGCCGAATGCAGATCAATCCCCGACAGAAATTGCTCTGCCAGCTCCGGGTCCGGACAGAGGAGCAGGGCGCCAGTCGCGAATTGCTGCGGTTCTGCGGGGATGACCTCTTCTGCCTCCGGAAGCGCGGCCCGGCACAGCAGCGGGTCGGCGCCCCAGATGAGGACCCGTCGCCCCGTCGCAAGGTACCGCAAGCCGGCAATCAGGTGAAGCGGGAGCGTGCCATGGGGAGGATGGCGCCCATCCATCGTCAGAATCCGGCTTTCATCGGCGCCTGCTCCCGGTTTGGCGTGCCGAGCCAGCGCTCCTGCAGTAGGTCCCAGCCGGGGGATCTGTGCGGTGGTGCCGGGCCCTCGGCGAGCTCTGAGCTGCTGGCGATGGCGCCGGGGTGGAAGGCGACCGACCATCCTGCCTGGCGAAGCCGGAAACACAGGTCGATCACGGCGGCGTCGAGATCTTCGCCGAAGGCCTGGTCCATGCCGCCGACCGCCTCCAGCGCCACCCGCCTGAAGGCGACGGCACCCGGGGTGACGGCATCCACCGGCTCGGGCGCCCGCAGGGGCAGGCCGGTCGTGGTGGCGGCGATATCCACCAGCACACCATTAACGACGCGCATGCCGCCGCGCCGCGATACATGGTCAGGATCCGCGATGCAGGCGCCCACGGCGCCCAGGCCGGGGTCGGCTTCGAAACAGACGTTGATCTGCTCCAGGAAGCCAGGGTCCAGCTCTACAGCGCCGCTGAGCGCCAGCAGGATTGGGGCGGTGTCGCCGCGCGTGGCTTCGTTCCATTCGGCGACTTGTTCGGCCGTCGCGCGAATATAGCGTATGCCTCTGGTCAAGCTGGGGACGAGCGCCGTTTCGACCGCCCCGCCCATGTCGAGCACGGTGACGCGCAACGCCGGAGCCGCCTTCGTGCACCGGATCGCTGCGAGGCATCTGTATAGTGTTGCCAGAGGATGCGCCGCGGCAACAACGACTGATATGGCAGCCGGCTCGGCAGGGGGGAAGTACATCGTGGGGTAGGTCTGCAGGACGGCCTGGACCGTTTCGGTCAGCTGCTGCTCGGCCGTGGGAGCCAAGCCGCGAGCGAGATCGTGGGACAAACGCTCGAAGAACGCTCCGATCACGGCGAATAGCTCGGCCTGGCCGCTATTACCGCGCCGTGGCTGGGAGATTTCCGCAAGTCGGCCTTCCAATAGCCTAGCTTGCGATTCCAGCATGGCCAGTCGATCATCGAAGCTCAGCGTCTGGTCGGAGCGCATGGTGTAAGGGTCACCAACCGTCTCACCCGTATTGGCGTCGCAAAGAGTTAGGACCGCGGCTCTATTGCGGCCCAGAGCATCAAGCGGCAGCACGCAGCGGAAAAAGTGAAAGCCATCTCCGATCCCGGCGTCGCGCAGATCCTCTCGATAGAGAGACGCGACGGTGCGCACCGCTTCCGATCCATCGACCCTGACGAGGACGGTAACCCTCTCGTCAGGCGCGTTTTCATTCCAGCACCAGCCTTCGACAATTCCCGATGATGTTACAATATCGAGTTGTCCCTGCACCTCACCCCACCCCGCGCTGCCCAGAATTCCTTAGCAGCTTTCCTGACGACGATGGGGCGATTTTCTCGAACGTGATGGAGCGGAAACAGAACGCCAATTCGCGAGAATCAGCGCTCAGGCCGAGTGCGGCCGGGCTGATGCTGTCAGGGAAGGACCAGGCGCAACGAAGCATCATCAATCCATTCCGAAGAAACATCTGCTCCTTCTCAATCCTGGCAGAGAGAACAACCGAGGCGGGATCGGAGAGACGCCAATGACCAACATGGAAACCATTGACATGTAGTATAACATCTTGCCGCTGGCAGCGCTCGTTGAAATAAGGTTCGCCGGCGAATTCAATCGTGCATCCTTCGCCTGGGTCGCTGATGGCCACGGCCAGCACAGACTGGCATCCCTCGCTCCAGTTATGAGCGTCCTCTGGTTCGGCCCAACCCAGCCAAAGGCCGGAACGGCCGACATCAATGCTCCCGAAGAACCTTGTGACCCCGAATTCTAGGCGCTCTGGCTCGCGGTCGGTCAATACAGATTGTTGAGGGGAGAATTCGGGATTGGGTTCGCGCATCTTGATGGGCCCTTTTTTTGATAAAACGATGCCCGACATAATGTTCCTTGAATAAAAAATCGTCACGAAAGGCTTATAGGAAAATCAATTAGCTCACCCGTCATGAAATTCACAATTGCAATGTTACGTCGCCTCTTGAAGTGTTGCAATAGCTCGATCACTCGTTACGTAATGGTCTCACAATTTTAACGAAGGTCTTTCGTATTCGCGTTTGATGGGCAATTGTGGCCTTGATAAGCGAAAAACCGTATCCCAATCAAATTCTGATGGCGTGACCAACGGTGTGGTATTGCAATTCGATGTGGCTCCGGTTCGCATGGGTTCGGCATGTTTGGCATGAGTCCAGTCATAGTCAACGCTGACTATTCTGACTGTGTAAAAAGCCGGCATCACATCTTGTTTGCTGACAACACGGGCATCGCGGCGGTGTTAGAGCGATGGCCAGCGCGATGGCAATACGGACCGAAGCGATCGAGTTTGCCACGTGGCGTTCAGGCCTGATCGGGGGATCCGCTTGGTCGATAACCCTGGGAAAGGAGAGATTGTTCGAGGAGAACGGCGCGGCGGGGTCCTGAGGTGGGAATCGCTCCCCCTTCGGAGATCAGGAAGCCGTAGGCGGCGATGCACAGCGTGGCGTGGTGGTGGAAACCTCGCCAGCCTGGGCCTTCGTAGTGGCCAAGCCCAAGTTCCTGCATGAGGTCATGGTAATCCCGCTCGATCCGCCAGCTCAGCTTCGTGGCATTCACCAGAGCGCGGCGGCTGATGGTCGCGGGCAGCGTGCACAGGACATATTTCGTCGGCTCAGCTTCGTCCAACGGCCATTTGATCAGGCACCATTCCTGGGCGCGCGGCGTGGAACGCTGCGAACTGCGGCCCGAGTTGTTGTCCTATCTGCGCCAGGCCAAGCCCTTGCGCGGCCGCAAGCCGAAGGGGTCCGAACGGCGCGGCAAACTCTGCGGCATGACCAACATCAGGGAGCGGCCCGAGGAGGTTGAGGGCCGCCTGGGGCCGGGCCACTGGGAGGGCAATCTCATCCTCGGCAGCGGCGGCGCCAGCGCCGTGGGCACGCTGGTGGAACGCACCACCCGTCTGGTGGTGCTGGTGCACATGGCCACGCGCCGCGCCGATGTTGCTGCCTCCGCCTGCGCCGGCGCGCTGAACGCCATCCCGGCCCCCCTTCGCAAAACGCTGACCTACGACCGGGGCAAGGAAATGGCCGGACACGCCGTTCTGGCCGCGCAGACCGGCATGCGCATCTTCTTCGCCGACCCGCACTCGCCCTGGTAGCGGGGGGCCAACGAGAACACCAACGGCCTGCTGCGCCAGTACCTGCCCAAGGGCAGTTCCCTGGCCGGGTTGGACCAGGACGACCTCGACCTGGTCGCCGCCAGCCTCAACGACCGGCCCAGGAAGACACTCGGCTACGCCATGCCGAACGAGGCCTTCAACAGCTTACTTGCAACATTGGCCGGCGGGCGCCAGACACAGGATGGCGGCGGTGTTCGCTACGGATGTTGAATCCGCCCCACGAAAGGCGATTCGCTGCAGATTACATAAATAAAGTAAAAATAAGTCTGCAGATACTAGCTGGTCGCATTCTAAATCACAATATGCATTGTGAAAATAGGAAATCAGAAAACAGCAGCAATATTCCGCCGAAGGCAGAGGTCGAAAGCTCGAATAATTTCAAATCCGCCAATTATTTTCAACATGCCGCAGTTTACGGGCGACAATTTTGTGTTCCCACACTCATTCCCTAGGCCCTGTGGACGGATTTGACCAAGAGGAAGACGCAGGCGAGCGCAACGAAA
>CAYNBM010000039.1:0-40579 GCA_964395305.1 uncultured Rubritepida sp.
GCGCATCCAGGCTGGCCTCCATCGCCCAGCCCAGAGCTTGAATCAGATCGCAGACCGTTCCGGAATCCCGATTCCGCTTAAACGGAGCACGCTCTAGTGGGAGGTGTTGCCCCTGTAGAACGTGCTGCTGGCCTCCGCCCCCCCGTACAGCTGTTTGTGGCCGCGCTGCGGCGGGGCGCGCCTGCCGCGGCCCTACCCCCGCCCGCTCCGCCTGAAAGCGATGACCCCGCTGCCCGGCAGGCCGCGCTGGAATGGGAAGCCTGGCAGCAGGAACGCGCCGTCGCCCATGCCCGGGCCGCCCAGCGCCGCGATGCCCTGCTCACGCGGCTGGGAGAGGGCCATGCGCTGCTCGTCTCGCACACAGGCAATCTGAGCTTCCACGAGACGGTGCGGGCGATGCGTGGCGCTGAGGACGGGCTGCGCCGCGCCATGGCCGCCCGTCCAGCGCCCGGCCAGCTTGCTGGGGTGCGCGCGCCGTGACCCGCCGCCTCTTTGCCCCTTCTGGCATTGCTCGCCGGCGTCGGCTGTTCGGCGCCCGACTATACCCCGGTGCGCGACTGGGCCTCGGCGGCCAGCCTGGCGGCGGATTATGCCCCCGCCGCACAGCGCCGCGCCGCTGCACCCGATGACGGCGTGCTGGCGATGCAGACCGCGCTGACCACTCGACTCGGCGCGCTGGCGGTGTTGGCGACGGATGGCGTGCTGCCCTATCGCGAGGCCCCCTTCATCGTGTTGCGGCAGCGCCTGGCGCCCGAGGATGTACGCATGGCGGCGGCCATCGCCTCGCTCGGCGGGCAGTTGCGCCAAGCCACCCGAGCCAATGCCCAGGCGCCGGAGATGCGTAGGGAACAGCGGGCGGCGAACCCGGCGGTGTAGGTGCTGGTAGCGGGCCTGGCCCTGGCCGTCGGCAGGCCGGCGGTGGCCGAGGCCGAGGCGCGGGCGGAACGTGCCGCCTTCTACGCCGCTCTGGGCGCCCGCTCGACCGACCCGGCGGCGCGACAATCCCTGGCCGCCTGGGCCGCGTTGCGTGACGAGTAATATGCCGCCCAGACACAGGCGCGGGCTCATTACATCGCGATACTAGGCGATATCGGCGTGGTGCATGCGGAGGTGGCAGCGGGCACCGCGCGCATCACCGGCGCCGAGATGGTGGCGCTGATGCGCGGCGCCGAGGATGGGCTGCGCCGCGCCACTGCCGCCCTGCCCCGGGCCGTGACGCCATGAGGTTCGCAGCCCTGCTGTGCTGCTTGCTGCTGCTGGCGTCGCCCGCCGCGCGCGCCCAGGTCAACGATAGTGTGGCTGACCAGATCGCCAGCCGCTTGGCTGAGTTGCGCGAGGCCGCCCTGCGCTCCCGCCCCGGCGGCGTGTTGGGCATCATGGGCTACAATGTGACGCCAGACGGTTCGACCAATTCGCTGGAAGTCAGCCGTGGCTCCACCGCGTCCTCGGGCACGTCCGACGTGCTCACGCTTAGCCAGTTCGGCACCGGCTTCACCGTCTCGGAGTCGTTTCCGCTGTTTGTCAAGGGCTATGTCGGCTTTTCCCGACATGATCCGCGCGTGGTTTTCTCGGGCAGCGAGGCGGCGACCCGCGTTCCGTTCAGATGGCACAACAGTACCACCACGATCGGGATCGGCTACGATATCCGTTTGGCCGAGAACCTGTATCTCCGGCCTATCGTCAATGGCTCGCTGGGAATTGCGGCGTCTGATGCTGCGCTGTTCGGCGCCTTCCTCAATTTTCGTCGAGATACCGATTTCCAGGCACTGACCAGCCGCAACGCCACCGTTTGGGGGACGGGTGGTTCGCTGGTGCTGGCCTATTTCGACTACACCCCCGCCCGTGATATCGAGCTGGAAACGCGGCTGACCAATATCCGGCTGCAGACCTTCGCCAATTCTTTGCGCGCGGCGCGCGGGCATTCCGATGCGTGAACCTTCGGGCTGTGGACGCGGGTGCGCTGGCCAACGGGGTTCGAAGCCGTCGGCCGGCCGATACGTTGGGCGGTGGATGCTTCGGCGTCCTATTATTTCGGTGATCAGCGGGCGGCGCTGGGCTTCTAATGGTCGGCCAAGGTGGGCGGCGGCATTGAGTTCGACATCGGCTGCTTCGAGGTGGGTGCTTTGGGGCTGAACATGAACAGGGCACGGTTAATCGGGCGGTATTTCTTTGGTTATGGCGGGGTCTCCGGCACCTCCTTCGGCATCGGCATCGGCATCGGCATCGGCATCAGTTTCTAACAATGATCGTGCCCCATCGCTCTTACACCACGGACGGGGACACGACCCCCCCCTGCTGGCCCAGGCGCAGGCCGCGACCTCGGCGGAGTTCGCTCTGGCCTTCACGTTCGATGCAACCAAAGCCTGACCATCAAGCTGCACGAGGTCTACCGGGCGCTGGCCAAGACCCCGATCGAGGGGCCGGCCGGCGTGGAGGCCAGCTTTGATTTCAGGGCCGCGTTCAATGCCACTGCGAAGCGGATGATCACGGCAGTGCTGCGAAATCAGTAGGCGAGACCGGAGTATGCTTGAATCCGAGGCCTGCGGCCGGTGTCCGCGCTGGACGGAAATCAGTCCAAAATGGGCAGTGATCGTCATTTCCCGCCGACGCCTGGCGCCCAGCTCTGCCCTCAGAATCCTTGAACCCGCCCAAACAGACCACTCCGTTACCCAGGACGCGCCAGCCAGGCCGCACAGGATGCGTCTGGCTGGGTCGGCGCCTCCGGCCCATCACCGACCGAGGCGCCGTCCGCCGGTCGCTAGCGTCTGTGACGGCGTCTCGCCGAACAGGTCGCGGTAGGCCAAGGCGAAGCGGCTGAAGTGCCACAGGCCGAGGTCGAGCGCGACCTGCTTCACAAGCAGCCCATCCCCCCCGGCCATCAGCCGCCGGCGCGCCTCGGCGAGCCGTCTCAGTCGCAGGTAGCGGTGCACGCTTATCCCGAAGACCGCGTCGAAGCATTGATTGATGAAGCGAGGGCTCACGCCGATCGCGGCGCCGATCTCGTGGCTGAAAACAGCCCGGCCCTGGGCCGCTTCGAGATACGCAACCGCGGCGGATGCGACACGTACGGCGCGCCCGTCGGCACGCGCCCGCCGGGCCGGCGCGGCAAATGCGCTGTCGAGTTCCGCGCACAGGCTATCAACCACCCCCTCCGACACCGCAGTGCCAGCTGCGCCTGCTGCAATCGCGCCGGCGACCTCCTCTAGGCGGAGAAGCCCGGGTGCTTGGGCGAGAAGGCTGGGCAGATGGACCGCGCGCCCTTCGCATGCCGCGGGTATGTGGTCGAAAATCTCGCGAAAGCGGCCGTCGTCGAACACGGCCATCGTCCAGCGCTGCCCGTCCGAAACCCTGGCATGGAGCTCGGCCTCTGGTCCGTACAGGACAGCATCGGTGCGGCCCGGCAGCATGCCGTTGAGGCGGCTGGCTTGCTCCGGCCCACCGGTGGGGAAGAATAGTGTCCAGGCGCCCTGCGGCACCACCGCACGCCCGAGGTAGCTGCCATCGAGGTCATTCGCCTGGACCCGCAGCGGTCCGAAATCTACCAGCCTCAGCCCATAGCGGAACCGCCCCGCAGAGAGCTGGAGCATTTCCGCCTGGAAATCGCGCTGTGCCTCGGCCAGGGGCTCGATGCGGTCCAGCTCGGCCGACCAGGTCGCGGGGGCGATGCACTCCAAGCCGCGGATCTCCTCGATCAGTTACGCCCGCCGATGTGCAAGGTGCTCCGAATCTGGCTAGCGTTTCAACCCACACCGGAGAGCGAATCACGGTAAGGTCATCCCCGGCGTCGCTGATGGCCCGCCGTAACAGCAACAAGATCAAGGCGGGACGGCGGTTCTGCAGGATGGGCCGTCGCCAGACCCGGCCAGCGCCGCCCGTCCATCCGGAGAGGCTCGACCTGCATGACCACACGACGTGAACTCGCGGCCCTCGCCTCCGCGGCCGCCGCGCTGCGCGGCGCGTTCGGCGCCGGAAGCGCGCAGGCGCAGCCGCTCACCGGCACGCCGATGCCGCCGGCCTTCCGCTACACCACGCCCATGCCCCCGGGCGTCGCCTCGCCGCCCTCGGTCGAGACGCGCTTCGGCCGGCTGAATTTCTTCGACGGCGTGCCGGACGGGCCCAGCACGGATGCGATCTACGACAACCTGATCTTCCAGCAGGCGGTGCAGGCCTACCTCCTCGGCATCCCCGCGGTGAACCAGGCCTTCAACCGCCAGGCCATCCGCAGCTTCGGACCGGACAACGTCACCATCCCGATTTGGGAGCAGTTGGTGGACAGCCGGACGGTCGAGCTGACCGCCAATGACAACACGCCCTACACCTGGTTCTGGGTGGATCTGCGCGGCGGGCCGCTGGTGATCGAGGTGCCGCCCCGCGTGCTCGGCGTCGTCAATGACATGTATTATTTCTGGACCGCCGATCTGGGCCTGACCGGCCAGGATCGCGGCCGCGGGGGCAAGTATCTGCTGCTGCCGCCGGGCCATACCGGGCCGGTGCCCGATGGTTACATCGTCGTGCGCCCGGCGACCTTCGCCAATCTGGTGATCTGGCGCAGCTTCCTCGAGAACGGCGACCCAGCCCCCGGCGTCGCGGTGGTGAAGCAGCACACAAAAGTCTATCCGCTGGCGCAGGCGGCCAACCCGCCGCGGCTGAATTTCGTGGACGGTTCGGGGCGGCCCTTCAACATGGTTGGGCCGGGCGATTTCCGCTTCTGGGAATTGCTGAACACTGTGGTGCAGGAGGAGCCGTTCTCGGCCACCGACCCGACCAGCCTCGGCTACTTCGCCGCCGTCGGCATCCAGAAGGGCCGCCCCTTCCAGCCCGACGATCGCATGCGCCGCATCCTGACCGAGGCCGCGGCGACGGGCGACGCCACCGCCCGCGCCCTGTTCTACCGGATGCGCGACCCCGAGGGGATCATCTTCCCCGACCGCCGCTGGAAATTCGCCTTCGTCGGCGGCTACAAGTTCGAACGCCAGCCTGGCGTGCCGAACCTGAATGCGCGGTCCTTCTACTTCTTCGCCGCGACCGGGGTGACGCCGGCGATGGATACGCAGGTGGTGGGCGAGGGCTCGACCTATCCCTGGACGGCCGAGGATTCGCAGGGCAACGCCTTCGATGGCGGCAAGACCTATCGGCTGCGGCTGCCGGGGCCGGTGCCGGTGCGGACCTTCTGGTCCACCATCGTCTATGACACCCAGACCCGGTCGATGCTGCAGACCGACAACCGCTTCCCTTCGGTCAGCAGCCAGAAGCCCGATCTGCAGGTGAATCCCGATCGGTCGGTGGATGTGTGGTTCGGCCCGACCGCGCCGGCGGGGCGGGAGAGCAACTGGGTGCAGACCATTCCGGGCAAGTCGTGGTTCGTGATCCTGCGGCTTTATGGGCCGCTTCAGCCGTGGTTCGACAAGATCTGGAAGCCGGGTGACATCGAGCTGCAGGGCTGAGGCTGGGCACTAACGGGCGGTCGTGGACGGCGCGTGAGCCGCGCGCCGCGCGACAAAAAATGAGCGCAATCCGGCTCCAATGGGCTTGGGATGACGTGTTGCCGCTGCTCGACCCTGCGGCATGCCTCACATCCGCTCGATGCGCCGCTCGAAGCATATGCCAGAGATCAACAAGAGGCTCTTTGGCCACCGCCGTAACGACGTGGCTACGGCACCATCTGCCGGTGTCGTGGCCGGGTGTATGTCTGATTAGGGTCGAAAGCGAACCTCTCCGCTCGCCTTGGCTCCGCCTTCGATCTCCATAGAGACTCTGGATCGTGCCGGCTTCGAATTGATCCGTTTCGCGGCGGCCCCGATTGCTTCGGGAAGTGGTTGTCCGGTCCACACCCGCATTCACGCATATGGAGAGACCCTATGCTCACCTTCGACCTCCCGGTCGAGCCGTACTGGCTCAACCTGCACCGCGGGCTTCCCGGGGAGATCCGCCCCGTCACTACCGCGGTCATGACCGCGGCCCAATTGGCCTCCTTCCGCCGCCTCGGCGCGGTCCGAGCGTCTGACGCCGACCTCGACCCCGACATGGCCCGCGGCTTCGCCCTCGTTCGCCTGATGGACATGGACGACATGGCCGCCGCCTTCTGGGAGCGCGCCACCAGCCCCGCCGCCACTGTGGCGCGCGAGGGAAACGGCTAGGGGCTCGCGCCGAGTGGCATTTCAGCGCGGGTCGCCCAGTCTCTTGTTCCAATGGAGGCGCCGCATGTCAGAGGGTGGCCACGAGGCCGTCAGGGCCGACGAGGAGGTCGTCCCCATCAGCCGTGTCCGCGAGCTCGAGAACAAGGTCCGTGAGCTCGAGCGGCTGCTCGGCCGCAAGACCATGGAAACCGAGATCCGCCGCGACGCCCTCGCAGTCGCACGCCCCGAAAAAAAGCCTTGGCTCGTGCCGTCGCTGCCTAAGGAAATACCCGGTGAAGGCCGTCGCCGACACGCTCAGCGTCGCCCGCTCCAACCTGGTGGAGCAACTGAAGCGGCCCGATCGCCCGCGCCGGGGAGGCGCACCGGATTCCAGTGGATGTCGCAGTTCATCATGAGCAACGCATCCTGAAGGTTGAGACCCTCTGAGAGGACGTCGGTGGAGATCAGGATACAGGACGCTCGGATGGCATCGCGGCCGCGGCCTGGCCGGGCGGCAGTGCCAGCGCCAGGCAGCAGGCGCAGCCCACGCCCAGAAGCCCGCGCCATGCTGGCGAGACAGCCTCGGCCCTAAACGCGGGGCGGGCGGTTCAAGAATGGCATGGCGGCTTCCTCATCACGGATCAGGCAGGGTCTCATGCCACCAGATTTATTTTCGAAAATCTTGACATGTTCGATATTCAGCAGGAGGCTGCCCGCTGCCCAGGAGGAACCCAGATGAGCCCAGCATCCCGCCACGTCACGGCGCTCGCCGCATGATCCCGGTCAAGCGCCTGCGGCACCTCGCCCTCACCGTCGTCGACCTGGAACGCCAGCGCGACTATTATCGCGACGTCATCGGCCTGGCCGAGGTGGGGCGTGAGGCCGGGCGGGTGTTCCTGGCCAGCGAAGCCGGCCAGCTCAGCATCGTGCTGGAGACGGGCGCGGCACCCGGCCTGGCCCGCCTCGCCTTTGACCTGCCGCCCGATATGGACGTCGCCGCGATCGAGCATGCCCTGCGCACAGCCGGCCTGCCGGCCGAGCGCGTCTCCGATCCGGCTCCCGGCTGCCCGCTCGTGCTGCGCTCGCGCGATCTCGACGGCCGGGAGTTCGAGCTGCACAGCGGCGCCCACAGCCACCACAACCGCCAGCCACTGCCCGGCGTGGCACCGCTGAAGATCGGCCATGTCGCCTGCCTGACCGCCGACCCGGCGGCGACCGCGGCCTTCTACACCGACAGCCTTGGCTTCCGGGTCTCCGACTGGATCGAGGACCGCTTCGTCTTCCTCCGCTGCAGCCACGAGCACCACACGGTGAACTTCACCCGCGGCGAGGATGCGCGCATGCACCACATGGCCTTCGAATTGCGCGACGCCGCCCATATGCACCGCGCCGCCGACATCCTGGGCGGGCAGAAGGTGACCATCCTCTGGGGCCCGGTGCGGCACGGCCCCGGGCACAATGTGGCGATGTACCACCGCGACCCCGAGGGCAACGCCATCGAATTCTTCTACGATCTGGACTGTATGACGGACGAGGCGTTGGGCTTCTGGGACCCCCGCCCCTGGCACCGCGACCGGCCGCAACGCCCCAAAACCTGGGTTGGCCTGCCGCGCGATGTCTGGGGGCTGCCGCCGTCGCAGGCCTTCCTGGAGATGCACCGGCTGCAACTTCCCGAAGCGCAGACATGACAGCCGAGATCCTGCGCAAGGAGGATCAGCGCTTCGACGCCATGATCGCGCTGGACCTGGTGACGCTGGACCGCCTGATCGCCGATGACCTGCGATTCGTCCATTCCAACGGCGTGGTGGAGGATAAGGCGGAATTCCTGCGCAAGCTGCGCGTGGGCGAACGCCGCTACCTCGGCTACCGTGCGCTGACGCGCGAGGTATGGCTGGAAGGTGGCTTCGGCTTCGTCTTCGGCGAGGCGGATGCGCGGATCGAACGCCCGGGCGGTGGCACAGCCACGCGCATGACCTACACCGCGATCTACCGCTTGGCACCCTCGCCGAGGCTCTTCGCCTGGCATTCGGTGAAATCCCCGGCACCGCCCGGCAGCCCGGGCACTTGAGCAAGGCGCCTGGGGATGGCACCGTCTGGAGTCACCAAGGAAATCAAATCCATGTCCCTGAGGGCCGTCGCCAAACGCGCCTCCCCGGTGGCGGTCCTTGCCAGCCAGGCCGTCCTCAGCCGGCTGATGGCCGATATCCTGGATGGGCATTACGCCCCCGGTGCCAGGCTTCGCTTCGCCGAGCTGCAGGCGGCCTATGATGTCGGCATCGGCACGCTGCGCGAGGCGCTGTCCCACCTCGCCTCGATCGGCATGGTGGAGATGGACGTCAATCGCGGCTTCCGCGTGGCGCCGGTCTCCGAGGCCGACCTCGATGATGTCTCCAGCCTGCTGATCGAGTTCGAGCAGCGCGCCATCCTCTCCGCCATCGAACATGGCGACACGCTGTGGGAGGAGGGCGTGGTGCTGGCCTTCCACCGCCTGGCCGCCCTCGAATCGCTGCCGCGCGCCGAGCGCATGGCGCGGTTCAAGGAATGGGTGCCGCTGCACCGCGACTATCACGCGGCATTGGTCGCCGCCTGCCAGTCGCGCTGGCTGCTGCACATGCGCGGTCTGCTCTACGACCATATGGAGCGCTACCGGCTGCTCTCCCAGCGCCACCGTCCGCAAGGCCCGGGGCGGCTGGCCGAGCATGAGGCGATCAAGGAAGCGGCCCTGGGCCGGCGCGGTGCCGAGGCGGCAGAATTGTTGCGCCAGCAACTGCAATGGACGGCCGACAATGTCCGCCGCTACGCGCCGCAATTCATCCAACCGGGCTGACGATCATCGAAGATATTGAGATTTTCGAAAATCCTGCCATGCTGCCCGCACAGCAAAGGGACGCCAGGACATGGACAGCGAAATCACCTTCACATCGGACGGGTTGCGCCTGGCCGGCAGCCTGCATGTGCCCGACACGCGCGGCCCCGATGAGCGCCTGCCGGCGCTGATCGTCCTGCACGGCTTCATCGGCGCCAAAGACAATTCCTATTCCGAGGTGGTCAGCCGGCTGATGGAAAGCTGGGGCTATGTCGTGCTGCGCATCGACTTCCGCGGCTGCGGCAAAAGCGAAGGCACCCGCGGCTATGTGCTGTGCCATGACCAGGTGGCGGATACCCGCAACGCCATGACCTGGCTGGCCGGGCGCCCCGAGGTGGACCCTGCCCGCATCGCTGTGCTGGGCCACTCATTCGGCGCCGCCATCGCCGCCTACACAGCCAGCACCGATACCCGCTTCGCCGCCGCCGTCATCTCCTGCGGCTGGGGCAATGGCGAGCGCAAGTTCCGCGGCCAGCACCCCACCCCCGAGGCCTGGGAGAAGTTCACCAACCTCCTGGCCGAGGGGCGCGCCCACAAGCAGCGGACCGGCGAGACCATGATGGTCAGCCGCTGGGACGTGGTGCCTATGGCCGAGCATCTGCGGAAGAACCTCTCCCACCTCGCGCAGACCGTGGTCGCCGCCGACACGGCGCAGAGCATGTACGACTTCAAGGCCGAGGAGGTGATCGGCCAGCTCGCCCCGCGCCCCGTGCTGTTCATGCACGGCGCCGATGACACCGTCACACCCGTCGAGCAATCCATGCGGCTGTGGGAGCGCGCCGGCCAGCCCAAGGATTTGGTGCTGATCACCGGCACCGACCATTTCCCGATCTTCGGCCATGACAATCGTGGCCGCGACATCCTGAAAGGCTGGCTGGCGCGCTATTTCCCGCTGGCGACGGCATGAGCCGGCGCGTAGCACCCGACGCGCTGCGCGACTTCGCGGCCGCCATCCTGCAAGCTGCCGGCACCGGGCCGGAGGATGCCCGCGCCTGGGCCGAGACCCTGGTCTGGGCCAATCTGCGCGGCGTGGACAGCCATGGCGTGCTGCGCATTCCGCGCTATCTGGAGCTGATCGGCACTGGTGCCATCAACCCGCGGCCGCGGATGGAAATGCGGGTGGCGATGGGCGCCATCGGGCTGCTCGATGCCGATCAGGGGCCCGGCCCGGTGGCGATGAACCGCGCGATGGATGAGGCCATCGCCATCGCGCGGCGCCTGCAACTCGGCTGGGTGGTTGCGCGCGACATCACCCATGCTGGCGCGGTGGGCCATTTCGCCCTGCGCGCCGCTGAGCAGGGGTTGGTGGGGCTGGTGATGACCGCATCCGTGCCGCTGATGGCCTGGCCGGGCAGCAAGGGCGCGGTGGTCTCAACCAACCCGATCGCCATCGCCATCCCCGCCGCCGGCCGCCCGCCGCTGCTGCTGGACATGTCCACCGCCGCAGTGGCGCTGGGCAAGGTCATGGCGGCCAAGGATGCAGGCACCGCGGTGCCTGAGGGCTGGGGCGTGGACGCTGCCGGCCAGCCCACCACCGACCCTGGCGCCATCACCACCCTGCTGCCAATGGCCGGGGCCAAGGGGGCGGGGCTGTCGCTGATGATCGAATGCCTGGCCAGCCTGGCCGCTGGCAACCCAGTGATCGCCCCGGCGCTGGCCGGGCAGGGCTCGAAGCACGGGCCGCGGATGAATGGCGTGGCCATCGCGCTGGACATCGCGGCTTTCGGGGATTCCGGCGCTTTCACCGGCGATGTGGAGGCCCTGGCGCGCGCGGTGGCCGCCGTGCCGGCCAGCGGCGATAGGCCTGTGATGCTGCCGGGCGAGCGTGGCGGCGCGGTGATGGCGCGGCGGCTGCAGGAGGGCATCACGCTGCCCGACGGCACCTGGAATCGCCTGGCCAAGGCCGCGGCCGGCCTGGGCGTGCCCCTGCCAGAGTGACGCTTCAGCCGGCGCTGAGCCGCCGGCTAGTGATCAGCTCCTGCCAGCGCGAGATCTCCCGCGCCACCAACTCCCGCAGCTCCGCAGGACTGCTGGTCCGCACCTTGCCATCGACCAGCGCGGCGAGGCGGTTCCGGTGCTCCGGCTGCTCCGACAGCGCGATGACGGCCTGGTGCAACTGTTGCAGGATTGGCGCCGGCAGCCCGGCAGGAGCGGCCAATCCGGCCCAGGTTTCCACCGCGTAGTTCGGCACCGTCTGCCCGGCCGTGGGGACGTTGGGGTAGGCATCGGCGGGCTCAGCCATGGTCACCGCCAGAGCACGCAGCCGGCCGGACTGGAGATGCGGCCCGATGGTGACGGTGGTGATGACGGCACTCGCCAGGTCACCGCTCAACAGCCCGGTGATGGCATCCGATTCGCCGCGATAGGGCACGTGCAGCAGCGGCGCGCCGGTCATCGCACCCAGTAATTCGCCGGCCAGGTGATGCGTGGAGCCCACGCCCGCCGAGCCGAAGGTCAGCCCGCCACCACGCTGCGCAAGCTGCAAAAGGCTTCGCAGGTCGCGCGCCGGATGGTCGGCGCGCACAGCGATGACGAAGCCGAATTCGACGACGCGGGAGATCCAGGAAAAACCCTCCACAGGGTCGAACGTCAGGTTGCGGCCGAAGGCGGCGGCCACCGCATGGCCGCCGGTGAGCAGGCCCAGCGTATAGCCATCCGCGGCCGCCCGGCTGAGCACCGCGGAGGCGATCATCCCGCCGGCGCCCGGCCTGGGCTCCACGATCAGCGTCTGCCCAAGCAGGTTGCCCAGCGAGGCCGCGAGCACACGGGCCAGCGAATCGGCCGAGCCGCCGGGGGCGAAGCCGTGCAGCAGGGTGATCGGCCGTTCGGGATAGGCCGCCAGCGCCGGGGCGGCGAGCAGCGCGCCAGCGCCGGCCAGAAGGCCACGCCGCGACAGGCCGGATGCGTTGCGCCGGGCATTGCTGTGAGCTGTCACCCTTTTATTCCCTCCTGAGTCCGTGCGGACCCGGGGGCCCGCTGCGGTGCCACTGCCCTGCGTTGGGGCGTGGTGTTCGATGGCCATCATCGTCTCATAGAATATTCGAATATTCAATCACCTTCGAAAATAGGTGAGGATGGCCGTCACGTCGCGCCGAGCAGATCCAGCCCGCTCACCCCCGTCGGGTTCGGCCCCAGCGCCGGCCCAATGATGTCCTCGAACGGTGTCTTCAGCCGCTCGACCCTCGCGCGGTCGGCCATGAAGCCGCGGACGGCGAGCGGGGCGTTGTTGTGCGTCCTGATATGCGCCACGCCCTTCTGCCTCGACAGGTCGCGGCGGACCGACCATTGCACGGTGCGGGCGATGGTCGCCCCGCGCGAGGCCCTCCGGCTGCCGCCCATCCAAGATCGCCTCTACGATGTCTGGCGCCAGCAGCGTCAGGCGCAGCAGGCGCGAGACATAGGACGAATTGATCTTCTCCGCCGCAGCCAGTTCGTCAATCGTGCCGCAGCGGCCCGTCTCCATGACCGCCGCCACCGGAATGCCCGGGCCAGTGCCTTCACCAGCGTGGCGTCCGCAGCCGTGGCGCCGCGGGGCGCGAGGCCAACTGGCGTCAGCACCAGCCTCCGGCCGCCCCGCTGCTTCCCGAACGCCAACTGCGCCCGCTCGGTCAGCATCTGCGCGGCGCCGGTCACGCTGCTACCCTCGCTGCTTCAACGGGCACCGCCAGGTCCCGCGCCAAGCTCGCCAACCTTTCGAGCGTCAGCCGCACGTCGGCGCCGCCCACCCCGATGTCCACCCGGTCGACCAGAAAGCGGATCATCCGCGCCTGCTCCGCAGGGAACAGCTCCTCCCACAGCGGCTCCAGCCGCTCCAGCGCCAGGCGCATGAGATCGTCTCCAGAATGGTCGGTGGAGGCTGCGGGGGCGGCATCCTCGCGCGCGCCCCGGCCGGCAGCTTTGCGCCTTCCCGCTTTCCCGTCGTCGGTGATATCGTACGCATCACCCTTTTGAGAACATAGGAGACCCGGGCATGACCCAGACGCGCCGCGCGCTGCTTGCCTTGCCTGCCCTGCTCCCATTTGCCGCCGGCGCGCAGGCACCCTGGCAGCCGAGCCGCCAATTACGGCTCATCGTGCCGTTCTCGCCAGGGGGCAGCACGGATGTGGGCGGGCGCATCATCGCCGAGCGGCTGAGCGAGACCCTGGGCCAGTCGGTGGTGGTGGAGAACCGTACCGGAGCGGGCGGCGGCATCGGCGTGGAGGCGGCAGCTCGCAGCGCGCCGGATGGTCATACGATGCTGGTCGCCACCAATGGCGTGCTGACCCAGGCGCCGCATCTGGGGCTGATGCGCGCTGTGGATGTCCGGCGCGAATTGGTGTTGCTCTCGAAAATCTTCACGACCGACGTCATCGTGGTCGTGCACCCCTCCATTACGGCGCAGAGCCTGCAGGAGTTCGTGGCCTATGTCCGGGCACGGCCGGGGCAAGTCAGCTTCGCCACCTCGGGCGTGGGCTCGGGTACCCATATCTTCACCGAATTGTTCATGGCGGTCACCAGGACGCAGATGGTGCACGTGCCTTATCGCGGGTCGGGTCAGGCCATGTCTGATCTCGTCAATGGCACTGTGCAGGTGATGCTGGATCAACCGGCCTCCTCCATCGGGCAGGTGCGCGCGGGCGCCATTCGGGCACTCGCCACCAGCGGGCCGGAGCGCATCGCCGTGCTGCCGAATGCGCCGACCTTCACCGAAGCGGGCTATGCCGAGGCCACTGTGCAAAGCTGGGGCAGCATCGCGGTACCCGTGGGCACGCCGCCGGCCGCCATGGAGCGCTTGGGTGCCGCGGTGCGCGAGGCGGTGGCCCACCCGGCGGTCGTCAGCCGCATGGCAGCGGCCGGCCTTGTTGCCGTCAGCAATTCCCAGGCCGAAATGGAACGCTTCAACGCGCAGGAATTCGCGCGTTGGGGCGAGGTGATCCGCGCCAGGAACATCCGCGTGGAGTGAGGGGTCTTTCGCCGGCAAAAGCCCAGTCCGCCACGGGCTGGATCAGGCCGGGAACGGCGCCGGGCGCTCGGGCGGTCGCTTGCGCCATGCGACCAGGATTTGCACCACGCCCGCGTTCAACCCCATGGCAACACCCAGCATCCAGGCGAGATCAGTGCTGCCCACTGTGCCCATCGCGTCGAAGATCGAGCCGCCACCATTGGGGGCCTTCGGCTCGCTGACGAGATCGGCCAGAAGGCAGCGCTGCGGGCTTTCCTGATCGAAGAAACGCGGTGCGACGATGCCCTGGCCGAAAACAACGCACCTGCGGTAGCGTGATCAGTGATGAAACCCCAACAACAAGAAGACGAGACATAACCGAGACAGAGGCGGCCGCCATCGCCGTGCTCGACCGCTACATCACGGCGCTCAATGCACGCGACGACAACGGCGTCCATGCCGGCACGCGAACTGGGCATGCCAGTGGTCGTCCTCAACCGCGCCGGCGCCGCCAGCCAGTTCGGCATGACGCAGGTGGCCCGCGCCGCGCCGTGTCGGCGCCCGATCTGATTGGGTTCGGAGTCTAGACCTGCAGGTAAGTCGCCTGCACCGAGGGATCGGCGCGGAACTCCTCCACCGAGCCGCGCCAGGCGATGGCACCGCGGTCGATCACCGCCACGCGCGTCGCCACACCCAGGCAGAAGCGGCTGTTCTGCTCGGCCAGGATGATGGTGGTGCCGAGTTCGCGCAGCTGCAGGATCAGCCGGCCGATCTCGCGCACGATCAACGGCGCCAGGCCCTCGGAGGGCTCGTCCAGCAGGAGCACCGAGGGGTTGCCCATCAGGCTGCGGGCGATGGTCAGCATCTGCTGCTCGCCGCCTGAAAGCCGGCCCGCCATACGGGTGCGCAGCGGTGCGAGCATGGGGAAAATTTCGAAGGCGCGGGCGCGGTTCCAGTCCCGCCCGCCAACGCCGGCGCGCTCGGCGATCTCCAGGTTTTCCTCCACCGAGTGCTCAGGAAAGACCTGCCGGTCCTCGGGCACGAAGCCGATGCCGGCGCGGGCGATGCGGTAGGGCTTCTGCCCCGCCACATCCACGCCGCGCACCAGCACGCGGCCGGCGCGCGGCGGCAGAATCCCCGCGATGGCCTTGAAGGTGGTGCTCTTGCCCGCGCCGTTGCGGCCCATCAGGGCGAGTGTTTCGCCGCGCTCGACCGAGAGGCTGACCCCAAACAGCACCTGGCTGGCGCCATATGACGCGTCGAGGCCATCGACGGAAAACTCGCTCACAGCGCGTGCTCCTCGCCCAGATAGGCCTCGATGACGGCCGCGTTGCGGCGAATCTCGTCCGGCGGGCCCTCTGCGAGGACGGCGCCGTAGCGCAGCACCCGCACGCTCTGCGCGATCTTGAACACGATATCCATGTCATGCTCGATGAAGACGAGGGTGAGGCCGCGCGCCAGCCACAGCGCATGCACCCGGTCGATCATCCGCCAGCGCTCATCGGGCCCCATCCCTGCGGTGGGTTCGTCCAGCAGCAGCACCTTCGGGTCGAGCGCCAGGGCCAGGGCAATGTCCAGCAGCTTCTGGTCGCCATGCGAGAGATGGCGCGATTCGGTGCCAGCCAATGCCGACAACCCGCACAGCTCCATCACCTCATCCGCCCGCTCCGCCACATCGCGCGGCGGGAAGGCGCGCGAGAGCGAGGCGGTGCGCCCGGCATGCGCCATCAACGCCGCCGCCAGCGCATCGCGCACGGAAAAGCTGGGAAAGAGATTGGCCACCTGGAAGGCGCGGCCAATGCCGCGGCGGACGATCTCGGTGCGGTCCAGCCCGGTGATTCCGGCGCCATCCAGCAGCACCTCGCCGGAACTCACCGGAAGCTTGCCGGTGATGAGGTGGAACAGCGTGGTCTTCCCCGCGCCGTTCGGGCCGATGATGGCGGAGAGCGTCCCTGGATCGAAGCGCAGGCTGACATCATTGGTGGCAACCACGCCGCCGAAGTTCTTTCGCAGGTTGCGCAGCTCGAGCAGGCCGCCGCTCATGGGTTGCCACCTCTGTTCCCTCGGGCCGGCGGCAGGCCACCATAACTCGCGAAGGAACCCGCAGTCAGCCAGCCCGCGTCCACCGGCAGGTTCACCCCGGTGATGCTGCGTGCGGCGTCGGAAGCCAGAAAGCACACCGCCTCGGCAATATCCTCGGGCGTTACCATGCGGCCGAGCGCCGAGGTCTGTTCCAGCAACGAGGGGTCGCGCTCGCCGGCCTCGATGGCCGCGCCCAGCGCGGGCGTCAGGGTGAAGCCGGGAGAGACAGCGTTCACCCGCACGCCGGACCGGCCCCATTCCGCGGCCAGGCTTTGCGTCATGGCGATGACCGCGGCCTTGGCCGGCGCATAGGCGTGCAGGGGCATGGCCCGCATTCCGGCGATGGAAGCGATGGTGACAATGCTGCCCGCGCCGCGCCGGGCCATCCGGCTGCCGAAGGCGACCGCGCTGTTCCAGGTGCCGATCTGGTCGATCTCGATGACGCGGCGGACCTCGGCTTCCGGCAGATCCTCGGCCCGCAGGGGGCGCTGGATGACGCCGGCGGAGGTCACCAGGATATCGACGGGGCCGAGCGTGGCTTCGATTTCGGCCGCGGCGGCCTCGTTGGCGGCCTGGGTGGAGACATCGAAGGTGATGGCCATGCCGCCGATCTCGGCCGCCAGCGCCGCCGCGCGCGGGGCGTCACGGTCGGCCACCACCACGCGGATGCCGCGCGCGGCAAACATGCGGGCGCAGGCCGCACCGATGCCACTCGCGCCGCCCGTCACCACAGCAATTTTCAAGGCGCGGCCCTCCGGCGTTCGGCGCGCCATTCCATGATGAAGTCCAACAGCCCCTTCCGCAGGCCGAGCACAATGACCAGCAGGATCGTGCCCATGAACAGCCCGTGATGCTCGGTGACCGCGGTGATCCAGTCATTTAGGAGAAGGAAGATCGCGGTGCCGACCAGCGGCCCGAGAAAGACCTGGATGCCGCCCAGCATGATCATGAAGATCGCCTCGCCCGAGGTCGTCCAGAAGGCGAAGGTGGGGAAGGCGCCGGAGACATAGAGGCTCATCAACACCCCCGCGAGCCCGGCGAAACTGCCGGCGATGACGAAGGCCGCGAGGCGATAGCGATAGACCGAAAGCCCCAGAAACCCGGCGCGATCGGGATTGTCACGCAGCATGCGCAGCGCGGCGCCAAAGGGCGAGCGCACGATCTGTCGCAGCAGCACCACTGAGATCAACAAACATCCCATGCCGAAGCCGGCGAGATGCGCGGGTTTTGCGAGCTCAATACCCAGGAAAGGCGGCTTCGGAATGCCGCCCATCAATCCCTGGTCACCGCCGGTCAGCCCGATCCAGGACAGGATCAGCGAATGCAGCAGCATCTGGAAGGCCAGCGTCAGAAAGGCGAAGTAGATTTCCGACAGCCGCACGCAGAGTGCGCCGACCACCAAGGCCAACAGCGCCGTGCAGAGAATGGCTATGAGAATGGCGGCGGGAATGGACCAGCCGCCGGACTGCATCAGCAACCCGAAGGAATAGGCCCCCATCCCGAAATAGGCGGCATGGCCGAAGGAGACGAGGCCGGTGGTGCCGATCAGCAGGTTCAGCGACATCGCCAGCAGCCCGAAGATGGCGAAGCGGATGGCGAAGTCCAGCAGCGAGGGTGAGCCCAGGCCCGAGACCTCCAGCCCGAGGAAAGCAGCCAGGATCACCCCGGCCAGCAACAGGTCGCGGCCCATCATGAGCGCCGCCCGCCCAACCCGCTCGGTCGCAGGATCAGCACCAGCGCCATGATGATGAACATCGCGCCCTCGACGAAGAGCGGAAAGCCGATGGAGCCGAAGGAGCGCGTCATCCCCAGGATCAGCGAGGCCGCCAGCGCGCCGCCGATGCTGCCCATGCCGCCGATGACGGTGACGATGAAGCTCTCGATCAGGATCGATACGCCCGCCCCTGCCACCACCGAGCGAATGGGTGCCGACAGCGCCCCCGCCGCCCCCGCCAGCCCCGCGCCAATGGCGAAGACCGAGGCATAGACCAACGTCGTGTTGATCCCCAGCGCGCCGACCATCCCCGGATTGATCGCCGCCGCGCGCACGATGCGGCCGAAGCGCGTGCGCCCCATGCCCCAGGCGAGTGCGGCCGCGATCATCGCCGTTATGCCGAACAGGATGGCGTAGAAATACGGCACCACGCCGCCGCCGATGATAAACGGCGGATGGCGCAGCGAATCCGGCACGCCCATGGAGCGGAAATCCGCCCCCCAGATGATTTTCACAAGATCATCGAGGATCAGGATGATGGCGTAGCAGACCAGCAGCTGCATCAGCACATCCTGGCCGTAGATGCGGCTGAGCAGGAACCGCTCGAACAGCAGGCCCAGCAGCGCCGCCCCCACAATCCCCGCCAGCACGGCGGCGGCGAAACTGCCGGTCACGCCGAAGGCGGCCAGCGCGAAATACGCCCCCATCATGTAGAAGCTGCCATGAGCGAAGTTCACAAGCCCCAGCACGCCGAAGATCAGCGTGAGGCCCGAGGCCACGAGAAACAGCAACATCCCGATGGTCAGCCCCGCAGCACTCTGCGTCACCACGCAGGACAGCGAGGTGACGCATTCCACCAGTTCGGTCAGTTCCATGGGCGGGGCGTCAGTTCCAGCCCTTGCCGCGTTTCCACTCCGCTTCCAGGCGGAGGATGTCGGCCCAGTTCGCCGGCTGCATGTTCTCGACGAAGGGGTCGACCGGAATGGTCACGCCCCAGCCGATGGCGTAGCCCACCAGCGTCTGGTCCTCGGCGCGCATGGTCACGTGGCCATCCGTGCCGAAGGGGCTCTCGATGCGCATGCCCGAAAGCTTGGCGGCGACGGCGCGCGGCGTGGTCCCACCCGCCTCGCGCAGGGCACGGCCCAGCAGCCGCACGGCGGTTGCCGCCTGCCACGACCAATTGGTCGGGAAAGTGTTGAAGCGACGATTATATTCGGTGGCGAAGTCCAGATTGCCCGGCACATCCGGGAAGTTCTTCAGGTAGCGATTGCCCGAATGCACGCCGCGCGGCAGGTTCCGGATCTGCTGCAGGGTCGTGTAATCGGCCATGTTGACCGCGAAGAACGCCGAATTGGCGAAGAGCCCGAAGAGCGAGGCCTGCTCCACGAACGTCACCAGATCGCCCGCCCAGAGGCAGGAATAGATCGCCTGCGGCCGGCCCTGGCTCAGGCGGGTGATGTTCTCGGTGTAGTCGGGCTGGAACAGGCGCGGCCATGTGTCGCCCACCACCTGCACCTCGGGGTGGAAATGCTTGAGGTATTCGACGAACTCCGCGGTGGTGTCGCGGCCATAGGCGTAGTCGGGCGAGACCGTCATCCAGCGCCGCAGGTTTCGCGCGCGCGCGACCTTGGCGGCATAGTCGCCACCCGCGATGGAATCGTGGATGCCCTGCCGGGCCACGCGGAAGGCGTTCCAGAAGCGCTGCCTCGGGTCGGCGGTCAGGGATGAGGTTTCAGAATTCACATGCATGGTCACCGTGCCGGTCTCGCGCACCACCTCATGCACCGCGAAGCCACCCGAGGACGCCTCGGCATCGAGGAGGAATTCGCAGCCGTCGCTGCTGATCATCTCGCGCGCCAGGCGGGCTGCCTCGGCCGGGGTACCGCGGCTGTCGCGCACGACAAGCTCGATCGGCCGACCATCCAACCCGCCGGCGGCGTTGAAACGGTCGACTTCGATCTGCATGGCGTTGCGCGACGAGATGCCCAGCTGCGCCACGCGGCCGGACAGAATGGTGGGCACGCCCACCTTGATGGGCTGGCGCGGTTGGGTGAAGCCCAGACGCGGAAATCCGGTGATGGCGGCAGCGCCCGCCAGCGCGGCGCGGCGCGGCAATGTAAACGACATGGTCGTCTCCCTGGTGTTCTTTGGTCTTGGGTGGGACGGTAGGGGTCGGCCTGAAGCCCTGTCAATTCGCGCGCGGGAACACAGCGCCGCGGAGAGCGCCAACCCGAATGACGACGGGCCGGCTGGCAGCCCTGCTGTCGGCGGCGGAGGCGCGTCCGTTCGATGCGCCGCGCTGGAATTGCGCGGTTTACGCCCTGATGGCCCTGAAGGCCCTCGAGGCGGTGACCGGCGCGCGGCCGGTGGTGCGGGTGCGGCCCAGCCTGGATGCCTGCGCCGACAGCGCGGGCTATCCGCGCATTCTGTCGGCCTTTGCGCGCCCTGGCGATGTGGTGCAGGCCGATGATCCGGAACGCCTGGGCGTCGTGGTCGAGAACGGCCAAGCCGCCTTCGTCGGGCCGCACGGCCTAATCCGCGCTCCGCTCACCACCTGCACCATCGCGTGGACAATCGGCTGACATGACCGCCGCCATCCCCCTCGTCGCGGCAGGCGTCGCCTCTGCCGCAGTCGGCGGCGGCATCGTGGGCGCGCTGGTGGGCGCCGGTGCCGCCCTGGTGGTCTCGGCCGTGAGTGGCGCCGTGTTCCGCCAGGAAGCACCCGCGGCGCCCCGTGTGTCCTGTGCCGATACCGGCCCCACCGCAGGCTTTGACGCGGCCTCGCCCGGCGCCGGCCGCACGCAATCCTTCCGCCAGCCCATCGCCGAGCACCAGCTGGTCTTTGGTCGCTGCAAGGTCGCTGGGCCCATCGTCTTTATCCACAGCGCGACCGATGATGAGGGCAGCACCGATGGCTATTTCTATGCCGTGGTGGTGCTGGCCGCGCACCGCATCGGCGCCATCGGCGATGTCGTGACGGTGTTGGATGAGATCGATCGGTGAGGCGCGCCAGTTTGGGGTCTAACGGAATGCCTGGGCATTGCCGAAAACATGCCACTGCCGCATTGCAAAATGCGAGACCGCCTTCACCTGTCGCATTCTGCGAGACCGCCGGATCTCGGAGGCACAGAGCTAAATCATTATAAATCAAGAATTTTTTTGGCCATATGCTCCGTGCCCGTTTCTGGCCCAAGCGTTGCAACCTTGCCGGTGAACCCCACCCGGCGCAGCGCGGGCCATAACGGAGACTAACCTATGACCATCAAGACCATCCTCGGCACCAACAAGTCGGAATGGCTCAGCCTCGGCTGGCTGAACACAGCGCTCGAAGTCAATGCGGGCCAGGGCGATGACGGCGTGCAGGGCGGCGCCTTCGCTGACATCCTGCGCGGTGGCGAGGGGCGCGACCAGCTCTGGGGCGAGGGTGGCAATGACACGCTCGAAGGTGGCCAGGGCGATGACCAGATCTGGGGCGGCACCGGCGATGACGAAATGGATGGTGGCGAAGGCCAGGACCAACTCTGGGGTGGCGACGGCCAGGACCAAGTGCAGCTCGGCGCTGGCAACGACCAGGCCTGGGGCGAGGCCGGGAATGACCGCATCCTCGCCGATGCCGGGAACGACATGGCCTGGGGCGGCCAGGGCAATGACAGCATCGACGGCGGCGAAGGCAATGACAGCCTCTACGGCGAGGCCGGCCACGACACGCTGATCGGCGGCGCGGGCGACAACTGGCTCTCCGGCGGTGAAGGGCAGGACAGCATCAACGCCGGCGCCGGCAATGACACGGTCGGCGGCGATGCCGGAAATGACAGCATCGACGCCGGTGAAGGCAACAACACCATCTGGGCCGGGCAGGGCGACGACCAGGTTCGCGCCGGCGCCGGCCATGACTTCATCACCGGCGATGACGGCACTGACACGATCGACGCTGGCGACGGCAACAACACCGTGCATGCGGGACGGGGCGATGACCGCATCACCACGGGCAACGGCCACGACCTGGTGACCGGCGATGAAGGGCAGGACCGCATCGCCACCGGCGCGGGCAACGACACCGTCTATGCCGGCGCCGGCCACGACACCGTGCTGGGCGGTGCGGGCCAGGACTTCATCACCGGCGATGCCGGGGACGACCTGATCGACGCCGGCGCGGGCAATGACACCATCTACGCCGGCGAGGGCAACGACGCCGTCGCCTGGCAGCGCGCAGAGAACGCGGCTTCCACGGATTTCGCCGATGGCGGCAACGGGATCGACACGCTGCGCCTCGACTTCACCCGGGCCGAATGGTTTTCCGCCCCGGTGCAGGCCGATGTCGCGCGCTACGCCGCTTTCCTCGACACGCCGAACGCTGCCTGGCAGGCCTTCACCTTCGCCAGCAGCAAGCTGACCGTGCAGAGCTTCGAGCGCGGTGCCGTCACCATCGACGGCCAGGCAGCGACACTGCGCGACGACGCTGTGGTCGCGGTGAACGACGTCTTCACCCTCACCGAGGATGCGGCTTTCGCCGGCAACGTCCTGGCCAATGACAGCGTCGCGGACTTCGCGGCCCGTGTCGAAATCCTGCAGGGTCCGGCCCAAGGCAAGCTCGCCTGGGTGGGCGATGGCGGCTTCCGCTTCGATCCCGGCGCGGAGTTCCAGTCGCTGCGCCAGGGGCAGAGCGCGGAGGTCTCCTTCACCTACCGCGTGACCGACGCCGATGGCGATATCGGCGAGGCCCGGGCGGTGCTCACCATCGAGGGCATCAATGACCTGGCCAGCATCAAGGGCATTGCCGACGGCGAGGTGGTCGAGGATGCCGTGCTTTCCGCCAATGGCAAGCTGGCTATCGCCGATGCCGATGCAGGCGAGGCGGTTTTCGCCAAGCCGGCTTCGCTGGCCGGGAAATATGGCAGCTTCAGCTTCGATGCGGCGAGCGGCGAATGGAGCTATCAGCTCGACAACGCCTCGGCCGCGGTCCAGTCGCTCTCCGCCAAGGACAGCGTGCGGGATGTGCTGGAGGTGACGTCGCTCGACGGCACGGCCAGCCAGGAGATCGTGGTGAATATCCAGGGCGCCGATGGCCCTGGCGCCAACCTGCTGGTCAATGGCAGCTTCGAGCAGGCGGCGATCGCCTCCAAGACCTGGGCGCCGCACAACGACGTGCCGGGCTGGAGCAATGGCGGCAAGCCGATCGAGGTCTGGAACGAGTTCTCCGGCAAGGCCTCGGACGGCCGCCAGCATATCGAGATCGACTATGACATGGGCCTGGACCGGATCAGCCAGAGCGTGGACGCCCGCACCGGCGGGGAATACTTACTGAGCTTCGACGCCCGCAGCCGCCGCCCGGACCAGGCCTTCTCCGAGGCCTTCGAGGTGCTCTGGAACGGCAAGAAGGTGATGGATGTGACGCCAGGCAACGGCTGGGCCAGCTACGAGGTGAAGGTCACGGGTGCCGAGGGGGTCGACACGCTGACCTTCATCGAGTTGGCCAAGGGCAATGACAGCTATGGTGGGCTGCTGGACAATGTCGTGCTCAGCGACATGGTGTGGTGAGGGGCTGGGCGTCAGCCCAGGGCGGCCTTCAGGTCCGTCATTGTGGCCATCAATGGCATCGGATCGATCGGTGACGGCATGAGGCCGCACGCCTGGCAGAAGCGCTCGGCGTCGGCGTTCAGGGCCTGCACCAACAGGCCGCGCAGGGCCAGGACTTCGCTGGCCCGCAGGGCCTGCCCGATGCCCTGGCCGTGCAGGCTGCGGTCGACCGCCAATCGGCCCAGCATCGCCATGGAGATCGGGTTGGGCATGTTGCGCTTCACGCGCCCTGGAGCGGCGGTCACGCCCACCGCCCGCGGCCAGGCAGTAGAACCCCAGCACGAAGGCGAACCTGTGCGCACGATTCACAACACGCCTTCGACAAACATACGGTAGTCGCGGCCCGTCGATCCCTTCTGGTCTGGCCGGCCGATGATCAGCGGCGCCATCTGCTCCCACGCCGCATCACTCAACATCAAACGGTCCAAAACGCCCCAGTCAGCAAATCAGGACAGAATTGGCCTCTGGAGAGCAATTTTCGCCCGTCTCAGCGTCCGGCCAGTCAACAGGTCTGCCCTGAAAACCCGCGCAAATCCGATACTCAGCGCGGCAGTCGGCCTGGCGGAGAGCACAGCAGGTGTGGAAACTGGAGGAGGGGATGGGATTCGAACCCACGAACCGGTTTAACCCGATTAACAGTTTAGCAAACTGCCGCCTTCGGCCACTCGGCCACCCCTCCCAGGTAGTTAGCGTTTAGGTATCGAAGTTTGCACGGCAAATGCGAGCTGCGGTATAATGCTGCGGTCCGGAAAGGTCAAATGCTCAGAACTCAGCCCCAGGGCAATCGCTTGATCGGCGGACGGATTCCGACACGGGCAGAATTCTGATTCATCGGAAACCTCTCGATGGAGGTATCCCGGACGGCGGTCGTGTCGTTGCTGGATCATTTTTCGCCGCTGGGTGACCCCCGGCAATCCGACCGAGTGGTTTACCCGCTGCCGAGATCCCTCTGGTCATCCTGTGCGGCACCTTGGCCGGGCCGCAGAGCATCGTCGAGATCCTTCAGTGGGCCAGCCACACGCTGGCCTTCCTGCGTGGCGTCCTGCCCTTCGCCCGCGATGTGCCCTCGCATGACACGCTGTGCGACGTGCTCAACGCGCTCGATGCCGCGAGCTTCTCGGCCTGGTTCCCCAGCCTGGCCGACACCGCCCCCGAGATCGTGGCGATCGATGGCAAGACATGGCGCAATGCGCATGCGCGCGCGGTCCTCGTCGAAGGATACATCAAGCCATCAACGGAGGCTGTTCTCGATCCGCCAGCGGGTGCGCACCGCCACAGCGAATCGCCCGGCGGTCAGCAAGGCCGAAGCGAGATAATTGCGGCGCGCCAAGGTGGTCTTGCCTGCCTGCTGGATCTCGGCCTCGACCATAGCCAGGGCGGCCGGACCCTGCGGCGTAGGTTCAGGCAGCCCAAGGATTCCGAATACTCGCCCGCGGTGTCGCGGCTCAAACCCGCAGAATACCCATGCATGTCCAGCCATGGTCATCCTGAGTATGCGGGCAAATGCATAACATTTCCTTGCGCCCGGGCATGCCGGCCGATCGGCCACGCCAACGCTGAAAGGGGCCTTGCCTCCCGCCGCCATTCAGTGTGAACCACCGCCGATGACCAACGATCTTGAAGCCCTGGCCCTTTCCACCGAGGCCGACCTCGCCGCCGCCACCGACCCGCGCGCGCTCGACGCCGTCCGCGTCGCCGCGCTGGGCAAGAACGGCGCCCTGACCGCGCTGCTGAAGGGCCTCGGCGCCGTGCCCGCCGAAGCGCGCCGCGAACGCGGCGCCGCCCTCAACGCCGTCAAATCCCGCATCGAAGCCGCTCTCGAAGCCCGCCGCGCCACGCTCGAAGCCGCCGCCCTCGACGCCAAACTCCTGGCTGAGAAGCAGGACATGTCCCTGCCCCCCCGCCCCATCCCGGCCGGCTCCATCCACCCCATCAACCGCACCATCGAGGAGCTCACCGCGATCTTCGGCGCCATGGGCTTCTCCGCCGTCGAAGGCCCGGACATCGAAAGCGACTGGTACAATTTCGGCGCGCTGAACATCCCCGACCACCACCCCGCACGCCAGGACCAGGACACCTTCTACCTCCCCGGCCAGGGCACCGATGGCCGCCCCCTCGTCCTTCGCACCCAAACCTCCCCCCTCCAGGTCCGCACCATGCTGGGCCAGGAACCACCGATCCGGATCATCGCCCCCGGCCGTACCTACCGCGCCGATCACGACGCCACCCACTCGCCCATGTTCCACCAGGTCGAGGGCCTGGTGATCGACCGAGGCATCACGCTGGGTCACCTCAAAGGCTGCCTGACCGATTTCCTCCGCGCCTTCTTCGGCATTTCCAACCTGCCCGTGCGCTTCCGCTCCAGCTACTTCCCCTTCACCGAACCCTCGATGGAGGTCGATATCGGCTGGAACCGGAAGACAGGCGAACTTGGCCAGGGCGGCGATTGGCTGGAAATCCTGGGCTCCGGCATGGTCCACCCCCGCGTCCTGGCCAATTGCGGCATCGATGCGCGGGAGTGGCAGGGCTTCGCCTTCGGCATGGGGATCGAGCGCATCACCATGCTCAAGCACGGCATCGCCGATCTGCGCCCATTCTATGAGGGCGACACAAGATGGCTCGCCCATTACGCCAGCAGCCCGCTCACCCCCGCCTCCCTGCATGAGGGCGTGTGACATGAAATTCCCGCTCTCCTGGCTGCACGCCCATCTCGACACCACGGCCGACACCGCCACCATCTGCGAAACCCTGACCCGCATCGGCATCGAGGTCGAAGGCGTCGAGGACCGCGCCGCCCCCCTCGCGTCCTTCGTGATCGCCCGCGTGATCGAGGCCCGGCAGCACCCCAATGCCGACCGGCTGCGTGCCCTGCGCGTCGATATCGGCGATGGCCGCGAATACTCCGTCGTCTGCGGCGCGCCCAATGCGCGGACCGGTTTGATCGGCGTGGCCGCACTCCCCGGCGCCTTCATCCCCGGCACCGGCATCACCCTGAAAGTGGGCGAAATCCGCGGCGAGAAATCCGAGGCGATGATGCTCTCCGCCCGCGAAATGGGCCTGGGCGATGATCATTCCGGCATCATCGACCTGCCGGAGGACGCGCCGGTGGGCACGCCCTATGCCCAATACGCCAAGCTCGACACCATCATCGAAATCAAGGTGACGCCCAACCGCGGCGACGCGCTCTCCGTCCACGGCCTTGCGCGCGACCTGGCGGCGGCCGGCATGGGCAGGTTGAAGGAATGGCCCATCCCGGCCATCACCCCCGCCTACCCCTCGCCTCTGAGCTGGCGGATCGAGGATCCGCGGGCCTGCACCTGGGTCGTCGGCCGCGCCGTTCGCGGCGTGAAGAACGGCCCCTCGCCCCAGTGGTTGCAGGATTGGCTGGTGGCGGTGGGGCTGCGGCCGATCAATGCGCTGGTCGATGTCACCAACCTCTTCACCTATGGGCTGGGCCGGCCGCTGCATGTCTTCGACGTGGCGAAGGTGAAGGGCAACACGCTGTCCATGCGCATGGCCCGCCCGGGCGAAAGCCTGGCCGCGCTGAACAACAAGACCTATGCCCTGACGGAAGAGGACGGCGTCATCGCCGATGAGACCGGCGCCGAGGCGCTGGGCGGCATCATCGGCGGCGAGCATTCCGGCTGCGACGAAAACACCACGGAGTGCTTCATCGAATCCGCACTCTTCGACCCCGTGCGCATCGCGCTCTCCGGCCGCCGCCACGGCATCTTCACCGATGCCCGCCAGCGCTTCGAACGCGGCCTGGACCAGGCCCTGCCACCCATCGCGCTGGACATGGCCACCGCCACCATCATCGAGCTTTGCGGCGGCGAGGCGAGCGAGGTCTCCGAGGCAGGGGCCGAGCCCGCCTGGCGCCGCAGCGCCACCCTGCGCTTCGAAAGGCTGGCCGGCCTGGGTGGCATGGAGGTGGCGCCCGACGAGGCGGTGACGCGGCTGGAAGCGCTCGGCTTCTCCACCCTGATGCGCGATGACCTCAGCGTCACCGTCGCCGTCCCGTCCTGGCGCAACGACATCGCGGCCCCCATCACGCTGGATATGGACCCGGCCCTCGACCCCGCCCGGGCCCAGGCCGCGCGCGAGGGCTGCGAGGCGACCGAGGCCGAGGCCGACCTGGTCGAGGAAGTCCTCCGCCTCGGCGGGCTGGATGCGGTGCCCGCGGTCTCCCTACCCGTGCCCTTCGCCGTGCCGCCACCGGCGGTGGATGCGAAACAGAAGCGCGCCATCACCGCCCGTCGGGTGCTGGCCGCCCGCGGCTGCCAGGACAACGTCACCTACGGTTTCCTCGCGCATGCGACCGCGGAAAAATTCGGCGGCGGCGACCCGGCGCTGCGATTGGAAAACCCCATCGCCTCCGATCTCGACCAGATGCGCCCCACACCGGTGGCCAACCTGGCGCTGGCCGCCGCCGCCAATGCCGCGCGCGGCTTTTCGGATGTGGCGCTGAGCGAGGTCGGCGGCGGCTATCGCTCGACCGCGCCCGAGGGCCAGCTCGCCATGGCCTGCACGCTGCGCACCGGCAGCACGGCGCTGAGCTGGGCCGAACCATCGCGCCCGGTCGAGGCATTGGACGCCAAGGCAGATGCCCAGGCGGTGCTGGAGGCGCTGGGCATGCCCATGGCCGGCGTGACCGTCACCCTCGATGCGCCGGCCTATTTCCACCCCGGCCGCAGCGGCACCTTCCGCCAGGGGCCGAAGACCGTGCTGGCCTATTTCGGCGAATTGCATCCGCGTCTGCGGGAATCGCTGGGCCTGGCCGGTGCGGCCGTGGCGGCGGAGGTGTTCATCGACGCCATCCCCGAACCCAAGCGCCGCAAGAAAGCAGCACCCGAACTGGCCCCCTTCCAGCCGGTGCGGCGCGACCTTGCCTTCCTGGTCGCGGCCGATGTGCCGGCCGAAAACCTCCTGCGCGCGGCGCGCGGCGCCGAACGCGCCCTGGTCACCGATGTGGCGCTGTTCGACCGCTATGCCGGCGAGCGCGTGGCCGAGGGGCACTTGAGCCTTGCCATCCAGCTCACCCTGCAGCCGCGCGAGCGCACGATGACCGATGCCGAGATCGAGGCGGTGGTGGCCAAGGTCGTGGCCGCGATAGGCAAGGCCACGGGGGCGACATTGCGCGGCTAGGAGCATGATGCGTTGAGGCGGAAACGCCGAAAACGCTGAATCATCTCTCAGCAACGGCTGGACCATGCGCAGTGAACGCATGTGAACGCAGCATGGTCTAGATTTTCCCGCGCCGCGGGTCCAGCCTCCCTCAAAACACGGAGGAAAACCCATGCAACCCCTGGCCGGCCTTCGGGTGCTGGACCTCAGCCATGTGCTGGCCGGCCCCTATGCCACCTATCATCTGGCACTGCTGGGTGCCGAGGTCATCAAGATCGAGAAGCCGCCGGTCGGCGATGCCATCCGCGACCTGGAAACCCGGCCCAACGAGGGCGGCCTGACCGCAGCCTTCCAGGGCGTCAATGCCGGCAAGCGGGCCATCGCGCTCGACCTCACCCGGCCGGAAGGTGCGGCCGTGCTGCGCCGCCTCATCCCCACCGCGAGCGTGTTCCTGGAGAATTTCCGGCCGGGCAAGATGGCGGCCCTGGGTTTTGGGCCGGAGGCGGTGGCGGCGCTCAACCCCGCCATCGTATATTCCTCGATCTCGGCCTGGGGCCAGGGCGGCGCCCTGTCAGGCCGGCCGGGCTATGACCATGTGATGCAGGCCGCCACCGGCATGATGTGGCTGCAGGGCGATGATCCCGCAGCCCCGCCGGTGAAGGTCGGCTTCCCCGCCATCGACATGGCGGCAGGCATGATGGGCGCCATGGCGGTGATGGCCGGCATCATGCGCCGCCGCGCCGGCGAGGTCGGGCCAATCGTGATCGATGTTTCCATGGCCGATGCCGCGCTGGCGCTGATGTCCGGCCCCGCCGCGCGTTACATGATCGAGGGCGCGGCACCCCGGCGGATCGGCAATGGCGCCTTCGCCGGCTCGCCGGGCGGCAATGTCTTTCGCACCGCCGATGGCTGGCTCGCCACCGCCGCCAATACCCTGGCGCAATTCGAGAAGCTGGCGGCAGCCCTGGGCCATCCCGAATACGCCACGGCGCCGGATTGGCTGCGCCTGCGCCCCGCCGCAGCCGACGCCATCCTGCGCGATTGCGGCACGCCCAGGCTGGAGGACGCGCTGACGACCGCCTTCCTCGGCCACACCGCCGAGGATTGGGAGGTGCGGCTGAACGCGCTCGGCGTTCCGGCGGCGGCGGTGCGAAGCCCAGCCGCCTACCTGGACGGCCCCTATCGCGAGACGCTCGGTTTTTCCGGAGAGGTGGACGGCATGGACATGCTGGGCGCGGGGTTCAGGATCAATGGCCAGGCGCCGCTGCCCACCCACGCCGCGCCCGGCCTGGGCGCCGATACCTCGGCGGTGCTGGCCAGCCTGGGCTACCCGCCCGCCGAGATCGCGGGGCTGCGGGCATCGGGGGTGGTGGCATGATCGCCCGCCGTATGCTGGCTCTGGCCGGGCTCGCCAGCCCTGCCCTGGCGCAGGAATTCCCGGGCCGGCCCGTGCGCCTGATCGTCCCCTATGGCGCCGGCAATGTGACCGATGTGGCGGCCCGCGCGCTGGCGGAAGCGCTCTCCCGCGCCTGGCCGCAGCGTGTGGTGGTGGAGAATATCCCCGGCGCCGGCGGCGCGCTGGGCGTGGCCGCCGCCGCCCGCGCCGTGCCGGATGGGCATACGCTGGTGCTCTCCGCCATGGCGGCGCTGGCCATCACCCCGCATCTCAGCCGGGGCCGCGCCGGCTATGACCCGCTGGTGGACCTGACGCCGATCGGCCTGCTGGCAGTGACCCGCGGCGCGCTGGTGGTGAACCCCGGCCTGCCCGTGCGCGATCTCGCCGGGCTGGCCGCCCATGCCCGCGCCGCCGGGCCGCTGTTCTACTACTCCGCCGGCAGCGGCACCCTGCCGCATCTCAACATGGAGATCCTGCGCGCCGCGCTGGATGCGCCGCTGGAGCACGTGCCCTACCGCACCAGCGCCGCGGGGCTGGCCGATCTGCTGGCCGGCCGGGTGCAGCTCAGCATGGATGCGGCGAGTGTCACCCTGCCCTCGCTGCTCGATGGCCGGCTGCGCGGGCTGTTCTGGAACGGGCCGCGCCGCAACCCTGCCCTGCCAGACCTGCCCACCGCCGCCGAGGCCATGCCGGGGGTGGAATTCTCCAACCCCTGGCTGGGGCTGCTGGCGCCGCGCGGGGTGCCGCCCGCGGTGCTGGCCGCGCTCGAGGCCGCGCTGGCGGCGACCCTCGAAAGCCCGGGATTCGCCGGGCGCCTGGGCGAGGGGCTGGAGTTGACAGGCGGTGGTGCCGCCGTCTTCGCCCGCCAGCTGCGTGCCGACCACGAGAAATTCGCCGCCCTGTTGCCCAGGCTGAACCTGCAGGCCGATTGATCAGCGCGTCTGCCGCTGCGGCCGGCCATACTCGATCCGCGCGCCACGCAGCGCCACCCGCGCCTGCGCCGCTGTGGCATTGTTGGCGGCGTATTGCTGCGCCAGGCGCTGGCTGGCCGCGTCATGCCCATAGGCGGCGGGGGAGTAGCCGGGAGGCGCCGGCATCGCCTGGGCACCGGCGGCAATGCCGGCCAGGATCAGCAGGGCGGTGAGGGTGGTGCGCATGGCGGGCTCCGGTGTCTCGGGCGGGCCGGGATGGCCTGCCGTGAGAACAGGAATAGCGGGCGATTATCGATAGACGCCAACACATGAAATCAATCATACGATAGATTTGATCTATCAAACCGGCAGTGCGACGCGTTGACTCATCATGAGGGATTCCCCCGCCCGACAACATCAGCCTGCTGCTGCTGCCGCCCTATTCACCCGAATTCATCCCGGTGGAAAACCTCTGGCAGTTCTTGCGCCAAAACCACATGAGCAACCCCGTCTACGAAACCTACGAAGCCATCGTCGATGCCTGCTGCGACGCGTAGAACGCCCTTCTCGCAGAACCAGGACGCATCACCACCATCGCATCGCGCGATTGGGCAGAGGTCAGAGCGTGATGCCGTTGGTATTTGGCAGCAATCTTAGGTTCCTCCGCGATCGGTTTTTCGTCGTCAGTGCGCCGCCGCGGTGCTTGCGGAGGGTGCTACAATCCTTCGCGCGCCCATCCCTGCCCTGCGGCAGCAGGCGGAGCGGGAAGACCGGCTGCTCGCCCTGAACCTCGAGTGGCCGGTCGGCATGCCCGCCTCTGGCATACTCACCCGCATCCAGGCGCAGGCAGGCGAGATGGTACGTGCGGGGCAGGAGATCGCGCGCCTCAGCACCTGTGGCGATCCTCTACCGCACCATCGTGGGCGCCCTCTCGCAGGATTATCCGGGCTTCCGGATCTGGGTGCTGGATGACGGAAAGCGCCCCTGACTGCGCGACATGTGCCTGGAGTTGGGCGCGAACCACCGCAGGCGTGGCGATAACAGCCACCGCAAGGCAGGCAACATGAATGCCACCTTCTGGGACCCGATGAAGCTGCCGGACCCATTCGTCCAAGGCCGCCGCCAACCGGATGGTGACATGCGAGGCACCATCAAGGTTTTCGGCCGATATACTTCCGCCCAAGCCCAAAAACCTTCCGCTGAAACAGGGCAACCTCACTGGTCAAAATCTACTAGCAATTGCAAATTCACTAACGCGTGATAATTGAGCGAGATGTTAAGTAGCGCGGAGCTTGGGAGAGCGGAGCGAACGTTATGGCCACGATTAACGGCGGCAGCAACAACGACATCCTGATCGGGACCACCGGCGATGACGTGATCAACGGGTTGGACGGCAACGACAGCCTGAACGGCGGGCCCGACCTCAGTTTTTCCGGCAACAATGGCCCGGTCATCATCGGCACCAATGGCAACGACCAACTCAATGGTGGTGCGGGCGACGACACGCTCGAAGGTGGGACTGGCAACGACGCGCTTACCGGCGGTGCGGGCAACGACACCGCCTCCTACGCCGGCGCCACCGCCGGTGTGCAGGTCAGCCTCCTGATCACCACCGGCCAGAACACCGTCGGCGCCGGCACCGACACGCTCTCCGGCATCGAGAGCCTGATCGGTACCCCTTACACCGACACGCTCATCGGCGACGGCGGCGCCAACCTGCTGCAAGGCGGCACCAGCGCCGACAGCCTTGTCGGCAATGGCGGTGACGACACGCTGGATGGCGGCCAGGGCAACAACACGCTCGACGGCGGCGCCGGGACCGACACGGCGACCTACGCCAGCGCCCCGGTCGGCGTCAGCGGCAATCTGTTCAACGGCATCTTCAACGCGGCCGGCCATGCCGGCGACCGTCTGACCAGTATCGAGATTATCCTCGGCTCGAACTTCAACGACACGATCTCCGCCGGCAACACGAGCGTGACCCTGCGCGGGCTGGACGGCAACGACATACTGGATGGCTCCGGCGGCAACGACCTGCTCGATGGCGGCGATGGCAATGACAGCCTCTTGGGCTACGACGGACAGGATACCCTGCTGGGCGGCGCCGGCCAGGACACTCTGGACGCCATTGAGGGGGACGACAGCATCGATGGCGGAGCGGGGGACGATATCATCGCCGCCGGGCCGGGCAACGACGTCCTGGCCGGCGGGTCCGGTACGGACACGCTGAGCTACGCCATCACGGGTGGCGGCGTTCTGGTGGACCTCCGGGCCGCGACGCAGGCCGCCTCCAGCGGGCTGGGGACCGACAGCATTTCTGGCTTCGAGAACCTGCTGGGCGGCAGCGGGGCGGACACGCTGATCGGCGACGCCGGCGCCAACCGGCTTGACGGCGATGGCGGCGACGACCTGCTCGAAGGCGGCCCCGGGAACGACACCCTCGTCGGCGGGACCTTTTTCAATGGCACCGCCAGCTACATCAATGCCGGCGGCGCGGTGTCCGCCTCGCTGGTGACCGGCCAGGCCAGCGGCGGCGACGGGCAGGACAGCCTGAGCCTCATCACAAACCTCGTCGGCTCGTCGTTCGACGACACATTGACGGGCGATGGCTTCCAGAACCGCCTCGAGGGCGGCGTTGGCAATGACAGCCTCAGCGGCGGCGCGCAGGACGACGTGCTGGACGGCGGCACGGGCAACGACACGCTCCTGGGTGGCAGCGGCAATGACAGACTGCTGGGCGGCGAGGGGCAGGACAGCCTGGTCGGCGACGCGAATGACGATACGCTCGACGGCGGCGCCGGCCACGACACCCTCGATGGCGGCGACGGCAACGACATCCTCACCGGCGGCGCGGGCGACGACAGCCTGGCGGGCGGCGGCGGACAGGATACCCTGGACGCCGGCGCCGGCAATGACACCATCGATGGCGGCGCTGGCACCAACCTGCTGACCTATGCCGGCGCCACCGCGGCCATCACGATCGACCTGGCGATCACCACGGCGCAGCAGACAGGCGGCTCCGGCCTCGACACCATCAGCAACGTCACCCAGCTCGAGGGCAGCAACTTCAACGACACGCTCACCGGCGGCAGCGCGGCCGAGAGCCTGACAAGCGGCCTCGGCGACGACGTCCTGCAGGGCCGTGGCGGCAATGATGCCATCGACGGCGGCGCCGGCAACGACACCATCATCTATAGCGATGCCACCGGCGGGGTCAGCATCAACCTGGTACAGGGGCAGCAGAACCAGACCGGCCTGGTGCTGGTGGGCGGCGCCGGCGGCGGCGATTCGATCTACCGCGTCGAGAACATTATCGGCAGCGGCTTCAACGACACCCTGGCCGGCAATTCCGTGGCCCAGCTGCTCTCCGGCGGCGCCGGCGACGACAGCCTGACCGGCAATGGCGGCATCGACACGCTCGATGGTGGCGAGGGCAACGACACCCTCAATGGGTCTGGCAGCGACGGCACGATCCTCACCGGCGGCGCCGGCAATGACAGCCTCCTGGGCGGCACCGGCGATGACAGCATCAGCGGCGGCACTGAGAACGACACCGTCCAGGGCGGCGCTGGCAATGACAGCATCGATGGCGGCGCCGGCGATGACAGCCTGGCCGGCGACGGCAATGACGACCTGCTGACCGGTGGTTCGGGCAACGACACCTTGCTGGGCGGGGCGGGCAACGACACCCTGCGGGCCGGCGACGGCAATGACCAGCTGGAAGGCGGCGCCGGCAATGACAGCATCGACGGCGGCGCCGGCACCGACGGCATCACCTTCGTCGCGGCCAGCGCGGGTGTCACTTTCAGCCTGGCGATCACCAGCGCGCAGGCGATCGCCGGCCTCGGCAGCGACACCGTCACCGGCATCGAGAACGTCGTAGGCTCGGGCTTCAACGACAGCATCACCGGCGATTCCGGCAATAACCTGCTGACCGGCGGTGCCGGCAACGACACGCTGCTGGGCGGCGAGGGCGACGACACGCTCGATGGCGGAACCGGCAACGACAGCCTGGACGGCGGCGCCGGGCTCGATACGGTCAGCTACGTCGGCACTTTCGGCGCCATCAACGTCACCGTGGGCGCCTTCGGCGGCGCCGAGACGCTGATCAGCATCGAGGGCGTGATCGGCAGCAACGGCAACGACACGCTGACGGGCGACGGCAACGCCAACTTCTTCTTCGGTGGCGACGGGCTGAACCAGCTTTCCGGCCTGGGCGGCGATGACGTCATCGAGGGCAACAGCAACTTCAACGAGACCCTATCGGGCGGCGAGGGCACCGATACGCTGGCCTTCACCTCTTCCGGCCGGGCCATCACCTTCAGCCTCGCCGTCGCCACCGCGCAGCAATATGGCAACGGCTTCTCCACGAAGCTCGCCTCCGGTTTCGAGAACCTGACCGGCGGCACGGGCAATGACAGCCTGACCGGCGATGCCGGCAGCAACCGGCTCTCCGGCCTCGGCGGCAACGACACCCTGACCGGCGGCGCGGGCAACGACACACTCATCGGCGGCAGTGGCCTGGACACGGCCAACTACGCTGCAGCCACCGCGGGCGTGGCGCTCGACCTGGCGGTGACCACGGCCCAGTCGGTCGTCGGGCTGGGCAGCGTCGTCCTGGAAAGCATCGAGGGGCTGATCGGCTCCGGCTTCGCCGACACGCTGACAGGCACCGGGACGGATGACAGCCTCACCGGCAATGGCGGCGACGACCAACTGGCCGGCGGCGCCGGCAACGACACGCTGCTGGGTGGCGCGGGCAACGACACGCTGATCGGCGGCGCCGGCACCAACAGCCTCGATGGCGGCGACGGCAACGACACCCTGACCGGCGGCGAGGGTGCGGAATCGCTGGTCGGCGGGCTGGGCGACGACACGCTCGATGGCGGCCTGGGCAACGACACGCTGGATGGCGGCGCGGGCATCGACCTGGTGAGTTTCCTCTCGGTCAGTGCGGGCGTCGTCGTCACCCTGGGCATCAGCCCCATCACCACGGTAAACGGCACCGATACGCTGTTGTCCATCGAGGGGCTGATCGGGTCCGGCTTCGACGACACCCTGACCGGCGGCGCCGGCAACGACACGATCGAGGGCGGCGGCGGGGACGATTCGCTGGCGGGCGGCGGCGGGCTGGACTTCGCCAGCTACGCCAATGCCGCCGCGGGGGTCACCGTCTCGCTCGTAGCGGGCGCCCAGAATACGGTCGGCGCCGGCACCGACAGCCTGAGCGGCTTCGAGGGTCTCATCGGCTCCGCCTATGCCGACCGGCTGACCGGCGGGACAGGCGCCGATACGCTGGTCGGCGGCGCCGGCAACGATACAATGGATGGCGGCGCCGGCATCGATCTTGTGCAGGGCGGCGGCGGCGATGACTGGTTGCTGATCGGCAGCGGGTCCGACACCGTCGATGGCGGCGCAGGTGTCGATACGGTGGATTATTCCGCCGCCCCGTCCCGGGTGCTGCTGCAACTCGCTGTCTTCAATGGGCAGCAGTCCGGTGGCCAGGGGTCCGCCTCCGGCAACCATTTTCTGCTCAACCTGGAGAACGCGGTCGGCACCGCCTTCGACGACAACATCACCGGCAACGGGTCCGATAACCTGCTCACGGGCGGGTTGGGCAATGACGGGTTGAACGGCGAGGAGGGCAACGACACCCTGTTGGGTGGCGACGGCAACGATGTGCTGGATGGCGGCTACGGCCATGACCAGCTGAATGGCGGCGACGGCATCGACACCGTGACCTATCGCGAGCTGGGCAACCTGCGCGGCCCGGTCCGGGTCAGCCTGGCCATTGTCGGCCCGCAGGACACCGGCAACAACGCGGCCGTCTTTGTCAACAATGTCAGCACCCCCGATCTCACCCGGCCCACCGGCCTCGACACGCTGATCAGCATCGAGAACCTGATCGGCAGCGGCTATGGCGATACCTTGGCCGGCAATGACGGCGACAATGTCCTGCGCGGTGAGACCGGCGACGACATCCTCGATGGCGGCCTCGGCAACGACACGCTGAACGGTGGCGATGGCCTCGACTCCATCAGCTTTGCCGCCTCGACCACGGCGCTCAACATCAGCCTCGCCCTCGCCACCGCCCAATCCGCCGGCAATCTGGGGTTCAAGACGCTCAGCGGCATCGAAGGCATCACCGGCAGCGCCTTCGATGACACCCTGACCGGCACCGCGGGCGTGGACGTGATCAATGGTGGCAACGGCGCCGACCTGCTGGATGGCGGCAGCGGCATCGACACCATCGACGGTGGCGAAGGGATCGATACCCTCAGCTACGCCTCCAGCAGCAGTGACTTCGCCACGCTCGACCTCCGCGGCGCCCCGGTCCTGTCCAACTTCAGCAACGTCGACGTGGTGCGTAACGTCGAGAACGTTATCGGCTCGGCCGGCCGGGACTGGCTCATCGGCGATTCGGCGGAGAACTGGCTGCAGGGCGGCGACGGCTCCGACACGCTGGATGGCGGGGCAGGCGACGACACCCTCGATGGCGGCGCGGACGGGCCGGCCAACTTCATTCAGTTCGACCGACTCAGCTACGCCAGCGCCGCGGCTGGCGTCACGATCGACCTCACGCTCACGCTGCAGATCACCGGCGGCGCCGGCAACGACGTCATCTCCGGCTTCGAGAACCTGACCGGCAGCGAATTCGACGACACGCTGGTCGGCAATGCCGGCGCCAACAACATCGAGGGGGGCGCAGGAAACGACCTGTTCCTGGCCAGCCTGGGGAGAGACACGCTGGCCGGCGGTGCAGGCGCCGACACGCTCACCCTGGCCGGCTATGGCTCGGCGGTCGAGCTTCAGCTCAACGCATTCTCGTATAACTTCAACACCGCCCAGGTCGGCCTGGGCGCCTTCGGAACGCTGCGCAGTTTTGTCACCCCCGGCATCGACTTGATCATGCGGGAGATGGAGAACGCGATCGGCACCGATTTCAACGACACCCTGATGGGGGGCAACGGCAACAACCTGCTGCAAGGCGGCCTGGGTGACGATGTGCTGGCGCCCCGGCTGGGCGTCGACACCATCAATGGCGCCGCGGGCAACGACACGGCAAGCTTCTACGACGCCTATCGTGGCATCACCCTCGACCTCGGCGCGACCGACGCGCAGCAGTATTACGGCGCCTCGCTGCCCGCCTATACTGGCTATTTCGTGACGCTGATCGACATGGAAAGCGCCCTGGGCGGCAATTTCGACGACAGCATCCTCGGCACCGCCGGCGACAACACCATCGATGGTGGCCTCGGCAACGACACCCTCGATGGCGGCGCCGGCCAGGACACGCTCAGCTTCGCCCGCGCCCGCATCGGGGTCGCCGTCAGCCTGACGCTGACCGGGCCGCAGGTCACCGGCGCCGGGACCGACACGGTGCTGAACTTCGAGAACGTCACCGGCTCGGCCTATGACGACACGCTGGCAGGCACCGCGGGTGACAACATCATCGACGGCGGCAATGTCGGTGACATCTTCATCGATCCGTTCCAGAGCGGCCCCGGCGCGATCAGCCTGGTCGGCGACTTCAGCGGCGGCCGGGACGTCGCCAGCTACGCCGCCGCCACGGCCGGCGTCACCATAGATCTCACCATCGTGGGCGCGCAGGACACCGGCGGCGGTGGCCGCGATACCCTGATCCGCATCGAGGGCCTGCGCGGCTCGGCCTTCGACGACAGCCTGACCGGCGACGCGAACGCCAACCTGCTGATCGGCGGCGATGGCAACGACACCCTGACCGGCGGTGACGGCAACGACACGTTGCAGGGCGGCAACGGCACCAACTATCTCTATGGCGGCGCCGGATACGACACCGCCAGCTACGCCGATGCGACGGCGGCCGTCACCGTCACCTTGGGCCAGGGGGGTTTCCAGCTCACTGGCGGCGGCGGCAATGACCTGCTGGACAGTATCGAGAACCTTCTGGGCTCAGTCTTCGACGACCGTCTCATCGGCAGCGCCGGAGACGAGGTCATCGAAGGCGCCGCTGGTGACGATACGTTGCAGGCAGGCGAGGGCAACGATACGCTCACCTATGCGGGCGCGGGGGCGGGCGTCAGCATCAGCCTGGCGATTGCCGGCCCGCAGCAGACCGGCGGCGCGGGGACCGACGTCATCAGCGGCTTCGAGAACCTGACCGGCAGCGCCTTCGATGACCGCCTGACCGGCAATGCCGGCGCCAACATGATCTCCGGCCTGGCCGGCAACGACACGCTGGAGGGCGGCGAGGGCGACGACACGATTGATGGCGGCGAGGGCCTCGATGTCGTCAGCTACGCCGATGCCAGCGCCTCGGTCTCGGTCGACCTGGCCCTCCTGGAGGTTACCGGCGGCGGCAACGTCGGCGTCGACACTTTGCGCAATCTAGAAGGCGTCGCCGGCTCGGGCTTCGACGACACGCTCCTCGGCAGCAATGCGGTCAACCTGCTGCAGGGTGGCGGCGGCGCGGACAGCCTCAGCGGTGGCTTCGGCAACGACACCCTCGATGGCGGCGCCGGCGACGACAGCCTCGATGGCGGCGAAGGCAGCGACACCGCGAGCTACGCCTCGGCCACGGGCGCCGTGACCGTCAGCCTGGCGCTGGGCGCGCCGCAGGATACCGGGGGCGCCGGCATCGACAGTCTCGTCTCCATCGAGAACCTCACCGGCTCCGGCTTCGACGACACCTTGTCGGGCGATGCGGGGAACAACCGCATCGATGGGGGGGCCGGCCGCGACACCCTGACTTTTGCCGGCATCGCCGGCGCCATCACGGTCAACTTGTCCCTGACCACGGCGCAGACCACAGGCGCCGGGGGCAACGACACCTTGCTCAGCATCGAGAACCTGCTTGGCGGTGACGGCAATGATGCCCTGACCGGCAACGCCGACGCGAACCTCATCCATGGCATGGCCGGGGACGACACCGTCGATGGCGGCCTGGGCCAGGACACGCTGGACGGCGGCGCCGGCATCAACGCCCTCAGTTTCGCCAGCGTCACCGTGAGCGTCACGGTGGACCTGTCCGTCACTGGCCCGGCTGACACCGGCGCGGGCATCGACACCCTGGCCAATTTCCGCGACCTGACAGGTGGCTCAGGCGCCGACAGCCTGACCGGCGATGGCGCAGGCAACGCCATCGCCGGGGGCCTGGGGCACGACACCCTGGAGGGCGCCGCGGGCAATGACAGCCTCGATGGCGGCGCCGGCAATGACAGCCTGTTGGGCGGCGAGGGCGATGACCGGCTCTACGCCAGCGGCGGCTCGGACATCGTCCAGGCCGGTGTCGGCATCGACACGCTGGACTTCAGCCGGCTCGGCGCGGCCATCGTCTTCAGCCTCCTGACGCTGACGCCGCAGGCGGCCACAGGATCCAGCACCATCACCATCATCGGCGACGTCGAGAACCTGCTCGGCGGCAACCTGGCCGATTCGCTGACCGGCGATGCCGGCGCCAACGACATCCAGGGGGCGGCCGGCAATGACACTCTGGCAGGCGGCGACGGCAACGACACGCTCTCGGGCGGCGCGGGCAATGACAGCGTGCAGGGCGGCAATGGGGACGACGTCATCTACGCCGGCCTGGGCCAGGACATCACCGATGGCGGCGCCGGAAACGACTGGCTGCGCTTCGACGCCGGCACCGATTTCGCCGCCGGGATTACCTTTAGCCTGGCTCTCGGCACCATCCAGTTCCTGATCACCAACAGCCTCACCCAGGCCAATGCGGGCACAATCGAGAACCTGATCGGTGGCGCGGGCAGTGACAGACTGACCGGTGGTGACGGTGCCAATATCATCCAGGGTGGCGCCGGCAATGACGCCATTGCCGGCGGCAACGGCAACGACACCCTCGATGGTGGCGCCGGCAACGACACGCTCAACGGCGG
>CAYNBM010000040.1:0-40128 GCA_964395305.1 uncultured Rubritepida sp.
GACGCCGATCGGCGACGAGGAGGACAGCCATCTCGGCGACTTCATCGAGGACAAGAACGCGGTCATCCCGCTCGAGGCCGCCATCCAGGGCAACCTGCGCGAGAGCACGACCCGCGTACTGGCGACGCTGACGCCGCGCGAGGAGCGCGTCCTGCGCATGCGCTTCGGCATCGGCATGAACACCGACCACACGCTGGAGGAGGTCGGCCAGCAGTTCAACGTGACGCGCGAGCGCATCCGCCAGATCGAGGCCAAGGCGCTGCGCAAGCTCAAACACCCCAGCCGGAGCCGCAAGCTGCGGAGCTTCCTGGAGCAATAGCGTGAAAGCCGCCGTGCAGCGCGTCGCAGTCGACGTCACCTTCCTGCGGATGGACCGGCCGGTGCTCGGCATGGTCCCGGGCCTGCCCAGTGACGCCACGGTGGTGACGGTGCCGCGCTGCTCGCCCGCCTTCTACCGCTACCTCTATGACACGGTGGGGCAGGATTACTGCTGGTGGCTGCGCCGCACCCTCTCGGTGGCCGAGTTGCGGGCGGTGCTGGATCTGCCGGGCACGGAGATCCATGTGCTGATGGTCAAGGGCGAGCCGGCCGGCTTTTATGAGCTCGACCGCAACAATGCGCCGCTGGTCAACCTCGCCTATTTTGGCCTGCTGCCCTGGGCGCTGGGCGGCGGCCTGGGCTATGCACTGCTGCACCACGCCATCTTCACCGCCTGGCAGGGGCATTGCGCCGCATTGACGGTGAACACCTGCTCGGCCGATCACCCGCGCGCCCTGCCCAACTACATCAAGGCGGGTTTCCGCAAACTGCGCACCGTCTCCGAGGAATGGCCGGTGCCGGTTTCGCTCGGCCTGCGCATCCCGCCGCATCTCCTGCTGGGTTGACGCGACAGCCTCCGGTTTGTAATAGCCCCCCTCCCTCACGGCCCAGTCCGGCCCCACCACGATCAGGTTTTTCCGATGAAGATCCGCAACAGCCTCAAATCCGCCAAGCTGCGGGACAAGAATTGCGTTGTCGTCCGCCGCCGCGGCCGGCTGTATGTGCTGAACAAGAAGAACCCGCGCTTCAAGGCCCGCCAGGGCTGAGGCTTCGGGGGGGCGAAAGCCCCCCTTCGCTTTTCCGGGCCGCGCGGTGGGAGCCTTGCCGGAAGCCTGGCGCCGGCACATCTTCGGGGTCCTGCTTCATTCGGGGACCCCAAGTCGATGATCCGCCTGCCCGCCCCCAAAGCCGATGTCATGGCCCGCCGCCCCGAGATCATCGCGGGCCTGGCAAAACTGCTGCCAGCCGATGGGCTGATCACCGAAACCATCCGCATGAAGCCCTATGAGACCGACGGGCTGCCGGCCTATCGGCAGATGCCGCTCGCCGTCACTCTGCCGCGCACGACGGAGGAGGTCGCCGCGGTGCTGCGCTTCTGCCACCAGAACGGCGTGCGGGTGATCCCGCGCGGCGCCGGCACCTCGCTCTCCGGCGGCGCCCTGCCGCTGGCGGATGCCGTGGTGGTCGGCCTGATGCGGATGAACGCCATTCTGGAGGTCGATTACGATGACCGCCTGGCCGTGGTGCAGGCCGGTGTCACCAATATCGGCATCACCAACGCCGTCTCGGCCGATGGCTTCTTCTACGCGCCCGATCCCTCCAGCCAGCTCGCCTGCATGATCGGCGGCAATGTCATGATGAACTCCGGCGGCGCGCATTGCCTGAAATATGGCGTGACCGCCAACAACCTGCTCGGGCTGAAATTCGTCACTATCGAGGGTGAAGTGGTGGATATCGGCGGCCGCCATCTCGACGCCGCCGGCTATGACTGGCTCGGCCTCATCACCGGCAGCGAGGGCCAACTGGGCATGGTGACCGAGGTGACCGTGCGCATCCTGCGCGGCCCCGAAGGGGCGCGGGCCATGCTCGCCGCCTTCGACAGCATCCCCGTCGCCGGCCAGGCGGTGGATGCCATCATCGGCTCGGGCATCATCCCCGTCGCACTCGAATTCATGGACCGCCCTTGCATCCATGCCTGCGAGGCCTTCGCCCATGCCGGCTATCCGCTGGATGCCGAGGCGATGCTCATCATCGAGGTCGAGGGCTCGGTCGCCGAGCAGGACGCGCTGCTCGATCGCATCCGCGCGATCTGCGCGCAATTCAACCCGATTTCGATGAAGGTCGCCGAGAGCCCGGAGCAATCGCTCGCGATCTGGAAGGGCCGCAAGGGTGCCTTCGGCGCCGTCGGCCGCATCTCGCCCGATTATCTCTGCATGGACGGCACCATCCCCACCGGCGAGCTCCCCCATGTCCTGGGCCGTATCACCGAACTGTCGGACAAGCACGGGTTGAAGGTCGCCAACGTCTTCCACGCCGGCGACGGCAACCTGCACCCGCTGATCATGTTCGACGCCAATGACCCCGACAGTTTCGCCCGGGCGGAAAAACTCGGTGCCGAAATCCTGCTGCTCTGCGTCGAGGTCGGCGGCTGCCTGACCGGCGAGCATGGCGTGGGCATCGAGAAGCGCGACCTGATGACCGCGCAATTCACCCCGGGCGAGCTCGACATCCAGCGCGCGATCAAGACCGCCTTCGATCCGGCCTGGCTGCTGAATCCGGCAAAAGTCTTCCCGCTCGAAGGCAATCCGGCCTTCGCATGACCACGCTGCTGCCCGCCGATGAGGCCGCGGTCGCGGCCGCCATCACCGCCGCCCATGCCGCGCGCGAGCCTTTGGCCATCGAAGGCCGCGGCACCAAGCATGCCATGCTGCGCCCGGTGCAGGCCGCGCGCACCCTGTCCACGCGCATGCTCACCGGCATCACGCTCTACAAGCCGTCGGAGCTTGTGATCTCCGCCCGCGCCGGCACCTCCATCGCCGAGATCGAGGCGGTGCTGGCCGAGAAGGGCCAGCAGATCATCGCCGAGCCGCCCGACCTGCGCGCGCTGTTTGGCGCGACCGAGGGGGCGACGCTGGGCGGCATCACCGCCACCAACCTCTCCGGCCCCCGCCGCATCAGCGGGGGCGCGATGCGCGACCATGTGCTGGGCATCCGCGCGGTGAAGGGCGATGGGGAGATCTTCCGCTCCGGCGGCCGGGTGCTGAAGAACGTCACCGGGCTCGACCTCTGCAAGCTTGTCGCCGGCAGCCACGGCACCCTGGGCGTGCTGACGGAGATCACCTTCAAGGTGCTGCCCAGGCCGGAGGAAAGCGCCACCCTGGCGGTGGATGTGCCCGATATCGCCGCCGGCATCCGGGTGCTCAGCGCCGGGCTCGGCGCGCCCTATGGCGTCTGCGGTGCCGCCATCCTGCTGGACGGCGCCGGCATCACCGCCGTGCTGCGGCTGGAGGATTTTGCCCCGAGCATCGCCTATCGCTCGACCAGGCTGCGTGACGAGCTGGCCCCGCTCGGCACCGCCCGGCGCCTCGATCCCGAACAGGGCCTGACCACCTGGCGCGCGGTGCGCGATGCCACGGCGCTGGCCGCAGCACCCGAGGATGCGGTCTGGCGCCTCTCTCTGCCGCCCAGCGCGGCGCCGGCCGCCTGCGCCGCGCTGGCGGGTTTCCGGCTGCTGCTGGATTGGGGCGGCGGCCTCATCTGGGTCGCCGGCCCCGCCACCGAGGCCGCGCATGCCACCGTCATGACGGCCGCGCGGGCCGGCACCTTCACCCTCTTCCGCGCCCCCGATGGCCTGCGCGGCGCGGTGCCGGTGGTGCCGGCCGAGCCGCCGGCGCTGGCGGCGATCGCCGCCCGGGTGAAGGCCAGCATGGATCCCGGGGGGATTCTCAACCCGGGCCGTATCCGGCTCGGTGGGTGATTCAACCCAAGGCTGTAGGCCATTAAGCCATTGCACCGCTATTTCCGCATACATCCCATAATGCTAACCACTGAACACCTCGCAGCATTGGACAGGGACGCCATGGCCCCCCAGCAACGGCACACAGGCGTTGGCGCACCCAGCCTCCGCGGTCGCCGCCCCACCTGGCACCGCGTCACCGCATGACCACCCCGCCCCCCTGGTTCGCCGCGGCCGAGGCAGCCGCCGAGGACCGGGACTGGCCCGAGGCCGTCCGCATCATCGAGGCCCATCGCACGGAATGGCCGGAGGAGCCGGGCTTCCTCCTCGCCGCCGCGTGCTGGTTGCGCATGGCCGGCTTCGGCGACCGCGCGAATGAGGCACTGCTGCGCGCCGCCGCCGTGGAGGACAGCTTCGGCATCGCCGAGGAAGGCCGCATCCTCGAAATCATGCCCGACCGGGCGATGCCGCCGCCCCACCCCGCCCAGCTGCTGCTCGACATCCAGGACCTGCTGCAATTCCTGCACGAGACCGGCAATATCTCCGGCATCCAGCGCGTCCAGCTCGGCATCATCGCCGCCGTGCTGCAGGGCCAGGCCGGCCCGCATGGCGGCGACTGCATCGCGGTCTTTCCCGCGCTGGCGCATGGCGCGCTCTTCGCCCCGCGCGAGGCGGACATGGCGGCCATGCTGGCCTATTGCGCCGGCACCAAGCGGGACGTGGCGGTGGCGCGCCGCCTCGTCGATGGCTTGCGGGCGCGGGCGCTGCGCATCACGCCGGCCGCGGGCGCGGCGTTCATCGTGCTGGGGGCGCATTGGTTCTTCGCCGGCGCGCCGCGCTTCTATGCCAGGCTGCGCGAGGCGGGGGTCCGCCTGGGCGTGCTGATCTACGACATGTTCCCGGCCACCCATCCGGAATACACCACCACCGACACCACCTCCTTCTTCAACCAGAGCCTGAACGAGGGGCTGTTCTTCTGGGATTTCGCCTTCGCCATCTCGGAATACTCCGCGCGGGCCTTCCGCCGCATCGCCGCCGAGCGCGGCTATCCCGCGATCGAGACCGTGGCCATCCCGCTGGCCCATAGCTTCGGCCTGGAACGCCCGCCCAGGCCGGAATGGCTGCGCGACTGGCCAGCCGCGCTCAATGACCTGGAGGGGCGGGAATACATCCTCGCCGTTTCCACCATCGAGGCCCGCAAGAACCACCAGCTGCTGTTCCACGCCTGGGCCCGGATGATCGAGGAGGGCGACAACCCGCCGCCCCTCGTCCTGGTCGGCCGCCCGGGCTGGCGGGTCGGTGATTTCATGGGCCAGCTCGAGGCCACGCGGTATCTCAATGGCCGCATCCTCATCGTCCACGGCCTGTCGGATGCGGATCTCGAGGCGGTCTATCGCGGCTGCCTCTTCACCGTGATGCCCAGCTTCGCCGAGGGCTGGGGCCTCGCGGTGGGCGAAAGCCTGTCCTTTGGCCGCGCCTGCATCGCCGCCAATACCTCCGCCCTGCCCGAGGTGGGCGGCGACCTCGTGACCTATGCCGATCCGCTCGATGTGCCGGAATGGGTGGCGGCGATGCGCGCCTGGTTGCAGGACCGCCCGGCCCTGGCCGCCATGCAGGCCCGCATCGCGCGCGAATTCACCCCCCGCCAATGGCCCGAGGTCGCCCGTCACATGCTGGCCGAGGCGCAGCGCATGCGCGCCCTGTCGCCCCGCCGTGTGGCCATGCCCACCGGGCCGCTGACCCTGACCCTGGGCAGTGAAAACCCCGTCGGCATCGCCGTCGCCACCCGCGGCGGCGATGCCGATGGCGCGCGGCTCGCCCTGTCGCAGGCGGTGTCGCTGGAAAGCGGCTGGTACCCGGCCGAGGCCGGCTGCACCTGGATGCGCGGCCGCCTCGCCCGGTTCCGCGCCGCGACCGACGCGCCGCCGGGCAGCGCCGTCACCGCCACGCTGCGGCTGGGCACCACCGGCCGGCCGGTGGACAATCACCTCGCCATCACCATCGAGGGCGGCTCGCCCGTGCGAACCGCGGTGCCGCAATGGGGGCCATTCGAGGTGCGGGCCAGTGGGCGGGTGGATGGCCGGTCCATGCTGCGCATCACCCTGGCGATCGACCGGCCGGGCGAGCAGCATGGCACCGATATCCGCCAGCTCTGCGTCGCACTCCAGGACCTCGCGCTGGAAGCCGCGCCGGACAGCGCCGCCCCTCTGCCCGTGCCGGCGGAAGCCCCGCCGCCGGCGGCCGAGGCGCCCAGCCCGCCGCCAGCGGTGCCGGAGCGGCGCAGCCTGCCCCGGATCCGCCTGCCAGGCCTCGCCCTGCTCGACCCCGCGCGGCGGCTGCTGCTGCAGGGCAACCAGGCCAGGGATGGCGGGCTGTGGTCCGAGGCGGCGCGGTTCTACGCCGCCTACCTCGCGCGCCGGCCCGATACCGCGGCGATCCTGGTGCAGTTGGGCAATATGCGCAGCATGGCCGGCGACCATCCCGGCGCCGTGGAAAGCCTGAGCCGCGCGGTGGCGCTGGGCGATGCCGATGCGCCCATCATGCTGGCCAATGCGCTCGATCGCGCGAGCCAGGCCGCGCCGCCGCTCGGGCCGCGCATCGTGGTCGATCTGTCGGCGGTGCTGGGGCCGGCACTCCCCCACAGCGGCGTCGCCGGCGTTGGCAGCTGGGGCGCGCGGCAATGGCGCCAGGGCCTGGCCCAGGCGCTGCTGGCGCGGCCCGAGGGGCAGATCCTCTTCACCCTGCTGGACCAGGCGGCCGGCGTCTGGCGCGCAGTGCCGCAGGCCATGGCCAGGGAGCTTCTCGCCGCCGGCACCGAACGACGCCCGGCGCTGCTCGCCGGACTGCCGGCCGAGATCATCACCCCCACTGCCAGCGACCGCTTCCTGTTGCTGGGACCAGGGGGCGGAACAGCGGCGCGCCAGGCGCGCACGGCCGGCGCGCGCGTCACCCTGGTGCTGGCCGAGACCCATGCGCTGACCACGCCGCATCGCGTCGCCGCCGATCTGGCCGCGGCGCTGCGCGAGGACCTGCTCGGCGCCCATGCCGCCTTCGACGGCGTGCTGCTTGCCATGGCCGACAGCGATGCCGGCGTGGCGCTGGCGGCGGCGGGCCGGCAGGGCCTGCGCCACGCGGCACTCCCGATGCCAGGCCCCTTGCCTGCCACCCCCACCGCCCCGGGGCAGCCCCCAGCCGGCCACTATATCCTGGCCGATGGCGCGCCGCCCTGGTTGCAGGAGGCCTGGATGCTGCTGCGGGCGACGGTGACGGAGCTGCCGCCGCTCTACAGCCTCGATGCCGCGGTGCCGGCCATCGGCATGGCCGGGCCGGAGGGCCTGGGTGGGCCGCAGACGCTGATCGAGGGTGCCATGCTGCTGCTGGCGACGGCGGGGGATGGCAGTTGGCCAGCGCTGGCCCTGGCCGCGTCACGCGCGCGCCGCCCCTGGCTGGCCGCGGTGCCGGGCTCTCCCGACGAGGCTGGCGGGCTGGACCCGCTCGATATCCGCGCCACCGCCCGCGCCATCGCCGCCCTGCTGGAACCCGAGACGCGCGCGGCGCGCGTCATCGCGCAGGATCTGGCAATGGCCGGGCCGGCCTGGCGGGCAACGGGCTGGGAGGCGGTGGCCGTCGCCGCACTCGCCTTCGACGAACCCTTGACCGTCGAGCCCGTCCCGGAACCGGGTGCCGGCATGGCCACCATCGTACCCATCACGCCCATGCCGCTGTTCGAACAGGCCTGGGCGCTGGCGGCCAGCCGGGGGGCACGCGCATCATGAGGCTTTTGCTCGACCTCCAGGGCGCCCAAGGCGGCAGCCGGCATTCCGGCCTGGGGCGCTATTCGCTGGAATTTGCCCGCGCGCTGGCGCGGGCCCGCGGCGGGCATGAGGTGAGGCTGCTGCTCAACGCCTCGCGCAGCGAATCCGCCGCGGCGCTGGAGGCGGAATTCGCCCCCCTGCTGGGTGCCGCACAGATCCACCGCTTCACCCCGCCCGAGGGTTGCGAGGCCGGGCGCGACCCGCACCATCCGCTGCGCCTTCTGGCCGAGCGGATCCGCGCCGAGACCATCCTGGGCATCGCCCCCGACATGGTGCATCTCGGCAGTGTCTTCGAGGGCTGGAATGACACGCTGGTCACCAACTGGCCGGGCAACCTGGCCCGGCCGCGCCATGTCGCCACGCTGCACGACCTCATTCCCCTGACCCGCCGCGCCGAATATCTGGAAGGCCCTTGGCGCGATGCCGGGCTGGTGCCCTGGTACAAGCGCCAGCTGCTGGAGCTGCGCGGGATGGACGGGCTGCTGTGCAATTCCGAGGCGACGCGGCAGGAGGGCCTGGCCCATCTCGACATGGCGCCCGGGCAGCTCGTCACCGTGGGTGGCGGCGTGGGCGAGCAGTTCTTCGCGGCACCCGCCGGCCCCGCGCCGGTGGCGGGGCGCTACATCCTCTGCCTCGGCCTCAACGACATCCGCAAGAACGAGGCGCGGCTGATCACCGCCATGGGCCTGCTGCCGCCCCGGCTGCGCGAAGGGCTGCGGCTCGTCGTCACCGGCTCCATCCCCGCCGGCCATCTCGAGCGCCTGGCGCGCGAGGCGGGGCTGGCGGAGGGCACGATCCTGCATCTCGGCTTCGTCGAGGATGCGGCGCTGCCGGCGCTCTACGCCCATGCCGCGCTGTTCATCCTGCCCTCGCTGGCCGAGGGTTTCGGCCTGCCGCTGGCCGAGGCGATGGCGCTGGGCGCGCCCTTCGCCGCCAGCCACGCCGGCGCGCTGCCCGAGGTGGCGGGGCGCGACGACGTGCTGTTCGACCCGCTCGATGTCACCGACATGGCGCGGGTGATCGGCCGCATCCTGGGCAATGCCGCGCTGGCCGAGGAGCTGAAGCGCCACGGCCCGATTCAGGCCGCCCGGCACAGCTGGTCGGCCGCTGCCATTGCCGGCTGGGAGGCGATGGAGGCCTGGGCCGGCCCGCCCCGGCCCGCCCTTCCGCCCCTCCTCATCACCGGCCCGCTGCCGCCGCAGCCCAGTGGCATCGCTGACTACACGGCGGAATTGCTGCCGGCGCTGGCGGCGCATTACAGCATCACGCTGGTCACCGAGACCCCGCCGCGGGAGGGCATCGCCGCCGGCTTCCCCTCGATGACGCCGGCGGCCTTCGCGTCCCACCCGCATGTGGCGGCCCGGGTGCTGCACCAGCTCGGCAACAGCGCGCTGCACCACGTCCAGCACAGCGGGCTTTTGCCGCTGCGACCGGCCGTGTCGGTGCTGCATGACATCGCCATGCCGGAATACCGCCGCTGGGCGGCGAAGTCGGCCGCCGACCCGCATGCCGCGCTGCTGGCCGCGATCTACACCAATCACGGCTACCCCGCGCTCCTGGCGGCCGAGGCCGGCGATGCCGAGGCGGTGGCGGCATCGCTGTCGATGTCGGCCGAGGTGGTGGAGGGCAGCCTCGCCACCATCGTCCATTCGGAGGCGGCGCGGGAGATGCTGCGGGCCACCCATGGCGAGGCCCTGCTGCGCGATGTCCATGTCGTGCCGCATTTGCGCCGCCCCGCCGCCCTGCCGGCGCGCGCCGCCGCCCGCGCCCGGCTCGCCCTGGCGCCGGAAACGCTGGTGGTGGCGAGCTTCGGCGCCTGCGTGCCGAAGAAGCTGCCGCTGCGGCTCATCGAGGCCTTCGCCCAGGCCGGACTCCCTTCGGACGCCCTTCTGGTCTTCGTCGGCCAGGCCCAGCCGGGGCTGGAGGATGTGATGCAGGCCACCAGCCGGGCGCAGGGCCTGTCGCTCGGGCTGGGCGGGCAGACCAGCCGGCCGGTGCGGCTGACCGGCGGCCTCACCCGGGCGGAATACGAGGATTGGCTGGCGGCGGCCGATATCGCGGTGCAGCTGCGCGGCCGCCACCAGGGTGAGACCAGCGGTGCGGTGATCGACGCCCTCTCGGCCGGCCTGGCCTGCATCGTCAATGCCCGCGGCAGCATGGCCGAGCTGCCGGCGGAGGCTGTGCTGCGCCTGGACGAGAATTTCACCGATGCGGCGCTGACCGTGGCGCTGGCGGCGCTGGCGGGCAATCCGAGCCGGCGGGGCAGCCTGGGTGATGCCGGCCAGCGCTTCGTGGCGGGGGCTTTGCGGCCCTCGGTGATCGCGCGGGCCTATCGCGCCGTGATCGAGGCGGCGCAGGCGCGGGCACCGGTTCTGGCGGTGCTGGCCGAGGCGTCAGGCATGGCCGCGCTGCCGCAGGGCCAGGCCATGGCGCTCGGCCTCGCGCTCGCGCGAAGCTTTCCCGCGCCACGCCAGGGCCGGGTCTTCATCACCGACGGGGCTGGCTGGCGGCGGCGGGATTTCGAGGCGTATCGCGGCCATCTCCGCCCGGAGCCGGCGGCGTTTCGCGATGGCGCCTGGGTGAGCGACCATGCCGGCCTGGCGCTGGCGCTGGGTCTTTCGCGCCCGGCCGCGGCCGATATGACCCTGCGCTTTCAGCCCGGCGATGCGGTGGTGTCACCGATCGCGCCGGCATTGCTGCCCGAGGGTGTGGAATGGATCGATCGGCCGGGCTGAGACCACCGGGCCGCTGGGCTCAAATCGCCCTGACTGTGTCAGGGCGATTGCGGGCTGGCACAAGGCCTGCGATCACTCGCTCGGCGTCAGGCTCTTGATCAGGTCGAAGACGCGCTTGCGGACCGAGGGGTCGGTGATGCGGTAATAGGCGCGCACCAGTTCCAGGGTTTCACGGCGGTGCAGGGTATCGTCCTCGAAGCCTTCCTGGCCCTCGGCGAAACCGGCGATGCGGCGGGTGACCGCCATTGAGCCGCCCATGGAATCCGGCATGTCGTCGAAGAAGAAGCCGATCGGCACGTCGAGCACACGGGCGAGGTCGAAAAGCCGCGACGCGCCGATCCGGTTCACGCCGCGCTCGTATTTCTGCACCTGCTGAAAGGTCAGGCCCAGGGCTTCGCCCAGGCGTTCCTGGCTCATGCCTAGAAGGGTGCGGCGCAGGCGGACACGGCCACCGACATGCACGTCGATCGGGCTGGGCCGATGCTCCTTTTCGTTGCGTTCGATAGTCGCTTCACTGGGCATCGCTTGCTTCATCCGCTCCCACTCCGTGGCGCCGAGCCACTCCCTGAGAGGATACACGTTTCCGTGAGGTGTATCCAAAATACCTGTCTCAGGCAAAAACCGGCGTCCTGCCCATTGACCAGTGATTAAGGGTCTAGCCGGGCTTCGTCAATATCTTTCAGAAGTCTCAAAATTAATCATGTGTCTACAGGTGACTGAATGCGCCGTCCGGGCAGTACAACGCCCAGAAACAATGCAATGATGACCAGTACGCCGGGAACCCAAAGCCCCCATCGCGCGAAAGGCGTGGCGGCGGAGGCGGCCGGCAGCCACTCCGCCAGCGTGCCGGTGGCGCCCAGCCCCAGCCGGCCCAGCGCGCGGCCCTGCCCGTCGAAGATCGCGGAAATGCCGGTCTGCGCCGCCCGCACCATGGGCAGCCCCTCCTCCACCGCCCGCAGCCGCGCGCTGGCGAGGTGCTGGAACGGCCCGGCGGAGATGCCGAACCACGCGTCATTGGTCACGTTCAGCAGCCATGCCGGCCGGCTCTCGCCCACCACCCGGCCGGGAAAGATCACCTCATAGCAGATCAGGGGGCTGAAGGCCGGAATGCCCGGGATACTCACCGAGGCAGGCCCGGGCCCGGCGGAGAAATCCATCCCCCCCGTCACCATGCGGATCGGCAGCAACCCACCCAGCGGCATGTATTCGCCGAAGGGCACGAGATGCGCCTTGTCGAAGACGGCGAGCAGCCCGGCCTCCGGCCCCACGCCGACGAGCGAATTGTAGATGCCGGACAGCCTGGCATCGGCGCCCCAGGTCGCCCGCACCGTGCCGGCCAGCAGCACCCCATTGGGCGGCAGGGCGGCGGCGATCACGCGGCGCGCCTGTTCGTCCTGCGCCAGCAGATAGGGGCTCGCCGTCTCCGGCCAGATCATCACGATGCGGGCTTGGGGGTGGGCCTCATGCGCCGCCCGCCCGGCCAGTTCGGTGAGCGCGAGGTAGCGCTGGAAGATCGGCAGGCGCTGATCCTCCTGCCATTTCAGATCCTGCGCGACATTGCCCTGCACCAGGATGACGCGCGTCTCCTCGGGCGGCGGCGCCGGGTCGGCCAGGCGCCAGATGCCAAATCCCATCCAGACCACCAGCAGCGCCGCCCCCAGACCCATCCAGCGCCAGTCCCGCAAAGCCGGCAGGCAGGCGATGAAGACGGTCAGCAGCGACAGACCATGCACCCCCACCCATGCGGCGGGCTGCAGCGGCAGGGCGGAAAACGCCCAGACAGTGCCCATCAGGTTCCAGGGAAAGCCGGTGAACATCACGCCGCGCAGCATCTCGCCCAGCACCCAGGCGCCGGAGAAGGCCGTCACCCGCCGCCAGCCCGGTGGCGCCCACCAGGCCGCCAGCGCCGGCACCGCACTGAACAGCGCGAGCGGCACGGCGATGCCGGGTGCGGCCACCGGCACCAGCCACCACCATCGCGCGAGGTCGGTGAAGAGCGCATGCGTCACCCAATAGGTGCCGATGATATGGTGCCCCCAGCCGAAGGCGAGGCCGAGGAGCAGCGCCGCGCGCCAGCCCTTCGCCGCCCCCAGCAGGCCGAGGAAGGCCGGCAGGGTCACCAGCAGCACCGGCACGGCATGCAGCGGCGGCAGGGCCAGCGCGCTGGCGGCACCAAGGCCCAGCGCCGCCACGGCGGGGTGGATGGTCGGGCTCGTCAGGCGGGCGAGAAGCGCATTCACCTGCAAGGGGCTAGCCCGCCACCCGCCGCGCCGCAACCTCGGCCCTGTTGCGGCCGCCTATTCCGCCGCGGCCATCCCGCCCGGCAGGGGCCGGCGGACCCGCAGCTTGCGGATCCGCCGGCTGTCGGAATCCAGCACCCGGAACTCCAGCCCCGAGGCATGGCTGAACAGCTCGCCCCGCGCCGGCACCCGGCCCGCCAGGGTGAAGACCAGGCCACCCATCGTGTCGATATCGGCGCCGCGCTCCTCCTCGGTCAGCACCTGGCCCATCCGGGCCTCGAACTCCTCCACCGGGGTGCGGGCGTCGAGGTCCATGCTGCCATCGGGGCGTTCGACCATGCGCGGGCCATTCACCTCGTCATGCTCGTCGGCGATATCGCCCACGATGGTCTCGACCAGATCCTCGATGGTGACGAGGCCATCGATGCCGCCATATTCATCCACCACCAGCGCGAGATGCAGCCGTGCCTCGCGCATGCGCAGCAGCAGGTCGAGCACGGGGACGGAGGGCACCACCAGCAGCGGCTTGCGCAGGATGGCGTGCATCGAGAAGCCCTCCTCGCGCCCAATGGCGGCGATGATGTCCTTGATATGCACCATGCCCTGGATGTCATCGAGCTGGCCGCGATAGACGGGGTAGCGCGAATGCCCCTCGCGCTGGATCGCGGCCATCGCCTCGTCGAGGGTGAGAGTGTCGCGCAGCGCCACGATATCGGCGCGCGGGATCATCACATCGACGGCGGTGATGCCGCGCAGCTTCAGGACATTGGTCAGCAGCGCGCGCTCGGCGAGGTCGAGCTCCGGCGCATCCGCCGGCGTGGTGTCGGTGGGGCGCTCGATCAGCTCCTCCATCCGGTCGCGCACCGACTCGTGCGGGCGCCGCCGCAAGCGGCCGGCGATGCGGTGCAGCCAGGGTTTTTCGCCCGATTCGCTCATGTCACCCGCCCGCGGCCGGGATTCCACGGGTTGGGCAGGCGCAGGCGATGCATGGCGCGGGATTCGGCCTGCTCCATCCGCCGCGCCTCGCCGGCTTCGCCATGGTCATGGCCCAGCAGGTGCAGCGTGCCATGCGCCACGAGATGCGCGGCATGGGCGCGGGGGTGACGCCCCTCCGCCCGGGCCTCGCGGCGCACGGTCTGCAGCGAGAGCGCGATATCGCCCGAGCCGGGCTCGTGGCCTGGGAAGCTCAGCACATTGGTGGGCTTTTCGCGGCCGCGGTGCTGCGTGTTCAGCGCCTTGAGCGTGCGGTCATCGGCCAGCAGCACGGTGATATGGGCGGCCACACCGCCCCCGCAGGCGGCGAGCACGGCGCGTTCGGCCAGGCGTTCGGGGAGCACGCCGCGCCATCCCGGCGCGGCGACAATGACGTCGATGGAGGGCCGCATCTGCGTCGTGTGCTGAAGGTTTGGTGGCGAAACCGGCACACGAGATCGGCCCTCCGAGAGACTACTTCGGTCCGGCATCGGCTCCGTTCCAGTTGCGTTTGCGCGGCGCCGTCTCGGCCTCCGGGCGGCTATAGGCTGCGTGTTGCGCCTCCGCGCGGCTGTAGGCCGCGACGATGCGCCCGACCAGAGGGTGGCGCACCACATCGGTATCGGCGAAGCGCATGAAGCCGATGCCCGGCACCCCTTCCAGGATGCGCGCCGACTCGACCAGGCCCGAGGGCTGGCCCGGCGGCAGGTCGATCTGGCTGGGGTCGCCGGTGATGACCATGCGGCTGCCCTCGCCCAACCGGGTGAGGAACATCTTCATTTGTGCCGGCGTGGTGTTCTGCGCCTCATCGAGAATGGCGAAGCAATGGGCGAGCGTGCGCCCGCGCATGAAGGCGAGCGGGGCGATCTCGATTTCGCCGGCGGTGATCCGGCGGGCCAATTGGTCTCCAGGGAGCATGTCGTTCAGCGCGTCATAGAGCGGACGGAGGTAGGGGTCCACCTTCTCCTTCATGTCACCGGGCAGGAAGCCCAGCCGCTCGCCCGCCTCGACCGCCGGACGGGAGAGCACGATGCGCTCGACCTGCCCGGTCAGCAGCAGGGCGACGCCCTGGGCCACGGCGAGATAGGTCTTGCCGGTGCCGGCGGGGCCGAGGCCGAAGCTGATCTCGTGCTTCGAGAGGATTTCCATATAGGCCGCCTGGGCCGGGCTGCGCGGCGCGATGGCGCCCTTGCGGGTGCGGATCTGCGGCAGGTCGCGCAAGGGCAGGCGCGGCTCGGGCTCGCCCTCGGCGGCAGCGCCTTGCGCCATGCGGATGGCCGCTTCCACCAGCGCGATGGTGCAGCCCTGGCCCCGCTCCAGCCCGCGCCAGAGGCTGCGCAGGGCATCCTCGGCCACCTGGGTGCGCTCGGCCGTGCCGGAGATGGTCAATCGATTCCCGCGCGATGCCAATCGCACCCCCGCCTGTTTCTCCAGCAGGCTGAGATGCCTGTCGAATTCGCCGAAGAGCTGTGCCAGCAGCACATTATCGTCGAACTGGAGAGTGACCGACCGGCTTTCGCTGGAGGGTGGGGAGGGCGCGCGGGCAGCGAGGATCGTGTTCAAGCGGCGTGTTTCTCCGATGGATGTTGTTGAGTTTCCTTGAGGACGCAAGCGAGAGAATTGGCGGAGGCGCCGGTGGCCACCATCCGCACGACCTGCCCGGTGAGTGTCTCCGGGCCTTCGGCATGCACGGCCTGAAGCCAGGGCGAGCGGCCGGCGATCTGCCCGGGGTGCCGCCCGGGTCCGGTGATCAGCACATCGAACTCGGCGCCGATGCGCGAGGTGTTGAAGGCGACCTGCTGGTCGAACATCAGCGCCTGAAGCTCACGCAGCCTGTCATCCTTCACCGACTCCACGACCTGACGCCCCATCTTCGCGGCAGGCGTGCCGGGGCGGGGTGAATATTTGAAGGTATAGGCGCTGGCGAAGCCGATCTCGCACACCAGGGCGAGGGTGGCGGCGTGGTCGGCCTCGCTCTCGCCGGGGTGGCCGACGATGAAATCGGAGCTGAGCGCGATATCGGGCCGGGCGACGCGCAGCCGGTCGACGATGCGGCGGTAATCATCGGCGGTATGGCCGCGGTTCATCGCCGCCAGCACCCGATCGGCGCCGCTCTGCACCGGCAAATGCAGCATGGGCATGAGCTGCGGCAGGTCACCATGGGCGGCGATCAGCGCATCATCCATGTCGCGCGGGTGCGAGGTCATGTAGCGCAGCCTGGCGAGGCCCGGGATCTCGGCCAGCTGGTATAGCAGCGCCGCCAGCGTGCCGGCGCCCTCGCCATGATAGGCATTCACGTTCTGGCCGAGCAGCGTGATTTCCCGGGTGCCCTGCGCCACCAGCCCGCGCGCCTCGGCCAATACGGCGGCGGCCGGCCGGGACACCTCGGCGCCGCGGGTATAGGGCACAACGCAGAAGGCGCAGAATTTGTCGCAGCCCTCCTGTACGGTGAGGAAGGCGGTGACCCCCTGGGCGGGCCGGACCGCAGGCAGGTGGTCGAATTTGGATTCTTCCGGAAAATCGGTGTCCAGCACCAGGCCGCCGGCGCGGCTGGCGCGGGCCACCATCTCAGGGAGCCGATGGATGGTCTGCGGCCCCAGCACCAGATCGACATAGGGCGCGCGACGGGCGATCTCGGCCCCCTCGGCCTGGGCCACGCAGCCCGCCACGGCCAGCACGGTGGCGTGGCCCCGCGCCGCCCGGGCATCCTTCACCACCCGCAGCCGGCCCAGCTCGGAATACAGCTTGTCGGCCGCCTTCTCGCGGATATGGCAGGTGTTGAGGATGACCATGTCGGCCTCCTCCGGCAATTCCGTCGCGGAAAAACCGAGCGGCGCCAGCACTTCGGCCATGCGCTCGCTGTCATAGACATTCATCTGGCAACCCCAGGTGCGGATCAGCAGCCGCTTGGTCCCGGGCGTCATCCCTCGTGCGTCGTCATACAAAAACAGGCTCCCAGCATCGCTTCACAGCGGGACTGTAGCATATCTGACGGCAGCGATCTGTCTTCAAGCGGCGGAGGACCTCGCAATCGGGTGTCTGGAAGGGCGCGCAGCGGCGAAACCCTCCCGCAATGCCGCCGCGTCGGTCAAGTCTTCCCGCAGCCGCAGAACGGCGGGGAAACGGCCACCCAGCGGGGCGGGCAGCGGGACGGCCGGCCGGTTCTGCCGCAGCGCCGCCGCGGAAGTGGCGATGATGGCCGAAACCTCGGCCGACATCACCTTCCGGTCGGGCATCAGGCCGGGGTCGAAGGGCTCATGGAACACCACCGTGGCGCGGGCACCCCTGCGGCGCAGCAGGCGCCACAGATGCGTCATCGGCTGCATATCGCCATACCAGGCGAAGACCGGCCGGTCATGCCGGCTGGTGGGCAGCCAGCCCATCCGATCATAGACGATGGTCACGGGCTGCACCCGCGCCGCCTGGTCGGCCACCGCGAAGAAGCTGCTGCGGAAGGGCAGCACGCGCGAGCCGTCGCTGGTCGTGCCCTCGGGGAAGAGCACGAGGCCGTGGCCGGCCTGCAGGCTCGCGGCCATCGCCTGCGCCTCGTCACCCAGGCCATTGCGCTTGCGGCTGACGAAGATGGTGCCGCCCAGCCGCGCGAGCAGGCCGAAAAGCGGCCAATGCGCCAGCTCAGCCTTCGAGACGAAGCGTGCATCGGCCCGCGCCATCAGCACGGGAATATCGAGCCAGGAGCAATGGTTGGAGACATAGAGCGTGGCGCCGCCGGCAGGCTGGCCCACGACATGCAGCCGCACGCCGAGCAGCCAGCACTGCACCTTGCCGAAGCCGCGGGCGGCCACGGCCTGCCAGGCGCCGGGCAGCCGCCGCAGCAGAAACTGCATGGGAATGGCCAGCGCGGTGACGGCCAGCACGGCGGCGAAGCGCAGCGCCGCGCGCAGCTGGCCGCCCTTGTGGCGCTCCTCGGGTCGGGGGGCGGGCCGTGGCGCGGGTGGGCGCATCCGCAGCCGGGGCAGGCGGGCAGGGCGGCGGGGCTTCGCCATGGGCGTGGGGCGGGATTGAAGGTCGATCATGTTGGCGATTCGTCCGGCTACGGCCTCTCGCTAGCGGCGCTTCGATGACAGAGCGATGTCAGCACCGAGAAGCCTGAATGACGGCTGCGCGGCGGGCGCGTTGCAGCTTCTGTCACCGCGCCTGCAGCGCCCGGCGCTGCAGACCAGGCAGGCAGCGCTTAGCGCGTGTCACGCACCGGCGCCGCCAGCGGCAACGCCGGGCGGTTCTGCCGCAAGGCGGCGGCACTCATCGAGACGATGCGCCCGACCTCGATCGCCATGGTCTTGCGGTTGGGCAGCAGGGCGGGCGGGAAGGCCTCGTGCAGCACCAATGTGGCGCGGGTGCCGGTGCGGCGCAGCAGGCGCCAGGCGTGGCTCCCGGTTTCCATGTCGCCATACCAGGCGGTGATCGGCCGGTCGCGCCGGCAGGCCGGCAGGCCACCCGATCGGTCATAGACCACCGTCAGCGGCTGCACCCGCGCGGCCTCGCCCGCCACGGCGAAGAAGCTGCTGCGGAAGGGCAGCACCCGGGCGCCGTCTGAGGTGGTGCCCTCTGGGAAGAGGATCAGGCTCTCGCCGCCGCGCAACCGCTCGGCCAGCGCTTTCGATTCCTGGCCGGTGCGGCCGCGCTCGCGGCTGACGAAGACCGAACGGCCGAGCTTCGCGACCCAGCCCAGCAGCGGCCAGGTACCGACCTCGGCCTTCGAGACGAAGCGCGCATCCAGCACGGCGCCGAGCACCAGCACATCCAGCCAGGAGGTGTGATTGGAGACATAGAGCGTGGCGCCGGGGGGCATTTGGCCGCCGCGGCCCACCACCTGCAGCTTCAGGCCGATCAGCCAGCACAGCACCCGGTAATACAATTTGGGGAAATGATCGCGCGCCGCCCCCGGGATCACCAGCAGCAGGGCCTGCACCGGCATGCAGAGCAGCGTCCAAATCAACGCGCCCAGGATGCGTCGCACCGCCCGGAAGCGCCCGCCGAGGGGCCGCTCCTCCATCACATCGCGCCACATCGCGCCGGGCAGCCGCGGCTTGAAGCGCAGCGGCTTCTTGCGCGACAGGCGGCGGGCGTTGGTATTGTCGGTGGCCGGGCGTGCCGTGGCGGTCATGGGATGGTATCAGGGTTTCAAGCTGCAGCGGTTAACGCGCGGCCAAAGACGTTGCAATGAACGATTCAATAAGCCTGTGTGACGGAGTGGTGGCATGCGCGAGACAAGTCAACGCGGCCTGGAGGCCCCGGCATGAGCGGCGCGGGAAAACCCCTCCATGTCACGGTGCTGGGCGCCGGGCCGGTCGGCACGGCCTCGGCCGCGCTGGCGGCGAGCCGTGGCCATCACGTCACGATTTGGTCGCCGCGCGGCGGCGGCACGCGCTACATCGGCGCGGCGATCGCGGTGCATGGCCTGTTGCAGGGCGATTTCCCGGTCCGGGTCGCGGCCGATATCGGGCGTGCCGTGGAAGCGGCCGATGCGATCCTGCTGATGGTGCCGGGCCATGTCCAGCCGATGCTGCTGGAGCGGCTGGCGCGGGTCCTCAATGGTCGCCCCGCGGTCTTGGTGACGCCGCCGGCCTCGCTCAGCCCGCTGCTGCTCGCGCGGATGCTGGCGCCGCGGGGCATCACCGCCGCGGTGGGGGCGCTGGCGGCGCCGCCGGTCGCGGCCCGCCGCCTGGCCGATGGCCGGCTCTGGCTGGGTGCGATGCGGCCACGGCTCTGGCTGGGGGCGGAAGCCGGCGGGCCGCGGCTGGCCGAGGTGGCGGCGGCGCTGTTCGGCATGCCGGTGCGGCTGATGCCGGGGCTGCTGGCGGCCTCGCTGGCCGATCTGTCGGGGCTGGGCGATGCGGCGCAGCTGCTGGCGCCGCCGGGCGAGCGTGAGGCGTCGCTGCGCCTGCTGCTGGCGCTGATCACCGAACGCGACCTGTTGGCCGAGGCGCTGCATCTGCCGATGCCCAATGATGGCGGCTATTTCACCCAGATCGGCGGCCTGCCGCCGCTGGAGGGCCAGGCCGCGCTGCAGGGCCGCGCCATGGGCCAGGGCGGCATGGCGCTGTCCTTCCTGGCGACGCTGGGGGTGGCCACCAGGACGCCGACGCCGATGACCGAGGCGGCACTGCGGCTGCTGGAGGTGATGTCCGACCGGCCGATGCGCGGCAATGCGGCATTGACCGGGCTGGGCGAGGCGGTGGTGCGCGACATGGTGGCGGGGCGGCGCGGGGTTGCGGCTTAGGGCTGGTGGGGTGATGCCCACGGTCCAATGCGTGTGGCGCAGACCACCGCGCGATCCGCGGGGGGCTGTGGGCAGAGCACCACGCCGGCGCCGCGGGGGGCTATCATCCCCCCGGCGAGATGGGCGAGGCTGCCACCCCAAACCGGCCAGGAAAAATCGCATGCAGGAGCTGATACCGTTGGCCGAGGCCCTGGCCGAACGGCTCAAGGCCAGGGGGGAGACCGTGGCGGTCTCGGAATCCTCCTCGGGTGGGCTGGTCTCGGCCGCCCTGCTCGCGGTGCCCGGGGCCAGCGCCTACTTCCAGGGCGGCGCCGTGGTCTATACCCGCCGCGCCCGCTCCGCCCTGCTCGGCATCACGGATCGCGAAATGGCGGGCATCCGCTCATCCTCGGAACCCTACGCGCAGCTTCTGGTGCAGACCGTGCGGGCGCGCTTCGGCACCGACTGGGCGATCGCCGAAACCGGCGCCGCCGGCCCCTCCGGCAACAGCTATGGCGATGCTGCGGGGCATAGCTGCATCGCCATCAGCGGCCCGGTGAACCTGGTCCGCACCATCGAGACAGGGCATGGCGACAGGGTGGCCAATATGCGCGCCTTCGCCGCCGCCCTGCTGGCCCTGCTGGCCGAGGCGATGGACGGGGCAATGGAGGGAGCGGGCTGAACCGCGGTCAGATCGTCTCCAGCGCGGCCATCCCATGCTCGATGGCCGCGATCTCGGCCTTCAGCACATCGACATGCCGTTCCCGCTCGGCGATCTCGGCGTCGCTCTTCAGCTTCCAGGAATAGGCTGTCGTGATATCGGCCCGCTTGCGACGGATCAGCTCGCGAAGGTCCTGGCGGCGCTGGATCCGTGCCGGCGATTCGGGCGCGATAGGAAGGGGTGGTGGCAGGTCGGGCTGGGCAGGCAGCGCGCCGGGCATCGGCTCGGGCGCGGGCGGGCGGGCCGGGCGGGCAAGGGCGCCGCTTGCCGTCAGGCGACCGAAGGCTGAGATCAGCGCGGACCAGCGCAGCGCCCGAAGCCTGGTGCGCGGCGCGGACTTCAGTCCATCGGCGATGGCCAGCAGGGCGCTGGCCGAAGCCGCGCCATACTCGATCCGCAGGGTCTCCTCGACATCGGCGAAGGTGGCGGGCCGTGACAGCAGACGGCGATGGTAGCGCCATCTCGCCATCACCCCCCGCCCGGCATGGCGGGCTTCGAGCCTGGCGGCCGCGGGCGGGGAAAATGCCTCGGCGAACCAGTCACAGGCCCATGCCAGATGGTACCAGATGACCCGCCCGGTTTCGGCCACCGCGTCGCGCAGCGCGGGCGCGCGCAGGCCAGCCCAGGTCATTCCGCCCGCCCTCATGGCCAGGGCCGGCACGGGTTCAAGGCCGCCCAGCATGCCGCCTAGTGCCGCGACGCCGACGCCGATCGCGGCCAGGGCGTCGAGCAGCCTTTGGCCGATGCTGGCGAGCATGCCGGCAGCCCTTCCGACGACCCGCCTGCCGCCCAACGACGCCCGGCCCTGCTCTTGCTGCGCCCGCAGCAACTGGCGCGAGGTTTCGAGCAGGTCCCGCGCATCCTGCCGCCGCTCAGCCATGCCGCTGCGTTCGAGTGCCGCGATCAACTCGCGCAGCTCGGCGGCAGTGGCGGGCCTGGCGCTGATCCGCGACAATCGCGTGTCCTTCAATGGGTCCTTCGACCGACCGTTGCACGCCAATGGTGAGGTTTCGGTGAATCAAACCCCGCGTTAGGCTTGCCGATCAGGGGAGCGTCATGACCGACACATTCGACTACATCATCGTGGGATCCGGCGCCGCGGGCTCGGTGCTGGCGGACCGGCTGAGCGAGGACGGCAAGCACAGCATCTGCGTGCTGGAAGCCGGCCCGATGGACAGCAACCCCTGGATCCACATGCCGGCGGGCTTCACCAGGACGCTGTCCAACCCCGATGTCTCCTGGCAGTTCAGCACCGAACCGACCGCGATGACCGGCGGGCGGCGGATCAACACCATCCAGGGCCGCGTGCTGGGCGGCGGCACCTCGATCAACGGCCTGATCTACAATCGCGGCCAGCCCGATGACCTCAACAACTGGGCGCAGCGCGGCAATCGCGGCTGGGGCTATGATGACTGCCTGCCGTTCTACAAGCGCACCGAGCGCCGCGTCGGCCTGGCCGACGACACCCGCGGCACCGTGGGCGGCATGCCGGTGACCGACATGGATTGGTTCCACCCCCTCTCCGAAGCCTTCATCGCCGGCTGCGTGGCGCAGGGCATTCCCCGCAACCCCGACTACAACAACGGCAACCAGGCCGGCGTGGGCTATTTCCAGCGGATCATCCAGAACAACCGCCGCGTCAGCGCGGCGCGCGGCCGCCTCCACCCCGCCATGGCACGCAAGAACCTGGAGGTGCGCACCAATGCCCGCGCCACCACCCTGCTCTTCGAGGGCCGGCGCTGCGTGGGTCTGCGCTACGCCGCCTCGGCCGATGGGCCGCGCATCGAGATCCGGGCGCGGCGCGAGGTCATTCTCTCCGCTGGCACGGCGAATACCGCGCGGCTCTTGCAGATCTCGGGCATCGGGCCGGCCTGGCTGCTGGAGAAGCTGGGCGTCACGCCCATCCATGTCGTGCCCGGCGTGGGCGAGAATTTCCGCGACCACTACGCATCACGCTTCATCATGCGCGCGAAGCCCGGCACCGTCACGCTGAACGAGCTGGCGCGCGGCTGGCGGCTGGGAACCGAGCTGGTGAAATGGGCCGCCGGCCGGCCCAATATCCTCGCCACCGCCCCAAGCCATGTCTATGTGTTCTGGAAGAGCTTCGAGGGGCTGGACCAGCCGGACCTGCAATGCGTCTTTACCCCGGGCAGCTACAAACCCGGCAAAACCTATATCTTGGATGATTATCCGGGGGTTTCGGCGGGCTCTTGGCAGCATCGCCCGGAGAGTTCGGGTTTTGTGCGCGCGCGCAGCACCAACCCCTGGGAAGATCCGGAAATCCAGCCCAACTATCTGGCGGATGAGAATGACCGCAGGGTGCATATCGCCGGCCTGCGGATGATGCGCCGGCTGCTCAATTCACCCGAGCTGGCGCCCTTTCTCGAGGGCGAGACCCTGCCGGGCAGGGATGTGCAGACCGATGACGAGTTCCTCGATTTCGCCCGCAACAACGGGGTGACGACCTATCACCTCATCGGCACCGCCAAGATGGGCCCGGCCGATGACCCCATGGCGGTGGTGGATGACCGCCTGCGCCTGCATGGCATGGATGGGCTGCGGGTGGTCGATGCCTCGATCATGCCGTCGATGACCTCGGCCAATACCATGGCCACCACGATGATGATCGCCGAGCGCGCGGCCGATTTCATCCGCGCCGAGGTCGCCGCGGGCTGAAGCGGGCGGGCGCGACCGCCTCCCCCTGCGCCTCAGCCGACGCGCAACAGCCTGGCGGCATTGGCCTTCAGCCATGCCGTGGCGGCGTCGCGATGCGGCGTGCGCGCCTCCACCAGCGCCCAGAAGCGCGGCGAATGGTTCAATTCGCGCAAATGCGCCAGTTCATGCGCCACGACGTAATCCAGCACCCAGTCCGGCGCCATCACCAGCCGCCAGGAGAAGGCGATGGTGCCATTGGCGGCGCAACTGCCCCAGCGCGTCTGGGTATCCTTCAGCCGCACCGCGCGCGGCCGCACCCCCAGCGCCTCGGCATGCGGGGGGATGGCGAGGTTGATGCGCCGCGCGGCCTCCGCACGGAGGAAATCCATGACCCTGCGCGGCAGGAATTCAAGGCCGCCGCTCACCATCAGGCCTCCACCCTCCAGCGTGAGGCCGCCGCGCCGCTCGGGCGCGTGGATGATGGTATGGGGCACGTCACCGACGAAAACCTGCGCGCCGGGCGCCAACGCCGGCGGCGTCTCCATGGCGGCCAGGCGCTGGGTGACCCAGGCGGCGTGCTCGTTCAGCAGCGCCATCCCCGCCCGGCGATGGGCGCGCGGCGGCAGGGTGACGATCACCGCAGCCTCCCGCGGGGAGATTTTCAGCGAGACTCTGCGCGCCTTGGCGGAGCGTCGCCAGTGCACGATGCAGGGCACTTCGGGCAGAAAAGCCTGCGGCCGTAACAGAACTGTCTCGAAGTCATCGACGGTCATGGAGGGTGTTTGCCAAATTCACGCCCGCGCCGCCATAAGCATGTACAAACCGGCTTGACCCGAAGCGCGACGCGGCGCATCGCAACTGTCGTGTTGCATGCGCGGCCGAACTCCACAATTCGCAAGGTCATCCACTGGTGCTCACGCTTCGTGTCATTCCATGCCTGGACGTGAAGGAAGGCCGGGTCGTCAAGGGCGTGAATTTCGTGGCCCTGCGCGACGCCGGGGACCCGGTCGAGCAGGCAGCCGCCTATGGCGCGCAGGGCGCCGATGAGCTGACCTTCCTCGACATCGGCGCGACGCATGAGAACCGCGACACCATGCTCGATGTCGTGGCCCGCACCGCGGCGCGGCTGTTCATCCCGCTGACCGTGGGTGGCGGCGTGCGCAGCGTCGACGATATCCGCAAGCTTCTCCTGGCCGGGGCCGACAAGGCCAGCATCAATTCCGCCGCCGTGGCCGAGCCCGAACTGGTGACCCGCGCGGCGCAGGCCTTCGGCAGCCAATGCATCGTCGTCGCCATCGACGCCAAGCAGGTCTCGCCCGGGCATTGGGAGGTCTTCACCCATGGCGGCCGCCGCGGCACCGGGCTCGACGCGGTGGAATGGGCGGCGCGCATGGCCGAAGCGGGCGCGGGCGAATTGCTGCTGACCTCGATGGATCGCGACGGCACGAAGCAGGGCTTCGACCTCGGCCTGCTGCGGGCCGTGCGCGCCCGGGTGCGGCTGCCGTTGGTGGCCAGCGGCGGCGTGGGCAGCCTGGAACATTTTGCCGAAGGTGCCGCAGCCGGCGCCTCGGGCCTGCTCGCCGCCAGCGTCTTCCATGACGGCATCTTCCGCATCGCCGAGGCCAAGGCGGCGCTGGCCGCCGCGGGCTGGCCGGTGCGCCCGGCCGAAGCCCCCATGATGGACGCCGCCTGATGGCCAAGCCCGCGAAGAAGAAGATCGAAAAGGCCAAGCGTCCCAAGACGGCGGCCACACTCGCCCTGCCGGCCGTGGCGGAAGCCCAGGCCAGGCCGGAGAAGACGAAGGTGGAGAAGGCCAAGCGCCCGAAGACCGACACAGGCAGCGCCAAGGCCCGGCCGGCCGCGCCACAGGTCAAGCCTGTCAACCTCGCCAAAGCCGTGCGGATGATCGAGAAGCGCATTCTCAGGCCCAGCATTGCCGCCAGTGACAGCGGCGCGGCGGCGGTGCTGGAGCGGCTTTGGTGCGTGATTGAACAGCGGCGGGTCCAGGGCGATGCCACCAACTCGCACTCCGCCAAGCTGCTGGCGCGCGGCACGCCCAAGGTCGCGCAGAAGCTGGGCGAGGAGGCGGTGGAGCTGGTGATCGAGGCGGTGGCGCGCAACCGCGAGGCCACGGTCAGCGAGAGCGCCGACCTGATCTATCACCTGCTGGTGCTCTGGGTGGATGCCGGCATAACGCCCGACGAGGTGTGGCTTGAGCTCTGCCGGCGCGAGGGCATTTCCGGCATCGCCGAAAAGGCCTCGCGCCCCAAGGCCGTCATTCGCCTGGCCAAGACCAGCAAGCTGCCCTGAGGACCCCCGCATGAGCGTGACCGGCCTGCCGCCCTATGACAGCAACAACATCTTCGCCCGCATCCTGCGCGGCGAGATCCCCTGCAACCGCGTGTTGGAGACCGAGCACGCGCTGGCCTTCCACGACATCAACCCGCTCTCGCCGACCCATGTGCTGGTGATCCCCAAGGGCGAATGGGTCTCGGCCGCTGATTTCCACGCCGGCGCCAGCGCCGAGGCCATTGCCGGGTTCTGGCGCGCGGTGGGCGAGGTGGGACGGCCGCTGGAGGCCGGCGGCTATCGCATCCTGTCGAATATGGGCGTCGATGCCGGCCAGGAAGTGCCGCATTTCCATGTCCATGTCTTCGGCGGCCGGCCGCTGGGGCCCATGCTCAAGCGGGGCTAGACCATGCTGCGTTCACATGCGTTCACTGCGCATGGTCCAGTCGTTGCTGAGAGGATGATTCAGCGTTTTCGGCGTTTCCGCCTCAACGCATCATGCTCTAATGCAGCTTCACCCCGGGATCGGCGCGGCTGGAGACCAGGCCCGCCATGGTTCGCCAGATCGTCGGCGCGCTGCCATGCAGCGCCGTCTGGTGCATCTTGTAGAGTGAGCGGTACATCATCCGGGCGAAGAGACCTTCGATGAACATGCTCTTGCCCACGAGAAAACCCATCAGGCTTCCCACGGTGCTGTATTTCCCAAGCGAGACCAGCGAGCCGAAATCCCGGTAGACGAAGGGCTCCAGCGGCTTGCCGGCCAGGATGCGGTCGATCTGGGCCAGCATGTGGCTGGCCTGCTGATGCGCGGCCTGGGCACGCGGCGGCACCGGCTGGGGAAACCCCTCGCGCGGGCAGGATGCGCAATCGCCGATGGCGAAAACGGCAGGGTCATGCGTGGTCTGCAGCGTGGGCAGGACCTGCAGCTGGTTGATCCGGTTGCTCTCCAGCCCGTCCAGCCCCTGCAGGAAATCGGGCCCCTTCACGCCGGCGGCCCAGACGGTGAGCTCGGCCGGGATGAACCCGCCATCGGCCAGCGCGATGCCATCGGCCCGCACCGCGGCCACCCGGGTGCCGGCGCGCACCTCCACGCCCATCTTGGTCAGCAGGTCCATGGTGGCGATGGAGATGCGCTCGGGCAGGGCGGGCAGGATGCGCGGCGCGGCCTCGACGAGGACGATGCGGATATCCTTCTCCGGCTCGATATGGGTGAGGCCGAAGGAGACCACGGCGCGCACCGTGCGGTGCAGCTCGGCCGAGAGCTCGGTGCCGGTCGCACCCGCGCCGATGATGGCGACATGCAGCTGGCCCGGCCGCACCGGCTCCACCTGCGCATTGGCCCGCAGGCAGGCATTGATCAGGCGCCGGTTGAAGCGGCTGGCCTGGTCGGGCGTCTCCAGCGGGATGGCGTGCTCGGCCGCGCCGGGGGTGCCGAAATCATTGGTCACGCTGCCCACCGCGATGATCAGCGTGTCGTAGCCAAGCCGGCTGGCGGGGGTGATCTCGCGGCCATCCTCGTCCATCATCGGGCCCAGCAGCACCTCCTTCGCGGCGCGGTCCAGCCCCACCATCTCGCCCAGTCGGTAGGTGAAGTGGTGCCAATGCGCCTGCGCCAGGTAGTTCAGCTCATGCTGCGCCCGGTCGAGGCTGCCGGCGGCCACGGCATGCAGCAGCGGTTTCCATAGGTGCGTCCGCGCCCGCTCCACCAGGGTGACGCTGGCGCGCCCGGCCCGGCCATGGGTATTGCCCAGCCGCGTGGCCAGCTCCAGCCCTGCGGCGCCGCCGCCCACCACCACGATGCGGTGCGGCGCGGCCGATTCTGAAGCGTTCATTGCAAACCCTTTCTGCGCGGTCAGGTCTACCGCTTCGGGGCGATTTAGCGAATGCTGAAGACCATGGCTTCCGCGCGATCTTTGCGGCAGGCTTGGCCCATGAGCCATTCCCGCATGCGGCTGACAGCCCTTCTGTTCCTGATCCTGGCGCTTCCCGCCACGGCGCAGACCCTGCGCATCGGCATCGCCTCGGACCCCGATGTGCTCGACCCCACGCTCTCGCGCAGCGTCGCCGCCCGCCAGGTCTTCGCGGCGATGTGCGACAAGTTGCTGGAGGTCGATGAGAGCGGCCGGCAGGTGCCCCAGCTCGCAACCTCCTGGGAATGGCAGGAGGGTGGCCGGGCTTTGCTGCTGAACCTGCGCGCCGGCGTGCGCTTCCATGATGGCGAGGCGCTGGACGCCGCCGCCGCGGTGGCCGGGCTGAACCGCCACCTCACCGCGCCGGGCTCCACCCGCCGGGGCGAAATGGGGCCGGTGACGGCGGTGGAAACCGCGGGGCCGATGGCCGTGCGCATCCGCCTCAGCGAGCCCTTCGCGCCCCTGCTCGCGGCCCTGAGCGACCGCGCGGGCATGCTGGTCTCACCCCGCACGCCGCTGGAATCGCAACCCGCGCCGGCCTGCGCCGGCCCCTTCCGCCTCACCCGCCGCGTGGCGCAGGACCGCATCGAGCTGGAACGCTTTTCCGAGTATTGGGACCCGACGGCGATCCATTTTGACCGGGTGGTCTATCGCCCGATCCCCGACACCACGGTGCGGGCTGCCAATCTGCGTGCCGGTGCGCTGGAACTGATCGAACGCGTTAGCACTTCCGACCTCGATACCCTGGCCGGCGACCGCCGGGTGCGGGTGGTGGAAGGGCCTTCGCTGGCGGTGCATTACATCGCCATCAACATCGCCAATGGCGAGCGGGCGAATACCCCGTTGGGCCGCGACCCGCGGGTGCGCGCGGCGCTGGAAGCCGCCATCGACCGCGAGGTGCTGAACCGCGTGGCCTTCGAGGGCCGCTACAGCACCGCTAACCAGGCGACGCCGCCGGGCCACCCCCACCACATCGCGTCCATCGCCACGCCGCCCCGCGACGTCGCCCGCGCCCGCGCGCTGCTGCGCGAGGCGGGGCTGGAGCGGCTGCGCATCCGCCTCTCGGTGCCCGGCATTTCCGAATACACCCAGGCGGCCGAGGTCATCCAGGCCATGGCGGCCGAGGCCGGCATCACCATCGAGATCGTGGTGGTGGAGACCGCGACGCTGCTGCGGCAATGGACGCTGGGCGATTTCGAGGCGCTGGTGATCCAATGGTCCGGCCGCACCGACATCGACCAGAATCTCTGGAGCTTCAATGCCTGTGGCGAGAGCCTCAATGGCGGCCGCTACTGCTCGCCCGAGGCCGACATGGCGCTGCGGGAGGGTCGCATCAGCACCGACCCCGCCGCGCGGCTCGCCGCCTATGAGCGCGCCATGGCCGTGCTGCTGCGCGACCGGCCCTATATCTACCTCTGGCACCCCAAGAGCTTCTTCGCCCTGCGCGCCCCGGTGGAGGGGCTGCGGCTCATTCCGGACGGGCTGATCAGGGTGCAGGGGTTGCGGCTGCGCGGGTGAGACAATGCTGAAGGACCGCTACGACCTCCCTCTATCCACCGCCTCAGCCACCGCGCGGGATGCCTATGTCCGGGGGCTGGACCTGCTGCTGATGATGCATCCCGGCGTGCTGGCGGCGTTCGATGAGGCCGTCGCCGCCGACCCCGGCTTCGCCCTGGCCCATGCCGGACGAGCGCAGATGCTCCTGATGTTTGGCGAGGCGCCCCGCGCCCGCGCGGCGTTGGAGACGGCTCAGGCCCTGGCGGGCGGCATCACCGCGCGCGAGGCCAGCCAGATCGCCTTCTTCCGCAGCATGATGGCGGGGCCCATCGGCGCCACCATCGCCGCCATGGAGGCCCATCTCGCGCGGTGGCCGCGCGATGCGATGGTGCTGAACACCACGGCCAATCCCAACGGGTTGCTCGGCGCCTCGGGCGAATTGGGCCAGAAGGCGCGGCTGGCCGCGCTGATGAACCGCCTGGCGCCGGAATATGGCGAGGATTGGTGGTTCGCCTCCGGCCACGCCATGGCATTGAACGAAATCGGCGAGCGCGAGGCGGCACGCCCACTCGTCGCCCGCGCGATGGCGCAGCAGCCCACCAGCGGCTGGATCGCGCATACCCAGGCGCATCTCTTCTACGAGGCTGGCGAGACGCAGGCGGCGCGGGACTTCCTTGGCGGGTGGCTCAAGACCTATCCGCGTGGCGGCATCCTGCATGGTCACCTGCACTGGCACCTCGCCCTCGGCGCGCTGGAGGCGGGCGATCTCGATGACGCCGAGCGGCTCTATCGCGAAGCCTTCGCCCTGGACAGCCACAGCGGTTTCCCCCGCCAGAGGTTGACCGATGCGGTGTCCTTCCTCTGGCGCCTGGAACTGGCCGGGCGGCCGCGCGATGACGCCGCCTGGGCCGGCTTGCATGACTTCGCCACCAGAAGCTTTCCCAACCCCAGCAGCGCCTTTCCCGACATGCATGTGGTGCTGGCGCACAGCGTCGCCGGCGACGAGACGGCGCTTGAGGCCAGGCTATGCGCGGTGGAAGCGCTGGGCGGCACGGGGCGCTACCCGTCCGGCCCGGTGATCCCTACCCTGTCGCGCGGCTTCACCGCCTACCAGCGCGGCGATTACGGCATGGCGATCGCCATTCTGGAGCCGGTGCTGGCGCTGAGCGAACGCCTGGGCGGCAGCCGCGCCCAGACCGACCTGGTGGAATTCACCCTGCTGCGGGCCTGCGTCGCGGCCGGGCGCATGGATGATCTGCGGCGGTTGGTGGCGGCCAGACGGCCCGGGCCGGGCTGCATTCCGGTGGCCGGGGCGGCCTTGCACTGAGGCCCTGGCCCCATGCTTTGGACATGTCACCGTTTCAAACACACGAAAACGGACAAGTTACCGACCCCCCGAAGGGTGGGAGGTGCGGGCAGCCTGCTGCGGTTGTCGAAACAGCGAAAAGCCGAGGTTTATAGGACTATTTACCGGAAAAAGTCAACCCACAAACCTCAATTCAGCCCCAGCCGCCGCGCCAGTTCCCGATACATCGCCACCTGGGCGCCGATATAGGCGCGGGTCTCCTCGGGCGGCAGCAGCAGGGCGTGGCTGCTTTGCCGGTCCACCTCCGCCAGCCAGGCGGCGTTCTGGCCCAGCGCCGCCAGGCCCTGCGCCCAGCGCGCCACCAATTCCGGCGCCATGCCCGGCGGGCCGACCAGGCCGCTCCAGCCCGTCAGCTCCTCCAGCGCCGGGAAGCCGGCCTCGGCCATGGTCGGCACCGCGGGGAATTCCGCCAGCCGCCTCGCGCCCGACACCGCCAGCGCCCGAAGGCGGCCCTCACGCAGCCGCGGCGCCAGCTCGGGCATGTTGTTGCCGATGAACTGAACCTGGCCATCCAGCAGCGCCTGCACCGCCTCGCCGCCGCCGCGCAGCACCACCGCCGTCGCCGCATCCAGCTCCAGCCCCGCGGCGATGAACATCTGCCGCACGCCCAGGTCCAGGATCGTGGTGGGGCCGGAGGTGGCGAAGCGCAACCGGCCCGGCGCATCGCGCAGCGCGGTCACCAGCGCCGCCAGATCGGCCCAGGGTGCATCGGCCCGCACCGCGATGGCATAGGCGTTCTGGTCGAGCAGGCCGAGGAAGGTGAAATCATCCCAGGCGAAGGGCGTGCGGGTATCGGTGGCGGGCAGGATGGCGGAGGACCCCACGCGGGCCAGCAGCAGCACCCGCCCATCCGGCGCCGCGCGCTGCACCGCCGCGGTGCCGACGGCGCCCGAGGCGCCCGCCCGGTTCTCCACCTGAATGACCGGGTTGCCCGGCAGCAGCGCCGGCAGATGGGCGGCCAGGGCCCGCGCCGCCATATCGGCCGAGCCGCCGGCGGAGAACGGGACGACCAGCGTCACTGGCCCCTCCATGGCCGCGGCGGGCAAGAGGGAAGCGGCAGGCCAAAGCGCCAGGGCGCGCCTGGACAGGTGCATGCGTCTCTCCCGTTCCTGAGCCCAGCATGCCCCGGCCGCTGGCCGGAGGGGAGTGGCCAAACCCGGCAAGGGTTGCCTCCCGTCTTCACGCCATGCTACCCGATATTACATGATGACCGAGATTGCTCCGCGGGCCCCACAAGGCCAGCGCCACCCGGCCCTCCCACCACGCGTGATGGAACCGCCAATTCCCCAGCGTGGCATCGCGATCATGACCCTCGCCGCCGCGCTGGCATGCGGGCCTTTGGCGCTTCCGGCCGAGGCGCGACCGTCGGAGGCGCGGCCGGCCCAGGCGGAGGGCAGCAGCGCCCCGCGCCGCCATGCCGCCACCGCAACCCCACGCGCCGCCGCGCCGCATGCTTCCGCACCCCGTGCTGCCGCTTCCCGTTCTTCCGCTCCCCGTGCTGCTGCACCCCATGCGGCCGCCCAGCGTTCGTCAGCACAGCGTGCCTCCACCGGGCAGCGCGCCACCACCAGCGGCCGCGCCCAGGCCGCCCAGAACCGCAGCACCCGCACCTCCGCCACCCGCGGCAGCCCGCGCAGCCGCCATGCCCATGCCCGCCACGCCAGCCGGAGCCAATATGCCCGGGCGCCGCGCATGCCCGACCGGCCGCAGGATTTCCTGCCCGTGGCCACCGGCGCCTTCGCCACGTCAGCGGTCTTCCAGGGCTCGCCCCGCGCCGCCTGCCTCGACGCCACCCGCCGGGCAGAACAGATCCACGGCCTGCCGGCCGGGTTGCTCACCGCCATCGCGCTGTCGGAAAGCGGGCTGCATGCCTATGCGCTGAACATCGGCGGCCGGGCCGTCTTCCCGGAATCGGCGGAAGTCGCGGGTGCGCTGATGCGCGCCGCCGGCGGCCGCCGCAGCGTCATGGCGGGCTGCCTGCAGGTGAATGCCCGGGTCCATGCCCGGGGTGATTCCTGGCCGCTCGATGCCCGCCTCTCGGCCGACTGGGCCGGCGGCATGCTGGCCCGCTGGGGCCAGGAGCTGGGCTGGGCCGAGGCGCTGCGCCGCTGGCATGGCGGCAGCGCAAGCGCCACGCCACGCCTGGTCTGCCGCGTCCGCGCCAAGCTCGAAGTCACCCAGCCCGGCAGCGACCTGTTCCGAGAGTTCAATTGCAACACCGGCCGCGAGAACCGTACCCGGCGCAATGGCGAGGCGCATTTCAGCACCGCCAACGACCAGACGATTTAACCGCAAACTTCCGTCGTGATGCCGCGGCGATGGCAAGCCATCGCCGCCGGCGTTCTCAGAAACGCCTGAGCAGCCGCTCGATATAATCCAGCTCCTCGGCGGCGCGCTCGCGCTCGGCGCCGCGCCGGCGAAGCTCGTCCTGGATGCGGCGGGTGCGCAGCTGCTCGGCCTCGTCGGGCACCCGGGTGTCGCTGCCCTGGTCGGCATTGCCGGCCACGTCGCGGGCGCGGCGGCCCAGCGGGTCGCGGCCCTCGCCCATCTCGCGGCCCTCGCCCTCGCCGCCTTCCTCAGGGTTGCCGGCCATGTCGGAATCGTCCGGCTCGCCCTCACCCTCGCCCTGCTGCTGGCCGAATTGGCGCTGCAATTGCTGCGCCATCTGCCGGCCGCCTTCCTGCAAATGGCGCATGGCGCGCTGTTGCGGGTCACGCGCATCGCCACCCTCGCCCAGCGCCTCCTGCGCCTCGCGCATCGCCTGGTCGGCACGGCCCAGCGCTTCCGGCACCTCGCCGGTCAGGTCGCCATATTGCTGCATGAGCTCGCCCAGCGCGCGGCGCAGGGCGCGCTGCCGCCGGGCATCGGCGGTATCGGGCTGGGCCTCGCCGGGCGGCGTCTGGTTCTGGGCTCCCTGGCCACGGCGCTGCTGGGCGCGGCGGGCCTCTTCGCTCTCGACCCGGCGCTGGCCACGGTCGAGCATGTCACCCTGGCGGCGCACCATGTCCTGCACCACGCCCATCTGCTGCTGGCCGCGTTGCCGCTGCTGCTGGCGCTCGGGGCTTTCGCCACGGGCCTGGCGGCCTTCCTGCAGGTTGCGGAGCATGTCTTCGAGTTCGGCCAGTTCGCGCTGGGCGTCCGGGATGCGGTTCTCGCGATTGGCCTCGCGCAGGCGTTCGGCGCGGCGGTTGATCTCGCGCTGGTCGGCGCGGTTCTGCGGCAGCTCGCTCAGGCTTTCGGCATTCTCGCGCTGCAGGCGTTCGTTCATCGCCTCGAGGTGGCGGCGGATGGCCTCGCGCAGCTCCTGGATGCGGCGCTCGGCCTCCTGCCGGGTGGCGTCGTTGTTCTCGCGCTCCTGGTTTTGTCGTTCGGCCTGCTCCAGCGCCTCACGCAGCGCCTGCTGGGCCTGGGCGAGGGCGCGGGCGGTGCGGCTGTCGCGGCCCTCCTCGAGCGCGAGCGCCATGTCCCACATCAGCTCCTGCGCCTCATCGACCGTGCTGGCGCGGCGCTGGAACAGCCGGTTGCGGGCGACCCGCAGGCCGAGCGCCGTGGTCGTGTCATTCTCGAAGGCATCGGGCGCGGCGGAGAGCTGTTCCAGCGCGCGACGGGCGACATCGCGCGCCTCGGGCGCCACCGAGAGGTCCTTGCGGATGTTCACCAGCGCCTGGGCGACGGGATGGGTGAAACTGCGCTCGGGCAGGATCAGCTCGACATCGTTCGAGACGCCCTCCTGCTCCGCGCCATCCAGACCCGCCAGCCGCAGCCGCACCGGCAGGCCGGCCCAGGGATGGGCGGAAAGATCGGGCGCCGCCACGCCACGCGCCTGGCGCGGGGTGCCCGGCGGCAACGGGATGTCCTGGGCGAAGGGCGCCGCATCGCCCCGCGCGGCGAGGCGCAGCTCTAAGCGCAGGCTCTGCACGCCCCAATCATCCTCGGCCTTCCAGGGGATGCGGATGGCCAGGCCGCGCTGCGCCCTGGCCGGGGCCTCGGGAAAGCTCACCCGCGGCGGGGCATCGGCCTGCACGGCGAGGTTCCATTCCGCCAGCACCGCGCCCTCGCGGGTCAGCCGCAGGCGGCCGGCCTCGGTCAGGTCCATCCCGCCGGCGAAGCTGGTGGCGTCCAGGCTGCGCAGGGTTGTGGTGCCGCCGGGGCCGCTGAGCTCCGGCGCCGCGCCGCCGCGGCCGGAGACGGCGACCTGCAGCCGGCTTCCCACGGGGACGGTGGCGCTGCCGCCGGTCTCGGCCAGGAAGATCGGTGGCGCACCGGTATAGGCCGGCGGCGTGACCCAGGCCTCCAGCCGCAATGCCGCCGGTGGCGGCGCCGCGGCGAAGGCGGGGACGAAGGCGCGGCGCAGCCGCTCGGGCGCCGCATCGCCGGCAATGCCGAAGGCGGCGACCAGCGCCACCAGCAGCCCCGCGCGCAGCGCCCGCGGGTCGCGCGCGGCAAGGCCGGGCCGCGGCAGGCCCACCCGCAGCCGGCGGATCAGCGCGGCCATGCGGGCCTGATGCGTCTGCCAGATTGCCAGGGCCATGGGGTCATCCCCCGCCGGGCGGTCGACCATGGCGGCCAGCGGCCGGTGGCTGAGGCCCGAGGCGCGTTCCAGCCGCCGTTCCGCCGAAGCCGCATCGGGCACCCGCCAACCTCGCCGCGCCCGGCGCAGCAGCAGGGCCAGCGCCGCCGCAAACCCCAGCAGGCCGATGACATGCAGCCAGGCCGGCAGCAGCGCCGGCAGGCCGAGCAGCGCCACCACCGCGAAGATTCCCAATACCGCCAGCACTGGCCAGGCGCCGGGCCAGAACCGCTCCCAGGCGAGTGCGGCGCGCGCGAGTTGGCGCCTGCGCCGCAGCCCGGGCGGGATCAACCGCGCACCCAGTCGGGGATGTGGCTGCCGGCCAGCAGCGCCTCATAGCCCTGGCGGGCCCGCACCACGGACCAATCGGCGCCCTGCACGAGCACCTCGGCGGCCAGGGGCCGGGCGTTGTAGGTGCTGCTCATCGAGGCGCCATAGGCGCCGGCATCGAGAATCGCCACCAATTCTCCCGCCGGCAGGTCGGGCAGCGCGCGCCCCTGGGTGAAGGTGTCCGAGCTTTCGCAGACCGGGCCCACGACATCGGCCGGCGCCAGGGGGGCCGCGAAGGCACGCGGCGAGACCGGCAGGATGCCGTGCCAGCTGTCATACATCGCCGGGCGCAGCAGGTCGTTCATCGCCGCGTCGATCACCACGAAGCGCCGCGCCGTGCCCTGCTTCTGGATCACCACGCGTGACAGCAGCACGCCCGCCGGGCCGCAGATCCAGCGCCCCGGCTCCAGCATCAGCTCAAGCCCGAGATTGCCCAGACCCGAATGAATGGCGCCCGCCAGCGCCTCGGGCGAGGCCGGCATCTCGTCGCGATAGGCGATGCCCAGGCCCCCGCCGCAATCCACCCGCGGCACAGCCAGCCCCTGGCTGCGCAGCGCCACCACCAGCTCGCCCAGCCGGCGATAGGCCGCCGCATAGGCGCCCACCCCCTGAGTGATTTGGCTGCCGATATGCACGGCCAGGCCCACCGGCTCCAGCCCCGGCATGGCTGAGATGCGGGCGTAGAGCGCGGGGGCGAGGGCGATGTCGACGCCGAACTTGTTCTCGCTCCTGCCCGTGGTGATCTTCGCATGCGTCTTGGCGTCGACATCGGGGTTCACCCGCAGCGCCACCCGCATGGTCCGCCCCAGCGAGACGGCGAGTGCGGAGAGCATCTCCGCCTCCTCGGCGCTTTCCAGGTTCACCTGGGCGATATCCTCGGCGATCGCCAGGCGCAGCTCGCGCTCGCTCTTGCCCACGCCGGAGAAGACGATGTGGCCAGCGGGAATGCCGGCGGCGCGGGCCTGGCGCAGCTCCCCCTCGCTGACGATATCGGCGCCCAGGCCCTCGGAAGCCAACAGCGCCAGCACCGCCAGGTTGGGGTTGGCCTTCACCGCGAAATGCACCTGGGCGCGCAAGGCGGCACCCTCCAGCGCACCGGTCAGCGCCCGGGCGCGGCGGCGCAGCGTGGATGCCGAATAGACCCAGGTCGGGCTGCCAACGGCCGCGGCCAGGCGGGCGAGCGGAACCTCCTCGATACACAGGCCGGCGGTGGGATCCATCCGCAGCATCGGGCGCGCGGCGAGCAATTCAGCCGGGCTGGGATCGGGCGAGGAGAGGGCGGAAGCGAGAGCGATGGCCATTCGCTCAGCATGGCGTTTCCGCTGCCATTCGCAATGGGAAAATCAGCGGAACCGCAACTCGTCCCGCAGCCGGTCCAGCGCCGCCGATGGTCCCTCGCCGCGGGTCCTGCGGGCCCAGAGAAGATGCGTGGCCTCGGTGTCGAAGACGATGATGACGTCGTGCTGGACCGGCAGGCCGCCATCGCCGGCGGGCCATTGCGCGAGGTAGCGCAGGGCGGGCCGGCCCGCGACATCGAGGGGCTGCGGCGGCAGGGCCTCGGTCGCGGCGATGTTGAACATCTCCCGCACCGTGGCGCCGGCATAGTCGCGGCGAACCTCCTCGGCCACGACAATCCGGCGGGTCTGACGGCCGCTGGGCGGCAGCGCCGGGGATGTGTGCAGGACCGGCTCCGTCGCCTCGGCGGGCAGAGTGGCCTGCACCGGCGTGGCCAGCAGCGGCAGGATGGTGATCAGGGCAAGAAGGGGCATGGCATTCTCCGGCATGGCGGAGAAGCAACGTGCGATCGGGCAGCGGGTTTCCAGGGCGCCACGGGCCGGCTTAACCTCGCGCCATGCTGAACATCCGCGCGATGACCGAGGCCGAGGTGCCACTGGCCGTGGAATGGGCCGCCCGGGAGGGCTGGAACCCCGGCCTGGCCGACCTGCCGGCCTTCCTGGCAGAGGATCCCGGCGGCTTCCTGCTGGCTGAGCGGGATGGCGACATCCTCGCCTGCATATCGGCGGTGCGCTACGGCGCTGACCTGGGCTTCATCGGCTTCTACATCGCAGCCCCCGCGGCGCGCGGCCGGGGCTACGGGCTGGCGCTGTGGCAGGCCGCGATGGCGCGGCTGGAAGGACGCGTCGTCGGGCTGGACGGGGTGGTGGCGCAGCAGGCGAATTACCGGAAGTCGGGTTTTGCCCTGGCCTGGAACAATGCCCGCTATGTCGGCCACAACCGGCCGGCGCCGCCGGCCAAGCCCTTGTCGCCAGCCGCCGCCGTGCCCTTCGAGGCGCTGCTGTCTTATGATGCGGAATGTTTTGGCTGCCCCCGCCCTGCCTTTCTCCGCGCCTGGATCGACACGCCAGGGCATCTCGCCCTCGCGCTTCCCGGACGGGATGGCGGGGGGCTGCGCGGCTTCGGCGTGGCGCGGCCCTGCCGGGAGGGGGTGAAGATCGGCCCGCTCTTCGCGCAGACCCAGGACGATGCCGCGCTGCTGCTGGCGGGCCTCGGCCAGCACGGCCATGGCCCGCTGACGCTGGATGTGCCGGAGGACCAGCCGGGCGCGGTGCGGCTGGCCCATGCGCTGGGGATGCCCAGGGTTTTCGAGACCGCGCGGATGTATGCCGGGCCGCCCCCGGCCATGAACCGCCAAAACATCTTCGCTATCACCAGCTTCGAACTGGGTTGATCACCGATTGGCAAACGTTCGCAACTTGGGCAATCCTTCGCATTGCCTGACTATTTGTTTTGGATGGTCACGAAGCGGCAGCAAGCCGCAGGCCACTCCTGATGGAGGAATTCCAGCTTGCCCGCATTCAGCATCAGCAGTGTCAACATGTTCGCGCTGCCCATTCCCGGGGTTGCGACCTATGTCTGGGATGACCTGCAATTCACCCTCGATGTCACCCAGCGGGTGGGCTATGGCATCGGCCCGGCCAATATCGGCGCCGACCTCAACGTCTATGCCAATGCCGGCATCCGGGTGACTCTGCAGACCGATTTCGGCTCCGCCAATATCGGCTATACCCTGGCCTCGCCTGTCTTCACCGGTACCACCAACCCCAATTCCGTGCCGGTGCCGCCGACCGATGGCCTGCCCTTTTACCTCAACAGCAATGCCCATCTCGACACCTCAACGATGGTGCGCACGGGCAGCTACTTCACCACCACGGCGCCGAACATCCAGGCCAATATGCTGGACGTCGACTTCTTCTACAATGTGAAGCTTAGCATGCTGAATATCGGCATCGAGGTGGATCTCTGGCTCGACAGCTGGGATCTGAGCCTGGGCGGCACGACCATCCTGGACACATCCGACACCATCAACCTCATCCATATCGGGGCCGGCGACCCGTCCTGGGATGTGAATGCGGGCGCGGTCACCGGCTCGGTCCACCTCCCCGGTCCCTCGAATTTTGGCGCCCAGCAGGTGGGCACTGGCGCCAGGCCGAGCATTTCGCTGGAGGGCGATGACCCCAGCAATTTTGCCCAGATCAGCCTCGACATCACCCAGAAGATCGCCGAGCTCACCGGCATTTCCACCAGCTACACCTTCGAGCCGGTCTCCGGCACCACCATCCAGGCGACGCTGCTGCAAGCCGTCGCGGTGGCGGGCTTGCGCAGCAGCCAACTCCTCACCTTCACGCCGGAAACGGTCAAGGTCGACCTCTATGTCCCCATCACCGGCCAGCGCCTCTCCGGCGTGCTCGGCGAGAGCTTTGACATCGAGACCCCGCAATCTGGCCAGGGTGTCGAGGAGGTACAGGCGACCTATACGCTGTTCGGCACCTATACCTCCGAGGCTGGAGTCAAGCTGAATGGGCGTATTGATCTGGCCGCGCTCTCGGCTTCGATCAACAACACCAATTTCTACGATTTCTCTTTGGGCTTCGGCCCGCTGCTGACCTATTCCATCCCCGACAGCACGGGATGGCAGACACCGCGGCTGCCGCTCTACGACAAGTCGCTCAGCCTGTCCTTCGCGCCGCAGACCGAGAGCCTGTATTTCCGCTACGAGCGCTTCGCCTCCGCCTCCGATGGCGACGACATCGTGTTCCTCACCGACAACCAGGACACGGTGCTGGGCAAAGACGGCGACCCGGACGGCCATCTCTTCGGCGGCAACGACATCCTCATCGGCAATACCCTGGCCAATAAGGTCAATGGCGATGCCGGCAATGACTACATGTATGGCGGCGGCGGCAACGACACGCTCTATGGCGATGCCGGCAACGACACCATCGAAGGTGCCGACGGCATCGATTTCCTGACCGGCGGCAGCGGCAATGATGATATCCTGGGCGGCGACGGCAATGACGCGCTCTTCGCCGGCACCGGGCAGGACAGCCTCTCGGGCGGCGCGGGCGATGACGAGCTTTTCTCGCTGGCGACAGACCAGGCCGATGCGATCCTGGGCGGCAGCGGAAATGATGTCCTGCTGCTCAGCCGCACCGGCTCCAGCCTTGATTTCGACGTCGATTTCCGCAACGCCGCCGTCATCGGCGTGACGCTGGCGGACGGCACCACGATCAACGGCGTGGAGGTCGTCACCTTCTTCTCCGGCTTCGGCAGTGACAGCATCACCGGCAGCGATGGCGATGACCAGCTGCGCGGCGGCTGGGGCAATGACACGATCCGTGGCGCCGACGGCCATGACCGGCTGTTCGGCGAGTCGGGCGACGACCTGATCCGCCTTCTTGTCACCGATTACGACGATGACATCGATGGCGGCAGCGGCGTGGACACGTTGGAGGTCTTCACCATCGCCGGCCTGGGCACAATCGGCGCCAATTTCAGCCTGTTACACCCCGGCGTGCTGGGCAACCTGCTGCCCAATGGCAACAGCTTCACCTCCATCGAGCGCATCCGCTTCACCAGCTATTCGCTCACGCAGGAGGACAGCGTCACCGGCGGCGTGCTGAATGATTACTTCTCCACAGGCGCCGGCGATGACCTGATCGATGGCGGCCCGGGCTACGACACCATCCTGGCCGGCACTGGCGATGACACCATCTTCAGCGAGGACCGCGACA
>CAYNBM010000041.1:0-38476 GCA_964395305.1 uncultured Rubritepida sp.
CTACATCATGATCCTGCCGGCCTTCCGCATCGTGAGCCATGTGGTCTCGACCTTCTCGAAGAAACCGGTCTTCGGCTATCTCGGCATGGCCTATGCCATGGTCGCCATCGGCGTGGTCGGCTTTGTGGTCTGGGCGCACCACATGTACACCTCGGGCATGGATGTCGACACGCGCGCTTACTTCATGGCCGCGACGATGGTCATCGCCGTCCCCACGGGCGTGAAGATCTTCTCCTGGATCGCCACGATGTGGGGCGGGTCCATGCGCTATGACACGCCGATGCTGTTTGCCATCGGCTTCATTTTCCTCTTCACCGTGGGCGGGGTGACGGGCGTGGTGCTGGCCAATGCCTCGATCACCCAGATCCTGCACAACACCTATTACGTGGTGGCGCATTTCCATTATGTGCTGTCGCTGGGGGCGGTGTTCGGGATTTATTGCGGCATCTACTACTGGATCGGCAAGATGTCGGGCCGGCAGTATCCGGAGAAGCTCGGCAAGATTCACTTCTGGCTGACTTTCGTGGGCGTGAACCTGACCTTCTTCCCCATGCACTTCCTGGGCAACCAGGGCATGCCGCGCCGCTACCCCGATTACGCCGATGCGCATTGGGGCTGGAATTTCGTGGCCTCGATGGGTTCCTACGTCTCCGTCGCCAGCTTCGTCTTCTTCTTCTACGTGATGTACGTGACCTTCCGCCGCGGCGCCGTGGCGGCCGCCAACCCCTGGGGCGAGGGTGCGACGACGCTGGAGTGGCAGGTCCCCAGCCCGCCCGCCTTCCACACATTCGAGGAACTGCCGCGCATCCGCTGATGCGCCGCCTGAGGTGACAATACGATGAGCGATACGGCCATCAATGACCGCGTGGGGGGGGCTTCTGCCCCCCTTGATGCATTGTCCGGGCCGATTAACGCGCTGGCCGGAAGTGGCCAGTCGCGGTCGGACCTTGCGGCCGGTTCCGAGGTGCGGGATTGGTTCACCCTGCTCAAGCCGCGGGTGCTTTCGCTGGTGGTCTATTCCGGTGTGGCGGGGCTGTTGGTGGCGCCGGGGGCGATGCATCCCGTGCTGGCCATCACCGCCATTCTCTGCATCACCATTGCCGCCGGCGCGGCCGGGGCGATCAACATGTGGTATGACCGCGACATCGACGCGGTGATGCGCCGGACGCAGAATCGCCCGATCCCCGCCGGCCGCATCGCGGCCGATTCGGCGCTGGCCTATGGCGTGGGGCTGGCGGTGTTCTCGGTGGCGCTGATGGGGCTGGCCACCAACTGGTTGGCCGCCATCGTGCTGGCCTCGTCCATCCTGTTCTACGTCTTCGTCTACACGGTCTGGCTGAAGCGCCGGACGCCGCAAAATATCGTCATCGGGGGTGCTGCCGGCGCCTTTCCGCCGCTGATCGGCTGGGTGGCGGTGACGGGCTCCTTCGCGCCCGAGCCGCTGGTGCTCTTTGCGATCATCTTCTTCTGGACCCCGCCGCATTTCTGGGCGTTGTCGCTTTTCGCGCATGCCGATTACGCCCGCGCGGGGGTGCCGATGCTGCCCGTGGTGTCCGGCGCGCGGGAAACCCGCAAGCAGGTGCTGGTCTATACGGTGGCGCTGCTGCCGGTGGCGCTCGCCCCCTGGTTCATGGGGTTTTCCGGCTGGATCTATGGCGTCTCCGCGCTGCTGCTGGGGCTTTGGTTCCTCAGGCACGCCTGGGCGGTGTGGACGGACGCGCAGGACGAGGCTGGGCGCAGCCTGACCAACGACCTTCCCGCGAAGAAGTGCTTCAAATATTCCATCAGCTACCTCTTCATCCTGCTGGGTGTGCTGGTGGTCGATCACCTGGTGCTGGCATGACCCCGGATATGGAGCAGGGGGGCGCAGAATTCCTGCGCCGCCGCCGGCAGCGCAACTGGGCCATCCTGGTGGCGCTGGTGGCGCTGGTGGTGCTGTTCTATTTCATTTCCGTCGCGCGGTTGCTGCGTGGCTGAGGCAGTCTTCACCGGCGGATGCTTATGCGGCGCGATCCGGTACCGGGCGGGCGGGCCGATGCGCGACGCCTCGATTTGTCACTGTTCGATGTGCCGCAGGGCCGCCGGCGCGCCATATATGGCTTTCGTCACCTTTCGCCGTGAAAATCTCGCCTTTGACGCTGCCAGGCCCACGCTCTACCGGTCGAGCACCATTGCCGTGCGCGGCTTTTGCGGCCGCTGCGGCACGGCGATGACATATGAGGGCGACCATGCGCCGGAGGGGATCGATGTCGCCATCGCCACCCTGGACGACCCCGCCGCCATTCCGCCCATCGACCAGATCTTCACGGCCGACGCCATCGGCTGGGCGCAGGATTTGTCGGCTCTGCCCAGCTATCCCGGGTCTCGCTCGCCATGACGACGTCCGACGCACTGGCGCGGCGCAACCGCCGCACGCTGTTCGGCGCCATGGGCTTTGTCGGCTTCATGGTGGGCCTGTCCTTCGCCGCCGTGCCGCTCTATGACCTGTTCTGCCGCGCCACCGGCTTCGGCGGCACGCCCATGCTGGGCACCGCGGCCCCCGGGGCGGTGGCCAATACCACCATCAACATCCGTTTCGTCGCCTCCACCCATCCCGGCCTGCCCTGGCATTTCGCGCCGCAGCAGGTGTCGATGCCGCTGGCATTGGGCGAGGAGGGGGTGGCCTTCTACACCGCCCGAAACGACAGCGCGCAGCCCGTCACCGGCATCTCCACCTACAATGTCACGCCCGACATCGTCGGCCGCTATTTCCACAAGACCGCCTGCTTCTGCTTCACCGAACAGACACTCGAACCGGGCCAGAGTGTGGACATGCCCCTCGCCTTCTGGGTGGATCCGAAAATTCTCGACGATGCGCAGGCCCGCGGCGTGCGCAACATCACCGTCAGCTACACCTTCTTCCGCACCCTGGCCGATGCCGAACGCGCCGGCACCCTCGCCAATGCTGGGCCTCATATCGGCACCGGTTCCACCCGCTGACGGGTTGATCAACGGCGCGTTTGCAGCGATGTTGCGGCGCAGAACAAAGGGTCGTCACAGGCCCGGGAATCAGGATTGAGAATGGCCAGTTCCGCCCCCGCCGCCACCGCCGAGCACGGCCCAGCCACTGCCGGCAGTGAGCCCGCTCCGCCGCACAAGCACCCCTATCACCTCGTCGATCCCTCGCCCTGGCCGCTCGTGGGGGCGTTTTCGGGTGGTGCCTTGCTCTTCGGCATCATTCTGAACGCGCATGAGGGCAACCGCTGGGTGTTCCTCGCCGGCCTCGCCGGCCTGCTCTTCACCATGTTCATGTGGTGGCGCGACGTGCTGAAGGAAAGCCGGCAGCCCGGCGTGCACACGCCCATCGTGCGGCTGGGCCTGCGCTATGGCATGATGCTGTTCATCGCCTCGGAGGTGATGTTTTTCGTGGCCTTCTTCTGGGCCTATTTCCACTTCGCCATCTTCCCCGAGCATGTCTCGGGCGCCGAGCATGCGGTCTGGCCGCCCGCCGGCATCACCACCTTCGACCCTTTCCACCTGCCGCTGCTCAACACGCTGATCCTGCTGCTGTCCGGCTGCACGGTGACCTGGGCGCATCACGGCGTCATCCACAATGACCGCCGCGCGCTGATCCAGGGCCTGGCACTGACCGTGCTGCTGGGCGTGAGCTTCACCGCGTTGCAGGCTTTGGAATACTACGAGGCGCCCTTCGCCTTCGCCGGCGGCGGCATTTACTCCTCCACCTTCTTCCTGGCCACCGGCTTCCACGGCTTCCACGTGATTATCGGCACCATCTTCCTCGCCGTCTGCCTGTTCCGGGCGATGGCTGGGCAGTTCACGCCGGAGAAGCATTTCGGCTTCGAGGCGGCGGCCTGGTACTGGCATTTCGTCGACGTGGTGTGGCTCTTCCTCTTCGTGTCGATCTACGTGCTGGGCGCCGGCGCCACCGGCCATTGAGCCAAGGCGGGGGCGGCGCCCCCATCTTGCAGTGGCGGCGCATCGTGCTGCCGAGTTTTCTGGCGCTGCCGGTGCTGGCGGCGCTGCTCTCGCTGGGCATCTGGCAGGTCCAGCGGATGGGGTGGAAGACCGCCCTGTTGCAGGACCTCGCCAGCGCGCAGTCGGGGCCGCCGATTTCGGCGGTCGACCCGCCGCCCTTCGCTCATATCATCGACAGCGGGCGGTTCCGCCATGACCTCGAAGTGCTGCTGGGCAGCGAGGTGCGCGGCACCACGCTCGGTGCGGCGCTGATCACGCCGCTGGAGCGCGAGGGCGCGCCCGCTTTGCTGGTCGAGCGCGGTTGGGTGCCGCTGGACCGCGCCGGCATCCTCCGCCCCGAAGGCGTGGTGACGGTGCAGGGCTATATGCGCCCATCGGAGCGCCCCGGCCCGCTCTCGGCCAGCGACAGCCCGGCGACGCGGCGCTTTCACAATTTCGACGTGCCGGCCATGGGCACCGCCCTGGGGCTGCCGGTGGCGCCTTTCGGCCTGACCGTGGTGCTGCCGGGCCGCGCCCGGCCCGATGGCGGCTTGGGCAGCACGCCGGCGCCCAACCAGGGCGGTGTGCCCAGCCCCGCCAGCGGTTTTCCCAGCCCGAACAACCCCCATCTCGGCTATGCCATCACCTGGTTCGGCCTCGCCCTGGCCTGGACCGGGATTTTCCTGCTCTGGGCCTCTCGACGGATCCGCACGCCATGAACGCCGCCTATCAACGCCTGAAGACCCGCCATGCCCGCATCGCCACCCTGGGCGAGGCCTCGGCCATGCTGGGTTGGGATGCCTCGGCGATGATGCCGCCGGGCGGCGGGGCCGCGCGCGGCGACCAGCTCGCCCTGCTGGCCGGCATGATGCACGACCTGGCCATCGCGCCCGAAGTGACCGAGGACCTCGCCCATGCCGAGGCCGATGGCGAATGGGATCAGGCCAATCTGGCCCTGATGCGCCACGCCCATATCCGCGCCACCGCCCTGCCGACCGCGCTGGTGGAGGCGACGTCGCTCGCCAATTCCGCTTGTGAGAAAATCTGGCGCGAGGCCCGAAGAACCTCCGATTTCGCCATGGTGCGCCCGGCGCTGGAGGAGGTGGTGCGGCTGCAGCGCGAGACGGCGCAGGCGCTCTCCGCCGCGCTCGGCCTCAGCCCCTATGATGCGCTGATGGATGGCTTCCAGCGTGGCGTGACCGCGGCCGAGGTCGAGCCGATCTTCGCCACCTATGAGCAATTCCTGGCCGATGCCCTGCCGCGCGCGCTGGATATCCAGGCGAAGCGCGGCCCCGCCATTCCGCTGCCCGGCCCATTCCCCGTGGCCACCCAGAAGGCGATGGCCCAGGCGATGAGCGCGCGCATGGGCCTGGAATACAGCCATGCCCGGCTGGATGAGAGCACCCACCCCTTCTGCGGCGGCACGCCCAGTGATGTGCGCATCACCACGCGCTACCATGAGGGCGATGTCGCCCAGGCGCTGCTGGGCGTGCTGCATGAGACCGGACACGCGCTCTACGAGCGCGGCCTGCCCGAGGCGTTCCGGCGCCAGCCCGTGGGCGAGGCCGCTGGCATGGCGGCGCATGAAAGCCAGTCGCTGATCATCGAGATGCAGGCCTGCCGGGGCGATGATTTTCTGGGCTTTCTGGGGCAGCAGCTGCTGGCGGGTTATGGCAGTGACCCCGCCGCCTATGCGGGCGAAAACCTGCAAAAACTCTGGCGGCATGTGGCGCCGGGCTTCATCCGCGTCGATGCCGATGAGATTACCTATCCCGCCCATGTCATCCTGCGCTTCCGGCTTGAGCGGGCGCTGATCGCGGGCGAGCTCCAGGTGGCGGAGCTGCCGGGCGCATGGGGCGAGGGGCTGCATCGCCTGCTCGGCATCACGCCGCCCGATGATGCGCGGGGCTGCCTGCAGGACATCCACTGGCATGACGGCGCCTTCGGCTATTTCCCGAGCTACACCCTGGGTGCGATGGCGGCGGCCCAGCTGATGAAGGCCGCGCGCGCCGCCACCCCCGGGCTGGACGCGGCCCTGGGGCAGGGCGATGCCGCGCCCCTGCTGGGCTGGCTGCGGGCGAATGTGCATGCGGCCGGCAGCCGGCTGGGCTTCCAGGACCTGTTGCGGGCGGCCACCGGCAAGCCGCTGGACCCGTCGGATTTCACCGCCCATCTCACCCGGCGCTACCTGACTGATTGATCGCGGCCGGTCTATAAGCCCGGCCATGCGCTACATATCCACCCGCGGCCAGGCCGCACCCCGCGGCTTCGAAGGTGTCCTGCTGGCCGGTCTCGCCGAGGATGGCGGGCTGTTCATGCCTGAGACCTGGCCGGTGCTCTCGCCCGATGAATGGCGCGCGCTGCGCGGCCTGCCCTATGCCGAGCTGGCGACGCGCCTGCTGCTGCCCTTCATGGGCGAGGCGGTGGCCGAGGCGGATCTGCGGCGGATGTGCCGGGAATCCTATGCCAGCTTCGCCCATGCCGCTGTGGTGCCGCTGGTGCAGCTGGATGAGCGGCATTTCGCGCTGGAGCTGTTCCATGGGCCGACCCTGGCCTTCAAGGATGTGGCGCTGCAATTGCTCGGCCGGCTCTTCGACCATGTGCTGGAACGCAGCGGGCAGCGTATCACCATCGTGGGTGCGACCAGCGGCGATACCGGCTCCGCCGCCATCGAGGCCTGCCGTGACCGTGCGGCCATCGACATCGTCATCCTCCATCCCGAGAACCGCACGAGTGAAGTCCAGCGCCGGCAGATGACGACGGTGCTCTCGCCCAATGTGGCGAACCTGGCGATCCAGGGCAGCTTCGATGATTGCCAGGACGCGGTGAAGGCGATGTTCAACGACGCGCCGTTCCGGGGCGAGATGAGACTGGCCGCGGTGAACAGCATCAACTGGGCGCGCATCGCGGCGCAGATCCCCTATTACGCCGCGGCCGCGCTGGCGCTGGGCGCGCCGGACCGGCCGGTGGCCGTCAGCGTGCCCACCGGCAATTTCGGCAATGTCCTGGCGGCCTATGGCGCGATGCGGATGGGGCTGCCGATCGAACGCTTCATTATCGGTTCCAACCGCAACGATATCCTCTCGCGCTTCCTGACCAGCAATGACATGTCGGCCAGGCCGGTGGAGCCCAGCCTGTCGCCCAGCATGGACATCCAGGTGAGCAGCAATTTCGAGCGACTGCTGTTCGAACTGCTCGGCCGCGACGCGGCGGCCACGGCCGAACAGATGGCGCGCTTCCGCGCCGAGGGGCGGATGCCGGTGCCCGATGCGGCCTGGCGGGCGGCCACGGCGCGCTTCCAGGGCTTCACGCTGGATGATGCCGGGACGCTCGAAGAAATGCGCCGGCTGAAGCGCGAGAGCGGCTATGTGGCGGACCCGCACACGGCGGTGGGGACGGCGGCGGCGCGGGCGTATCAGGGCGCCGCGGATGTCCCGGTGATCATCGCCGCCACCGCGCATCCCGCGAAATTCCCCGATGCCGTGCGCGAGGCGCTGGGCGAGGCGCCGGCGCTGCCGCCCCATCTCGCCGATCTCTATGAGCGGGAGGAGCGCTTCACCGTGCTGCCCAATGCGCTGGAGCCGATTGAGGCGTTTGTGCGGGCGCATGCGCGGCGAAATGCTTGACTTTTCGTATCTCATGGGATACTGATGGAAGTCAGGCTGACCCTGGAGTTTGCGCGCTGGCGTGATGGCCTGCGCGACGGTATCGCGAAGGCGCGGATCGCCAAGCGGATCGAGCGGTTCCAGCGCGGTTTGCTGGGTGACATCAAGCCGGTCGGGCAGGGCGTTCAGGAGATGCGGATCGACCATGGTCCGGGCTACCGGGTGTATTTCGTGCAACGGGGTGACGCGCTGGTGATTCTGCTATGCGGTGGAACCAAGGGCAGCCAGCAAAGGGATATTGCCCGGGCCTGGGAGCTGGCCGCCAGTTTGGAGGATATGTAATGCCTTTGGAGACCATTCCTTTCGATGCCGCCGAGTTTCTCGACAGCCCGGAAGCCCAGGCCGAATATCTTTCGCTGTCCCTCGCGGAGGGCGATCCAGTTGAAATCGCCGCGGCGCTCGGCGTCGTCGCGCGTGCCCGAGGGATGAGCGCGGTGGCGCGCGACAGCGGCCTCGGTCGGGAGTCGCTCTACAAATCGCTCAGCGAGAATGGAAATCCCGAACTTGCCACGGTGTTGAAGGTGCTGCGCAGCATGGGTCTGAAGCTGATCGTGCAACCCGCGTGATCACAATCTGCGCCCATCGCGGCGGCGCCCTGCTCTGGCCGGAAAACTCGCTCACCGCCTTCCGCCACGCCCTCGCTTTGCCGATCGAGGAGGTGGAATGCGATGTCCATCTCTCCGCCGATGGTGTCGCCATGGTGCATCACGACGCGACGCTGGATCGCACCACCGAGGGCCATGGCCCTATTGCCCACCGGACCGCCGCTGAGCTGGCGGCCACCAGGCTGCGCGGGCTGGATGAGGGCCTGCCCACCCTGGCCGCGCTGCTGGAACTTGTGGCGGCCTCGAAAAAACTGCTGCGGCTGGAAATCAAGGCCGATCACCAGAACCACCACGTGCCCGCCCTGCTGGCCGCGGTGCGGGCCGATCTCGCCCGCCTTCCCGCCCGTATCCGCCTGATGTCCTTCCTCCCCGCCACCCTGGCCGAGGCAGAGATGCCCGAGATGGATCTGCTGGTCCGCCCGTCCGACATGGCCTGGCACAGCGCCCGGTCGCTCAATGCCTATGCGGCGGGGTTGGGCTGCAACGGCCTGGGCTTCGGCCTGGAGAGCGCTGAACTGCCACGCGTGCTGCCCGCCATCACCGGCACCACCAATATCTGGCGGGCCGACACCGCCGAGGCGCTGGCGCTGGCCTTCGCCCTGGCGCCGCATTCCATCACCACCGATGACCCGGTGCGGGCCTTGGCGTTGCGCGGTGCGGGCGTGGCTGGTGCTGACGGCTGATCGAAGCCGGCAGCCCGCCCAGGCCAGCCGCGCCGCCGATCACAGCCGGGTATAGGTGGCGATCAACAGCAGCAGGCCCAATCCGCAGGCCAGGCCGGGAGCGGCGGTGCTGGGCAGCGGGCCGTCCGGATCGGCCAGGGCAACCCGGTCGACCAGCCGCGTGGCCCCGCCAAGGAGCAAGGCCAGGCCAGCGCCGGCCAGGCCTGTGGTGACCAGGGCCGGCTGCGACGCGATGCCCGCGTTGAACCATTCCAGCGCACGCCCGGCGGCGTCGAGCTCAAGCTCGCTCACCAGCAGCACCACCATCCCGACAGCACCGAGCGCGAATGCCAGGCCGAGCACAAGGCTGGCCAACCCGGTCGCCGGGCGACGCAGCTGACGCAGAATTTCGGCGACGATCAACGCTGCCATGAGGAGTGTCAGGGGAATCCACAGCATCGCGGTCTGCCTCGTTGTTCATGTCCAATGCCCGTAGAACAAGAATTCGGGACGCCTGTCAGCCCCCCGGGCGAATCCAACCCGGCCCGCCACGCTCAGGCCCTGTGTTGTGGTGCGGAACAGGCTGACAGCCGAAACCCGCACCAGCAGGACGGACAAATCCAGCAAAAACCGTGCAAACATCCCCAGCGCTGCCAATATGCACGGAAGCGGCTCACCGGCCCTACTATGGCGCCAGCCCCGGTTTGCCGCCAAAATGCAATGCAAACGCCCCCTCAGGAACCCAGCCTTGTCCTCACCTTCGTCCAACGACGCCATCCAGGTCACCACCCTGCCCAGCGGCCTCACCATCGTCACCGAGACCATGCCGCGGGTGGAGACCGTCTCCTTCGGCGCCTATGTCGCCGCCGGCACGCGGCATGAGGCGGCGGCGGTCAATGGCGCCTCGCATTTCCTCGAGCACATGGCCTTCAAGGGCACCACGCGGCGCGATGCCGCGGCCATCGCGCGGGAAATCGAGAATGTCGGCGGGCAGATCAACGCCTATACCGCGCGCGAAAACACCGCCTATTACTGCAAGGTGCTGAAGGAAGACACGGCGCTGGCCGCCGACATCATCGGCGATATCCTCACCAACTCCGCCTTCGTGCCGGAGGAGCTGGAGCGCGAGCGCGGCGTGATTCTGCAGGAAATCGGCCAGGCCAATGACACGCCGGATGATATCGTCTTCGACCATTTCCAGAACACCGCCTATGCCGATCAGGCGATGGGCCGGCCGACCCTGGGCGACGAGAAGATCATCAAGAAGATAAAGCGCGATGCGCTGACCGGCTATATGCAGGCCCATTACGGCCCGGCGAACATGGTCGTGGCCGCCGCCGGCGCGCTGGAACACGCAGCCGTTCTGCAACTCGCCCAGACCCATTTCGCCGGCCTGCCCGCGCTCGCCGCCCCCGCCCCGGAACCCGCCCGCTACACCGGCGGCGAATATCGCGAGGAGCGCGAGCTGGACCAGGTGCATGTCGTGCTCGGCTTCGAGGGCGTGGCCTATCGCAGCCCGGACAGCCATGCCGCGATGCTGCTCTCCACCCTGCTGGGTGGTGGCATGTCGTCGCGCCTGTTCCAGGAAATCCGCGAGAAGCGGGGGCTGGTCTATTCCATCTACAGCTACACCCAGCCCTTCGACGACAGTGGCCTCTTTGCCATCTATGCCGGCACGGGCGAGAAGGAGGCGGCCGAACTCATCCCCGTCACCTTGGAGGAGCTGCTGCGCGTGCAGCATGACGTGACCGAGGATGAGATGAACCGCGCCAAGGCGCAGCTCCGCGCCTCGCTGCTGATGAGCCTGGAGAGCACGGGCAGCCGCTGCGAACAGCTGGCACGGCAATGGCAGGTGTATGGCCGGATCATCCCCACCGAGGAAACCAAGCAAAAAATCGCCGCGGTGACGGTGGCCGATGTGCAGGCGGTGGCCGCGAAAATCTTCCGAGGCAAGCCCACGCTGGCCGCGCTGGGGCCGGCGGGGAAGGTGCCGGGGCTGGGCCATATCAGCGACAGGCTGGCGGCATGAACGGGCTGGACAGGCTGGCCGCGCTGCTCGCCGCCGCGCGCCAGGCAGGCGCCGATTCCGCCGATGCGCTGCTGGTGGAAAATGCCAGCCTCTCGGTCCAGCGCCGGCTGGGCAAGCTGGAGCATCTGGAGCGCGCCGAGGGGCTGGATATCGGCCTGCGGGTTTTTATCGGCCAGCGCCAGGCCATCATCAGCAGCAGCGACACCGACCCCGCCGGCTTCGCCCGCCTCGCCGAACAGGCCGTGGCCATGGCCCGCGTGGTGCCGGCTGACCCGTTTTGCGGCCTGCTCGCGGCGCTGGCCGCGCCCGATGCCGGCCCGCTTGACCTGCATGACCCCAGCGAGCCCAGCGCCGAGGCGCTGATCGAACGTGCGGGGATCGCCGAGGAAGCCGCCCTCGCCATCGCCGGCGTGACCAATAGCGAGGGTGCCGAGGCGGGCTGGAACAGGCTGCGCATCGCCATCGTCTCGACCAGTGGCTTCGCCGGCGAATACATCCGCACCGGGCATTCCATCTCCGCCACCGCGCTGGCCGGCAGCGGCACGGCGATGGAGCGGGATTACGACTATTCCTCGGCCGTCCATCTCGCCGATCTGGAGGATGCCGCGCTGATCGGCCGGCGCGCGGGGGAGCAGGCGGTCGCCCGCCTCAACCCCCGCCGGCCCGCCACCGGGCGCATCCCCGTGGTCTATGCGCCCCGCGTCTCGGGCAGCCTGGTCGGGCACCTCTCCAGCGCCATCAACGGCGCCTCGGTCGCGCGCGGCACCTCCTTCCTCAAGGACAGCATGGGCAAGCGCGTGCTGGCGGCGGGGCTGCGCGTGATGGATGACGCGACGCGCCCGCGCGGACCGCGCTCGCGCCCCTTCGATAGCGAGGGCACGCCCTGCCGGCCGCTCGCACTGGTCGAGGACGGCGTGCTGATGAGCTGGCTGCTGGATGGCCGCAGCGCCCGGCAGCTCAACCTGGCCAGCACCGGCCATGCCAGCCGGGGGACGGGCGGGCCGCCCAGCCCTTCGGCCACGAACCTCTGGCTCGCCGCCGGCACCGCCTCGCCGGCCGAATTGATCGCCGATATCCGGGAGGGGCTCTACATCACCGAGATGATCGGCATGAGCGTCAATGGCGTGACCGGCGATTACAGCCGCGGCGCCTCAGGCTTCATGATCCGCGACGGGCAATTGGCCGAGGCGGTGAGCGAAATCACCGTGGCCGGCAAGCTGCAGGAGATGTTCCTGCAGATGACCCCGGCCTCGGACCTGCTGTTCCGGCGGGGCACCGACGCGCCCACTATTCGTGTCGAGGGGATGACGCTGGCCGGCGCCTAGACTCAAATCGCCCTGACTGTGTCAGGGCGATTTGAGTCTAGCCTTTGCTTGGCCCGGCAATTTTCGCCCTGGGTGTTTCCACCCAGGGCGATTGCGGGCTACGGGCGGCGCAGGCCATTCACCCCGGCAGCGCCAGCACATCCATATGCGGCACCGTCGCACTCAGCCGCTGCATCGCGGCCTGGTCGGCGCGGTCCTCCGCCCAGTCCTCGATCCGCCAGGCCTCGCGGCGTTCGTGGCGCAGCGCGGCCTCGGCGCAGCCCATCGCCAATTCGCCCAGCATCGGCGCGAAGGCGCGGGGGATGCGCCAGGGGGAGGGGCTTTGTTCCACCACATAGCCCTGCGCCGAGAAGGCGCGGGCGATCGCGGCCGGGGCGTCATGGCCCAGCGCCTGGCCGGAAAAACCCTTGTCGCGGGCCTGGTCGCGCAGGAAGCCGCGGCGCACCCAGGCGTCATGCGGGTGGGGCGGGATGAAGCGGGCGCAGCCCGTCACGTTCAGCGCGGCGTAAAAGGGGATCTTGCGGGCGGTGCAGGCCGCGGCCATGCGCTCGAGCCAGGGCTCGCTGACGAGGTCGCAGAGCGCCGTGTTCACCACCGCATCCACGCTGTGCAGCGGCAGGTTGGCCGGGGCCTCGCGCAAATCGGCCAGCAGGCCCTCGACGCGCCAGGCGCCGGCTTGGGTGTGCACCAGCATCGTGCGGCGGCCCGGCGAAGTGACTTTCCAGCCCATGGTTTCGGCGCGTTCGGCAATCGTGTCGAAGGCGCGTTCGATCAGGGCGGGATCGGCATCGACCAGCGTCCAGGCCTGCGGGCGGCCGATATAGAGGGCGAGCCAGCGCAGCAGCGCGCCGGTGCCCGCGCCGAGGTCCATGATGCGCGGGCGGGCGGGGAGTGCGGCCGAGAGTTTGATGGCCAGCATCTCGTCGCGCGCCGCGGCGTCGTGCGGTTCGCGCAGGTCGAGCCAGTCGCCGGAAAAGTTTTCAGCCAAGGGCGTGCTCCAGTTCGGCGGCGAATTTTTCCGCGCGGTCTTCCCAGCGCGGCAGGGTTTCTGCGGCCTCCCAGGCGGCGTCGGCCATCTGGCTGCGCAGGCCTGGGTCGAAGATCACCCGGCGCAGCGCGCGGCTGAGCGAATTGTGGTCGCCGGGCTGCGCCATGACGCAGGCGGCTTTGGGCACCACATCGGCGATGGCGCCGCCCTGGGTGATGGCGCAGGGCAGGCCGCGGGCCAGGGCCTCGGCGGCGGCCATGCCATAGCCTTCCCAATGGGTGGCCAGGGCGAAGATATCGGCGCGGTCATAGGCCGCATCGAGGGCCGGGCCGGAGAGCGGGCCGCTGAAGGTCACGCGCTGGGCGATGCCCAGTTCGGCCGCCAGCGCGGCCAGGCCATGGCCATGCACGCTGTCCGTGCCGCCGCCCACGATGTTCAGCCGCCAATCGAGATCGGTGAGGCGCGCGAGGGCGCGAAGCAGCACGTCATGCCCCTTGCGCGGGGTGAGGCTGGCGACCGAGACGAGCTGCACCGGCTCGCCCGTGCCCTGGGCGCGGCTGGCCGGGTCGGTGCCGGGCTCCACCACGCCGATGCGGGCGGGGGGGATGGCGAAATCGGCGGCGAGGCCCTCGGCTGTGAGGCGGGATGTGGCGATCAGCCGGGCCATGGCGGGGAAGAGCGCCATTTCCAGCGCCCGCAGCGCTTCGGCGTTCTGGCCGGTCTCCAGCGCGGTGGGGTGGTGGATGAGGCCGATGGCGCGGCGGTTTTCGAGTTCGCCGGCCAGCGGCGCGAAGGCGGGCAGGCCGAGGCCGTCGATCACCACGATGGTATCCGCGGGCAGGGCGGCGAGCGCGGCCCCGGCCGAGGCTTGCGCGGCGGCGTCGGGCATGGGGTGCTGGCCAGCCAGCTCGACCACGGTGACATCATGGCCCAGGCCGCGCAGCCCCGCGACCATGCGCCGGTCATAGAGATAGCCGCCGGAGAGCGTTTCGAACGGCCCGGGGACGAGCAGGGCCAGCTTCACGCAACCGGCCCCTCGAAGGCGGCCCAGGCGATGTGGCTTTCGCGCAGCAGCACCTTGATGCCGTTGACCTGGGCGGCGCCGGGGCCCATGCGGCCGTCGCGGCAGGCCTCGGCCAGCAGGCCGTGGATGTGGAAGGCGAGGTATTCCGTGGTGGTGTTCTGGCCGGCGAAAACCTCCTCGGTGTCGAGGTTGCGATAGTCCATCGCGGACAGGATTTTCCGCAGCTCGTCCTTGGCCAGGCCGATATCGATCAGCAGATGGAGATGGTCGATGGTCGCGGCGCGGAATTCTGCCTCCACGATGAAGGTGGCGCCATGCAGGCGCTGGGCGGGGCCGAATTCGGCGCCGCGGAAACTGTGCGCGACCATGATGTGGTCGACGACGGTCAGGCTGTACATCAGAGGGGGTCTCCGTAGGAAATGACAGGGCAAAGGGCGGGCTTTTCCAGCAAGCCGGCGTAGAGCGCCGGCAACGCGTCGAAAGGCACCGGGGTTTCCAGCAGGGCGTCCAGCCGCGCGTCGCAGAGCAGCCGGAGTGCCAGCGCCATGCGCTCGCCATGGCTGCGCCGGCCGCGCATGGCGGTGGCCACGCTGCCGACCTGGGTGGAGATGAGCGACAGGCGCTTCTGATGAAAGTTCTCGCCCAGCGGCAGGGCGGGGCGGGCGGCGCCGAACCAGCTCGCCTCGATGATGCGGCCCTCGAAGCCGGCCCGGTCCAGCGCCAGGCACAGCCCGGCCTCGCTGGCCGAGGCGTGGATGATCAGCTCCCGCTCGCCCGGCACGGCGTCCGGTGCGGCGAAGGTCGCGCCCAGGGCCTGGGCGATGCCGGCGCGGGAGAGATCGCGGTCGGTCACCACCACCTCCATCCCCGGGATTTGCGCCAGCAGGAAGGCCGCGAGCAGCCCGACCACGCCGGCGCCGACCACCAGGGCGCGCTCGCCGGCCAGCGGCCGCGCATCCCAGACGATATTCACGGCGGTTTCCATATTGGCGCCGAGCACGGCGCGGGCGGTGGGCAGGGCATCGGGCAGCACGGCGCAAAGCCCGATGGGCGCGCAAAACCGCTCCTGATGCGGGGCCAGGGCGAAGACGCGGCGGCCGGCGAGCGCGCCTTCCTCCACCAGGCCCACGGCGCAGTAGCCGTATTTCACCGCGCCGCCGAAATCGCCTTCCTGCAAGGGCGCGCGCATGGTGGCGCGCTGGTTCTCCGGCACGCGGTCGTGCAGCACCAGCCGCTCGGTCCCGCGCGAGATACCGCTGGCCAGCATGCGGATCAGCAGATCATCCGGCCCGCGCGGCGGCAGCGGCGTGTCGCGCAGCGCGACCTGGCCGGGGGCCACCACCCAAAGCGCGCGCGCGGTCACCGGCATAGCGGCGGCCGGGCGCGGTTGAGCGGGATGTCGCAGAGCAGATCGGGCGCGATGTCGTGCATGGTCCAGGAAAACCGCAGCCCATCGGCGATGCATTGCGCCTCGGGCAGGGCGAAGGCGGGGCGGCCGGAGCCCAGGATGATGGGCGCGATGGTGACATGCAGCCGGTCCAGCAGCCCGGCCATGAGGAAGCGCGAGACGGTGACGCCACCGCCCTCGATGAAGATCCGTCTCGCCCCGCGCGCCGCCAGGGCGGCCACCAGGGCCGCGAGGTCGAGCCGGCCATCCGCCCCGCGTGGGAGGGCCAGAACCTCGGCCATGCCATGGCGTGGCCGCCTGGCCTGGCCTTCCGCCACCACCAGCAGCGTCGGCGGGCCGCCCTGGAACAGTCGCAGCCCCTCGGGCAGCCTGGCCTCGGTGTCGAGCACCACGCGCAGCGGATGGGGGCCGGACACCAGGCGGGTGGTCAGCAGCGGGTCATCGGCCGCGACCGTGCCGGCACCCACCACCACCGCATCGCACAGCGCCCGCAGCCGATGGGTGTGGCGCAGATCGCCCGGGCCGCCGATCCATTGTGAGACGCCGTTGCCGGTGGCGATGCGCCCGTCGAGCGTCTGCGCCAGGCGGCCGACCAGCATGCAGCCATCGGGCGTGCCGGGCGTGGCCAGGATGGGGCCGAACAGCGCGCCGAGTTCGCCATCGGCCGCCCCGCCCGCCAGCAACGCCATCCATTCGCTGTCGCCGCCATGATCCATGCCCCGCCTATGCCCGGGGAATGTGGCGACAGGAAGGGGTCATGAGCATGATCGGCCGCGCCGAAGCGGTCGATCATCCCCCGACGTCACACCCGGGCCGAGACCGCCATCGGCGGGGCCTGGCGCAGCATCCGGGCGCGGCCCATGGCGCCATAGCCCGGCGCCGCGGCGCGCGGCAGGGCGGCACCGGCGATCGTCTCGATCACCCGGCTTTGCAGCGCGATGGCGTGTTCGAGCAGGCGGCGGTTTTCCGCGCCCAGCGCCTGCAGCCGCTCGGCCAGGGCGGCGGTGGTGGCGCGCTCCTCGCCCACCGCCCTGGTGCCGGTGCGCGCGGCCGCGGCGGTGGCGGCGGCAAAGGCGTCCGAGGCCTGCATCTTGCTGGTGGCCAGGGTGGCGGCGCGCGAGAGGTCGAGCGCCGCGAGCGCCTCGTTCTCGGCCTTCAGCGCATCGGCGAGGCGGGTTCCGGCGGTGATCACTGCGTCCATCATGGGCGTGTCTCCTGGGTGGTCTGTTGCGATTCCTGGATGCGGATCATGTGGGCGAGCACCATGTCGCGCAGGCCGAGGCCGCCGGCCTGGGCCATGCGGTTGGCATAGGCCTCGGTCATCATGGGCTGCCATTGGGCCTCGGCCGCGCCGCCGCCGAAGGCCGAGCGGGCATTGCTGGCGGCGGCGAAGATGGGTTGCAGCATCAGCGACAGCACCTGGCCCTCGAATTGCTGCGCGGCCTGGCGCATGCGCGGCGTGGCGGCGGCAGGGTTGGTGGCGGCGGGCAATATGGTCATCGGATCTCCAGTTCGGCCTGCAGGGCGCCGGCGGCCTTGATCGATTGCAGGATGGTGATGAGGTCGCGCGGGCCGACGCCCAGGCTGTTCAGCCCGCGCACCAGCTCCTGCAGCGTGACGCCGGTGCGCAGCACGCCCAGGCGGCGCTCGGCCTGGTCATCCACCTCGATCTGGGTGCGCGGCACCACCACCGTCTCGCCATTGGAGAGTGCGCCGGGTTGGCTGACCTGCGGCGTCTCGGTGATGCGGATGGTGAGGTTTCCCTGCGCGATGGCCACCGTGGAGACCCGGACATTATTGCCCATCACGATGGTGCCCGAGGCTTCCTCGACGATGACGCGGGCGACCTGGTCGGGTTCGACCCGCAGCTGCTCGATATCGGTCAGCAGCGTCACCGGTTCGCGCCCTCGCAGGGCGAGGAGGACGGTGCGCGGGTCGGTGGCGCGCGCCGTGCCCTCGCCGGCGGCGCGGTTGATGGCGGTGGCCATGCGGCGCGCGGTGGTCAGGTCGGGATTGCGCAGCGACAGGCGCATCTGGTCGCGGCCGGCGAGTGCGAAGGGCACGCCGCGCTCGACGATGGCGCCGGAGGAAATCCGCGCCGAGGTCGGCACGCCGCGATTGACCGAGGCGCCGGCGCCGCGGGCCGCGATCGCCCCCGTGGCCACGGCGCCCTGGGCCACGGCATAGACCTCGCCATCCGCGCCGAGCAGCGGCGTGACCAGAAGCGTGCCGCCGGTGAGGTTGGTGGCATCGGCCAGCGCGCTGACCGCGACATCGATGCGGCTGCCGGGCTGGGCAAAGGCGGGCAGGTTGGCGGTGACCATGACGGCGGCGACGTTGCGGGTGTCGAGCCGGTTCTCATTGTCGCGCGTGTTCACCCCCAGCCGCTCCAGCATGCCGACCAGGGATTGGCGGGTGAAGATGGCGGTGCGCAGCCTGTCGCCGGTGCCGTTCAGCCCGACCACGAGGCCGTAGCCGACGAGCTGGTTGTCGCGCACGCCCTCGATATCGGCGATGTCCTTGATGCGCACGGGCTGCGCCGCGGCCATGCCGGCCAGCAGGCAAAGCAGCGCCGCCAGCGCGGCCGTCTTCGGCAATCGGCAAGAATTTCCCAGTAGCATCACCCAATTCCGTTCAGCGGTGGCAAGCCCGGCCCGGAAGGGCAGGGGGCGCGTCCGTGACGGGGCAATCGCAAGCGGCGTGCCAGCGCCGCGGCCGGGGCAGCCCGGCAGGAAGTGCCGTGGCAGGGCAAGCGGCTGGCCTGGAGCGGCTTCAACTGCACCGGTTCCGGTGGAGCAACCGCTCGGGCAGGCATGCCGCCGGCGCCTGCGCTCCCCCGGGTTGGCGGCGCGCATGCGCCAGGGGGGGGCGGCGGATTCGGTTCGGGGCGCGCGTGGCCCCGGGCCCGTGAGCAGGGGAGTGGGCGGATGGATATGCGCATCAGGACTGGCCAGGCCTTTCGCCCGCAGGGGGCGGCGGTGGCGGGGCCGCAGCACGCTGCGGCGGCGGGGTTTCGGGTGCCGGGGCAGCAGCACAGCGGCGCGGTGATGGCGGTGGGCGCGGCCGCGGTGCCGGGCCTGGTGGGCTCCGTCGCCTCGCCGCGGGATCAATTGGCCCGGCGGCGCGGCGGCGCCCTGCTGCGGGGGTTGGACAGCCTGCAACGCGAACTCCTGGCCGGCAAATCCAACCCATTGGTCATGCAGCAGCTCGTCGGGTTGCTGGAAGGAGAGGATGGCGAGGACCCGGCGCTGGCGGAGGTGCTGCGGGGCCTGGCGTTGCGCGCCAGAATCGAATTGGCGAGGCGTGGGATCCACCGGGATTGATCACGCGCCCGTGAGGGTGGATATTGCGCAAAGCACCCGGTCATCTTGGTGAAAATTACGCGAATACCAGTCCCGCGGCCGCTAACCCCTTGGCGAGCCAATGGCCAGCCCCTATGGTGCGACCGCCGAAGATGGGCTGGCGCCGGGCCGGCCTGTCCATGGCAGGGGAAGTTCTTCCATGTTGGTTACAATCCCGCCGGATTATCGTCCATTAGAAGACGAAGATTTCATGAACACGCTTCAGCTGGAATATTTCCGGCAGAAGCTCCTGCGTTGGCGGCATGAGCTGCTTCGCGAGGCTGGGGAAACCCTCAGCAGCCTCTCCGCTGGTGGTATCACCGAAGCCGACCTGACCGATAGGGCCAGCGTCGAAACCGATCGCGCACTTGAACTGCGCACCCGCGACCGCGCCCGGAAACTGATCAGCAAGATCGACCAGGCGCTCGAGCGGATCGAGAATGGCTCCTATGGCTATTGCGAGGAGACCGGCGAGCCGATCGGCCTGCGCCGCCTGGAAGCCCGCCCCGTCGCCACCCTCTCGATCGAGGCGCAGGAGCGGCATGAGCGCATGGAACGTGTCCATCGCGACGACTGACCCGCGATCGCCCGGGGCGAAAACACCCAGGGCCCGAATTGCCGGTCCAAGCTTGGCTACACCTCAATAGCCCTGACACAGTCAGGGCTATTGAGGTGTAAAGGTCAGTAGACTGGGGTGTCGTCCAGTGCGGGCGGCACCGCCACATCGGCGCGGGCGAGAAGGCCCGCATCATTCTCCGCAACACGTCCCACCCGTGCCGGGACTGGCCAGAAGGCCAGGTCATCGGGCGGGCATGGGCGCAGCAGGGCATGGGGAGCGTCGCATGGCGTCTCTCCCAGCCAGGCCTTCCAGTCGCAGCGCGGCAGGATCGCCGGCATGCGATGATGCACCAGCGCCTGGCGGGCATTCGCCTCGGTCGTGATCACCGAATAGGTTCTTAGCCAGGTTCCATCGGGCTGCTGCCAGCCCTCCCACAAGCCGGCCACCGCCATGGGCTCGCCGCTGCGCAGGGCGACGGCGAAGGGCTGCTTGTGTTTGCCTTCGCTGCGCCACTCATAAAACCCATCCATCGGCACGAGGCAGCGGCGCCTGGCGAAGGCCTCGCGGAAACTGGGCTTTTCCGCGATGCCGTCGGCCCGGGCGTTGATCAGCCGCGCGGCACCGGCGGCGTCCTTCGCCCAGCGTGGCACCAGGCCCCAGCGCAGCACATCGAGATGCCGCTCGCCGCTTTGCGGGTGTCGCCGCATGACCAGGCAGTCCTGGGTGGGGGCGATGTTCCAGCTCGGCGGGTGGTTCGGCGTCGGCCCGGCCACGTCGAAATACGCCGCCACCTCCGCCACCGGCCGGGCGAGGAGGTAGCGGCCGCACATCAGACGATCTGATTGGCGAGCTGGGTCTCGCCGCGCCACAGCCGCCCGAGATTCTCCAGCAGCAGATCGACCACATTATCCTCATAGGCGCAGGTCTCGCCGGCGGTGTGCGGCGTGATGAAGACATTCGGCAGGGTCCAGAGCGGCGACTCGGCGGGCAGCGGCTCCTCGGCCGTCACATCCAGCGCCGCGCCGCGGATGTGCCCGGCGGTGAGGGCTGCGATCAGCGCCGGCTCGTCGCAGACTTTGCCGCGCGCGCAGTTGATGAGGTAGGCGCTGGGCTTCATGACGGCCAGTGCGGCGGTGCCGATCAGCCCGGTGGTCTCGGGCGTCAGTGGGCAGACCAGCACCACCATGTCGGCGCGCGCGAGCAGCGCGGGCAGGGCGGCCATGCCATGCACCTCATCCGCGCCCTCGGCGCCCGAGGCCGGGTTGGCGCGCACGCCGATGACATGCATCTCGAAAGCCTTCGCCAGACGGATCAGCCGCCCGCCGATTCGCCCCATGCCGACGACCAGCAAGGTCTTGCCGGCCAGCTCATCCTCGCGTTTTTCGAAGTCGCTCATCATGCCGCGCCAGATCTTCTGCTGCTGGTTGTCGCGCGCCTCGACCAGGCGGCGGGTCAGGGCCAGCATCAGCGCCATGGCGTGTTCGCTGACGGCCTTGGCATTCACCCCCGCGGCACTGGCGAGGCGCATGCCGTGGGCGGCGAAGACCGCACGGTCATACTGATCGGTCCCGGCACTCATGGATTGCACGAATCGGAGTTTCGGCGCGCGGGCGGGAATATCGTTGCGCCACATGCCCGACAGGCTGAGCACGTCGATCTCGGGCAGCATCGCCTCCAGCTCGGCGGCGTTGCGGGCTTCCAGCGCCCGCATGCCGGTCTGGCGCAGCGCCAGCCTGGCCTTGCAGTTGTAGGCGACATGGGCAAAGCCGATGGTGATCTGTTCGCGCGCGGGCAGCATGGCGGTCTCCGAATAAAGGTCGCGCAGCCTTGACCGAAGTGCTGCCGGCGGCAATCCCGCTTGACCTTTCGCCCCCGGGCGGATCAGCATGTCGCTGTGGATATGACATCGGCCAAGCTTGTCAGCCTGCATCGCCGCGACAGCGCGGCCGAGGACACGCTCTGGGCGGTTGTGGCCTCCATGGGCAAGCGACATCGGGTGGCGGAGGTGTTCCGCAGCCACGCCGCCGCCGCCGCTGACATGGCCTGGCGGACGCAGCAGGTGCAGGCCTATGTCGATTTTCTCCGACGCAATGAGCAGCCAGTGCCGCATTACTCGCTGGCGCCGATCAGGCGGACGGATCTGCCGCGGCAGTGGAAGCCGCTGCCGGCGCTGGGGTTTTTGCGCGGGCAGTTCATTTAGCGTGGCCCTTGGGAGGGCACTGCCCTCCCAATCCCTCCGGCAAAGGGCCGAAAGGCCCTTTGAACCCGGGAGTCCGCGGGAGGCAGGGGCCAACGACCTTTCCGAATAGCCCGCCGGCTGCCCGACGCATGCGTGACGATTGTCTGACATGGCCCGCGATAACTTGACTGCAATGTGAGGGGCGAGGTAACTGGCTCACGAAATCGTGACGTGGGTGCGAAGCGCGGTCGTCAAAACAACCGTGGAAGGCATGCCATGTCGTTCAGCAGCACCGTCAATCTCTCCAGCCTCAACGGCACCACCGGCTTCCGGCTCAATGGCGCCTCGGCCGGTGACAGCAGTGGCATTTCCGTGGCCTCGGCCGGGGATGTGAATGGCGATGGCTTCGCCGACGTCATTGTGGGCGCCTATCTGGCCGACCCGAATGGTTCCAGTTCCGGCGCCAGCTATGTGGTCTTCGGCAGGTCGAGCGGCTGGAGCTCGAGCATCAACCTCTCCTCCCTCAACGGCACCACGGGCTTCAGGCTTGAGGGCGTCTCGGCCGACGACCGCAGCGGCTTCTCCGTCGCCTCGGCCGGGGATGTGAATGGCGATGGCTTCGCCGACCTCATTGTCGGCGCCTTCCAGGCCGACCCGGGTGTATCGAATTCGGGCTCCACCTATGTCGTCTTCGGCAAGGCGAGCGGCTGGGATTCGACCATCAACCTCTCCACCCTCAATGGCACCACCGGCTTCCGGCTCGATGGCGTCGCGGCCGCTGACGAGAGCGGCAATTCCGTCGCCTCGGCCGGGGATGTGAATGGCGATGGCTTCGCCGACCTCATTGTCGGCGCCTTCCAGGCCGACCCGGGTGTATCGAATTCGGGCTCCACCTATGTCGTCTTCGGCAAGGCGAGCGGCTGGGATTCGACCATCAACCTCTCCACCCTCAACGGCACCAGCGGCTTCCGGCTCGATGGCTCGGTTCAAGAAAGCAGCGGCTATTCTGTGGCCTCGGCCGGGGATGTGAATGGCGATGGCTTCGCCGATCTCATTGTCGGCGCCAACTTCGCCGCCCCGAATGGCAGCGCTTCGGGCTCCAGCTATGTCGTCTTCGGCAAATCCAGCGGCTGGAACTCGAGCATCAACCTCTCCAGCCTGAATGGCACCACCGGCTTCCGGCTTGATGGCGTCTCGGCGAATGACAGCAGCGGCACTTCCGTCGCCTCGGCCGGCGATGTGAATGGCGATGGCTACGGCGATGTGATTGTCGGTGCCTACCAGGCCGACCCGAACGGCGGCGATTCCGGCTCCAGCTATGTCGTCTTCGGCAGATCGGGCGGCTGGAGTTCGACCATCAATCTCTCCACCCTCAATGGCACCACCGGCTTCCGGCTCGATGGCGTCGCGGCCAATCATAACAGTGGCAAAGCGGTCGCCTCGGCCGGAGATGTGGATGGCGATGGCTTCGCCGACCTCATTGTCGGCGCCCTCGGGGCCAACCCGAACGGCATCTTTTTGGCCGGCGCAAGCTATGTCGTCTTCGGCAAATCGGCCGGCTGGAGTTCGACCATCAACTTCTCCACCCTCAACGGCACCACCGGCTTTCGGCTCGATGGGGTCGCGGTGGTGAACCAAGCCGGCGTTTCCGTCGCGTCGGCCGGCGATGTGGATGGCGATGGCTTTGCCGACCTGATTGTCGGCGCCAACAATGCCGCCCCGAATGGCGGCGGCTCCGGCGCCAGCTACGTCTATTTCAGCCCCGACACCGGCGCTGCGACCTATCGCGGCACCAGCCTGGCGGATGTGCTGCGCGGCACGCCAGTCAATGATGTGATGAATGGCAACGGCCAGAACGACAGGCTGATCGGCAATGCCGGCAATGACACCATCAATGGCGGCGCCGGCGACGACACGATCGATGGCGGCGCGGGCAATGACACGCTGACCTATGCCTCGTCCACCGGCAATACCACCGTCAGCCTGGCGCTGACCACGGCGCAGAACACCGGCGGTGCCGGGACCGACACCATCAGCAATTTCGAGAACCTGCTGGGCGGCGCGGGCAATGACAGCCTGACCGGCGATGGCGGCAACAACACCATCCTGGGCAATGCTGGGAACGACACCATCGGGGGCGGCGCCGGCGATGACACCATCGATGGCGGCGTGGGGGATGACCTACTCGACGGCGGCGCGGGCAATGACACGCTGAGCTATGCCTCAAGCAGCGCCGGCGTCGCCATCGCTCTTTCGGTCGCGGACCAGGCCGTGGAGGGTGGCACCGATATTGTCAGCAATTTCGAGAACATCCTCGGTGGCGCGGGCGATGACACCCTGATCGGCGATGGCGGCAACAATGTCGTCCAAGGCGGCGCGGGCAACGATAGCCTCTCCGGCAGTGCGGGTGACGACACCATCGAGGGCGGCGCGGGGGATGATACTCTCAGGGGCTTCGGCGGTACTGACACGTTGACCTATGCCTCGGCCACCGCCGGCATCACGATCAGTCTGGCGCTGACCACGGCGCAGAACACCGGCGGCGCCGGGACCGACACGCTGTCCACTATTGAGAACCTGATCGGCGGCGCCGGTAATGACAGCCTGACCGGCTCGACTGCTGCCAATGCCATCAACGGGGCAGCGGGCGACGACACCATCGATGGCGGCGCCGGCAATGACACGCTCGATGGCGGCGTCGGGATCGACACGCTGAGCTATGCCTCCGCCATCACCGGCGTCACGGTCAGCCTGGCGCTGACCACGGCGCAGGACACCGGCGGCGCCGGCACCGACACCGTCAGCAATTTCGAGAACCTGACCGGCGGCGGGGGCAATGACAGGCTGACCGGTGATGGTGGCAACAACCGGATCACGGGCGGCCTGGGCAATGACAGCATCGATGGCGGCGCGGGCAATGACACGGCGCTGCTCTCCGGCACCCAAGGGGCCTATCGCTTCGGCGTGCGCGACGGCGTTGTCATCGCCAGCGGCGCCGATGGGCTGGACCAGTTCGTCAATGTCGAGAGTTTTCAATGGGGCAACACGGCGGCGGTCAGCATCGCCAGCCTGCAATCCGCCCCGGGCAATACCGGCCTGGTCTATGCCAAGCTGGGTGATGCGGCGGCCGGCTACATTCTGCCCGAGGCCTATTCCGGGCCGGTGCAGGGGCTGGTGAACCAGCAGTTGGGCGGCACCGGCAATGACATCATGCTCGGCACCGGTCTGGCCGATTTCCTCAATGGCGGCGCCGGCGATGACGCGCTGGATGGCGGTGCCGGCAATGACGTGATCGATGGCGGGTTGGGCTCGAACTTCCTCACCGGCGGCGCGGGGCGGGACATTTTCTTTGTCGATGGCAGGGGGGCGGCCACGGCCAATACCTGGTCGACCATCACCGACTATACGGCCGGCGAGCAGGTGACGATCTGGGGCTACAGGCCGGGTGTCAGCAACTCCATCTGGGTCGCGAGCGATGGCGTGACGGGCTACCGGGGCGCGACCCAGCATTGGGACCTGGACGGGAACGGGCTGATCGACACCTCGGTCACCTTCACCGGGCTGACCCAGGCGGCGCTGCCCACGCCGAGCTTCGGCACGGTGAGCGGGCAGGATTATATCCTGTTCGGCTGAACAAGCGCCATGCCGCTTGACACGATGCAGTAAATATTCCTATAACGGGTGCGCCAACGCTGTTTGAAAGCCGCATCCCGCCCGCCGCCCCCGCCCCCGCGGCGCATTTGTCCGCAAAGCCGCGTGTCTGGAGGTGCCGCAACCCGGCATCCCCCCAGTCGCGGCCCATAAACCAGATATAGTGGCCCACCCGCCTCGCCACACAACCTCTGGTATTTGTCCGCAAACACGCTTTTCCGTCCATCTCGCCCCGGCACCCCGCCCGGTGAATATGTCCGCAAACCCGCATTTCCGCCCACCCGCCGCTGTTGCGCGCAACCCGGCCAGGCGGCACCCTCCAAAAAACACCGCCGGAGGAGACCACCATGCGCGCCTGGGCCGTCATCGAGCACGGAAAACCCCTGCGGGAGATCGAACTCCCCACCCCCGAACCCCAGGGCGACGAGGTGCTGCTGGAAGTCACCCATGCCGGCGTCTGCCATTCCGACCTGCATATCTGGGAAGGCGTCTACGACATGGGCAGCCGTGGCGAGCTGCGCATGGCCGATCGCGGCATGAAGCTGCCGCTCGCCATGGGCCATGAGATCGTCGGCCGCGTGCTGAAATGCGGCCCGGGTGCTGTCGGCCATGTGAAGCCCGGCGACCATCGCGTGGTCTTCCCCTGGGTCGGCTGCGGCAAGTGCGCCGCCTGCCTCGCCGATGAGGAGAATATGTGCGCCAATGGCCGCTCGCTGGGCGTCTACCAGAATGGCGGCTATGCCACCCATGTGCTGGCCACCCATTGGAAGCACCTCGTGGCCTTCGACGGCATCGATCCAGGGCTCGCCGCGACCTATGCCTGCTCGGGCATCACCGTCTATTCCGCCATCAACAAGGTGCTGCCGCTGCCGCCCGATGAGCCGATCGTGCTGGTCGGCGCCGGCGGCCTCGGCCTCAACGCCGTGGCGGTGCTGAAGGCACTCGGCCATCGCCGGATCTGCATGGTCGATGTCGCCGAGGACAAACTCGCCGCCGCCCGCGCCCAGGGCGCCACCGACACCGTGCTGGCCACCGACGAGGGCACCACGAAGCGCATCACCGATGCCTGCGGCGGCCCCGTCGCCGCGGTGATCGACCTGGTGAATGGCACCAGCACCGCGCGCTTCGCCTTCGATGCGCTGCGCAAGGGCGGCAAGCTCATCCAGGTCGGCCTCTTTGGCGGCGAGATGGTCGTGCCGCTGCCGCTGATGCCGATCAAGGCACTCACCATCCAGGGCAGCTATGTCGGCAGCGTGAAGGAGCTCCGCGCGCTGGTCGCCATCGCCCAGAAGGGCGGGTTGCCGGCCATCCCCCTCACCCATGAGCCCTTCGCCCAGGCCGATGCGGCGCTGAACCGGCTGCGCGCCGGCCATGTCACCGGCCGGATCATCCTGACGGCGGAATAGGCCGGGCGATCGGGACACCGAGGCCGGCGAAAAACCCGGGCGCGGCCATCTCGCCCGCCCGGTCCGCGTCGCGCAGCAGGTCCAGGAAGGCCTCTTCCGGCTCGGCCAGCCGCCGTCCCCGCAGCCGGATGATGCCCCAGTCCACATGCATCCAGGGCTGATGGAACGGCAGGCCCAGCAATCCGCCTGCCGCGATGGCCTCGGCCGCCAGCATATGCGGCACCGGTGAGACGGCATCGGATTGCCGCACCACCATCAGCCCGATATGCGGGTTTTCGACGATCATGGCCGGAAAGGCGGCATGCGCCTGGCCGGCCAGCACCGCCGCCTCGCGCGCCGCCGCCATGGGGCCATGCAGCTGGCGCGGCGCGCGGCCGAGGAAGATCAGCGGCCAGGCCAGGATATCGGCGAGGCTCAGCGGCCCACCCAGCGACAGGGGATGCCCCTCGCGGGCGACAAAAACCCCGGGCTGCGGCCGCAGCCTCTCGATTTCGAATTCCGGCGCATCGCCGAGATCGCCGATATGGAGGACGCCCAGCCCCGCCTTGCGCTCGCGCACCAGCAGCGGCACCTCGGCCCAATTGGCCGTGGTGAATTTCAGCCTTGTCTTGGGAAACAGGCCGATCATCCTGGCCGCTGCGACCACACCGAGGGATTCGGCCACGTAAGGCCCGACGGCGACGACCAAATCCTCCGTCTGCCCGCCGCGAATGGCGCCGATCTGGCGATTGAGGCGTTCGATTCGCTGCAGGATGGGCTCGGCCTCGGCCAGCACGGCGCGGCAGATATCCGTGGGCAGCACGCCGCGCCGGTCACGTTCGAACAGCCGCGCGCGCAGATCAGACTCGATGGCGGCCAGGGCCCGCGTGAGGTTGGGCTGGCCCATGCCCAGACTGCGCGCCGCGCGGGCCAGGCTGCCGGCCTGGGCGATGGTCGTGATCAGCCGCAGATCCTGCACATCCAGCATATGCCCATCCGGCAAGCACAACTTGCATGATTTACATAATGGTAAAGCCAAGCCGCCCGGGCAAGATGCGCCCGCTGCCAAGGGCTGGGGGAAACAACGCCGTGACCGGCGACGCGCGCATCGAGGTCCCGCCCAGCGAGGACATGGCCCTGATCCCGGGCGGCACCTTCCTGATGGGCGCAGACAATGCCTATCGCGAGGAACGCCCGGCGCACCGTGTCAGCGTCGACCCTTTCTGGATGGACCTTAGCACCGTCACCAACGCGCAATTCTTTCATTTTGTGAGCGACACCGGATACGTGACCGTGGCCGAACGGCCGCTCGATCCGCTGATGTATCCCGGCGCTCCGCCCGAGATGCTCAAGCCCGGCGCCCTGGTCTTCCGCATGACCCAGGGGCCGGTCGACACCTCCAATATCGCGAATTGGTGGCATTGGACGCCGGGCGCGCAATGGCGCCGCCCCGAAGGCCCGGGCAGCGACCTCGAGGGCCGGGAGAACCACCCCGTCATCCATGTCGCCTACGAGGATGCCCAGGCCTATGCCGAATGGTCCGGCAAGCAATTGCCGACCGAGGCCGAATGGGAATTCGCCGCCCGCGGCGGCCTGGAGGGGCAGGACTTCGTCTGGGGCGACGAGTTCTCGCCCGATGGCGCCTTCCTGGCCAATACCTGGCAGGGGCCCTTCCCCTGGCGCAATTTTGCCAGCGACGGTTTTGCCGGCACCGCGCCGGTCGGCAGCTATCCAGCCAATGGTTATGGGTTGTTCGATATGGCCGGCAATGTCTGGCAGTGGACCACGGATTGGTGGTCGGCCCGGCACGAGGCCGACCCGGAAAAACCCTGCTGCGCGCCGCGCAACCCGCGTGGGCCGGCGATGGAAACCTCCTTCGACCCCATGCAGCCCGCCATCCGCATCCCTCGACGGGTGGTCAAGGGCGGCTCCTTCCTGTGTGCGCCCAGCTATTGCCGGCGATACCGCCCGGCCGCGCGCCACGCCCAGATGGTGGACACCGGCATGAGCCATATCGGCTTTCGCTGCATCCGCCGTGACCCCAACCCCAACTGAGGAATCGCACGACCATGGCCAGCACACCATCTCGTAGAAACATGCTGCTGGGCGGCGCTGCCGGCCTGGCAGCCGCGGCCGAGGGTATCCAGCTCGCCCAGGCGCAAACCCGTCCGGCAGCACCAGGGCCAGCCGCAGCGCCGGCGGCAGGCGCATCCACCAGCCGCCCCAATATTGTGGTGATTTGGGGCGATGACGTCGGCATCTCCAACATCAGCCACAACAGCCGCGGCCTGATGGGCTATCGCACCCCCAACATCGACCGAATCTTCGCCGAAGGCACGACCTTCACCGACTACTACGCCGAGCAATCCTGCACCGCCGGCCGCTCGGCCTTTATCACCGGCCAGTGCACGCTGCGCACCGGCCTCTCCAAGGTCGGCCTGCCGGGTGCCGCCGCCGGCATGCAGCCGCAGGACCCGACCATCGCGCGCGTCCTGAAGGGCCAGGGCTACGCGACCGGGCAGTTCGGCAAGAACCACCTTGGCGACCGCGACGAACACCTGCCGACCATGCACGGCTTCGACGAATTCTTCGGCAACCTTTACCACCTGAACGCCGAGGAGGAGCCGGAGAACGAGGACTACCCGCGCAACCCGGAATTCCGCCGGCGCTTTGGCCCCCGCGGCGTGCTCAAGTCCTGGGCCAACCCGGACGGCACGCAGCGCATCGAGAACACCGGCCCGCTGACCCGCCGCCGCATGGAGACCGTGGATAGCGAATTTGTGGACGCCACGCTCGACTTCATGGACCGCAAGACGCGCGAGCGGCAGCCGATGTTCGTCTGGTTCAACGCGACGCGCATGCATTTCCGCACCCATGTGCCGGCCAATCTGCGCGGCCGTTCCGGGCTGAACGAATATGCCGACGGCATGCTGCAGCATGACGACCAGGTCGGCCAGATCCTGAAGAAGATCGACGATCTCGGCATCGCCAACAACACCATCGTGATCTACGGCACCGACAACGGCCCGCACTACAACAGCTGGCCGGATGCGGGCGTCACCCCCTTCCGCAGCGAGAAGAACAGCAACTGGGAAGGCGCCTACCGCGTGCCCTTCGCGGTGCGTTGGCCTGGCCGTATCGCCGCCGGCGCGGTGACCAACCAGATCGTCTCGCATCTCGACTGGTTGCCGACCCTGGCCGCGGCCGCGGGCGAACCGGCGATCAAGCAGAAATTGCTGGCTGGCCACAGCATCCAGGGGCGCGACTACAAGGTGCATCTGGATGGCTACAACATCCTGCCGATGCTGACCGGCCAGACCGCCGAGAGCGAGCGCAAGTCCTTCTTCTACTTCAACGATGACGGCCAAATGGTGGCGATGCGCTACGAGCGTTGGAAGGTCGTGTTCATGGAACAGCGGGCGCGCACCCTGGCACTTTGGGCCGAGCCCTTCGTGACACTGCGCGTGCCGAAGCTGTTCGACCTGCGCATGGACCCCTATGAGCGGGCCGACACCGACAGCAACACCTACTACGACTGGCTGTTGGACCGGATTTACCTGTTCGTGCCCGCGCAGGCCCTGGCCCGACAGTTTCTTGAGACGTTCCGGGCCTTCCCGCCCCGGCAACGCCCCGATGCCTTCAACCTCGACGCAGTGATGCGCTCGATGGAAAGCGCGACCAGCCTGACCCGCTGATCCGAGCCGCATCCAGGCGCCGCCGCCCAGCACGGGGCGGCGGCGCACCCTGCCGGGCACACCGCGTTGCCATGGAGAACCGAGATGACGGCACGCCGCATAATCCTCCCCCACCTGCTCGCCGTGGCGCTGGCGCCAGGCCTTGCCATGGCGCAGACGGCGGCCCCGGCGGCGGCGCTTCCTAGCTGGCGCGATGGCGCGGCGCGCCGTGCCATCCTCGACTTCGTCACCGCCGTCACCACTGAGCGCGGGCCGGATTTCGTGCCCCCCGCCCAACGCATCGCCGTCTTCGACAATGACGGCACGCTTTGGGTCGAGCAGCCGGCCTATACCCAGCTGCTCTTCATCCTCGACCGCATCCGGGCGCTGGCTCCCGCCAACCCGGCCTGGCAGCAGGATCCCGTCCTGGGCGCCGCCATCGCCGGCGACATGGCGGCGGTGACGGCCGGCGGCACCGAGGGGCTGCTCCGCCTTGCCGGCGCCGCCCAGGCCGGCACCTCGCCCGAGGCCTTCCAGCGCATCGTCGCCGAATGGCTGGCCACGGCGCGCGATGGCCGCTGGGGACGGCCCTACACGGCGCTGGTCTATCAACCGATGCTGGAAGTGCTGGCCCTTCTCCGCGCCAGCGGCTTCACGAATTTCATCGTCTCCGGCGGCGGCGTGGAGTTCGTGCGCGCCTTCTCCGCGCCGGTCTACAACATCCCGCCGCACCGGGTGGTGGGATCAAGCTTCGCGCTCACCCCGGGCGAGGCCGCCGGGCGCGTCACCCTGACGCGGGAACCGCGGGTCGATTTCATCGATGACGGGCCGGGCAAGCCGGTGGGCATCGCCCGGCAGATCGGCCAACGCCCCATCGCAGCCTTCGGCAATTCGGATGGCGACTGGCACATGCTGCGCTACACCACCGAGGGGCCGGGGCGGCGCCTGGGCGTCATCATCCGCCACGATGATGCCGAGCGCGAATACGCCTATGACCGCCAGAGCCATATCGGCCGCCTCTCCCGCGCGCTGGACGACGCACCCAGGCGCGGCTGGAACGTGGTCTCGATGCGCGACGACTGGGCGCGGATCTTCCCGACATAACCCGCAACGGACCGAACCCATGACGCCACCCCGCCTGACCCTCGCCGCCGGCCTGCTGCTCGGCCTGTCGCCCGCCCTGGCGCAGGAGAGCCCGCCCGGCACCGGCACGCGGGTCGTGCTCACGCCCTATCTCTGGCTGCCCGGCATCGAGGGCAGCATCAGCTCGCGCCGTGGCCGCGAATTGCCGCCGGGCGGCGCCTCGGCCAGCTTCAGCGATGTCGTGCCCAACCTGCAGGGCGTGCCCTTTGTCGGCGCGATGGAGGTGGGGCATGGGCGCTTCTCGGCGCTGGCCGATCTCATCACCATCGGCACCCGCACCGAGGCCAAGCCGCGGCTGGGCTATTTCTACAATGGCGGCAATCTCGATGTGCGGACCACCATGGGATCGCTGGCCGGCTACTACCGGGTGGTGGATACGCCCGCCCATGCGCTGGATATCGGCGCTGGCATCCGCGTCACCGCCATCAATTCAACCCTGCGCTTCAATGCCGGCCGGCTGCCGGCGGCGCGGGCCGAGGCCGATACCTCGCATGTCGATGGCATCGCCGCCGCGCGCTACAACTGGCGCTTCGCGCCGGCCTGGAGCACCACGCTGGCCGGCGATGTCGGCGGCGGCGGCTCGCGGGTGAGCTGGCAGGTGCTGGGCTCGGTGAACTGGCACGTCACCTCATCCACCGCGCTGCGGCTGGGCTGGCGGCACCTGGGCATCGACCAATCCACCCGGCGCGACGGCAATATCAGCCTCAACCTCACCGGGCCCTTCCTGGCCGCGAGCTTCCGTTTCTGATGCCAGCCCGCTCAGCGCTGCGGGCTGGGCGCCACCCGCAGCTCCACCGCCTCGGCATAGGCGACATCCACCATCTGGCCGGGCCGGAGCGCGCGCACGAAGGTCAGGAGCTGCGGGTTGCGCGGCCTGGCCGTGCGCTGCACGCCCAGCGGGCCGGTGAAGGTCACGCTGCCGGTCGCCCGATCCACCGCATCGACGCGGACCCTGGCCTGCACGAGCTGCGTGGCGCCGGCGCCGGGGCGGGCGCCGGCCTGCGCGCGCGCGCCGGTGGCCAGCGCGGCCAGCGGGGCCTGGCCGTCGCGGGCATCGGCCACCGCCAGCACCAGGGCCTCGCCGAAGGCCAGGGTGACGGTGTCGCCCACCCGCATCTGGGCCAGGTTGCGCACCTCCGGCCCGACGCGAATGGTGCGCAGATCGCCATTGGTGCCGCGGAGCAGGACCTGGCGTTCGGTCAGATCGACGTTTTCCACGATGGCGCTGGCGGTGATGCCGCGGGCGACCGAGGCCGGCGCCGGCGCGGCGCGCTGCGCCATCACCGGGGCCGCGAGCAGGCAGGCGCCGAGCAGCGCGGGGATTGTGATCTTCATGAGACGTTTCCTTTTGCCGAAGCTGCCCCACCTTAACATGCCGCGGCAGTTTGACAGCCCCCCGGCGGTGGCCAGGGCCTTCGTGACTGGCATGGCGGGAAGTGCCGTGCGAGACTTTACGGCAACAAACAGCCCGGCCATCAGGCCGGGGGCGACAGGGGAGGCGATGATGCGCCAACAGGCGAAGAATTGGCCGCGTCGGCTGGCGATTGCGCTGCTGGCGATTTGGTTCGGCGTGGCCACCGTGCTGGTCGCCCCCATGCCGCCGGCCTTCGCGCAGCCCGCCGCCGCGCAGGGCGACGACCTGCCGCTGACCCAGCCGCAGCTCGAATCCTTGCTCGCCCCCGTCGCGCTCTTCCCCGATGAATTGCTGATGCAGGTGCTGATGGCGGCGACCTATCCGCTGGAGGTGGTGCGGGCCTATCGCTGGCTGCGCGAGGGGCAGAACGCGCAGCTGCGTGGCGAGGCCCTGGCCACCGCCCTGCAAGCGCAGAACTGGGACGCTTCGGTGAAATCCCTGGTGCCCTTCCCGGACCTGCTGAAGATGCTCAACGAACAGCTGGAATGGACCCAGGCCCTGGGCGATGCTGTGCTGGCCCAGCAGGAGGATGTGCTGAACACCGTGCAGGTGCTGCGCGCCCGCGCCCAGGCGGCGGGGCATCTGCAAAGCGGCGAGCAGCAGGTGGTCACGGTCTCTCCGGCCGAGGCGCGAGACCCCACGCCGCGCACCATCGTGGTGCAGGCGCCGCCGGAGGTCATCGTCATCGCGCCGCGGCAGCCCGATGTCGTGTTCGTGCCGGTCTACAACCCCTCGGTGGTGTTCGGCGGCTGGCCGCATCCGGCCTATCCGCCGGTCTTCTTCCCGCCGCCGGCGGGCGCGGCCGTGGCCAATGCGCTGCTGACCGGCATGGCCTTCGCCGCCGGGGCTGCGGTTGTCGGCTCGCTCTGGGGCTGGGCCAGGCCGGGCTGGGGCCGCGGCAATGTCGATGTGAACGTCAATCGGGTCAACAACATCAACGTGAACCGCGCCCAGATCAATTCCAACACCTGGCGCCATGATGTGAACCATCGCGGCGGGGTGGCCTATCGCAACACCGAGGTGAACAACCGGTTTCGCGGCGATACGGTCAATACGCGCAATGTCAGCCGCGACGAGTTCCGTGGGCGGGTGCAGCAGGTGGAACGTGGCGGCGGGCTCGACCAGACGCGGCGGCCGGGCGGGGAGAATCGGCCCAAACCAGGCGACCTGCGTCCCGGCGGTGAGAGCCGGCCGAACCTGAGCGATCGCGGGCCGGGTGGCGATAACCGCCCCAATCCCGGTGACCGGCGGCCCGGCGGCGAGAACAGGCCGAACCTGGGCGACCGTGCGCCGGGCGGCGAGAACCGCCCGAATCTGAGTGACCGGCGCCCCGGTGGCGAAGCCCGACCGAACCCTGGCGCGCGGGCGCCGGGCGGCGAAAACCGTCCCAATCCGGGTGACCGGCGTCCGGGCGGCCAAGCCCGGCCGAACATCACCCAGGCCCCGAGCGGCCGGCCGGCGGTCGCCAATCGCCCGCCGGTGAACCGTCCGCCGCCGCAGGCGCTGCAGGGCATTGGCCAGGGCAGCGATGTGCGTGCGGCGGCACAGCGCGGCGCCGCCAGCCGCCGGGCCGCACCCGCGGCGCGGGAGCGCGCGGCGCAGGCCAGACCGGCGGCCGCACAACGCCAGGCGCCACAGCGACCCAATGCCGGCGGCGGCAACCGGGAAAGACTTCAGGGGAGGCGCGGTTGATGCCCAAGCTGCACATCGCCATGGTCGCGGCGCTAAGCCTGGCCCTGGCCTTGCCCCATGCCCGCGCGCAGGTCGCGGCGCTGTCGGACGCGCCGGCTCAGGCCGCGCCGCGCCAGCCCCGCGCCCAATCCTTCGCCTCGCCCGAGCAGGGCTTCGCCGCCCTGGCCGCCGCGATCGCGGCGCATGACGAGGCGCGGCTGCTGGGCATCCTGGGCCCGGCGGCGCGAGGCCTCGTTCGATCGGGCGACCAACTGGCCGATCGCGCCGCGCGTGATGCCTTCACCGCGGCCTACCAGCAGCGCCAGTCCATCGAACGTCCGGACGCCGCGCGGGCCGTGCTGACCATCGGCGCGGATGCCTGGCCGCTGCCCATCCCGATGGCCGAACGCGGCGGGGTCTGGCGGTTCGACAGCCGCCAGGGCACGCAGGAGCTGGTGGACCGCCGCGTCGGCCGCAATGAGCTGGACACCATCGCCACCCTGCGCAGCCTTGTCGCGGCGCAGTTCGAATATGCCGCCGGCGCCGGCCGCCAGGGGCCATGGCGCGCCTATGCCCGGCGCTTCTTCTCGACGCCGGGCCAGCGCGACGGGCTGTACTGGTCGAGCCTGCCCGGCGAGGCGGAAAGCCCGCTCGGGCCCCTCGTCGCCCAGGCGAGCCAGGGCGGCTATGGCCGTGGCGAGCGTGGCGGCGAGGCGCGCCCGTTTCACGGCTATTTCTTCCGCATCCTGGAAGGCCAGGGGCCATCGGCGCCGGGCGGCGAACATGATTACCTGGTCGATGGCCGGATGATCGGCGGCTTCGCCATGCTGGCCTATCCCGCGCGCCATGGCAGCACGGGCATTCAGAGCTTCATCGTCTCGCATGCCGGGGTGGTCTATCAGCGCGACCTTGGTCCCGGCACGCGGGAGGTGGCGGCGCGCATCACCGTCTTCGACCCGGATGCGGGATGGAGCGTGGTGCAGCCGTAGAGCATTTTCGAGCCTTGCGGCTTCGCAAGGCGACTCGGAAAATGCGGGGAAACAGCGCGCTGGAGCCGTTTCACCGTCTTCGCTTTCGGTGAAATGGTTCTAGAGCATGATGCGTTGAGGCGGAATCGCCGAACACGCTGAATCATCTCTCAGCATGGTCTAGCGGAACGCGGCCTCCACCTGGCCGCAGATTGCGCCCTGGGCATTCTGCACCCAGGCCATGGCCTGGCCATCCCGGGCCGGGTGCCCCGCCAGGGTGATGGTCTCGCCGACATGGATCGGCCGGGTCAGCCGCGCGGTGAATTCGCGCAGGGTGCCCGGCGTATGCGCAACCAGCGCGTCCAGCAGCAGCTGCATGGTCAGCCCGCCATTCTGCACCACCGCGGGGTAGCCCTCCTCGCCGCGCGCGTAATCGGCATCGTAATGGATGCGATGCGCATTCCAGGTCACCGCGGAGTAGCGGAACAGCAGGGTGGAATCGAGCCGCTTCTCCACCCGCCAGGCCGGGTCCGCCGGCGCCATGACGGGGGCATTCACGGCGCTCTTCTCGCCCGGCTTCACCGCCTCGCGATAGACCGCATCGAACTCCTCCACCGCCAGCAATTCCGTGCCGCGGCGCAGGGTATGGCGCATGGTCAGCACGGTGATGAAGCCGGTGCGGGCCTGCTTGGGCAGGATGGCCGCGACTTCGACCGTCTTCTCCACCATGTCGCCGATGCGCAGCGGCGCGTGGATGGTGACGCGCCGCCCCGCCCCCATGCGGCGCGGAAGGCCGATGGGCGGCAGAAAGACGCCAGGGTTGGGGTGGCCATCGGGGCCGAGATCGGATTGCCGCCCGGTCTCGGCAAAATACATGCTGAACCAATGGCCGGGCAGAACATCGCCCATGCGGAATGCCGTCGGGTCGAGATCGAGCATGCTGGCGATGCGACGGGTGGCGCCCAGGCCCACATCCTCCTCGGTGACGCGGCTGCGGCCGACCCAGGATTGCAGCGTGGGAGAAAGGGTTTCGGTCATCACTCGGCCACCAGGTTCAGGCGGCGGATCAATCCGCCCCAGCGCTGGGCATCGGCCAGGGCGCGGGCGCGGAATTGCTCCGGCGTATTGGGCGGGGCCGGATCGGCACCAACCCGGGCGAAGGCGGCGCGCACCCGCTCATCGCCCAGCGCGTCGTTCATCGCGGCGTTGAGGCGGGCCACCGCCTCCGGCGGCGTGCGGGCGGGGGCGGCGAGGCCGAAATAGGCATTGGCCTCGAAGCCGGGGATGGTCTCGGCCACCGCCGGCACGCCGGGCCATTCCGGGCGACGGGTTGGCGTGGTGAGCGCCACCGGCCGCACCGTGGGGGCGCCACGCACCGCCTCGCCCTCGGGCAGGCCGAGTGCCCTGGCATGGATGCGGCCCGAGAGCAGGTCGGTCATCGCCTGGGTGGATTGGCGATAGGGCACGTGCAGCATGTCGAGGCCGAGCCGCGCGCCGATATCCTCCATCACCAGATGGGTGATGGCGCCCACACTGGCCGAGGCATAGGTGAAGCGGCCGGGATTGGCGCGAATCCAACCCACCAGCTGGGCGAAATCCCCGCCGGGGATGGAGTTGTGCACCAGCAGCATGTTGGCCGTGGTGCAGAAGCAGCCGACCGGCAGGAAATCGCGCTCGGCATCATAGGTGATGCCGCGGTAGAGCAGCGCGTTCAGACCGGAATTGGTGCCCAGGCCGGCGATGAGGATGGTGTAGCCATCGGGTGGGGCGCGCATCACCGCCTCGGCCGCCGTGGAGCCATTGCCGCCGGGCCGGTTGTCGGCCAGCACCGGCTGGCCCAGGCGGGACTGCAGCGCATCGGCCATCACGCGGCTGACGATGTCGGTCTGCCCGCCGCCGCCAAAGGGCACGATGAGGCGGATGGGCCGTTCCGGCCAGGCTGCATGTGCCAGACCGGGCAGGGCTAGAGCGGCCGCCAGAAGGGGCCGACGGGTGGTGTTTCTGTTCATTGGCGTCTCCGGCTCGCAGGCTAGCGCCGTTTCGCCCATGGCGTACAGGTTTCGGCCGAGTCTCAAGCCGCGATAGTGGCGGGCGCGAGCCCCGGGCGTGGCGCCACGGCACCACCTCGCCAGCCCGATCGCGACAGGCTCAGCGCCGGTCGTCGATGATCCTGCCATCGGCGGCGAGGCTGCCGCGCGGGACGAAACGCGCCTCGCCCCGCAAGCCGGTGGCCGCGCGCAGCGCCTCGGCCAGCGCCGCCACATCACCCTCTCCCTCCGCCAGCAATTCCATCGCGTCCTGCTCCGCCACCCGGGTGATGACGAGGCGCATCCGGCCCAATCCCGGCATGGCGCGGCCCAGCGCCGCCACCTGTTCCGGCCGGATGAACATGCCACGCACCTTCGCCGTCTGGTCTGCCCGGCCCAGCCAGCCGCGGATCGACCGGCCTCCGGGCAGGAAGGCCGACATATCGCCCGGCGAGAAACGGATGACGGGATGGGCTGGGTCCGGGATGGTGACCAGCACCTCGCCGATCTCGCCTTCGGGCAGCGGATCGCCGGTGCCCGGGCGCACGATTTCGACAATGATGCCCTGGGCGAGGCGCATGCCGGCCTCGCCCGGCACGGTGTGGGCGATCAGGCCGAGCTCCGCCGTGCCATAGGCCTCCACCGCACTGATGCCCCGCGCCGCCACCCAGTCCCTGAGGCTGGGCGGGAAGGCCGCACCGCTGACCACCGCGCGGGTGATGCAGCGGGCATCGATCCCGGCCGCATCGGCGGCCTCCAGCAGGATCTTCAGGAAATCCGGCGTGCCGGCATAGGCGGCGGGGT
>CAYNBM010000042.1:0-38319 GCA_964395305.1 uncultured Rubritepida sp.
CCTCGCCCCCATTCTTTCGGCGCCCTCCGAGGTGGTGCTGTACGCCGTGACCTTCACCGTGCCGGTGGCCGGCGGCGGCCAGGATTTCTTCATCTCCGGCAAGCCGGAAAGCCGCCAGGGCGTGCCCTGGGAGCAGGGGATCGTCGGCGGCGATGACGTCTCCGAGGCCGGGCTGCTGTTCAAGGCGCAATATGTGATGGAGGAGCTGCGGGCGCGGATGGCCGAGATCGGCGCCGATCCGCGGCGCATCAGCGGCGCGCAGGCCTATACCATCCATCCCCTGGCGCCGGTGCTGCATGAGGTGCTGGGTGCCGCACCCATGAACCTGGGCGGGCTGACGCTGGTGCCGGCGCATCCGCCGGTCACCGGCCTGGCCTTCGAGGTGGATGTTCGTTCGGTCAGCGAAGAGACCATCGCCGGCCCGCAGGCATGAGCCAGCCCATCCGCCTGGGGCTGATCGGTTTTGGCATCATGGGCGAACGGCTGTTGCGCGCCGCACTCGATCATGCGCCGGAATTTGTCATCCCCAGCGGCGTCTGGGACCCTTCGCCCGCGGCCGCCACGCGGCTGGCCGGTGTGGCCGGGGCGCCGGCCATGCTGGCTTCGGCCGAGGCGGTGATCGCGGGGTGCGACTGCCTTTATGTCGCGGCGCCGCCCGCCGCGCATGTGCCCCTGGCCGAGGCGGCTTTGGCCGCCGGCCGGTCGGTCTTCCTGGAGAAGCCGCTGGCCACCGATCTGGCGCAGGCCCGGGCCTTCGTGGCGGGTGCTGCTGGCGCGCGGGCGGCGGTGAATTTCCCCATGGCCTCCTCGCCGGCGGTGGCGCAGCTGGCCGAGTGGAAGGCGGGGCTGACGCCCGCGACACTGGCCATCGAAGTCGCCTTCGCCCATTGGCCACGCGGCTGGCAGCGGGACGCCGCGAGTTGGCTGGCCCGCCGCGCCGAGGGCGGCTTCACCCGAGAGGTGGTGTCGCATTTCCTCTTCCTGACCCGCCGCATGCTGGGGCCGCTGGCCCTGCTCGAGGCCCAAGCGACCTTCCCCGATGGCGATGGCGCGGAGACCGCGATCAACGCGGTTCTGACCGCGGGTGCCGTGCCGGTGACGCTCTCCGGCGGCGTCGGCACAACGCCGAAGGATGACCACAACACATGGACGCTGAACGGCCAGATTCGCCTGCGCGACTGGTCCTTCGCCGAACACCTCGCCGACGGCATCTGGGCCCAGGCAGCCGATGCGCTGCCGAACGAAAAGATGCGCCCGATGGTGCTGCGCGGCCAGCTCCGCGCCGTGGCGGCAATGACGCGCGGCGAGCCGCACAACCTCGCCACGCTGGCCGAGGCGCTGGAGGTTCAGGAGATCGTCGAGGCGATCCTCAGCCCTGCACCCAGGCCACGCGGCTGAGATAGGTTTGCAGGAAGCTCCGGATGCGCGGCTCCGCGGCTTCGGAGAAAATCTCCCGCGGGGAGCCGGTCTGCACGACCTGGCCATGGTCGAGGAAGACCACGCGATGGGCCAGCCCAGCCACGAAACCCATCTCATGGCTCACCACCAGCATAGTGGTGCCACTGGCGGCGAGGTTGCGGATGACGTCCAGCACCTCGGTGGTCAGCTCGGGGTCGAGCGCCGCGGTCGGTTCGTCGAAGAGCAGCACCCGCGGTTCCATCGCCAGCGTGCGGGCGATGGCCACGCGCTGCTGCTGGCCGCCGGAGAGGGCGGCCGGCTTGCGCGCCGCCAGCGCCGCGAGGCCGACCTGGGCCAGCGCCGCCTCGGCTTTTTCCGCCGCCGCCACTGCCGGCATTTTCCGCACCAGGCGCAGGGCGAGGGCGACATTTTCGCGGGCCGAGAGATGCGGCCAGAGATTGAATTGCTGGAACACCATGCCGATCGCGCCATCGCCCGGGCGGGTCGTGCGGCCCTCGACCTGCACGCTGCCGCCGGCGATCTCGTCCAGCCCCGCGATGCAACGGAGCAGCGAGGATTTGCCCGAGCCCGAGGGGCCGATCACGCCGATCACCTCGCCCGCCGTCACGTCGAGATCGATGCCGCGCAGGATTTCGGTGCTGCCCACGCGGCGTTGCAGCCCGCGCACCTGCAGGATCGTGCTCATGCCGCGAGCGCCCTGGCGATCCGTCGTTCGGCCGTGCGGGCACCCCAGGCGGTCAGCTCCGACAGCGCCCAATAGACCAGGGCGAGCACCAGCAGGGTCTCGGCGAAGGCGAAGGTGGAGGTGCCCACGCCCTGCACCCGGAAGGTGAGCTCGGGCACGGTGATGATCGACAGCACGGCGGTCTCCTTGATGAGGATGACGCAGAGATTGGCCAGCGACGGCAGCACGCCGAGTGCCATCACCGGCAGCATGATGCGCAGCACGGCCTGCGGGCGGGAAAGGCCGAGCATGCGCGCGACTTCCAACTGCCCCGGCGGCACGGCCAGGAAGCCGGCGCGAAAGACCTCGGAGAAATACGCCGCGCCATAGAGCGAGAGCGCCAGCAACCCCGCCGTCACAGGTGCTAGGTCGATGCCGATGAACGGGCCGCCGAAGTACAGAAGAAAACACTGCACCAGGAAGGGCGTGCCACGAACCGCCTCCACCGCCATGGCCAGCGGCAGGGCCAGCGGCCAGGGCGCGAAGAAGCGCAGCGCGCCGACCAGGAAACCGCCGGCCATGCCCAGGGCCACCGCCGCCATCCAGATCGCCAGGGTCACCGGCAAGCCCTGGGCGGTGGCGACGAGACTGTCCTGCAAGGCCTGCATCATGCCGGACGGCCCATGGTCTTGCCCCTGGCCAGCGTCGAGAGCGCCACATTGATCACGAGATAGATCGCGCCGCACAGCGCATAGGCGGGCAAGGGCTCGAAGGTGCTCGACGCCAGGGCCTGGGCGCTGCGGGTGAGTTCGAGAATCCCCACCACCGAGATCAGCGAGGAGGCTTTCACGATCAGGATCGCCTCATTGATGATGGCCGGGCGCATGGCCTGCACCGCGATGGGAAGCTGGATGCGCAGCAGGATCTGCCGCGGCGAAAGCCCCAGCAACCGCGCCGCCTCAACGCCGCCCTTGGGCACCAGGGCAAAGCCGCCGCGCAGGATCTCGCCCATATAGGCCGCGCAGCACAGCCCCACCGTGCCCACGGCGGCCACGATCGCGGGCAGGTCGATGCCCAGGAAGGGCAGCGCGTAATAGGCCAGCAGCAGCTGCACCAGCAGCGGCACGCCGCGGAAGAAGCTGATGTAGATCGCCGCCCAGGTTTTTCCGCGCGCGCTCGCGACCGCAATCGGCACCCCCAGCGAGAAGCCGATGGCGATGCCCAGCGCCGAGATCCAGATGGTCGCCCAGGTCGCCGCCATCATCGATGGCAGCGCCTCGGCCAGGAATTCCCAGCTCAGGCGTTCGCTTCCACCACGCGGGCCGGGACCTCGAAGGATTGGCCGAACCACTTGGTTTGCAGCGCGGCCAGGCGGCCATCGCCGCGCATGGCGTCGATCACACCGTCGATTGCGTCGATCAGTGGCGCGGTGTCGGCATCCTTGCGGCCGAGATAGCCGAAATAGACCCGCGCGCCGAAGGGCGGCGCCACGACCGAGAACATGCCGCGCCGCTGCTGCGCGACATAGGCGATATTGGGCAGGGAATTGGCCACCGCCACGATGCGCCCAGCGGCGAGGTCGGCGTAGGATTCGCTGAAGGACTGGTATTCGCGGATCGTCACGCCGGCCAGGTTCTCCCGCGCGATGAACTGCTGCAATTGCGTGAGCTGCGCGGTCGCCTGGGCGCTGCCCACCACCTTGCCGGCAATGTCCTGCGGGCGGGCGATGGTCGCGTCGCTGCTGCGCTTGAGGAGTGCCACGGTGGCATCGGCGATGGGGGCGGTGAAGCGGTAGCGCTCCATCCGCGCGCGGGTGATGGTGGCGGGGCCGGCGACGAGGTCGAAGCGGCCGGCCTCAAGCCCCGGCAAAACACCCGGCCAGGGCAGGTCCTGGAAGCGGATGCGCACGCCCAGCGCCGCGCCCACCACGGCGAAGAGCTCGCTGTTCAGGCCGGTCTGGCGGCCGGCCTCGGTGAAGTCGAAGGGGGCGAAGTGGAGTTCGGTGGCGATCATCAACTCGCCGGCGCGCCGCGCCTTTTCGAGGTTGTTGGCGCGCGCGCCAGCCAGCGGCGCGAAGATGGCGGGCGTGGCGAGGCCGAGGGTGCGGCGGGTGATCTTCACTTGGGTCATCATGCTCTCCTGATCTCTGCCCGGCCGGTTGACCTGACAGGCCACGTGCCTAGTTTGGCTGACGATCGATCAAGGATGCACCATGCCCGACCATGCCGTCCAGAAAGCCCTGCCGGTGATCGATCTGGCAGGCCCCGATTTGCCCGCGGTTGCGGCAGAGATCAGGGCGGCCTGCACAGGGCCTGGGTTTTTCTATCTGCGCGGGCATGGCGTGGCGCCGGAGGTGATCGAGGCGGCGGTGACCGCGGCGAAGCGCTTCTTTCACCAGCCCGCCGAGGTGAAGCGGCTGACAAAGGCCAATCTCGTCCATCGCGGCTGGCACGCTGCCGGCGGCGCGGTGATGGAGGGCGCGACCAAGCCCGACCTGAAGGAATTCTTCTCCATCGGCCTCGACCTGCCGGAGGACCACCCGGTGGTGCTGGCGGGCGAAAAGCTGCGCGGCCCCAACCAATGGCCCGAAGCCGTGCCGGAGCTGCGTCCGGCGATGGAGGCCTATTTCGCTGCCATGGCCGCCTGTGGTGCCAGGCTGCTGGAGGCGGTGGCGCTGAGCCTGGAGCTGCCTCCGGGCTTTTTCGCACAGCACTATACCCTGCCCCTGCAACGCACCCAGGCGATCTTCTACCCGCCGCAGCCGCCCGATGACCTCGACGGCTTCGGCGTGGCGCCACACACGGATTTCGGCTGCATCACCCTGCTCTGGCAGGACAACAGCGGCGGGCTTGAGGTGCGCGAACGCAGCACGGGCGAATGGATTCCGGCCCCCCCCCTGCCCGGCACACTGGTGGTGAATGTGGGCGACCTCTTGGGCCGCTGGAGCAATGACCGCTTCGCCAGCACGCCGCACCGCGTGGTGAACCGCTCCGGGCATGAGCGGTTTTCCATCGCCACCTTTTATGACCCGAATTTCTCGGCACCCATCGACCCGCGGGCGCTGGGAGCCACCCAGCCGATCTACGAACCCACGACATGCGGCGCGCATATCCTAGGGCGGTTCGCGCAGGCTTTTTCGTACCGAAAGGGCGCCTGATGAACACAAGACTCCGCAACGCGCCCGCCATCCGCAGCCCGCGCGGCCTCACACTGAACGCGAAGCACTGGTCGACCGAGGCGCCGCTGCGCATGCTCATGAACAACCTCGATGACGAGGTGGCAGAGCGGCCGGGCGAGCTCGTGGTCTATGGCGGCATCGGCCGCGCCGCGCGGGACTGGAATTCCTATGACCGCATCGTGGAAACCCTGAAGCGGCTGGAGGAGAACCAGACCCTTCTGGTGCAGTCCGGCAAGCCGGTGGGCGTCTTCGAAACCCATGCAGATGCGCCCCGCGTGCTGATCGCCAATTCGAACCTCGTCCCGGCCTGGGCGAATTGGGAGCATTTCTCCAAGCTCGATCGCCTCGGCCTGATGATGTATGGCCAGATGACCGCGGGGTCCTGGATCTATATCGGCACCCAGGGGATCGTGCAGGGCACCTACGAAACCTTTGTCGAGGCCGGGCGCCAGCACTTTTCCGGGAATCTCAAGGGGCGCTGGATTCTCACGGGTGGGTTGGGCGGCATGGGGGGCGCGCAGCCCCTGGCGGGGGTTTTCGCCGGGGCCTCGGTGCTGGCTGTGGAATGCCAGGCCAGCCGCATCGAGAAGCGGCTGGAAACACGCTACCTGGATTACCGCGCCGATGACCTGGACACCGCGCTGGCGATGATCCGCGGCGCCGAAAAACCGATCTCCGTGGGCCTGCTGGGCAATGCCGCCGAGATTTTCCCGGAGCTCGTACGCCGCGGCGTGGTGCCCGATATCGTCACCGACCAGACATCGGCGCATGACCCGGTGAATGGCTATCTCCCCGCCGGCTGGACCGTGGGCGAATGGGAGGCCAAGCGCGAAACCGACCCAGCCGCCGTCGCCGCAGCCGCGAAAAAATCCATGGTCGTCCATGTCCAGGCCATGCTGGATTTCCAGAAGATGGGCAGCGCCGTGCTCGACTACGGCAACAACATCCGCCAGGTTGCGCGTGATGAGGGCCTGCAGAACGCCTTCGATTTCCCGGGCTTCGTGCCGGCCTATATCCGCCCGCTCTTCTGCCGCGGCATCGGCCCCTTCCGCTGGGCGGCGCTTTCAGGTGACCCCGAGGATATCCGCAAGACCGATGACAAGGTGCGCGAGCTGATCCCGGACGACCCGCACCTCCACCAATGGCTGGACATGGCGCGGGAAAAGATCGCCTTCCAGGGCCTGCCCGCGCGCATCTGCTGGGTGGGCCTCGGCCAGCGCCACCGGTTGGGCCTTGCCTTCAACGAGATGGTGGCCAGGGGCGAGATCGGCCCGGTCGTCATCGGCCGCGACCATCTCGATTCAGGCTCCGTCGCCAGCCCCAACCGCGAGACGGAGAGCATGATGGACGGTTCCGACGCCGTCTCCGACTGGCCGCTGCTCAATGCGCTGCTGAACTGCGCCTCCGGCGCCACCTGGGTGTCGCTGCATCACGGCGGCGGCGTCGGCATGGGGTACTCCCAGCATTCCGGCATGGTGATCCTGGCCGATGGCACGCCCGATGCCGCGCGGCGGCTCCGGCGGGTGCTCTGGAACGACCCCGCCACAGGCGTCATGCGCCACGCCGATGCCGGCTATGACATTGCGCGCGACTGCGCCCGGGAATTCGGGCTCGACCTGCCCTCGATGGCGTGAGGCCGCCCTGGCGTCTTCGTTTGGCGGTTGCAAACCCGGCCCGGGCCTGCAAGTTGGGTCGATGATGCGCGAACAAGAAGAGATCACGGATGCGTGATGCCGTCACGCCAGGCCAGGCCAGCCTCGATACCCTGCGGGCGGTGGGCGAGGGCAGTTCCCTGCGGCTGGCCATGGGCTGGCAGGAGCCGGTGCAGGCCAGCCATGCTGCGCTGGCCTCGGCGCTGGAGGGTGGTGCCGCGCTCTATGGCGTGAACACCGGCTTCGGCAAGCTGGCGCAGACCCGCATCGCGCCCGAGGCTCTGGCCGAGCTGCAGCTGAACCTGCTGCGCAGCCATGCCGCAGGGGTGGGCAAGAAACTTGCGCCGCGCATCGTCCGGCTGGTCCTGGCGCTCAAGGCGCTGAGCCTGGCGCGCGGCGCCTCGGGCGTGCGGCCTGAGGTGGTGGAGGCGCTGGTGCTGCTGCTGAACGAGGACGTGCTGCCGATCATCCCCTCGCGCGGCTCGGTCGGTGCCTCGGGCGATCTGGCGCCGCTCGCCCATCTCTCGCTGGTGCTGGTGGGCGAGGGCCGCGCCCTGCTGCGCGGCGTGGATGTGCCGGCGGCCGAGGCCCTGCGCCAGATCGGCCTGCCGCCGCTGGTGCTGGGGCCGAAGGAGGGGCTGGCGCTGCTCAACGGCACCCAGGTCTCCACCGCCATCGCGCTGGACGCGCTGTTCCGCGGCCGCCGCCTCTTTGCCACCGCACTGGTCGCGGCGGCGCTGTCGACCGAGGGGCTGCGCGGCTCCGACACGCCCTTCGATGCGCGGATCCATGCGCTGCGCGGCCAGCCCGGGCAGATCCGCGTGGCCGCAGCCCTGCGCGGGCTCATGGCAGGCAGCGCCATTCGCGAAAGCCACCGCATCGACGACCCACGGGTGCAGGACCCCTATTCCATCCGCTGCACGCCGCAGGTGCTCGGCGCCTGCCTCGATGCCTTCGACCACGCCGCCGGCATTCTGGAACGCGAGGCCAATGCGGTCACCGACAACCCGCTGGTGATCGGCGGGGAGGTGCTCTCGGGCGGCAATTTCCACGCCGAGCCGGTGGGTTTCGCCGCCGACCACATGGCCCTGGCGCTGGCCGAGACCGGCGCCATTTCCGAACGCCGGCTGGCCCTGCTGATCGACCCCGCACTCTCCGGCCTGCCGGCCTTCCTGGTGCGCGAGGGCGGCGTGAATTCCGGCTTCATGATCGCCCAGGTGACCGCCGCCGCCCTGGCCGCGGAGAATCGCCACCTCGCCAACCCGAGGGTGACCGACAGCCTGCCCACCAGCGCGAACCAGGAGGACCATGTCAGCATGGCCACCGGTGCGGCGCTGCGGCTGCGGCCGATGTACCGCAACCTCGCCGACATGCTGGCGATCGAGTTGCTGGCGGCGGCGCAGGCGGTGGAATTCCATCGCCCCCTGCGCAGCTCCACAACGCTGGAGGCGGCCCATGCGCTGGTGCGCGGCGTGGCCGGTTTCTGGGAGAAGGACAGGTTGATGGCGCCCGACATCGCCGCCGTCTCGGCGCTGGTGCGGGCCGGCCGCTTCTCGGCCCTGATCGGGGAATTCTGATGTATGATCAGGTCTGGCTGAACTGCCACGCCGCCACCATGGCCGATGACCGGCTGGGGCTGATCGAGAATGCGGCGGTGGCGGTCAATGATGGCCGCATCGCCTGGGTCGGCCCATTGGCCGAATTGCCCGCCCCGGCGGCGCAGGAATTGGATTGCGCCGGCGCCTGGCTGCTGCCCGGGCTGATCGATTGCCACACCCATCTCGTCTTCGGCGGCGACCGCGCGGCAGAATTTGAGCAGCGGCTGGGCGGCGCCAGTTATGAGGAGATTTCGCGCGCCGGCGGGGGCATCCTGTCCACCGTGCGCGCCACCCGGGCCGCCAGCGAGGCGGTGCTGCTGGCGGCCGCCCTGCCCCGGCTCGACGGGCTGCTGGCCGAGGGCGTGACCACCATCGAAATCAAATCGGGCTATGGCCTGGATGCTGAAAACGAACTGAAGCAGCTGCGCGTCGCCCGCGCCCTGGGAAGCGAGCGCCGGGTGGATGTCCGCACCACGCTGCTGGCCGCCCATGCCACGCCGCCGGAATATGCCGGCCGGCGCGCCGATTATGCCCGCCATGTCGCCGGGACCATCATCCCGCTGGCCGCGGCCGCGGGGTTGGCCGATGCGGTGGATGCCTTCGCCGATTCGATCGGCTTCACCAATGAGGAGACGGCGTGGGTCTTCGCCGCCGCGAAGGCCGCCGGCTTGCCGGTCAAACTCCATGCCGACCAGTTGACCGACCAGGGAGGCGCCGCCTTCGCCGCCCGGCATGCCGCGCTGAGCGCTGACCATCTCGAACGTGCCAATGAGCAGGGCCTGGCGGCCATGGCCGCCGCCGGGACTGTGGCGGTGCTGCTGCCCGGTGCCGCCTTCACCCTGCGCGAGACCGCGCACCCCGATGTGGCTGCGATGCGCAGGCTGGGGGTACGGATGGCGCTGTCCACCGACATGAACCCCGGCTCCTCGCCCGCGCGCTCGCTGCTGCTCATGCTCAACCTGGGCTGCACCCTGTTCCGCATGACGGTGCCCGAGGCGCTGCTGGGCGTGACCCGCCATGCCGCCGCGGCGCTGGGGCTGGCCGATCGCGGCATGCTGGTACCGGGGCTGCGGGCGGATTTTTCCCTCTTCGCCATCAATCGGCCGGCCGATCTTTGCTACTGGATGGGCGCCAATCCCTGCCTCGGCCGCGCCATGGCCGGAGAGCCGGTTTGACCGACATCGCGGAGATGCGGGCCTTCATGCATGCGCATCTGCCGCTCACCCGCATCTGGGGGGTGGAGCTGCTGGCGGCCGGGGGTGGCACGGCACGCCTGCGCCTGCCTGCCAACCCCGACCTGCTGCGGCCCGGCAATACCGTCTGCGGCCCCGCGCTGATGGGCCTGGCAGACATGGCGATCTGGGCCGCGCTGCTCTCCACCAATGCCGGCCGCGACAACAGCGTCACCAGCAGCATGAATGTGAGCTTCCTGGCCCCCGCCGGCCCCGGCCCGCTGTTGGCCGAGGCCCGCGTGGTGAAGGCCGGCAAGCGGATGATCTATGGCGACATCCTCATCTTCGCCGAGGGCTCGGAGAAGCCGGCGGCGCATATGACCACCCATTGGGTGGTGATTGCGTGATGTTCACCCCGGGCTTCCGGCCCGGGCCAGCCTTTGCTAAAGCCGCGACAGCCGCAAAGGAAATCACCCCATGAAGCTCACCCGCAAGGTCAAGGAAATCCTCTCCTGGTATGAGAGCGACAATCCCGGCACCAAGGCCAACCTCGCCCGCATCCTGATGACGGGCAAGCTGGGCGGCACCGGCCGCATGGTGATCCTGCCGGTCGACCAGGGCTTCGAGCATGGTCCGGCGCGCAGCTTCGCGCCCAACCCCGCGGCCTATGACCCGCATTATCATTTCGAGCTGGCGATCGAGGCGGGGCTGAACGCCTATGCCGCACCGCTCGGGCCGATCGAGGCCGGTGCCGGCAGCTTCGCCGGCTGCATTCCGACCATCCTGAAGGTCAACAGCTCCAACAGCCTGTCCACCACGAAGGACCAGGCCGTGACGGCCTCGGTCGCGGATGCGCTGCGTCTGGGTTGCTCGGCCATCGGCTTCACCATCTATCCCGGCAGCGAATACCAGTTCGAGATGATGGAAGAGCTGCGCGAGATGGCCGAGGAGGCCAAGGCCGTCGGCCTGGCCGTGGTGGTGTGGAGCTACCCGCGCGGCCCGATGCTGGACAAGGTGGGCGAAACCGCCCTGGATATCGCGGCCTATGCAGCGCATATGGCCGCGCTGATGGGCGCCCACATCATCAAGGTGAAGCCGCCGACGGATGCGATCTTCCTCGACGCCGCGAAGAAGACCTACCAGTCCCACCCCGTGGAGGTGAAAGACGCCGCCGCCCGCTTCGCCCATATCGTCAAGGCCTGCTTCAATGGCCGGCGCCTGGTGGTGTTCTCCGGCGGCGAGGCCAAGGGCGCGGATGCGCTGCTGGCCGAGGTCCGCGCGATCCATGCCGGCGGCGGCAATGGCTCCATCGTCGGCCGCAACGCCTTCCAGCGGCCGAAGGATGAGGCGCTGAAGCTCCTGTCTGACATCATCGACGTCTATCGCGGCAAGTAAGTAACGGGGGGGCGGGGCCGCCCGCCCTGTTGTGCCGGGATGGAGAAGGACGCCATCCCGGGGGCGTGGAGGGCACACCGCGTGGGGCTGGAAGCGGCGGGCAACGCGCCTGCATTTGAGCCGCGCGCGGGGTGATGACGGGACGGGGTCACCCCCGCCTGACCTACTCAGCCGGCAACCGCGGCGCCTCGGGCTTGTCCTTGCGGCCCAGCACGACACGGGTGAGCTGTCGCAACCCCTCAACCTGCTGTTTCAGCCAGCCGCCCTTCACGTAAGCCTCCGGTGCGCCAGGGTCTCCGGTGCCGGGAAAGACATCGCGCCTGAAATCCGCCGTGCCAAACATCCAGTCCCAGACCGGCAGCAGCACCGCGTAGTTCTTGCCCGCGGCACCCACGCTCAGCACCCCGTGATGAAGACGATGGAAGCGGGGCGAGACCAGCAGCCGCTCCCCCACCCGGCCGAAATGGATCCGCGCATTGGCGTGTGACAGGCTTTCGGCGAGGCGCAGCACCATCAGGATGACCGGGAACTGCCCCGGCGGCACGCCGATCAGCACCGCAAGCCCCGCCAGCCAGGCCGCCGCCAGCACATCATCGAGCACGTGGTTCCGGTCATCGGTCCAGAACGTCATATGCGCCTGAGCGTGGTGGATGGAATGCAGCGTCCACCACCAGCGCCATTCATGCTGGAAGCGATGGCGCCAGTATTCGAAGAAATCCAGCACCACGATGTAGATGGCCAGGGCCAGCACCGGCGTCTCGCGCAGGCTGGGGAATATGTCCTCCAGCGTGGGTGGGATCCAGCCGCTATCGGCCAGCAGCGCCTCGAGCCGCACCTGCATGGCGGCGAAGAGCACGAAACCCAGCAGCGGCAGCAGCCCCAGCCGGGCCAGCAGGGTGTAGATCACATCGGTGCGCACGGCGCGGCCGGACTGGCCGCGTTCCACCGGCTTCCAGGCCTCCAGCGGCCGGCAGATCAGGTAGACCACCGAGACCTGCAGCACACCGAAGAGAAAGAAATCGAGCCAATCGAACGCATCCTCGGCCCATTCCATCAGGCCCAGCCGATACATCATGGGCTGCACCCCGCCTTCGAACAGGAAGGTGACGAGACGCAGGTAATGATCCTCGAGAAACTCCATCACGCGCCATGTGGCGGCAGGGGAGCGAAACAGAAGCCCTTCTCCTGCAGCCCACCGATCAGCGCGTCGAAAATCCCGGCGAAGGGCTCGCGCCGGCTGCGCACCCCCCAATGCATCACCAGCACCTCGCCATCGCGGATTTTTTCCAGATTGCGGCGCAGCAGCGCGGCGTTGGGATGGGTCTCGCTGGAGAGTTCGTCGCCCAGGAAACCATTGGCGGTCCATCCCTGGTGCCGCAGGCCGCAGGCGGCGGCCATGCGCCTCGCCTCGGGCGTGACGATGCCGCCGGGCGCGCGCCAGAGCGGCAGCACCGGCGCGCCCGGCACCATGGCGCGCAAGGCCTCGATCGGCCGGGCGAGTTCGGCGCAGAGCGTGGTCTGCTCCAGGGTTTCGGCGCCTTCATTGCGGCGGGAGACATAGCGGGTGCGGCCCGGCCCGGCATCGCCGGAGAAATACCAATGCCGCCAGGTGTGGCTGGCAAAGACATGACCCTCGGCCGCGCGGGCGCGCCAGAACGGCGCCCAGGCGGCATCGAGCGTGCGGTCGCCGCGGAATGTCGGCTCATGTGCCACGAACAGGGTGGCGCGGACCTGACGGCGGCGCAGCACCTCGGCCAATTGCTCGGCCTCGCGCGACCAGCCCGTGTCGATGGTGAGGTAGAGCGTGCCGCCGCGGCAGGTCTGCGCCAGTGCCGGGGCCAATGCCGGGGCCAATGCCGGGGCGGCCAGCAAACCACCCAGCAGGACCCGGCGCCGCATCAGCGCGCAGGCTCCACCCGAACCGGCGTGATGATCAGGCTGGGCACATCGGCCGCAGTGCGGCGGCTCGGGCGCGGCTGCGTCAGGCTGGGGCCGGGGGCCAGGCTGGGCGCCTCGCTGACCATGGGGGGCACCGGCCGGTCGGCGGGGTGTTCGCCCTGCCGAGGCTCGAGCGGGCGGGGCAGCGGCCGGCTGCCGGAGACGGCGCCTGGCATGATGGCCGCGAAATCCGCCCGCATGCCTTCGCGCCGCGGCATCACGAAGATGCCGTGCGGGCTGCGGCCAACGCGGATTTGCTCCAGCGTTCCGGTCCGCGGGTCGAGCACGCCGACGCGGCCAAGCCAGCGCAGCGTTATCCAAAGCCTTCCATCGGGGTCGAAGGCAATGCAGTCCGGCCCGCCCTGGACATCGAAGCGGCGCTTCACCTCCAGCGTCTCGGCATCCACCTCCCAGACGCCGGATTCGACGCGGGCCGTGGCGTAGAGGCTTCGGCCGTCTGGCGATGGCACCACGACATGGGCGCCGCGGCCGACGGAGAAGGCCCGCGTCACCTCCCGCGTTTCCGGATTGAGCTGAACGAAATCCGTGCTGCCCATCAGGCCCATGATCAAGCGGCCGCGATGCCAGATGATGCCGGCCGGCTCGGGCCCGACGGCCACAGTCCAGGCGGCTTCGCGCCTGTCGAGATCGACCGCAACGACCTCGCCGCTGCCCTGGAGCGTGACATAGGCGAAGCGGCTATCGGGGCTGAAGGCGATGTGGCTGGGCTTGTCGGGCTGCTGCAGCCGGGCCAGCAGCGCCATCGTGCCGGCATCGTAGATATCCACCTGGTCACGGCGCAGGCTGGCCACCACGAGGTATTTGCCGTCCGGGCTGTATTCCAGGTGATAGGGGTTGGAGATCCGCAGGCGGCGGCGCAGTTCCCCGTTGGCGGGGTCGAGAAACATCAGCTCATTGCCACCGCTATCGCCCACCACCAGCGTGCCGCCATCGGGGGTGAGGACAGCGTGATGCACCTCCCGCAGGGCCGGCATTCTGCGCATTTCCACCCGTTCCCGCGCATCGAGCACGGAAATCGAGGCATCGCCCGAATTCAGCACGAAGACCATGTCCGCCCTGGCGGGTAACGCCAGGGCGAGGCAGACCAGCAAGAGGGGGAAGGCGCGCCACATCAACCAGAAACTCACATAAAACGGAGGGGCGGCGATCAGACACCAGCAATACGGCGCTGGCAAGGCAGCGGGGTTTACTCGGCCGGCTTGAAGTCCATGGACACGCCATTCATGCAGTAGCGTTGGCCGGTGGGGCGCGGCCCATCGGGGAAGACGTGGCCGAGATGGCCGCCGCATTGGGCGCAATGCACCTCGGTGCGGGTCATGAAGAAGCTGCGATCGGTGGTGGTGGCGATGGCACCCTCGATGGGCGCGAAGAAGCTGGGCCAGCCCGTGCCGCTTTCGAACTTGGTGTCCGACTGGAACAGCTCCGTGCCGCATCCGGCGCAGACGAAGACACCGTCGCGCTTTTCATTGTTGAGCGGGCTGGTGCCGGCCCGCTCGGTGCCGTGCTCGCGCAGCACCCGATAGGCATCGGGGCGCAATATGGCGCGCCATTCCGCCTCGGTCCTGGTGACCGGGAAACTTCCCTGGGCGCTCTTGCTGCCGAACATCACGCGGTCTCCTTCAGCCGGGTCATGAAGTTCTTGCGGAACTTTGCCACTTTCGGGCCGACCACGGCGCGGCAATAGCCCGACCATGGGTTGAGGCGGAAGTAATCCTGATGCTCGGCCTCGCCCGGCCAATAGGTCTGCGGACCGACCAACTCCGTCACCAGGGGCGCGCCCCAAAGCTTCAGGCCCTCGATCTCGGCCATCACCGCGCGCGCCGCCGCCATCTGCGCCTCGTCCTGCGCGATGATGATAGAGCGGTATTGCGGGCCGACATCGGCACCCTGGCGATCCTTCGTCGTGGGATCGTGGATGGTGAAGAAAATCCGCAGGATATCGGTGAAGCTGATGGCCGCCGGGTCGAAGACAACCTTCACCACCTCGGCATGGCCGGTGCGCTTGGCGCAGACCTGCTCGTAGGTGGGGTTGGCCTGGTGGCCGCCGGCATAGCCGCTTTCGACCTCGACCACGCCCTTCAGCTCACGATAGACGGCATCGAGACACCAGAAACATCCGCCGCCCAGAATGGCGGTCTCGCGCGTGTCGGCCATGGCCCTCTCCTTTTCCGTTGATGGGAAGATGGGGAGGATACGCCGGATTGGCCAGATGGTTACGCGTGCCGGGATTTGCGGGCCGCCACCAAGGCGCCATATGGGCGCGGCACGGCAAGGACTGGCGGGACGTGGATCAGCCCGGTTCAGACTATGACATACTGGTGGTGGGCGGCGGCGTGAACGGCGCCGGCATCGCCCGTGACGCGGCCGGGCGTGGCCACAAGGTGCTGCTGGTGGAGCGCGGCGACCTGGCCCAGGCGACCTCCTCGGCCTCCTCCAAGCTGATCCATGGCGGGCTGCGCTACCTGGAGAATTACCAGTTCCGCCTGGTGCGCGAGGCGCTGGCGGAGCGCGAGGTGCTGCTGCGCATGGCGCCGCACATCATCTGGCCCTTGCGCTTCGTGCTGCCGCACCGGCCGGAGATGCGGCCACGCTGGATGATCCGCGCCGGGCTGTTCCTGTATGATCACCTCGCGCGGCGCGCCACGCTGCCGGGGGCGGAGGCGTTTCGCACCGCCGGCCATCGCTTCGGCGAGCCGCTATCGCCCGCCATCACCCACGCCTTCGCCTATTCCGACGCCTGGGTGGAGGATAGCCGGCTGGTCATTCTGAATGCGCGCGACGCGGTGACGCGCGGCGCCGAGGTCGCGACCCGGACCGGCTTCGTCAATGCCGCCCGCCAGCCCCGCCATTGGGACGTGACCTTGAGCGATGGCCGCACCCTGCGGGCGCGGGCCTTGGTCAATGCCGCCGGCCCCTGGGTGGCGCAGGCGCTGGCCGCGACCCATGCCAGCGTCGCGGGTGGCGTGCGACTGATCCGCGGCAGCCACATCGTGGTGCCGCGGCTGTATGCCGGCGCGCAGGCCTATATCCTGCAGAACGACGACCGCCGCGTGGTCTTCGTCATTCCCTATGAGCGGGATTTTTCCCTGATCGGCACGACCGACGTGCCGCATGAGGGCGATGCCGCGCGCGCGGATTGCACGGAAGCGGAGGCGGAATACCTCTGCGCCGCCGTCTCGCGCCAGTTCCGGGTGGCGGTGCGGCCGGCCGATATCATCTGGCGCTATTCCGGCGTGCGACCGCTGTTCGATGATGGCGCGGAAAACCCCTCGGCCGTCACCCGGGACTATGTGCTGAAGCTCGATCTGGCCGGGGCGCCGCTGCTCAACATCTATGGTGGCAAGATCACCACCTATCGTCGCCTGGCCGAGGAGGCCTCGGGCATGGTGGGCGGCGCGCTGGGTCGGGCGGGCACTGCCTGGACCGCCGGCGCGGTCCTGCCGGGCGGCGATCTGGGCGGCCTGAGCCTGGCGGGTTTCGAGGCCGATATGGCACAGCGCTTCCCCTGGCTGTCCGGGCTGCCAGGGCTGGTGCGCCGGCATGGTGGCGATCTGCCGATGATGCTCGGTGGGGCACGCGATGCGGCCGATATGGGCGAGGATTTCGGCGCCGGGCTGACGGCGCGCGAATTGGCCTGGATGCGCGAGCGGGAATGGGCGCGCGACGGCGATGATGTGCTCTGGCGGCGCAGCAAGCTTGGCCTGCACCTCGATGCCCGGGCACGGGAGAGGGTGGCCGCCGCCTTCGGCTGACGCCTGGCCGACGCCTGACGACATTTCCGAACGCACCCCCGTCGCCGTTTACCGGATGGCAATCTCGGCATGCGCAAGCTCCTCCCATCATTCGAAAGGAGCGTCATCGTGCCAAATGTGGTGTTGGGCTGGTTTAGCGGCGGCAGTGTTGCCGAGAATGTCAGCTCGTCGGTCTCGGTCGGCTTTCTCGACCTGGACCTGGCCAATTTCCCTGCGGCGGTCGCCACGATCGCCATCGCGCCGGTCGGCGGTGTCACCTTCTCGGTCGATGTCAACACCTTCGAGGTGACCGCGAGCGGAGCCTTCGATTATGAGAGCCTGACCTCGGCGCCGCTGAGCATCCTGATCACCTATGTCGATACATCGGACAATGGTGGCGAGACGCTGAACCTCGCCATCACCAATGTGAACGAGGCACCCAGCGTCACCTCCGCCGCCACGGCGAACTTTGCCGAGAATGCGAGCGGCACCGTCTATCAGGCCGCGGGCACCGATCCGGATGCCGGCACGACATTGAGCTGGACGCTGGGCGGCGCCGATGCAGCGCTGTTCGACATCAATAGCACCACCGGCGCGGTGACCTTCAAGGCGGCGCCAGACTTCGAGGCACCGGGCGATGCGGGCGGCGACAATGTCTATGACATCACCGTCACCGCCTCGGACGGCACGCTGAGCAGCGCGGCCGAGGCCGTTGCCATTACCGTGACCGGTGTGAATGAGGCGCCCAGCGTCACCTCTGCCAGCACGGCAAGTTTTGCCGAGAATGCGAGCGGCACCGTCTATCAGGCCGCGGGCAGCGACCCCGATGCCGGCACCACCTTGAGCTGGACGCTGGGCGGCGCCGATGCGGCGCTGTTCGACATCAATAGCACCACCGGCGCGGTGACCTTCAAAGCCGCGCCGGATTTCGAGACCCCGGGCGATGCCGGCGGTGACAATGTCTATGACATCACCGTCACCGCCTCGGACGGCACGCTGAGCAGCGCGGCCGAGGCCGTTGCCATTACCGTGACCGGTGTGAATGAGGCGCCCAGCGTCACCTCCGCCAGCACCGCGAATTTTGCCGAGAATGCGAGCGGCACCGTTTATCAGGCGGCGGGCAGCGATCCGGATGCCGGCACGACATTGAGCTGGACGGTGGGCGGCGCCGATGCGGCGCTGTTCGACATCAGCAGCACGACCGGCGCAGTGACCTTCAAGGCGGCGCCGGATTTCGAGACCCCAGGCGATGCCGGCGGCGACAATGTCTATGACATCACCGTCACCGCCTCGGACGGCACGCTGAGCAGCACGGCCCGGGCCGTCGCCATCTCCGTGACCAATGTGAACGAGGCGCCCCAGGTCGCGGCCTATCAGGGCGTCACCACCACCTCGGTGTCGGAGAATGCTGCGGCCGGGCGCGAAGTGGCCCGCGTCACCGTCAGCGACCCGGATGTTGGCGACAGCGTGAACCTCTCGCTCACCGGCACCCATGCCAGCCTCTTTGAGCTCGACGGGCTGCGGGTTCGCCTCGCCGATGGCGTGACGCTGGACCACGGCAGTGCCCCGACCTTGAGCTTCAGCGTGCTGGGCACCGATGGCGGCTCGCTGACCAGCAGCCAGGCCTTCACCGTCAATGTGCTCGATGTGCTGGGCGAGGGGCAGAGCCTGCAGGCGGTCCTGGGTGGCGATGGCAGCTCGCTTGGGCTGAGTGTCGTGATCACGGATGACGGGCCGCGCCTGTCGTTTGGAAGCAATACAGTGATCATCTCAGGCCAGGACATGCTGAACCTGGCCGACGGCTTTTTGGGCTTCGGCAACAGCTCGACGCTCGCGGCCATCGAGCGTGTTTATCTCGGCCTGCTGGGCCGCAGCAGCGACGGCGGTGGCATGATGCACGCGAAGAATGCGCTTGATCACGGTGGCAGCATCTCGACGCTGATCGATCAGGTCCTGGCCAGCGACGAATTCTCTGCCTACGTGCAGAGTCAGACGGGTTCGCCCAATGCCGCCTCGATCAGCAACGCGGCGTTTGTCGATCTGCTCTACACAAGAGTGCTGGGCCGGGCCGCCGATGGCGACGGGGCCGGGTTCTGGAACAGCATCCTCGACAACGGCCTGTTGTCGCGTGCCGATGTCGCGCAGGCCTTCACCAACAGCGACGAGGCGCAGGCTGCCTATGCGAGCGGCACGCAGGCGCTTTGGGCGGTGGACCAGCAGGCCTATATCGTGCGGAGCCTCTACGACGTGGCCTTCGATCGCGAAGCCGATTCGAGCGGGCTGGCCTTCTGGTCCTCGGTGCTGGAGCAGGGCGTCAGCATTGGCACGGTTGCCGATTATCTTGTCGCCTCGGATGAGTTTCAGGCCCGGATCGCAGGCCAATCCACCGAAGAAATCCTGGAAATGCTCTACACTGCGGGGCTTGAACGCAGCGCCGATGATGATGGCCTGGCCTACTGGCAATCCGTGGTAGACGGCGGCCTGGCTGACTGGTCGGACGTGCTGGTCGGCTTCGCCACCAGCGGCGAGCAGGATGGCCAGTTCACTGGCTACCGTGAAGGCACGGATATTTTCACGGTCTGACGCTGCGCCATGGGGGCAGGCTTCCAGCCGGCCCCCTTTGCCCTATCCTGGCCGCAACAAAGGTCCAGGATCATGACGGAAGAAGCCACGACACCCATCCTCAGCCGCCAGGGCGCGATTGCCACCCTGCGGCTGAACCGGCCCCGCCACCTCAACCGGATCGAGCCTGCGGATCTGCAGGCCCTGGCCGAATTGCTGGCGGAGGTCGAGGCGGACCAAAGCCTGCGGGTGCTGGTCTTCACCGGCACCGGCCGTGCCTTCTCGGCCGGCTATCATCTCGGCGACCTCGCCAACCGGCCGGATGCCGCGGTCACCACCGGCGGGCCGCAGCTCAGCTTCGAGGATGTGGCGAGCCAGCTGGAAAACCTCCGCCTGCCGGTGATCTGCCGGCTCAATGGCGGGGTCTATGGCGGCAGCACGGACCTCGCACTGTGCTGCGATTTCCGCATCGGCGTGGAGGGCATGGAGATGTTCATGCCCGCGGCGCGGCTGGGCATTCATTACTACCCCTCAGGCATGCTCCGCTACGCCTCGCGCCTGGGGCTGAACAATGCCAAGCGGCTCTTTCTGACGGCCGAAAAACTCCAGGCGCCGGAGCTTCTCGCCATCGGCTACCTGACCCAGATGGTCCCGGCCGAAGGGCTGGACGCCGCCGTCGATGCGCTGGCGGCGCGGATTGCCGCCATGGCGCCGCTGGCCGTGCAGGGCATGAAAAAAGGCCTGAACGAAATCGCCCGCGGGGAGTTCGACGCGGCGGCCTGCGCCGCCCGCGCCAAGGCCAGCCAGCAGAGCTGGGACGTGACGGAAGGCCTCGCCGCCTTCCGCGAAAAGCGCGACCCGGTCTTCCAGGGGCGCTGAGGCCACAGCCAGCCCGCAATCGCTCTGGGTGGAAACACCCAGAGCGCCAATTGCCGGGCCAAGCAAAGCTGGACTCAAATCACCCTCACACAGTCAGGGCGATGTGAGTCCAGCCGCTTGAAGCGCGGCATCGGCTTCCGCCATGCTCCCTCCCGATACAAGGGACATGGATCACCGATGAAGCTCTTCATGGCGGCGCTGCTGACCGAGACCAACACCTTCTCGCCGATCCCCACCGGCCGTGGCGGCTTTCACGACCCCAGCTACCGCCGCCGCGATGCCAGCCTGGAATCCCCGGCCTGGGGCAATATCCCACTCATCGCCTGGCGCCGCCTCGCCGCCGAACACGGCATCGCGGTGATCGAGAGCATCACCGCCAATGCCCAGCCCTCGGGCACCACCATCCGCGCGGTGTATGAAGCGCTGCGCGACCTCATCCTGGCCGATCTCGCCGACGCCGGCCCGGTCGACATGGTGCTGCTCAACCTGCACGGCGCCATGGTGGCCGAGGGCTATGACGACTGCGAAAGCGATCTCGTCGCCCGGGCGCGGGCCATTGTCGGCCCCGACACCATCATCGGCGTCGAGCTCGACCTGCATTGCCACCTCGACGAGCGGCTTCGGACCAACGCCAACATCGTCGTCACCTACAAGGAATACCCGCATATCGACATGACCGAGCGGGCCGAGGAGGTGTTTTCGCTCGCCCTCGCCGCCGCGCAGGGAAGGATCCGCCCGGTCATGGCCTATCGCCGCCTGCGGATGATCAACATGTGGCACACACCGATCGAGCCGATGAAATCCCTCATCGCCGAGATGCAGGCAGAGGAAAAATCCGGGAAAATCCTCTCCCTCTCCTTTGCCCATGGCTTCCCCTGGGGCGATGTCCCGCATGTCGGCGCCGTGATGCTGGCCATCGCCGATGGCGATGCGACCCATGCACAGGACACGGCCGACCGCTGGGCCAGCCGCATCTGGGACCTGCGTGAGACCACCCGAAAACGCTTCGACACCCCCGACCAGGCGATCGACATCGCACTCGCCGGCCCGGGCCTGACCGTCATCGCCGAGACCTCCGACAATGCCGGCGGCGGCGCGCCGTCGGATTGCACGGCGATGCTGGCGGCCATGCTGCGGCGCGGCGTCACCAATGCCGCCATCGGCGTCTTCTGGGACCCCGTGGCGGTCTCCTTCTGTGCCGAGGCCGGTGAGGGCGCCACTTTTCCGCTGCGCCTGGGCGGCAAATGCGGGGTGATGTCAGGCGACCCCTTGGACCTGGTCGTCCGCGTGCATCGTGTGGCGCAGAGCCATGTGCAGACCGCGCTTTCGGGCGGGGTGCGTGAGCTCGGGCCGGCCGCATGGGTCGAAGCCGAGGGCATCCACATCATCATCGGCTCGCAGCGCAACCAGGTCTTCAACCCCGATGCCTTCACCGGCCTGGGCTGCCTGCTGGCCGACAGGAAGATGGTGGTGGTCAAGTCCAGCCAGCATTTCTACGCCGCATTCGCCCCCATCGCCGAGCGGGTGCGCTATTGCGCGGCCGAGGCCGGCATCCTGCGCGACTTCGCCGCCATTCCCTATGAGCGCTTCACCGAACCCTATTGGCCGAAAGTGGAGAACCCCTTCGCGTGATCCCCGGCGCGCCATCTGGCTGAGCGCGCCGACCGCTTGCCCCCACCCCGCTGGGCGCGATGCCGGTATGGGAGAGCCATGGCGCGGTTCAGCAAGTGAATGCGGCCTGCACTCTTCCCGCCCTGTCGCATGCGCGGCGGGTTCAGCTCCGCCCGAACATTTTCGCGAAATCAGCCTGGCCCAGCCGCAGGAAAGTCGGGCGGCCATGGCTGCAGGTCGCCGCGCGCGGCGTGGCCTCCATGGCGCGCAGCAGCGCGTCCATCTCGGGCAATGTCAGCCTTCGGCCCGCGCGAACGCTGCCATGACAGGCCAGCCTGGCCACCACCGCATCAAGCCTGCGGCCCAGCGCCGTCTCCTCGCCCCACGCCGCCAGCTCGGCCGCCATATCGGCCAGCAGCGCGGCCGGTTCGGGGTTGCCCAGCAGCGCGGGCAGGCTGCGCACGAGCAGCGCGCCGCCGCCGAAAGCCTCGATCTCCAGCCCCAGCCGGGCCAGCGACTCGGCGGCATCCAGCAGCCGGGCGGCGTCGGCGCCGGGCAATTCCACCACCGCAGGGATCAACAGCGCCTGGGCGCGGACCTGGCCCTGGGTGAGCTGGCCCGCGAGCCGCTCATGGGTCAGGCGCTCATGCGCGGCGTGCTGGTCGACCAGCACCAGGGCGCCATCGGGGGCCTCGGCCAGGATGTAGCATTCCATCACCTGGGCGATCGCGCGGCCGAGCGGGCCGGCCGGCGGGGGCGCGGCCGCGAAGCCCATCGGCAGGGGCTGTGGCGCCGCGATCGGCGGTGACAGCAGCTCCAGCCCCACCTCGGCGAAGCCGCGCGGGGCATAGCTGGCCGGAAGGGCGGCGGGGCCGGATTTCGGCTGCCATTGGAAGACCGGGCGCGGCCCCGCCTCGCCGGCGCCCACGCCGAGTGCCGCACGCAGCGACGAGATCAGCGCCCCGCGCACCCCCGCGGCATCGCGGAAGCGCAGCTCGGTCTTCATTGGGTGGACATTCACATCCACCGCCTCCGGCGCCACATCGAGGTAGAGCGCCCCAACGGGGTGGCGCCCCTGCTCCATCACGTCACGGAAGGCGACGCGCAGGGCGGCGCGCAGCATGGGGTCGCGCACCGGGCGGCGATTGACCACCAGATGCTGTTCCGCGGCGGTGGCGCGGGAATGGGCGGGCTGGCCGATCAGGCCGGAGATGATGGGATCCGTGGCGCGCTCCACCGGCAGGGCGGCGGCGGCGAAGGCCTCACCCAGCACCGCCTTGATCCGGGCATCGCGACCGGCCGGCGGCAGGTCCAGCACGGCGCGGCCATCGGAGGTGGCGCGGAAGGCGACCTCCGGCCAGGCCAGGGCCAGGCGGCGAAGCACCTCGATGGCGTGCTCGGCCTCGCTGCGCGGGGAGCGGAGGAATTTGCGCCGGGCGGGGGTGGCGAAGAACAGATCCGCCACCTCCACCCGCGTCCCCGGGGGGCCGGCGGCGGGGGCGACGGCGCCGACGCGGCCGCCCTCGACCGCAATGGAATGGGCATCGCCGCCGGCCTGGCGCGCGGTGATGGCAAGCCGGGCCACGGCGCCGATGCTGGGCAGCGCCTCGCCCCGGAAGCCCAGGGTGGCGATGGCGAAAAGCGTCGCCTCATCGGGCAGCTTGGAGGTGGCGTGGCGCTGCACGGCGAGTGCGAGGTCGGTGGCGCTCATGCCGCGGCCATCGTCTTCCACCAGGATCCGGGTGATGCCGCCGCCCTCCAGCGTGACGGCGATGCGCCGCGCGCCGGCATCGAGCGCGTTCTCCACCAGCTCCTTCACCACGGCGGCAGGGCGCTCCACCACCTCGCCGGCAGCGATGCGGTTTGCGGTGGTCTCGGGAAGGATGCGGATGGGGTTCATGGGGGGCGAGTCGGCCCCCAGTATAGCGCGGAAAACTTACTTCGCGCGCAGCTTGGCCAATTCCGCCTTTAGCGCCTCATTCTCCGCCCGCAGCGTGTCCACCTCATTGACCGGCCGGCCCTGGAAGGGCGTGAACAGGCTCATCGCCCGCTCCATCATCGCCACGTTGCGCTGGCCCAGCTCGGTCAGGTCGAAGGGGATATCGAAGGGTTTGAAGCCGCCGATCGCCTGCTGCATGCTGGCACGCCACTGCTCCTGCTGCTTGGCGAAGCCGGTCATGGCGAATTCCAGGTAGCCCGGCACCAGCTGGCCCATGTTGTTGCCGTAGAAGCCGATCATCTGCCGCAGAAAGCTCTCCGGCAGCAGGTTTTTGCCCTTCGACTCCTCCTCGACGATGATCTGGGTCAGCACGGAACGGGTGATGTCATCGCCGCTCTTGGCGTCATAGACGACGAAATCCCGCCCGGCGCGGATCATCGCCGCCAGATCCTCCAGCGTGACGTAGCTGCTGCTTTCGGTGTTGTAGAGCCGGCGGTTGGCGTATTTCTTCACCACCACCGGCTGGGCTTCGCCATCGGCATCATGCTCGATCGCAACCCGCTTGCTCTGTGACATGGGCCGTCTTCCTCAAACCATCTGTCCGAGCAGATTAGCACGGCTTTCCGGTCCGGTGTCATGCCCAACAAAGACAAGCTATATACCCGCTCCTTTCGCACCGAATGACTGGGATGAATGACACCGCCCGCGGATCTGGACAGGCTGGCCGAGGATTGGATCACCCTCTGGCAAAGCGAGCTGGCCGCCATGGCCGCCGACCCCGAGCTGGCGGAGGCCTGGGCGGCCGCCGTCGCGCTGGGTGCCGCCTGGTGGCGGGCGCAGGCGGCGGGGCTGGGCCGGGCGCCCCCCTGGCCGGCTGGATTCCCCATGGCCGGCGCGGCTGATGCCAACCCCTGGACCCATGCTCCGCCGGGGGCCCCGCCCGCTGGCGATGCACCTGCTGGGCAGCAGCCTGCGGGCCATGGCGGCGATGACGCAGCCGCTCTCCTCCGGCGCCTGGCCGAGTTGGAGCGGCGGCTGGCCGAGGTCGAGCAAGGCCCAGTCGGAAGCGCGCCGGATCGCCCAGGGCCTCGCCGCCGCAAACGCCAGCCCTGAGGCCTTCCGCGCCGCCGTCCTGAAGCGGTTGATCGAGCAGGACCGGGCGATGCTGGCCGGCATCGCCGCCTATCGCCGCCACCCCCACTCCCGGCAGCTGGCGGACCCGCCCATCCTCTGGCGCGAGGGCACGGCCCGGCTGCTGGATTACGGGCGCGCCGCCGACCCGCCGGTGCTCTTCGTGCCCAGCCTGGTCAATCGCGCCCATGTGCTCGACCTCGATGAGGGCACGAGCCTGATGCGCTGGCTACCCGGAGAGGGTTTTCGGCCGCTGCTGCTGGATTGGGGCTGGCCGGGGCCGGCGGAGCGGCGTTTCACGCTGACGGACCATATCGCCGGGCGGCTGGACCGGGCCTTGGGCGCCGTGCCGGGGCCACTGGTGCTGGCAGGCTATTGCATGGGCGGGCTGCTGGCGCTGGCGGCGGCGCTGCGCCGGCCGGAAAAGCTGCGCGGCCTGGCACTTCTGGCCACGCCGTGGGATTTCCATGCTCAGGGCGGCACCCAGGCGCGCGGCCTGGCCGCCACCCTGCCCGGCTTCGAGCCGATGCTGGAGGCGCATGGCGCGCTCAGCGTCGATGCGCTGCAGACCCTTTTCGCCACGCTCGACCCCTTCGGCATCGCCGACAAATTCCGCGCCTTCGGCCGCCTGGACCAGAACAGCGCGCGCGCCCGGCGCTTCGTGGTGCTGGAGGATTGGCTGAATGACGGCGTGCCGCTGGCCGCCCCGGTGGCGCGCGAGACGCTGGGCGGCTGGTATGGCCGCAATGACACGGCGCGCGGCGAATGGCTGGTGGCCGGCCAGCCCATGCGGCCGAAGGACCATGCCGGACCGGCCCTGATCATGGTGCCGGGACGCGACCGGATCGTGCCGCCCGCCTCCGCCCTGCCGCTGGCGGCCATGCCGGGGGCGCGGGTGCATGTCGCCCAGGCCGGGCATATCGGCATGGTGGCCGGCGAGCATGCAGAAAAGGCATCATGGCGCCCGTTGCGGGACTGGTTGCGCGGGCTCTGAGCCAGGGCCACATTGTCGGCACCTCACGGGAGAAACCAATGTCAGACATCGTCATCGCCTCGGCCGCTCGCACGCCCGTGGGCAGCTTCAACGGCGCCTTTGCCTCCCTCTCGGCGCATGCGCTGGGCACGGTGGCCATCCAGGCCGCCCTCGCCCGCGCGGGCGTCAGGGGCGAGGAGGTGGATGAGGTCATCATGGGCCAGATCCTCTCCGCCGGCGCCGGGCAGAACCCGGCGCGGCAGGCCAGCGTCAATGCCGGCATTCCGGTCGAGCATACCGCCTTTGGCATCAACCAGCTCTGCGGCTCCGGGCTGCGCGCCGTGGCCCTCGCCGCCCAGCAGATCGCGGCGGGCGATGCGCGCATCATGGTCGCCGGCGGTCAGGAAAGCATGACCCAGGCGCCGCATGCCCAGCAGCTGCGCGCCGGCCAGAAGATGGGTGACCTGGCACTCATCGACACCATGCTGAAGGACGGCCTGATGGACGCCTTCCACGGCTACCACATGGGCACCACGGCCGAGAATGTGGCGGAAAAATTCCAGATCACCCGCGAGGATCAGGACGGCTTCGCCGCCTATAGCCAGCAGAAGGCGGGCGCGGCGATGAAAGCCGGCCGCTTCCGCGACGAGATCGCGCCGGTGACGGTGAAGACCCGTAAGGGCGACATCGTGATCAGCGATGACGAATACCCCAAGCCGGAGACCACGGCCGAGACACTGGCGAAACTGCGCCCGGCCTTCTCCAAGACGGGCACGGTCACCGCCGGCAATGCCTCGGGCATCAATGACGGGGCCGCGGTGGCGGTGCTGATGAGCATGGCCGAGGCAGAAAGGCGCGGCATCACGCCGATGGCGCGGATCGTGAGCTGGGCGACGGCGGGCGTCGATCCCTCGATCATGGGCACGGGGCCGATCCCGGCCAGCCGCAAGGCGCTGGCCAAGGCCGGCTGGTCGATCGACAGCGTCGACCTGATCGAGGCCAATGAGGCCTTTGCCGCCCAGGCCATCGCGGTGAACAAGGATCTGGGCTGGGATACCGGCCGGGTGAATGTGAATGGCGGTGCCATCGCAATCGGCCACCCCATCGGGGCCTCGGGCGCGCGGGTGCTGAACACGCTGCTGTTCGAGATGCAGCGGCGTGGGGCAAAGCGCGGCCTGGCCACGCTGTGCATCGGCGGCGGCATGGGTGTCGCACTGTGCGTGGAGCGCGGCTGATCGGCTGACGCGGGTGGGGGGGGCGAAAGCCCCTCCCGCTCAGGCGGCGCGGTGGCAGGCCTGCGCCGCGTCGCTCCAGGCCTCGGCCATGCGCCGGGCTCGGAGGCGGTTTTCCGCCGTCAGCACGGTGGCCGTGGGGCCCCAGGCCAGGCAGTCCCGCGCCAGCATCAGGGTCTGCGGGAATTCGCGACGCACCAGCTCCATGTCGTGGAGCACGGCGATGATCGTTCGCCCCTCGCCATGCCAGCGGCGCAGCAGGGCCAGCATATCGGCCGCGGTGCGTTCATCCAGCGCATTGAAGGGCTCGTCCAGCAGCAGCACCGGCGCGTCCTGCAAAAGCAACCGCGCGAACAGCAAGCGCTGGAACTGCCCGGCCGAGAGGCTGCCGACCGGGCGCCGCGCGAAGCCTGAGAGGCCGACCGCGGCCAGCGCATCCTCGGCCCGGTGGCGCTGGGCGTGGCGCACGGGGGCGAAGGCGCCGGCCTGGTTCCACAGCCCGAACAGCACGACATCGAGGCAGGCGATCGGGAAAGCGCGGTCCATGCCGGCCTGCTGCGGCAGCAGCGCGATCTGTCCGGCCGCGCTGGCGATGCGCCCCTCGACCGGCGGGTGCAGCCCGGCAATGGCCCGCAGCAGGGTCGATTTCCCCGCGCCATTCGGCCCAACCAGCGCGGTCAGCGAGCCCGGCGCGAATTCGCCGGTCACGTGATGCACGGCCGGCCGGCCGGCATGGGCAATGGTGACGTTGCTGAGCGAGATGGGCTGCGGGGTCATATCGCCAGCGCCCAGGCCACCGCAGCCCATAGCGCGACCAGCAGCACCGCGCCGGCGGCAAGCCGCGCGCCGATGCCGGCGGAGAGGGAAAGCGGGTCAGTCATGGTGGTATGATATAACAACGCGCGGCGCCCTTCACCACCCCCCTGGCTTCGGGCCACGCCGCGCGCCACATACGGCTGATGGACCATGATGCAGCACTTCGCGCCACGCTGCGGCGCCACAAGGCTTTCGCCGGTTTTCTTCTGGTGGTGATGGCGGGGCTGACGCTGCTGGCCTATTCGCTGCCGCAGAGCCAGGGCGCGGACCTGCTGGCCGCTGCCGCCAAGGCGGGGCTGGTGGGTGGGCTGGCCGATTGGTTCGCGGTGACCGCGCTGTTTCGCCACCCGCTGGGCCTGCCCATCCCGCACACCGCCATCATCCCGGCGCAGAAGGAGCGGCTGGGCCGCGGCCTCGGCCGCTTCGTCGCCAACCAGGTCTTCACGGAAACCGAGCTGCGGCGGGTGCTGGCGGGGCTTGATCTCTCGGCCATCCTGCGCGGCTTCCTGAACGACCCGGCGGCCACCCGCCCGGCGGCGCAGGCCCTGGCGCGCATGTTGCCCCGGCTGCTCACCACCCTGGAGGATGGCAGGGCGCGCCGGCTGATGGCGCGGCTGCTGCCGCGCATGGCCAGCGGACCCGGCGCCGCGGCGGTGGTGGCCCGCGCGCTGCGCGCCCTGCTGGCCAGCGGCCGCCACCAGGCGGTCTTCGATGCCGCCATCGCCCAGCTCAAGGCCATCCTGCTGGGCAAGGAGGAGCAGCTGAAATCCGCCATCGCCGCCCGGGTGCGCGACGAGGGCGGCGCTTTGGTGGGATGGATGGCCGGCGCCTATACCGCGCGGAAAATCCTGGCGGTGATCAACGCCGAGCTCGACAAGGTGGAGCCAGCCGACAGCGCGCTGCGCCAGGGTTTCGAGGCCTGGATCGAGGCCGAGATCACCCGCCTGGAAACCGAGCCCGAACGCGCCGCCGCCCTGGGCCGCGCCATCCGCAGCGCGTTGCAGCACCCCGCCGTGGCGGATTGGCTGGGCGATGTCTGGACCCGGCTGCGCGACGCCCTGGCCGAGGATGCGGCGAACCCCAATGGCCGCAGCGTGGCGCTGCTGGAGGCCGCCTTCGCCAATGCCGGCACCCTGCTGGCCGAGGATGCAGCCGCCCGCGAACGCCTCAATGGCGGCCTGCAGGGCATTCTCATCGCCCTGCTGCCCACGGCGCAGACGCGCATCGAGAATTTCATCGGCGCGGTCGTCTCGTCCTGGAACACCGCCGAGATCACCGACAAGATCGAGCTGCGCGTTGGCCGCGACCTGCAATTCGTGCGGGTGAACGGCACCCTGGTGGGCTTTGTCGCCGGCGGCGTGCTGTATCTGGCCCTGCAGGCGATGTTCGGGCGGGTGGTGCATTGACGCGGCTGGTGATGGTGGGCGCCGGCGGCCATGCCCGGGTGCTGATCGAGCTGTGCCGGGCGCTGGGCGCCTTCGAGCTGGTCGGGGTCGTCGCGCAGGCCGGGCCGCCGATGTTGATGGGGCTGCCGATGCTGGGCAATGAAGCGCGGCTGGACGCCCTGCGCGGCGAGGGTGTGGAGGCCGCCTGCGTGGCGGTGGGCGACAATGCGACCCGGGCGCGCCTCGGCCTGCGCCTGCTGGAACTGGGTTTCGTCCTGCCCGGGTTGGTGCATCCCTCCGCCTTCGTCGCGCCCAGCGCCCTGCTCGGGCCGGGTGCGGTCGTGATGGCGCGGGCGGTGCTGGGCACCGAGGCGCGGGCGGAGGGGCTGGCCATCCTCAACACCGGCGCCATCGCCGATCATGACGTGGTGCTGGGTGAGGCGAGCCATGCCGGGCCCGGCTCGGTCCTGGCCGGCCATGCCAGGCTGGGCGCGGGGGCGCTGCTGGGCGCCGGGGCGGCGGTGCGGCCGGGGGTTGCGGTGGGCGCCGGTGCCGTGGTCGGCGCGGGCTCGGCCGTGGTGGCCGATGTCACACCGGGGCTGAGAGTGGCGGGCGTGCCGGCAAAACCATTGACCTGAGGCCGGACGAAAAGGGAAGCTAGGGCATGCTCAGCGATTTCATCGATGACCGCCGGATCATCGGCGACACCTTCGTCGCCAGCCTGACCTCGCGCCATGCCGAGCCGGCTGCCGATATCATTCTCATTCCCGGCTCCTGCCATGGCTTCTGGGCCTGGCGGTTCTGGCAGCCGGCGCTGGCGGCGGCAGGCTATGCGACGCATGCGCTCTCCATGCCCAACCACACCGCGGCCCCCAGCCTGCCGGATCCGGAATTCCTGGCGCTGACCCCCAGCGACTACGCGGCAAGGGTCGCCGTGGTGGCGGCCAGCCTGCCGGGTCGGCCATTGGTGCTGGCCGGCCACTCGCTGGGCGGCATCGTGGCGCAGATCGCGGCCAAGATGCTGCGCCCCGCCGCGCTGATCCCGGTGGCCAGCACCGGCGCCGATGAGGTGGGCGGCAGGCGCATCGAGGTCGACCCCAGCCGCGCCATGCTGCCCACGCGTGAGGAAGCGACGCGCATGTGGTTCGCCGATGTCGAGCCGGAAATCCTCGACTGGGCACTCGACCTGATGACCGGCGAGAGCCCGGCCACCCGCAACGCGCCGCGGGGCCCCGGCCTGCTGGCGCGTGGCGACATCACCTGCCCCAGCCTGGTGGTGGGCGCCGGGCGCGATGGCACCACCGTGCCGCCGCAGCCCGACCTCGCGGCCTGGCTGGGCGGCGACTGCGTGATGTTCCCCACCGCCGGGCACGATATCATGCTGGAGCGCCAGGCCTGGGCGGCGGTGCGCCAGGTGATCGCCTGGCTGGACGCGAAGCTGCCGAAGTGACGCTTCGGCTTGACGCGGGGGGCGCCGGGGCCTAATTCCTGCCGCACGGGCCGTCATGCCCGGTGAAGGCCGCCCCGATGGTGGGGTCGCCCCGTCGCTCCGCGAGGTTTCGCGCAGCGGCGCTTTCGTGTTTGGAGCGGCGTTTGTTCGAGGGGCTTTCCGGTAAGCTCGGTGCGGTGTTCGACAGGCTGCGGGGACGCGGCTCGCTGTCGGAAGCCGATGTGACCGAGGCGCTGCGCGAAGTCCGCGTGGCGTTGCTGGAAGCCGATGTTGCCCTGAGTGTTGTTCGCGACCTTGTCGCGAAAGTGCGGGAACGCGCGGTGGGGCAGGAGGTGATCCGCTCGGTCGCGCCGGGGCAGCAGGTCGTCAAGATCGTCAATGACGCGCTGGTGGAGGCGCTGGGCGGCGTCGGCGCGCCCACGGGCATCGACCTCAACGCCGCCGCCCCCGTCGCAATCCTGATGGTCGGCCTGCAGGGCTCGGGCAAGACGACAACCTCGGGCAAGATCGCGCTGCGGCTGAAGAACCGCGACAAGAAGAAGGTGTTGCTCGCCTCGCTCGACGTGCATCGCCCGGCCGCCCAGGCGCAGCTCGCCACGCTGGCGGGCCAAGTGGGGGTGACCTCGCTGCCGATCATCGCCGGCCAGTCGCCGATACAGATCGCGGCGCGGGCCATGGATATGGCGCGGCGCGAACTCTTCGATGTCGTGGTGCTGGACACCGCCGGCCGTCTGGCGATCGACGACGCGCTGATGGATGAGGTGGCGGCGGTGAAGCTCGCCACCAACCCGCATGAGACATTGCTGGTCGTCGACGCCATGACCGGCCAGGACGCGGTGAACACCGCCAGCGCTTTCCAGGCCAAGGTGGGTGTCACCGGCATCGTCATGACGCGCGTCGATGGCGATGCGCGCGGCGGTGCGGCGCTGTCCATGCGCGCGGTGACCGGCGCGCCGATCAAGCTGCTGGGTGCGGGCGAAAAGCTCGACGCGCTGGAGGATTTTCACCCCGACCGGATCGCGTCTCGCATCCTGGGCATGGGCGACATCGTCTCCCTCGTCGAGCGCGCATCCGAGACCATCGACCAGGCCGACGCCGAGAAGATGGCGGCCCGGATGCAAAAGGGCCTGTTCACGCTGGAAGACTACGCCAACCAGCTCAAGCAGATCGGCAAGATGGGCAATCTGCAGGGCATCCTGGGCATGCTGCCGGGGGTGGGCAAGATCAAGAACCAGCTGGCCGATGCCAATCTGGACACGAAGATCCTGGCGCGTCAGGCGGCGATCATCTCATCCATGACACCGAAGGAACGCCGGCAGCCCGACATCATCAAGGCCAGCCGCAAGAAGCGGATCGCGGCCGGATCGGGCGTGCAGGTGCAAGACGTCAACCGGCTGCTGAAGCAGTTCGACGACATGTCCGTGATGATGAAACGGATGAGCAAGATGGGCCAGAAAGGCATGATGCGGGGCGGCCTCGCCTCCCTCATGCCCGGGCTCGGCAACAAGCGACCATTCTGAAGGAAAGAATACGACTATGGGTCTGAAAATCCGCCTCGCCCGCGCCGGCGCCAAGAAGCGCCCCTACTACCACATCGTGGTGGCCGACAGCCGCTCGCCGCGCGACGGCCGCTTCATCGAACAGGTCGGCAGCTACAACCCGATGCTGGCCTCCGACCACGCCGACCGCATCCGCCTGAAGGACGAACGCATCACCCATTGGCTGAAGGAAGGCGCCCTGCCGACCGACCGCGTGGCGAAGTTCCTCGGCAAGGCCGGGCTGGCACCGATGCCGGTGTTCCCGGAACAGCCGAAGCAGTCGGCGCCGAAGAAGAAGGCGCAGGAACGCGCCGCGGCTGCGGCGGGCTGAGGTCGCGAGCGCGGCCCGCAAGGGGGCTTTGCCCCCCTGCACCCCCCACCAGGGGCGACCTGCCCCTGGACCGTGCTGAGCTAAAGCCAGAGTGAGGGAGGGGGGCGGACAGCGCTTCCGGCTCGCTCGCACTTGTGGCCCCCCTCCCTCACTCTGGCTTTCTCATGGGGTGCAGGGGCCTTTCGGCCCTTGCCGGGGGTGCAGGGGGCAGCGCCCCCTGCGGGTCACCCGCGCCACCCTCAACCCCTCCCAGCCTCGGAGCATCCCATGGCCTTGGTCCTGATCGCCGAACTCGGCCGGCCGCATGGCGTGCGGGGGCTCATGCGTGTGCGGGCTTTCTCCGAGGCTGCGGTGACCGGGTACAATCCCCTGGTGGATCAGGCTGGCCGGCGTTTCGTGTTGTTTCAGCGCGGGCAGGATGTGGTGGCGGTGGAGGGTGTGGCCGATCGTGATGCCGCGGCCAGGCTGACCGGCACGAAGCTTTATGTCGAGCGTGAGCGTCTGCCGCCGCCGGCGGAGGAGGACGAATTTTATCTCGCCGATCTCGTCGGGTTGCGGGCCGAGGGCGCGGGCGGGGTGTCCTATGGCGTGGTGCTGTCGGTGGAGGATCACGGGGGTGGTCCTTTCCTGGTGCTGGCCGGGCCGCCAGAGCGGCTGGTGCCGTTTACCCGTCTGGCGGTGCCGGTGGTGGATATTGCCGGCGGGCGCGTGGTAGTGGAGCCGCCGGCCGAGGTGGATGGCGAGGCGCCGGGCTGATGTTCGCCGCAACCGTGTTGACCTTGTTTCCCGAGATGTTTCCGGGGCCGCTGGGGCTTTCCCTGGCGGGTCGCGCCCTGACCGAGCGCATCTGGTCGTTGGATGCGGTGCATATCCGCGACCACGGGTTGGGCCGCCACCGGCAGGTGGATGACACGCCTTTTGGCGGTGGCGCGGGCATGGTGATGCGGCCTGACGTGCTGGATGCCGCGATCGAGGCGGCGAATCCTGGCACGCGGCCGCTGCTGTGCCTCACGCCCCGTGGCGAGCCGCTGCGCCAGGCCATGGTGCGGGAATGGGCTCAGGGGCCGGGGCTGGTCCTGCTCTGCGGCCGGTATGAGGGCATGGATCAGCGGGTGATCGAGGCGCGGGGCATGCGCGAGATTTCGCTCTGCGATGCGGTGCTGTCGGGTGGGGAATTGGCGGCGCTGGCGGTGCTCGATGCCTGTGTGCGCCTGCTGCCCGGCGTGATGGGCGGCGCGAACAGCGCGGTGGAGGAGAGTTTTTCGGCAGGCCTGCTGGAATACCCGCAATACACCAGGCCAGCGGATTGGAATGGCCGGGCCGTGCCGGCGGAACTGCTATCGGGCAACCACGCGCAGATTGAAAAATGGCGCCGCGCCCAGGCCGAGATGGCGACGAAAACCCGGCGCCCCGAACTGTGGACTGAATTCCTACAAATCGCGGAGAAGGGCCTTGCGCAAGGCTCACAGCTCGCATATACCCCGCCGACGAAAAGGAACTGACGATGAATCTCCTCCAGCAATTCGACGCGGCGCAGAAGGAAAAGCTGGCCGCCGCCCGCCCCATTCCCGATTTCTCGCCCGGCGACACGCTGCGCGTGATGGTGAAGGTTGTGGAAGGCGAGCGCACCCGCACCCAGGCCTATGAGGGCGTGGTGATCGCGCGCTCCAACCGCGGCCTGCACAGCAATTTCACCGTGCGCAAGCTCTCCTATGGCGAGGGTGTGGAGCGGGTATTCCCGCTGTACTCGCCGGCGATTGCCGAGCTGGTGCTGGTGCGCCGCGGCAAGGTGCGTCGGGCCAAGCTGTATTATCTGCGTGGCCGCACCGGCAAATCGGCGCGCATCGCCGAGAAGCTGGGCATGAAGCCGGTGAAGGGCGCCGTGCCCGCGCCGGCCGCGCCCGCCGCCGAGGAATAAGTTTCAAAGGGGTCGCTTCGGCGGCCCCTTTTCATATCCAGGCCCCGCGGCGCCGCCCCGGGGCGTTCTGCTCCGGGGAAACACATGGCCAATAAGCCACGCACGCTGTTCGACAAGATCTGGGACGCCCATGTGGTGGAAACCCTGCAGGACGGTACGGCACTTCTCTATATCGACCGCCATCTCGTGCATGAGGTGACCAGCCCGCAGGCCTTCGAGGGGTTGCGCGCCGCCGGACGCCGCGTGCGTTCGCTGCACGGCACCGTGGCCGTGGTGGACCACAATATCGCCACCGACGCCTCGCGCCGCACCGGCATCGAGGATCCGGAGAGCCGGCTGCAGGTCGAGACGCTCGAGCGCAACGTGGCCGAATTCAACGTCCCCTATATCCCGTTGCTCGATGAACGGCAGGGCATCGTGCATGTCATCGGGCCTGAGCTGGGCTTGTCCCTGCCCGGCATGACGATCGTGTGTGGCGACAGCCACACCTCCACCCATGGCGCGCTGGGCGCGCTGGCCTTCGGCATCGGCACATCGGAAGTCGAGCATGTGCTGGCCACCCAGACCGTGCTGCAAAAACCCGCCAAGAACATGCGCGTGACCGTCGATGGCGTGCTGCCCCCGGGCTGCACGGCGAAGGACATCACGCTCGCCATCATCGGGAAAATCGGCACCGCCGGCGGCACCGGCCATGTCATCGAATATGCCGGCGAGGCGATCCGCGCGCTCGACATGGCCGGCCGCATGACGCTGTGCAACATGTCGATCGAAGCCGGCGCCCGCGCCGGCATGGTGGCGCCGGACGAGACCACCATCGCCTATGTCGAAGGCCGCCCGCACGCCCCCAAGGGCGAGGCATGGGATCGCGCGGTGGCCTGGTGGCGCAGCCTGCCCAGCGACGCGGGCGCCCATTTCGACAAGGAAGTGAGCCTGCGCGCCGAGGACATCACCCCGCAGGTCACCTGGGGCACCTCGCCTGAGGATGTGCTGCCGATCACCGGCGTGGTGCCCGACCCGGCCGATGCGACGGATGAGACGCGCCGCGCGCAGCTCACCCGCATGGTCGAGTATATGGGCCTGATACCCGGCCAGAAGCTGACCGATCTCAAGGTCGATGTCGTCTTCATTGGCAGCTGCACCAATAGCCGCATCGAGGATATCCGCGCCGCCGCAGCCATCGCCAAGGGCCGCCACGTCGCACCCCATGTCCGCGCGCTGGTGGTGCCGGGCTCGGGCCTGGTGAAGAAGCAGGCGGAGGCCGAGGGGCTGGACCAGATCCTGCTCGACGCCGGCTTCGAATGGCGGGAGGCCGGCTGCTCGATGTGCCTGGGGATGAACCCGGACAAGCTGACGCCGGGCCAGCGCTCGGCCAGCACGTCGAACCGCAATTTCGAGGGGCGGCAGGGGCCGGGCGGGCGCACCCACCTGCTCTCGCCCGCCATGGCGGCCGCCGCGGCCATCACGGGCCATCTGACCGACGTTCGGGAGTTCGCAAACGCGCCTCCCATCTCTGACGCGATGGGAGCGCGGACATGAAAGCCTTCACCACCCTGACCGGCGTTGCCGCCCCCCTGCCGATGGCCAATGTCGACACCGACAAGATCATCGCCGCGCGATTCCTGAAAACCATCGCGCGCACGGGGCTGGGCAAAAACCTGTTCCACGCCATGCGCTTCAATGATGACGGCTCGGAAAAGCCCGATTTCATCCTGAACCAGGAGCCCTATCGCCACGCCGAGATCCTCATCGCCTTCGAGAATTTCGGCTGCGGTTCGTCGCGCGAGCATGCGCCCTGGGCGCTGCTGGATTTCGGCATTCGCTGCGTCATCGCGCCCGATTTCGCCGACATCTTTCACAACAACAGCACCAAGAACGGCATCCTGCCGATCCGTCTGCCGCGCGAGATCTGCGAGGCGCTGATGGAGGATGCCAAGATGGGCGGCAATGCGCGGCTGACCATCGACCTGGAGCGCCAGGTGGTGGTCCGCCCCTCCGGCGAGGAAATCCCCTTCGAGGTGGATGCCTTCAGAAAACACTGCCTGCTGAACGGGCTGGACGATATCGGTCAGACCATGCAGCATGCCCCGGCGATCGATGATTACGAGGCAAAACGCCGCGCCGAAGCTCCCTGGCTGTTTGCCTGAAAGTCATATCATGTCCGCGAACAAGAAACTCCTTGTCCTGCCCGGTGACGGCATAGGCCCCGAAGTCATGGGCGAAGTCCGCCGCGTGATGGATTGGATGATGGTGCGCCGCGCCGTCTCCTTCGATGTGCAGGAGGGCCTGGTGGGTGGCGCCTCCATCGATGCCGATGGCACGCCCTGCTCCGACGCCACGGTGGCCGCCGCCAGGCAGGCCGATGCCGTGCTGTTCGGGAGCGTCGGTGGGCCGAAATGGGACAAGCTGCCCTTCGAGCAGCGGCCCGAACTCGGCATCCTGCGGCTGCGCAAGGAGCTTGGCCTCTTCGCCAATCTCCGCCCCGCGGTGGTGCTGGACCCGCTGGCCGAAGCCTCCTCGCTGCGCGCCGATTTGGTGCGTGGGCTCGACATCATGATCGTGCGCGAGAGCACGGGCGGGATCTATTTCGGTGAGCCGCGCGGCATCTCAGTGAATGCCGAAGGCCGGCGCGTCGGCATCGACACCGAGGTCTATACCGAAGACGAGATCGCCCGAGTTGCACGCGTCGCCTTCGACCTGGCCCGCAAGCGCCGCAACAAGGTGACCAGCGTCGAGAAGGCCAATGTCATGCAATCCGGCCGCCTCTGGCGCGCCGTGGTGGGCGAGGTGCACGCCGCCGAATACGCCGATGTCGAGCTGGAAAACATGTACGCCGACAATTGCGCCATGCAGCTCGCCAGCCGGCCGAAGCAATTCGACGTCATCCTGGGCAGCAACCTCTTCGGCGACCTGCTGAGCGACCTGGCAGCGGCGCTGACGGGCAGCTTGGGCATGCTGCCCTCGGCCACGCTGGGGGCGCTGGGTGCCGATGGACGGCGGCATGCGCTGTATGAGCCGATCCACGGCTCGGCGCCGGATATCGCCGGGCGCGGCATCGCCAACCCCTGCGCGCAGATCCTGAGCTTCGCGATGCTGCTGCGCTACTCCTTCGGCATGGATGAGGATGCGGCTGCGATCGAGGGCGCGGTGGAGCGCGTGCTGGCATCCGGCCTGCGCACCGCCGACATCATGCAACCCGGCCGCGCCCGCGTGGGCACCGCGGTGATGGGCGAGGCGGTGCTGCGCGAGCTGGAAAAACATGTTGGCTAAAGCTGGGGGATAATCCGGGCTGCGGGGGTTGCATGGCCACACCCCCTCCGCTATCTCGCCGTCACACCGTTCAACGGTCACGCGCCCGTAGCTCAATGGATAGAGCACCAGACTACGGATCTGGGGGTTGGGAGTTCGAGTCTTCCCGGGCGCGCCATTTCACAACATCCCCCATGACAAGACGGCTTGATTCGCCACCGCCCTTGCACGCCGGCGGTCGAAGCGCACGCACAGTCGTCCCATGCGCGCAGGCATCAACAAAGAAATCGGGTAAACCGGATCCGGAATGGGCGCGACAGGGATCGAACCTGTGGCCCCCGCCATGTCAAGGCGATGCTCTACCGCTGAGCTACGCGCCCGGGCCGTGGGATTGCATTACCGGGGTGTGGCGCGGTGCGCAACCCCATGCGTGACATGTGACGCGCGCTATGGCCATATCGCGTTGCATCATGGATTTGCACCCAGCCTCTCTCGCGACCGCGGCGCCCGTGACAGTCAGCCCGGCCTTCCGGCTGCAGC
>CAYNBM010000043.1:0-37795 GCA_964395305.1 uncultured Rubritepida sp.
ACCGCGCCGGAATCCTGCAAATCTCTGCTTCTGCAATTCCGTCCACAGGGCCTAACAATGAGGGAAACGGACGCGGATGGCGGCACCCCTGGGGCATACCTGAGCCTTGCGGATCCAACAGATGGCTTGGTGCGTATCCGCACGATGAGGACCTTCCCGCATCGGCCGAAACACCGGTTCGAAATCAGCGCCGTCCGGGCTCCGTCTTGGAGCAGTGCCCGCAGGGTCGAGAGTAACCGCCCCACCCGTCGACAGCCCGTCCAGCCGGCGACACACTCAGCCCCATTCCGCTTCCAGGAGACCTTGTTATGCGTCGTCGCGGCCTTCTCGCCCTGCCCGCGCTGCTGCCTTCCCTGGCCAATGGCCAGTCCGGCGGCATGCAGGTCGTCATCCCCTACTCTCCGGGCGGCGGCCACGACATCAGCGCCGCCAGCCAGTGCGGCATGACGCAGGTCGCCCGCGCGGCGCCGGATGGGCGTACCATTGGCTATGGGCTCTGGCCACGGACCACCGCGCTGTCCCTTCACCCCGCCCGCCTTCACCACTGCCCGAATGATGTCCCGATCTCCGACAATGGCCGCTTCGGACACGCGCCCGTTGGGCGGCGGAGGAGCGCGCATTGATCCCCATGCCCGCGAAATCGTTACACCCCGGCGCGACGGGCTAAGCCGTATGCCGCAGGACCCACCCATCCTGATCGCCGGCGGCGGCATCGGCGGGCTTGCCACCGCGCTCGGCCTGGCCCGCGCCGGTTTCGCCGTGGTGGTGCTGGAGCGTGCGGCGGTGCTGGGCGAGATCGGCGCCGGCATCCAGCTCGGCCCCAATGCCTTCCGCGCCTTCGACGCGCTGGGGGTGGGCGAGGCGGCGCGCGCCATCGCCATCCCGATCGACGCGCTGCGGCTGATGGATGCGCTGAGCGCCGAGCAGATCGCCCGTATCGACCTCACCGAGCCTTTTCGGCGCCGTTTCGGCAATCCCTACGCCGTAATCCATCGCGGCGACCTGCACGGCATCTTCCTGCGCGCCTGCCGGGAGAACCCGTGCATCACCCTGCGCACCAGCGCCGCCGTCACCGGCTATGCGCGCGATGGCGCCACGGTCACCGCCTATCTCGCCTCAGGCGAGACGATGGGCGGTGCCCTGCTGATCGGCGCCGATGGGCTGTGGTCGAATATCCGCCGCCAGCTCGTCGGCGATGGCGCGCCGCGGGTGACCGGCCACACCACCTATCGCAGCGTGATCCCGACCGCGGAGATGCCCGAGGATCTGCGCTGGAACGCCGCCACCCTCTGGGCCGGGCCGAAATGCCATATCGTGCATTACCCGCTCTCGGACTGGCGGCAATTCAACCTCGTCGTCACCTATCACAATGACGCGCCGGAGCCGGTGGCGGGCCAGCCCGTCACCGAGGCCGAGGTGCTGGAGGGTTTCCGCCACGTGCACCCCCAGGCCCAGGGCATCATCCACCAGGGCCGGGACTGGAAGAAATGGGTGCTCTGCGACCGCGACCCGGTGGAGAATTGGGTGGATGGCCGGGTGGCGCTGCTCGGCGATGCGGCGCATCCCACGCTGCAATACCTCGCCCAGGGCGCCTGCATGGCGATGGAGGATGGCGTCTGCCTGGCGGAACAGCTGGCCCGTCATCCCGGCCAGCCGGAAGCCGGGCTGCAGGCCTATCAGCGCCTTCGGATCCTGCGCACCGCCCGCGTCCAGCTGCAATCCCGCGCGGTGGGCGAGCATATCTACCACCCCGCCGGCGCCCATGCTGCGTTGCGCAACGCCATCATGGCGGCGAAGTCCGACGCCGATTGGTACGACACGCTGGACTGGCTCTACGGTGAAGCCGCCTGAACTGGTCTTGGCCCGAAGGGCTCAACCCCTGCCGCCGAAGAACCCACGCGGGTCGCTGGGCTGGCCGTTGCGCCGCAGCTCGACATAAAGCTGCGGCTGTTCCGCGGGCAGGCTGCCCACGGGTTCGCCGACCAATACCCGCTCGCCCGTCGCCGTCTCCAGCCGCTCCATCCGGGCCAGCACGAGATGGACGCCCGCGCCGCAATCGATAATCACCAGCTGGCCATAGCTGCGGAAATTCCCGGCGAAGGCGACCCGCCCGGCGCAGGGCGCCACCACCCGGGCGCGGGGGCCGGCCAGCAGCGTCATACCCCGCGCCGGCCCGCCATCGCCGCCGGCACCGAATTCGCGGGCGACCTGGCCCGCCACCGGCATGGGGTGGCGGGTCTGCGGCGCCTCGGCCACCGGCGGTGGGGTGCGGGGCTCCCGCGCGCGCCGCTCGCGCTCCAGCCGGGCCATCGCCTGTTCCAGATCGATCACCCGGGAGGCTGCCTCGCGCGCGCGGCGGGCGGCGCCGTCCTCCTGCGCCTGGGCCTCGGCGCGGCGGGCGCGGGCCTGGCCCAGGGCGGCCTCCAGCCTGGCATCGGCGGCGCGGGCCTCGGCGCGGGCGGCGACGAGCTTTTCCGCCTCGGCCTCGGCGGTGCGGCGGGCGGCGGCGGCCCGTTCGGCGGCATGGCGAAAGGCCTCGGCCTCGGCGCCGGCATGGCGGATCAGCGCCTGCATCGCCAGCAAGCCGCGCAGGGTCTCGGCGGGGGGTGCTGGCACCGCCATTAGGCTTTCCGCCGGCCAACGCTCCAGCCGGTGCAGCAGGGGCAGGAAGGGGGCCAGGGCGGCGGCGCGGGCGGCACGCTCGGCGACGGCGGATTGCGCGGCGTCGGCGGCGCCGCGCGCGGTGCCCTCGCTGGTGGCCAGCCTGGCTTCGGCCTGTTGCACGGCACGGGCAGCGGCCACCCGGGCCTCGGCCAGGCGGTGCTCCTCGGCCTGGGCGGCCCGGGCAACGCGGGTGGCCTCGGCGGCAGCGGCGCTGTCCCGACCGGTCTGCCGCCGCGCATCGCGGAGCTCGGAGGGCGTCTGTCCCCATGCGGGCTGAAGCAGCAGCACCAGCACCAGGGGCAGGATCAGCCTCATCGCAGCAGCGATTGGCCCGTCATGGCGGCGGGCTGCGGCAGGCCCAGCAGCGCGAGCAGCGTGGGCGCGACATCGGCCAGCCTGCCATCGGCCAGCGTGGCGCCGGCGGGGCCACCTTGCAGCATCACCGGCACGCGGTTGAGGGTATGGGCGGTGTGCGGCCCGCCGGTCGCGGGGTCACGCATCATCTCGGCATTGCCGTGATCGGCGGTGACCAGCAAAGCGCCGCTGGCCGCGCGCATCGCCGCCATGATGGCGCCCAGCCCCGCATCCACCGCCTCGCAGGCCGCGATCGCGGCCGGCAGGCTGCCGGTATGGCCCACCATGTCGGCATTGGCGAAGTTCAGCACGATGAGATCATGCGCGCCCGCGGCGATCGCCGCCACCGCCTTTTCCGCCAGCGCCGGCGCGCTCATCTCGGGCTGAAGGTCATAGGTGGCGACTTTGGGGGAGGGCACCATGATCCGCTCTTCGCCCGGCAGCACCGGCTCCTCGCCGCCATTGAGGAAGTAGGTGACGTGGGGGTATTTCTCAGTCTCGGCCATGCGCAGTTGGGTGAGGCCAGCGCGGCTCACCACCTGGCCCAGCAGGTCAGCCATGGATTGCGGCTGGAAGAGCGTGGTCAGGAAGGGGTCCAGGGCGTTGGAATACCGCGTCATGCCCAGTGCTGCGAGGCGCGGCGTGGTGGCGCGGGCGAAGCCGTCGAAGCCGGGGTCAAGCAGCGCTGCCAGGATCTCCCGCACCCGGTCGGCGCGGAAATTGAAGCAGAGCAGGCCGTCGCCATCCCGCATGCCCGAATAGCCGCCGATGATGGCGGCTGGGAGGAACTCATCGGTCTTGCCCGCTGCATGCGCGCCGGCGATCGCCGCCTGGGCGCTCTCCGCCGCCACGCCCTGGCCCAGCACCATGGCGTTCCAGGCCTGGGAGACCCGCTCCCACCTGTTGTCGCGGTCCATGGCGAAGTAGCGGCCGCAGAGCGTGGCGAGCCGCGCGCCGGGCGGCAGAGCTGCCTCGAAATCGGCGACGAAACCGGGCGCGGATTGCGGCGCGGTGTCCCGCCCATCGGTCCAGCCATGGATGGCGACAGGCACACCGGCGCCGGCGACAATGCGCGCCAGGGCCAGCGCGTGGTCCTGATGCGCATGCACGCCGCCGGGCGAGAGCAGGCCGGCCAGATGCATCGTGCCGCCGCTGGCCTTCAGCGCCGCCACCGCCGCCGCCAGCGCGGGATGCGCGGCCAGCGCGCCATCGGCCACCGCGGTGTCGATGCGCGGCAGGTCCTGCATCACCACCCGCCCGGCGCCGAGGTTGAGATGGCCGACCTCGCTATTGCCCATCTGGCCATCGGGCAGCCCGACATCGCGCCCGCTGGTGGCGAGATAGCCGCGCGGCCCGGCGGCCCAGAGCGCGTCGAAATGCGGCGTGCGCGCCAGGGCCACCGCATTGTCTTCGCAGTCGGGGCGGAAGCCCCAGCCATCCAGCACCACCAGCATCACGGGTTTGGCCATCGATTCGTCCCTGCCTGTCGACCGGTCAAGGCATAGCCACGGCGGCGTCCCGGCGCCAGGGCGGGCGACAAAAGCCTCCGGCCATGGCACACTCGCCGCCATGACGACGCCCCCCAGCCAAGCCCCCGCCATCCGCACCATCGCCATGCCGGCCGATACCAACCCGGCCGGCGATATCTTCGGCGGCTGGCTGATGGCGCAGATGGACCTCGCCGCCGGCAATGCCGCCACGCTGCGCGCCCGCGGCCGCGCCGCCACCGTCGCGGTGGAGGCGATGCAGTTCCTCTCGCCCGTCATGGTGGGCGATGAGGTGAGCCTCTATACCCGGGTCATCCATGTTGGCCGCTCATCGATGAAGATCCAGGTCGAGGCCTGGCGGCGCGGCCGGGAAACCCACAATGCCAATAAGGTGACCGACGCGATCTTCACCTTCGTCGCGATCGACGAGCAGCGCCGGCCGCGGGCGGTGCCGCATGACGAGCCGTGGTAGCGGCCTGGCCGGCCTTTTGGCCGGCCGCCAAACCCGCCCTGGCCTGACCCACCGGCTGGCGGCCAGGCCATCAAGCCCTACAGCACCTTGATCTCGACCTTGCGGAAGCGCACCACGCCGCGGTCATTCACCACGCCGGCGGCGTCGCGAATGCCATCGCCATGCTGCAGCGCGATACGGCCGGTGGCATACCGGCCGTCGCGCACGCCATCGGCCGTCTTCTGCCCGTTCAGGACCACGGTGAGGGCGTCGCCCCGGGCGATGATGTCCAGCGTGTTCCAGCGGCCCCCGGCGCGCGGCATCGGCTCGACCGCCGCGATGTCGACGATCGCGCCGGTGCCATAGCGCTGCACCGGCCGCTCATCCCAGAGATTGACCTCATAGGAATTGGCGGAGGTGATCGTGGCCGGGTCGGTCGCGCGGATGAAGATGCCGCTATTGGTGTGGGTGTCGACCCAGACCTCGGAATGCAGCTCGAAATTGGCGAAGTTGGCGCGGGTGACGAGGAAGCCATTGCCGCGATCGGCCACCAGGGCACCGCCCTCGACCCGCCAATTGGCATTGCCGACGCGGTCGAAGCCCTCGAAATCGCGGCCATTGAACAGCGGCGTGAAGCCGGCGGCCTGGCCATGGGCGTGGCGCCCGGCGGCGAGTGCGGCGGTGAGCGGCAAGGCAAGCGTGAAGGACCTGCGCAGCATGGTGTTGTCTCTCCCTGAAGCTTCCGGTTGGCCCGGAATGGTCCGCCCATGGCGCCGCGCCATTGCGGCCTGCGACGGATGGGCAAGGCTAGGACCGATCAGCGCCGCAGTCCAACGAAACAGGGGGCCAACGACACCGGGGGGCCAGGAGATGGAGCGGGCGATGGGAATCGAACCCACGACATTCAGCTTGGGAAGCTGACGTTCTACCGCTGAACTACGCCCGCACCTTGGGGAGCATACGCGCAGCCCCCCATAAAAAAAAGCCCCGGCGGATCGCTCCGCCGGGGCCTTTTGTTGTCATGCGCCGCAGGATCAATCCTGGTTGCGCACGCCCATGAACTGCAGCAGCATCTGGAAGATGTTGACGAAGTTCAGGTACAGGCCCAGCGCGTCCATCACGCTGCGCTTGCCGGCTTCGTCGGTGCCTTCGGCATAGCTGTGCTCGATGTAGTCGTTCTTGATCCGCTGCGTGTCATAGGCGGTCAGGCCGCAGAAGACGATGATGCCGATGATGCTCACGGCGAAGGCCAAGGCCGAGCTCTGCAGGAAGATGTTGATCAGCGAGGCGATCATGATGCCGATCAGGCCCATGATCATGATGCTGCCCATCTTCGTCAGGTCTTTGCCCGTGGTGTAGCCCCAAATGCTCATCGCCGCGAACATGCCCGAGGTGGCGAAGAAGGTGCTGGCCACCGAGGTCTTGGTGTAGATCGCGAAGATATTGGCCATCGAGGCGCCCATCACCGCGCAGAAGGCCCAGAACAGCGCCTGCGTGGTGGTCTTGCTCAGCCGGTTGATGCCGAAGCTCAGCACCAGGATGAAGGCGAGCGGCGCGAACATCGCGACCCAGCCCAGGATCGTCGGCGCGGTGGCGATGCCACGCGGCGTGCGGACCACGGTGTAGAACATCGAGGCGACTTCGGGCACGGATGCGATGGCATAGGCCACAATGGCGGTCAGCAGCAGGCCGCTGGCCATCCAGTTGTAGACGCGCAGCATATAGGCCCGCAGCCCCGCGTCGATCGCGGCTGCATCGGCGGCGGAGGCGCGGCCCCAGCCGGGCGCGGCGCCAAAGCGGTAGTCGGGTTGAAGAGCCATGGCTCGATCATTTCCTTTTCTGTGAGGGCCTGGCCCTCGGACACCCCCATCATATGGAGTTTTCGTAATCCAAATCAACCCGTCAATTGTGACGGGTTATCACGCGGCGCCCGGCGCCCAGTAGCCCTGGTGCGGGATGGCGCCTTCCTCCTCCAGCAGCGGTCCCAGAACCTCCACCGGCGCGGCGGCGGCGGCCAGCACCGCGCGGCAGGACAAGCCCAGCCCCGCGGTATGCGCCTGGGCATTGCGCGCGGCGGCGATGGCCTCGGCCCGCAACCCGTACACCACCCGGCCGATGCCAGCGTAGAAGATGGCGGAGGCGCACATCGCGCAGGGCTCGCCCGAGGAATAGATCGTGGCCCGCGCCAGGGTTTTCCGCGCGATCCCAGCCATGTGGAGGCGGCTGAGCGCCACCATCTCGCTATGGGCGAGGTTGCCGCCACCGCCCAGGCCCTGCAGGCTCGGCCCCTCCGCCAGCACCACGCCATCGGCCACGACGACGGCGCCGAAGGGGCGGTCGCCACGCGCCCGGGCCTCGCTCGCCACGGCGAAGGCGCGGCGGAGATGGGTCAGGTCGTCAATCATTGCGCAGCAATGGCGCAGGCCTGGCCCGCAGCGCAAGGGCGGTGCCGGCATAGCCAAAGGCCAGCGTCACGGCCATGCAGCCCAGCACGGTGGCGGCCAGCGTGCCGGGCAGGAAGATCCATTCCTGCCGCATGATATAGCTCGTCACCGCCCAGGCGGCGGCGGTGCCGGCGGCGGCCGCCAGCAACCCCGAGGCCAGCCCCAGCACGCCGAATTCCACCAGGAAGGCCGAGCGGATCTGCCCGCGCGTGGCGCCCACCGTCTTCAGCACCACCGCCTCACGCACCCGCCGACCCTGGCCGGCGGCGACCGCGCCGGCCAGCACCAGCATCCCCGCCAGCAGGGTGACGCTGCCCACGGCGGAGAGCGCGCCGCCCAGCTTGCCCAGCAGCGCCGCCACACCCTCGAGTATCTCCCGCACCCGCACGCCGGAGACGTTGGGAAACGTGTCGGTCACCAGCCGCAGCAGCGCGGAATCCGAGCCGGGATTGTTGCGCACGGTGGCGATATGGGTGTGCGGCGCCGCCTCCAGCAGGCCGGGCGAAGCGACCATGGTGAAGTTGATCCCCAGGCCCCGCCAGGCGAGCTGGCGCAGATTGGCGATGGTCAGCACCACGTCGCGTCCCAGCACGTTCACCGTGATGGTGTCGCCGATCTTCACCCCCCAGCCGGCGGCGATCTGCGCGTCGAAGGAGAGCAGCGGCGGGCCGCGATAATCCGCCGGCCACCATTCCCCGGCGACAAGGCGGGTATCGGCCGGCATCGGGCCGGTATAGGTCAGGCCGCGATCGCCATTCAGCGCCCAGGCGGTTTCGGGCGAGACGCGCAGCTGCTCGGTCGGCACGCCATTCACCGAGACCACGCGGGCGCGCAGGCTGGGCACGCGGCGCACCTCCGTCACGGCCGGATTGTCGCGCAGCAGCGTATCGAAAGCCGGCACCTGGGCGGGCTGGATGTCGATGAAGAAGAAATTGGGCGCCGCCGCCGGCATCTCGTCGGAGATGGCGGCGGTGAGGTTGCCCTGGATCTGGGCGATGGCGGCCAGCGTGGTCAGCCCGATGCCCAGCGCCACCACCATGATCGCCGTCGGCGCACCGGGGCGGTACAGATTGGCCAACCCCATCCGCCAGGCCGGGCTTCTGGCGCGTGGCAGGCGCCTGACCAGCGCCGTCAGGCCCCAGGCGCCCAGGCGGAACAGCGCCAGCGCCGCCGCCGCGCCGGCGCAGAAGCCGGCGGCGAAGCGCGGCTGCTCGGCGGTCAGGATGACCAGCGCCACCAGCCCCACCAGCGCCACGGCATTGAGCAGGATCAGCGAGGGCCGCGGCCAGGCCCGCGCGGGCTGGAAGCTGTCACGGAACAATGCGCCGCCGGGGATTTCCCGCGCCCGCCCGAGCGGCCACAGCGAGAACACCAATGCCGTCAGCAGCCCATACAGGGCGGCGAGCGCCAGCGGCGCGGGATAGGGCACCAGCACCGCCGGCACCGGCAGAACGCCAGACAGCGCCCAGGCCGCCAGCGCCGTCAGCGCAAAACCCGCCACCAGCCCGATGGCCGTGCCCAGCACCGCCAGCGCCAGCACCTGCCAGAGATAGGTGGCGAAGATGGCGCCGGCGGGGGCGCCCATGCAGCGCAGCGTGGCGATGGTGCGCGCGCGCGCCTCCAGCCAGGCCCGCACGCCGGTGGCCACGCCGATGCCGCCGACCAGCAAGGCCGTCAGCCCCGCCAGGGTGAGGAAGGAGGCCGCGCGGTCGAGAAAACGGTTCACCCCCGGCTCGGCCTGGCTGGCCATGCGCAGGCGCCAGACGGCATCGGGGAAGGCGGCCCGCAGTTCACGGGCGAAGCGCTCGGGGGCGGTGCCTTCGGGCAGGCGGAAGCGCACCTCGTTGTTGATCATGCTGCCGGGCTGGGCGAGCTGCGTGGCCGCGAGGTCGGCCAGGTTGATCATGGCGCGCGGGCCGAAAATGGTGGGGGAGGCGACCTTGTCCGGCTCCTCGGCGATGGTGGCGGCCAGGCGCAGGCGGGCCTCGCCCAGGCGCATCTCGTCGCCGATGGCGACGCCAAGGCGCTCCATCACCGCCGGTTCCACGGCCACCGTGCCGCGCTCGAGCGCGCCGGGTTCGAGGCGGAGCTGGCCGTAGAGCGGGTAGGCGGCGTCGACCAGCTTCAGCTCCACCAGCGTGCGCTCGCCGCTGGGCGCCACCAGCATGGCGCGGGTGGTGAGGATGGTGCTGGCCACCGCGCCGCGCGCCGTGGCCCAGGCGATGGGCTCGGGCGGCACGGGCTGGTAGCCGGCGCGGATCTCGAAATCGCCGCCCAGCAGCTTCGCGCCATCGGCCTGCAGCCCGGCCTGGATGGCGGCGCGCAGCGAGCCCACGGCGGCAATGGAGGCCACGCCCAGCGCCAGGCAGGCGAGGACAATGCGCAACCCCCGGGTGCCGCCGCGCAATTCGCGCCGGGCCAGCGTCAGGCCAAGAAGGATATTCCTCATTGGGCGGGCACGAGCGAAAAATCCTCGACGAGGCGGCCATCTTCCATGCGCAGCTGGCGGTCGCAGCGGGCGGCCAGCGCCGGGTCATGGGTGATCAGCACCAGGGTGGTGCCGTATTTCTCCCGCAGCGAGAACAGCAGCTCCATCACCGACTGGCCCGTCGCGCGGTCGAGATTGCCGGTGGGCTCGTCGGCCAGGATGAGCTTGGGCAGGGCGACGAAGGCGCGGGCCACGGCGACCCGCTGCTGCTCGCCGCCTGAGAGCTGGCCGGGGTAATGGCCGATGCGATGGCCCAGGCCGACAGCGACCAGCGCCGCCTCGGCGCGGGTGGCCGCGTGCTCGTCACCGGCGAATTCCAGCGGCAGGCCGACATTCTCCAGCGCGGTCATGGTGGGCACGAGGTGGAAGGACTGGAAGACGATGCCGACCTCCTCGCGCCGGAAGCGGGCGAGCGCGTCCTCATCCATGCCGGCCAGATCATGGCCGGCGACGGTGAGGCTGCCGCCCGTCGCCTGGTCCAGCCCGGCCAGCAGCATCAGCAGCGAGGTTTTTCCGCTGCCCGAGGGGCCGACAATGCCCACCACCTCGGAAGCGCCGATGCGCAAATCGACGCCGCGCAGGATGTTGACGCGGCCTGCCGCCCCCACCACTTCGAATTGCAGGTTTTGCGCCGAGATCAGCGCGGGGGTTTGTGGCTGGATGTCCATTGTTGGCAAATATGGGCGCCGTGCCGCGCTGCAAAAGGCCGCGCTTGGTTTCGGCGTGTTTCCGGCATTCGCCCAGACAGGGGCGCAGGCGCCGCTGCGCCTTCTGATGCTGGGCGACAGTATCACCGCGGGCTACGGGCTGCCGCCGGGCCAGGGCATCGTGCCGCGGCTGCAGGCGGCCTTGGTGGCGGCCGGGCGGGCGGTGCGCATCCTCGATGGCGGGGTCTCCGGCGATACCACCGCCGGCGGGCTGGCGCGCATCGACTGGTCGCTGGCGGAAAACCCGCAGGCGGCGATCGTGGCGCTGGGCGGCAATGACGGGCTGCGGGCGCTGCCGCCGGCGGCCAGCCGGGCCAATCTGGCGGGGATATTGGACAGGCTGGCGGCGCGCCGCATTCCCACCATGCTGGCGGGCATGATCGCGCCACCCAATCTGGGCGCCGATTACGGCCGGGAATTCGCCGCGATGTTTTCCTCGCTGGCGGCGGAGCGGCCGGGAGTCGTGTTCTACCCCTTCCTGCTGGAGGGCGTGGCGGGCATCCCCGCAATGAACCAGCCCGATGGCATCCACCCCAACCAGGCCGGCGTGCGGGTGATGGTGGAGCGGCTTCTGCCTGTCACACAAACCCTGCTGAACCATGTGGGGCGCTGACTTCGGACACCAATGTCCGATTTTCCTTGCCGTCCAAATCGACCGCCGGTAGTCTCGCGCGGTGAATGGTCTACGCCTCCTTAGAGCAATTCGGCGGCTCGCTCATCGGCGGGGCTGGGAGATGAAGGAACGCTCTGGGAAGGGATCGCATATCGTGATCGAGCTCGAAGGAGCCATGTCCGTCATTCCGCAACACCGCGAAGCACTGAAGCCAGGCACCTTGCGGGCCATCCTCAAGCAATTGCGCATCACCACCAGCGATCTGGAGGAATAACCATGCGTTACGCCTATCCCGCCGAACTTCTGCTAGAGGATGGTGGTGTGACCATCACCTTCCCCGACGTTCCTGGTGCCATCAGCGAAGGGGCGAACCGGTCGGAAGCGCTGGCCGAAGGCGCCGACGCGCTTGCCTCCATCCTGGCCGCGATGGCGGCGGATGGGCTTCCCATTCCTGCTCCCGGCGCCGCGCGGGGCCGACCGCTCGTGAGCGTCAGTATCCTGGAGGCGACAAAGCTCGCGCTGAACGAAGCCATGCGAAAATCCGGCGTGAGCAATACCGAGCTTGCGCTCCGCCTCGGCTGCGATGAGAAAGCTGTCCGCCGGTTGCGCGATGTCCTGCATGCAAGCCGAATTGCGGATGTGGAGAAAGCACTGGCCGCGCTTGGAAAGCGTGTGGTGACGAATATTCTTAATGCGGCCTGATCCCGACAGCGCGAACGCGATTGTCGCCTGGCGCCACCTGGAACTTGCGGTGCAAGATTGTTTTCTTCGCACTGAAGGTTTGGCTTTGTCGAGGCCGCTCAGTCTGCCCATCGGTTTCCGCGATGGTGGCAAGAATCACAGATATGATCTTGGCAGTGTAGAGCGAAAGATCGTGATCGAGTGCAAATGCCTGACTTGGACACGAACGGGAGGCGTGCCGGTGGCAAAATTTCAGGGCGCGAACGAAGCCTTACTGTACTTATCGCTTGCGCCAAAAGCCTATCGGAAAATTTTGATTTTCCAAAAAATGATTTATAATGGCAAAAATCTTGCCAAGCGATATTTCAAGATGCACGGACATCTTTTCGCACCCGACATCCAACTGATGGAATTTGACCTGGACACAGGTGAAGCGGCGTCTCTGACCTCCACTCAAACCGCCTGACGCCTGTCACACAAACCCTGCTGGACCAGATACGTTCCTCTTAGGCATTATCCACAACGAATCGGTGGGAGCCAGCCTCATGCCCCTGCGTCTTTTCGTCGCCCTGGCTCTGCCGGAGGAATTGACCGACCAGCTCTCGGCCATCGCCATGGGCGTGCCTGGGGCGCGGTGGATCCGCCCGGCGAACTACCACCTGACGCTGCGCTTCATCGGCGAGGTGCAGAACTGGCAGGCCGAGGAGGTGGATGAGGCCCTGGCCGGCATCCGCGCCCGGCCCTTCCAGCTCTCGCTGCATGGGTTGGGCACCTTCGAGAAGCAGGGCCGCATCCAATCCGTCCATGTCTGCGCCGAGCGCAATGACGCCCTGACCCATCTGCAGAACAAGGTGGAAACCGCGCTGCAGCGGGTGGGCCTGCCGCCCGAGCGCAAGCGCTTCACGCCGCATGTCACCCTCGCCCGCACCGATGCGGTGGCCCCGCCGAAGCTCATCGAGTATGTCCAGCGGCACAATTTGTTCCGCGCCGAGCCGGTGGTGGTGGAGAGCTTCGTGCTCTTTTCCTCGCTGCTCGGCAAGGAATGCGCGACCTATGTGCCTGAGGTGGAGTATGAGCTTGCGGCCTGAAGGGCCGGCGTGGCCGCGTATCGTCATCCTCACCGGTGCCGGAATCAGCGCGGAATCGGGCCTGGCGACGTTTCGTGATGCCGGCGGCCTCTGGGCGCGGCACCGGCCGCAGGACCTGGCGACGCCCGAGGCCTTTGACCGCGACCCCGCCCTTGTCCTGGGCTGGTATGACGCGCGGCGGGCGCAGCTCTCCGAGGTGGAGCCCAATGCCGCCCATCACGCGCTGGCGCGGCTGGACCGGGAATGGCCGGGCGAATTGCTGCTGGTCACCCAGAATGTGGATGACCTGCATGCCCGCGCCGGCAGCGCCCGGATGGTGCAGATGCATGGCGCCCTCAAGCGCGCGCGCTGCATGGCCTGCGAGAGCGTGCATCCCTGGACGGCACCCATGCCGCCCGGCACGCCTTGCCCGAGCTGCGGCGGTGCTGCGCTGCGGCCCGATATCGTCTGGTTCGGCGAGGTGCCTTTGCACCTCGTGGAAATCCAGGCGGCGCTCGGCCGCGCTGACATCTTCGTCGCCATCGGCACCTCCGGCACGGTCTATCCCGCTGCGGGTTTTTCCGCGGCGCTGCCGCGCGGCGCGCGCAGCATCGAGCTGAACCTTGAGCCGACGGGCGGGCGGTTCTCCGAAAGCCGGCAGGGGCCTGCCACCGCGCTGGTGCCGGCGCTGGTCGAAGAGCTTTTGTGCGGCTGATCCTGGCGCTGCTGCTGGCCGGCGCCGCGCAGGCGCAGGTCGCACCTTCGGATCGGGTCATTCCCCGCAGCACCCTGCCCGGCATCGGCGGCGTTGACCGCCGGGTGCCGGTGGATGCGGCGACCCTGCCCTGGGCGGCGCTGGGCCGGGTGCAGACCGAGTTGGGCGGCCGCTGCACCGGCGTGCTGATCGCGCCCGACCGGGTGCTGACGGCGGCGCATTGCCTGCTCAGCCGGAGGACGGGGCAGATGGTGCAGCCCGGCTCGGTGCATTTCCTGCAGGGGTTTTCGCGCGGCGAGTATACCGGGCATGCGCGGGTGGCGGGTTTCTCGGTGGGCGAGGGCTGGGATGCGGCAAGGCGCGGGCCGGTGGGCGCGGATTGGGCTGTGCTGCGGCTGTCGCAGCGCCTGCCCGGGCCGACGGTGCCGCTGTGGCAGGGCGATCTGCCCACCGGTGCGGCGGTGATGCTGGGCGGCTACCAGCAGGACCGGGCCGAGGTGCTGCTGGCCGATACCGCCTGCACCGTGCTGGGGCGGGCGCGTGATGCGGCCGGCGCGGCGCTGGTGGCGCATGGCTGCACGGCGACGCGCGGCGCCTCGGGCGCGCCGCTGCTGCTGGTGCTGCCGGGTGGGCGCTTTGCCGTCGCCGGCGTGAGCAGCGTGATGGAGCTTGGCGCGGCCAGGGGTTTTGCGGTGCCGGCGGAGGCGATAGGCGGGGTGCCTTGAGCAGGCGCGACCACACGTCACCGCCGCTCAGCCCGGCGCGGAACGCTGGTGAGCGGAAACATGGACGGGGCCATCCTGCCCCTGCCGGTCGTAGGCCCGGACGTTAACAACCTCTGTGCCGTCGTCCTGTTCGCCGCTCGCGCCGGCATTGCCGCGGGTGTTGTCGCGGTTCGCCGCATTCTCATCGGCACGCCGTGCCTCGAAATATGCCCGGACACGCTCGTGCCAGGCGGCACGGGTTGGGTCCCGGCTATCCTGGTAAGGACGGGAGCGGATGACGGCGCGCACATCGCTCTCCGACCAGGCCTCGGGAGGAACCACAGCGAGATCCTCCAATAGCTTCGTCTCCGTCTCGCGCGGCGTCAGGCCGCGGAAAAAGCCATGCTCCGCTCCGCCGAAGGCATAGGTCCCGCCGCCGGGTTCACGCTGGCGCCATTCGAATCCCTCATGCGGCGGCTTTTCGGCGCGGGTCCTGGGTTCACCCCATCGTTGAGAAGGAAGCCAGGTTGGAGTTCCGCCTTCGCCGGTTCCGCCATTGGCAATGCCTCGCTGAATGGCTTCGCGCGCCATGGCAACCACCTCGGCATAGCTCCGCGCCGATGGCGAAGCCGATGGCATTGTTGGCCAAGTCCATGGCGGTCAATTCGGGACCGTGGTTTGAAGCCTCTCCCCACCACTCATTGCGTCTCGGGATGGTCCGAGCGAACGCAAACCCGGCTCGGCGCCGCAGCTCTGCGGTACCAATGATATGTCGGGCGGCATCGGCCGGCCCCTCAAAATAGCCGGGTAGGGAGGAACGCATCGCCTCCTCGGACGCGACGGCGCGCGCCGATTCCCAAACAGACTGCATGATCATCTCCATTGGAAGGGTTTGGCCGCTATCGACAGAGGCTCTCGACCAGGTCTGGATGACTTCCGTTCATCCGGCCTGTGGGCACCGGGTTGCCGGCGGCGTCCACACGCAGAATATGGACGCAGCGCGGCGCCTCCAAATCTTCGTGCACCGCAATCTCATACACCCTGTGCCGCCGGCCATCGGGGCCGCGCCAGGTGACCTCGACAAAGGGCCGAGGCCGTGCGCCCGGGGCAAGGGTGGTGTCCCAGGCAAACACTCGGTCGACAGGGAAGGAGAAAAAGGCCCGGTTGACTGGCCGCCCTTCGTATTCGAGTTGCACCTCCGAAATTTCGGCGTCCGAAACAATGACGAAGGTCGCTTGATAATGCGAAAAAAACCGGATCTTCACTGCCACCGCAATGATTCCGAGCAGCAGAATGGCGATGGACGCCTTCGTGAACGCGTTGAGTCTGGGCACGGGCAGGACGCAATTTCTCTGTTTCCATGCGGAACATAAACGGAACTTGCCGGGATTGCAAGGAAATTTCGCCTAGCTGAGACACCGCCGCGTCGTCATCCCCACCAGGGGCTTCGCAGTGCCGGCGGACGCTATAGGTTAGTGCCGACAAGGGAGTGACGACCATGGATATGGAATTGCGCGGCAAGAGCGTCGTGATCACCGGCGGCAGCAAGGGCATCGGCCTGGCCTGCGCCGAGGCTTTCGCCGCCGAGGGCTGCGACCTGCTGCTCTCCGCCCGCGACGCTGCGGTGCTGGATGCCGCGGCGGTCAGCCTGCGGGCGCGCTACCAGGTCGGCGTGCGTGTGCTGGCGGCCGACCTCTCCGCCGATGCGGACCGCGCGGCGCTGCACGCCATGGCGCCGGATGCCGATATCCTGGTGAACAATGCCGGCGCCATCCCCTCTGGCGGCATCGCCGATGTCTCGATCGAGCGCTGGAAGCAGGCCTGGGATTTGAAGGTGTTCGGCTATATCCACCTCTGCCAGCTCTTCCTGCCGGCCATGCTGGCGCGCAAATCCGGCGTGATCGTGAACATCATCGGCATGGCCGGGCGCGCGCCGAAGGGCAATTACATCGCCGGTGCCGCGGGCAATGCGGCGCTGATCGCCTTCACCCATGCGCTGGGTGGGGCCACGCAGAATGACCGCGTGCGCGTCTTCGGCATCAACCCCGCCGTGACCGCCACGGGGCGGATGGAAACCCAGGCGCGCTTCAACGCGGCGCAAAAACTGGGCGATGCCGAGCGCTGGCGCGAGACGCTGACCGGCCTGCCGCTGGGCCGGCCGATCGAGCCGCGCGAGATCGCCGAACTCGCGGTCTTCGGCGCCAGCCCCCGCGGCGCCTCGATCAATGGTACGGTGCTGGATGTGGACAGCGGCGGCATGCACCGGATCTGACCACCGAAAGGGGAGGATAACGCGCCATGGACGGGACAACCGCCGGCTATGATGCGACCCGCGCCCGCTGGGCGGGGGATGGCGAGGCCTATTGGATGGCGGCGGCGGCCGGGCTGGACTGGCATCGCCCGCCCAGCCGCGCTTTCTTCGAGGGCCAGGGCAGCTATGGGCTGTGGTTCGCCGATGGCTGGCTGAACACCTGCCACAATGCGCTGGACCGGCATGTCATCGCCGGGCGCGGCGGCGATGCGGCGCTGATCCATGACAGCCCCGTCACCGCCACCAAGGCGCGCTACACCTATGCCGAATTGCTCGCGCATGTCGAAAAACTGGCCGGCGCCCTGGCCGCGCGGGGCGTCTCCAAGGGCGAGCGCGTCATCATCTACATGCCCATGGTGCCCGAGGCGGTGATGGCCATGCTGGCCTGCGCGCGGCTGGGTGCGGTGCATTCCGTGGTCTTCGGCGGCTTCGCCTCGGCCGAGCTGGCGGCGCGCATCGATGACGCGCGGCCGGTGGCGGTGATCACGGCGAGTTGCGGGCTGGAGGGCGCCAAGGTGGTGCATTACAAGCCGCTGCTGGACGCCGCGCTGGAAATGGCCGCGCACAAGCCCGCCTTCACCCTACTGCTGCAAAGGCCGCAGGAGCGCGCGGCGATGGGCGCGCGCGACGTTGATTTTGCCGAGGCGGTGGCGGCGGCCGAGCCTCATGCCTGCGTGCCGGTCGAGGCGACGCACCCGCTCTACATCCTCTACACCTCCGGCACGACGGGGAAGCCCAAGGGCATCGTGCGCGAAAACGGCGGCCATGCGGTGGCGCTGCACCAGAGCATGTCGCTGATCTACGGGCTGCATTCCGGCGACGTCATGTGGTCGGCCAGCGATGTCGGCTGGGTGGTGGGGCACAGCTATATCGTCTACGCGCCGCTGCTCGCGGGCTGCACCACGCTGCTCTACGAGGGCAAGCCGGTCGGCACGCCCGATGCCGGGGCCTTCTGGCGGGTTTGCGAGGAGCACCGGGTGAAAGTGCTGTTCACCGCGCCCACCGCCATCCGCGCGATCAAGAAGGAAGACCCGAAGGGGGCGCTGCTGGCGCATTACGACCTGTCGAAGCTCGAAGCCCTCTTCCTGGCCGGCGAGCGCTGCGACCCCGACACGGCGCAATGGGCCGAGGCGCTGCTGGCCCGCCCGGTGATCGACCATTGGTGGCAGACCGAGACGGGCTGGCCCATCACCGGCGCCTTCCGGGGAGTGGGCCTCTTCCCCGCCCGCATCGGCAGCGGCGGCAAGCCCAGCCCGGGTTTTCACGTCGCGGCGGTGGATGAGGCGGGGCATGAGCTGCCGCGCGGCGCCATGGGCACGCTGGCGGTGCGGCTGCCCATGCCGCCGGGCTGCCTGAACACGCTGTGGCAGGCGCCCGAGCGGTTCCGCGAGGCCTATCTGGAACACTACCCCGGCTACTACGACACCTCCGATGCCGGGATGGTGGATGCGGATGGCTATGTCTGGGTGATGGGTCGCACCGATGACATCATCAATGTCGCGGGGCACCGGCTTTCCACCGGGCAGATGGAGGAGGTCTTGTCCGGTCATCCCGATGTCGCGGAATGCGCGGTGATCGGCGTGGCGGATGCGCTGAAGGGCCAGGCGCCGCTGGGCCTGGTGGTGCTGAAGGCCGGGGTGAACAAGCCCAATGACGCGGTGACGGCCGAGCTGGTGGCGCGCGTGCGCGAGCATATCGGCCCCGTCGCCGCCTTCCGCGAGGCGCGGGTGGTGGCGCGGCTGCCCAAGACGCGTTCGGGCAAAATCCTGCGCCAGACCCTGCGAAAGATCGCCGACCGGGAGGATTACGCCGTGCCACCCACCATCGACGACCCGGCCATTCTGGACGAGATCAAGGCGGTGCTGGGATGTTGAAGCGCAGCCGCACCAATTCCGGCGTGGAGTGGCTGGTGCTTGACCGCCCCGCCGCGCGCAATGCGCTGAGCCTTGAAATGCTGCTGGCGTTGCAGACGGCGCTGGCCGATATCGCGGCCTCCGACACGCGCTGCGTCATTCTCGCCGCCGAGGGGCCGGTCTTCTCCGGTGGGCACGATCTGAAGGAAATGCGCGCCCATCGTGGCGATGCCGATGGCGGCCGCGCCTTCTATACCGAGGCGATGGCGGCCTGCGCCCGCGTGATGCAGGCGGTGGTCAATCTGCCGCAGCCCGTCATCGCCGCGGTTGAAGGGGTCGCCACCGCCGCCGGCTGCCAGCTCGTGGCAAGTTGCGACCTGGCTCTGGCCACGCCCGGCGCGCGCTTCTGCACCCCTGGCGTGGATATCGGGCTGTTCTGCTCGACCCCGGCGGTGGCGATTTCTCGCGCCGTGGGGCGCCGCGCGGCGATGGACATGCTGCTGACCGGCCGCATGGTCCCGGCCGAGGAAGCCCGCGCCATGGGCCTGATCAACCGCGTGGCGCCCGACGCCCGCGCCGCCGCGCTGGCGCTGGCCGAGGGTATCGCCGCGCGCTCGCAGCTGACGATCCGCATGGGCAAGGCGGGCTTCAACGCCCAGGCCGGCTGCGCGCTGCCGGAAGCCTACGCCGCCGCCGCCCAGGTGATGGTGGAGAACATGATGGCCGAGGATGCGAAGGAGGGTATTGGCGCCTTCCTGGAAAAACGCGCCCCGCAATGGCAGGACCGATGAGATGAGCATGTACGACACTGGGCTGGAACGTGGCCCGGCCAACCACCAGCCCCTGACGCCGCTGCTGTTCCTGGAACGCGCCGCCACCGTGCATCCCGGGCGCGTGGCCGTGGTGCATGGCGAGATCCGCCGCAGCTACGCGGACCTGCGTGCGCGCTGCGTGAAGCTCGCCCATGCGCTCAGCAAGCGGGGCCTGAAGCGCGGCGACACGGTGGCGGCCCTGCTGCCGAACATTCCGGAAATGCTGAAATGCCATTACGGTGTGCCGATGGCCGGCTGCGTGCTGAACGCCATCAACACGCGGCTCGATGCCACGACGATCGGCTATATCCTGGATCATGGCGAGGCGAAGCTGGTCATCGTCGACCGTGAATTTCTGCCCGTGCTGACCGCGGCCTTCGAACACTGCACAACCCGCCCGACCATCATCGAGGTGAACGACCACACCGCGCCGCATGACGCCACCCTGGGCGGGCTGGATTACGAAGACCTGCTGGCGGAAGGCGACGAGAAATTCGCCTGGCCGCTGCCTGCCGATGAATGGGATGCCATCGCGCTGAACTACACCTCCGGCACCACCGGGCGGCCGAAGGGCGTGGTGTATCACCATCGCGGCGCGCATCTGCTGGCCACCGGCAATGTGCTGTCGGGCGATATGGGCCGGCACCCCGCCTATCTCTGGACGCTGCCGATGTTCCATTGCAATGGCTGGTGCTTCCCCTGGACGATCACCGCACTGGCCGGCACGCATGTCTGCCTGCGCGCCGTGCGCGGGGGCGCCATGTGGGCGCTGATGGAGGAGCATCGGGTCAGCCACATGTGCGGCGCGCCCATCGTGATGAGCACGCTGCTGGCCGCGCCCGAAGCCGAAAAAAAGTTGCTGCCACAACAGGTCAGTTTCATCACCGCCGGCGCCCCGCCGCCCGAGGCCGTGCTCTTCGCCATGAAGGAGGCGGGCTTCCAGGTCGTCCACGTCTATGGGCTGACCGAGGTCTACGGCCCCGCCGTCGTCAATGAATGGCAGCGCGAATGGGACGCGATGCCGGCCGCCGACCAGGCCATGCTGATGGCGCGCCAGGGCGTGCGCTACCAGGCGCTGGAGGGGCTGGACGTCATGGACCCCGCCACGATGGAACCGGTGGCGGCCGATGGCGCCTCGATGGGCGAGGTGATGATGCGCGGCAATGTGGTGATGAAGGGCTATCTGAAGGATCGCGCGGCGACCGAGGCATCCTTCGCCGGCGGTTGGTTCCACACCGGCGACCTCGCGGTGAAATACCCCAATGGCTATGTCCAGCTGAAGGACCGCTCGAAGGACATCATCATCTCCGGCGGCGAGAATATCTCCTCCATCGAGGTGGAGGACACGCTGTTCAAGCACCCCGCCGTGGCGCTGGCCGCGGTGGTGGCAGCGCCCGACGAAAAATGGGGCGAGGTGCCCTGCGCCTTCATCGAGCTGCGCCCGGGGCATGAGGCGACCGCGGCCGAGATCGTGGCGCATTGCCGGGTGACGCTGGCCGGCTTCAAAGTGCCCAAGCGGGTGGTGTTCCAGGAACTGCCCAAGACCAGCACCGGCAAGATCCAGAAGCACGTGCTGCGCGCCACCTTGCGTTAACCCTTGCGTAAGCAACCATCAATGTGGTTGCATCGCACCAGGGAGAATGGGATGTCAGGTCTCGACGGCGGCCAGATTGGCGTGCAGGCGGTTCAGCAGGGCCAGCAGCGTCTTGCGCTCGGTGGCGTTCAGGCAGGACAGCAGCTTCGCCTCGCGGTCCAGCGCCAGCTTGATGATGCGGTCATGCATCCGCCGTCCCGTCGCGGTCAGCGCCACCGGGCGCAGCCGGGCATCGTTGCGGTCGGGCTTCACCCGCACCAGGCCTGCTTCCTCCATCCCCGCGAGGCAGCGGCTGACCGGCCCCTTGTCCAGGCCGATGACCTGGCAGATCCGCGCGGCCGGGATCGGGGCCTCGATGGCGAGCAGCGCCATGATGCGCCACTCCGTGACGCCCACCCCGAATTTCTCGCGATAGAGGGCATTGGCGCCGACCGTCAGCTTATTGGCCAGGAAGGTCAGCAGCGCCGGGGCGTAGTTGTTGAGGTCGAGGACGGGTGCGGTCATGATGAAATAATCTGGCGCAAGGCCGCGGCAGCGTCGAGGGTTTTGGCATGATCCCGGTTTCCGATCTCGACCCGTTCTCGCCGGCATTCTTCGACGCGCCCCGCCCCGCCTTCGCCAACCTGCGGGCGGCGGGCCCTGTCGTGCGGCTCAGCGCCTATGGCTGCTACGCCGTTGCCCGCTGGGCGGAGGTGCACGCGGTGCTGAACGACCATGAAACCTTCTGCTCCAGTCGCGGCGTGGGATTGGCGGATTTCGCCCGTGAAAAACCCTGGCGCCCGGCCTCGCTGGTGCTGGAGGCCGACCCGCCCGAACATGCCCGCGCGCGCAATGCCCTGGCCCGTGCGCTTGCGCCGGCAACCATCGCCCGGCTGCGCGGGGGCTTCCTGGCGACCGCCGAAACCCTGGTGGAGCGGTTGCTGGAAAAGGGCGAGGTCGATGGCATCGCCGATATCGCGGAGGGCTTTCCGCTCGCCGTCTTCCCCGACGCCATGGGGCTGCGCGAGGAGGGGCGGGAGCATCTGCTGCCCTATGGCGCGCTGGCCTTCAACGCCTTCGGACCCGACAATGCACTGCGCCAGGCCGCCCTGGCCGCCGCCGCGCCGCATATCGCCTGGGTGACCGAGCAGTGCCGGCTGGAGAACTTGGCGCCGGGCGGCATCGGCGCCGCCGTGCACGCTGCGGCCGACATCACGCCCGAGGAGGCGGTGCTGCTGGTGCGCAGCCTGCTGACGGCGGGCATCGACACCACGGTGCATGGCATGGGCGCCGCGCTGCTCTGCCTGGCCGAGAACCCGGGCGAATATGCAAGGCTGCGGGAGAACCCAGGCCTCGCGCGCGCCGCTTTCGAGGAGGCGGTGCGGCTGGAATCGCCGGTGCAGACCTTCTTCCGGACGACCACGCGCGATGCCGAACTCTCGGGCGAGACCATCCCCGAGGGCGAGAAAGTGCTGATGTTCCTGGGCGCCGCGAATCTCGACCCGGAGAAATTCCCCGACCCCGAGCGCTATGACATCAGCAGGCGGACCGCCGGCCATGTCGGCTTCGGCTCGGGCATTCATCTCTGCGTGGGCGCGCTGCTGGCGCGGATCGAGGCGGATGCGCTGTTCACCGCGCTGGCGGCGCGGGTGCGGGCGATCGAGCCGACCGGGCCGGCCACGCGGAAATACAACAACACGCTGCGGGGCCTGGCGCATTTGCCGCTGCGGCTGCACGCAGTCTGACAGGGAGAAGAAAAATGCGTGTTCTTGCGGCGCTGCTGGCGCTGGGTCTGGGTACCGCCCAGGCCCAGATCTCCGACAATGTGGTGCGGGTGGGGGTGCTGAACGACATCTCCGGCGTGTTCCAGGATTATAACGGCCCGGGCAGCATCACCGCCGCGCGCATGGCGGCCGAGGATTTCATGGCGCGCAACCCCGCCATCCGGGTCGAGATCGTCTCCGGCGACCATCAGAACCGGCCCGATGTCGGCTCCGCCCTGGTGCGGCGCTGGCGCGACACGGATGGGGTGGATGCGGTGGTGGATGTGCCCAATTCCGCCGTGGGGCTGGCGGTGAACACGCTGCTGCGTGACAGCCGGGTGGCGTTTCTCGCCTCCTCGACCGCCACGAGTGACCTGACCGGTTCGGCCTGCTCGCCCAACACGGTGCAATGGGTGACGGACACCTGGGCCATCGGCCGCGCCACCGCCGGCGCCATGCTGGCCCGCGGCGGGCAGAGCTGGTTCTTCCTGCAGGTGGATTTCGCGCTGGGTGCGGCCATCGTGCGCGACGCGACGGAGGTGATCACGTCGGGCGGCGGCCGCGTGGTGGGCACGGCGCGCCACCCGCTGGGCAATACCGATTTCGCGGCGCAGCTGACCCAGGCCCGGGCGTCCCGCGCCCAGGTGGTGGGGCTGGCCAGCGCCGGGCCGGATGTCATCAACGCGGTGAAGCAGGCCGCCGAATTCGGCGTGGGCCGGGGCGGGCAGACCATCATCGCCTTCCTGCCCTTCATCAATGACGTGCACGCCATGGGGCTGGAAACCGCCCAGGGGCTGCAGCTGGTCGAGGCTTTCTACTGGAACCTCACCCCCGAAACCCGCGCCTGGAGCGCCCGTTTCGCCGCCCGGCACAATGGGCGGATGCCGTCTTCCAACCAGGCCGGGGTGTATTCGGCGACCATGGCCTATTTGAACGGCGTGGCGGCCTCGGGCACCGATGACGCGCGGACGGCGATCAATGCGATGCGCGCGGCGCCGATCCAGGACCCACTGTTTGGCGAGGTGGTGGTGCGGGCCGATGGCCGGGCGACGCATGCCATGCACCTCTTCCGGGTGAAGGCGCCGGGCGAGAGCCGCGGGGCCTGGGATTACTACGAGCTGCTCGCCAGCATCCCCGCCGGCCAGGCCTTCCGGCCGATTGCCGAGGGTGGCTGCCCGATGGTGCGCTAGGCTTTTTATCCTGGATTTCCGGCGAGTCCGGTGCTAGGCTGACGCCATCAAGGGCGACCCATGTCCATCTGGTGGGGCTGGGGGAGCGATTTGTCCGCATCGAGCAATTCACGGCCTCGCGGGGCTGCCGGTCGCGCGGGCCGGGGTGGGGCTCCTGTGCCGCTGCCCTGTCGTGAAACCAGGCGCACCCCGCCCCGCGGGGGTATTTGTCCGCAAACCGCTATTCTGGAAAAACCTAGATCAAACAAAGCGATCGCAATTCCCGCAGCATGGCGGGCGGCATGGCCTCCGCCCCCTCCGCCACCGCCATGGTCGCCACATCCGGGGGCGCGGCACCGGGTTCGAGATAGCGCCAGCCCTGGAAAGCCTTCACCGGCCGTGCCTCGACCGGGACCAGTTCGGGGTCCAGCACCAGGCCAGCGCAGGGCGTGCCGTCATCCCAGCGGTCATCGATGATGTCGAGCAGGCGTTGGCGCACCTGCACGAAGCCTGAGATGACCCAGAAGATGCTGCCGCCATCGAGGATCTCGTCGCGGCGTTTGGGCATCATCCGGGTCTGGTGGCGCAGCGGCGGTTCGGCGATGGCGCGACGGGCCTGGATGGCGCGGAGCTGCGCCACCTCCTTCACGCCCACCGAGAGTTTCAGCATGTGGAGCATGGCCGATAGGTGCGGCCATGGCGCCGAGTCCCGCAAGAGGCGGATCACCTCGCGCCGTGCGTCGCAAATTGCGACTATTCGCCGAAAAACCCTGGCACGACGCATGCAGAGCAGGGATCACAAGCCAAAGGGACCAAGACCATGCCGATCATCATCGCCGCCGCCGCTGCCGCCCCCCACCGCAAGAATGCCGATGAGGGCTCGATGCTGGGCTACGTCTTCGGCTCGGCCGTGTTTCTGGCGGCGGTCTTCGGGCTCTTCACCCTGGCCGGCTTCACGATCTGAGCCGGATCAGCGTCTCGAACCGGCCGACAGCGCCACGGGCGACCAGCACCGGGCAGGGCGAGACCTGGCCATAGGCCAGGCTTTCCCACCCCTCCTCCAGCGTGACCGCAAGCGGCCCATCCGCCGTGATGGTGAGCCGGGCCGCGTCGCCCTGCGCGCCATCGGGCAGCAGGCGCCAGGGCAGCGGCGCCAGGCGCCAGCGCAGCGTGGCGGTGGCATAGCGGCCCTCCAGCGCGTCGTGGACCCGCCATTCGCGGCCCGCGCTGCGCACGGCGCGGCTGTGGCGCCGGCCATTCGTGTCGCGCACCCAGTCCGCCCCGGCATCTTCGCCGGTGGCGGGCCATTGCGCGTGCAGGAAGCGCGACAGGCGCGGCATCGGCTCATCGACGTCGAATTGCACGGTGTTGTGGGCGCGGACGGACCAGAAATGCTCCAGCCACCAGGCATTCTCCGGCGCGGGGTTGTAGGCGCCGGTGCCGCCGTCGCGCAGCAGGTTGAGCGGCCCGTCCCAGAGGTCGAAATGCAGCAGATCGGCATGGGCTGGGCGGAATCGCAGCGGTCCGGTGCGCAGCACGGCGCGGGCGCCGGCCATGAACCAGCCCCGAAAACCCTCGCTCCGCCAGGTCGGCCCGGCGGTGGGTGTTCCGAACAACGACTTGGCCATGGCGAGGCCCGGGCGCGCGTCATCGGCCGTGGCGAAGAAGGCCGAGCCATCCTGGTGGCCGATTCGCGGTAGCGCGCCGGTGAGCGGGCAGGTCATGCGGCTGAGCCAGAGCGTCGCCGCCCTCGCGCGGGCGAGCAGATCGGGCGAAGCGGCGGGGCCTGACCAGCGGCGGCGCAGCGTCTCGGCCGCCACCAGAACCTCGAGCATGAGGCGGTGATAGGCCGGGCTGGGCTGGGCGAAAGCGCCATCGGGCGTGATGAGGCGCCGGGCATGGCGCTCCAGCCGCGCCGCGCCGAGCCGGGTCAGGCCGGGCTGGCCCAGCAGCAGCCCGCAGGCGAAAAGCCCGGCCGCCTCGCTCAACGGGTGGTTGTTGTCCTGCGCCATGGCATAGGCGGGGTTGGCGGCGATGCGCCTGGCATGCGCCGTCAGCACCGGCCGGGCCCAGGCCGGCAGCGGCGAGGGCAGGGCCAGGGCGAGGTGCAGCGTGCGAATCGCTGCCTCCTGCCCGCAGCGCCAATGTGGGCCCTGGAAGGGCGGGTTGGCCGCCATCCAGGCCGCGCAGAAGCCTTGGGGGTCGGCCGGCAGGTCGGCCCAACGCTGCGCCTCCCACAAGGGCCGGATGTCCCGGCCGGCGAAAAAATCCATCGGTTTCGCGCCCAGCCGGCGGTTTGCCAGCCATGCGCCGGGGCCCTTGCCCCACAGGCCGAGCGTGCCGGCACGCGGCCCCAGCCGCCATGCGGCATCTGCGAAAAATTGCAACTTGCGGATCGGGTTCGCCATAGAGTTGCATAGCGTAGCGAATTCATCGCCAATTAACACCTTAACGAAGTGAGGCGGATGAACCTGCGTCTTCTGGTCCTGTTGCTGATGCTCCCCGGCCTCGTGCTGGGCCCATCATCACACGCGCAACAATTTGGGGTTGTGTCGGGCAATGCGGCGATGCCCGGTGGGTTGCAGGGTGGTGGCCCATTGGCGCCGCCGGCGCTGCCGCCGGTCCTGCCCGGCGGCGCGCCGGTGCCGAACCTGCCGCAGGGCAGCCAGCAGGAGATCCTGCAGCGCCTGCTTGATGCCGGGGCCGGCCGCAGCCCGGGGACGCTGACACCCGCGCTGCCACCCCTGCCGCAACTCCCGGGCGGCGCGCCGCAAGGGCAGTTCCCCCAGGGCAGGGGCCAGTGGCAGGGTCAGCCGATACCGCAGCCCCAGCCCCAGCCCGGCCCGGCACCGGGGGAGGAGCCCTTCTCCCCGGTCGAGCAGTTCTTCGCCGCCCGGATGACCACGCCGTTGCGGCAATTCGGGTATGAGAGTTTCCGCAACCTCACCCCCGGCAATGCCACCGGCGTGGGCTTCGGCGCGGTGCCGGAGGATTACGTCATCGGCCGCGATGATGAGCTCATGCTGTCCTTCCGCGGCCGCGCCCGGCACACCGCGGCGGGGCGGGTGACGCGCGAGGGGCTGCTGATGCTGCCCGAGATGCAGCCGGTGCCGGCCGCCGGGCGCACCCTGCGCGAGCTGCGCGCCGATCTCGACGCCCGGGTGGCGCGGGAATTGCCGGGCAGCGAGGTCTTCGTCTCCATCGGCCAGCTGCGCCAGGTCGCTGTCTTCGTGGGCGGCGAGGTGGTGCGGCCGGGCATGGTGGTGCTCTCGCCCCTGGCGACCGTGCTGGATGCCATGCTGGCGGCCGGCGGGCCGCGCCGCACAGGCTCGCTGCGGGCCATCCGGGTGGGCAATCGCACCGTCGATCTCTACCCCGTCATCTCCGGCGATGGCGGCACCCAGCCCGACCTGCGCCTGCTGGAGGGCGAGCGCGTGGTGGTGCCGCCGATTGGCGCGGTGGCCGCGATCGGTGGCGAGGTCTCGCGCCCCGGCATCTATGAGCTGCCGGCCGGCAGCAACCAGGCGCCGCTGGCCACCATGCTGCGCCTGGCGGGCGAGCCGCTGCGGCCGAGCGGCAACCGCTTCCTGCTGGAAACCACCGATGGCACCGGCCGCCGCGCCTTTCGCGAAATCACCGCGCGCGACGCCTTGCGCCGGGGCGATGCGCTGCTGGTGCAGCCCGGCGTGGACGCACAATCGGGCGGGCTGCGGCTGGGCGGCCATGTCGCGACGCCGCTGACCCGCGCCGCGGCCGGGCGGGGCGCCACGCTGCGCGGGCTGCTCAATGACCCCCGGATGGTCCGGCCCGACCCCTATATCCGCATGGGGCTGATCTGGCGGGCGGATGCAAGGACGCGGGTGCGGCGGCTGGTGCCCTTTGATCTGGGCAAGCTGCTCTCGGGCGGCCCCGATCTCCGGTTGCAGGAGAATGACGAGGTCATCCTGCTCGGCCTGCCCGATATCCTTTGGCTGGCCAGCCCCTCGGTGCAGCGGGCGCTGCGCGGCGAGGGGGTGGATACCGGCCTGGCGCCGCCGCCGCCGGTGCAGCCCGGCCAGCCCCCCGGCCCGCCGCCCAACCTGGTGGCGGAGTGCCCGGCGCTGACCCAGCTGGTCATCGCCGCGCGCTCGGCGCCGGCCCGCTTCGCCCATGCCCGGGCGGCGGGTTTCCCCGATTTCGGCACCGCGCCCTGCCCGCAGATCTTCATCGACTACCCGGCGCTGCTGCCGTTTTTGATCGACAATGCCATGCTGCTGCTGGGCGAGGTCCGGCTGCCCGGCCTCTACCCGGTGATGGACAATACCGGGCTCGACCAGGCGCTGGAGGCCGCCGGCGGCATCACCGACACCGCCGACCTCGCCGCCATCGAGCTGGCGCGCGAGCCGTCGGAGCAGGCGACCTCGATCCCGCTCAGCCGCACGGTGCTGGATCTGCGCAGCCGCAATTTCGCCGCGGTGCGGCTTTCGGCGCGCGATGCCATCCGCGTGCCGCGCGGCTTCACCGACCGCGATGTCGGGCCGGTGACGCTGATGGGCGAATTCCTGCGCCCCGGCGTCTATGACATCCGCCGTGGCGAGCGGCTGTCCGAGGTGATCTCCCGCGCCGGGGGGCTGACGCCGCAGGCCTTCCCGTACGGCGCGGTGATGACGCGCGAGACGGTGCGGGTGCGCCAGCAGGAGGGCTTCTCCCGCACCGCGACGGAGCTGGAACAGGGGCTGATGCAGGTCGCCGCCGGCCAGGCGGTGGTGGGGCGCAGCGGCAGCGGCGGCGATATCGTCGGCGCCATCGCCGCCGGGCGGCAGATGGCCGATGCGCTGCGCCAGGCCCGCGCGGCGGGCCGGATGGTGGTGGAGGCCAATCCGGTGATCCTGGCCGGCCGCCCCGAACTGGATGTGCTGATGGAGCCGGGCGACCTGCTGGTGATGCCCAAGCGGCCCAATGAGGTGACGGTGGTGGGCTCGGTGCTCAATCCGGGCAGCCTGCAATTCGCCACCGGCTGGCGGGCGGCGCAGTATGTCCGTGCGTCGGGCGGGCCGCAGCGCTTCGCCGATGGCGGGCGGGCCTTCGTGGTGCTGCCGAACGGCACCTCGACCCCGGCGGGTCTGGGCGCCTGGCAGGCCGGTGGGCCGCCGGTGCCGCCGGGTTCGGTCATCGTCGTGCCGCAGGACCCCAGCCCCTACGAGAACTGGGGGATTCTGCGCGACCTGACGGCGGTGTTCGGGCAGCTCGCCATCTCCGCCGCGGCGCTGGCGGTGATCACCCGGAACAGCGGGCGGTGAGGCCCAGGCGGGATTGGCTGCCGCCCGGGCCGGGCGCCGGTTGAGGCGGTGCGCCGGGGGGGCGGGGCAGGGCATGGTGGCGGCTGGCGCGGCGTGCTGCTGCTTGCCATGCTGGCGGCGGCTGCCTTCGCCCCAGCCTTCGCGCAGGATGAGGTGGAGCCCTCGGGCTCCAATTTCGGCGGCATGGGGCTGGTGGAAAGCCGCAACGCCCGCATGCGCCCCGATGGAGTGATCGAGGCCGGAATCAGTCAGCGCCACCAGCGGCGGTTCAGCTTCATCAACTGGCAGGCGCTGCCCTGGCTCGAAGCGACGTTCCGGCTGACCGACAGGCTGAACGGCACGATCGGCCGTGGCTCCACCACCGACCGCGCCTTCGACCTGCGCGCCCGGGTCTGGAGCGAGAATGACTGGCGCCCGGCGCTGGCGATCGGCGTGCAGGATTTCATCGGCACCGGCATCTATTCCGGCGAGTATGTCGTGGGCAGCAAGCGATTCTGGGATTTCGATGTGAGCCTGGGGATGGGCTGGGGGCGGCTTTCCACCGGCAGCGACCTGCCCAACCCGCTGGGCCATGGGCTTTCCGCCTTCAACACCCGGCCGCGCAATGTGGGGCAGGGCGGCGTGCCTGGGTTCAATGCGCTGTTCCGCGGCCCGCGCGCGGGGGTTTTCGGCGGCGTCGAGTGGAATGTGCCGGAGATTCCCACGCCGCTGGGCGGCATCAGCGGTCTGCGGGTGAAGCTGGAATATTCGGCGGATGCGCTGCGCGACGAGCGCGGCGGCTACCCCACCCGAACCAGCGGCCTGCGCGGCCGGGCGGAAAGCCGCTTCAACGCCGGGCTGCAATGGAGCAATGAGTATTTCGACGTCGGCGCCAGCTTCGTCCATGGCACCGATGCGGTGCTCAGGCTGAGCCTGCGGATGGACCCGCAGAACCCGCCGCAATTCCCGCGGGCGGCCCCGCCGGAGATGGCGCCACGGCCCGAGCCGGTGGAGGAATACACCACCGAAAGCGTCGCCGCCGCGCTGTTTCCGGCCTTGCGGGCGGTGGGCTTCACGCCGCTGGCCTTCGACATCCGCGACAACGAGGCGGTGGTGACGGTCTCCGGCGGGCGCTACCGCACCATGGCGGAGACGGCCGGCCGGCTGGCCCGCGCCGCCCAGCCGCATCTGCCCGCGCGTGTCGAGCGCATCCGGCTGATCTCGGAACGCGACGGCGTGACGGTGGGACGCCTGGTCTTCCAGCGCGCGGCGATGGAGGCGGCGGCGGCCGGCCGTGGCAGCGCCGAGGAGGTCTATGGCACCGCGACGCTGCTGCCGGCGATGCACGAGCCGGGCGGGTTGCGTGTGCCGCCGCCCCGCCTGGCCTGGGGCATCGAGCCGCGGCTGCGGGTGCAGCTCGGCGACCCGCAGCAAAGCCTGCGCTACCAGCTCGGCATCGCCGCCGGCGGGCGGCTGGATCTGGGCTGGGGCGTCGCCGTGGCGGGCGCGGTGCAGCAGACCCTGGCGCAGAACCTGGACCAGGGCCTGCCCAGCAATTCGGTGCTGCCGCGGGTGCGCAGCGACTTCGCCCGCTATGCGCGCGAGGGCACGACCTCGATTCCGGCGCTCTATGTCGAGCGGATGTGGAACCCCGCACCCGATTGGTACGCCAGGGTGACGGGGGGCTTGCTGGAGCCGATGTTCGGCGGCGTCTCGGGCGAGGTGCTGTGGCGGCCCTTCGATTCCGCCATCGCGGTGGGGCTGGATGTGAACTGGGTGGCGCAGCGCGACTATCGCCAGCGCTTCTCCATGCTGGGCTACAGCACGGTGACAGGCCATGCCTCGCTGTACTGGGATACGCCGTGGTGGAACATCTACACGGTGGTGCGGGCCGGGCGGTACCTGGCGGGGGATTGGGGGGCGACGCTGGAAGTGGGCCGGCGCTTCAACAGCGGCGTGGAGATCGGCGGCTTCGCCACCCTCACCAATGTACCCTTCAGCCGCTTCGGCGAGGGCAGTTTCGACAAGGGCATCTTCGTGCGGATTCCCTTCGACCTCTTCGGGCCCAGCACCCGGGCGCGGGCGAGCCTGAATTTCCGCACCGTGCAGCGCGATGGGGGGCAGCGGCTGGCGGTGGACAATCCGCTCTGGGAGGTTTCGCGCGATGGCCGGGCGGATGCGTTCCGGGCGGGGTTTGGCGGCTTTACGCGGTGATGGCCAGGATCACCAGCATCACCGTACCCAGCCCGATGCGGTACCAGCCAAACGGCGTGAAGCCGATGCGGCCGATGATGGCGATGACTGCGCGCACCACCAGCAGCGCCACCACGAAGGCGGTGAGGAAGCCGATGATGATCTGCCCGAGCCCATCCAGCGCGAGTTCGTTTCGCGCCTTGAGCAGCGAATAGGCCGAGGCCGCGAGCATGGTGGGAATGGCCAGGACGAAGGAAAACTCGGCTGCCGTCTTGCGGTCCACGCCGCAGAGCAATGCGGTTATAATGGTCGCCCCCGAGCGCGAGGTGCCCGGGATCATCGCCAGCGCCTGGCCGAAGCCGACCAGCAGCGCGGTGAGCGGCCCGATCTCGGCCACGGAATGGATGGTGGGGGTGAGCACGCGCCGCTCGATGATAATGATGGCGATGCCGCCGAGGATGAGTGCGACACTCACCACCCAGGGGTTGAACAGCAGGCCGGTGATGGTGGAGTGCAATGTAGCACCCAGCACCATGGCGGGCAGGAAGGCGAGGATGATGTTGGTGGCGTAGAAGCGCTCCGCCGTGCGCGGCCGCCACATGCCCAAGGCCACATCCAGCAGTTTGCGCCAGTAGATCACCACCACGGCCAGGATGGCGCCGAGCTGGATCGCGATTTCGAAGACTTTTCCGGGCGGGCCCTGGAAGCCGATGGCGTAGCCGAGCAGGATCAGGTGCCCGGTCGAGGAGATCGGGAGGAACTCGGTCAGCCCCTCGATAATGCCCATGAGGAGTGCTGCGAGCAGGGGGTGCGATTCCATGCGCGGTGTTTAGGCCCGCACCCCCAGCTCGGGAAGTCGCCTATTGCTGCGCCGCCGCCGTGAAGGCGAAGTTGTCAAAGCTGTTCTCGCTCACGCGGTGCCACTGGAACATCTCGCTGCGATAGGCCTTGTAGCTGTCCATGATGGTCTTGAACCGCGCGTTGCGGCTGCCGAGGTCGTTGATCATGTCCTCATTGGCGCGCCAGGCGGCCTGGAGGATTTCGCGCGGCCAGAAGCGCAGCTGCGCGCCGGCGGCGACGAGACGGCGCAGCGCCTGCGGGTTCAGGTGGTCATAGCGCGCCACCATGTCGCTATCGGCCTCGGCGCAGGCGACGTCCAGCGCCTGCTTGTAGAGGTCCGGCAGGGCGTTGTAGGCGCGGATATTGCTCATGAAATGCAACCGCGCGCCGGGCTCCCAGAAGCCGGGGGCATAGTAGAAGCGGGCGACGCGGACGTAGTTCGCGCGCTCATCATCATGCGGGCCGACGAATTCCGCCGCGTCGATCACGCCGCGTTCCAGGCTGGGGTAGATATCGGCCGGCGCCGTCAGCACCGGGGCGGCGCCGAGGCGGGTAAACAGCTGGCCGGCCAGGCCGGTGATGCGGAACTTCAGGCCCTGCAAATCGGCCACGCTCCGCATCTCGGTGCGGAACCAGCCGCCCATCTGCGCGCCCGTATCGCCCGCGGGGATGCCGTGGATATTGTATTCGCGGAAGAAATCCGCCGCCAGCTGGTTGCCGCCGCCGAAGCGCAGCCACGCCGTCATCTGCCGGGCGTTCAGGCCGAAGCTCATGGCGGTGAAGGGGGCGAAGGAGATGTCCTTGCCGATGTAGTAATAGGCGGCGGTGTGCCCGGCCTCGATCGTGCCGGCCTGCACGGCGTCGAGCACCTGCAACCCGCCCACGATCTCGCCAGCCGGGAAGGTCTGGATGCGGAACTTGTTGTCGGTCAGCTGCGCCACGCGGGCGGCGATGCGCTCCATGGTGCCATAGAGCACGTCGAAGACGCGGGGGAAGGAGCTTTGGGCGCGCCAGCGCACTTCCGGCATGGCGGTTTGCGCCAGAGCGGGGGCGGCCAAGGCGGCGGCTGTCAGGGCGGCGGGGCCAAGCAGGTTGCGGCGATCCATGATGCGTTCTCTCCCGGAGTTCGTGACGCGCCGGCATATACGGCAATGTGACGAAATGGAAAGGGCCGGGGCGCGTGGCTCACTGGAGCCAGAGCAGCTCCGGCAGGGCGGTCGGCAATGGCAGGGAGGCGATGGACCGCCCGGACCAGGTCACCGAGGTATCGATGTCGCCATTGCCGTCGATGTCGAGATGCAGCGTGGCACCCTGGAAGCCGGCCGTGCCATCGCTGGCCAGCCAGGCGGCGCTGCTGACGCCCTGCTTCACGCCGAAGATGGCCAATTGCTCGCCATCCGCCCAGTCGGTGATGGTGCTCCAGGTGATGGCCTGCCCGTTGCCCCGGGCGTCGAGGAAGAAGATGTCGCGCCCCGCGCCGCCGGTGATGAAATTGGAGCCCAGGCCGCCATCGATGATGTCATCCCCCGGCCCGCCATCGGCCGCATCATCCCCGCCCAGCAGGTTGATGAAGTCGTGGCCCGCGGTGCCCGCCACCGCCTCACCCGCCGCCGAGCCCAGGAATTGCCGCGCCACCCCGGCCACCGGCCCGGCATAGGCGGTGCCGGGCGCGAGCTGGTTGCCGGCCGCGTCGGTGACCTTGAAGAAGCCGGTCAGCCCGGCATCGAGCGCCAGGGTCGAATCCGCGGTGCGAAGCCATTCGACGCCGGTCATGAGGCTGCGCGTCGACAGCCCGCCGCCTTCGGGCGTGACCAGCGCATCGAAGCCGCCGGGCCGGATCACCAGGCGCAGCGACGCGGCGCTGTCGAACACCGCGGTGTCATCGCCCCCGCCGCCGGCCAGCATGTCATTGCCGCCATGGCCGTCCAGAATATTGTCGCCGTCATCGCCGGTCAGGCTGTCGTCATGCGCCGAGCCCCGCAGGTTCTCGATGGCGAAGAGCACATCGCCGCCCGTCTCGCGCTGCGTCGCCAGGGAGACGGTGACGCTGCTGGTGGCATCGGCATAGCTCGCGGTGTCACGCCCCGCGCCGCCATAGAGCGTGTCGGCCCCCGCGCCGCCCTGCAGCAGGTCATCGCCCGGGCCGCCATTGAGACTGTCATCGCCGGCGCTGCCCATCAGCGTGTCACGGCCCAGGCCGGTGGCCAGCAGATCGCCGCCGCCGCCGCCCTGGGCGGTATCGGCGTTGCCCGGCCCGGTCTCGGGCGTCGCGTCGCCGGCATCGCGCGCCGCCAGCCAGCTCCAGACCAGCGCGTTCACCCCGATGGTCTGCTGCGGGGTGAATTCGTTGAGCGGGATGAGATAGCGCGACCCTTGCGACGTCTCGTCGATCGGCCGGTCATAGAAATTCGGGAAGACGTTGTCGCCGAGATAGCCGAAATACCAATAATAACCGAAATAGGATGCCGGGTTGTAGGTGCCGTAGACCGAGATGCCATCGGGATAGGCGCCGCCCTGCGACTCGTAGTCTTCCTGCAGGATGTCGGTCGGCTGCCTTTCGCCGATGCCGGTGGTGTAGGTCTGGTTCAGCGGATTGGCGCCCAGGCCGTATTGCGTGTCGTCGATGATGTGGTCGAGGTAGTCCTGCCGCTTCGCCGGGTCGGGCTGCAGGCCATGGGCGCGGATCAGCCGTTCGGACCAGATCGGCGTCGCCTCGCTGATGCCCCAGCCCACCGTCGTCCAGGGATTGTACAGCGAGCCGAAGCCGCCGCGGTCGAAGACGTTGAGGATGAAATCGGCATTGGCCAGGATCTCGTCCACGCCGCGCTGCTGCACCGCCTGGTCCACCCCCGCGCGGCTGGTGCGGGCATAGACATCGGCCGCCTCGTATTGCCGCTCATCGATCGCCGAGCTGCCGTTGAAGACCGTCGTCGCCAGGTAGATGCCGTTGTACCGGGCGTCGCCGGTCAGGCGGTAAAGCTCGGCCGCCGCCAGGTTCCGGCTGTCGGTGAATTCGTTCCGCTTGTAGTCGGCGGCGGTGGTGGGGAACTGGTCCTGATGCGCCTCGACCCAGCCCATCGCCCGGACCGCGCTGGCCTCATAGATCGTCGCCAGGGCCGCGTCGTATTGGCGCAGGGTGAAGGCTGCCTTGGCGGCGCTGGCGGCGTATTTCGCGGTGGACCAGAGATCGGGGGTATAGGCGTACCAGTCATTGGTATCGTTCCAGGAACCTTGGCCACGCGCCGGATTGCCGCTGCTCTCCAGCCCGCCGGAGACGCCGCCATCGGCATCCTGCAGCCGGCGGAAGACGTCGAGGCCCCAGAGCGCCTCGTCCAGAATGTCCGGGATGGCGTTGCCGTTCTCGGGGATGTCGAGCGCGGTGCGCTCCACCCAGCCCGGCCTGATCTCGGCCAGGTAGAACAGGTCGCGCACCACATCGGTGTGCTGGATGCGGCGGTCGAAATCGCCGGCATCGTGCCAGCCGCCCCAGGCATCGGCCACCACCTCGCTGGTCGCGCCGGCCACGATATCGGCGAAGTGGTCGCGCCCGCCATCCAGGTTCAGCCCCTCCGTCGTCTGCGCCAGGGTGATGGTGGTGCGGTGGACGACAAGCCCGTCATCCGGGTGCAGGTCGCGCGGGCGGGTGATGTCGGCATAGGGGTCGACCAGGGCGATGCCGCTGCGCTGGGCGTAGAGGCCGCTGAGCGAGGTCGTCGCCGCCCGGTCCCAGACGTCATTGTCGATGGTGAAGCTGTAGGGCGAGGTGCCCACGCCATCGACGGTGAGGTGGTAGCTGCCGGGCCTGGTGAGGGCGGAGAAATCGGCCTCCGCCACATCGGCTTTGGTGTGGTTGAAGGTCCAGTCCGTCGGCTCGCTGGCGGGCTTGCCGTCGCGCAGCGTGCCGCGGAAGACGACGAGGCCGGTGCCCTCCTCCACCACCTGGAAGGGCGTGCCGGCGGCGTAATGCAGCGCCAGCTGGTTGCCCTGCGCATCGGCGCCGGCCCAGGTCGAGAGATAGCCGATCTTGCGCGTGTCATCCGGCCGGAAGCCGGTCTGGCTGAGATGGATCGCCTCACTGGGCGTGCTGGCGGGGGCGTGGGTATAGGCGATGCTGCCGAGCGTGCCGGGCAGGGTGATGGTGACGGTCTGGCCGATGCTGAGCGGCGTCGCGAGGTCGAGGGTGATGCTGGTCTCGACGACATAGCCGAAGGTGAACTGGATCAGCTCCGCGGTATCGACGACATGGGTCTTGCGAAAGACATCGCGGACCGTGTTGCCGCTGACCTGCCAGCCGGCGAATAGGTCGGCCGGCAAGGGCTCGGCCAGGTAGGTGTCGTAGGTCGAGAGCAGGGTCTGCGCTTCGCCGACCAGGCGGCCGATATCGATGCCGTTCCGCACCACGTCGCGGCCATTATAGACCACATCGCCGGGCTCCGCCGCGTAGTCGATGATATGGCCTTCGGTGAGGATCTTTCCCGCCTCGATGCGGATCAGGATCTTGTTCGGGGCGAGGGCTTGGGCGGAGACGACAGGCATGGCCGGTGTCTACCAGGGCGCCGCCGCTGCCTCCCAGTCACTGGCTGGTGAGGTGACTTGCCTTTTTCGGCCGGGCCTCAGAAGCCGGCGAGGACCACCGCCACGATGGCCATCTGCAGCACGTTCATGATGACGGAGAGGCGGTGCATGCGGTCGAATTTTTGTCTGGCCGTGGCGTCGCCGGCCTGGGCGAGATCGGAGAGGCGGTTGATCTGGCGCATCAGCACCTGGCGCAGCCAGAGCGTGGCGGCGGCGACGGCGGCCATGAGGCCGGCGGCGGCATAGGAAAGCGGCAGCAGCGCCACGGCGGCGGCGGCCGACATGCCGAGGACGTAGAGGTAGTAGACCGGGAACATGGCGCGGATGAAGCGGCCGGCGTGTTCGGCCGGCAGGCGGGTGAAGACCAGCGGCGCCACGCAGGCGGCGAAGAAGACCATGCCGCCGAGGCAGAGCGCGGTGGCGAAGAGGGCGGTGAGGGAGAGGATGGGCATGGGGCGGAATTGGCGTGCCGGTTCCGGCTTTCAAGCGGCGAGGGCAGGTCCGAGCCGTGCCACCCGGCGCAGCCGCAGCCGTGCCAGGCTGCGCCGCGCCCGGATTCAGCTGCCGGTGACCAGCAGCCCCAGTATCCCCGGCCCCGCCACCAGATTGGCCAGGCTGCCCCGGACGCCGCCCCAATTGCCCTCATGCAGCAGCCGCGGCCAGCCCAGCAGCAGGCCGGGGCCATGGCGAGCATGAGCCAGCCGAGGTCGAGCAGGAGAGGTTCAGGCATGAGGCCGCCCAGGTTGTTGGGCGATGCGTCGTGGGAAAGCGTTTTCCGCGGTGTTACGAAATCTGGGAAGATGCAAGGCTTAAATTCCTTGCGTGTCCTGCGCGAGACGGATATGCATCGCAGATGCAATGGCCTGAACGGCGCGTGGTGCCGCTACTCTTGATGCCAATTTGTCCGGATTCAGTATTTTGGGCGGTTACAACGCCAAAATGGCGGCGCGGCCCGGTTGCCCCGGGCCGCGCGCGACGCACTCAGTAGCGGTAGGCGTCGCCCTTGAACGGCCCCTCACTCGGCACGCCGATATAGCTGGCCTGATCGGCCCGCAGCTTGGTCAGCTTCGCGC
>CAYNBM010000044.1:0-36813 GCA_964395305.1 uncultured Rubritepida sp.
ACCGTAAACGTTCCTGGACGGCGGTGGTGTTCGCTACGGATTTTGAATCCGCCGATAGAGTTCCCGGTGTCTCGACTGCCAATGTATCGTAAAATTGCGATTGTATAACTTGATACATTAAGCCATGCTGTGTCGAGCTATAAAATCGCGAATCTGGTCGGCCAGAAGTCTCAGCACATGCACTCAGCAGCGGCGCCAAGCAAACACTATTCATACCGGCAAAAAATTTACGGCGGGAGCGCATCTTTAATTCTCCATAGATTTTAATTCATTTCAAATTAGAATATATTTACGAAGACGGAAAAATTTGTGGTGGGTGAGTGATCTAGCCGAATTTCGTTTTTAATTGCAAACGTAAAGCCCGCGTCCGTCGCATCCCTCATGAAGGCGATGAAAAAAGACGGCAACCCCGCCGGCCATAAAGCGTTGCTTCACAGTCCGGCCTGTAGAACCTCTGTGGAAGCCGCCATCCTCCCGCGGCTTCTTGTCTCTCCCGGACACGCCGGCCCTTCCCTGGGTCGGTGAACCTTGGCGGGGGCGGCGGCTCTCCTACTCCCTTCCCCCCCAAAAGGGTCGCCGCCCCCGTTCCTTTTTCTCCTGGCCGGCTTACGCTCGCACCCATGGACGAAAAAACCGCCGAAACCCTTGCCATAGCCGCCGGCCTGCAAAAGGCCTGGGCGAACCACAGCGCCGATGTGATGGACGCCCTGGCCACGCTCGCCGCGCACAAGGCCAACCTGCCGCGCGCGCAAAACCCGGCCATCGAGCCCGTCCCCGCCTACAGCCTGGGCCGCCGGCCATGAGCGCCCATACCCTCACTTTGGCCGAGGCCAGCCAACGCATCGCGGCGAAAACCCTCTCCCCCAGCGAGCTGCTCGCCGATTGCCTGGTGCGCATCGCCGAGGTCGAGCCCCGCCTGAACGCCTGCATCCGCCTGATGGCGGACGATGCCCGCGCCGCCGCCCGCAAGCTGGATGACGAAGCCCCGCGCTCCCCGCTCCACGGCATCCCGGTGGGGGTGAAGGACATCATCGACATCGCGGGCCTGCCCACCACCTGCCATTCTGCGCAACGGCTGGACCATGTCGCCACCGCCGACGCCGCGGTCATCACCCGCCTGCGCGAAGCCGGCGCCGTCTTCCCGGCAAAGCTGGCTACCCATGAATTCGCCATCGGCGGCCCGGCCTTCGACCTGCCCTTCCCCCCCGCCCGCAACCCCTGGAACCGCGACCATCACCCCGGCGGCTCGTCCAGCGGTTCCGGCGCCGCGGTGGCCGCGCGCATGCTGCCGGTGGCGCTGGGCACCGACACGGGCGGCTCCGTGCGCCACCCCGCCAGCCATTGCGGGCTTGTGGGCCTGAAGGCCACCTATGGGCTTGTGCCGCGCGAGGGCGTCTTCCCGCTCGCCTTCTCGCTCGACCATGTCGGGCCGCTGACCCGCACGGTCGAGGATTGCGCCCTGCTGCTCGGAATCATGGCCGGCGGCGACTACACGGGCAAACTCGCCGGCGGCCTGAAGGGCCTGCGCATCGGCTATGTCCGCCACTTCCACGAAACCGACCAGCCGGCCGACCCGGAAATGGCGAAAGCCCTGGACGAGGCCGCTCGCGTCATGGCCGCCGAGGGTGCCATCCTCACCGACATCACCCTGCCGCCGCTCGCGCAATTCGCCGCCGTCAACCGCACCATCCTCTATGCCGAGGCCGGCGCGGTGCATGAGCACTGGCTCAAAAACTCCCCGGAAAAATACGCCGGCGTCACCCGCCGCCGCCTGCTCCCCAGCCAATTCGTCAGCGCCACCGACCATGTCCAGGCGCAGCGCCGCCGCGGCGAGATGGTCCAGGCCGTGCTGGAAGCCTTCAAACATGTCGACCTGCTGCTCACCGCCAGCAGCATGGACCCGGCCTGCCGGATCGACGACATCGAGACGGTGGAGCGCACCTATCCCCGCCAGGCCCGCACGCCGTTCAACGTCACCGGCCACCCGGCGGTGACGATCATGAGCGGGCTGCACTCCACCGGCCTGCCACTCAGCCTGCAGCTGGTGGCGCCGGCCTGGCAGGAGACGCTGCTGCTCCAGGCCGCCGCCGGCTATGAGCGCGCCGCACCCTGGAAGGACATGGCGCCCAACCCGTGACCCTGCTGGTGGTGGTGGGCTTTTCCGCAGAGGCGGCGCTGCTGCCGCCCGGGACCGCCGTGCTGAACGCCGCCGCCAACCCGGAAAAACTGGCCGCGGCCCTGGCCGAATTGCGGCCGTCACGGGTGCTGAGCTTCGGCATCGCCGGCGGGCTGGACCCGGCCCTGCGCCCCGGTGCGCTGCTGGTGGCGCGCGATGTGGTGGCCGAGGCGCGCTGGCCCGCCCATGCCGCCTGGAGTGCCGCGCTGGCCGCCGCCACCGGCGCTGTTCTGGCCGATATCGCCGGCGCCGATTGGGTGATCGCCTCGCCGGCCGAGAAGGGCGCGCTGCACGCCCGCACCGGCGCCGCCGCGGTGGATATGGAAAGTGCGGTGATTGCGCGGGCCGGAATCCCCTTCGCCGTGCTGCGCGCGGTGGCCGATACCGCCGGCGAAACCCTGCCCCCCGCCGCCGCCGAGGGGCTGGACGAAGAGGGCAACCCCGCGCCGCTTCGCGTCATGCGCGCCCTGCTGCGCCGGCCCGGGGACCTGCCGGGGGTGATCCGCATGGGCCTGCGCAGCCAGGCCGCGCTGCGGGCACTTCGTTCGGTCGTGGCCGAAGCATTGCGCGCGCCGCCGGGGTAGGGTGACGGCATGACAGGTTTCGCCGCCACCGCCGCCCTTCTGGCCGACCCGGCCCGCGCCGCCATGCTCTCGGCCCTCCTGCCTGGCGAGGCCTTGACCGCGGGCGAGCTCGCCCGGGTGGCCGGCGTGGCGCCCTCCACCGCCACCGAACATTTTTCCCGGTTGGTCGATGGCGGGCTGATCGTGATGCACCAGCAGGGCCGCCACCGCTATTTCCGCCTGGCCGGGGAGGAGGTGGCGCATCTGCTCGAAACCCTGGGCGGGTTGCAGGCCCGGCAGAGCCGTGCGCCCTGGCCGCATGGCGAGGCGTTTCGGAGTGCCCGCCTGTGCTGGAATCATGTGGCCGGACGGCTGGGCGTGGCGCTGCATGAAGGGTTGCGCGCGCAAGGCCTGATCGCGCCCGCCGCCGGCGGCTGGGAATGCACCGCCGAGGGCGCGGCGCGCCTGGGCATCGCCGCCTGCGCGGGGCGGGATTGCATGGATTGGTCGGAACGCCGGCCGCATCTCGCTGGCCCCCTCGGCGCGGCCATGGCGCGGGAGTTTCTGGGCCGCGGCTGGTTGCGCCGGTTGCAGCCGCGCGCGGACAACCCGCTCGACCGCCGCCGCCTCACCCTTTCGCCCGAGGGTGCCAGGCAATTGCGCGAGACGCTGGGCGTATCGCTGTGACCACCATCGCCCGCGTCGGCCTGCTGGCGGCCGCCATGGCCGGCATGTCCCAGCTGCACCGCGCCAGCCTCTCGGCGCTGGGGCCGGATATCGCGGTGGAGCTGGGGATGTCTCCGGCCGGGCTTGGCGCGGCGGGCAGCGCCTTCTTCGCCGCCCTGCTGGCGGCGCAGATCCCCGTTGGCATCTTTCTCGATCGCATCGGCCCGCGCCGGCTGGTGGCGGGGCTGAGCGTGCTGGCCATCGCCGGCGCGCTGGCCGAGGCCGCCGCGCAATCCGCCGGGCAGCTCTGGGCGGCGCGGTTCCTGGTCGGGCTGGGCTGCTCGGCCAGCTTCATGTCGGCGGTGCTGCTGAGCACCCGCTGGCAGCGCGGCGCGGCGGGCACCGCCATGCTCGCGCGCGTTTTCGCCCTCAGCCAGGGCGGGCTGCTGCTGGCCGGCGCGCCGCTGGCCATCCTGGCGCTCGGCCTGGGCTGGCGCGGCGCCATGCTTTGCGTGGCGGGGCTGATGACGGTCATTCTCGCCCTGTGGTGGTGGGGCGTGCGCGACGCGCCGGAACCCGTGCCGCCGCGCGGCGAAACGGTGTGGGAGGCGCTGCGCGGGCAATTCACCGTCTGGGCCACGCCGGGGCTGGGGCGGCTGCTGAGCATGCATCTCGTCGCCTATGCCGCCATGGCGACCGTGCTGGCGGTCTGGGCCGGGCCGTATCTGGCCGATGTGCATGGGCTGGACGCCGCGGCGCGCGGAAAGGTGCTGCTGGCCATGGGGCTCGGCCTGCCGGTGGGGCTGCTGGTGGTGCCGGGCGTCGCCCGGCGGCTGGGCCGGCGGTGGACGGTGGTGGGCGGCGCGCTGGCCACGGCCGCCTGCCTCGCCCTGCTGGCGCTGCTGCCCGGCCTGCCGCTCTGGGGCGCCACGGCGCTTCTGGTCGGGCTGTGCCTGACCTCGGGCTACCCCGTGCTGGTGGTGACGGAAAACCGGGAGCTTTTTCCAGACCACATGGCCGGGCGCGCCGCGACGACGCTGAACCTGGCGCAGGTGCTGGGCAGTGCGGCGCTGCCCATCCTGGTCGGCCTCGTGGTCGGCTGGTGGCCCGAAGGGCCGGCGGGGCGGCCCGACATCGCCTATCGCGCCGGCTTCGGGTTGCTGGCGGTGGCGCTCTGCGCCGGGGCGTGGGGCTATTCCAGGCGGTGAACCCGCGCAATTTCCGCCGGGGGGGGTGATGCAGGCACCACCCGGCGCACCACATTCTCTCGGCCCATCGACAGGAGCGACCGCCTTGACCCAGCAGCCCGCATCCCGCCGCGGCATCCTCGCCGCCGCCGCCTTGTTGACGCCCGCCCTGGCCCGCGCCCAGGGCCTGGCCGCCACGCCCACCATGCGCGGCGGCGCCAATAATTACCTCCCCGGCGCGCCCATCGTCAGCCGCATCGGCAAGGGCGGCTTCTGGATGTCGGGCACGGTGCGCCGCGCCGGCGACGGTGCGCCACTGTCCGGCATCCGCATCCAGATCTGGGCCCATACCACCGAGGGGCGGGAGCATGAGCCGCACTCCCACGGCGCCACCCTCACCGGCCCCGACGGCGTCTTCCGCCTCGAAATGCCGCAGATCGTGCCGACCTTCGGCCAGCCGCATGGCCACCTCGCCTATGAGGGCGCCGGCTTCCAGACCGTCTTTCTGCGCCCCATCCTGCCCTCGGCGCGCGACACGAGCCTGAGCGCGCATTTCGTGCTGCAACCCGCCTGAGTGCGCGGCCCGCTGATCTGGGCCGGCCTGGCCATTGCCGTCGCGGTGCCGCTGGTGGTGGCCGCGACCTCCCCGCTGCTGGCCTGGCGCGACTCGGTCTATATCGGCGCGGCTTTCGCCGGGGTGGTCGGGCTGGCGCTGATCCTGCTGCAGCCCCTGCTGGTCGGCGGCATGCTGCCGGGGGTGCCGGGGCGGCGGGTGCATCGCTGGGTGGGGGTGGCGCTGGTGGTCATGGTGGTCGCGCATGTCGCGGGACTGTTCTGGACCAGCCCACCGGATGTGATCGACGCGCTGGTCCTCGATTCACCCACGCCCTTTTCGGTGTGGGGGGTGGTGGCGATGTGGGCGGTCTTCGCCTCGGCCGTGCTGGTGGCGCTGCGCCGGTGTCTGCGGGTGCGCAGCTTTCGCCTGGGTCACACCGCATTGGCGGTGGTGATCGTGGTCGGCACCGTGGTGCATGCGGTGCTGGTCGAGGGCACGATGGGCACACTGTCCAAGGCCGTGCTCTGTGCGCTGGTGTTGGCGGCGACGGTGAAGGCGGTGGTCGATCTGCGCGCCTGGGCGCTGTTGAAAGCGCGCCGGGCCGTCAGGCCGCATCCGCCTTGAGCACCTCGCCCGCCAGATAAAGGCTGCCGCAGACCAGCACCCGCCCCGGGGGGGCGTGCGGCAGCATGGCCAGCGCCTCCTCCACCGTGCCGCCCAGCCGCGCCACGCCGCCGCTGGCCGCCACGATCTCCGCCGGCTCCATGGCCAGATGCTGCCCCGGCTCGCGCACCGCCAGCAGCGTGGTCGCAAAGGGCAGCAGCGGCGCGAGAAACCCCTCCGCCCCCTTGCCCGCCTTCATCCCGACCAGGATATGCAGCGGCCTGTCCGACCATTGCGGAAAATGTGCCGCCAGCGCCGCGCCCGCGCCGGGATTGTGGCCGCCATCCAGCCAGAGCTCATGCGGCGCGACCCGCGCGGCCAGCGCGCCCTGCAACCTCTGCATCCGCGCCGGCCATTCCGCCCGGGCCACGCCGCGCTGGATCGCGCCATCATCCAGCCAGTCCGGCCCCCAGGCGCGCAGGGCGGTGATGGCGATGCCGGCATTGTCGCGCTGATGCGGGCCGGGCAACCCCAATGGCGGCAGCGACAACCCGTTATAGCCCGCCTCATCCATCGCCCAATCCGCACCCCGCGCCAGCAGGGCCGCGCCGCGCTCGGCCGCCACCGCGCGCAGCACCGCCATCGCCTCGGGCGCCTGGAATCCCGTGGCGCAGGGCACGCCGGGCTTGATGATCCCGGCCTTCTCGAAGGCGATTTTCGCCAGCGTATCGCCGAGGAAATCCATGTGGTCCATGGAGATCGCGGTGATCGCCGTCGCCACCGGCCGCGCCACCACATTGGTCGCATCGAAACGCCCGCCCAGCCCCACCTCCAGCACCAGCGCATCGGCCGGCACGCGGGCAAACAGCAGGAAGGCGGCCGCGGTGATGACCTCGAAGACAGAGATGGCGGCACCCGCATTGGCGGCCTCGGTCTCCTCCAGCGCCTCGGTCAGCGCGTCGTCATCGACCAGGCTTCCGGCGAGCCGAATGCGCTCATGGAAATGCACGAGGTGCGGGGAGGTGAAGACATGCGCGCGCTGCCCCGCCGCCTCGATGATCGCGCGCAGGAAGGCGCAGGTGCTGCCCTTGCCATTGGTGCCGGCGACATGGAGCGCCGGCGGCAGCCGCCGCTCAGGGTGCCCCAGCCGGCCCAGCAGCGCCTCCAGCCGGCCCAGGCTGAGGTCGATCAGCCGGGGATGCAGCGCATGCAGCCGCTCGATCACCGGGGCGGAGCGGCCGCCCAGGCCCTTGCGTTCATTCATTTGCGTTCGTTCACGCCGGCGCCGGCAGCGCGGCCTGGCTGGCCGCGGGCGGCACATCGGCCACCCGCAGCAGGCTGATCACCTGCGCCAGCATCGCCTTCATCTCGCCGCGCTTCACCACCATGTCGAGAATGCCGTGCGCCAACAGGTATTCGGCGCGCTGGAACCCCTCGGGCAGTTTTTCCCGCACCGTGCTTTCGATCACCCGGGCGCCGGCGAAGCCGATCAGCGCGCCCGGCTCGGCGATCTGGATGTCGCCCAGCATGGCGAAGCTGGCGGTCACGCCGCCGGTCGTGGGGTCGCAGAGCACCACGATGAAGGGCAGCCCGGCCTCCTTCACCATGCGCGTGGCGATGACGGTGCGCGGCATCTGCATCAGGCTCACCGCGCCCTCCTGCATGCGCGCGCCGCCGGAGGCGGTGAAGACGATCAGCGGCGCGTCCTGCAGCACGGCCAGCCGGGCGGCGGCCACCAGCGCCTCGCCCACGCCGGCGCCCATGGAGCCGCCCATGAAGCTGAACTCGAAGGCGGCAACCACGGCGGGATGGCCCTCGATCGCGCCATGGCCCACCACCACGGCGTCATCCATGCCCGATTTCGCCTGGGCATCGCGCAGGCGCTCATTGTAGCGGCGCTGGTCGCGGAAGCGCAGCGGGTCGGCCGGCGCGCGGGGCAGTTCGATCTTCTGCCAGCCATCATCCAACGTCATGTCGATGCGGGCGCGCGCGGCCACCCGCTCGTGATGGCCGCAATGGGTGCAGACCCGCAGGTTGCGCTCGAGATCGCGGTGAAAGACCATCTGCTCGCAGCTCTGGCATTTGTGCCAGAGATTCTCCGGCACCTCGCGAGAGCCGCCGAAGAGCGTCTTGATCTTGGGCAGGGCCCATTCACTGATCCAGTTCATGGGCGGGGTTTTATCAGTAGACCCTTCCCGCCGCCATCACCTCGCCCGCGCCGGCGCGGGCCTCCTCCACCGCGGCGCGGAGGTGTTGCAGATACTCATCCACCACCGTGTCGTGGATGGGGTTGAGGTGGAAATGCAGGCCCGCGCCGCCCGCCATCTGCCCCGGCAGCCAGCCCCGCGCATTCATCGCGGCGGCGATGCGGCCGACCTCCAGCCCCGGGTCGGTCGGGCGGAAGACGAAGATGGCATGCGGGCTGGGCCGCAGCACCGCGAGGCCGTCAATCGCCTCGATCCCCGCCACCATCCGCGTCTTGGCATCCATGATGCGCCGAGCGGCATGGGTGTAGCCGGCCTCGCCCAGATACTGCATCACCGCCCAGGCGGCCGCCACGGCACCGCCCGGGCGGGTGCCCTGGGCGGTGTAGGCGACATAGGGCCCGCGCGCCCAGGCCTGGCTTTCGAAGCGGTGATGGGCGCGCCAGCCCTCCTCCCGCACCAGCAGCAGCGAGGCGCCCTTGGCCGCCATGCCGTGCTTGTGGATATCGGCCGAAATCGCGCAGACCCCCGGCACCGAGAAATCCCATGCCGGCAGCGCATGCCCCAGCCGGCCCAGAAACGGCGAGAGGAACCCGCCGACGCAGGCATCGACATGCAGCCAAAGGTTCTTTTCCGATGCCAGCGCGCCCAGGGCGCCGATCGGGTCCATGGTGCCATAGGGGTAGTTGGGTGCCGAGCCGACAAGGGCGATGGTCCGCGCATCGATCGCCGCCGCCATCGCCGGCACATCGGCGCAGAAATCCGGCCCCACCGGCACCCGGCGCACGGTGATGCCGAGATACCAGGCGGCACGGTCGAAGGTGAGATGCGCGGTGTCGGGGATGACGATATTGGGGCGTTCCACCCCCGCCCGCTCCCGCGCCGCCAGCAGGGAGAGAAAAATGCTCTCCGACCCACCACTGGTAAAGGTGCCGCCGGCGCCGGGCGGGGCGGCCATCAGCGAGAGCCCCATCTCCACCACCTCGCGCTCCAGCCTGGCCAGGCTGGGGAAAGCGCGCTGGCCCAGATTGTTCTCGGTGAAGAAGGCGAGGTAGGCCTGCTTCTGCACCGCCTCCAGCGCCTCATCGAGGTAGTAGAAGAACACCGCCATGCGGCCCTGGCGCCAGCTGTAGTCGCGCGCCTTTGCGGCTTGCAGTTCGGCTTCGAGCTCCGGCCAGGCGCGGCCGGTGGCGGGCAGGGTTTTCATCGACGGGCGTTCTCCTTTCGCCCACTGCACCACGGCCGATGGACAGCGCCAAGCGCCGCGGGATAGGAGGGTCGCGTTTGGGGAGGCGAGGCGCATGCAACTGGCGGTGATCGGCCTGGGCCGGATGGGCGGCAATATCGCTCGCAGATTGCTGCGGGCGGGGCATCAATGCCCAGTCTTCGACATGGACGCCGCTGCCGTGGCCGCCCTGGAAGCCGAGGGCGCCACGCCGGCAGCCGACCTCGCCGCCCTGGTCGCCTCCCTCGCCCGCCCGCGCGCGATCTGGGTGATGCTGCCCGCCGGCGCCGTCACCCAAGGCGCGCTGGACACCATTCTGCCGATGCTCGACCCGGAGGACGTGGTGATCGAGGGCGGCAACTCTTTCTGGAAGGATTCCGCCGCCCGCGCGGAAAGATTCGCCGCGCAGGGCGTGCATTACCTCGATATCGGCACCTCCGGCGGTGTCTGGGGCCTGGCGCGGGGCTATTGCCTGATGATCGGCGGCGATGCCGGCGCCGTGGCCCGCCTCTCGCCCATCTTCGAGGCCCTGGCGCCCGGCGAGGCCGCGGCGCCCCCCAATCCGCAGCGCAACAGCGCCACCACGGCCCACCAGGGCTGGCTGCATTGCGGGGCTTCCGGTGCAGGCCACTACACCAAAATGATCCATAACGGCATCGAATACGGCATGATGCAGGCGATGGCCGAGGGGCTGGACCTGCTGAAGAACGGCCCGCTGGACATCGATGTGGCGGAGGTGACGGAGAATTGGCGCCGCGGCAGCGTGGTGTCGTCCTGGCTGCTCGACCTCACCGCCGCCGCGCTGGCGCAGCAGCCCGACCTGGCCAATTACTCCGGCCGCGTCAGCGACAGCGGCGAGGGCCGCTGGACGGTCGACACCGCGGTGGAAAACGCCATCCCCACCCCGGTGCTGGCGGCGGCGCTCTTCGCCCGCTTCCGCAGCCGGCAGGAGGCGAGTTTTGCCGACAAGGCGCTGAGCGCGATGCGCCATGGCTTCGGCGGCCATCTGGAACCGAAGTGATCGTCCGCATTCTCCTCATGGGCGTCTCGGGCAGCGGCAAATCGACGCTGGGCGGGCTGCTGGCGGCGCAGCTGGGCATTCCCTTCGCCGATGCCGACGCCTTCCACCCGCCGGGCAACATCGAAAAAATGGCGCGTGGCGAGGCGCTGACCGATGCCGACCGCCTGCCCTGGCTGGATGCGCTCGGCCAATGGCTGGCGGCGCAGCGCGACGGCGGCGTGATCGGCTGCTCGGCGCTGCGCCGCGCCTATCGCGACCGGCTGCGCCACCACGTGCCCGGCCTGCGCATCCTGCACCTCGCCGGCAACCCCGCCCTGATCGCCGAGCGCCAGGGCGCGCGGAAAAACCACTTCATGCCGCCCAGCCTCATGGCCAGCCAATTCGCCACGCTGGAGGCACCAGGCCCCGAGGAGCAGGCCATCATCCTCGACATCACCCAGCCGCCGGATCTCCTGGCGGCGCATGCCATCGCGCAACTGAAAGACCAACCATGACCCCCGAGACCCGCGCCAAGCTGGAAAAGATCACCACCGCCACCCTGACGACGGTGCTGCTGAAGAAGGGGCTGCGCAATGTCTGGATGCGCGGCGCGGCGCCCTTCACCCCGGCGGCGCAAGGCGTGCGCCTGGTCGGCCCCGCCTTCACGCTCCGCTTCGTGCCGGCGCGCGAGGACCTCGCCACCCCCGCCTCCTGGGCCAGCCCCATCTCCACCCGCGCCGCCATCGAAGCCATGCCCGAAGGCTGCATCGCGGTGGCCGATGCCATGGGCATGACCGATGCCGGCATCTTCGGCGATATCCTGTGCGCCCGCCTGGCCAAGCGCGGCGTGACCGCGCTGATCACCGATGGCGCGGTGCGCGACGTGGCGGGGGTGAACGGCACCGGCCTGCCGGTCTGGTGCGCCGGTGGTGCCGCGCCGGCGAGCGTGGCCAGCCTCACCTTCGTGGCCTGGGAACAGCCCATCGGCTGCGGCGGCGTGGCGGTGTTTCCGGGTGACATCATCGTGGCCGATGCCGATGGCGCCGTGCTGATCCCGGCCGATATGGCGGATGCCATCGTCGATGAATGCGTCGAGCAGGAGCGGCTGGAGGCCTGGATCATGGTCCAGGTGAATGCCGGCCAGGCGCTGCCCGGCCTCTACCCCTCCAATGCCGAGAACAAGGCGCGCTACGAGGCCGATAAGGCCGCCGGCCGGGCCTGATCCTCAGGCCTGGTCATTCTCAGGCTTGGGGCACCCGCACCACGAAGCGCGCGCCGAGGATCCGCCCCTCGGCGTCGCGGCGGTTCTCGGCGCTGATCTTGCCGCGCAGCCCCTCCACGATCTGCTTGCTGATCGACAGCCCGAGGCCGGAATGCTGGCCGAACCTCTCGCCGCGCGGCCGCTCAGAATAGAAGCGGTCGAAGATCCCCTCCAGCTTGGCGTCGGGGATGCCGGGGCCCTCATCCTCCACCACGATCTCGACGTCGCGCCCGGCGATGCGCGCGCGCAGCCAGACATGGCCGCCCGCCGGGCTGAACGAAATCGCATTGCCGATGAGATTCCGAAAAACCTGCACCAGCCGGTCCTCGACGCCCAGCGCCACCAGCGGCTCGTCGGGGATATCGGTCTCCATCACCGGGTCGGCCTCGCCGCGCGTGGTGTTGTGCAGCTCCGCCAGCACGGCGAGGATGGGCTGCACATCCACCGGCTCCGCCACCGTGCGCGAGAGCTCGGCATCCACGCGCGAGCTGTCGGAAATGTCGCCGATCAGCCGGTCCATCCGGATCACATCATTGCCGATGATCGCCAGCAGGCGTTTCTGGCCGGCCAGATCCTCCACCCGGCGCAAGGTCTCGATGGCGCTGCGCACGGAGGTGAGCGGGTTTTTCAGCTCATGCGCGACATCGGCGGCAAAGCGTTCATTGGCGTCGATCCGGGCCCAGAGCGCGCGGGCGGCCATTTGCAGGTCGCGCGCCAGGATGCCGATCTCATCCTGCCGCTCCAGCAGGTTTTCCGGCACGGAGCCCACCCGCCCCTTGCCCTGCCGCATATTCGCCGCCGCCGTCGCCAGTTGTAAAATCGGATTCGCCAGGGTCTGCGCGAGGTAGAGCGAGAGCAGCGTGGTCAGCAGCAGCGCCAGCAGGAAGAGCACCAGCACCGAGGCGCGGATTTCGAACAGCCGCTGGTCCACCTCCCTGGCCTCACGCGTCAGCAGCATGATGCCCACGGCCTGGCCGCCGCGCCGCGCGGGCTCGGCCACGCTGACCAGCAGCCGACCATCGGGGGTGCGGCGGATATAGGGGGTGACGCCGCCTTCGAGTGCCATGCGCAGCTCCTCGCGCCGGTCGGGGCCGAGTGCGGGCTGCCAGTCGAAGCTGTCGGCATCGGTCGCGATATCCACCACCACCGGCGTGCGCGCCTGGCGCGGCAGCAGGGTGAGCAGCCGCTCATAGACCCCGGCCAGCTGCTCCGAAACCGCGCCGCGCGGGGCGGGCGGCGCCAGCGGCTCTGTCACCACCGCGCCGCCCGCACCCTCGCGCACGCGGCTGTCGGCCACCACGAGGCCGGAGATGTCGAACAGCCTGGCCTGGGTATTGGGCGAGGGCTCGACGAGGCGGCGCAGCAGCGGCCGGGCGCGCTCGGGCACCAGCACGGCCCGGTCATTCTCGATGCGCACCGCGGCCTCGCCGATCGCGCCGGCATAGATCCGGGCCTGGGTGCGCATCGCCTCCACATCGCCGGCCAGCAGCCCGTTCTGATACTGGTCGAGATAGAGCAGGGCGGCGGCCAGCAGCGCCGGCGGCAGCGCGTTGAGCAGCAGGATGCGGCGCAGCAGCGGGCTGACCCAGCGGCGGCGGCGCGGCGGCTCGGGCAGCACCACGCGGGCTTCGGGCAGGGTGGAGCCGTCGGGCATGGTCCCTACCGCCTGATGCTGTGGCGCAACTGAGTGGCGATGGCGCGCGCCAGACAGTCATTCAGCAACGCCAGCGCCGCGGCGCGTTCGGCGCGCGGCGCGCGCTCCACATCCGGGCCGCCATTTTCCGCCCAATGGTGCATCCAGTCGTAGCGGCGCAGCAGCGGCACCCCCTCCGCGGCGGCGACCAGCCGTATGGCGTCGCGGTAGTGCTCGATATCGGCATTGGCACGCAGGAAACGGCTGAATTGCGGGTCGATCAGCGCCACATCGGTGCTGCCGCCACGGATGCGGGTGATGCCTTCGCTCAGCGTGTCGCTGAACGCGTCCACTTCCAGCGAGCGCACCGCCTCCACCGTGCCGGTCTGCCAGAGCACCAGATGTGGGCGGAAGGCCGGCAGGGCATCGAGGATCAGGGCCAGGCTTTCGGGCGCGCGGGCGCCGCGGCGGCCACGCGCCTCGACCACCACGCGCAGGCCGGGATGGTCCTGCTGCAACAATCCGGCGAGGCGGGCGTGATAGGGCAGGCCCGGCCCGCCGCTCTCGGCGGTGGCGCTGCCGCCGAGCAGGATGCGCAGCTCGCCCCCTCCGATGGCGGTGCGCGCGCGGGGCAGCGCGGTGCCGTCGAGCATCTCGGCCGGCAGGTCGCAGGGCGCCGCCCATGCGGGCGATGCGAAAAGCAGCAGCAGTGCCAGGAGGATGCGCGCCATGCTCAAGCCGTATCCGCCATGCGGCTGGCCGGCAAGCCGGTGGCGCCGGGTGGTTTCGTCGCGCGCAGCTTCTGGCCATACCAGGCGGAAACCCAGGCCACCGCCAGCAGGCAGGCGAAGCCCAGCGCATTCACGGCCAGCTGCATCACCGCCCCTTCCGCCTGTTCCAGCGCCAGCCGGGCGAGGAAACTGAGAAAAATCCCAGCGCAGAACACCGGCAGCCCCTGCTGGCCCATCAGCACGAAAGGCCGCGCCACGGCGCCATTCAGCCAGGCCGCGCCGCGCGGCACGAGATGGGCGGCGAGATAGGCCAGCGCCAGCAGCGAGAGCAGGCGCAGCGGGTGCAGGCTGGTCTTGTCCACGCCGTCGATCAGCGCCGGCCAGGGCCCCGGCACGCTGGCGAGCCATTCCGGCGCATGCCAGACCGCCAGCATGGCCAGGCCGCAGGGGATCAGGAAGGCCAGGCACAGCGCCAGCAGCCATGGGCTCCATGGCAGCCGCAGCGCGCTCCTGCCCGGCGGCGCGAAGCCGATGACCACGCCGCAGACGAACAGCATCTGCCAGGCCAGCGGGTTGAAGAACCAGCCGCCGCCGGTCCAGGAGGGCAGGTTGATGTCCCAGAGCCGCACCACGGCATAGAGCGTGGCCGAGGCCGCCAGCAGCAGCCCCGGCCGCAGCATCAGCGGCAGCGCCAGGGCGAACATCGCCAGCAGCACGATATACAGGGGAAGAATGTTCAGGAATGCCGGCTGGAAGGCCAGCAGCAGGGCCTGCACCAGCGCCTCATAGGGGGCGTTGCCGAAGGCATCCATCTGCAATTCGTCGAGATAGGCCGCCCGGTCCAGCGCGGCCGCCGAAAAGCCCACCTGCGCGGTGAAGACGACGAACAGAAAGATATGCGCGACATAGAGCGTGCCGACGCGCCCCAGCACCCGCGTCGCGGCGAAGAACCAGCCCTCGCGCAGCATCAGCAGCCCATAGGCGATGCCGCCGGCATAGCCCGCGAGGAAGACGAAGACCTCCGTCGCATCCGCCATGGTGAAGTTGCGGATGGTGACCATGCCAAGCCAATTGCCCGGCACATGGTTGATGAAGATGAACCACAGCGCCACGCCGCGGAAGACATCCGCACGCAGGTCCCGGGCACTGCGGATGAGGTGCTGCATGGCGCCACCATAGAGGCTGCGGCCGGGGAAGTCTCTTGCATCCCGGCGGGCGATGCCGCATGCCCCCGGCGATGGACAAGGCGAATGAACTGGCGGCGCGCGGCGCCGACCGGCACCGGGCGGGCCGGATGGCCGAGGCGGAGAGCCTGTACCGCCGCGCGCTGCGGCTGAACGCGAACCACCCCGATGCGCTGAACCTGCTGGGCGTGGCGCTGCGCGCCCGCGGCGCCCTGGCCGAGGGGCTGGCCTGTTCCGCCCGCGCGGTGTCCCTCGCACCCGACAATCCACTGATCCTGGCCAATTACGGCGCCGGCCTGGCCGAGGCCGGCCAGCTCGACCATGCCATCGAGGTGATGCGGGCCGCGCTGGCCCGCGCGCCGGCCGATGCCACGACCTGGCGCAACCTGGGCCAGGCCCTGGCCGCGAAGGGCGAGCCCCGCGCGGCGCTGGAGCCGCTGCTGACCGCCGCCCGGCTGACCCCCGACCAGCCCGAAATCTGGCTGGCCCTGGCCCATGCCCATGCCGATTGCGGCGAGCCGGTGGGCGCGCGGGCCGCCGCCCAGGCGGCGCTGGCCTGCGCCGGGCGCGACCGTGCCGCGATCGAGCAGGCCCAGTTCATGCTGGCCGCGCTCGGCGAGGGCGAGGCGCCCGCCCGGGCGCCGGCCGGCTATGTCCGAAAATTGTTCGACCAGTTCGCGCCGCGCTTCGATGCCGAGCTGGAGGGGCGGCTGAACTACCGCACCCCCGCCCTGCTGGCCGAGGCGCTGGGCGCGGTGATGCCGGCCCAGGCGGCGCTGGCGGTGCTGGATCTGGGCTGCGGCACCGGCCTGTCCGGCGTGGCGCTGAAACCTTTCGCCCGGCGGCTTGAGGGTGTGGACCTCTCGCCGCGCATGCTCGATGCGGCCCGCGCGCGCGGCATCTACGGCGCGCTGCATGAGGCCGACCTGCTGGCCTTCCTGCCGACGCGCCGCGCCACCTATGACGTAATCGCCGCCGCCGATGTGCTGAATTACCTCGGTGACCTGGCGCCGGCGCTGGCCGCCATCCGCGCGGCGCTGCGCCCCGGCGGCGTGGCCGGCTTCAGCCTGGAGATCGGCGAGGTGGCGCCCTTCGAGCTGGCCGAGGGCATGCGCTATCGCCACGCCCCCGCACATGCCCGCGCCCTGGCCGAGGCGGCGGGCTTCGCCGTGCTTTCGGCGAAGCAGGTCACGCTGCGCGAGGAACAGGGGCAACCCGTCCCCGGCCTGCTGATCATTCTGCGATGAGCCTCGCCATCCCGGCCCCGCCGCCGACGCTGAACGAGGAAGCCTATCGCCGGTTGGAGGAGATGATCGTCACCCTCGAACTCGCCCCCGGCGCGGTGGTGAGCGAGGCGATCCTGGGCCGCCGCCTGGGCATCGGCACCACGCCGATCCGCGAGGCGCTGCAACGCCTCTCGCGCGAGTATCTCGTGCAGGTGCTGCCGCGGCGGGGCGTGGTGGTGACCGCGGTGGATCTGCGCCAGCAGCTGCAGGTGCTGGAAACCCGGCGGGAGCTGGACCGGCTGCTGGTGCGCGCCGCCGCCCGCCGCGCCGCGGCCGCCGAGCGCGAGCATATTGGCGGCCTCGCCGAGCTGATGCGCCGGACCGGCGAGGCGGGCGACCTGCTGGGCTTCCTGCGCGCCGATGCCGAGATGAAGCCGGCGATCGCGCGGGCCGCGCATAACGAGGTGGCCTCCGCCGCCGTGCGGCCGCTGCATGCCGTCTCCCGCCGCTTCTGGTTCTTCCATGGCCATGACGCGCGCGATCTGCCGGAGACCGCGGCGCGGCATATCGACGTGGCCAGCGCCGTGGCGGCGGGTGACGAGGCCCGGGCGATGGCGGCGAATGACGCGCTGATCGGCCATCTCATCGCCTTCGCGCGATCGACGATTCCGGAGCTTGACTCGGCGGGGTAATTGGCATGAGGCTGGCATGCCAGTTGGGAGATACGCCATGCACGCCACGCCGCTGCACCCGCTCTTCGCCGCCCGCATCGAGGGGCTGGACCTGCGACAGCCGCTGAACCCCGCCCAGGCCCGCTGGGTGGAGGAGCGGATGGATGAATTCGCTGTCCTCGTCTTCCCCGGCCAGGATCTGAGCGATGAGCAGCAGATCGCCTTCGGGGAGAATTTCGGCCCGATGGAGGCCGAGACCGCCAGCGTGGATGTCCACAAGCGAAGGCTCGGCCATGCGCGGATGAACGACATCTCCAACCTCGACGAGAACGGCGCGCTGCTGGCCGCCGATGACCGCAGGCGCTTCTTCGCGCTGGGCAACCGGCTGTGGCACAGCGACAGCAGCTTCAAGCGGGTGCCGGCGAAATACTCCGGCCTGCACGGCCGCGTGGTGCCGGGCCAGGGCGGCAATACCGAATTCGCCGATATGCGCGCGGCCTGGGACGCGATGCCGGAAACGCTGAAAGCCACCGCCCGCGGGCTGATCTGCGAACACTCGCTGATCTTCTCCCGCGCCTTGCTGGGCTTTGAGGACTATACGCCGGAGGAGCGGCTGAAATTCGCCCCTGTGCCGCAGCGCCTGGTGCGGCGCCACCCCGGCTCGGGGCGGGAATCCATCTACCTCTCCTCGCATATCGGGCAGATCCAGGGCTGGCCCAGGCCGGAGGCGATGATGCTGATCCGTGACCTGATGGAATTCGCGACGCAGCGGCAATTCGTCTACAGCCACAAATGGGCGCAGAACGACCTGGTGATGTGGGACAACCGCGCGACGATGCATCGCGGCACGCGCTTCGACGACAAGGCGGAGGTGCGGGATATGCGACGGGTGACCATCAGCGACTCTTGTTCCAGTTTGGAACAGGCTGCCTGAGGGGTGCGCGCTTGAACCGGAGAGGGGCTTTGCCCCCCTCCGGACCTCCCCCCACCAAAGGCCGGGAGGCCCTTGGAAACCATGAGTTTATTGGGGGTTGAGGGAGGGGGCCAACGCGACCGCAGAACCGGCGGGACCGCCAGCCCCCTCCCTCAACCCCCAATCAAAACCCCGTGGTCCAGGGGCCCGTGGCCCCTGGTGGGTGGGGGTATCGGGGGAGGGCAAAGCCCTTCCCCGGGCCACGCTCACACCCCTCAGGACAGCGTGGTCAAATCCTGAAACCAGTGCTGCGCCTGGGTATAGCCGCGCACGTTGCGGCCGAGTGCGCGCGGGTTGGTGTCGTGCACCACGAAGACCAGCAGGGCCTCGTTCACGACGCGTTCATGCACCCGGGCCATCAGCCGGTCGATATTGCTGTCGTCGAAGCTGTTCATCGCCTCGTCGATCAGCCGGTCGACGGTGTCGTCGCGATAGTGGCTCCAGTTCACCCCGCGCGGCGAAATCTGGTTGGAGTGGAAGAAGCGCACCAGCGCGTAGAGCGGATCGGAGGTCAGGTAGGCCACGTTGTTGGCGGTGATGTTGCCCTGGCGGGAGATCTCGCCGGCCGCGCCCTGGCGCCAGGCGGTGTAGAGCACTTCCAGCTCCACCACCTGGAAGGTCAGGTCGATGCCGACCTCGCGATAGGCGGACTGAATGTATTCGTTGATCGGCATGGACAGCATCTGCCCCGAGCCGCCGGAGGGCACGAGGAAGCGGGTGCGCAGTGGGTTGGCGCGGGAGAAGCCGGCCTCCTGCACCAGCCGGCGCGCGCGGTCCGGGTCGTGGGTGATGCGGAAGCTGGGGTTGCCGAACCAGGGCGAGGAGGGGTCGACCACGCCGGTCGCGGGCTTCGCCAGCCCGCCCATCAGCGCCACAATATCGGCGCGGTTGATGGCGAGGTTGGCGGCCTGGCGCAGCCGCAGGTCGCGCCAGGGCGAGCCCTCCAGCAGGCTGAGGTGGTAGTTCCAGACATGCGGCGTGACGTTTTCGCTGATCCGGTTGCCGGCGGCGCGCAGCCGCGGCACGAGATCGGGCGAGGGGTATTCGATCAGGTCCACCTGGTTGGTGAGGAGCGCGTTGGTGCGGGTCGTCTCCTCGGGTGCGACGACGAGGATGAGGCGGTCCAGCTTCGCCATCCGGGCGGGGTTCCAATAGGCGGTGTTGCGCACCATCTCGGCGCGCTCGCGCGGCACCAGGCGGGTCAGGCGGAAGGGGCCTGTGCCCGAGGGTTCCTGCGCGAAACGCTCCCAGGAGCGGCCGAGACGCTCATACTGCGCGGGCGACGAGATCAGGAACCACAGCATCTGGTAAGGGAAAATGCTGTCCACGCTGCGGGTGGTCACTTCCACCGTCATGTCGTCGAGCTTGCGATAGCTGGCGACGGAGGGCAGGCGGGGGCGGACCTGGGCGGCCTGGCGGTTGTCGAAATGCGGCGCCTGGGCGTTCAGCACCTTCTCGAAGTTCCAGATCACCGCATCGGCGTTGAAATCGCTGCCATCGTGGAATTTCACGCCGGGGCGCAGCTTGAAGGACCATTTCGTGCGGTCGGCCGGGTTGGACGTCCATTCGGTGGCGAGGCCGGGGACGAGCTTGCCCGGCCGGTCGGCCACATCCATCTCCCAGGCCACCAGCGGGTCATACAGCGTGTAGCCGGTGAACTGGTATGCGCCGGCGCCGCGGTCGGGCTGGCCCGTGGTCTGCGGGATATCGGCCATGGAGATGGCGTAGCGCAGGGTGCGCTCGGTTTGGGCGGCGGCGGGGGCGATTGCACCGGCACTGGGCAGCAGGGCGGCCGAGGCACCGGAGGCGGCCAGCATGTCGCGGCGGGAAAGCGTCATTGGGGTGTCCATGCGTGTGGGGTGAGGTGGCGTTTCGGCGATTTGGTGCGCGCCTTCGATCAGGATGCTTGCAAATTGGATGCCACTGCGCGAAGGCGGAGGAATGCGGCTGCGTCTCCCCCCGATCATTGCGCTCCTGACCTGCCTGGCCACCGCGGCCATGGCGCAGGCCCCGATCACGCCCCCGGTCACCGTCCCGCCCATGCCCGGCCTGCCCAGCTTCGCCGAGCTGGTGGCCCGGGTCCGCCCCGCCGTGGTCACCATCACCGCCACCACGCCCGGCGAGCCGGCGGCGCAGCAGACGCCCGCGCGCCAGCTCCGCCCCATGCTGCGGCGCGATGGGCAGGCCCGGCCGGTGCAGGCGCTGGGCTCGGGCTTCCTGATCGACGCCGCCGGCACCATCATCACCAACAACCATGTGGTGAGCGGTGCCCTGGCCGTCTCGGTCACGCTGGATGACGGGCGGCACCTGCCGGCGCGGATGATCGGCAGCGACCCCTGGACCGATCTTGCCCTGCTGCGGATCGAGGCCGGCACGCCGCTGCCCTGGCTCAGCCTGGGCGATTCCGGATCGCTGCGCCCCGGGGATTGGGTGGTGGCCATGGGCAACCCCTTCGGCCTGGATGGCACGGTCACCGCCGGCATCGTCTCGGCCCGCGGCCGCAATATCGGCCAGGGGCCCTATGATGATTTCATCCAGGTCGATGCCGCGATCAACACCGGCAATTCCGGCGGGCCGCTCTTCGCCGCCGACGGCCGCGTGGTGGGGGTGAACAGCGCGATCTATTCGCCCACCGGCGGCAGCGTGGGCATCGGCTTCGCCATCCCCACCGATCTGGTGCGCGAGGTGGTGGCGGCGCTGCTGGCCGAGGGCAGGGTGACGCGCGGCTTCCTCGGCGCCACCTCGCAGCCGCTGACGCCGGCGCTGGCCGCGGCCCTGGGCATGCCGGGCGTGACCGGCGCGCTGATCGACGATGTGGTGCCGCGCGGCCCCGCCGCCCGCGCCGGGCTGCAGCCCGGCGATGTGGTGACCGCCGCCGATGGCGCGGCGGTGGCCGATGCCCGCGCGCTCGCCCGCATCGTGGCCCGCACCCGGCCCGACACCGTGCTGTCGCTCACCGTGCAGCGCGACGGCGCCCCGCAATACATGCTGACCCGGATCATCGCCGGCCCCGAGACGGCCGACCGCCCGCCGGTGATGCCCGAGGGTCGCGGCCCACGCTTCGGCATGACCCTGACCGCGCTGACCGACGCGGTCCGGCGCGACCGCCGCATCCCGCGGGAGGCGCGCGGCGCGCTGGTCACCGCGCTGACCCCCAATGGCGGCGCCGCCCTGGCCGGGGTGCAGTCCGGCGACGTGCTGGTGAGCATCGGCGGGCAGGAGGTGGTGGACCCCGCCTCGGCACTCGCGCTGATGCGGCAGGGCTGGCCCGGCGCCACCGTGCTGCGGGTGCTGCGCAATGGCGCGGGGCTCTATCTGGCGCTGCCGGCGCTGTGAGATGCGCATCCTGGTCATCGAGGACGACAGCGCCACGGCCGACTACATCGCCAAGGGCTTTTTGGAGGATGGCCAGGTCGTCGACATCGCCCGCAACGGGCGGGATGGGATGTTTCTCGCGCTGAACGAGAGCTTCGATGTGGTGATCACCGATCGCATGCTGTCGCCCGGTGCCGATGGTCTGGCGATCATCCGCGCCATGCGCGGCTCCAGCATCGCCACACCCGTGCTGATGCTGACCGCACTGGGCGAGGTGGAGCGGCGGGTGGAGGGGCTGGAGGCCGGCGCCGATGACTACCTGTCCAAGCCTTTCGCCTTTTCCGAATTGCGCGCCCGGGTGCGCGCCCTGGCCCGCCGCCCGCCGCCGGCCGCCATGGCCGATACCGCGCTGGTGGCGGGCGATATCCGCATGGACCTGCTGGCGCGCGTGGTGACGCGCGGCGCGCGGGTGGTGGAATTGCTGCCCACCGAATGGCGCCTTCTCGAATACATGCTGCGCCACCAGGGCCAGGTGCTCACCCGCACCATGCTGCTGGAAAGGGTCTGGGATTTCGCCTTCGACCCGACGACCAATGTGGTGGATGTCCATGTCTCCCGCCTGCGCCGCAAGCTGGAGGGGCCGGGCGAAAAACCCGTCATCCGCACCCTGCGCGGTGCCGGTTATGCGCTCGATGCATAGCGCCTGATGCCGCGCAGCTTCGCCTGGCGGGTGGCGGCGGCGGCGGCGGCGGCGATGCTGCTGGTCTCGCTGGCCACCGCGGGCTGGGTGTGGTGGCAGGCCGAATCATCGTTGCGCGCGCAACTCGATCGCGCGCTGGCGGCCGAGGCGGAATCGCTGCTGCGCGACCTTGAACCCTATGGCATGCAGGGCCTGGCGGAGCAGGTGGAGCTCACCCGCCGCCGCCGCGGTCCGGTGCTGGCGCTGCTGCAGACCGCGATGGGACAGCCCATCGCGGGCGCCCTGCCCGGCGCGCCGCCCTTCCTGCGCGGCTATGCCACGCTGGAGGCTGGCCCGCGCTCGATGCGCGCGCTCGGCGTGGTGCTGCCCGGCGGGGTGAATCTGATCGTCGCGGGCGATCTGGCGGCGGTGGAGCAGGCGGCGGCGGCACTCGCCCGCAGCCCGCCCATTGCCGCGCTGGTGGCGGCGGCACTCGCCCTGCTGCTCGGCCTGCTGGCGGCGCGAAGGCTGGAGGCGCGGCTGGCGCAGGCCGGCCACGCCGCCCGCGCCATCATGGATGGCGACCTGACGCGCCGCCTGCCCGGCAACGCTGAGGGCGATGAATTCGACCGTCTCGGCGCCACCATCAACCTGCTGCTCGGCCGGATCGAGGCGCTGGTGGCGGCCCAGCGCCAGGTCACCGACGACATCGCGCATGACCTGCGCACGCCGCTGTTCCATCTCCGCCAGCGGCTGGAGGGGGCAAGCGCGTCGGACCCCGCCTTCATCGAGGCGGCGCTGCGCGATCTCGACCAGGTGCTGGCCAGCTTCGCCGCCCTGCTGCGGATTTCGCGGGTGGAGAGCGGCGCGGGGCGGCGCGACTTCGCCGCCGTTGATCTCTCCGCCCTGGCCACCGCCATGGCCGAGACCTATGCCGCCGTGGCCGAGGAGGCGGGCCGTACCCTGGAGGCCCGCATCGCGCCCGGCGTGATCGTGCAGGGCGACGCCGCGCTGCTGCGCCAGGCCCTGGCCAACCTTCTGGACAATGCGATGATCCATGGCGCGGGCGTGGTGCGCCTCAGGCTCAGCCATGGCGGCGCGCTGATGGTGGGCGATGATGGCCCGGGCATCCCCCAGGGTGAGCGCGAGGCGGTGCTGCGTCGCTTCCATCGGCTGGAAGCCGCCCATGGCCGGCCGGGCTCGGGGCTCGGCCTGGCGCTCGTCGCCGCCACCGCGCGCATGCATGGCGCGCGGCTGGTGCTGGGCGGCGAGCGCGGGCTGGAGGTGCGGCTGGAATTCTGACGATCTTGTCATGGTCACGCCGGCCATCCCTCCAGCATGCGCGGGGCAGTGTCCCGCCATCACAGGAGACACCCCATGACTTTCCAGAATTTTCCCCGCGCACGCTCCGTCGCATTTGCCGCGCTGCTGATGGCCGGCACCGCCCTGGGCGGGATTGGCCTGGTCCGCAGCGGCCAGGCGGTGGAGACGCCCGCCGTCGCCGCGCCCGCCGTGGTGGCCACGCCGCTGGCCGGCCTGCCCAGCTTCGCCCCCCTGGTGTCGCGCGTGCGGCCGGCGGTGGTGACCATCACCGCCACCGCCCGGGCGGATGCCGCCGGCGCCCAGGGTGGCGCCCAGGCTGGCCCGCAATTCGGCATCCCGGGTGGCCGCGAAGGCCAGCGCCCGGTGCGCGCCCTGGGCTCGGGCTTCATCGTCGATGCCGATGGCACCATCGTCACCAACAACCACGTCGTGCGCGAGGCGACCAGCGTGATGGTCACGCTCGATGACGGGCGCGAACTGCCGGCCCGCATCCTCGGCCGCGACGCGCGCACCGACATCGCGGTGCTCAAGGTCGATGCCGGCGTGGCGCTGCCCTGGCTGGCGCTGGACAATTCCGACAATGCCCGGCCGGGCGACTGGGTCGTGGCGGTCGGCAATCCCTTCGGCCTGGGCGGCAGCGTGACCGCGGGCATCGTCTCGGCGCGCGGCCGCAACATCGGCCAGGGGCCCTATGACGACTTCCTGCAGGTCGATGCCGCGATCAATTCGGGCAATTCCGGTGGGCCGCTGTTTTCCATGGAAGGCAGCGTGGTGGGGGTGAACACCGCGATCTATTCGCCCAATGGCGGCAGCGTGGGCATCGGCTTTGCCATCCCTTCGAATCAGGTGCGCCAGGTGGTGGCGGATATCCGGGCCAATGGGCGGGTGGATCGGGGCTGGCTGGGCGCTGCCTCGCAATCGCTGACGCCGGCCTTGGCGCAGGGGCTGGGGCTGACCGGCGTGACCGGCGCCCTGGTGGGTGACGTGGTGCCCAGCAGCCCGGCGGCGCAGGCCGGCTTGCGCGGCGGCGATGTGGTGGTGGCCGTGGACGGCCAGCCGGTGCCCGACAGCCGCACCCTGGCCCGCGTGGTCGGCGGCGCCCGCCCCGGCGCCGCGGTGACGCTGACGGTGCGCCGCGGCAACGAAACCCGCGAGCTGCAGGCCACCCTGGCCCGGCTGGAGGATCGCGCCGATGCGGCCCAGGGAAACGGCAAACCCGGCGCCCCGTCGCCGCAAAGCGGCCGCCTGGGCCTGGCCCTGGCGCCGCTGGACGAGGGCGCGCGCCGCGAGCTGCAGGTGCCGGCCGGCACCGAGGGCGCGGTGGTGATGAACGTGCGCCCGGGCAGCCCGGCGGCCGAAGCCGGATTGCGGCCCGGTGATGTCATCACCGCCGTGGGCAGCACCGCGGTGCGTGACCCGGCGGCGACGGTTGAGGCGCTGCGCGGGGTGAGCGGGCCGGCGGCGCTGCGGGTGCTGCGCGCCGGGACGTCGATGTATGTGGCGGTGCCGCCCGCCGCGTGATGGGCTGCGGGGGAATTTGCCGCTTCCCCCCGCTAACCCTTCGCCGCGATGACGAAGGCGCCGCGCGCCGGCACCCAGCTGCGGCCGGGGATGTTCTCCGGCCGGGTGCCATCGAGCACGGCGCTGACATCGGCCACCACCTCGGGCCGCTTGCGGTAGTATTGGTGGTTGGCCTCGGTCAGCGTGGTCTGGCAGACCTGGTCGCAATCGATCAACGTGATCTTCTGCGGCAGGTTGGTCAGGGTATCCGGGCCGGCGGTGCCCAGCCTGTCGGCATTGCCCTTGGTGATGTCGCTGATGGTCAGCGCGCGGTCGCTGGCGGCGAAATAGACATGCACCGCCTCCGCCATCTCCGGCAGCCGGGCCAGCTTGTAGGGGTCGGCCAGCGCGTCGTCATCCTCATCGGCGGCCATGAGGAAGATGTTGGTGAAGGCGCGCGGCAGGCGCTTGGAGCCGAGTTCGGAGAGCATGGCCTGCACCGCGTTGCGCAGCACGTAATTGCCCATCGAATGCGCCATCAGGTTCAGCCTGGCCTTGCACCACTCCTTCTCAGTCAGGTTGTGCAGGTAGCGCAGGAAGAAGAGCAGCGCGCGCGCCACCGCCTTGGCCGAGGCGCGGGCGTCGTCACGGTCGGATTTGTAGTCGATCCATGGTTTCAGCCCGCCATTGGAGGGCCAGGAAAACACCGCCACCTCCACCGCGCGCTGCTTCGTCGCATAGGCGCGCTTGATCTCGGCCGCGCGTTCCAGCGCATTGTCGAAGCTGGATGCATAGCCATGCAGCAGCAGGATGAGGTCGACGCCGCCGTGCGCCTTGCCGGCGGTGATCAGCTTCTGGCGCAGCGCCTCGAACACCGCGGCGCTGCCCAGCAGTTTCTCCGCCTTCGGGTCATCGGTGACGCCGGGGATAACTTCGGCGGCGATGCGCACCTCCTGCACCGTCCAATCCGCATTCTTCTTCGAGGGCGGCGCCACATCCGCCGCGCCGAAGCGCAGATAGACCGGCGAGCGGGCGTTCAGCGCATCGCCGAAGCCGATTGTGGTGCCCTCGGCGTTGCTCACCTCGTCACGGTTGGTGGCGAAGTATATGGTTTCATTGGGCATGATTGTCCTCCGTGGCAAATTTGCATGAATTTGCGCGACAATGCATATCGCAAAAGCGTGATCGTTCATTATTTGCTAACCAGCGGACGGCATCCTTCCCGGCACTGGAGCATGATGCGTCGGGGCGGAATCGCCGAACACGCTGAATCATCTCTCAGCAACGTCTGGACCAGGCGCAGTGAACGCATGTGAACGCAGCATGGTCTGGGCCGCCAGGGAGGGGCGATCGACATATGGGCCATGCCTTGACGCCTTTGCCGCCGCCGCCGCGTGATGGCGAGACCAGCGAGGGCGCTGGCGATGATGGCGCCGTCTTTGTCGACCGTCGCGTCATCGCCTTCCGCGCGCCGGCGCTTTGCGCGATTCTCACCGGCGTCTGGCAGGATTCCGGCACCGGCATGCGCGCCCTGTCGCTGCGCTTCGCCACGGCCCGGCAGATGCTGCATGTCGAGACCGATCTGGCGGGCACGCGGCAGGAGCGTCAGGTGCCGGCGGGCGAATTGCTGCCGCTGCTCATCGCCTATTGCATCGGCGCGCGCATCGCCCTGCCCAGCCAGGCCGAGAAATCGGTGCGCATCACCACCGGCGGCGCGGTGCTGGATTGCGTGATCGCCCATGGCAGCCTGCCGCCCTTCCGGCGCCAGCGGCCCGACACCACGCGGGTGATGGGGAGCTGGGAGCGTTAGCCCGCAATCGCTCTGGGTGAAAACACCCAGAGCGTCAATTGCCGGGCCAAGCAAAGCTAGACCCAAATCGCCCTGACTGTGTCAGGGCGATTTGGGTCTAGCCACCCAGCCACCCCACCGCCGCGAAGCCCGCCGCCAACCCCGGCACCCGCCGCAGGCTGCGGCCATCCACCCCGCCCAAAGCCACCGCCGGCCGCCCGGCATGCCGGGCCAGCCAGGCCCAGCCATGCGGCCCCAGAGCGCGCGCGCCGGGGTGGCTCAGCGTCGCGAAAATGGGCGAGACCAGCGCGGCATCCGCCCGCAGCGCCCGGCCGCGAAAAACCCCCCGCCGGCCATGCACCGCCAGGCTGAGCAGCGCGCCCGGCCGCCGCGCTCGCAGGAAGGCCAGCAGCCCGGGCGTCGGCCGCTCGGGCAGGTGCAGCCCGGCGCCCAGGCGCAGCGCCAGCCGGCCATCCCCCGCCACCAGCAGTCGCAGCCCCCGCCGCCGGCACAATGCGGCCAGGGCCGCCAGCACCGGCCCCGCCATGCCGCGCGCCACCACCGCGCTGCCCCTGGGCAGCCCGGCCGCGGCCCCGCGCGGGTCGGGCAGCCGCCGGGGGTCGCTCAGCAGCCATAGCCGCGGGATGCCCGCTGCTTTATTTCCAGGCCGCATGACCAGCATCGCCCCAGCCCTCCGCATCATTCGCGACAGGATCGCCGAAGCCTGCGCCCGCGCCAACCGGCGGGAAGGCAGCGTGGCGCTCGTCGCCGTCTCGAAAACCCATCCGGTGGAGGCGGTGCAGGCCGCTTTGGCCGAGGGCCAGCTGCTGTTCGGCGAGAACCGGGTGCAGGAGGCGATGGGCAAGTTTCCGCCGCTGCGCGCGGCCAATCCGGGGCTGCGCCTGCACATCATCGGCGGGTTGCAGACCAACAAGGCCGAGGATGCCGTGCTGATCGCCGATGTGATCGAAAGCCTGGACCGGCCGAAGCTGGCCCATGCCATCGCCGCCGCCATGGCCAAGACCGGCCGCCGGCCCGAGCTGCTGGTGCAGGTGAATGTCGGCGACGAGCCGCAGAAAGCCGGCATCCCCCGCGCCGAGGCCGATGCCTTCCTCCGCCTCGCGCGCGACGAGCTCGGCCTGCCGGTGACCGGCCTGATGTGCATCCCGCCCGCCGAGGGTGACGCCCGGCCGCATTTTGCCTGGCTGGCCGGGTTGGCGGCGCGCCACGCCCTGCCGGTGCTGTCGATGGGGATGAGCGGCGATTTCGAGGCGGCGATCATGGAGGGCGCCACCCATGTGCGCGTCGGCAGCGCCATTTTCGGCGCGCGCGACTACCCCACCTGAAAGCCGCGCAGCCCCTGCGCCAGCAGGGCGCGCAGCTCCCGCTTGGGCAGCGCGATGCAGCCCTCGGTCGGCGGCAGGCCGGGACGGGCGATGTGCAGGAAAATGGCGCTGCCCCGCCCGCGCTCGATCGGAGAAACATTCCAGCCCAGCACGCCGATCACGTCATAGACGCCGTCATCGCGCCAGAGGATCTCATGCCGTGCGGGGTGGGGCAGGGTGACGGGGCGATTGTAGTCGCCATGCTGGGGGTCATCGCACCAGCCATCCTGGGGCGCGATGGGTGCCACCGGCACGGCGCAGGCCGGCTTGGCGCCGCGATCGGCGCGCCACAGCACCCGCTCCAGCGCCAGAAACCCGGCGGGCGTCGCGCCATCGCCCTCGTGCTTCCGGGCCGAAACCCCACCACGACCCAGCGCGCAGCGCAGCGTTTGCCCCCGGAAGCGCAGCACGCCGTCGGCGGTCACATCGGCGATGTCGTCGGGGTTGGGTGTCACACCACCGCGGTATTCCCGCCCGGCGGCGCTGTCCAGCGGCGATAGGCGGCCATGGCATCGGCCTGGGTGGTGGCCAGGGCGAAACGCTCATGCGGGCTGGCCATGCCGGGGTCGGGCCGGCCGGCCAGCACCTCGCGCATGCGGGCCACAGGCTGGGTCATCTCGACCATCGCGGTGAGTGCGGCGGTGATGGCGCCGACCGGCCCGCCGGTGATCAGGCTGCCGAGCACGCGAAAGGCGGGCTGGATCTCCTCGCCGGTCGCGGCCCGGTAAATCATGCCCACCCCGGGAATATGGTGCAGCGGGTTGAGCGCCCGCAAAACCTCGTCGAAGGTGACGTGGCCGGCGATGGGGATCGCCGCGTCATCCATCAGCGGCGGCCCGCCATCAGGGGCGGCCATGTCACGCCAGACCGTGGCGGGCGCGATGGCGAGGCGGATGGGGTCGGAAATCATGCGCGGGGCATTGCAAGCCCCATGCCGCTGGGCCCGGCAACGGGCGCTCTGGTTGCTTCAACCCAGCCGCGCCAGCGCCTCGGCCAGGGCCGCACGCAGCCGGTGCGGCGCCACGCCGGCCTTGGCCATCACCCGCAGGCCCATATAGCTCGCCGCCAGCCATTCGCCGGCGGCCGCGGCCTCCGTCGGGCCAGGCGCCGCCTTGGCCGCGCTGGTCGGTGCCGCCGCCAATGCCGCTGTGAAGGCGGCGGCGATCCGGCCCATGCCGCCCTCGGCCAGGCTGGCCACATCCGCATCGGACGGCGCCATCTCGACGGCCGCGTTGCACAGCAGGCAGCCCCGGCGCTCGCCGCCATCGAGCGGGGTGATGGCGCCGGCCAGGGCCGCCTCGATCCGCGCCAGGAGCGGGCCGGGCGCGCGCAGCCGCCGCTCCATGGCCGTGATCTCGCCATCGAGGTAACGCCGCAGCGCCGCCAGATAGACCGCCCGCTTGTCGGCGAAAGCCTTATAGAGACTGCCGCGCGCAATCCCCATGGCGGCCAGGAGCTGCTCGATCGAGGTCGCCTCGTAGCCCCGAGTCCAGAACAGCTGCATCGCGGCCTCAAGTGCCAAATCCATATCGAATTCCCTAGGCCTTGCCATTGCGCTCCCCCGTGCGAAACCGCTGGATTGGCGCATTAGGGACCGTTCGGTCAATATCCAGTTTCGCATGGCCGCCATCGCGGATTAATTATAGACCGATCGGTTCCTAATCCATAAAGGAGAGGCAAGGGCGGCCAACCCGGCCGCTCACCGAAAGAACCCCACCCATGTCCGACACCACCCCGGCCACCAGCCTTGCCCCTTTGGGCGCCCGCATCGAGCATGCCGGCGCCGCCGCCATCTTCATCGCGCTTGCGGTGATCTATTTCTGGTTCGGCGGCATGAAGTTCACCGCCTATGAGGCCGACGGCATCGCCGCCCTGGTCGGCCCCAGCCCGCTGCTGGGCTGGAATTATTCGCTGTTTTCCGTCCGCACCTTCTCCAGCCTGTTGGGCGTGCTGGAGATCAGCATCGGCGCCCTGCTGCTGGGCCGCTTTGTCAACCCGGCACTCTCCGCCCTGGGCGCACTGCTCTCCATCGGGCTGTTCGTCACCACGCTGAGCTTCATGGCCACCACCCCCGGCGTCTTCGAGCCGCTGGCCGGTGGCTTTCCCGCCATCTCGGTGGCGCCGGGGCAGTTCCTGCTGAAGGATCTGGGCCTGCTTGCGGCCTCGGTCTTCGCGCTCGGGCATTCCCTGCGCTTGCTCGGCCGGCGCTGAAGGCTCGCCCCCCGGCCCGGCAATGTCCGCCCTGGGTGTTTCCGCCCAGGGCGATTGCGGGCCAGCAGGCTGCTAGGCCGGGCCCTTCCAGCCATTCGCCTGCGCCACCGCCGCGGCCGTCACATTGACGATGCCGCGCGCGGTCACGCTGGGCACCAGCACCTCGATCGGCTTCTTCATGCCCAGCAGCAGCGGGCCGACCTGCAACCCGTCCGCCGCCGCCTTGAGCAGGTTGAAGGCGATATTCGCCGCATCCAGGCTGGGCATCACCAGCAGGTTGGCGGTGTCGGTGAGGGCGGAGCTCGGGACCGCCTTGCGCAGGATGGTCTGCACCAGCGCGGCATCGGCATGCATCTCGCCATCCACCTCCAGCCCCGGTTCGGCCGCGCGGATGAGCCGAAGCGCGTCGCGCATCTTCCGCGCACTCGGCGCCTGGGAATTGCCGAAGCTGGAATGGCTGAGCAGGGCGGCGCGCGGCGTGATGCCGAATTCACGGATCTGGGCGGCGGCCAGGATGGTCATCTCGGCGATCTGCGCCGGCGTCGGGTCCACCAGCAGATGGGTATCGACGAAGAACAGCGTGGCATTGGGCACGATCACCGCGCTCAGCGCATAGACCCGCGACGCGTCGGGCGACTTGCCCACCACATCCAGCGCGTGGTGCCAGTGCCGCATCCAGTCGCCATTGCCGCCGACGATGGCGGCATCGGCCTGGCCGCATTCCAGCAGCATGGCGGCGGCGACGGTGGGGCGGGTGCGCACGCGGCGGCCCGCGCTGTCGGGCGGGATGCCGCGGCGGCCGACCTTCTGGGCATAGACCTCCTCCAGCGGGCCGAAGACCGCGTCATCGGCCAGCGGATCGAGGATGGTCACCGCGCGGTCCATGTCCAGGCGCAGGCCCATCGCCTTGGCGCGTTCCAGGATCACCGCGCGGCGGCCGAGCAGGATGGGGAGGGCAATGCCGTCATCGAGCACGGTCTGCACCGCGCGCAGCGTGCGCTCGTCCTCACCCTCGGCATAGACGACGCGGCGGGGGCTTTGCCGCGCCGCCTCGAACATCGGCCGCATGAGATTGCCGGAGCGGAAGACGAAGCGCTCCAGCTCGCGCCGATAGGCCTCGAAATCGGCGATGGGGCGGCGGGCCACGCCCGATTCCATGGCGGCGCGGGCCACGGCGGGGGCGATTTCCAGGATCAGCCGGGGGTCGAAGGGTTTGGGGATGATGTAGTCGGGGCCGAAGATCGGCGCCACGCCGCCATAGGCCGCGGCCACCACCTCGGAGGCTTCCACCCGCGCGAGGGCGGCGATGGCCTCCACGGCGGCGACCTTCATCGCCTCATTGATCGTGGTGGCGCCGGCATCCAGCGCGCCGCGGAAAATGAATGGGAAGCACAGGACGTTGTTGACCTGGTTGGGAAAATCCGTGCGTCCCGTGGCGACGATGGCGTCGGGCCGGTGCTGCCGCACCAGATCCGGCATGATTTCGGGGTCGGGGTTGGCCAGCGCCAGGACCAGGGGCTTCGGCCCGAGTTTTTCCAGCCATTCCGGCTTCAGGACATTGGGGGCGGAGAGGCCCAGGAAGACATCGGCACCATCCAGCACCTCGGCCAGCGTCCGCGCATTGGTCGGCTGGGCGTAGCGTTCCTTGTAGGGGTCGGTGCCCGGGCGGCCGGTGTAAACCACGCCCTCCACGTCGCAGACCGTGACGTTCTCGCGCTTGAGGCCCATTTCCAGCAGCAGATCGAGGCAGGCCAGCGCCGCAGCACCGCCGCCGGTATTGACCAGCTTCACCTCGGACAATTGCTTGCCCTGCAACAGCAGCCCGTTGCGCACCGCGGCGGCGACGATGATGGCGGTGCCGTGCTGGTCGTCATGGAAGACCGGGATGTTCATCCGGGCGCGGAGTTCGCGCTCGATCTCGAAACACTCCGGCGCCTTGATGTCTTCGAGGTTGATGGCGCCGAAGCTGGGCTCCAGCCGCGCCACCGTGTCGATGAAGGCCTGGGGGTCGCGCTCGTCGATCTCGATATCGATGGAATCGATCCCGGCGAATTTCTTGAAGAGCACCGCCTTGCCCTCCATCACCGGCTTGGAGGCCAGCGCGCCGATGGCGCCCAGCCCCAGCACGGCGGTGCCATTGGTGATCACCGCCACGAGGTTGCCGCGCGCGGTGTACTCCCAGGCCATGTCGGGGTTCCTGGCGATCTCCTCGCAGGCCGCGGCGACGCCCGGGGAATAGGCCAGGCCCAGATCGCGCTGGGTGGCCATGCGCTTGGTCGGCTCGATGCTGAGCTTCCCGGGCCGCGGCAGGCGGTGGTAATCGAGCGCCGCGCGGCGGAAATCTTCGTCCATGACAAGGCCTCCAAAACCGGTGCCAATGTGCGGGTTGCCCGGCCACCACGCAACCACGACAGAAAAGGCAACAGACGTAGCCCGAAATCGGTTCGTAACCTGTTCGCAAGAACTGAGGGGGCTTGCAGCCAGGTGGCACAGACGATTTTGAGTGCAACGCGGATTGCGTTGCTCGGAGTTCTAGCCGGTGGCATGGCGGCGCCAGCACTGGCCCAGGCCGATGCCGAGACCATCAACGCCCTGCGCCGCCAGCTTGAAGCCATGCAACGCCGGCTCGATGCGCTGGAGGGTCGCCGCGCGCCGCCGGCCAATGCCTCGGCCGCCTCCGTCGCCACCTCCGCCCGCCGCGCGCAGGAGGCCGAGCGCGCCGCCGAGGCCGCCCGGGTCAGCGCCGAGCGCAGCCGCACCGAACTGGAACAGGCCCGCGCCGCCCTGCCGCAGGCGACCACCACGGTCGCCGCCGTGGGCGAGCGCCCGGTGACCGAGGGCACGCTGCCCAACTCCTTCCGCATTCCCGGCACCGGCACCTCGGTGCGGCTCTACGGCATCGTGGCGGCAACGGTGACGCGCGATTTCGGCGCCCGCAATCGGGCGGACGTGATCAACCCGCAAGCCATTCCGCTCGGGCCCTCCGTGGCCAGCCGGCAGCAGGGCGATACGCGCTTCGACGCGCGCCGCACCCGCTTCGGCTTCGAAACCTCGACCCCAACCGATTGGGGCCCGCTGCGCACCCTGGTGGAGATGGATTTCGCCGGCGTGCAGAGCACCGGCTCGCTCACCAGCCAGTCCAATGTCTCAAGCTTCATCCCGCGCCTGCGCCAGGCCTATGCCGAGATCGCCGGCTTCACCATCGGCCAGACCTGGAGCCTGATGTTCGATCCGACCTATGGCGAGCGGCTGGATTACGGCACGCCCAACGCCATCAACATCAGCCGCCAGGCCTTGGTGCGCTACAACCACCGCTTTGGCCGCGGCCTGAGCGCCGCGCTGAGCGTGGAGGCGCCCTATACCGACGGCACCTTCTCCACCGGCACCCGTTTCGATGACTCGGACGCCATCGTCGCGCCCTTCCCGAATGGCGCCGGCACCATCAGCGCCACCTCCAAGACGCCCGATGTGCTGGCCCGCATCCGGTGGGAGGAGGCCAGCCAAGGCTCCATCCAGCTCGTTGGCCTGGTGCGGCCGACCATGTCGATCAACAACCGCGGCGACGCGGTGCCGGCCAACCGCTACGAGCGCAGCGTGACGGGCTGGGGCTTCCAGCTCAGCGGCCAGTACCGGGTGACGGAGCGTGACAATGTCTTTGCCCGGGTCGTTTATGGCGAGGGTATCGGCCGCTATCTGGGCGGCACCTCGAACGGCCAGGGCTTTGTCTCCAACGCGCTGACCACGGGCGTGACGCCCGCGAATGTGCGGATGAACGCGGTGCATGTGCTGGCCCTGGCCGGCGGCTACACGCATTACTGGACGCCGACGATCCGCTCCACCGTGCTCTACACCTGGTCGCAGCTCTACTATCCGTCCTATGTCGCGGCCTTCGCCAATGCCGGGCGGTCGGTGCTGAACCGCACCATCCACGCCGGCAACGTCAACCTGGTGTGGAGCCCGGTGCGGCAGGTGGATGTGGGCGTGGAATACAACTACGCCGAACGCGAGTTGGAGGTGGCGCAGACCGACGGCGTGCGCGGCGGCGTGGCGCACCGGGTGCAGTTGAGCGGGCGGTTCCGCTTCTGAGGGCGCTTGCCCGCATCATCCCGCGCACCCAGACCAGAAAGGCCGTGAACCGGCCACGCCCCGGGTATGGAAGGGCACGATATGGAGTGTGCAATGAGCGGTACCGGCAAGTTGCTGTGGAGTAGCGACATCTTTCCAGGCTCGACCGGGGCGGCGCCCGCCCGGCGCAGCGCCGCCCCCCGCGCTGCCTCGGCCCCCGCAGCGGCCGAGATCGCCTATATCCGCTAGAGCATGCTGTTTTTCGGCGGAATCGGGATTCCCGAAACGGGTTGAAAGCTGATTCAACCTCCCTGCTGGGCGGAGGCCAGCAAGGATGCGTCCCTATTCCGAAGATCTTCGAGAACGAGCAGTTCAGCGCGCGCAGGGAGGTGAGACGATCCGATCCATCGCCGCGGCATTGCAAATCAGCCCATCCTGCGTGTCGAAGTGGCGTAAGCGGCTGCGTGAGACCGGGGCACTGACACCTGGCCAGACGGGCGGGCACAAGCCGCGGACCCTGGCAGGTGAGTGCGCGGATTGGCTGCGTGCGCGCGTCGCCGAGGGTGCGTTCACCACGCGCGGCCTGGCGGCCGAGTTGGCGGCGCGGGGCATCAAGACAGAGCGGCGCGCCGTGTGGGCATTCCTGCACGCCGAGGGGCTGAGCTTTAAAAAAAACCGTGCTGCCAGCCGAGCAGTCTCGCGCGGATATCGCCCGCAAGCGCGCCCGCTGGAAAGCCCATCAGGGCAAGATTGACCCCAAACGCCTGGTCTTCATCGACGAGACCTGGATCAAGACCAACATGGCCCCCCTGCGCGGCTGGGGGCTGCGAGGCAGGCGGCTGGATGCTCGCGTGCCGCACGGCCATTGGAAGACGCTGACGTTCATCGCGGCCCTGAGATATGATCGCGTCGATGCGCCATGTGTCCTCGACGGCCCGATCAATGGCGATCTGTTCACGGCCTATGTCGAGCAGGTGCTCGTGCCAACCCTGGCGCCGGGAGACATCGTCATCCTCGACAATTTGGGCAGCCACAAAGGACGCCGTGCCAGGCAAGCCATCCGCAACGCCGGGGCGCACCTGTTGTTCTTGCCGCCCTACAGCCCCGACCTCAATCCCATCGAGCAGCTCTTCGCAAAGCTCAAGCATATGATGCGCGCCGCGCAGCCGCGGACCGTCGAAGAAACCTGGCGCAAGGTCGGCGCGCTTCTCGACATCATCAGTCCAGCAGAATGCGCAAACTACCTCGCCAACTCAGGCTATGCTTCCGTGTAAAGGCAGCATGCTCTAAGCCCTGCCGGTGATGCGCCTGGCCGAGAAGGCCGGGGCCGAGGGCATCCGCCGTGACGATTTGGCGGCCGGCCTGGCCGACAGCATCGACGATCCGCAGCTGACGCTGGGCCTCCTGCAACAGAACCGGCTGCTGGCCATTGCCGAGCGCGACCCGATGCGTGGCAATCACCGCTACGTGCCATCCTCGCCCGGCCCGACCATTGGCGCCGACTGAGGGGGAATCGCGGCTGATGGAGGATCACGCGGTGCGGGTCCTGCCCGACCTGCTGAAGTACCAGATGGTGGGCTACGACTTCCTCACCGCCTTCGGCGACGACGCGTTCCGCGCGGTGTTCCAGGAGGTGCTGCGCATGCCGGTGCGTGGGGGGTGAGAGGGTTGGGGGCGGTTACCGCCACTGTGTGGCGGCGCGACAATCGCTTTGCGATTGCACGGGGGGGTGGGAGGTCATCCGCCGCTTTGCGGCGGCGCGACAATCACTTCGTGATTGCGCGGTGGTGCGGCCAAGAAGATTCGAACTTCCACAGGGTTTCCCCCACTAGCACCTCAAGCTAGCGCGTCTACCATTTCGCCATGGCCGCGAGCCGGGGTGAGATAACCCAGGACGCGGCGGGTTACAACGGTGCGTCTGCCGCCCCATAAAGCCGGAATGCTGGAAAATGCCATCGCCATACCGCCGGGCCGCAGGCTGCACGGGGTTGAATGGGCCATCGCCGAGGGGCTGACGCCCTATTCCCCCGCCATCGCCGCCATGGCGGCGCGGGCGCAGGCCATTCGGGCGGGCGAAGCGGGCGAGGCGGTCTGGCTGGTCGAGCACCCGCCGACCTATACCGCCGGCACCTCCGCCAGGCCCGAGGATCTGAAGGAAACGCGCTTCCCCACCGTGGCGGCGGGGCGTGGCGGGCAATGGACCTATCACGGGCCGGGGCAGCGGGTGGGTTACGTGATGCTCGACCTGTCGCACCCCCATGGCGCGGTGCCGGCGCGCGACGTGCGGGCCTATGTCCACGCGCTGGAGGAATGGATGATCCGTGCGCTGTGGATGTTCCATGTGCGCGGCGAGCGGCGAGAGGGGCGGGTGGGCATCTGGGTGGTGCTGCCCGGCGGCGCGGAGGCGAAGATCGGCGCGATCGGCGTGCGGGTGACGCGCTGGGTGGCCTGGCATGGCATCGCGCTGAATGTGGAGCCCGACCTGTCGCATTTTTCCGGCATCGTACCCTGCGGCGTGGCCGAACACGGCGTCACATCGCTGCATGCGCTGGGCGTGCCGGCGACGATGGAGGAGGTGGACAGCGCGCTGATCGCCGCCTGGGCCGACATCTTCGCTACAGCGTGAACCACGCCAGCACCAGCGACAGCGTCACCACCGACACCACCGAACTCCCCAGCACCGCCGC
>CAYNBM010000045.1:0-4011 GCA_964395305.1 uncultured Rubritepida sp.
CCGGTGCATGCCTCCGGCCCCTATCGCCTGGCCGCGGTGCGGGCCGAGGCAAGGGCGATCCACACCCACAATCCCCCAAGCGGCGCCTTCCGTGGTTTCGGCGTGCCGCAGGCGGCCATCGCGCAGGAGGCGCTGTGGGACATGCTGGCCGACAAGGCCGGGCTGGACCGGCTGGATTTTCGCCGGCTGAACGCGCTGCGGGCGGGCGACACCACGGCCACCGGGCAGCGGCTTGAGCATAGCGTCGGGCTGCTGACCTGCCTGGACGCGCTGCGGCCGCGCTGGCTGGAATTGCGCGCCGAAGCCGCCCGGGCCAATTCCGATGCCCAGGCCCGGGGCGGGGTGATGCGCCACGGTGTGGGCGTGGCCTGCATGTGGTATGGCATCGGCAATACCGGGATGTCCAACCCCTCGACCATGCGGCTGTCGCTCAGCCCCGAGGGACGGCTGGAATTCCGCAATGGCGCGGTGGATATCGGCCAGGGCAGCAGCACCGTGCTCGCCCAGATCGCGGCCCAGGCGCTCGGTCTGCGCGTCGCCGACATGAACCAGATCAATGGCGATACCTCGCTCACGCCCGATGCCGGGAAAACCTCGGCCTCGCGCCAGACTTTTGTGAGTGGGCGCGCCGCGATGGAAGCAGGGCTGGACCTGCGCGGAAACATCCTGCGCCGGGCCAATGCCGGCCCGAATGCCTCGCTGGAACTGCGGGACGGCCGATTGCTGGTCGATGGCCTGGCCTTGGCGCTGACTGAAACCCTCACCGGCGAGGGCCGCTTCGACCCGCCGACCCTGCCGCTCGACGATGACGGCCAGGGCATCCCCTATGCCTGCTACGGCTTTGCCGCGCAGGTCGCCGCACTGGCGGTGGACACGCGCCTGGGCACCATCCACCTGCAGCGCATCCTGGCCGCGCATGATGTCGGCCGCGCCATCAACCCCACCCTGGTGGAGGGGCAGATCCATGGTGGCATTGCCCAGGGCCTCGGCCTGGCGCTGATGGAGGAATACATCCCCGGCCGCACCGAGAATCTGCATGATTATCTCATCCCCTCGATGGGCGATGTGCCGCCGATCGAGACCTTCATCATCGAGGACCCCGAGCCGCTCGGCCCCTTCGGCGCCAAGGGGGTGGGGGAGCCAGCGCTGGTGGCGACGGCGCCGGCGATTTTCTCGGCCATCCGCGACGCGACGGGGGCGGTGATCACCCGCGTGCCGGCGCTGCCGCATCGGGTGCTGGAGGCGATGGCCCGTGTCTGACCGCACCGCGATTTTTGGCGCGGCGGAGGGTGACGGCATCGTCCGCTGCGATGCCTGCCCGGTGCTCTGCCGCATCCGCCCCGGCCGCGCCGGCGCCTGCCATCGCTACGCCAATGAGGATGGCCGGCTGATCCGCACCGACCCGCTGGTGCTGCTGGAGCGTGCGTCGGAAGGGCTGCCCTTCGTCACCGTCCCCTTTGTGACGGGCATCGGCGCCGGCACCACCTACCCCGACTACAAGCCCGCCCCCTTCATCGTGCGGAGCAGCCATGCCGGCATCGACACCATCACCGTGGTGACCGAGGGCATCTTCTCCTATTGCGGGCTGAAGGCGAAGATCGACACCGATCGCCACCTCGGCCCCGAGGCGGCGCCGGTGCGCCACCAGGGCGAGCAGATCGGCCATGTCACCACCGCGGAATATGGCAGCCAGATGCTCAGCCTGGGCGGTGTGCGCCACCTCACGGGCGGTTCGAAGCGCGAGGGCATGGTGACCTGCGCGGCCTTGCTGGCGCTGGCCGGGAAGCAGGCCTTGGAGGTCAGCATCGATGGCGGCGCCAGCCTCATCCTCCAGGCCGGCCAGGCCCCCATCGTGAACGGCGTGGCCGAGGCGCGGATGCGCGTCGGCTGCGGCTCGGCCGCCATCGGCATCTTCGCCCAGCAATGGCAGGGGCATGTCGATGAGGTGATCGTGGTCGATGACCACATCACCGGCGTGCTGACCGAACACCAGGCCGGCCGCTGCCTCGACATGCCGGCGGCCGGCGTGCGGGTGCGCGGCCGCCGCTCCACCCCCGGCCGCTATTTCCAGGTCGCCCATCCCGGCACCGGCTGGGGCGGCACCGACATCACCGAGCCGCTTTCCATCATCGAGAGCATCGACCCGAAAACCGCCTGGCCCGGATTGCGCCTGCTGATGACCAGCACCACCGGCGAGGACGCGGCCTGGTTCGTGCTGGACGAGGCGCTGCGGCCGGTGCCCGCCGAGATGCCCGAGGCCGTGGCCGCCACCGTCGCCCGCATCGGCGAGAACTGCGAGCCGGCGCTGACCTCCATCCTCTTCATGGCCGGCGCCGGCGGCAGCCTGCGCGCGGGCGTGACCGACAATCCCATCCTGCTCACCCGCGCGGTGCAGGATGGCCGCGTGCGCATCACCATGGGCGGCGCGCCCTGCACGCTCTGGCCCGGGGGCGGCATCACCATCATGGCCGATGTGCTGGACATGCCCGGCGGCAGCTTCGGCTCCGTGCCAACGCCGGCGCTGGTCGCGCCGCTGGAATTCACCATGCCGGCGGCGCTTTACGCCAGCCTCGGCGGGCATCTGGCAGAGGCGGTGACGCTGGAGCAGGTGCTGGCGGAATATGGCGCCACCGCCAGGCGCGACCTCCTGCCCGGAGGGTTGCCATGGCCTGGCGCCGCGCCCTGAACGCCCGGACCCTGCCGGATGGCAGGCTGAGCCTGGAGGATGGCCCGATCCAGCTGGTGATCGGCATCGAGGGCACGCCGGCCGCGGTGCGTGCCGGTCAGGCGGCGGCGGGGTTGCGCCTGCACGGCCTGCTGGCGACGCTGTGCGAGGAGCTGACCGCATTGCGCCGGCCGCTGCGCGACGCCATGCCCGCCTTCCGCCACCCCGTCGGCCGCCGCATGGCCGAGGCCTGCTGGCCACATCGCATCGACCACATCACGCCCATGGCCGCGGTGGCCGGCGCGGTGGCCGAATACGTGCTGGAGGCGGTGGTCGAACATCCCGGCGTGCAGGCCGCGCATGTCAACAATGGCGGTGACATCGCCATCCACCTCGCCGGCCGGGCGAGCCTGCGCGTGGGCCTCTGCGCCGATCTCGCCGATGGCAGGCCCGATGGCATGGCGCTGCTGCGCGCCGCCGACGGGGTGGGCGGCATCGCGACCTCGGGCTGGCCCGGGCGCAGCTTTTCCCGCGGCATCGCCGATGCGGTGACCGTGCTGGCCGGCCGCGCGGCGGATGCCGATGCGGCGGCCACCATCATCGCCAATGCGGTGGATGCCGACCATCCCGCCATCATCCGCCGCCCCGCCAGCAGCCTCGACCCCGACAGCGACCTGGGTGAGCTGGCGGTGACGGTGGAGGTGCGCGCCCTGCCCAAGATGCTCGTATTGCTGGCGTTGGAACGCGGCGCGCGGGTGGCCGAGCGTCTGGCCGCGCGCGGGTTGATCCGCGCGGCGCTGCTGCGCCTGCAGGGCGAGAGCATTGCCATCGGTGACATGAACGTCATGGGCTTGCCGCTTGCTTGCGACCGTGTTGGGTTGTCATGATCGTTCCGCTTTGGTGAAGAAGGCGACCCGCAATGGACAACGACAAGAAACTTGGCAGGCGTCTCCTCGCCTTGCGGGTGGCGAGCCTGGGTGGCGCCGCGGCGGCTGCGGGGCCGGCCATGGCGCAGGGTGTGAAATCGGGCCGCCCACGCAGCGGGCTGACCGACAGCGACCCCAATGACGAACCAGGCAATGGCCGCGGTGGACCGCCGCCGGCCCGGCCGCAGGGTCCTTCCGATTCCGACCCGAATGATCCGCCGGGCGGCGGCCGCGGCGGTGGCCAGCGCCCACCCCAGGGTCCGAGCGATGCCGACCCCAATGATCCGCCGGGCGGTGGCCGCGGCGGTGGGCAGCGCCCGCCCCAGGGCCCCAGCGATGCCGACCCCAATGACCCGCCAGGCGGCGGCCGCGGCGGTGGGCAGCGCCCGCCCCAGGGCCCCAGCGATGCCGACCCCAATG
>CAYNBM010000045.1:4111-32250 GCA_964395305.1 uncultured Rubritepida sp.
ACCCACCGGGTGGCGGCCGCGGCGGCCAGCGGCCACCCCAGGGGCCGAGCGACAGCGACCCCAGCGACCCGCCGGGTGGCGGCCGTGGCGGCCAGCGGCCACAGCCCCAGCCTCCCCAGCGCCAGCAGCCCCAGGGTCCCAGCGACAGTGACCCCAGTGATCCGCCCGGCGGTGGCCGCGGCGCGGCCCGCCCACCTGTGAAGGGGCCCGAAGCGCCCCCGGCCGGCAGCCCGACGCGCCCTCAGAAGTAAGGCTCAGGCCACCCTGCGCGCCTTGTCATAGGGCGCGTAGGGCGGGTGTTCGCCGATCGACACCATGTCGATCTCCACCAGCACCGGCCCAGGCGTGGCGAAGGCGCGGGCGAGGGTGGGGCCGAATTCCTCCACGCTGGAGACGCGCATGCCCGGCATCCCCGCAAGCTCAGCCGTCGCCATCAGGTCAGGCCCGCGCAGGTCGTGATAGAAGCGCCGGCCAGCGGCGAAGTCCTGGATGTGGCGGATGACACCGTAGCCCGCATCGTTCATCACCATGATCACGAGCTCCGCCTGCTCCTGCACCGCGGTGAATATCTCGGAAAAATTCACGGCGAAGCCGCCATCGCCCACCATGGCGATGGCGCGGCGGCCCGGCGCGCCCAGCGCGGCGCCAATGCCCAGCGGCAGGCCGGGGCCGATCGCCGCGCCCACGGGGTGCACGGCATCGCGCGGCCCGAGCACCGGCAGAATCCGGTTGCCCCAGGAGGAATTGCTGATGGTGATATCGCGCACCCACACCGCATCGCGCGGCATCACCGCCCGCAACGTGGCCGGGAAGCTTTCATAGGGGCCGAGCCCCGCGGCATAGGCGGCGGTGGCGCGCGCCTTGACCGCCGCGATCTCGGCATGGAAGGCCACCGGCCTGGGCTCCAGCGCGTCGGCCAGGGCATCGAGGGTGAGCGCGGCATCGCCCTGCACGAAAAGCGCATTCGGATAGGTCCGGCCATTGGCCGCGGCGTCGATGTCGATATGGATCAGCGGCTGGGGCAGCGGCACCGAGAAATCCTGCGTCTCATGCCCCCGCAGCCGGCTGCCCACCACGATCATCGCATCGCAGCCGGCATAGAAATCCTGCACCAGGGGTGAGCCATTGCCGTTCAGCCCACCCAGGGTGCGGGGATCATCCTCGGCGATGATGCCACGGCCATTCCAGCTCGTGACCGCGCCGAAGCCCAGGTCGAGCAGCCTGAGTGCTGCACGCCCCGCGCCCTTGGCGCCATTGCCCAGCCAGAGCATCGGCCGCTTCGCCTCGCGCAGCAGCGCCACCGCTGCCGCCAGGGCGGCCGGTTCGGGCGGCATGGCCGGCGGCAGCGGGAGGGTGAAGGCGGACCAGTCCGGCCTCGCCACCTCCGTGCGTTGCAGGTCGATGGGGATTTCCACGCTGACCGGCCCCATCGGCGGGGTGAGGGCGGCGGTGGCGGCGGCGGTCAGGATCCCCAGGGCCTGCTGGGCGGAACGCACGCGGAAGGCCTGCTTGCACACCGCTTCCAGCATCGCGGTCTGGCCGGGCACGTCATGCACCGTGCCCATGTCGCGGTCGATATGGCGGGTCGCGGTCTGGCCGGTGATGTGCAGCACGGGCGAGCCGGCGAAGCGCGCCTCCACCAGCCCGGGCACCGCATTGGCCGCCCCCGGGCCTGTGGAGGTGAAGAGCACGCCCAGCCCCCCGCTGACCCGCGCATAGGCATCGGCCATATGCGCGCCCCCCATCTCACCGCGCGCCATGACGTAGCGCACGGCGTTGCGCTGGCTGAGTGCGTCGAGCATCGGGATATTGTGCACGGAGACGATGCCGAAGGCCGTGCTGACCCCCACCGCCGGCAGAAATTCCGCCACCAGGTCACCCAGTGTATAGGCCATGTCGCTTCCCCGTTCCTGTCCCGCGCGGGTTCAGCCCACGCGGATGTTCCTTGCCCTGATCAGGGCGCCCCATTTGGCGCTTTCGCGCAACTGGTAGGCGCGAAATTCCTCTGGCCTGCCGGCGATGGGGGTCACACCCTGGCTGAGCAGCCGCTCGCGCACGCCGGCATCGGCCAGCGCCGATGAGAACACGGCGAAGATCCGGGCGATGAGGGCGCTGGGCGTCTCGGCCGGCGCGAGGGCGGCGAAATCGGTGCTGCTCTCGAAGCCCGGCAGCCCGGCCTCGGCCAGGGTCGGCACCTCGGGCGCCAGGGGCGTGCGGGCGGCGGTGGAGACGCCCAGCGGCCGCATGGTGCCGGCGCGCAAATGCGGAATGGCGGTGATGGCATCGACGAAGGTGACCTGCACCTCGCCCGCCAGCTGCGCCTGCGCCGCCGGCGCGCCGCCGCGATAGGGGACATGGAGCATGTCGATCCCCGCCATCTGCATCAGCAGCTCCGTGGCGAGATGGCTGGTGCCGCCATTGCCGGAGGTGGCGAAGGAGAGTTTTCCGGGATTGGCGCGGGCATGGGCGAGGAAGGTCGACAGGTCGGTGAAGGGCTGTCCCGGATGCGCCACCAGCATCTGCGGCGTGGTGGCGAGCAGCGAGATCGGCGCGAAAGCCGAATCATCATAGGGCAGCCCGCCCATGAGATGCGGTGCGATGGCATAGGTGGAATTGGTGCCGACCAGCAGGGTGTAGCCGTCGCCGCGCGCGCGGGCGACATGGGCATGGCCCACCGTGCCCGTGGCGCCGGTGCGGTTTTCCACCACAAAGCCCTGGCCGGTGGCGGTGGCCATGTGCTGGGCGATCACCCGCACCAGGCTGTCGGTGCTGCCGCCGGCGGGCCAGGGCACGACCAGGGTGACCGGCCGGTTGGGCCATTCCGCTTGCGCGAAAGCCGGCATGGCGAGGAAGGGGAGGAGGCGTCGCGTCAGGGGGAGATAGCGCAGGCGCATGGGTGGCTCCTTCATGGCAGTTCGATCACCAGGTTCATATGCTCGTCGATGTGGCAGGCCGCACCCGGGGGGATGACGCAGGTGCTCTCGCGCTCCTCGACAAGGGCGGGGCCGTGAAAGCGGAAGCCCGGGGCCATGGCGTAGCGATCGAGCACCGCGGCCTGCACCTCGCCATGGTTTTCGACCAGCATGGCACGGTGGCCGCGTTCGGCCGGCCCCGGGCTGGCCTCCCGCCGCAGGGAGATGTGCTGCGCCGGGGCGGCCGCGGAAAGCCGCCAGGTCAGCGCCTCGATCGGCGCCTCCTCCACCACGCGGGAGAAGCGCAAGCGATAGGCGTCGAAGAAATTGTGCCGCAAGGTGGAGAGGTGCTGCGGCCCGATTTCCAGCGCCGGCAAGGGCACGGGTATCTCGAAGCCCTGGCCGACATGCCGCATTTCAGCGATGGGGGTGTAGCGGATGGCGCCGCGTGCCGCACCCGCCTCCATCAGCAGGGTGTCGCATTCCACCCGCATCTCGGCGTAGAGCGCGTTGATGGCCGAAAAATCCAGCCGCTCCAGGCGGCCGACCAGGCTGCGCACGGCATCCGTCGCCGGTGGCGCCACGAGAAAACCCAGCGCCGAGGCGACACCGGCGCCAAGCGGCACCAGCACCCGCTTCATCTTCAGCAGCCGCGCGAGGTTGCAGGCATGCACCGGCCCGGCACCACCGAAGGCGATCAGGGTGTAGCGCCTGGGGTCGCGCCCCTTCTCGGCGAGGTGCATGCGCGTCGCCGCCGCCATCGTCTCATCGACGATGCGGCTGATGCCCAGCGCGGTCTCGGCCACGCCCATGCCCAGCGCCGCCGCCACGCCCTGCTCCACCGCGCGCTGCACGAGGCCCTGGTCCAGCGCCATCTCGCCGCCGAGAAAATTCCGGGCGTCGAGCCGGCCCAGCAGCAGGTCGGCATCGGTCACGGTCGGCGCGGTGCCGCCGCGGCCGTAGCAGACCGGGCCAGGCACCGCGCCCGCGCTGCGTGGGCCAACCTTCATCAGCCCCGAGCCGGGCTCGACGCGGGCGATGGAACCGCCACCCGCGCCGATCTCAATCATGTCCACCACCGAGACTTTCAACGGCAGGCCGGAGCCCTTGGCGAAGCGGCGCACCCGGCCGGCCTCGAAATCATGCTTGTGGTCGGGCGCGCCGTTCTCCACCAGGCACATTTTTGCCGTCGTGCCGCCCATGTCATAGCTGACCACGGCGTCGAGACCGGCGAGGCGGGCGATGAAGGCGGCGGCCATGGCGCCGGCGGCGGGGCCGCTCTCGATCAGGCGGATGGGGAATTCCTTCGCCTCCCGGAGCGAGGCGATGCCGCCGGCCGAGAGCATGACGTAGAGCGAGCCCGAAAAACCGGTGGCCCGCAGATCGGCCTCCAGCTTGGTGAGGTAGCGCTGCATGCGCGGCTGGACATAGGCATTGGCGCAGGCGGTGGAGGTGCGCTCGTATTCGCGGATCTCGGGCGCGACGGCGGAGGAGAGCGTCAGCGGAATGCCCGGATGCGCCGCGCGCAAAATCTCGCCCGCGCGGCGCTCATGGGCGGGGTTGCGGTAGCTGTGCAGGAAGGCGATGGCGATGGCCTCCACCCCCTGCCCCACCAGAAAATCCGCCTCACGCAGCAGGGCCGTCTCGTCGAGCGCCAGCAACGCCTCACCGTCGAAACCCATCCGCTCGGGCACCTCGCGGCGAAGGTGGCGCGGCACCAGGGTGGGCGGCGGTTCGAGGAAAAGGTCGTAGAGATCGTAGCGGATTTCCCGGCCGATCTCGAGCGAATCGCGAAAACCCGCGGTGGTCAGCAGCCCGACCCGGGCGCCGGTGCGCTCGATCACCGTGTTGGTCACCAGGGTGGTGCCATGAACGATGGAATGCACATCGGCAGGCGTGAGCCCGGCCTCGCGCAGGATGCGCGCGACGCCTTCGGTGATGGCGCGGGATGGGTCGTCGGGCGTGGTCAGCAGTTTTCCCGTGCGGGTGATGTTCTTCGCGGCGTCATGCAGCACAAGGTCGGTAAAAGTGCCGCCAACATCGACACCGATGCGGGCTCCGCCCGCGGGACCTATGCGCGCGCTCATGAGCGGTACTCCGCCGCGCCGGCCTCTGTGACGACGCCGTCGCGCAGGTCTGCCGCCAGCGCCGCGGGGTCGCGCTCGCCCGCTGGACCATAGCCGCCGCCGCCGGGATAGCTCATGGTCAAGCGCATGCCCGGCCCGATGCTGGTGCGCGATTTGGGGTGCGGGCGGGTGCCGTCGCTCATGGTGATATCGGCGGCCGCCCCGGCGCCGCCGCCCAGCACGCCAAGCGCGGGATGGTCCCGCCGGTCGCTCAGCAAGGAGAGGCGAAGTGCTGCGGGCGCGCGAACCTCGATCTCCGCCACCTGCCCCAGGCCGCCCCGCATGCGCCCCGCGCCGCCACTGTCGGGGCGGAACTGCTTCTGCCAGACCACGAGCGGGGCGACGCTCTCGAAGGCCTCGATCGAACCCGCGCCGGCATTGGTCGGAAAGGCCGTGGTCGGCAGCCCGTCGCGATGCGGCGCGGCACCCATGCCGCCAGAGGCGAAGAGCACCTGGCTGAAGCGGTCGCCATGGGTATCGAGGCCGGAGAAGAGGCAGCGCATGGTGGGCGCGCCACCGCAATCGGCGATCACCCGGTCAGGGATCACCGGCGCCAGGGCACGGTAGATGGCGCCGGCCAGGAGATGGCCGGTGAGCTGCCGCGCGCTGACCGGCGCGGGGTAGAGCGGGTTGAGAATGGAACGCTCCGGCGCCTTGACCGTGATGGCGCGATAGCTGCCCTCATTGCGCGGCGTGAAAGGGTCGAGCGCGCATTTCACGGGATAGACCGAATAGGCGTGGGTGTAGTTCCAGACGCAGTTGATCCCGCGCGCGATTTGTTCGCTCGTGCCGTCGTAGTCGATCTCCATGGTGTCGCCAGTGACGCGCACGGTGCAGACGATGCGGGTGGTTTGGGCATCGAAGCCATCGGCCTCCTGCACGGCGTGGTATTCGCCATCGGGCAGGGCAGCGATGGCGCGGCGCATGGCGGCATCCGTCCGCTCGGCCAGGGCGGCTCCGAGGATCGCCAGATCATCGAGGCCGCTATCCTCCAGGAACTCCACCACCCCCGCGGCGCAGACGGCGTTGGCTGTGACCTGCGCCTCCAGATCGCCCTGCACCTGGCGGGGCACCCGCACATTGGCCAGGAACATCTCCAGCACGTCGCGGTTCCACTCCCCCGCGCGCATGATGCGGGTGGGAGGGATGCGCACGCCCTCCTCAAAGACCTCCTGGCAATCCGCCCCCCACAGCGCGCCGCCGACATCGGGGCTATGCGCGATGGAACCGGCGAAGCCGACCAGCCGGCCCTGGTAGAAGATCGGCGAGACGGCGGTGATATCGGGCAGATGCCCCGTCGCCAGCCAGGGATCATTGGTGATCACGCAATCGCCCGGCGCCCAACTCTCGGCGGGAAATTTCGCCAGGAAGGCGCGGGTGGTGCGGGGCAGGATGCAGGAGAAGCTGGCGATGCCGCCGGTGTTCTCGCTGACGCTGTTTCCCTGCGCATCCATTAGCACGGTGGCGAAATCATTGCTCTCGCGCACGATGGTGGAGAAGGCGGTGCGCAGCAGGGCGGTGGCGGCCTCATCGGCGATGGAAATCAGCCGCGACCAATGCACTTCAAGGGTGATGGGATCCAAGACGGGCTGCCTTATGCCGGTGTGAGGGCATGCCAGCCCCCGCCCACGGCCGCGTCAAGCCCGGCGCCGCTTCAGACCCGCGCGCTGAGCTTGCCCAGTGCCGCGATCAGCAGCACGGGGTCATAGGGTTTCTGCAGGACCTCCACGCCGGTGTGATGCGGCAGGGGTGAGTCACCGGCATAGCCGGTGGCGATCAGGAAGGGCACGCCTGCCGCGGCCAGGGCATCGGCCACCGCCAGGCAGGTCTCGCCGGAGAGGTTGAAGTCGAGCACGGCGGCATCGGGCTTCTCCGCCGCGACGAGGGCGAGGGCGTGGCTGACGGTGGCGGCCGGCCCGAGAATGGTGGCCCCGGCATCGAGCAGGACATCCTCCAGCAGCATTGCAACCAGGGGCTCGTCCTCCGCCACCAGAATCCGATACCCGTCCAGACGCTCCATGAGATCCCCTGCCCCCGTATAAACCCAGTGTTAGGCATATCATCGCTAGGACCCAAGCCCGAAACCGCATCCTGGCGAAGCCGTGATCACAACCCTGCCACGCATGGGCATGATTGGGGAACGGCTCTGGTCAAGCGACAACGCCCGCGATAGAGGGGCCTCACCACATGGAATTGCCACACGCATGAAACGCGCGCTCATCACCGGGGTCACCGGACAGGACGGTGCCTATCTCTCGCAGCTCCTGCTTGACCAGGGTTATGAGGTGTTCGGCCTGCTCCGGCGCTCGGCTTCCGCCGATGTGATCGCGGAGCGGCTGCGCTGGCTGGGAATCCAGGGCCGCGTGACCCTGGTGGATGGCAACCTGACCGACATCTCGTCGATGATCCGCGTGCTGAACGACTGCGCGCCCGACGAGGTCTACAACCTTGGCGCCCAGAGCTTCGTCAAGGCGAGCTGGAACCAGCCCATCCTGACCGGCCAGGTCACCGCCATGGGCGCAGGCAACCTGCTGGAAGCGGTGCGCCTGGTGCGCCCGCAGGCCCGCTTCTATCAGGCCTCTTCCTCGGAGATGTACGGCCTCATCCAGGAAAAGATCCAATCCGAGAAGACGCCCTTCTACCCCCGCAGCCCCTATGCGGTGGCCAAGCTCTACGCGCATTGGCTGACGGTGAATTACCGCGAGAGCTTCGGCCTGCATGCCTCCAGCGGCATCCTGTTCAACCATGAGAGCCCTTTGCGCGGCATCGAATTCGTCACCCGCAAGGTCACCGATGGCGCGGCGCGCATCAAGCTTGGCCTCGCCCGCGAATTGCAAATGGGCAATCTGGATGCGACGCGCGACTGGGGCCATGCCAGGGACTACGTGAAGGGCATGTGGCTGATGCTGCAGCAGGAGGTCGCCGATGATTACGTGCTGGCCACCAACCGCACGACCTCGGTGCGGGAATTCTGCCGCCTGGCCTTCGCCCATGTCGGCCTCAACTACGAGGATCATGTGAAGGTGGACCCGGCCTTCCTGCGCCCGGCCGAGGTCGATGTGCTGCATGGCGATGCCTCCAAGGCGCGCGAGAAGCTGGGTTGGGTGCCGGAAACCTCGCTGGAGACCATGGTGGGCGAGATGGTCGAGGCTGATCTGGCGCGGCACCGGGCGCGGATGTAAATCTTCCACCCGCCGGTTGCTGGTCAAACCTTGACCTTGTAAGCATTTCATCGGCTGGAACGGGCTGTCCGTTCCACGGCGATGAGGTGTTTGCCCCGATGGGTCCCTTGGATATCCTGGTTCTTCTCAGCATCACCATCGGCCCGACCAAGGCGGCGGCCGCCTATCTGACCATGACGGCGGGCGCCACGCCGGCCCTGAAGCGGGCGATCGCGATTCGCGCGGTCATGACGGCAGCCATTGTCTGCTGCGTCTTCGTCGTCTTCGGCCAGGCGCTGCTGGGGCTTTTCCACATCTCGCTGCCCGCGCTGCTGATCGCGGGTGGCATCATCCTCTTCGTCTTCGCCCTTCACCTCGTGCTGGGCGAGGACCATGCCGAGGAAGCCGGAACCGGGCCACGCACGCCGTCGATGGATATCGCCGCCTATCCGCTGGCGGTGCCGCTGATGGCCTCGCCGCAGGGGCTGGTGGCGATCGTCTCGATCTCGGTGGCGCAGCCGGGCATTGGCAATACCATCATGCTCTTCGCCCTGGTGCTGGTGATGATGGGCATCAATGTCGCCGTGCTGCTGGGCGCGGACAAGATCTTCGCCAAGATCAGCCCGGCCGTGCTTAAGGTGGTGATGCGCATCTTTGGTCTGCTGCTGTGTGGGCTCGCGGTGCAACTGGTGATCCTGGGCCTGCAGCGCCTGGGCGTGCTGGCCGGAACGGGCCATTGAGATGAGCGAGACCGCAGCCGCGCCCAAGCGGGACCCGGTGCGTGGCGTGGTGCTGGGGTTGATCGCCCTTGCCATTGTGCTGTTCCTCTACACCCTGGTGGCGGACCGGATGACGCCGGCCACCACCCAGGCCACCACCCAGGCCTTCCTGGTGCGCATGGCGCCCGAGGTGGGCGGCCGGGTGATCGAGGTGGGGGTGGCCGACAATGCCGTGGTCGAGCCCGGCGCCCTGCTCTTCCGCCTCGACCCCCGGCCCTATGAGATTACCGTCCAGCAGGCCGAGGCGCGCCTCGCCCAGGTCGGCCAGACGCTGGGCGCCTCCACCGCCGCGGTGGAGACCGCGCAGGCCAAGGTCGCCGAGGCGCTGGCGGCGCGCGACAATGCGCGCGAGCAGGCCGGGCGCGTCCTCGAACTGGTTCGCCGCGGCGTCTATCCCCAGGCCCGCGGCGATGACGCCCAGGCGACGCTGGCCCGCGCCCAGGCCACGCTGCAGGGCGCCAATTCGGAGCTGGAACGGGCGCGGCAAAATCTCGGCCCCGCCGGCGCCTCCAACCCGCAGCTGCGCGAGGCCCTGGCGGCGCTGGAACGCGCCCAGCTCGACCTGCTGCGCACCCGGGTCTTCGCCCCGGCCAACGGCGTGGTGACGAACCTCCAGCTCGCCCCCGGCAGCTTCCTCGCCGCCGGCCAGGCGGCGATGACCTTCATCGATGCCCGCTTCGTCTGGGTCTCCGCGCTGATGCGGGAGAACAACCTGGAGCATATGCGCCCCGGCACCGAGACCGAGATGGTCTTCGACGGGCTGCCGGGGCGGGTCTTCTCCGGTAGGGTCGAGAGCATCGGCTGGGGCCTGGGTTCGACCGCGCCGGTGGACCAGACGACAGGGCTGCTGGCGCCGACCCAGCCGATCAATGATTCGCGCCGCTTCCCCGTCACCATCCTTTTGACCGAGCAGCCGCCGCCGCGCAGCCTGCGCTATGGCAGCCAGGCGACGGTGGTGACCTATGCCGGCGGCAGCCTGGTGATGGATGTGATCGCCCTGGCCTGGATCAGGGTCTACAGCATCCTCGCCTATCTCTCCTGAGATGGCAGACCCGCGGGCCGTCTTTCGCCTGGGCCTCGCACCCCTGGTCCTGCTGGCCTGCAACCTCTTCGCGGGGTCGCAACTGCCCTATCTCGGCGCCACGCTGGCAGTGACGCTGCTGATGCCCGGTGGACCGCGCCCGCCGTTGAAAATGCTGGCCGGCGCCCTGGTGCTGGTGACGGGCATTTCCTGGGCGCTGGCGCGCGGTTTCGGGGCGCTCGCCGACAGCCCGGCCTCGGTCTGGATGGCGCTGCTGGCGCTGGCCACCGCCTGTTTTGCAAAGCTGGCGGTGGCGCCGCAGAACGTGCCGGCGCTGCTGGCGCTGCTGGTCTCGGTGGTGGTCACCGCGCTCATCCAGGCCGACCCTTCGCTGACCGGCCCGCTGCCCTGGATCATGGGCCTGGCCGCGCTGCAGGCGGTGGTGGCGACGCTGCTGGCCCATGCCATCCTGCCCTCCCAGGGGCCTGGCTTCAAACCGCCACCGCCCAGGGCCGCGCCGGCCTCGCCGGGGCTGGTCGCGCTGGCCAAGGCGGTGGCGATGGTGGCGGCGCTGGCGGTTTGCGCCGCGGCCGGGCAGGCCAGCGGCGTGCTGGTCGCCATCACCCTGTCCAACATGCTGCGGCTGCCGGAGGATGCGGCGGCGCATCGCTTCGGCCGTTGGCTGGTCTTCGCCAATATCGCGGCGCTGCTTCTGGTATTGCCGGTGGTGGCGGTCGCGATCCTTAGGCCCGAGAATATCGCCCTCATTCCGCTCGTCTTCGCCTTCGGGCTTTGGATCGCCGCCGGGCATGGCCGGATTGACTGGCGCGGCATGCTCACGCAGCTCGGCCTGCCGGTCTTCGTGCTGGTGCTGGGGCAGACCCTGCCCAATATCGATACCAACGCCCTGGCCGATATGGTGGATCGCCTGGTATTTCTTGGAATTTCCGTGCTCTACGGGGGTGCGGTGCTGATCTTGCTAGGCCGCGGCGGCCAGCGGGCCACAGCCTGAGACGCATGCCTCCCCCCGCAGAGTTGGGGGGTTACAGCAGCCGGGTTGGCAGGCTAGGAGGGGCTCCCATGGCACGGTTCGTATTCATCACCGGTGGCGTGGTCTCCTCGCTTGGCAAGGGCATCGCGGCGGCGTCTCTGGGGGCGCTGTTGCAGGCGCGCGGTTATCGGGTGCGGCTGCGCAAGCTCGACCCCTATCTCAATGTCGATCCGGGCACGATGTCGCCCTATCAGCATGGCGAGGTTTTTGTCACCGATGACGGGGCGGAGACCGATCTCGACCTCGGCCATTACGAGCGCTTCACTGGCGTGAACGCCTGCAAGGCCGACAATTGGACGACCGGCCGGCTCTATTCCGAGGTGATCGCGAAGGAGCGCCGGGGCGATTACCTCGGCGCCACGGTGCAGGTGATCCCGCACATCACCGACGCGATCAAGGAGGCCGTGCAGGCCGATACCGACCCCTATGACTTCGTGCTGGTGGAAGTGGGCGGCACGGTCGGCGATATCGAATCGCTGCCCTTCCTGGAGGCCATCCGCCAGCTCGCCAATGAGCTTGGCAATACCCGCAGCCTGTTCCTGCACCTGACGCTGGTGCCCTGGATTCCGAGCGCGGGCGAGCTGAAGACCAAGCCCACCCAGCACTCGGTGAAGGAGCTGCTCAGCGTCGGCATCCAGCCGCAAATTCTTCTGTGCCGCTGCGACCGGCCGATCCCGGAGAATGAGCGCCGCAAGATCGCGCTGTTCTGCAACGTGCGGCCGGAATCCGTGATCCCGGCGCTGGATGCGCGCAGCATCTACGAGGTGCCGCTGGCCTATCACAATGAGGGGCTGGACCGTGAGGTGCTGCGCCACTTCAATCTCAGCATCTATGGCGAGCCCGATGTCTCACGCTGGCAGAAGATCGTCGAGCGCATCACCGCGCCGGAGGGCGAGGTGACCATCGCGGTGGTGGGCAAATACACCGGCCTGCTCGACGCATACAAAAGCCTCAACGAGGCGCTGGCGCATGGCGGCATCGCCAACAACACCCGGGTCCGGCTGGACTGGGTGGACAGCGCGATCTTCGAGAACAGCACCGAGGCGGTGCGACGGCTGGAGGGGGTGCATGGCATCCTGGTGCCCGGTGGCTTCGGCGAGCGCGGCACCGAGGGCAAGATCGAGGCGGTGCGCTTCGCCCGCGAGCGGAAAATCCCTTTCTTCGGGATCTGCTTCGGCATGCAGATGGCGGTGATCGAGGCCTCGCGGAACCTGCTGGGCATCGGGGCGGCCTCCTCGACCGAATTCGGCCCCTGTGCCGAGCCGGTGGTCGGCCTGCTGACGGAATGGTCGCGCGGCAACCAATTGGAGAAGCGCGACGCCAACACCGATCTCGGCGGCACCATGCGGCTGGGGCAATACCCGGCGGCGCTGGCCGAGAATTCGCTGGTGCGGGCGGTCTATGCGGATATGCCGGTGATCTCCGAACGGCACCGCCACCGCTACGAGGTCAATGTCGCCTATCGCGAGCGGCTGGAGGCGGCCGGCCTGCGCTTCTCCGGCATGTCGCCCGATGGCGTGCTGCCGGAAATCGTGGAGATTCCCGAGCACCCCTGGTTCATCGGGGTGCAGTATCACCCCGAGCTGAAATCCAAGCCCTTCGAACCGCATCCGCTCTTCGCCGGCTTCGTGGCGGCGGCGGTGAAGCAGGCGCGGCTGGTTTGATGCCACGTCACGCCTGAAGACAGGGAGAGCCGCGATGCCATCGGGCAATGTGCACGCCTTCTTCGCCAGGCATGGCGAGGTTCCGGGCTATTACGAGAAGCCGTCGGCGGCGCTGATGGAGTTCTTTCTCGACGTGATCGAAGCCCATCCGCAGTTCTTCTCCGGCGACGTGATGGAGATCGGAACCTATGAGGGCCGCTCGGCGCGGCACCTGGCGATGCATGTGCGGCCAGGCGAGAAACTGCATCTCTGCGATCCCTACCACCGCATGCCCGATGTCGCGGCCGCGGTGCAGGCGGAATGCGAGGGCGAGGTGCGTGGGTTCTACGGCTTTTCCAGCCAGATCAGCCCCGCCGACATCGCCGACCGCTCGGTCCGCTTCGCCTATCTCGATGGCGAACATGGACGCCACGCCATCATGAACGACATCGCCCTGGCCGATCGCGTGCTGCGCGCCGAGGGCATCGTGGTGGCCGATGATTTTCTCCATGCCGAGTTCATGGGCGTGACCATCGGGCTGATCGAATGGCTGACGCTCAATCCCGGCCGGCTTGAGATCATTCTGGCGGCCCAAGGCAAGGCGGTGTTGTGCCGGCCTGGCTTCACGCCCTATTTCATCCGCACCATCCGCGACGATTTCATGCGTTTCATGCGCGAATGCGATGAGCCGGACTGGACCCTCTCGCGCGGGGCCTGGCCATCGGATTGCGTGACGGTGGGCCTGGTGCCGCGGCGCTTCGACCTCGACGTGATCACCCGCGATACCGACTTCAACGATCTGGAGGCCGCGCGAAAGCTGCGGCTGGAATTCTGATGCACCATCTCCAACTCGGCCCGCTGACCATCGGCAATGACCTGGCGCTGGTCTTCATCTGCGGCCCCTGCCAGATCGAGAGCCGCGCCCATGCGCTGGAAACCGCCGATGCGCTGGCCGAGATGGCCCGCGCGGCTGATGTCCCGATGATCTACAAATCCAGCTTCGACAAGGCCAATCGCACCAGCGTGAATGCCGCCCGCGGCATCGGCATGGCGCAGGGCCTCGACATCCTGGCCGAGGTGCGGGCGCGCACCGGCATGCCGGTGCTGACCGATGTGCACAGCGCCGAGCAATGCGCGCCCACCGCCGCCGCCGTCGATGTGCTGCAGATCCCGGCCTTCCTCTCCCGCCAGACCGATCTTCTGCTGGCGGCGGGCGAGACGGGGGCCGCGATCAACGTGAAGAAGGGCCAGTTCCTGGCGCCATGGGACATGGCCAATGTGGCGGCGAAGATCGCCAGCACGGGCAATACCCGCATCATGCTCTGCGAGCGCGGTGCCAGCTTCGGCTACAACACGCTGGTCTCCGACATGCGCGCGCTGCCGATCATGGCGCGGACCGGCTATCCCGTGGTCTATGACGCCACCCATTCCGTGCAGCAGCCCGGCGGCCAGGGCACGAGCAGCGGCGGGCAGCGGGAATTCGCCCCCATTCTCGCCCGCGCGGCGGTGGCGGTGGGCGTGGCGGCGGTGTTCATCGAATGCCATGAGGACCCGGATGCGGCGCCGAGCGATGGGCCGAACATGATCCCGCTGCGGGAGATGCCGGCGCTGATCGCGCGGCTCAAGGGGTTCGATGCGTTGGCTAAGTTGCGCTAGCGACCCGGGGGAAGGCTCTGCCTTCCCCCGTACCCCCATCCGCCAGGGCCGACCCGGCCCTGGACCGTGGCGAAGCTTATCACGGTGGAGGGCCGGGTCGGCCCTGCTGGGTGGGGTCCGGGGAGGGCAAAGCCATCCCCGGAGTCACAAGCGCTACCTCACCTCCGTCCGGAACGCCTTGCTGACGATCCGCCAGCCGCCTTCCAGCTTCAGCAGCACCAGCACATCGGTGAAGAAGCGCGGCGGGATGGCGCAGTTGAGCTTCACCACGGCCAGCTCCGGCCCCGCCAGGTCGATGGCCAGGATGCGGTCATGGCGTGCAAGCCCCTGGGCCTTGGCGTTGGGGCGGGTGCGCACGGCCTCGAGCCAGGCGTCGCGCTTGAGTTCGGCCAATTGGCCGTCCTTCTCGCTGCGGAGTTCGGAATGCGGGTGGAAGGCGCGGGCGAGTTTTTCGGTGTCACCCTCATACAGGCCGTCGAGATAGGTCTGCACCACCGCCTCGATGGCGGCGATGGCGGTGGTGTCGGGGTTGTGCAAAGGCGCTTCGGGCATGGTTTTTTGCGTTTCCATCTTGGACACGCACAGGTTGCACCCGTTTCTGGAGGTTTTGCAATGCCCCTGGCCGGGTTGACGGCTGGGCGCGGGCGGCGCAACATCGCCTCCGGGGAGAAACATCATGCCGATCCAACGCCGCGCGGTTCTGGCCGCGCCCCTGCTATTGGCCATGCCAGCCCTGGCGCAGGCCTGGCCCAGCCGCCCCATCCGCATCATCGTGCCCTACGCCGCCGGCGGCGGCACCGACATCCTGGCCCGCGCCCTCGGCGAGGCCCTTCGCCCCAGCCTCCCCCACCCCATCGTGGTGGAAAACCGCGCCGGCGGTAACGGCGTCATCGGCACCGAGGCGCTGATCCGGGCCGAGCCCGATGGCCACACCCTCACCGCCGTCGTCTCCACCCATATCCTCAACCGCCACACCATGGCGGCCCTGCCCTATGACCCGATCCGCGACGTGACGCCGATTTCCATGCTCACCCGCAACACCATGGTGCTGGCGGCCAGCGCGGCCCTGCCCTTTACCGACATCGCCGGCCTGCGCGCCTTCGCGGCCCAGAACCCCCGCGCCCTCTCCACCGGTTCCACCGAGGCGCTGAGCCAGTTCATCGGCCAGGAACTCGCCCGCCGCCTGAACCTCGAGATTCCCGATGTGCAATACCGCTCCGGCGGCCAGCTCATGACCGACATCGTCGCCGGCCACCTCCCCCTGGGCTGGACCAGCACGGCCAGCGCCACGCCGCACATGGCCACCGGCCGCGCCCGCATCATCGCCGTCTCGACGGCGACCCGCACGCCCTTCTTCGCCGACGTCGCCACCGCCCAGGAACAGGGGCTGGCGGATTTCGACCTGGCGGGCTGGGTCGCGCTGCTGGGGCCGGCGGGCATGCCCGAGGCCCTGGCCCGGCGCATTCATGCCACGATGGAGACCGCCTTCCAGAACCAAGGCTTTCTCGCCCGGCTTGCGGCGCTGGGCATTGAGCCCGATCTTCGCCCACAGGCCCCGCTGCTCGCCGCCATGCAGCGGGAGGACCGCATCTGGGCCGCGGCCGGCGCTGCCGGCCACATCACCCGCCAATAGGAAACGACCATGCCCAACCCCTCCCTCAAGGCCGCCTTCGACGCAAAGAAATTCATCGTCGCCCCGGGCATTTTCGAAGGCATTTCGACGCGCATCGCCGATGGCATGGGGTTCGACTGCCTCTATGCCACGGGCTTCGGCACGGTGGCCTCGCATCTCGGCGTGGCCGATGCCGGCATCGCCACCTATACCGACATGGTGACCCGCGTGGGCCGCTTCGCGCAGATGGCGAAGACGCCGGTGATCGCGGATGCCGATACCGGCTATGGCGGCTTGCTGAATGTCCGCCACACCGTGATGGGCTATGAGGCCGCCGGCGTCTCCGGCATTCAGCTGGAAGACCAGGAGGTGCCGAAGAAATGCGGCCATACCCCGGGCCGCCGCGTCATCCCCGCCGAAGAGATGGTGCTGAAGATCAGGGTCGCGAAGGAGGCCCGGCGCGATCCCAACTTCCTCATCGTCGCCCGCACCGATGCCCGCACCGGGCTCGGACTGGAGGAGGCGATCCGGCGCGGAAAGATGTTCGATGCGGCCGGCGCCGATGTCATCTTCATCGAAAGCCCGGAGAGCGAGGAGGAGATGGTCGCCATCGGCCGCGCCTTCCCCAACAAGCCGCTGCTGGCGAATATGGTCGAGGGTGGCCGCACCCCCATCCTGCCGGCGGCCCGCCTGAAGGAGATCGGCTACGCCATCGCCATCTACCCGGCGGTCGGCTTTCTCGCGGCCGCGGCGGCGTTTGAGCGGGCCTTCGCGCATCTCAAGGCGGTGGGCGATTCCACCGGCCTGCCGCTGCAGGAGAGCTACGGCTTTTCCCGCATCTGCGAATTGATGGGCTTTCCGGAGGTCTGGGAATTCGACAAGCGCTGGGCCCAGCCGGAAGCCGCCGAATGACCTTCCCGAAAGCCCTCGTCTTCGACACTTTTGGCACAGTGGTGGATTGGCGCAGCGGCGTGGCCCGCGCGCTTGCGCCCTTCCTGGTCGCGCATGGCCGCCCCGATCTCGACCCCTTCGCGCTCGCCGATGCCTGGCGCCGGCGCTACCAGCCGGCGATGGAGGAATGCCGTGCCGGCCGCCGGCCCTTCACCCGGCTGGACGTGCTGCACCGGGAAAACCTGGAAACCATGCTGGCCGACCACGGCGTGACGGCCGCGGCCGCCGATCTGGATGCGCTGAACCTGGCCTGGCATGCGCTCGACCCCTGGCCGGACGTGCTGCTCGGCCTGCATCGGCTGCGGAGGAAATTCTTCCTGGCACCGCTGTCCAACGGCAATATCCTGCTGCTGGCCAATATGGCCAAGCGCGCGGGCATTCCCTGGGATGCGATCCTGGGTGCCGAGACGGTGCAGGCCTACAAGCCGCAGCCCGAGGCGTATACCCGCACCGCGGAGATCCTGGCCATTCAGCCGCATGAGCTCTGCCTGGTGGCGGCGCATAATGGCGATCTGCGGGCGGCAAGGGCGGCCGGGCTGGCCACCGCCTTCGTCTTCCGGCGCGGCGAGCATGGGCCGGGGCAGGCCACGGACATGACCGCCGAGGACCCCTGGGACTGGGTCTGCGAGGATTTCATCGACCTCGCGAAACAACTGGATTGCTGAGGCTGGCGCTGGCACCGCTGCTATGGGTCGGCGCCGCGCGGGCGTCCCTGCCGTTGGTGGCGCCGTCACCGGTCACCCGCCGCTGAGGCATGGCCGCATCAGCCGGGTGGGCGCGGCGTTTACGCCACACTGCCACAGGGCGAAGCGCCACCTGCCCCGGGTGATCGACGAAACGCCGTCAGGCCGCCTGCTCGACGATCGCGTCGACGTGAATGGCCGCACAATGGATGAAGGGAAACGGCGGCGGCTGCGCCTTGTAGACCAGCGACAAATCCGTGCCGCCGAGCATGATCGCCTCGCAGCCATACTCATTGATCAAGCGGTGGCCCATGCTGTCGAACAGCGCGCGCTGTTCAGCGCCAACCTCGCCGGTGAGCGCGATGCGGATATAGGCCTCGTGGACATCGTCAAGCGCCGAGCCCGGCGGCGGGATGATCTCGACCGAGGGGAGACGCCCATAGAAACGCGAGGCCATCACCGTGCGTGTGCCCAGGACGCCGATGCGGCGCAACCCTCGCTGCGCGAGGTGTGCTGCGACCGCATCGAGCAGATTGACCGGAGGAAGCGGCGACAGCGCTTCGAATTCCCTGATGCAGAAATGGCCTGCGACAGATGGGATGACCACGCATTGGGCCCCTGCCCCGGCCAGCTGCCGGGCATGATCGGCGAATATCGCGGCCTGTGCGGGCCGGTCGTCGCGCAACAAATTGGCCGTCTCGATCTCGACGTCGGCATGCGCGATGGTGAGATGAAGAGGCGCGTTTCGCGCGGCGAAGCTGGCAACCAGGCGGCGGTAATAGAACTCCGTGGCGCCCAGTCCGATGCCGCCGATGAGACCAATATGCATGAATTTGCAATCCTTTGAGCTGCAATTTTATCTGATCTGCCCTTGGTTGCCTTGAGTGTGCTTCAGGTGGCCGGCTGCGCCGGTCTCAGCCTGGGTGGCGCGACCGTTGAGCAAGGGCCGTGCTTCGCCTCGCCCACCCCGTCTGGCCAAAGCCCGATGCCACCTCAGCTGGCGGCAATCGGCTTCATCGGCCGGGTCACGCCCTTGAAGACGCTGCCGCCATAGCCCGCTTCCTCGGGGATGCGAATCCAACGGCCCCGCTCATCGGAGAAAGGCTCCGGCCGCACCGTCACCACCGGGCCGCATTCGGCCAGCGCCTGCGCCGCGCTGGCGAAGCGCGCCAGCTTCAGCAGGTTCAGACGTGTGGCAAAGACCAGGGTGCGCAGCCCGGCATCGGCCTCCTCCACCGCGCGCGCGGGGTTGATCCACAGGCTCTCCACCGCCTCGCCGCCATCATGCCGCCCGATCTGCTGCGGCGGCGCTTGGGCGGCGAAGAAATGGGTGTCGAAGCGCTTGGGCATGTCCTCGGGCGTGATCCAATGGGCGAAATGCACCAGCGCATCCTCGGCCGGGCTCAGGGCATGCTCGGCCAGCAGGGCGTGGAAATCGCCCTCGCGCGGCAGGCTGTGCTCCTCAAGCAGGGCAACGCCGCGCCGTGCCAGCAGGATGCCGCTCTCCTCGAAGGCCTCGCGGATGGCGGCGATGCGAAACGCCTCGCCCAGCCGGGCATCGGCCTCCTCCACCCGACCGCCGGGGAAGACCAGCGCGCCACCGGCAAAATCGATGGCGTGGTTGCGCACCACCATGAAGACCTCGAGGCCCCCATCGCCGTCACGCAGCAGCAGGATGGTGGAGGCGGGGCGGGGTTCACTCGGCACGGATGTTTCCTTCACGGATGATCGGCAGCCAGGTGTCGTATTCCCGCCGGATATGCGCGGCGAAATCCTCCGGCGTGCCGCCCACCACGCGGCCGGCCTGGCCGGAGGCGATGCGCTCGCGCACCTCCGGCAGGGCCGCGATCTTGCCGAAGACCTCGTTGATCCGCTCGACCATGCCGCGCTCCATGCCCGCAGGCGCCAGAATGCCGTGCCAGACCGCGACGTTGAAGCCGGGCAGCACGGTGTCCACCGCGGGGATGCCCGGCAGCACCGGCGTGCCGCCGGGCAGGCTGATGGCGACCGCGCGCGCCCTGCCCTCGCGGATCATGGTCAGCGCGGAGGAGACGGTGGGGAAGCCGAATTGCGCATCGCCGCGGATCAAGGCCGTCACCATCTCGGCGCCCGAGCGGTAGGGCACATGCACCATCCGGATGCCCGCGCGCTTGAGGAAGAGCTCCATGAAGAGATGGCTGCCATTGCCATTGCCGGCGGAGGAAAAGACGAAACCATCCGGCCGGGCCCGCGCGGCGGCGATGATCTCGGCCATGCTCTGCTCGCGCACATCGGGGTGGGCGATCAGCGCGCCGGGCAGGTTCACCAGATGGATGATGGGGGTGAAGGCGGTCAGCGGGTCATAGGCCAACGACGGATACAGCAGCCGGCCGATGGCATTGGCGCCCACATCGGCCATCATCAGCGTCGTGCCATCGGGCCGCTGCTGGGCGGCGAAGGCGCCGCCGATGGTGCCCCCCGCGCCGGCACGGTTCTCCACCACCAGGTTCTGGCCATTGGCAAACTCAGCAAAGCGGGCGGCGACGGTGCGGCTGAGCGTGTCGATCGCCCCACCCGGCCCGAAGGGCACGATCAGGCGGACCTGCTGCTGCGGCCAGGATGGCTGCGCCAGGGCGGGCGCGGCCAGAGCCAGCGGGGCAGCCAGGACAATTCGGCGTTGGACCATGGCGTTTCTCCTTTTCCCCTGCATACCTGAGCCGCCGCCGGCGCGCAACGCGAAGCGCGCCATCCCGACCGAATCCGGCTATCATCACCTCCCGCCGCCAGAACGGAGTGCGCCGCCATGACCTGGTCCATCCTTGCCCATGACCCCAGCTCCGGCGCCTTCGCCGTCGCGGTGACGACCTGCAACCTCGCGGTCGGTTCCTCGGTGCCGCATCTGCGCGCCGGCGTGGGCGCGGTCGCCACCCAGAGTATGACCAACCGCTATCTCGGCCCCGCCATCCTCGATGCCATGGCGCGCGGCGTGGCACCTGCGCTGGCCATCGAGGGCGCCGTGGCCATGGATGAGGGCCGGGCGCTGCGCCAGGTCCATGCCATCGACCGCCATGGCCGCTCCGCCGCCTGGACCGGCCAGCGCTGCGTGGAATGGTGCGGCCATGTCACGGGGTCGGGCTGGTCGGTCGCGGGCAATATGCTCTCGGGCGAGGCGGTGGTGGCCGATACGGTGGCCGCCTTCGTCACCCGCGCCGAGCTCGACCTGCCCGAACGCCTCCTGGCGGCGCTCGATGCCGGCGAGGCCGCGGGGGGCGACCGGCGCGGCCGGCAATCGGCGGCGCTGCGCCTGATCACCACCGAGGATTTCTCCGATATCGACCTGCGGGTGGACGACCATGTCGAACCGCTGGCGGAGCTGCACCGGCTGCTGGGCCTGTGGCGGGTGCTTCGGGCGCCGCGCATGCATGAGCAACCCAGCCGCGCCAATCCGGCGGGGCTGCATGATCTCGATGTGGTCGAGGCGCGCTTCCGCGCCCAGGGGCTGCCGGTGCGGCCGCGCTGACCGGCGCGGCCGGTTGCGCAAGCGCCCGGCCGACAATTCAACAACCCAGGCAATCCAACCGGCATTCTGAACATTCCATTCCCTTCCCGGGACGGACATGTTTAGGAGTTGCCAACACCCAATCCAGGAGGCACCCATGGGCATTCAACGGCTCGACCATTGTTCCATCCGCACCATCCGGCTGGCGGAGACCCAGAGCTTCTACGAGGACATCATGGGCTTCCATGCCGGCCCGCGGCCGAATTTCCCCTTCCCCGGGGTCTGGCTCTACCATGGCGAGCAGGCGGTGGTGCATGTCATCGGCATCGACCCCAACGACAAGGCAGGCCTGGCCGGCTATCTCGGCGACAAGGGGGGCGATGACGCGACCGGCACCGGCACCATCGACCACATCGCCTTCGTCGCCACCGGCGTGCCGGAGATGCGGGCGAAGCTGGAGCGCGCCGGCCACAAGTTCTTCGAGCGCACGGTGCCCAACCTCGACCTGCACCAGATCTTTGTCGATGACCCCAATGGCGTCACCCTCGAGCTGAACTTTCCGGCCGCGGAAGCCACGGCCTGACCGGCCGGGCGATCATCGCCGGCGGTTCGCTGGCGGGGCTGTTCTGCGCCAATCTGCTTTCCCGTGCCGGCTGGGATGTAGCGGTGCATGAGCGGGCGGCGGCGCTGGCCGGGCGGGGGGCGGGCATCGTCACCCACCCGCCGCTCTTCGCCGCGCTGCGCGAGGCGGGGGTGGCGGCGGACGCAGCCGTCGGTGTGCCGGTGCTGGGCCGGGTGACCTATGGGCGCGACGGCGCGGTGCTGGGGCGGCTCGACCTGCCGCAGGAGCTGACGAGCTGGTCGCGCCTGCATGCGCTGCTGCTGGAGGCCCTGCCGCCGGGCATCCTGCGGCATGGCAGCGGGGTGGTGCGGGCGGACCAGGATTCGGCGGGCGTGACCGCGCAGCTCGCCGACGGCACGCGCATGGCGGGCGATGTGCTGATCGGCGCGGATGGGCTGCGCTCGACCATTCGCGCGCTGCATTGGCCGGAGGTGCAGCCGCGCTATGCCGGCTATGTCGCCTGGCGGGCGGTGGTGCCGGAGGGCCGGCTCTCGCCCGCCACGCGGGCGGCGCTGATGCCGCATTTCGCCTTCTGCCTGCCCGAGGGCGAGCAAATCCTGGGCTACCCCGTGGCCGGCGAGGATGACGCGACCGCGCCGGGGCGCCGGCGCTTCAACATCGTCTGGTATCGGCCGGCGGATGAGGCGCTGCTGCGCGACATGCAGACCGACGCCGAGGGGCGGCATTACCCCGATGGCATCCCGCCGCCGCGCATCCGCCCTGCCCTGATCGCCGCCGCGCGGGAGGATGCCGCCCGGCTGCTCGCCCCCTGCTTCGCCGAGGTGGTGGCGATGGCCGAGCCGCTGTTCTTCCAGCCCATCCAGGACCTCGAAGTGCCGGAGATGGCCTGCGGGCGGATGGTGATCCTGGGCGATGCCGCCTTCGTGGCGCGGCCGCATCTCGGCATGGGCGTGACCAAGGCGGCGGAGGATGCACGGGCGCTGGTCGCCGCGCTGTCGGCCGCGCCGGTGCCCGCGGCGCTGGCCGCCTTCTCGGCCGAGCGGTTGCCCAGGGGGGCGGCGCTGGTGGCGCATGCCCGCAGGCTGGGGGCCTATATGCAGGCGCAGCAGGCCTCGGCCGAGGAGCGCGCCGCGGCGGCGGCGTTCCGCAGCATGGCGGCGGTGATGCGCGAGACGGCGGTGGCGCCGGCGCCCTGAACCCCTTGCCGAGCCGCGCCGCTGCCCCGAAGCTGCGGAGAACGGATTGGAGGGTGGAACATGGTCTATGATCCTGCGTGGCGCGGCCTGACATTTCATGACGTGGTGCCGACCGGCGCCATGGATGCCAGGGCCTATCTGGAGGGCTGCCTGGAGCGCACCGTGACGCGCGAGCCGGTGGTGCGGGCCTTTGTCTCCATCAACATCGAGGGGGCGCGGGCGGCGGCGGATGCCAGTGTCGCGCGCCGCGCGGCGGGGCGGCCACTCTCGCCCATCGATGGCATGCCCATCGCCATCAAGGACCTGATCGAGACCGCCGACATGCCGACGCAGATGGGCTGCGAGGCCTATGCGCGGAACTGGCCCAAACGCGACAGCGCCATGGTGCAGGCGCTGCGCGAGGCCGGCGCCATCATCCTGGCCAAGGCCGTCACCACCGAACTGGGCATGAGCGAGCCGGGGCCGACCACCAACCCCTGGAATGCCGCGCATACGCCGGGCGGGTCCTCCTCGGGCAGCGCGGCGGCGGTGGCGGCGGGGTTTGTGCCGGTGGCGATCGGCACCCAGGTCGCGGGCTCGATCATCCGGCCCGCCGCCTATTGCGGCAATTGGGCGCTGAAGCCGACGCAGGGCGGCATTCACCGCGGCGAGCGGCAGGGCACGAGCCAATCCACCGCCGGGCCGCATGGCAATGCGCCCGAGGATATCTGGGCGGTGGCGCGGGAGATTTCGTCGCGCGTGGGCGGCGACCCGGGGACGCCAGGGGTGATGGGGCCGATGGCCACGCCCCCGGCGCGGCGGCCGATGCGGCTGGCCGTCATGCGCACGGAATGCTGGCCGCGGATCGATGCGGAGTCGCAGGAGGCCTTCGAGCGCTTCGCGCGCGGGCTGGGGGTTGAGTTGCTCTGGCCGGAGGATCACCCGCTGCTGGCGGCGCTGGAGCGCGCGGTGGGCAATGCCATGGCGGTGGGGACGCGGATCACCGCCTTCGAGAACCGCTGGGCCTTCCGCAATCTCGACCGGGAAAAGATTTCGGCGCGGATGCGGGCCAGGCTGGATGCCTCGGCCGCCACCACGGCCGAGGATTATGCCGCCTTGCTGGCCGAGCGGGCGGCAATGCGCGCCGCCCATGCGGCGGTGGCGCCCTTGGCCGATGCGCTGATCGCGCCGGCCTGCCCCGGCCCCGCGCCGGTGTGGAACCCACTCGCCAATGACGCCGCCGACAACCCGCGACCGACCGGAGACCCCTCCTGCAATGCCGGGACCTCCGCGCTGGGCTGCCCGGCGGTGACGGTGCCGGTGCTGGCGGTGCGCGGCATGCCCATGGGCGTGCAGCTCATCGGCCAGCCGCATCAGGACGCGGCGATGCTGGCCCTGGCGCGGTGGATGCACGAAGCCGCGATGAAATGACCATTCTGGGGCTGCTGCGCCTGCCGGATTACCGGCGGGTGTGGCTGCTGGGCGGCATCGCCAATGCCATGCGCTGGCTGGAGATCCTGGCCGGCACGCTGTGGGTGTTTCAGCAGACCGGCTCGGCGCTGGCCGTCTCGGCGGTGGTGATGATGCGCGCGCTGCCCATGCTGCTGCTGGGTGCGGTTGCCGGCGCGCTGGCCGAGCGCTTCGACCGGCGGCTGGTGCTGGCGGCGCTGCAGGCGACATCGGCGCTTTCGGCCGGGGTGGTGGTGGCGCTGGCGGTGGCCGGGCTTTTGGCGCCCTGGCACCTCATGGTGCAGGGGCTGGTGGCCGGGCTCTCCTGGTCCGGCGAGATGGCGACGCGGCGGCGCATGGCGGCGGATTTGGCGCCGCCCGAGCATATCGTGCGGGCCATTGCCTTCGACACGCTGACCGGCAGCGCCACCCGCGCGCTGGGGCCCATGCTCGGCGGCGCGCTGTTCCAGTGGACGGGGCTGGCCGTCGCGGTCTCGATCGCCTGCGTGTTTCACCTGGTGGCGCTGGGGCTGGCGCTGCGCATCCGTCCCGTGCCGCGGGCGGCGGGGGTGGCGGCGCTCTCCTTCGCCGGCATTGCCGAGGCGGCGCGCTTCGCCCGCGGCGACCCCAGGCTGCGCCTGGTGCTGGCGCTGACGCTGGTGATGAATGTGTTTGCCTTTGCCTATGGCGCGGTGCTGCCGGCCTTTGGCGGGGTGGCCTTCGGGGTTTCGGGCGCGGCGGTGGGGCTGCTGGCGGCGGCGGAGCCGTTTGGCGCGCTGCTGGGCGGGCTGTGGCTGACGCTGCGGCCGGGACGGGCGCCGGGGGCGGCGAGTTTCGTCGTGGGCTCGGGCAGTTTTCTGGTGCTGCTGCTGGTGGTGTCGCAGATGGACAATTACTGGCTGGCGCTGGGTTTGCTGGTGCTGGGGGGGCTAGGGACGGCGCGGTTCGCGGCGTTGCAGACCTCGATCGCGATGGCGGCGGCGCCGCCGGCGATGCGCTCCCGCGTGCTGGGGCTGGTCACGACCTGCATTGGGTGCAGCCCGTTTGGGGTGCTGGCGATGGGAGTGCTGGCGGATGGGCTGGGGGTGCGGGCGGGGATGGTGGTGATGGCGGGGGCTGGGCTTTTGGTGATGGTCGGGTTTTTGGGGTGGGAGCGGTTTGGGCGGGGGAGCGGTGGCGCGGCGGTTGGTCCGGGGTAAGCCTTGGGAGTCGCGCAGTACCAATTTTTGGTATATTTGCATGGTGACAGGAGGGCTGCGGCATGGCGCGGAACACATCCATTTCACTCGGCGACCATTTTGCCGGCTTCATCGACGAGCAGGTGCAGGGGGGGCGTTACGGCTCTGCCAGCGATGTCGTGCGGGCGGGGTTGCGGCTGCTGGAGGAGCATGAGGCGAAGCTGCGGGCGCTGCGCGCCGCGCTGGTGGAGGGGGAGGAATCGGGGGCGCCGAGCGCGTTTGACTTTGAGGGGTTTATCGCCAGCAAAAAGCGGATTTAGCGGGGATGGGCGGTCTTGTTCTGTCGCCCGCCGCTCAGGCAGATATCGCTGATATCTGGGACTATACAGCAGACCGATGGGGTGAGGCGCAGGCTGAGCGCTATGTGCTGGGGGTTCGCGACGCATGCCAGCGGCTGGCCGCGGGGAGCATGACCAGCCGAGCGGCGGATGACATCCGGGCGGGGTATCGGAAGGCGGTTGTAGGGTCGCATGTGCTGTTCTTCCGGATTGGGGCCGATGGGGTGCTCACCGTCATCAGGGTGCTTCATCAGCGGATGGATGTGGCTGGGAACCTGTGACGCCCCTGGACGGCCGGAAAAGATCTGGCGGGCTTGACAAGATTTGAAAATTTTCCTAAACTAAGGCGTGTTGTTTGAAACCTTCATCCGCCCTCTGCACCACATTTCGTGGCGAGTCCGCTCACGGACACCACCCCTGGTATTTGTCCGCAAATAACGGTCTTCACCGCTATGCCGACGCTCATCCCCCGACCACTCGCCGCAGTAGCGGCGTCGTAAACCCGGCCCGCACCGACACATCCGGGCAAAAGCCCTTCCGCCACCGCCCGCCCTGATCCATCGCCACCCCCACCGGCCGCACCCCCACCAGCGCCAGCAGCTCCAACCCCGCCCTGGCCGAGGCTCCGGACGACATCACATCATCCACCAACAACACCCGCTTCCCTGAAAGCCGCCCCACCACCCGGGGGTCCAGCCAAAGCCGCCGCGTCTCCGGCCCGGTCGAGCTGGCAATGGCCACGCTCAACCCCTCCTCATACCAGCGCTTCCGCGTGTAGCCCGGCGCCACCCAGTTCCTGTGCCCCAGCGCCTCGGCCACCCCCGGCGCGAACACCTGCCCCAGTGTCGGCAGCCCCACCACCACCTCCGCCCGCAAATCCGCCACCGCCTCGGCCATGAAGCCGACCAGCGCGCGCACCACCGCAAAACTCGCCTGATTGCCGATCAGCTCGGCCACGCCGACATCGCCATAATCGCGAATGGGCAGAAGAAGCACCCGTCCATCCGGCATCACCGCCGGATAGGTCTCGCGCCACGGCGCCGGCTCGGCCGCCCCGCAAAACGCCTGCCAGAGCAAGCTCACGCCGCCGAAGCGACGCCCTCGCCATAGCCCCGCGGATGCGCCACGTGCCAGGCCCAGGCCGTGCGGACGATCTCGTCCAGGCTGTCATGCACCGGCCGCCAGCGCGTCTCCGCCCGGATGCGCGAAGAGCTCGCGACCAGCACCGGCGGGTCCCCCTCCCGCCGCGGCCCGACATGATGCGGCACCGGCCGGCCCGACACCCGCTCGATCGCCGCGATCACCTCGCGCACCGAATGCCCGGTGCCATTGCCCAGGTTATAGGCGACCGAGCCCTCCTCCAGCCGCGGCAGCACCGCCAGATGCGCCGCCGCCAGATCGGCGACATGGACATAATCGCGCATCGCCGTGCCATCGGGCGTGTCGTAATCCGTGCCGAAGATCGTCACCGGCTCCGACCGCCCCAGAGCGCCCAGGATGGCGCGCGGGATGAGATGCGTCTCCGGCTCATGCTCCTCGCCCGCGCGGCCCAGCGGGTCGGCCCCGGCGGCATTGAAATAGCGCAGGCAAGCCGTGCGCAGGCCATGCGCCGAATCGGCCCAGCCCAGCGCGCGCTCCACCATCAGCTTGCTCTCGCCATAGGGGTTCACCGGCTCGTTAGGCGCGTTCTCGGCGATAGGGACCACCCGCGGCACGCCAAAAATCGCGGCGGTGGAGCTGAACACCAGCCGCAGCACCCCCGCCTTCACCGCGGCCTCGGCCAGCCCCAGCGAATTGCTGACATTGCTGCGGATGTAGTGCAGCGGGCTGCGCATGCTCTCCCCCACCAGCGAGAGCGCCGCCATGTGGAACACCGCATCGAATTTCCAACCCGCAAAAACCTCGGCCACGGCCTTCGCGTCGCCGAGATCGGCCTGGACGAAGCCCGCCGCCGGCGCCACGGCGGCACGATGACCGGTGGAGAGATTGTCCAGCACGACGACGTCATCGCCGCGGTCGAGCAGTGCGAGGACGACATGGCTGCCGACATAGCCGGCCCCGCCGGTCACGAGATAACGCGCCACGATTGAGACTCCACTATCCTATGCATTGAATTGCCCCGGATCGCCGCGGGGTGCCAGAGCTTTGTGGCGGGCGCACGGCGCCGCCATGACAATCCGCCGAAGGATCAGGCACGCCGGCGCCAGGCCGCCAGAACCAGCGCCAGCCGGTCGGCGGTGCCGCGCGGCGGACACCGGCCGCGCGCCAGGGCGGCCAGGTCGCGCCGGGCCAGCACCGCCGGCAATGCCGCGGCCAGCACCGGCGCCGGCCAACCCCGCGCCG
>CAYNBM010000046.1:0-28100 GCA_964395305.1 uncultured Rubritepida sp.
CGGCCTCGCCGGTGCCCATCATCGCCTTGCCCATCTCCGCCATCACGGTGCGGATATCGGCGAAGTCGAGATTCACCTGGCCCGGGTTGACCATGAGGTCGGTCACGCCCTTGACGCCCATATAGAGGACGTTGTCGGCCATCTTGAAGGCCTCGGCGAAGGTCGTGCGCTCATTGGCCAGGCGGAAGAGGTTCTGGTTCGGGATCACGATCAGCGTGTCGACGAATTGCTGCAGCTCCTCGATGCCCTGGTCAGCGGCGCGCTTGCGCTTCGCACCCTCGAAATCGAAAGGCTTGGTCACCACGCCCACGGTCAGCACATTCCGCTCGCGCGCCATGCGGGCGATAACGGGCGCCGCGCCGGTGCCGGTGCCACCGCCCATGCCAGCGGTGATGAACACCATGTGGCAGCCCTCGATATGGCGGGCCAGCTCGTCGGTCGCCTCCTCGGCGGCGGCTCGGCCGATCTCCGGCTTGGCGCCGGCGCCCAGGCCCTGGGTCAGGTGGGGCCCGAGCTGCACGCGGCGCTCGGCGCGGCTATGCACCAGGGATTGCGCGTCGGTGTTGGCGACGATGAACTCCACGCCCTCCAACCCGAGCGCAATCATGTTGTTGACAGCATTGGTCCCGCCGCCGCCGACGCCAATGACGGCGATGCGGGGGGAAAAATCCGTGTGCTGGGCGACAGGCAACGTGAGGTTCAGGGTCATGGGGGTTCTCCGACATTCGGACGTTAAGCGTTGATTGCGATTCGCGTCTGCCCCGCGCAGGGGGATTTCACCGTGATCCACCTTATCCACAGGATTTCGGTTGGGTTTGTTACAGCTTCCTTCATGGTCACCACCAACGTCGGAGGAACTCGCCGAGTCGGCGAAGGGTTCCTTGCTCGGCGGGCGCCTGGCCGAGGTCGATGACGGGGCGACCATGGCCGCCGGCCCAATGCATCAGGCCGATGGCGGTGGAAAAGGCGGCGCCGGCCGCGGTCTCCGGCAGGCCGCGCACCTGGCGGGGGCGGGCAATCCGGATCTGGCCGATCGGACGGTCCAGCACCCGGGCGGCGAGCTCGGAGACGCCGATGAGCTGGCTGGCGCCGCCGGTCAGCACGATGCGCCTGGTCATGTCGCGCGGCAGGGCGGCGGTCTCCAGCCGGTCGCGCAGCATTTCGAAGGTTTCCTCGACGCGCGGGCGAATGATGGAGGTGATCATTCGGCGCGGCACGCGGGCGAGGTGTTCCGCGCTCTCGCCGACCTGGGGCACGGGCAGCATCTCGCCGCGATCGTCACCTTCCAGCGCGCTGCCATGCATGGTCTTCAGCCGCTCGGCATGGGCGATGGGGGTGCTCAGCACGCGGGCGAGGTCATTGGTCACCTGCCAGCCGCCGATCGGCAGCTGCGCGGTGTGGGAGAGATGGCCCTCGGCGAAGACGGCGAGGGCCGTGGTGCCGCCGCCCATTTCGATGATGACGGTGCCGAGCTCCGCCTCATCGGCGTCGAGGCAGGCGAGGCCTGCGGCGAAGGGGGCGCTCACCACCTCTTCCACATCGAGGTCGCAGCGGCTGAGGCACAAAGCGAGGTTGGACAGCGCATTCTCGGCGGCGTCCACGACATGCAGCCGGGCGGAGAGCGTGTCGCACACCATGCCGCGCGGGTCGGGCACGCCCGGTGTGGCATCGACGGTGAAGCCCAGCGGGAGTGCGTGCAGCACCGAGCGACCCTCCGCCTCGGCCCTGCGGCGGCCCTCATGCAGCATGGCGCGCAGATCGGCCTCCGTCGCAGCCCGTCCGCCGACCGGCCATTGCACATTCTGGCTGCGACTTTCCGGCTGGCCGCAGGAGAGATTGACGATGACGCCCTTGAGCTGGACGTCGGCCATCTCCTCGGCATGGGCGACGGCGGCGCGGATGGCGAGTTCGGCGGCTTCGAGATCGATGATCGAGCCGGCCTTGACGCCCGCCGCCTTTTGCCAGCCGAAGCCGAGCGCGCGTGGCGTGCCATCGCCCTCGATCCGGCCGATGACGCAGACGATCTTGGTCGTGCCGATGTCGAGCACGCCGAAATTGCCAGAACGCGCGCCGCGCCGGCGCTGGCTGCGCATCGGCATCTCGTTGGCGGGTGCGGTGAAACGGACGAGTTGATTCATCCGCGGGTGCTCCGGACAGGTGTTGGCGTGGCGGGTGGTGCCGGCGGGGTGGGCTGCGGGCGCACCACCAGGCGGTCGGGCAGGCGCATGTCGATGGCGGCGAGTGGGCGGTCGAGCAGCCGCTCGCGCGCCTGCAGCTCGACCAGGCGGGCGATGGCGGCTGCCTCATGCCCCTCGGGCAGCAGGATATCCGCGCCACCATTGAGGCGGAGGTTCCAGCGCCGTTCGGAGACGCGCACCGCGGCCTCGACCCGGCCGGCGAGGGATGGTTGGGCCCGCAACAGGTCGATCATGCCAGCTGCGGCGGCATTGGCGCCCGCACCCACCACCAGCGGCAACGGGCCGAAGGCGCCGATATTGTCGGATTGCATCACCCGCCCCTCGCGGTCGATGACCGAGAAACGGCCATCGCGCTGCCAGATCGCGAAGGCGCGACGCTCGGTGATGCGCACGATGATGGTGCCGGGCAGGCGGCGTTCGACATGCGCGCTCTCGATCCAGGCCGAAGCCTCCAGGCGGGCGCGCGCCTCGCTCGGCGAGAAGCCCAGCGTCGCGTCGCCGCGCTTCACGCCCAGCGCCGCCTCGAAGATATCGCGCGGGGTGTATTCGCGGCCATCGACCCGCACCTCCTGCACGGTGAAGCCGATGCCGGTGCCGCTGATGGCAGAGGCGATGCCGCGCAGCCGGGCAGCGGGATCGGAGGCCAGCACGCCGGCCACGATCAACCCACAGGCGGCGATGCCGGTCATGCCGAGCAGCACCGGCCGGACGAGATACCGCTGCCGACGCAACCAGAGCTTCACGCCGCTGGGCCGCTGTGCGCTGGCACCCGGTTTGGTGGCGCGCGGGCGGGCGGTGACGGGTTCGCGCGCTGGCGGGCGGGGGGTCTTAACCGCCATGCCGCGCCTCCTCCACCAGCCAGCGGCAGAGTGCCGGGAAGGCGATGCCGCAATGGGCGGCCTGTTCGGGCAGCAGCGAGGTGCGCGTCATGCCCGGCTGGGTATTGACCTCGAGCAGGATCAGCCGCCCTGGTTCGCCCGCCGTGTCGTCATAGCGGAAATCGCTGCGCGAGACGCCGCGGCAGCCCAGCGCGTTGTGGGCGGCCAGTGCCACCTCCATCGCCTGCTGCGCGATGGCGGGATGCACGGAAGCGGGCAGGGAATGGCGGCTGCCGCCATCGGCGTATTTCGCCTCGTAATCATAGAAGGCGAGGCTGGTTTCGATCTCGGTCACGGTCAGCGCGCGGTCGCCCATGACCGCCACGGTCAGTTCGCGGCCGGGGATGAATTCTTCCGCCATGATGCGGCTGCCGTGCTTCCATTCGCGGGCGATGGCGGCGCGACGATTGTCGCCCTCGCGCAGGATGGAGACGCCGACGGAGGAGCCCTCATTGACCGGCTTGAGGACATAGGGGCGGGGCAGCGGGTCCTCCGCCGCCAGCGCCTCGGCGGTGATTTCACAGTGGCGTGCCACGGGCAGCCCATGGGCGGAAAACAGTGCCTTGGCGGCCGCCTTGTCCATGGCGAGTGCCGAGGCGCGCACGCCCGAATGGGTATAGGGCAGGCCCAGCCAATCCAGCACGCCCTGGATGCAGCCATCCTCGCCGAAGCGGCCATGCAGGGCGTTGAAGACGGCGTCCGGGCGCGGGTTGGTCAGGGCCGCGATCAGCGCGCCGAGATCGGCGGTGACGTCGATGGCGCGGGGCGAAAAACCGGCCTCGGCCAGCGCGGCCATCACCTGCGCGCCGGTGTTGAGGCTGACCTCGCGCTCGGCGGAGATGCCGCCAAGCAGAACCGCGATGTCGTTCATCGCGGCGCTCCCATGTCCGCAGGGGCGGACTCGCCGATCCGGGCGATTTCCCAATGGAGGTCGATGCCGCTTTGCGCGCGCACGCGGGCGCGGACGTCTTCGCCCAGACCCTCGATATCCGCAGCCGTGGCGCAGCCGAGGTTGAGCAGAAAATTGCAGTGCTTCTCGCTGACCTGCGCCGCGCCGCGCGTCAGGCCCCGGCAGCCCGCGGCATCGATCAGGGCCCAGGCCTTATGGCCATCGGGGTTGCGAAAGGTGCTGCCGCCGGTGCGGGCGCGGATGGGTTGCGTCGCCTCGCGCGCCGCACGGATTTCGGCCATGCGCGGACCGGCATCGCCGGGCGAGGTGCGGAAGCGGGCGCGGGTGACCACGGCACGGGTCGGCAAAGCGGCGTGGCGATAGGCAAAGCCGAGCGCCGCCGCGGGAAGCCGCGTCACGCCCCCGGCGGTGGCGACCTCCACCCAGTCCAGGACATCCTTCACTTCGCTGCCATAGGCGCCGGCGTTCATCGCCACCGCGCCGCCGATGGTGCCCGGTATGCCGGACAAAAACTCCAGCCCGATGCGCCGCTCGGCCGCCGCGTGTTCGGCGACGGTGGCGTCCAGCGCCGCGGCGCCGGCGATGATGCCGTCCTGCTCCAGCACGATGTCGGAGAAGCCGCGCGCGAGCCGCAGCACCACGCCCGGAATCCCGCCATCGCGGATGATGAGGTTGGAGGCGGCGCCGATCACGGTCAGTGGCGTGGCCGCGGGGAGCGCTGCCAGCAGGCCGCAGAGATCCTCCTCATCGGCCGGCCTGACCAGCCATTCCGCCGGCCCACCGACGCGGAACCAGGTGAAGGGCGCCAGTGCCAGCCCGGCCTGGACGCGGCCGCGAATGGCGGGGATGGCATGGGTGGTGGCCTGCATCCTCATGCCCGCCGGCTCGTGTAGTTGGGGCCCTGCAGCGCGGCCAGCTTTTCAGGCAGCGCATGCGCCCAGTTGGTGATGGTGCCGGCGCCCAAGAATACCACGTAATCGCCCGGCTTGGCGATGGCGTGGATCATGTCCGGCAGGGTTTCAGGCCCCGGCAACGGCACCACCGAGCGATGCCCGCGCGCCCGTAGCCCATCGACCAGCGCGTCCTTGTCGAAACCCTCGATCGGCGCTTCGCCGGCGGCATAGACATCGGCCACGATCACCGTGCCGGCATCGTTCATGCACTTGCAGAAATCCTCGAAGAGGGCTTCGAGGCGGGTGTAGCGATGCGGTTGCACCACGGCCACGACATCACGTGCGCCGGCCTGGCGGGTCGCCTTGAGCACGGCGGCAATCTCCACGGGGTGATGGCCGTAATCATCGATGATGGTGATGCCGCCCACCTCGGCCACCCGGGTGAAGCGGCGCTTGACACCCTTGAAGCCGGCGAGTGCGGAGCGGATCGTATCCTCCGGCACATCCATCTCCACGCCGACCGCGATGGCGGCCAGCGCATTCTGCACGTTGTGCGCGCCCAGCATGGGCAGGCGGAAGGGCTTGAGGGTGCGCGCGCGGCCTGTGGCGCGATCCTGCACCACCACCTCGAAGGTGGCGCCCAGGCGGTCGGTCAGCATCTTCTCGGCCCGCACATCGGCCTGGGGCGAGAAGCCGTAGGTGACGATGCGGCGGTCGAGATGCGGGATCATCGCCTGGACATCCGGATGATCCACGCACAGCACCGCGAAGCCATAGAACGGGATGTTGGAGACGAACTGCCGGAAACCCTCGCGCATCGCATCCCCGGTGCCCCAATGGTCGAGATGCTCGGGGTCCATGTTGGTGACGATGGCCACCGTGCTGGGCAGCCGCAGGAAGGAGCCGTCGCTCTCATCTGCCTCCACCACCATCCATTCGCCGGCACCCTGGCGGGTATTGGTGCCATAGGCGTTGATGATGCCGCCATTGATCACGGTGGGGTCGAGCTTCGCCGCCTCCAGCACGGCGGCCACCAGCGATGTGGTCGTGGTCTTGCCATGCGTGCCGCCGATGGAGATCGCCCATTTCAGCCGCATCAATTCGGCCAGCATCTCGGCCCGGCGCACCACCGGCAGCATGCGGATGCGCGCGGCCTGCACCTCCGGATTGTCGCGCTTGACCGCGGTCGAGACGACGACGACCTGCGCTGCGCCGAGGTTTTCCGCCGCATGGCCGATGGCGACCGAGATGCCGGCCGCGCGCAGGCGGGTGATATTCGCACCCTCCGCGATGTCGCTGCCCTGCACTGTGTAGCCGAGATTGTTCAGCACCTCGGCAATGCCCGACATGCCAATGCCGCCGATGCCGACAAAATGGATGGTGCCGATGGACAAGGGGAGCGCGCGCATCAGCGGCTTCCTTTTTTCAAGGCCGCGCCGCGGCGGGTCATCAGGGCCGCTCCGCGGCGGGCGATGCCGACAAAATGAATAGTGCCGATGGAAAGCGGTAGCGCGCGCATCAGCGGCGTTCCTTCACAAGTGCCAAAACCAGATCCGCCAACTCACGCACCGCGCCGGGCCGGGCAATGCTTGCTCCAGCAACGGAAGCCGCCAGCATGCGCGCCGGAAAGCTGAGGAAACCCACCATCTCCGCCGCCAGCAATTCCGGCGTCAGCCCGCTCTGCGGCAGCAGGCGCGCTGCCCCCGCATCGCTCAGCACATGGGCATTGGCGGTCTGATGATCGTCGATCGCATTGGGCAGCGGCACCAGCAATGCGGGGCGGGCGGCGCAGGCCAGCTCGGCAATGGTCGAGGCGCCGGCGCGGGCCACCACCAGATGCGCCATCGACAAATGCCGCGCGACGTCGGGGAAGAAGGGCGAGAGTTCCGCTGGCACGCCGAGTTCGGCATAGGCGGCGCGCACCCGGTCCAGATCCTCGGCCCGGCATTGCTGGGTGATCATCAGCCGGCTGCGCAATTCGGCGGGAAGGGCCGCCACCGCGCCGGGCACCAGGTCGGAAAACACCCGCGCGCCGAGCGAGCCGCCCAGCACCAGCAGCCGCAGGCCGCCCTCGGTACCGGGATAGGGTTGGCCAGCCAGCGCCTGCAGCGCCGGGCGCACCGGGTTGCCCACGACATGCACGTGCGCACCGGCGGGTACCTTCTGGGTTTCGGCGAAGGAGAGCGCCAGGGCATCCGCACGCCTGGCGAGAAGCCGGTTGGCGCGGCCCAGCACGCCATTCTGCTCATGCAGCACCAGAACCGGCCGGGCTGCACCCAGGCTCAATGCTGCCAGCGCCGGCGGAATCGCCGGATAGCCGCCAAAGCCCACCACCGCGCGGGCACCCAGCCGCTTGAGGATGCCCCGCGCCTGCCAACTGCCGACGGCCAGCTGCATGGCGCCGCGCGCAGCCTTTCGCACGCCGCGCCCGGCAATGCCCTCGCCCTTCAGCACAAAGCGCTCGGCATTGGCAAAAGCATTGCTGGCGAAGGCGCTGCTGCGCGCATCGGTGAACAGGGCCACGTTTTCGCCGCGGGCGGAAAACTCGGCCGCCAGAGCCTCGGCCGGGAAAAGGTGCCCGCCGGTGCCGCCGGCGGCGATGGCGATCGGGCCGCTCATGTCGGCGCTTCGCTGCGCGGGCCGCGGCGGCGCGTCAGCGCGAGCAGCATGCCCATGCCGATGGCGATGCCGAGCATGGAGGAGCCGCCATAGCTCACCAGCGGCAATGTCATGCCCTTCGTCGGGATCAGCCGCAGGGTGCTGCCCATGTTGATGAAGGCCTGAAGGCCGAATTGGGTCAGCAGCCCGCTCACCGCCAGCGCCACGAACATGTCGCGCTCATCCACCAGCCGCAGCAATCCACGCAGCACGACGAAGGCGAAGATCGCCAGAAGTGCCAGGCAGACCACCAGGCCGAATTCCTCGCCCACCACGGCGAAGACGAAATCGGCATCGGCATCGGGCAGATTGGCCTTCACCCGCCCCTCGCCAGGCCCCTGGCCCCAGAGCCCGCCATTGCCGAAGGCCTGCAGCGAGCGCTCCTCCTGGGTGATGTTGGGACCCGAGGGCGGCGGATTGATATAGGCGTCGATCCGCATGCGGACATGGCCGTGCATTGTGTAGGCCAGCGCGCCCACGGCCAATGCGCCGGCGGCGCATACCGCCAGCAGCATCATCGGCAAACCTGCCATGAAGGCCTGCGCGCCGAAGACGGCGGTGATCACCATGGCCATGCCGACATCGGGCTGCTGCTTGAGGATGAACAGCGCCAGACCCACAGGGATGGCCGCCACCACCAGAGACACGTAGCGGCCATAGGATTGCGCCTGCACCATCAGCCAGGCGCAGGTCACGGCCAGCACGGGCTTGAGGAATTCGCTGGGCTGGACCGACTGGCCGGCGATGTGCAGCCACCGCCGCCCACCCTTGATCTCGGTGCCCATCACCAGCGTCAGCGCGGTGAGGCCGAGTGCGCCGACGCAGCCCAGAAGCGCCAGCCGCACCACCCATTTCGGCGGCAGCAGCGACAGCCCGATGATCAGCACCAGCGCAAGCCCCGGGAAGATCAGCTGCCGCACCACCTGCGCCGTGGCCGAGAGGTCGCGCATGCGGGTCGAGCCGGTGGCCAGCGCCATGATGCAGCCCATCACCACCAGCGAGAACAGCGCCGCCATCGTCCAGCGGTCCACCCCCCACCACCAGCGGCCCAGGATTGAGGTGTCGGTGCGCGAGACTTCCATCAGACGAGCTCCTGGACCAATTGGCGGAAGCGGTCGCCGCGCGCGTCAAAACCGCTGAACTGGTCCCAGCTTGCGGCGGCGGGGGAGAGCAGCACGACATCGGCCACGCCGGCGAAGGCCCTCTCCGCGGCGGCGGTCACCGCCTGTTCCAGGGTTTCCAGCCGCGTGTGCGGCACGCCGGCGGTGGCCAGGGTGGCGGCGAATTCCGGCCCGTCGCGGCCGATGAGGAAGGCATGGGCGATGCGCGGGAACCATGGGGCGAGTGGCTCGATGCCACCTTCCTTGCCAGTGCCGCCGGCGATCCAGATCACCTTCGCGTGGCTGTCCAGCGCACGGGCGGCGCTGTCGGCATTGGTGGCCTTGCTGTCATTGATGAAGCGCACGCCGCGATGGCTGCGCACCAGCTCAGCGCGGTGCGGCAAGCCGGGATAGAGGCGCAGCGCGGGTGCGAGGGCCACCCGCGTCACGCCGAGATGCAGCGCCATCGCACAGGCGGCGGCGGCGTTCTGGGCATTGTGGCTGCCCTGCAGGTTGGGGGCTTCGGCCAGGTCCAGGATCACGCCCGAATCATCCTGCAAAACGCCAGCCACCGCCCAGATGCCACCCGGCGTGGGGTGATCGCCCGAGACATGGACCGAACCCGGAACCGCATCGCGCGTCCAGTCATCATCATCGCCGAGCAGGCACAGATCGCCGGGCTGGGCGCGCGCGAAAATGCGCGTCTTGGCGGTGCGGTAGCCTGCCATGTCGCCATGGCGGTCGAGATGGTCGGGGCTGAGATTGAGCATCACCGCTGTGTTGAATCGCAAAGCGTCGATTCGCTCCAGCATGTAGGAGGACATTTCGAGGACATAGACGCCCTCATCCGGCAGGATGGGCATCGAAAGCGCGGCCGTGCCCAGGTTTCCGCCCACCGCCACGGGCCGGCCGGTGCTGGCAAGGATATGCCCCAGCAGCGCCGTGGTGGTGGATTTGCCGTTGGTGCCGGTGATCCCGGCGAAGGCCGCGGCCGACGCCGCCGCCCGCACGGCCAGAAACAGGAATTCCGCATCGACCAGGATCGGCCGGCCCGCCGCCCTCGCCGCCACCGCCGCCGGATGCGCCCGGGGGCGGAGATGCGCAATGCCGGGTGACAGCAGCAGCGCGTCGAAGCGGAAATCCTCCGACGGATCGGCCACGGTCAGCCCCGCCGCCGCGGCCTCGGCCCGGGCCTTCTCGCCATCATCCCAGGCGGTGACCTCGGCCCCCCATTCGCGCAGGCGCAGCGCCGCCGGAAGCCCGGCGCGGCCGAGCCCCACAACCGCGATGCTTTGCCCGGCAAATGGCGTCATCGAATTTTCAACGTGGACAGTCCGACCAGCGCCAGCACCATGGCGATGATCCAGAAGCGGATGACGATGGTGGGCTCGGCCCAGCCCTTCTTCTCGAAATGATGGTGCAGCGGCGCCATCAGAAACACCCGCCGCCCGGTGCGCTTGAACCAGAAGACCTGGATGATGACCGAAAGCGTCTCCACCACGAACAGCCCGCCCACGATGGCCAGCACGATCTCGTGCTTGGTGGCCACCGCGATGGCGCCCAATGCGCCGCCGAGGGCAAGGCTGCCGGTATCGCCCATGAACACCGCCGCCGGCGGCGCGTTGAACCACAGAAACCCGAGCGAGGCGCCGATCAGCGCCGAGCAGAACACCGCAAGCTCCCCCGCGCCGGGCACGGCATGCAATTGCAGGTAATCCGCAAAGATCCGGTTGCCGACGAGATAGGCGATCAGCGCGAAGACCGCGCCCGCGATCATCACCGGCACGATGGCCAGACCATCCAGCCCATCCGTCAGGTTCACCGCGTTCGACGCTCCGACCATCACGAACATGGCGACGAAGGGGAAGAGGATGGAGAAAGGGACCAACGTGTCCTTCAGGAACGGCAAGGCCAGGTTGGTGGAAAGCCCCGGTGGCAGCAGCCACACCAGCCAGATCGCCGCGACGAAGCTGAGGCTGGCCTGCGCCACCAGCTTGCCGCGGCTGGAAACACCCTTGGTGTTGCGCTTGGTCACCTTCAGCCAGTCGTCATAGAAACCCAGCGCGCCAAAGCCCAGCGTCACCATCAGCACGGCCCAGACAAAGCCATTGCGCAGGTCGGCCCAAAGGAAAATCGACACGGTGAGCGCCAGCAGGATCAGCGCGCCGCCCATGGTGGGCGTGCCCTTCTTGGTCAGCAGATGCGATTCCGGCCCATCCTCGCGGATCGGCTGGCCGCCGCGCTGGAAGCTGCGCAGCCAGTTGATCACCCGCCCGCCGAAGACCAGCGCGATGAACAGCGCCGTCATGCAGGCCGCACCTGCGCGGAAGGTGAGGTAGCGCGTCAGGTTGAAGAGGATGAAATCATCCGAGAAAGGCGCGAGCAGCAGCGGAATCATGGCGGCGTATCCAGGGCGTGAATGATGGTGGCCATGCGCATGCCGAGGGAGCCCTTGACGAGCACCGCGTCACCGGCCCGCAGGGATTCTCTCGCGAGCGGCGCGAGCGTCGTCGAATCGGTCGTCGCGTGGCCGCGCAGACCGGGCGGCAGGCTGCCGAGCATGGCCCCCATGAGGGGGCCGACCGTATGGACCAGATCGGCGCTCGCCGCCACCGCGGCGCCGAGTGAGAGATGCATGGCGGGACCGTGCTCGCCCAATTCCAGCATGTCGCCCAGGATGGCCACGCGGCGTCCGGGCTGCGCCTTGAGCACCGACAGTGCCGCCAGCACCGAGGCGCCGGAGGCGTTGTAGCTTTCATCCAGCAACAGCCCGGTGCCGCCGGGCAGCGCGATGGTCCGGCGCTGGCCGCGCCCCGCGCCGGCGCCGAATTCCTGCAGCGCATGGGCAGCGGTGGCGATATCCAGGCCCAGCGCATGGATGGCGGCCAGCACGGCGCAGGCATTCTCGGCCAGATGCCGGCCGGGGGCGGCCAGCGCCAGCTCAAGCGGCCCCTGGGGCGTGGCGATGCGCGCCCGTCCGTCCGAGGCGCCGGCAACATAATCCAGAAGCCGGATATCGGCGCCTTCGGCCATGCCGAAGCTGAGCACCCGCCCGGCCCGGGCGCGCAGCACCGGGAAATAGGCGCTGTCGGCCGGCAGGATGGCGGTACCGCCGGGCTCCAGCCCGAGCAGGATATCGCCCTTCTCCGCCGCGATCGCGTCCTGGCTGCCCAGGCGGCCGAGATGGGCGGTGCCGATGGTGGTGATGATGGCAACATGCGGCCGGGCGAGGCGGGAGAGCGGCGCGATCTCGCCCCGGTTGTTCATGCCGAGCTCGATCGCGGCGAAATGGGCCTCGCGCGGCATGTTCGCCAGCGTGGTGGGCACGCCGATGTGGTTGTTGAAGCTGGCCGCGGCGGCATGGGTTGGGCCGAAGGCGCCGAGTGCCAGGCGCAGCATGTCCTTGGTCGTGGTCTTGCCGACGCTGCCGGTCACGGCGACGATTGTCCCGCGCGTTCGGGCGCGGGCGGCCTGGCCCAGCGCATGCAACGCGGCCAGCGTGTCCGGCACGGTCAGGCAGCGCGAGTCCTGGCCATGCGCGACCAGGACGGCGGCGGCGCCGGATGCAAAGGCGTCGGGCACGAAATCATGGCCATCGCGCGCTGCCTTCAGCGCCACGAAGAGATCGCCGGGCAGGATCTGGCGGCTGTCGAAGCCCACACGCGCCACCGCGACCTCGGCGGCGAGGCTGCCACCGGTGGCAGCCCGCAGCTCGGTGCTGGTCCATAGCACGTCGCCGCGCTCTTCCCCGCGGTGACGATCAGGCCCGCTCATGCCAGCAACTCCCGCAGCACCGCCGCGTCGTCGAACGGCGTGGTATGGCCGGCCGTGGTCTGGCCGCTTTCATGGCCCTTGCCCGCTACCACCAGCACATCGCCGGCGCGCAGCAGCCCCATTCCCGTGGCGATGGCGGCGCGGCGGTCGCCGATGTTCATGGCCTGCGGCGCGGCGGCATGGATGGCGGCGCGGATCGTCCCCGGGTCCTCGCCGCGCGGATTGTCGTCGGTGATGATCGCGATATCGGCATGGGCCGCCACCACGCTCCCCATCAGCGGACGTTTTCCCGGATCACGGTCGCCGCCGGCGCCGAAGACGCAGACCAGGCGCCCCTGGGTATGCGGCCGCAGCGCGGCCAGCAGCCGCTCCAGCGCATCGGGGGTGTGGGCGTAGTCGACATAGGCGGCGGCGCCCTGCGCGGTGCGTCCGGCCAGCTCCATGCGGCCGCGCACGCCTGCGAGGCGGGGCAGGGCGTCCAGCACTGTCGCCTCATCCATGCCCGCCAACAACGCCAGGGCGGCGGCCAGCACCGCGTTGTCGGCCTGAAATCGGCCGGGCAGTGGCAGGTGCAGGGCATGCGGGCGGCCGAAGACGCGCATCTCCAACGCCTGGCCATGGGGCAGCGGGGTAGCGCTGGTAATTTGGATGTCTTCGCCCCCGGCGCCGACGCTGAGCAGGCGCAGGCCGCGCCGGGCGGCGATGGCCCGCAGCGCGCCCTGGGTCTCGATATCCGTCTCGGTGCTGAAGGCGCCGGCGCCGCTTTCGGGCAGCAGCGTGTCGAAAAGCCTGAGCTTGGCGGCGCGATAGGCCGCCATGTCACCGTGATAGTCGAGATGGTCGCGGGTGAGATTGGTGAAGCCGGCCACAGAGAGCTGCACCCCATCCAGCCGCCGCTGGTCCAGCCCATGGCTGCTCGCCTCCATGGCGAGGTGGTCGATGCCGGCGCGGGCCAGCGCCGCGAGGGTCGCGTGCATCGACACCGGGTCTGGCGTCGTCAGGCTCTCGCCGGACGGGAAACCCGGGGCGATGAGGCCCAGCGTGCCCAGGCCCGCGGCCCGCCCCGGGCCAAAAATCTGCCGGAGGAAATCGGCCGTGCTGGTCTTGCCGTTGGTGCCGGTGATGGCGGCGATCACGCGCGGTTGCGGCCCGGCCAGGCGGGCGGCGATATGGGCGAGGGCGGCGCGGGCGTCGGCTGCGAGCAGCAGGGGGCGGGACGCCACGCCCTCGGGCCAGGAGGTGCCTGCGGGCGCCAGCACCGCCGCCGCGCCGGCCGCCACGGCGGCGGGGATGAAGGCCCGGCCGTCCACCCTGGCGCCGGGCAGGGCGGCGAAGATCATGCCCGGGCGCACCGCCCGGCTGTCGGCCGTGATTCCCTCTACCGCGTCGGGCAGCGGCGCCGTGTTCGGCACAATACCGGCGATGAGATCATCGAGGCGCAAAGGCAGCTTCCCCAGGGGAGGGAGCGTGGGAGGGAGCGTTGGAGGGCGTGTGGCTGACGAATTGAACGCGCGGCCCCGGAACCGGGGCATCGGTGCGGCGGATCGGCGCCTGGGCCGGCTCAAAGCCTTGTGGCGCGGGCGCATTCACCCGCGGGCCGGGGGGCGCTGGGCGGGGTGCCGGTGTGGGTGCCGGCGCGGGGACGCTGACGCGCGACGGCCTGCCGCCGAAATTCATCGCCATGCCAGCCTGGATCGCCGCCGCGCGGTCGATCTCGGGCGTCAGGCCCAGCATCGGCCCCACCCGCTCGACCACCCGGCGGAATATCGGGGCGGCGATCAGCCCGGCGGTGGCCTGCCCGCCGGTATCGGCGCGCGCCTGCGGCTCATCGAGCATGACATAGAGAGCGTAGCGCGGCGCCTGCATGGGAAAGGCGCCGACGAAGGAGGTGACGTTGCGACCGCGCATATACTGGCCCCGGCTGTCCAGCTTCTGCGCCGTGCCGGTTTTGCCGCCGGTGAAATAGCCCGCCGCTTCGGCGCGCGAGCCCGAACCATGGGTGACGACGAGGCGCATGATGCGGCGCATCGTCTCCGAGGTGCGCTCGCTGATCACGCGGGCCCCCTCGCGCGTCTCGCCATCGGGCAGCGCCACAAGCGTGGGCGTGTAGAGAATGCCGCCATTGGCCAGGGCCGCCACGCCGGTCACGACCTGCAGCGGCGTGACCGCGATGCCGTGGCCGAAGCCGATTGTCATGGTCGAGACGTCGAGCCAGTTGCGACCGCGGGGATAGAGCGGGCGGGCCACGCCAGGCAGCTCCAGGCTCTGCCGCTCCAGCATGCCCATGCGCTGCATGAAGTCGCGGTGGCGCTGCCGCCCCACCGCGATGGCCATGTGGGCGGTGGCGATGTTGGAGGAGAAGGCGACGATCTCGGGCAGCGTCAGCCAGCGGTTCTGGCCGTGAAAATCGCTGATGCTGCGGCCCTGCGGCAGTTGGATCGGCCGCGTCGCGTCATAGCCCGAGGTGATGGTGGCGACCCCCAGCTCGAGCGCCATGGCGGCGGTAAAGAGCTTGAAGGTGGAGCCCGGCTCATAGACGCCGGTGGTGACGCGGTTGAACATCGACGTCGCCGTCGCCGAAGTGAGGTCGGAGGCGATGAAATCGGGGTTGCTTACCATCCCGATGATCTCGCCGGTGCGGATGTCCATCATCACGGCGGCGCCGCCGATGGCGCTGTGATGGGCGCGGCTCGCCTCCACCGCCTCACGCAATTCGCGCTGGACGCGGATGTCGATGGACAGGCGCAGGGGCGCGCGGTTGGCCTGCAGCCGCTCGTCGAACCATTGCTCGACGCCGCCGCGCGAGAGGCCGTCGGCGCCGACCGCGCCCAGCACATGGGCGGCATCGCGGCCGCGCGGGTATTGCCGGCGCTCGGCGGTCTCGAAGCCCAGGCCGATCTGGCCCAGCGCATTGATCCGGGTCTGCTGCTCGTCGGTGATAAAGCGGTCGAGATAGACCCAGTTGCTGTCCAGCGTGAGCCTTTCCAGCAGGTGTGCGCGCGACAAATGCGGCAGGATCTGGTTGAGCTGCTGCGCCAGGCGGGTGGGGTTTTCCAGCAGGTTTGGCCGGGCATAGAGCGCGATGCCACGGACCGAGACGGCCAGCACCTCGCCATTGCGGTCCACCACCTCGGCGCGGCTGACCGCGGTATCGGCCACCTGCGCCCGGGCGGCTGGGGGTGCCATGCGCGGCAGGCTGGGCGAGAGGATGGTCGCATCCGTCGCCTTCAGCGCGACCGCGGCGAAGAGAATGGCGAAGCCCGAGGCCGCGATGATCACCCGCTGGCGGGAGACGGCGAGGCGCGGGCCGATCTGCGCCGGCCGCCAGCTGCGCTGCATCTCGCTCCCGATCGGCCGGCCCTGGGCGCGGCCGGCGGGCATGCTGTGCGGATCGGGCGCTTGCGGGTGGAGCGGGGCGTCGGTCATCGGTTGAAGGGCACCGGTGGGGCCATGGTGCCGACCTGGCCGCCCAGCATCGAGCCAGTATCGACACGCTGGACATGAACAGCGGGGCGAATGGGCGAGGCCACGGGCGGCAGGGCGGCGCTGTCCTGTGGGCGGGGCGCGGGGGCGGGGCGGCGGGCTTCGGCGACCTGGGGTGCCACGGCGCGCGCGGGTTCGATCGACCGCGTCGGGGGGGCCGCGACCGGTGGCAGGGCCTGCGCCGGGCTGATGGCGCGGGTTGCCGTCTCGGGGATGACCGGGGTGGTGGGGCGGTTTGCGCGCGGCGGCGCGGCATCGGCCGATGGGTTGAGCCGGGGGGGTGCGGGTTCCGCCACGCGCGGGATGGCGGCGGGTTGCGCGGGCGTGGCGGCAGCGACAATGGCAGGCGCAGGCGCGGCCGCGGCAGGGGTTGGGCGGCTGGGCGGCGGGGCTGCGGCCGGCGTGGCTTGCGCCTCAGCCAACACCACCGGCGGCTCCTGCCGCGGCGCGAAGGGTGATGCGGTGCCGGTCCAAGCCACGGCCAGGGGCAGGCGCCGGGCGGCCTCGTCCAGCCGCTGGAACTGGCCGGACTGCATCGGCGAAAGGCCCGAGAGATGCCGCTCGGCCAGGCCGCGCAGACGGTCCTGGTCGTTCAGCCGGGCCCATTCGGCCTGGAGGAGCTGGGTGCGGCCCTCCACCTCCTCGGTGGCGCGGCGGATGTCGCGCAGCTCGCGGTCCAGCACGGTGACCGAGCGCTTGACCTCGAAGGTGTGGCCGATGGCGCCGGCCATGGCGATGCCGGCGAGCAGGGTGAGGGGCCGGATCATGCGATGTCTCCCTCAAGGCGGATGATGGCGCGCAGCCGGGCGGAGCGGGCGCGCGGATTGATGCGGGTTTCGGCATCGCCAGGGCGCTGGGCGCCGCGGGTGAGGAGGCGAAAATCCGCGGTTTTCGGGCGCATCGCCCAGGATGCCGGGTCGTGACGGGAGGCGCGGGCCTCGCGCCCCGCCGCTTCGGTCAGCACGCGCTTGACGATGCGGTCCTCCAGCGAATGGAAGGACACCACGACCAGCCGCCCGCCGGGGGCGAGCAGTGCCAGGGCAGCGGCCAGCCCGCGCTCGATCTCGCCCAGCTCGTCATTCACCCGAATGCGCAGCGCCTGAAAACTGCGCGTCGCGCCATCCATCCCGGAGGGGTCGCGGGGCACCGATTTGCGAATGACCTCGGCGAGCGCCAGCGTGGTGTGGAAGGGCCGGCCGGCCAGGATATTGCGGGCGATGCGGCGGGAATGCCGCTCCTCGCCAAACTGGTAGAGCACATCGGCCAGCTCGCCCTCGGGCAGGGTGTTCACCAGATCGGCCGCGGTCGGGCCCTCATGACCCATGCGCATGTCGAGCGGGCCATCGGTGCGGAAGGAGAAGCCACGCGCGGCCTCATCGAGCTGGAAGGAGGAGACGCCGAGGTCGAGCACCACGCCATCGAGCTGGGTCACACCCTGGCCGGCCAGCACATCCACCATGTCGCCGAAGCAGGCTTGCAGCAGGTGCAGCCGGCCGGGATGGCGGGCGAGCAGGGCGGCGCCGCGGGCGATCGCATCTGGGTCGCGGTCCAGCGCATAGAGGGTGCAGCCGGAATCCAGGATCGCCTCTGCATAGCCGCCGCCGCCGAAGGTGCCGTCGAGATGGGTTTCGGCGGCCTGGGGCGCGAGGTGGTGCAGCACCTCCTCCAGCATCACCGGGATGTGGCTCATGCCCCTGCCCTCCGGGCCAGGGCGCGGGCCTGGGCGCGGGCGCGGGCGGCCTCGATCATCTCATCGGCGGCGCGCGGCTCCCACAGCTCGAAAATCTGGTTCTTGCCGAGAAAGGCGATGGAATCGGCGATACCGGCGTGTTCCAGCAGCTTCGAGTCCATGATCAGCCGGCCTTCGGCATCGGGCGCCGCGTCCACGGTATCGGCGTAATTGACGTAGAAGCTGTCGTCATCCTCCTCGAAATTCACATCCGCGGGGGTGATGGGGGCGACCTGCGCTTCGAAGAGCCTGGCCGGCCAGGCCTCGACACAGCCGAGACGGTTGGAGCGGCGCAGGACCAGCGGCTGGCCAGCCAGGGCGGTGCGGAAGGCGGCGGGGATGGAGACGCGCTTCTTCGCATCCAGCTTGTTGATGTAGCGCCCGCGGAACTGTGCGCTCCCTGATGGCAATGGTTCCGCGGCCGCCATGATCTGTCGAAAGCCCCCGTTGTGTGTCTGCGCCGAGGGAGAAGACGCCCCGGTTGCCCGGGCCACCGGGTGCCCAGCGGCATCACGGCGGTTGGGCGGCGCCCCCCTGCCCGGCAGCGACCGGAGAGGGAAGCGACCGGTGAGGCCCCCCGACCCCACCGGCTCGCCCTACCAGCCCAACCTCGGACCGCTCGCCCCCCCGAGCGCGCTGCATCCTCATCTGGGCTGAGGGGAGTTGTAGATGGGTGATTGACCCACTTCAAGGGAAATTCCGCCGCCGACCGGCACGGGTTCAGGGCGGATTTGTTCGTTGTATGTTCTTTTTGATGCCGCAGAACAGAAACAAACGAAACACCGCACCCGCTTCGGCAAGGCGGGGCTGAAACACGGCGCCGCCATAAACCCCTCATCGCACAGCCAAAACGGAGACACTCCATGCGCCGCTTCCTCCTTGCCAGCAGCCTGCTCCTCGCCGCCACGCCGGCGCTGGCGCAACAACAGCGCGCCGCGATGTCGCGGCCGGTGGTCGCCATGGCGCAGGGCTGCATGGCCGATTGCCTGGCCGGCGCGGGCCCCGCCGCCGGCGCCGCCCCCTATGCCGCCCGGATTTGCCAGCTGCGCTGCGACGCCGCCGCGCGCTTCAACACCGGCGCCACCCAGGCCTCCCCGCCGGCCCGGCGCGGGCGCCCGGCGCTGCAGCTTGTCAGTGCCGGCGCAGCCACGGCGGCGATGCCGCACAGCGTGATCTTCACCAGCCGCGCCCCCTCGCGCGGCTTCGGGCTCGTCACCGGTGAGCGTGACCGCCTCGGCGCCTTCCGTGAGGCGGAGGATCAATGCCGGGTGAATGGCGCGGGCTGCCGGATGCTGATGGAAGCGCCTTCGGCCTGCGGCGCCGTCGCCCATGCCACGAAGCGGCATCAATACGCGCTGGTGATGACCGGCGATTCCTCGACCTGGACCGTCACCAGCATGAGCGGCGGCTTCGGCCCGACCCAGGCCGTGGCCGAGGCGGAAGCGATGGCCGACTGCCGCTCCCGCGACCCCGCCGCCACCTGTCGCATTGCCGCGTCGCGCTGCGGCGCCGGCCGGTCGTGAGGGAGGCTGTCATGCGCAGGATCGCCATCAACAGCCTCTCCCACGCCCAGCTCGACGCGCTGCGTGAATCTCACATGCGGATGGGTCGCGACAATGACCCGATCTTCTCCGCCCCCGCGACATTGTGGTGGCTGAGTCTCGCGGTGCTGCTTGTGCCGCCGCTGCAATTTGCCGGCCTCTGGCTGGGGCTGGAGACGGAAGGCCTGCTGGCCGCCCTTCTCATCTTCACCGCGGCGCTGGTGCTGCAACTGGTGCGGCCGCTGGAGGCGGTGCTGGTCGCGGGGGCCGCGATCCATTGGGTCTGGAGCCTGCTGCATATGGCGTCGCAGGCCGGATGGATCGCAGGCGATGTGTCGGCGCTGCCATTGCCCTGGTAGCACTCGCCATTCAACAGGACGCGGTCAGGGAGCCCATGCCCCCTGGTACGAGAGGTTTGGCGGGGACAAACGCCTCTCCAGGGCCCGCCCGCGCTACTCCAGCCGCAACCCGCGCGCCCGGATGAAATCCCCCCAGACCCGGCTGTCATTCTCCAGCCGCGTCCGGATATCCGCCGGGCTGCCGATCAGTGGTTCGAGATCGGCGGCGGCAAGCTGGCGTTGGATGGTGGCATCCTCCAGCCCCACCCGCACCGCGGCGTTGATCCGGTTGACCGCGGCCTCGCTCATGCCGGCCGGGCCGCAGAGGGCGAACCAGCCCGGGATCACCGGCGCGTCCACGCCGGCTTCGCGCAGCGTGGGCAGGTCCGGCAGCACGGCGGCGCGGGTCTCGCGCACCGAGGCCAGCGGCACGACCTGGCCGCCGCGGATGAGCTGCAACGCCAGGCCCAGCACGCTGACCATGCAATCCACCTGGCCGGCGGCGACGGCGGTCAGCGCCTGCGGGCTGCCGGCATAGGGCACGTGGGTCAGGCCGATGCCGGCGCGCTCCGCCAGCATCTCCATCGCGAGGTGCGTGGTATTGGCGATGCCGGCGGACGAGAAGGTCAGCCGCCCCGGCTCCGCCTTCGCGCGCTCCACCAGCTGCGCGATGGTGGTGATGCCGCTGGCCTTGGAGGCGATGACGACGAAGGCGGTGTTGGTCATCGGCGCGATCCAGGAAAAATCGCGCACCGGATCATAGGGCAGGCTGCGATAGAGGTGCTGGTTGAAGGCCACCATCGAGACCCCGGCCATCAGCAGCGTCTGGCCATCGGGCCGCGCATTCTTGACGAAGGCGCCGGCCACCGCGCCATTCGCGCCGGGCCGGTTGTCGACCAGGATGGGCTGGCCGAGTTCGCGCGCCAGAACATCCGACATCTGCCGCACCACCGTGTCGCCCGATGAGCCGGGGGTTTGCGGCAGCACCACGCGGATGGGGCCGGTAGGGGACCAACCCTGGGCCAGCGCCGGCAGGCGCAGGAAAGGCAGGGTGAGAAACGGCAAAGCGCGGCGCAGCATGGAAAAATCCTTCATCGCCAGGGGATGGTGAGGCTGGAGGCGTGTTCGCCGCCGCTGAGGATCGTGATGGCCGGCGGCCGGCCATGCGGATGCTGGCCGATATGGTCTGCATCGGTGCCACTCAGCGCCAGGCGCAGCCGGCTGCCGGCGGAGAAGCGCCAGGCGATGGGGAGCAATGGGATGCGCATCCGCGCCGGCTGCCCGGGGGTCAGCGGCGCCGCGGCAGCGCGGGAGAAATCGCGCCAGGGCCAGGCACAGCGATAGGTCGCGGGCGGCGTGGCCTCGGCCCGGTGGATGGCGCGCAGCAGGCCCTCGGTGACATACCGGGACATGCCATCGGCCTCGACCTCGCTGAGGTAGAGCATGATCGAGGCATCGGGCTCGGAACATTCCAGCCAGAGATCGGCGATGGCATGGCCGACCATTTCCCGGGGTTCGGGCAGGGGTGCGCTGGTCCAGAGCGTGAGGGCGGCTTCGCGCCGCGTCCAGTCGGTGTGGTAGGCGCGGCTGTCGATGCCGGCGATGCGTTCGTAGCGGGTGCCATCGCCGCTGCCCCAGCCGGGGAGCGTATGGTGGGTGGTGCGGCCGGGTGCGCCTGAGAATCCGCCATCGCCGCCCAGCGGCAGGGTTTCGCGCGCCTGATGCGGCGGCCAGTGGGTGGCGGCGCGCCATTCCTCGGCATGCTGGGCGAAGTAGTGGATCGGTGCCTCGTCGCGCAGGCCGGTCGGGCTTTCCAGAAGATATTCGTCGAAGAAGCGCGTCACCGCCGCCATCAGCGGGAATTCAGGCGCCTCGGCCGCGCGCCAGGGCGAGGTGTTGATCCTGGCGCCATGATCCCATGGCCCGAGCAGGAGATGGCGGGGGTTCTTCGCCAGCGTCAGCCAGCGGGCGATGGCGGCATTGGCGTAGCCCGCGCCATCCATCCAGCCCGACATGGAGAAGATCGCCACGTCCTCGCGAATGCCCTCGGCGTAGTGGAAGGGTGAGATGGCGGCGGCGGTGAAGCCGGGGTCATAGGGCAGCGCCTCATCGCGGTAGGGGAAGCCGGCCATGAATTCGGGCTGGCGGAAATTGCCGAGGTGCTCGGCGACCGCGGCGCGGCAGAGCGTGCCGTCCGCGTCCTCATCCACCGGCGCCGGGCCGGCCAGGGCGGGGTCGGCGAAATAGGAGAATTCGCGCAGGCTGTCCCTCAGATCGTGGTCCATCGCCACCATCAGGTCGTCATAGATCTGGGCCAGGCGGTTCAGCAGGATGCCGCCGGGGTAGTAGTGGTCGGACCAGGTGTCCCAGACCGCGGAGAGGGGGGCGATGGCCTTAACCGCCGGGTGGCCGGTGCTGGCCAGGAAGTCGCTGGCGGCGCCGGGGTAGGAGATGCCGGTGGCGCCGATGCGGCCATCGCTCCAGGGCTGCGCCACGATCCAGTCGGCGATGTGGCGGCTGTCGTCGCGCTCGCGCGGAGAGCGGAAGGAATCGCGGGTACCGAAGCTGGCGCCGGTGCCGCGCACATCCACCACCACCAGCGCATAGCCACGCGGCACCAGGGCGTCGCGGAATTTGGCGGCGTTGGGGCAGGCTTCGGCCGTGCTGCCGGGGGTCAGGGCAAATCGGCGGTAATAGGGGGTGTGCAGCAGCACCGTGGCCAACGGGCCCTGGGCGCCTTCGGGCAGCCAGATATCGAGCGCCAGGCGCACCCCGTCGGGCATCGCGATGTAGCGGGAGCTGGGGCTGGCGGGGGTGGCGTAGGGTGCCGCCCGTCCCGCCCACCATGCGGTGGGAGACATGCGCCAGGCGGCGCCATTGCTGTCGGTATCGGCCATGGCGGCCAGCATCGCGCCCCGGCGCGGAGCGCGTCAATCGACGCCCCGGGGGCAATGCCCAGGGGCGGTCATTTAGCCATGGTCACTCGCCCATGGCGGCCTGGTTCTGCTGGCCGGCCTCGCCCAGGGGCGTCGGCAGGGCGGCGTTGACGGCGTCGAGCAGGCGCGAGCGGGCGGCCTGGACATTGCCATTGGGCATGGCGCAGGCGCTGGCGAGGCCGCGGGCACTTTGCGCCAGCGGCTCGCAATGGGCGGCATCGGCGGCCTTGGCCAGCGCCGAGGCCAGGCGGGCCAGCGCCGCCGGCTCGGAAATGCGCAGCAGCTGCATCGCCGCCTCGCGCAGATGCGGCATCAGCCCGGCCATCGCCGCGGGGGAGATCTGCGGCCGTGGTGCCTGGGCCTGCTCGGCATTCAGGCCAGCGGGCGGCGCCGACAGGTTGCCGGGGACGGCGATGGGCACGGGCATGGGCAGCACCGCCGAGCGCACCGGGCGTACGACCAGGGATTGCGGCTCGGCCACCGGAGGGCGGGCCTGCGCCGCCACCATGGCGAGCAGCTGCGCCCCCTCGAAGGGCTTGGGCATCATGGTGGCGAAGCCGGCATCGGTCGCCGCGTTCTGCACGCCCGAGGTGATGTCGGCCGTCAGCGCGATCATCGGCAACTCACCATGGGGCGCGGGCAGGGCGCTGATCGCGCGCGCGGCGGCGAAGCCATCCATCACCGGCATGCGGATGTCGAGCACCGCCACGTCGTAGTGGTTGCGGCTGGCCAGGCCCAGAGCCTCCATCCCATCGGCGACGATGTCCACCTTGTGGCCGCCACCCTCCAGCACCGCGCGCAGCAGCGCCTGGTTGGGGATGACATCCTCGGCCACCAGGATGCGCAGGGCCCGGCTGGGGATATTGGCCGCGCGGGGGGCAGGCACGGCCTGGCCGCGCTCGCTGCGGTTGGCCACCGCCAGCGGGATGCGGAAGGTGAAGCGGCTGCCCTGGCCGGGATGGCTTTCGGCGCGGATCTGCCCGCCCATGGCGGTGACCAGGCGCTGGCAGATCGCAAGCCCCAGGCCGGAGCCGCCATGCTCGCGCGCCGTCGCCGCATCGGCCTGGCGGAAGCGTTCGAAGACCCGGCTGAGCTTGTCGGGCGCGATGCCGATGCCGGTATCGGCCACCGCGACCACGAGTGCGATACGGCCATCCGCCAATGGCTCGGCCGCCGCCTCCAGCCGCACCTCGCCCACCCGAGTGAAGCGGATGGCGTTGTTGAGCAGGTTGTTCACCACCTGCCGCACCCGCATGGGGTCGCCCATCGCGCGCGGCGGCAGGGCGGGGTGCAGCACGGCATAGAGGCTGAGGGATTTCTGCTCCGCCACCGGGCGCATGAGGTTCAGGCATTCATGCAGCAGGGCTGGCAGGTCGAAGGCGATGCGTTCCAGTTCCACAGCACCTTCCTCGATGCGGCTGAGATCGAGCACTTCGCCCACGAGGGTCAGCAGGGCCGAGCCGGCACGCCGCTGCTGCTCGACCCATTGCCGCTGCTGTGGGTTGAGGCTGGAGGCGCCGAGCAGGTCGGTGAAGCCGATGATGCCGGTGAGCGGGGTGCGCAGCTCATGGCTCATGGTGGTGAGGAAATCGGATTTGCGCCGGTCATTCTCGGCCGCGCGCTGGGCCTCGGCGGTCAGCCGCTCAGCCTCGGCATCGGCCGCGCGCCTGGCACGACGCAGCATCCAGGCGCCCAGCAGCAGGGCAGTGGCCAGCGCCCAGACGCCACCCAGGGCGAGTGCGAGCCGCAGCGGCCAGAGCGGCGCCTGCGCCACATCGGGCGGCACCGAGACGGCCACCGTCCATTGCGAATTCGGCACCGGCAGGATGCCCGTCATCGCCGTCTCCCCGGTGGGCAGGGTGATGCGGCCGAGTTCGAAGCGGTTGGCGGTGGCGAGCCGAACATATTCGGCGCCGGCCGGCGCGCCCAGGCGCTGGGTGCCGGTATGGGTGCGGGCGACGACATTGAAATGCGCGTCGGTGATGGTGGCGAGCCAGCCCGTGGGCAGCCGGCTATCGGCGATCAATGGTGCGAAAGCGGCGAGCGGCATGGCGGCCGCGATGGTGCCGCGCACCTGGCCATCGCGCTGGATGGGCACGCGCAGCGTCACGATATCGCCGCGCAGCCGGCTGACGGCGCGCCGGCCGGAGGCGACGACGCGCTGGAAGGTGTCCACATCCGCGACCGGCGGCAGCGCCTCATCGCCGTGGCTGCGCAAATTCAGGATGTCGCGCTCGCGGTCGCTGAGCGTGATGGTCAGCCAGTTGCCGCGCAGCCGCATCAGCCTGTTGGCCTCGGTCCGGAAACCCTCGAGGTCGCTGCGGTCTATGGTGGTGGAGCCTGAAAGGGTCTCCAGCAGGTCCAGCCCCTCCTCCAGCTCGGAATCCAGGGCGCGGGCGATGGCATGGGCGCTGTCCCGCACCCGGCCGGTCTGGTCCTCGACCTGGAGCGAGCGGATGAGCAGCAGCAGCACGACAGCGTAGATCGCCAGCGGCAGCAGAACCAGGGCGGGCCAGATGGCAACGAACCGGTTTCGCGCGGGCGGGTTGGCCGCGCCCATGCCGATGATGGGGAGGCGGAGCGGGGGGCTCGGCTCTGGCTTCGTCGCGGCAATTTCGCGCAATGGTTGCATATCTTAAAAATGGCCTGCATCAACTGGGTGGACGCAATCTATGCACGAACAAATTTACGATCAACACAACTTTTACGTGCAATTCAGCGCCGCCCCCAGGGCCAGGCGGACGCACACATGAGTCGCGACAATGGCATCCCGGATCACGGAAGAAGCAAGCCTTTCGATACCTGATTGACACGCTTGTGATCAAACCGGTCTCATTCCGCGGGTGATGCGAAGGCAGAGAGGACCCATGGCACGACGGCGGGAGATCGCGGCCTGGCTGACATTGGCCATGCCCGCGGCAGCACAACCCCTGGGCGCACCCATGGCCGGTGGCGCGACGCCGCGGCTGCAGCCGGAGACCGCGGAGAGCCCGGCCGGCGCGCGCCTGGTGGCAGCGCTGCGGGCCGGCGGGCTGGTCATATTCTTCCGCCATGCCGATACCTCGGGCGAGCCCTGCGACAGCAGCTACCGCATCGGCGACCGCGCGGGGCAGCGCAACATTTCCGCCCGCGGGCGCGAGCAGGCCAGGCGCATCGGCCAGCGGCTGCGCGCGCTGGGGATCATTGTGCAGCAGCCGGTGCTGGCCGGCCCGGTGTTCCGCGCCCGGGACACAGCCGAGGAGGCCTTCGGCGCGGCCGCGGTTGAGGTGGTGGAGGGCCTGCTGGCCGATGATTATGCCGGGGCGCGGCTGGCCGCCGTGCTGGCCGAGCACCGGCGGCTCTTCGCCACGCCACCGCGTCAGGCCGGATTCAACGTGGTGCTGGTCGGCCATCGCACGCCGGCCATCATGGTGGTGGGGCCGGCGCTGGGCGGCCGGGCCCTGCCCGAGGGAGGCGCGGTGGTGCTGCGGCCGCTCGGTCAGGGTTTCGAGGCGCTGGGGGTGCTGGATCTGGCGCCGGTGCCCTGGTGGGATGCGTGCTGAGGCGGCTACCAGGTCACCTCCGGCGGCAGGCTCATCAGGATGGCATTCACATTGCCGCCGGTCTTGAGGCCGAAAATTGTCCCGCGGTCATGCAGCAGGTTGAACTCGACATAGCGGCCGCGGCGCATGAGCTGATGCGCCCTTTCGGCCTCCGTCCAAGGCTCATGCATCCGGCGGCGGACGATTTTCGGATAGGTGTCGAGGAAGGCCTGCCCCACATCGCGGGTGAAGGCGAAATCCTGCTCGATGCCGCGCCCGGGCGTCTTGTCGCCGAGATAATCGTAGAAGATGCCGCCCAATCCGCGCGGTTCGTCGCGATGTGGGAGGAAGAAATACTCGTCGCACCATTGCTTGAAGCGTGGATAGTAGTCGGGGTCGTGCTTGTCGCAGGCGGCCTTGAAGCCTGCGTGGAAGGTTTCGCCATCCTCCAGGCTGTGCGGCGCCGCATGGTCCATCGGCGTCAGGTCGCCGCCGCCGCCGAACCAGGCGCGAGTCGTGACGATGAACCGCGTGTTCATGTGCACCGCCGGCACGCGCGGGCTGCGCATATGCGCCACCAATGAGATTCCGGTGGCCAGGAAGCGGGGGTCTTCCTCGGCGCCCGACATCTGCTTGCGGAAATCCGGGCTGAACTCGCCCCAGACGGTGGAGACGTTGACGCCGACTTTCTCGAAGACGCGGCCGCGCATGACGCTCATAACCCCGCCGCCGCCCTCCGGCCGGTCCCAGGCCGTGCGTTCGAAGCGGCCTGGGGGTAGGGCGGCATGCGGGCCTTCGCGCAGATCATCCTCAATGGATTCGAAGGCGGAACAGATCCCGTCCCGCAGGCTCTCAAACCAGCTCCTGGCCGGGTTTATGAAGGGATTTTCAGGCGCTTTGCTCATTTTCTTCCCGTTCGCTTCCGGCGTTGCCGGTTGTCACCTCGCCGATACTGCCTTTATACGCGGTGCGGCGCGAGAGACCCGGCAGCGCGGATGAGGGTGGGACTTCGGGCCCGCCCTTTTCGTGGAGCCGGTCCTGTCTTGGTGCTGATGATGCAGGGACCGAAATTCGATGGCTGACATGGCGACCCAACCCAGCGCGACGCCCGCCGGCGCCCCGCAGGCGACCAAGCGCGATTTCCTGACGCTGAGCGCCACCGCCTTCGCGGCGGTGGGTGTGGGCGCCATCGTGTGGCCCTTCATCGCCTCGATGAACCCGGCCCGTGACGTGCTGGCGCTGGCCAGCACCGAGGTCGATATCAGCCCCATCACCACCGGCATGGCGGTGACCGTGATGTGGCGCGGCAAGCCCGTCTTCGTGCGCAACCGCACGGCCGAGGAGATCGCCGCCGCACGCGCCGTGCCGCTCTCCGAGCTTAAGGACCCGGCCACCGACCAGTCGCGCGTGCAGCGCGACAACTGGCTGGTCGTGGTCGGCGTCTGCACCCATCTCGGTTGCGTGCCGCTGGGCCAGCGGCCCACCGATGTGCGCGGCGACTACAATGGCTGGTTCTGCCCCTGCCATGGCAGCCATTACGACGGCTCGGCCCGCATCCGCCGCGGCCCGGCACCGGCCAACCTGCCGGTGCCGCAATACACCTTCATGACCCCCACCCAGATCCGCATCGGCTAAGCCCAGGGTATGGTCCCGCAACGCTTTCCGCTGCCATTTCAATAGGAACATCGCACCATGGCGATCGGCCTGCACAAGAGTGACGTGAAGAACCCCGTGCTGCGTTGGGTGGACGAGCGACTGCCCGTCATCACCATGATGCAGAAGGAATACGGGACCTTCCCGACGCCCCGCAACTTCAACTATTTCTGGAACTTCGGCGCACTCGCCATGATCAATCTGATGATCATGATCGCGACCGGAATTTTCCTCGCGATGCATTATCAGCCCAATACCGTCATGGCGTTCGAGAGTGTCGAGCGCATCATGCGTGACGTGAATTATGGCTGGCTGATCCGTTATGTCCATATGAACGGCGCCTCGATGTTTTTCATCGTGGTGTACATTCATATCTTCCGCGGGCTCTATTACGGCTCCTACAAGGCGCCGCGTGAGCTGCTTTGGATGCTCGGCGTGGTCATCTTCCTGCTGATGATGGCGACCGCCTTCATGGGCTACGTGCTGCC
>CAYNBM010000047.1:0-26540 GCA_964395305.1 uncultured Rubritepida sp.
GGCACAGCCGCCGGCGTCCTGCCGATGCGGCTGGCAGGGGCCGGGCGCCGCGCTCCGCCTCGGCCGCTGCCCGGATTGCGCGCGAACGCTTCTCACCACCACAGCCCCGGAGAGCCAGCATGCCCCAGCCTGAGCCCACAAAACCGCGCGGCGCGGATCCGCGATTGATGAAGGCGGTGCATGCCTGCCGCCGGCAGGTGCCGGAACTGCAGGACGAGGCTGCCTGGCGCGGCTTCCTGGTGAAGGCCGCCGGCCGCGACAGCCTGCGCGCCATGAATGGTGGCGAGCTGGGCCGCGTGATCGATGCGCTGCACCAGCATGGGGCGCCGCGCCGCGCGGGCCAGGGCGCCGGCCGCCCGGCCAATACGCTGGACAGCCGCCCCCAGGCCCGCATGGCCCGCGGCCTCTGGATCGATCTGGGCCGCGCCGGCCTGGTGCGGGATCGCAGCGAGCGGGCGCTGGACGCCTTCTGCAAGCGCGTGACCGGCCGCGACAGCCTTCGCTTCTGCGACAGCGAACAGCTCAACCAGGTGATCGAGGCGCTGAAGGACATGCGCGGGCGGAAGGGCGTGCTGCCCGAGGCCGCGCCCCGCCCGGGCGAAAGCCATGACCAGGCGATGGTGCGCGCCTTGTGGGAGGCGCTGATCGACGCCGACGCGATGAAGACAGGCGTCTTCGCCAGCCTGGAAACCTGGCTGCTGCGGCACGGCTACGGCGTGCGGCATGTCGAGCTGCTGACCGAAGACCAGGCGCGTGAGGCGGTCGGCCGGCTGACCGGCTGGTGGCAGCGCCACACGAAGGGCAAACGGGCATGAGGCCGGCATTCACAGCCGAGGCGCAGGCGGCGGCGAATGCGCTGCACGATCTCCTGCTGCGCATGGTGCAGACCAGCGATGACCCCGGTGCGGTGGCCTGGGGCGCGGCCTCGGCGCTGGGCAACCTGGTGCAGCAATGCGTGCCGGCGGAACACGCCCAGGCGACGCTGGAGGGCCTGGCGGTTGCCATGCGCGCGGCGGCCCAGGCCCGCGCCCTGCAGGACAGCCCCGCGCAAGGCCGGGCCTGAGCATGTCCGCCCCCCGCCCGCCGGCCCAGCCGGCGCAACCAGGAACGGCCGCCCGGCGGCCGTGGTTGCCGAACCTGCTGCGGGAAATGGCGGATGCGCATGGCCTGGCCACGGCGCTGGGCTTCGCGCAGCGCTTCGGCGGGCAATACCTGCACCTGCCGGTGGAGGCGCGGCCGAACCACCCCGTGGCGCAGCATTCGGGCATGGGCGTGCTGGCCTGGCTGATCGAGCAGCACGACCGCAACGCGCGCATCATCGTGCCCAAGGCGGCCTGGGCGGCGCGGCAGCAGCGGCTGGAGGTGGTGCGCAGCATGACGGCCCGCGGCGCCTCGGCCAATGAGATCGCCGTCGAGCTCGTGCTGCATGTCCGCCAGGTCGAGCGGCTGCGCGAGAGGATTGCGACTGACGACCGTCTGAGGCAGGGTTCATTGCCGTTCGACGCGGCATGAGCCGACACATGTCGGCCTGAAACCAAGGCCGCCCGCGCGCGACAACAGCGCGCCATGTCCCAGACCCGATCCAACTCGAAGTCCGCGCCACGCGGCATCCGCAACAACAACCCCGGCAATGTGCTGCGCAGCCGCACGGCGTGGCAAGGCGAGAAGCCGTTCTACGCCGGTGACGATATCGAGTTCGAGGTCTTCACCACGCCGGCCTATGGCATCCGCGCCATGGCGGTGACGCTGCTGTCCTATCAGCGCCAGCACAAGCTGCGCAGCGTGCGCGCCATCATCAACCGCTGGTGCCCGCCCGTGCACACCTTCCCGGACGGCACGAAAAAGCCCCAGAACACCGCGGCCTATGTGACGCGGGTGGCGGCGGCGCTGGCCGTGGAGCCGGATGCGGTCATCGACGTCACGCAGCCCGCGACCATGCGCCCCCTGCTGCTGGCCATCATTCGCCAGGAAAACAGCGTGCAGCCCTATGACGACGCGACCGTCGACGAGGCGATGCGGCTGGCTGGCATCAAGTTCCAACCGAAGGCCTAGAACATGCAGACCGTGACCTCCATCCTGGCGCCGCTGCTGGAGCAGTTGGTGCCCATGCTCGGCGCCGTTCTGTTGGCGGTGGGCTCCTATGCGGCCAAGCGCGCGGCGGATTGGCTGCGCCTGTCGAATGACGCGCAGGTGCGGGGCTACCTCAATGAGGTGATCGAGACAGCCGTGGGCTGGGCGGAGGCCGATATGAAGGCGCGCCTGGCCCGCGCCGCGGCCGAGGGCGCGACCCCGGCGCCGAAGCGCGATGATTGGGGCACGGCAGTGGACAGCGCCGCGGGCTATGTCGCCACGCGCGTGCCCGACGCCCTGGCGCATTTCGGCATCACGCCGCAGGGGCTGCGGCAGATCATTCAGACCCGGCTGAGCGGCGTCTGAGGCCCGGATTATGGACCTCGATATCCTGCTCCGAAGCCAGCCAGCGTTGATCTTCCTGGGCACGCTGGTGCTGGGCTGGATGGGCTGGGGCTTCCGCCAGCACATATCCCAGCTGATGCAGAAGGCGATCGAGCAGACCGCCGGGAAGGCGGCGCTGGAGGCGCTTTCGGGCCGCGTCGACAAGCATGGCGAGCGGATCATGGTCGTCGAGACGGCGCTGCAGCACTTGCCCACCGCCCAGCAGGTGAATGCCCTGACGGTGGCGATATCGGATCTGCGCGGCGAGCTGCGTGCCGTGGGCGAGAATGTCGAGAACCTGGAAAGGCAGATGGGTGGCATAGGCCGCCGGCTCGACCTGATCGACGCGCATCTGCGGGAAAACCGCCAGTGAGCGGCGCCTCCTACCTGAAGCACATGGCGGAGGATCGGCGCCTCTCGATCCTGCTGCTGCTGGCTGCCTCGCAGGGTGGCGCGGCCAATGAGGCGCTGCTGCAGGCGGCGCTGCCCGATTACGGCCACGAGGCGAGCCTGGACCAGGTGCGCGCCGATCTGAGCTGGCTGGCCGAGCAGGGCCTGGTCGAGACGCGGGATCTGCACGGCCTGGCCGTGGGGCACATCCTGGCGCGCGGCCAGGACGCCGCCGCCGGCCGCGCCACCATCCCCGGCGTCAAGCGCCCCGTGCGCCGCTGATGCCCCGCAAATCCAGCATCGCCGCCCTGCCGGACCATCTGCTCGAGGCGCTGGAGCGCGCCATCCAGCAGGGCCGCGCGACGGTGGATGAGCTGGTGACGCTGGTGAACGGCGCCGGCCACATGGTCAGCCGCAGCGCCATGGGGCGGCACCGCAAGGTGAGCGTGGAGCGGTTGCAGAAATTCCGCGAGACGCAGGAGATTGCGGGCGAATGGGTGCGCCAGCTGCGCGCCGACCCGGATGGCGATATCGGCCGAATGTTGGGCGAGATGCTGAAGCTGCTTGCCTTCCGGACACAGATGGAGATGCAGGAGGAGGGCGAGGCGCCCGGGCCGAAAGACCTGGCCATGCTGGCGCGCGCCCTGAAGGACCTTGGCTCGCTCGACAAGCTGAAGGCCGAGGCCGAGGCCAGGGTCGGCGCGCGTATCAAGGGCGAGGCCGCCGAGGTCGCGGCCGGCGCGGCGCGCGAGGCCGGGCTGGGCGAGGCGCAGATCGCGCAGATCCGCCGCGAGGTGCTGGGCGTGGGCCGGGCGCGGGAGGCGGCATGAACGGCACCGATCAATACCCTCTCGACACGCCGTCCGCCGCTTACTGGCATGGTGTCGCAATGGCCCGGCTTTCCTTCTGGCAGGCCTGGTCTGTGTTCATGGTCAGTGCTGCCCTGGGCGTGACCACCGGGCTTTTGCTGGCATGGTGAGCACCCGCGCCATCACCCTGGCGATGCTGCCCGCCGCCTCGGGCGCGGTCTCGGCCGAGGCGCGGGGGCGGCTTTGTCCGCGCCATGCGGCGCAAGCTGGCGATGGAGCTGGCGGCGCATCGCGACATCCCAATGGATGCGCGGCGATAAAGGGAGTTTCGCCATGAGCCTGCATGTGGAATGCGGTTTGGCCCTGCTTGCGGGCACCAATATTCAGCCCATCGAGATCGGGAGCTCGCTGCTATGGAGCGAAACCCGCGCCACGGCAGGCACCACGACAAACTCAGCGCCATCCGCACCAAACTCGATCACCGCCGTGGTGTTCACGCTCCACGCCGAGGTGGATATGTGGGTTTCCATCGGGGGGGCACCGGTGGCGACCGCTGACCCGCGTCGCCTCATGTACGCACGCGAGGTCCGCAGTTTCATCGCGCCAGTTGGCGTCAGAGTGGCCTGGTCGGCGACCTGATGTTCGGCGCTCTGGGGCTTGGCCTGCCGGCGCTGGGGAGTGGTGGGGGTGGGGGTCTTCCGCAAATCCCTCTTATTCTTGGCGACATCCAGTACCTCAATCCGCTCTTCACCCACACCCGCCCCAGCGCGAAATGGGGGTTCTCTAGCGGCAATCTGGTGGGGTTCGGCAACAATGTGGTGGCCTGGGTGGACGCGCCCGGCGGTGGGCAGGGGTTGCTGCCAGAGCAAGCGAGCATCAACCACACCATCAATGCGCGCGGCGAGGGTGCGGTCGTCGGTGTGTTTGGTGCTGGGGGCACGGGGCCGACCGGGCACGCCCAGTTCGCTGCCAGTGGGCTGTCTGTGCAGGTCGTCAGCACGGCCCCGGTCAATGGCGTGCCCGGGACGACCTACCGCATGTCGGGCACATCCACCGGCACGTTCTATGTCGCGGTTAGCCGCTGGTTCGAGGGGCAGATAGCGGCCTCGGGCGGGCAGCTTTGGTGTTCCAGTGCCTATTTCCAACGCCTCGCAGGCGTCTGGACGGGGATCAGGCTCGTCGTTGGCTACCGCGAAAGTGGGGGCGCTAACGCTGCGCCAGGAACACTGTTCAGCCCCAACGGCCTGTTGGAGCGTCAACATTTCGCCGGCACGATGACTACGGGCGTGACAGCAGTGGTTCCTTCCTGGGGCCTGGATTTCCCCACCGCGACAGCCATCGACATCACCTTCTTCATCGGCGGCTTCCAGATGGAGCCGAACGTCCCGGTCCCGACATCGCTGATGCTTCCCCTTGTCGGCGCGCCTGCTGTCACCTCCAGAGCTGGCGACGAAATTGTTGCATCGCTGCCCTCGCCACTGCTCCCCGATCTGGCGAATTGGGCGATCCTGACTGAATGGGTGCCGTTGGGGATTGCGGGCGGCACTTTCCCCGGCACGTTCTCTATTTCCAACGCCGCTATATCGCGGCGCTTAGCGGCGTATACGAACTCCAACTCGCGCGCCCGGAGGTTCGCCGCAGCGGGCGGCACGGGCGAACTCGATATTGGCGTCTACACAGACGGTGTGGTTCGAAAAGAAATCGCTGGCGTTCGGGGCGGTACTCTCCGGGCATCGGTCAACGGCGGGGCAGTCCTGAGCGGTGCATACACGCTCGATACCAGCGCAATCGACCGAATTTACCTTGGATCGCTTTTCAGCGGCGGCGGCAACGCCCTCAACGGGGTCATCCGGCGCCAAATCCTCTTCCCCGCGTGGCCCGGCGACGCGGCAGCGCGAGCCCTCTCGGTGTAAGGAACAATCCAGTGCCCGAAACCCTTTACCACGACCTCACAATTGCCGGCCCCGTTGAGGCCGTGCAGGCGGCGCTCCGTCGATACCGGGCCGAACCGAACCTGAGCGTCCCCGCGCCATGGCTGCCGCCGGTGCTCGTCGTGACGGACATCAACACCGGCACCGAAGCCGGGCAGCCGGTGCTGCGCGTGGGGCTGCGCACCACGGAGGCAATTCCTGTCCCCGATGGGTGCTGGATCAGCGACGCGAAAATGACCCTTGGCAGCGTGGGGCTTTGGGCGGCGCTTGATCCAGTGCCGTCCAGCGTCACCAAGCGCCAGTTCTTCCGCCAGCTCCGCGATGATGGCGTGATTTCCCAGGCCGAGGCCGTGGCCGCCGCAGGTCGTGGCGAAATCCCCCAGACCCTGGCCACGCGTATGGGCGAGGCGCCGGCCGCGCTGGTGGCGGATATCGAGCTCGATCTCGCCTCCATGCAGGTGGTGGAACGTGCCAGCCAGACCTGGCAGGTCGTCGCCGGCCTGCTCGGCTGGAATGACGCGACGCAGGACAGCTTCTTCACCCGCGCAGCGCGGCTGTGAGCGCCACGGCCGCCAGCATCGATGACACGCTGCTGCCGGCGGCCGAGCTGCCGCGCGACCACGACCCGCTGGCCACCGGCATCCTCATGGCCCACCAGGTCGACTGGCTGGACGACAAGAGCGCCCTGAAGATCTGCGAGAAGGGCCGCCGCACCGGCATCACCTATGCCGAGGCGCTGGACGACACGCTCATCGCCGCCGCCAGCAAATCCGCCGGCGGCGACAACATCTTCTACATCGGCGACAGCAAGGAAAAGGGGCGGGAGTTCATCCGCTACGTCGCGCACTTCGCCCGCGTGGTGGCGCGCGAGCTGCACGAGGTTGACGAATTCCTCTTCGAGGATCAGCGCGAGAATGGCACCAGCCGCCAGATCGCCGCCTACCGCATCACCTTTCGTAGCGGCTTCCAAATCGTCGCGCTCTCCTCCCGCCCCGCCAATATCCGCGGCCTGCAGGGCACGGTGGTGATCGATGAGGCGGCCTTCCACGAGGACGTAGCGGCCGTGCTTGATGCCGTGAACGCCCTGCTGATCTGGGGTGGGCGCATCCGCATCATCTCCAGCCACAATGGCGAGGACAACCCGTTCAACCAACTGATCAAGGACAGCCGGGCCGGGCTCTACGACTACTCCATCCATCGCATCCCCTTCAGCGCAGCCGTCGAAAATGGCCTGTATGAGCGGGTCTGCCTGATGCGCGGCAAGACGCCGACGCCGGATGACAAGGCGGAATGGCTGAACAAGATCCTGCGCAGCTACGGCCCGCGGCATGAGGCGCGTGATGAGGAGCTGGAGGCGATCCCGCGCCGCAGCTCCGGCGCCTATCTGCCGCGCAGCCTGGTCGCCGCCACGCAGCAGGCCGGCATTCCCATCATCGCCTGGTCGCAGAAGGAGGGCTGGTATCTCGAACCCAACCGGCTCGACGAGGCCGCGATCTGGTTCGAGGAGCACATCGCGCCGCTGCTGCGCGCGCTCGATCGCAGCCGCCGCCACAGCTTCGGCCAGGATATGGGCCGCGATGGCGATCTTTCGGTGATCGCGGTGGCCGAGGAGAAGCGGGCCGGCTTGTGGCGCTGCGAATTCCAGGTCGAGCTGCGGCGCATCCCCTTCGACGTGCAATGGCTGATCACCGACGGCATTCTGGCCGAGCTGACGCGCTTCACCGGCGCGCTCGACGCCCGGGGCAACGGCCAGGCGCATGCCGAGGCGGCGCAGCAGAAGTATGGCGAGGGCCGCATCGCCTGCGTGAAGGCCACCCAGGGCTGGTATGCCGAGCATTTCCCGACCTATCGCGCCGCGCTCGAAGACCGCAGCTACATCCTGCCCGCCGGTGAGGATGTGCTGACCGACCACCGCAGCGCCATCCTGCGCGCCGGCCTGCCCGGGATCTCGGATGCCCGCTTCAAGGGTGCGGATGGCGAGGGCCGGCATGGCGACAGCCTGGTCGCCCACCTGCTCGCCCATGCCGCGACCAAGACGGGCGAGACGCGGATCGAGTTCCGCACCACAGGCCAGCGGCGCGTGGCACGCGAGGCCGCACGTGAATTCATGGGGATCGACCGATGAGCGGCAGTAACGACCAGGCGCTGGGGCGCATCGGCCGCGTCGCGCTGAAGCGCGAATTCGCCTCCGTCCTCACCGACCCCACGCGCGGGATCTACGGCAAGCGGCTGCTGCCGACCGATGCCGTGCTCTCGACGCGTGGCGGCAGCGCCGGGCTGCTGATCTATGAGGATCTGGAGCGCGACCCGCAGGTCAGCGCCGTTCTCCAGAAGCGCCGCCTGTCCCTCGTGGGGCGCGAATGGTCGGTCAAGCCCGGGGATGACAGCGCCAGCGCCGCCGCGGTGGCCGAGCTGGTGCGCGAGGCGTTCGAGGCGCTGCCCTTCGACAGGGTGGTGGAGGATGCGCTGGCGGCACTGCTGACCGGCATTGCGGTGCTGGAGGTGATGTGGGAGCAGCGCGGCGATCGGCTGCTTCCCAACGCGCTGCTGGCGCGCAACCCGCGCCGCTTCGCCTTCGAGGATGGTGAGGGCGGCGTGCCGGCGCTGAAGCTGCTGACGCGGGCGCGGATGCTCGATGGCGATGATGTGCCGGACCGCAAATTCATCGTGCATCGCTTCGGCGGGCGCTATGGCGACCCGTGGGGCCTTGGCCTTGGCAATCGGCTGTTCTGGCCGGTCTACTTCAAGCGCCAGGGCGTGGGCTTCTGGATGGCGGCGCTGGAGAAGTTCGGTCAGCCCACGGTGATCGGCAGCTATCCGGTTGGCGCCACCAACGACCAACTGCTGGTCCTGGAGGCTGCCCTGGCCGCCGTCTCCAGCGACACCGGCGTGATGTATCCCGAGGGCATGGCGGTGCAACTGCTGGAGGCGACGCGCGCCGGCAGCTTCGACACCTACCAGACCCTCGCCAGATACATGGATGACGAGATCTCCAAGATCGTGCTGGGCGAGACGCTGAGCACCAATGCGGGCCAGAATGGCAGCCGCGCGCTGGGCGAGGTGCACAACCAGGTGCGCCTGGAAATCACCAAGGCCGATGCCGACAGCCTGTCCGGCACCGTGAACGCGACGCTGGTGCGCTGGATCGTGGAGCTCAATGCGCCGGGCTATGCCGGGTCGCTGCCGAAGATCTGGTGGGAGGTGGCCGAGGGCGAGGATCTGAACGCCCGGGCCGAGCGCGACGTGAAGATCGGCAGCCTCGGCTTTGCGCCCACGCTGGACTATATCACCGGGACCTATGGCGAGGGCTGGGAGCTGAAGGCGCCGCAGCCGGGCCTCAACCGCCTGCTGCCCGGCGTCGCGCCTTCCGCCGCCTTCGCCCAGGCCAGCGACCCGCACGACGCGGCCGACCTTCTGGCCGAGCAGCTGGACCGGATCACCGGCACCCTGCAGGACGCGGCGCTGGACCAGGTGCGTGGCCTGCTCGAGCGCAGCGCGGGCCTCGTCGAATTCCGCGATGGGCTGGCCAGGCTCTTTCCCGATCTCGGCACGGAGAAAATGGCGGTGCTGATGGGCGAGGCCCTGGCGCTTGCGAACCTCGCGGGCCGATCGGACCTGACCGATGGCGTGGCGTGACGCCGCAAAGCCGCGCCGGCGGGGCCTCTGCGCGGGGCATCGCGCCAGGGCGCGCAGGAGGCGGCTGAAGGCGGCTGCGCGACCGATGCCGCCCCCGCACCCCGAAAAACCGCCTGGCACCCTCTTATCGCCGCTTATTAACCCTATAACTCACCCGGGTGGACCCGCCCGCGGCAATGCTGGGGATGATCGGTCATGACCCCCCGGCTTGGCCAGGTTCCCTTCCGAGAGGCGATCGACTTCTTCCGCGCCAAAGCGCTGCTCGGCACCAATGGCTGGACCGACACCTGGCATGAGGCCCACCAGGTCAGCTTCGTCGTCGCCGGCGCCCGCAACATGGCGATGCTGGCGGACTTCAGGACGGCGGTGGATGAGGCCATTGCCACCGGCCTGACCAAGGATGAATTCCAGCGGCAATTCGTCGCCATCGCCAGGCGCTATGGCTGGACCTATCGCGGATCCCCGGGCTGGCGCAGCCGGGTGATCCTGGAAACCAACCTGCGCATGGCCTATTCGGCCGGCCGATGGGCGCAGATCGATGAACTGAAGGCCGAACGGCCCTTCCTCCGCTACTCGGCGGTGATGGACAACCGGACGCGGCTGCTGCACCGGCAATGGCACGGCACCATCCTGCCCGTGGGCCACCCCTGGTGGAACACGCATTTTCCCCCGAATGGTTGGAGCTGCCGCTGCAGCGTGACCAGCCTGGCGCAGCGCGACTTGGCCAGGCGCGGCTGGAAGGTGAGCGACCCGGCGCCGGGCGTCACCATGGTCAATCGCCAGGTGACCGGGCGCGGCATGATCGAGGTGCCGGAGGGGATCGACCCGGGGTTCGGCTACAATCCCGGCGATGGTGCGGTGCTGCGCCAGGCGCAGGCGCGGGCGGCCGAGGCGGCGCGGCGGGCACCTGGCGACATCGCCGAGGCCGCGCGGCCGGCGCTGGTACCGCCGCCGGACACTGGTTTGCCGGCAGCGCCTTCGTCGGTACCAGCCAGCAAGCCTGCGGCCTCGCTGGATCCGGCTGCGCCGCTGCCTGCGCCGCGGGTCTGGCCGGCGGATCGGCTGCTGCCGGCCGGTCTGACGGAGCAGGACTATGCGGATCGGTTCCTGGGGGAATTCGGCGCGACCATGGAGGCGCCCGCAGCGTTCGAGGATGTGTCCGGCGCCACGCTCTGGATCGGCGCCGCGGCCGTCACCAATCGCGTGACCGGCGCGCTGAAGGTGTTGAAGCATGGCGACGCTGAGCGCCTGGTGATGCTGGCCGATACGATCAAATCGCCCGACGAGATCTGGCAGCTGGAGCAGACGATCCAGGTGCCGGGCAAGGGGCGGCTCGTCAGGATCATCCGTCGCTACATCGCGCGGTGGCACACGGCGGACCGGCTCCGCGGCGGCTTTTCAGTGGCCGAGGTCACCGATGATGGCCTGGTTGTGCAGACCGCCTTCGAGCCCCGCGCCACGGCCGCCACGTCACGCGGCGCGGAGGAGTACCTGGCGCAGCAGAGGCAGGGCGAGCTGGTTTTCCGTCGAGGGGAGTAGGGCCGCGGCGATCGCCACCGGACCCCTGCATCGCAGCGTTGATGACACCGGCGTCGGAAGCCTGCGATGCGGACAGTCGTGACGATACCGGGTTTTGTGTCGCCAGTTCAAGCGCTGCGACGGCCGGGGCCAGGGTTCGATGTTCCGACCTGCTCCCGCGGGCTCCGCCTGATCGGGGCAACGCCCCGGCCGCCGCATTACTTCAGGCGGTGAGCTCTTTCACCACCCACATCACGCTTTCCTCCAGCGCGGTGATGTCCAGGCTGCGATAGCGGCCGGGCTTGACCTGCTCGACCAGCGCCTCCAGCTCGGCGGCCTTCGCCTTGATGGCGTCGTGCAGCGCCTTCTCCTCATCGGTCAGTGGGCGATAGCGCGGCCGAAAGCGGGAGGGCGTGATGGCCGTCTCGGCTTGCCGGCCGTCCGGCGCGCCTTCGAAGACGTGGGTCATCATTCGGCTTCCTTCAGCGCGTAGATCTGCAATTCCAGCGCGGAAATGAGCTCATCGGCCGGCGTGTCAGCGTATGTGTCCAGAAGCTCCATCAGAGCTTCATCGAAGGTCTTTTCGGGCATCGTCCACCTTGCAGGTTATGTCGGGGAAGCATGGGCGTGAGCTCTCCCGAAAAGAGAGGGGCGCCACCGTCACCAGCGGCGCCCCGAGTTTGGGAGAAAAGCCCACGGCGGTGTCACCCGCAGGCGCATAACAGCAGCCGAATAAGGGGCGTGGAGGGCCGACAGATGTCGGCCTGAAAGCCATTCCGTGGCGCGCATAGGGTGCACATCGAAGCACGCCACTGCAACCCATCTGGAAGCCCCATCGCCTGATGCCCCAGACCATCGAGATTTTCCGGGCCGGGACGCACACCGGCGTCGATCGCATTCCCCGCACCTTCACGCGGGCGGATGTGCAGGCCATTGCCGCCGGCTACAGCCAGGCCGCGCACGCCGCCCCCATCGTGGTGGGCCATCCCGCCGCCGATGCGCCGGCCTATGCCTGGGTCGCCGGCCTGCGCTGTGATGGCGATGTGCTCATGGCCGATCTCGACCAGGTGGATGACGCCTTCGCCGAGATGGTCCGCAATGGCCGCTTCCGTCATGTCAGCGCTGCCTTCTACGAGCCCGACGACAACCACAACCCGAAGCCCGGCCAATGGTCGCTGCGCCATGTCGGCTTCCTCGGCGCCCAGCCGCCGGCCGTGCGTGGGCTGGCCCGGGTGCAGTTCGCCGCGGCCGGCGGGTTCGTGGCCTTCATGGAGCCCTGGCAGCAGGGGCTGGTCGCCGGGATGCTCCGCCGCCTGCGCGAATGGATGATCGGTTCCGCCGGCCAGGACACCGCCGACCGCGTGCTGCCCAGCGCCGAGATCGACGAGGTGGCCCACAGCTACCGCGATGACGATGCGGCCAACGCCATGCCCGCGCCCGCCTACGCCCAACCGAAACAGGAGGCCCCGATGGCCAACCCCGATGCCGCAGCCATCGCCGCCGAGCGCGTGCGTTTGGAGGCGGATACCGCGGCGCTCGCCGCCGAACAGGCCCGCCTGCAGGTGGAGCGCGCCGCCTTCGCCCAGGCCCAGGCCGCGCTGCGCGCCGGCGAGGATGCGGCCTTCCTGGACCGCCTGCAGGCGGAAGGCCGGGCACTGCCCGCCAACCGCGCCGACACGCTGGCGCTGCTCGGGCATTTGCCGGCCGAGGGCGAGGCCATGGTCGCCTTCGCCGAAGGCGCGCCGCGCAGCCCGCGTGAGGCGCTGAAGGACCTGCTGTCCCGCCAGCCCAAGATGGTCGCCTTCGGGCAGGTCGCGGGCGGCACCGGGGTCACCATGGCCGACCCGACCAGCGCCCACGACATCGTGGCCAAGGCCGAAACGTACCGCCAGGCAAAGGGCCTGGATGACACCCCCGCGAACAATGCCCTGGCGATCAGGGCCGTCACCGAAGGAGACGCCGCGTGAGCCTGCTGTTCAAAACCTACATCGCATCCGGCGCGATCGCCGACCGTCGCGCCGTCCGCCCGCATGCCAGCAACGCCGGCCAGGTGGTGCAGGGCGCCGGCAGCGACGGCCTGTTCGGCATCGTCAACCAGCCCAAGGGCGTTGCGTCCGGTGAACGGGTGGATGTCGCGCATGTCGGCGAGACGCTGGCCGAGGCCGGCGCGGCCGTCGCTGCCGGCGCCCTGCTGACCAGCGACAACGTGGGGCGCCTGGTGACCGCGGCGCCCGCCGCCGGCGTCAACAATCGGATCATCGCCATCGCGCTGGAGGCGGCCAGCGCCGCCGGTGACCTGATCCGCGTCAACATCATCCCCGGCTCGATCCAGGGTTAAGGAGCTCACATGGCCGATTATCCTCTCGCCCAGTCGCCCGCGCTGACCGCCGTCGCGGTCATGTACAAGAACGCCACGCTCATCGCCGATGAGGTGCTGCCGCGGGTGCCGGTGCCGCTGCCCAGCTTCGAATTCACGACCTTCGATATCCAGACGCAGTTCACGGTGCCCGATACCAAGGTCGGCCGCCTCGGCCGCCCGACGCAATTTGTGCCGCAGAGCGGCAAGAGCGCCGGCGTGACCCAGCCCTATGGCCTGGAGGTGCCTGTGCCGCGGCGTGACCAACGCGTGGCGGCCGCCATGCGCGAGGCCTTCCCGCAGGCGCCGATGCAGGACCCGCTGGCCCTCGCGGCGATGATCGCCTCCAACCTGGTGGCGCTGGACCGTGAAATCCGCGTCGCGAACCTGGTCTTCGGGCTGAACACCTATCTCGCCGCGCAGCGCACGACGCTCTCGGGCACCGCGCAATGGTCGGACTTCACCAACAGCAACCCCATCGACGCAACGCTCACCGCGATGGACAGCATGATCGCGCGGCCGAATGTCGGTGTGTTCGGCCAGCAGGCATGGACGAGGGTGAGCCAGCACCCGCGGGTGGTGGGAGCTGTACTGGGCAATGCCGGCACCTCTGGCGTGGTGACGCCTGAAGCCTACGCCGCCGTGCTCGGCCTGAAGAAGATCGTGGTCGGTCAGGGCTGGCTGAACAATGCCCGCCCCGGCCAGGCGATGAGCCAGGCGCGCGTCTGGGGCAAGCACATGGCCCTGCTGCAGATCGACGAGCTGGGCGGGCCGGATGGCATGCCCAGCTTCGGCTGGAGCGCGCAGTTCGGCGAGAAGCTCGCCTGGACCGGCTTCGACCCGAACATCGGCCTCGAAGGCGGCGACAATGTGCGCGTCGGCGAGGAGCTGCTGGAGATCGTGGCTGCCCAGGCCGCCGGCTATTTCTTCCAGAACTGCGTGGCCTGATCATCATGGCGAAGCAGACGAAACTGGCCGGCGCCGAGAGCGGCGCGGCATCCGAAGCACCGGTCGGGGGGCTGGTGCCGGATGTTGCCGCGGCGCCGGTCGGGGGGCCGGTGCCGGATGCCGCGGCGCCGGCCAGCCCCGCCGCTCCCGAGCCTGTGGTGGAGACCGCGCCCGCACCCGCGGCAAGCGCGCCGGAGCCCGCGCCCGAGCTCGCGCCGGCATGGGCCGTGATCGAGGTGCTGTCGCCGATCGATGATGGCACGCGCCACGAGATCGGCGAGCAGATGGTCGTGACGCCGGCCGCCGCGCGCGACCTGGTCGCCGCCGGCGCCGCCGCCTACGCGGCCGAGTAACGCCACCCCATGCCCTATGCATCCCAGGCCGATCTGGTCGCCCGTTTCGGGTCGGATGAGCTGATCCAGCTCACCGACCGCACGAATGCCGGCACCATCGACAGCAGCATCGTCTCCACGGCGCTGGTCGATGCGGATGCGATGATCAATGGCTACCTGGCCGCGCGCTATGCCGTGCCGGTCACCCCCACGCCCGCGCTGCTGTTGCGGCTGGGAGCCGATATCGCCCGTGCGCTGCTGTGGAAGGACCGCCCGACCGAAGCGGTGCGCCAGGCGCAGGAGGATGCGCTGAAGATGCTGCGCGACCTGGCGCAGGGCACCGCCACGCTGGTGGGCGTGGCCGCGGCGCCGGCAGGTGCCTCCCCCGCCGTGCCTGAGGCGCGGGTGTCCTTCAGCGGTGGCGAGAAGGTGCTGACCCGGGCCGCCCTGGCGGAGTATCTGGGGTGAGCGGTGCGCAGATCACCATCACGGTCGATGATGCGCCGACGCTGGCCATCCTGGGCCAGCTCGCGGCGCTGATGGACGACATGACGCCGGTGATGAAGAACATCGGCGCGGGGATGCAGCAGCGCATCCAGAATGATCGCTTCGAGCAGGGGCGCGGCCCTGGAGGCGTGCCCTGGAAGCCCAGCCAACGCGCGCTGAAGGAAAACGGGAAGACGCTGATCGACAGGCAGCATCTGCTGCGCAGCATCGTCTATCAGGCCAATCCGCGTGGCGTCGTGGTCGGCAGCAATGGCGTGCCCTATGCCGCCATCCATCAGTTCGGGGGGCAGATCGAGCAGCGCGCCTATGCGCGGAAGGTCGCCTTCCGCCGGGTGAAGGGCAAAAACGCAGTGGACCAGGTCTTCAGCCGCAGCCTCTTCGCCATCATGAAGGACAAGCGCGCCCACAAGCGCGTCACGCTGCAAGACATCGAATTCCCCGCCCGCACCATCACAATGCCGGCGCGCCCTTACCTCGGCTTCGACAATGATGATCGCGACGACGTCTCCGCCATCATCACCGGCGCCATCCTGAACATCACCCGCGGCGGCGCCAGCGCATGATGGACGCGATCGAGGCCCGGCTGCGCAGCCAGGTCACCGCGCTGCGCCTGGTCGCCGGCGCCGGCGAATACGCCCAGCTCACCGCGCCGCCGCGCGAAAAGCTGCCCGCCGCCTATGTCCTGCCGATGGACGACACGGCGAGGCCGAACAGCATGGCATCGAAGGTGCTGCGCCAGCAGCTCACCCGCCGCGTGGCCGTGGTCATTCTGGCCACCAATGCGCGTGACCCGCGCGGCGATGCCGCCGCCTCCTCGCTGGAGCCGCTGGTCTATGCCATGCGCGCCGCAATGGTGGGTTGGACGCCCGCGATACCCACGCAGCCCGCCACAGGGGCCAGGATCACCACCCTCGAACCCTTCGAGCTGGTGGGCGGCAGCCTGAGCGACATTTCGGACAGCGTGGTGGCATGGACCGAGCAATACGCCCTCTCCGCCGCCCTCACCCTCTATGTTTAGGAGCCGCTGATCATGGCCAAATCGCCCGCTAAGGCCGCGCTGACAGAGCCCGAGGCGCTGCCGATGCCCAGCGAAGGCGGCAGCTATCTGCGCCAGGCCGATGGCAGCCTGCTGCGCCTGGCCGGCCCTGATGTCGAGGCACCGCAACCGGCGCCGGCCAATGGTATCGAGGCCATGAGCGCCGGCGAGCCATCCACCGCAATGCCTGAGGAGCAGCCCTGATGGCCCGCATTACCCATTCCATCGCCGTCGCCAAGCTGGAGACCACCTACGGCACCGATATCGTGCCCGTGGCAGGCACCGCGGCCGATATGGTGCTATGCCAGCAGATGAGCGTCATGCCGTTCGAGGCCGAAGTGGCAGACCGGCCCCGCGTGCAGCCCTTCCATGGCAACAAGGGCCGCCCCGGCACCTATAACCGCGCGGTGAAAATGGCGCTTGAGGTGCCGATGTGCGGCAGTGGCGCGGCCGGCACCATCCCGCCATGGGGAAAGCTGCATCGGATGTGCGGCATGGCGGAGACGATCACGGCATCGACCAAGGTCGATTATTCGTCGATTTCCGCGGCCCAGGAGAGCGGCTCGTTCTACTACCTGATGGACGGCACCCGGCATCGCGCCCTGGGCGCCCGCGGCACCTTCGAGATCAACATGGCGGTCGGCTCCGAGCCGACCATCAAATATGATTTCACCGGCCTCTACAGCGACCCGACAGGGGTGGCGCTGCCCACCGGCGTCTACAGCGCCTGGCGCGATGCCATCATCCCGCGCGCCTCCACCCTCACCTGCACCATCAACGCCGTGACTTACCCCATGCGCAGCCTGCGCTACACCCATGCCAACAGCCTGCTGGTGCGCGACCTGCCGGCGCGAAACGAGGTGCGCATCACCGAGCGCGCGCCGAGCATGGAAGTGCTCATCGAAGCGCCGGATGGGCTGGTGCCGGCGAACTTCTTCTCGGCCGCCGCCAGCGATAGCGAGCTGCCCTTCTTCATCTCCCTGGCCGGCGCGGCCGGTGATGTTGTCGAGCTCTCGGTACCCAGAGGCAGGCTGCTGCCCGGGCTGAAGTATGAGCGGGACGGGGATGTGGCGATGCTGCGTATCCCCGTGCTGCCGCGCCCGAACACCGGCAACGACGAAATCCTGATCACCGCACGGTAGGGCCAGCGATATGTTCAAGCTGATGAACGAAATGAATTGGGTGTGGCCTGTCGCGCTGCGGGTGCCGGCCGAGGGTGGGTTTCTGGACCAGCGCTTCAGGGCGAAGTTCCGCCTGGCGCCCGAACACCTGCGCCACGAGATCGGCATGGCGCGCAGCGATGCGGAGCTGCAGCAGCTCACCGCCGCGCTGATGCGCGAGGCGCTGGTCGAAATCTATGACGTCATGGATGAGAACGAGGCCCCCCTGGCGCTGACCGATGCGACGCGTGAGGCACTTCTGGCGAACCCGCTGATCCTGCGCGGCCTGACCCAGGCCTATGGCGAGGCGCTGTCGGGCCAGCCGCCGGCGGCCGAAGCAAAAAACTGAAGGCCATCGCGCGCGCCTGGGCCGGGCCGCGTGATGGCGAGGATGTTGCGCCGGCCGAGCTGGCGGACCAGGCCGCGCTGCTGGGCGTGCCGGCCGAGGCGGTGGCACCGATGATGCGCCGGCAGCAACGCCGGCTGGATGAGGTGCTGGAGGTGATGCCAGGCAATTGGGGGGCGGTCAGGGTGTTTTTCGGCATGGGCAGCCAATGGCGCAGGGCGGGGATGGTGGGTGTCGCCACCGGGCTCGACTACGCCGCCCTGCCGGTGGTGTGCGGCGCCCTCTCCATTTCGCTCGAGGCCGGCCTGCTGGCCAGGCTGGGCGTGCTGGAGGGTGAGGCGGTGCGGGTGATGGCGGAGCGAAGCCAGCGATGAGCGGCAGCAACATGCGCGTCAGCATCGAGGTGACGGCCGACAACCGCCAGGCCGTTGCCGCCATCGCCGGCGTCAAGCAGGAGGTGGAGAAGCTTGCGCCCGCCGGCGCCGCGGCAGGCCAGGCCGCGGGTGCCGGCATCAAGCAGGTCGGCGATGCCGCGGGCAATGCGGCACCGGCGCTCGTGCGGATGGGTTCCGGCCTGCGCGATACCGAGGCCGCGGCGCGTGGCGCGGGCCAGGCCGTGGCCATCACCGGCAACCAGATGCGGCAACTGGCGCCGCAGATCAACGACATTGCCACGCAGTTGGCGCTGGGCCAGAGCCCCTTCATGATCCTGGCCGCGCAGGGCGGGCAGATCACCCAGGTCTTCGGCGGGGTGCGCAATACGCTCGCAGCTCTGGCGAGCTTTCTTGGCCCGGCCGGCATCGCCGGCATTCTCGGCGTCACGGTGGGCGGCAGCATCTTCCTGGGGCTGGAGCGCGATGCCCGCGCCCTGAACGACCTGAGCCAGCGCCTTCGCGCCACGCGCAGCGACGCGGCGGGCCTGGCGCGCGAGGTGGACCAGGCGGCGCAGAACGTGTCGCAATCCAGCGGTGTGGGGCGCAGCGATGCGCGGGAGGCCGGCCGCATCATCGCCGGCCAGCGGAACTTCTCCGGCGACCGGGCGGAAATCGAGGGGCTGATCCGGCTCTCGGCCGACCTGGCGCGGGTGATGGGGGTGGATGTCACCCAGGCGGCCGACCAGTTCGTGGCGAAGGCGATCCGCGACCCGGCGGCGGCAGCGCGGGAGGCGGCGGCGGGCGGGCTGCTGGGCTTCAATGATGCGCTGCGGCGGCAGGTTGAGCTGCTGGCAGCCTCGGGTGATAGGGCTGGCGCCGCACGCCTGACGCTGGATCAGTTTGGCCGCTCCGCTGCCGGCGCGGCGCAGGATCTGACCCCGCTGCAGGATCTCTGGGAGCGCGTCTCCAACGCGATGTCTCGTGCAGCGGATGCGGCGACAAACCTCGCGAACCGCACCATCGAGCGCATTCAGAGTTCGGGCCCTCCGGCTGGCCAAGGCCCGGTCGCGGATGAGGCCCGGGCGGCATGGCGGCTCCGGAATGCGCAAACGGCCTATGACGACCAGGTCGCGAGCATTGTGCCGCGCAATGCGAGCCCCGCCCGCCAGGCCGAAGCGATGCGTCTGGCGGAGCAGGATGTTCGCGTGGCCGAATTGCGGCGTGAGCTGGACGCCGCGAGAGCCGAGGCCGCCACCGCCCGTGCGAGGCGCGACCAGTCGTTCTCCGCCGGGTTGGCGGGGGCGGAGGTCGCGCCGGAGGTCGGGCGTATCACCGCGACCAGCAACACGCGCGAGGTGCGCGAGGCGATCGCAGCACAGGCGCGCCTGCAAGGCGTGCCAGAAGCCCTCGCCCTGGCGATCGCGCAGCGTGAAAACGGCTTCAGCTTCCTCGGCCGCAACGGTGAGGTGGCGCGGTCGCCTGCCGGCGCAATCGGCACGATGCAGCTGATGCCGCGCACCGCGGCGGGCCTCGGCGTCGATCCCAGCAACCCGCAGGAGAACATCCTGGGGGGCGTGAAATACATCCGGCAGATCCTGGACATGCCGGAGTTCAACCGCGACCCGTCGCTGGTTGGTGCCGCCTATAATGCAGGGCCAGGTCGCGTCTCTGCGTTTCTGCGTGGTGAGGGGCGACCGCTGGCGGCCGAGACGCTCCGCTACGCCGCGGCCATGCCGGGCGGGGGGCGGCTGGCAGAGGCTGGCCAGGCGGTGACAGCGGCCGACCAGGCGAGCCAGGGGTTTGATGGCAATGCGGACCAGCGCCGCCTGCTGAACCAGCGGATTGCGACCGCGCGCAACGGCATAGCTGCCCTCGACCCGGACAGCGAAGAAGCGAAGCGCTATCTGGACCTGATTACCCAGCTGCAGTCGCAGCTTGCCAACCTCGACACGCCGATCGAGCGTTCGGCCCGCGCGCTTCGCGATCAGTCCGCTGCCTTCAGCCAGAACGCCGGCGCGGCGCGCGACCTGGCGCAGGCGCAAATACAGGCGCAGAACGCGGCGCGTGATCGCGGATTGAGCGGTGGGCAGGCCGATACCTACGTTGCCCAGGAGATGCAGGCCGCGCGCGGCCGGCTGGCCGACAGGTTCCGCCAGGATGTGAACGAACGGACCCAGGCCATAGAGGTCCAGCGCGCCGGCCTGGGTGTGGCCGAGCAGGGCGCTGCGGCGGTCGAGCGTGAAACCATCGCGCAGCAAGCGCGCAACATCGCCCTGCGCACCTCCATCCAGGGCACCTCCGACTATGCCGAGCAGGTGCGAACCCTCATCCCGTTGCTGACCGTCGCGGCGTCGACCCCACGCATCTCCAGCCTGCTGGTCGAGCAGGCGCAGCAGCGTGACCGCCTGGCGTTGGACAACGAGCTGATCGGCGCCTCCGCCACGGAGCGCGCGCAGCGCACGGCCGGGCTGCGCGCGCGGGAACGGCTGGGCGCCGGTGCCGACACGCCGGAGGGCCAGAGCGCCATCACCGGTGCCCGCGCGCTGGCCGCCAACCAGGTGGAGCTGGAGCGCACCCAGGCGGCTTACAATGAGTTCGGCCGTGTGGGCGAACAGGCCGTCGACCGTATCGGCCAGGCCATCACCTCCGGCACGCTCAGCCTGAAGGACATGGGCCGCATCGGCCTGAGCGTGGCCAGCGAGCTGACCCAGGCTTTCTTCCGGCTGGCGGTGATCAACCCGCTCAAGAACCTGGCGGGCGGTAATGCGCCCACGCTGGGCGATGTGGGTGGCGTTCTCAGCCGCCTGCTGGGCGGGGGTAACGCCGCGGCGCAAAGTGCCGCGGCGGCGGCGCAGACCCAGGCATTGCCCTCCGTGGCGCAGATCGCCACGCCCGGCTTCTTCAACTTCTTCCACGGCGGCGGCATCGTCGGCGGCACGCCCACCTTCACCCGCCCCGTCAACGACAACCTCTTCATCGGTGCCCCACGCTTCCATGATGGCGGCATCCTCGCCCCGGACGAGGTGCCGGCCATCCTGCAGCGCGGCGAAGGCGTGTTCACGGCCGAGCAGATGGCGGCGCTGGGCCGTGGTGATCACCTGGGCGGCAGCGCGGCCGGCGGCGGCAACACCATCAACTTCCACATGCCGGTCAACTTCTCGGGCGACAGTGGCAGCAAGGCCGACCAGCAGGCCCTGCTCGGCCAGATGCGGGCGCAGATGCTCTCCGTGATCGCCGAAGCCATGCCGGACATCGCCCGCAGCAGCCATCAATACACCATGGGCGAGATCAGCCGCGGCGGTAACGCCGCCCGCGTCGTGGGCCGCCGCTGATGGCATACCCCACCTGGCCGGCCTCGCTTCTGCCCAGCACCTTCGATTTCCAGCTGAGCGCGAACACCCAATCGGGTGGCCGCAGCCCGTTCGACGGCACCGAGCAGACGCTGGAGCAGCCCGGCGGCAAGTGGGTGGCGAAACTCGCCTTCCAGAACCTGACCCTGAGCGAAGGCCGGCTGCTGCAGGCATGGCTGCATCTGCAGCGCGGCCGGGCCGGCCGCTTCTACTGGGGGCCGCCCGCCTGGCCGGCGCTGGGCTCCGCCCCCTCGGACAGCGGCTCGGCCGTCATCGATGGCGCCGGCCAGACCGGCGTCCTGCTGTTCACCCGTGGCTGGCCGGCATCGCGCCCCGCTGTCGTCTACCCCGGTGACCTGGTGGCCTGGCTGGATCCATCGGGCCGGCCGCAGCTGCACCAGGTGGTGACCGATGGCGCCTCACCCGATGGCGTGATCGGGCCAAGCCCGAGCAGCGCTGGCGGCCAGTGCTCATTCCGGGTCAGCCCGCCCATCCGCCGCAGCCCGAACAATGGCGCCTCGCTGAACTTCGGCGCTCCGGTGGGGCTGTTCCGGCTCAGCCGGGACCAGAACCCGGTGAGGTTCGGCGAGGGCATGTACGCCAGCGCGGATATCGACATCGAGGAGGCCCTGTTTTGACCCGCTCCCTGACCACGGCCGCCGTCAATGCGGTGCAGGCCGAAACCGTGATGCGCACCTGCGCCGTCGAGCTCGACTTCGCCACAGGCTTCGTGCGCCTGGCCGGCAGCCCGGCCGATTTCAGCTTCGGCGGCAACACCTTCGTGGGTGTGGGCGCGCTGGGCGGCATTTCCCAGGTGCAGGAAAGCGCCGAGCTGCGCAGCTATGGCCTCACCCTCACGCTCGCCGGCGTGCCGCGCGATAGCGTGGCGATCGCCATGGGCCAGCACTATCAGGGGCGCGCCGGCACGGTGTGGGAGGTGGTGTTCGACCCCTCGACCCACCTGCCGATCGCCGACCCCATCCTGGTCTTCCGGGGGCGGATGGACCAGGTGGTGGTGAAGCTGGGCGACCCCAGCACCATCGCGCTGACCATGACCAACCGGCTGGCGGATTGGGAGCGGCCGCGCCTGCGCCGCTACACCGATGAGGACCAGAAGCGGGGCTTTGCCACCGACCGCGGCTTCGAATTCGTCACCGCGACCACGGATCGCGAGATCATCTGGCCCAGCAAGGGCTACACCGCGACCAATGGCCCCAGCCGGGGCGAAATCTCCGGCTTCGGCTTATGAGCATGCGGCAGCCATCCGCACTGCGACGGCGTGAGGATTGGCCCGAGCTGCTGGCCGCCGAGGTCGAGGCCAGGGTCGCGCTGCCCTTCACCTGGGGCAGCCATGATTGCTGCACCCTGGCGGCCGACCTGGTGCTGGCCATGACGGGCGTTGACCCCATCGCGGCGTGGCGCGGCCTCTATGATGATGAGGCTGGCGCCGAGGCGCTGCTGGCGGCGGCCGGCGGGCTGGCGGCGCTGGCCGAGCGCCAGGCGGCCGAGATGGGGCTTGGCCAGTGCCACCCGCGCTTCGCGCAGCGCGGCGATGTGGCCCTGGTGCGGCATGGCAATGCGCTGGCCATGGGCGTGGTGCTGGGCGAGCTGGTTGTGGTGCCCGGGCCGGAGGGCCTGGCCTTCCTGCCGCCGGATTGCATCCAGCGCGCCTGGAGCGTGTGAGATGCCGGCGGTCATCCCTCTTGTCGTCGCCGCCGCGGCCTCCTTCGCGACCTTTGTCGGCGCCCCTGCTGGCGTCATTTTGTTCGGCGGTGCTCTCAAGCTTTCTGCGTTGGCGCTCGCTGGGGTCATTGGCACCGTCGTGTCGATTGGCGCCAGCCTGGTCATGGGCGCCATCAACAAGCCCAAGGCCCCTCGCCCAACCAGCACAGCCCTGGCCGAGGACCGCAAGCAGCTCATCCGCGGCTCCAACGAGCCGCGCCAGATCGTCTACGGCTATGCCCGCGTCAGCGGCGCCATCGTCTATGCGGCCAGCTCCGGCGCCAATCTGCGCTACCTCCATCTCGTCGTGGTGCTGGCCACCCACAAATGCGAGGGGATCGACATCGTCTGGCTGAACAACCAGCCCATCCGCGCGACGGATTGCGACAGCGCCGGCAATGTCACCCGCTCCGACCACCCGCAGCGCGACCGGGTGCGGGTGGAGAAGTTCCATGGCGAACAGACCGCGGGCTCCGCCACCCTCGCCTCGGAAAGCCCGGATGGCTGGTCGACCGCGCATGCCCTGCTGGGCTGCACCTATGTCTATCTGCGCCTGGAATATGATCAGGAGCGGATGCCGGGGCTGAACAGCCTGGATTTCGAGCTGCGCGGCAAGAACGATGTCTATGACCCGCGCAACGCCGATGAGCCGATGTACACCGACAATTGGGCGCTCTGCGTGCTTGACTATGTGCGAAACGGCTATGGCCTGGCCTGCACCGACAGTGAGCTCGATCTCGACAGCTTCGCGGCCGCGGCCAACCTCAGCGACGAGAATGTCGTGATCGCGGCCGATGGCAGCACCCAGGCGCGCTTCACCTGCTCGGGCAGTTTCAAGCTGGACCGGGCCCCGCTGTCGATCATGGAGGATATGCTGTCGGCCGGCGGGGGAGCGCTGGTCTATGTCCAGGGGCGGTATCGCCTGCATGGCGCGGCCTATTCCGCGCCCGCCGCCAGCATCGGCCCCGCCGATATGGCCGGCGAGTGCGAGGCAACCCCCCGCGCCGCCCGGCGGGAGCTCTTCAACGGCGTGCGCGGCACCTTCATCGACCCGGCGCGGGGCTGGCAGGCCTCCGAGTTCGGCGCGGTTTTCGACACCGGTTATGACGCCCAGGATGGCGGGGAGCGGGTGTGGAAGGACATCCAGCTTCCCTTCACCACCGACAATATCCGCGCCCAGCGGCTGGCCCGCACGCTGCTGCTGCGCGCGCGGCAGTCGCTGCGGGTCAAGGTGCCGATGAAGTATGCGGCGCTGCGGCTCTGCGTTTGGCAGATGGTGTCGCTGACCCATCCAGACCTCGGGCTCGACGCCAAGCCGATGCGCATCATCGATTGGGAGTACGAACCCGAGACCGGGCGGGTTGTGGTGGAGATGCAGGCCGAGGCCTCCAGCACCTATGCCTGGGTCTACGACTATGCCTATTCCGCGCCGAGCCCGCCCGACACCACCCTGATCGACCCGCTGACCCTGCCCACGCCAGCCGCGCCGACGCTGACCGCCAGCACGGTGCTGAACGCCGATGGCAGCATCATCCCCTCGATCGTGGTGACCTGGACGGCGGTGGCGCATGCTTTCGTCACCGGCATGGAGGTGCAGTGGCGCGAGGCCAGCGGTGCCTGGTCGCGCGAGCTGGCGCCGGTGGGCGACCAGCGCTTCGTGCTGTGGCCGCTGATCGCCAGCCGCAGCTACGAGGTGCGGCTGGTGGCGGTGAGTGCGCTGGCCCGCAGCGCCACCTCGGCCAGCACAACCGCCACGGCGCTGGATGACGCGACGGTGCCGGCGGTGATTTCCAGCATCGGCGCAACGTCCACGCTGCGCGGCATGCAGATCCAGTGGGATGGCACGCCGCCCCGCGACATCGACCGCTATCAGGTGTTCGAGCGCCCGGACACCACCGGCAGCGCCTGGGTTCTGATCGGCGAGACCTATTCGCGGGATTTCCTGCGCACCGGCCTGGCGCCGGGCAGCGGCGGCTACCGCTACGCGATCAAATCGGTGGACCGGAGCGGCAATATCAGCGCGATGTCGGCCGAGGTGGTGGCCACGCCGGGACAGGTGGTGAATGGTGACCTGGCGGCGGGCAGCGTGCCGACAGCCGCGGTGCAGAGCGACGCCATCACCACGCAGGTCAGCGCCACCGCAACGACAACCCTCGCCGGCAATGGAACGGATCAGACGGCTGTCAGCATGAGTTTCACGTTGGCGGACGCCAGGGTGGGCATCCTCAACGTCTCGATGCAGCACGGCTATGCCTTTAGCGGCCCCGCCCATCTCATCACCGTGGTGCTGAACGGCAGTATCTTGGCGACGCGTGGCGGCTCACTGGGCAATGATTATCCTGCCTTCTCGCTGCCGCTTTCGTTGGGCGCGGGCAGCCACACAGTCACCATCCTCTGGAACGCCGACACGGGACTGTTCCTGAGCTCGCGCACGATCATCGCACTACTGAGGGCACGCTGATGCAGCAGGCATGGACCATTTACGTCATCGCGACTGGCGAGATCGTGGCCTGGCAGACGGGCGGTGATGCACCGTCGCCGCCGCCCGGGCATGGCCGCATCGACGGGGAGTTCCCGGGGCATCTCTGGCAGGTTGTCGACGGGGTGCCTGTTCTGAAGCTCTGAAGCGGGACGGGGGTTGGGGCGGTGGCACGCCCCAAACCGCGCGGTGGTCGCCGCGCACGGATGAACCGCCCCGCCGCCGTCAGAGACGGCACGGGCACAATACGTGCGAGGCCTTCATGAACGATGAACTCATCCCCGAGACCCCGGTGGCACCGGTGGCGCCGTGGCTCGGCGGCAAGCGGCTGCTGGCCAGCCGCATCGTCGACCGGCTCTGCCAGATGCCGCACATCACCTATGTCGAGCCGTTCGTGGGTATGGGCGGCATTTTCCTGCGCCGGCCCTTCCGGGCGAAGGCCGAGGTGATCAACGATGCAAGCCGGGATGTGGCCAACCTCTTCCGCATCCTGCAGCGGCATTTCGTGCCCCTGATGGACATGCTGCGCTGGCAGGTCACCTCCCGCAGTGAGTTCGAGCGCCTGCGGGCGGCAGCGCCCGACACCCTGACGGACCTGGAGAGGGCGGCGCGGTTTCTCTACCTCCAGCGCACTGCCTTTGGTGGCAAGGTCAATGGGCAGAATTTCGGGGTGTCGCCGGCGGCGCCTGCGCGCTTCGATGTCACCCGCTTGGCTCCCCTTCTAGAAGCGGTGCACGAGCGGCTCGCTGGCGTGGTGGTGGAGTGCCTGCCCTGGCGCGCGCTACTGGCCCGGTATGACAGGCCCGGCACCCTCTTCTACTGCGACCCGCCCTATTGGGGCTGCGAAGATGACTACGGGGTGGGCATGTTCGGCCGGCAGGAATTCGAGGCGCTGGCCGATACGCTCGGCACGCTGCGGGGGCAATGGCTGCTCAGCCTGAATGACGTGCCGGAGGTGCGGCGCATCTTCGGCCGCTTTCGCATCGAGGTGGTGGAGACCCGGTACTCGATCGCTGGCGGACATGGAGCGGGACGGGACAAGGTGAATGAGGTCCTGATAATGGCCCGATGATCGCACTCTCAACCGGTGTTTAGAGCACCTTCGGGGTGGCCTCATCCCGGCGCGGCTTTCAGGACGCGTCGTGCCCCAGGTTCATTTAGCAATCACCCCAGTTTCAATCCGCGCGCTACA
>CAYNBM010000048.1:0-25898 GCA_964395305.1 uncultured Rubritepida sp.
CCGCGCTGTTGCTTTGGGCGGCACCGGTCCGCGCGCAACCGACGCCGCTGACCATCTTCGCCGCCGCCTCCCTGCAGGACGGGCTGCGGGCGCTGGAGGGGCAATGGCGCGCTACCGGCGGGGCGCCATTGCGGCTCTCCTACGCCGCCTCCTCGGCCCTGGCCCGGCAGATCGAACAGGGCGCGCCGGCCGATCTGTTCATGAGCGCCGACGAGCCGTGGATGAATTACCTCGCCGAACGCGGCCTGATCCTGCGGGAAAGCCGCATCAGCCCGCTGGGCAATGCGCTGGTGCTGGTGGCGCCCCCGGGCAGCGCGATCGCGCCACAGACCCTGACGCGCGACACCGACCTGGCGGCGCTGCTGGGCCAGGGCCGTCTGGCCACTGGCGACCCGGCGCATGTGCCGGTGGGCCGTTACGCCCAGGCCGCGCTGCAATGGATGGGGCAGTGGCAGGCCATCGGCCCGCGCATCGCCCGGGCCGACAATGTGCGCGCCGCCCTGCTGCTGGTGGAATGGGGCGAGGCGCCTTTGGGCATCGTCTACGCCACCGATGCGCGCGCGGCATCGCTGCGCGTCATCGGCAGCTTCCCGGCGGAAAGTCATCCGCCGGTGAGCTATCCCTTCGCCATCACGCGCCGTGCCGCCGGCAATGAGCAGGCCGCGGCGCTGCTGGCCTTCCTCACCGGCCCGGCGGCCATGCCGACCTGGCAGCGCCTGGGCTTCACCCGGCCGGCGGAATAGCCGCCGGCCATCTCGGGACGCATTGGGGGACATCACCACAACCGAAAATGCGACAATCGCAATCTAATGGTTGCTTTGTCGGAATATGTTCGCGCTATGGTAGTGGTATGCAACGGATCCTCACCGTGATCGGCACGCGGCCCGAGGCCATCAAGATGGCGCCGGTGCTGCTGGCGCTGCGGGCCGCGCCGGCGGTGCGGTCGATCCTCTGCGTCACCGGCCAGCATCGCGACATGCTCGATGGCGCGCTGGCGGAATTCGACCTCGTGCCGGATTTCGACCTCGACATCATGCGCCCCGGCCAGGACCTGACCTGGATCACCACCGCCGTGCTCGAGGGGCTGCGCCCCATCCTGGCCGAGACCCGGCCCGACTGGCTGCTGGTGCATGGCGACACCACGACCGCCATGGCCGGCGCCATGGCCGGCTTCTACGCCGGCATCCCCGTGGGCCATGTCGAAGCCGGGTTGCGCAGCCACGACATGACGCAGCCCTGGCCCGAGGAGATGAACCGCGTCGTCGTGGACCGCATGGCCAGCCTGATGTTTGCCCCCACCCCGCTGGCCCGCGACAACCTGCTGCGCGAGGGGGTGGAGCCGGACCGCATCGCGGTGACCGGCAATACCGCGGTGGATGCGGTGCTGGCCATGCGCGCGCGCATCCTGCGCGACCGCCGGCTGACCGCGCGGCTGGAGGCGGCGCTGCCGCTGCTGGACCCAGGCCGGCGCATCATCCTCGTCACCGGCCACCGGCGGGAGAATTTCGGCGCACCCTTCGAGGCGATCTGCCACGCCCTGGCGCGGCTGGCGGCGCGCGGCGATGTCGAGGTGGTCTATCCCGTCCATCTCAACCCCGCGGTGCAGGCGCCGGCCCGGCGCATCCTGGGCGGCGTGCCGCATGTCCATCTTCTGCCGCCGCTGGGCTATGCCGCCTTCACCCATCTGCTGATGCAGGCCGCGATCGTGCTGACCGACAGCGGCGGCATCCAGGAGGAGGCGCCCTCGCTGGGCAAGCCGGTGCTGGTGATGCGCGACGTGACCGAGCGGCCAGAGGCCTTGGCCGCCGGCACCGCCCGGCTGGTGGGGACCGACCCCGCGCGCATCCTGGCCGAAACCGCGGCGCTGCTGGACCGGGCGAGAATGCCCAGGCCGCGCAGCAACCCCTATGGCGATGGCCAGGCGGCGGCCAGGATCGTCGCGCGGCTCTGTCAGGCCGACCAGGGCGGCATGGAGGCGGTGAGCCGTGCGCCGGCGAGGGGCGACATGCTGCCGGCCGGGTGATGGGTTGGCCGCACCGGCGCATGGCGGTTCGAGACACGGCCTGGCAAGCGGGCTGCCGGCGCCGCATGCTCCGCGCCGGAGCCATTTCGCCTGGAAAGGATGCAGCCATGCCCGACACCGTCCCCGTCGCCGAGATTGGCGACACCACCTCCGGCTATGTGCCGCATCTCCTGCGCGACAAGTCGGATGCGCGGCTTCACCTCACCGCAGCCTATCGCCTGCTGGCGCTGAACCTGGGCGAGCAGGCGCGCGAATGGTCGGCGCGCAAGCGGGTAAGCCCGGGCTCGCGGGGGCAGGGCTGATGATGGCCGGGCAGGCGGCCCTGGTGGTGGCGGCGCTGTTCACCGGGGCCGCGGTCTATATCAACATCGCCGAGCAGCCGGCGCGGCTGCTGCTGGATGACCGGGCGCTGCTGACGCAGTGGAAACCGGCCTATAAGCGGGGCTTCGCCATGCAGGCCTCGCTGGCGGTTCTGGGCTTCGTGCTGGCGGTAATCGCGTGGTGGCTGGGTGGCGGCTGGCCCTGGCTGCTGGGCGGCGCCGTGCTGCTGGCCAACTGGCCCTATACGCTGTTCGGCATCATGCCGACCAACCACGTGCTGATGGCGATCGACCCCATCGTCGCCGGGCCCGATGCGCGGCGCCTGATCGGGCGATGGGGCTGGCTGCATGCCGGGCGCAGCGCGCTGGGCGGGGCCAGCACGCTGATCATGCTTTGGGCGTCACTGCGTTGAGGCGAATTCGGCACAGTGGCGCATCACCTCGGCGCCGGTGACATTCCAGGTGGTGATGCCGCCGACCATGAGGACCTGCACCAGCCCCTCGGCCAGTTCCTCCAGGGTCAGGCCCAGCTTCATCGCGGCCACGGCGTGGTTGCGCGCCCCCGTGGTCTGCCCGGCCAGGGTGTCGAGGAGCGAGAAAATCAGCTCCTTGGTCTTGAGATCGAGCGCGCCGCCATCCTCCCGATCGCGCATGACATGGGCGCGCATCAGGCCGTAGCCGGCGAAGGCGGCCGGGGCATGCTCGGCCAGCAGGGAGAAATTGGGCGGCACGCGGCCGAAGGTGGCCATGAAACTGTCGAGACCTTGTTGGGCGGCCTGTTGGGTGATGTCGGACATGGGGCTTTCCGTCTTGTGACGGCGGAATGATGGCCCGCGACGGTGGAATTGGCTTGAGAACAATTCACGAACACGTTAAACAGGGGCGTTTCGAGAAGGACAGGCCCATGGCCGTAAAACGCGCGCGGCCGGTGAAGCCGGTGGATGCCGCCCTTGCCCGGCTGCTGGCCCTGGCGGTGAAGGGCGTGGTGCCGCTGCGCATGGCGCGCGAAGTGGAGGGGATCGTCGCCGAATGGCAGGCGGTGCCGGAGGCTGATCCCTTCGAAATCAAGGAGCGCCTGGGCGAGATGGGTGAGCAGTTGGCGCAAGGCGTCGCCGATGCCCAGGAGCAGGTGAGCGACACCGACCCGGCCGATGCGCCGGCGGTGAAGCAGGCGGGTATCACGCTGGCCGCGCTGGTGGCGACGCGTGATGCGGCGGCGCGGGCGATGGCCGGGTTGGGTTAGCCCCTCAATCCGAGCCAAAGCCGCGCCACAACGGCGCGGGCGGCTTGCATGACCCGTTGCGCGGCGGCGCGGGTGGCCCGCCAGGCGGGAATCGCCTCCAGCGTGCGGTGACCGAGCTCGAGCAGCCAAACCACCCAGCCATAGGCCCAGGCGAACCAGCGCACCTGCAGCATCTTCGGCTTGGCGATGGCGAAGACCCGGGTGGCGAAGGCCGCCCCGATCACCTTGATGCCGACGATTATCACCGCCGCCCAAACGTAATGGTGATGCGCGATCAGCCAGAATTCCCCCAGCTTCAGGATCGGGACAAGCGGCACGAAGGGTGCCACGAACATCGCCACCACCCAGTTCGGGCTGAGCCGCTCAACCACCCGCTCCAGCCAGGTGAAGATGGCGAATGGCGAGAGCCAGCGACCGAACCGTGTCAGCCACTGCCAGATCGTGACGTCGAGGATGACGGCCACCACCGCCACCATGGTGACGAAGCGCGAGAGGATGCGGCGCCAGATTTCGCGGCTCATGCCGCCAGGCTCGCCGCGATGTTCACCGCGGTGGCGAGCACGGCGGCGTTGAAGAGGAAGGCGACCAGCGCATGCACCAGCACCAGCCGGCGCATGGCGGCGGCGGCCGTGGTGACGTCGGAGACCTGCGCCGTCATGCCCACGGTGAAGGCGAGATAGAGGAAGTCGCAGAAATCCGGCGCGTCATCGCCAGGGAAGACCAGCCCGCCGCGCAGCGCGTGCTCATGCATGTAGCGATGGGCGAAGAGAACGTGCACACAGGCCCAGGACAGGGCGATGGTGCCGCCCGCCAGCAGCGCGGAGAACGAAGCCCCCGGCGTGCCCCGGCTGCCGCCCAGCTCCACCACCACCGCGCCGAGCGAGACAAGGGTCGCGGCCAGCGTGTCGGCGAGCACGGTATCGCGCCCCTCATCGATCGCGGCGGCAAGGATGCGGACCTGCGGGGGTGACATGGTGAATCCCGCATGCAGGGCGAGGGCGAGATAGGTGGCGGCGCCGGCGCACCAGCCCAGGAGAAACCCCGTGGAGAGCGCCATGGTGGCCGCGCCCAGCAGACCTGCGCCCAACGCGACCGCAGCGCCGGCCATGAGCGGAAATCGGTGCGGCAGTTTCGCGCCGGTCATTGGGAGCATGCCAGGAAGCGCTAGGACCTGGTGGAGCCAGGCGGAATCGAACCGCCGACCTCTTGAATGCCATTCAAGCGCTCTACCAACTGAGCTATGGCCCCCCGGGGAGACGCGCTCTTAGACCCCAGAAGGCAAGCACGCAACCCCTTCCCCGGCAGAAGTCGCATCGCTAGGTTGCAGCGCGAAACAGCTTGAGGAGGCCGGGGAATGGGCAAGGTATATCCTGACGCGACGGCGGCGCTGGCCGGGCAGTTGCGTGATGGCATGGTGATCCATTCCGGCGGCTTCGGCCTGTGCGGGATTCCATCGCTGCTGATCGACGCCATTCTGGAATCGGGGGTGAAGGACCTCACTGTCGTCTCCAACAATGCCGGTATCGATGATGTCGGACTGGGCAAGCTTTTGCGCAGCCGGCAGATCCGCAAGATGATCGCGAGCTATGTCGGGGAGAACGCGGAATTCGCCCGGCAGTTTCTCGCCGGCGAATTGGAGATCGAGTTCAACCCACAAGGCACGCTGGCGGAGCGCATCCGCGCCGGCGGTGCCGGCATCCCCGCCTTCTTCACCAAGACCGGCGTCGGCACCAAGGTGGCTGAGGGCAAGCCGACCCAGGTGTTTGATGGGGAAACCTATGTCATGGAGCGCGGAATTCTGGCCGACCTCGCCGTGGTGCATGCCTGGAAGGGCGATACCGAGGGCAACCTCGTCTATCGCCGCACCGCGCGGAATTTCAATCCGATGATGGCGACCGCGGCCAGGATGACGGTCGCGCAGGTGGAACATCTGGTGCAGCCCGGCGAGATCGACCCCGACCACGTCATCACCCCCGGCGTCTTCGTCAAACGCCTCATCCAGTGCCCGGCTGATTTCGAAAAGCGGATCGAAAACCGCACCACCACGCCCCGCGCGGCGTAAGGAGAACCCCATGGCCTGGAATCGCGACGAAATGGCCGCCCGCGCGGCGCGTGAGCTTGATGACGGGTTCTATGTGAACCTGGGCATCGGCATTCCCACCCTGGTGGCGAACCATATCCCCGCCGGCGTGTCGGTGCAGTTGCAGAGCGAGAACGGCATGCTCGGCATCGGCCCCTTCCCGCATGAGGGCGAGGAGGATGCGGACATCATCAACGCCGGCAAGCAGACGGTGACGATGCTGCCGACGACGAGCATTTTCTCCAGTGCCGACAGCTTCGCCATGATCCGCGGCGGGCATATCGACCTGTCGATCCTGGGCGCGCTGCAGGTGGCGCAGAACGGCGATCTCGCGAACTGGATGATCCCGGGCAAGATGGTGAAGGGCATGGGCGGCGCGATGGACCTCGTGGCCGGGGTGAAGCGCGTGGTGGTGCTGATGGAGCACACCGCCGGCGGCAAGCCCAAGCTGCTGCGCGAATGCAACCTGCCCCTGACCGGCGCGCGGGTGGTGGATATGGTGATCTCGGAGCTGGGCGTCTTCAGCATCGACCGGCGCGGTGATGCCGGGATGGCGCTGATCGAGATGGCGCCGGGCGTGACGCTCGACGAGGTGCGGGCGAAGACCGAGGCGGATTTCCGCGTCGCGAATTAAGGTTTGAGCAGCCGGATCAGCCCATCCAGCTGGTCCAGGTTGCGATACCTGATCACCACCTGCCCCGCCCGGCCATTGTGCTGCACGGCGACCTGAAGGCCGAGATGCTGGGACAATTCGCGTTCCAGCGCGCGGGTTTCGGGGTCCACTGGGCGGTCGGAGGAGGTTGATGGCTTGGCATTGGCCAGCGCCTCGGCCTGGCGGACATTCAGGCCGCGGTCCACGACCTGCAGCGCCAGCGCCACCGGGTCGCGCGCGGCCAGCACGGCGCGGGCATGGCCGGCCGTCAGCGCGCCGTCGCGCAGCAGGTCGCGCACCCGCTCCGGCAGGCCCAGCAGCCGCAGCGTATTGGCGATATGCGGGCGGGATTTGCCGATGGCCTCGCTCAGCGCCTGCTGGGTCAGGCCGAACTGATCGATCAGGCGGTGATAGCCCTCTGCCTCCTCGAGCGCGTTGAGGTCTTCGCGCTGGAGGTTCTCGACAAGACCCGCGGCCATCGCCTCGCGGTCGTCAAAATCACGCACGACCACGGGCACTTCATGCAGATGCGCGGCCTGGGCGGCACGCCAGCGGCGCTCTCCGCCGATGATCTCATAGCGGCCCGGCGATTGCGGCCGCGGGCGCACCAGGATGGGCTGCAGCACGCCATGGCGACGAATCGAGCTGGCGAGCTCCTCCAGCGCATCCGCATCCATCGGGCCGCGGGCCTGAAAGGGGCCTGGCTCCAGCGCAGTGACAGGCAGGGTGCGGGCGCCCTCATTCGTGGCGGCGGCCGCCACATCGCCCAGCAATGCGGAGAGGCCCTTGCCGAGGCGGGGTGGCTTGGTCATGCGCGGTTCCGTCGCAACAGCTCGGCCGCCAGGGCCACATAGGCCTGGGCGCCGGGTGAGCGAATATCATAGATGGTGACGGGCAGTCCGTGCGAGGGGGCCTCGGAGACGCGGACATTGCGCGGGATCTCGGTGTCGAACACCTTGGCGCCGAAATGTTGGCGGACATCATTGGCCACCGCCTCGGAGAGGTTGTTGCGGCGGTCCACCATGGTGAGCGCGATGCCCTCCAGCGCCAGGCGCGGGTTGAGGGCGCGCTTCACCCGGTCAATCGTCTGGGTGATCTGGGAGACGCCCTCCAGCGCGTAGAATTCAGCCTGCAGGGGCACCAGCACGCTATCCGCCGCCACGAGCGCGTTGAGGGTGAGCAGGCCAAGCGAGGGCGGGCAATCCAGGAGCACCCAGTCATACGCCGCCAGGCCCTCCAGCGCGCGACGCAGGCGGTGCTCGCGACCTTCGAGGTCAACGAGCTCCAGCTCGCCTCCGGCCAAGTCAGGGTCGGCCGGGATGATGTGGAGATTGGGGATGCTGGTGGGACGCGCCACCTCCGCAATCCCGCGGCCTTCCACCAGCATCGCATAGGTGCCGGTGCGCCGTGTCGCGCGGTCAACGCCCAGGCCCGTGGAGGCATTGCCCTGCGGGTCGAGATCGATAAGCAGGATGCGAAAGCGGGCAGCCAGGGCGGCGGCGAGGTTCACCGCGGTCGTGGTCTTGCCGACGCCGCCTTTTTGGTTGGCGAGGGCGAGGATGCGCGGGGTGGGTGGTTCAGTCGGCGACAGGGCGCAATTCTCGGATACGGAGGACGGTGGCATCGGCTTCGGTGCGGCTTGTGAAGCGCTCCACCTGCATGTGCCAGTGGGCGGCGGCCGCGGTCAACTCGGCTTCGGCAGTGCGGCCCTTCGGAAAGATCATGACGCCATCCGGGGCCAGGATTCGATGCGCGTGGGCGAGCAAAACCGTCAGCGGCGCCAGGGCCCGGGCGGTGACGACGGCAAGCGGCGGCAGCCTTGCAGCCTCGATTCGCTGGGCATGGATGGTGACATGGCCCAGCCCCATTTCCCGCGCCGCCTCACGCAGGAATGCGCATTTGCGCTGGTCAGCCTCGACCAGATGGGTGGGGCGCGATACGCAAGCCGCCAGAATCAACCCGGGCAGGCCGGCTCCGCTGCCCAGATCGGCGATCGGCCGATCACCATCGGGCAGCAGGGAGGCCAATTGCAAACCATCCTCGACATGCCGCTCCCACCATGTCTCGGGCGATGAGGGACCGACGAGGTTGATGCGGGCATTCCAGCGCGCCAGCAGCGAGAGATAGGCCTCAAGCCCGGCCCGTGTTTCACGTGAAACATCGAACCTCGGTGGGCAGGGGTGTTTCACGTGAAACACACCGTTCAAGCCCGACGCAGATGCACGGCGAGTGCCGCCACGGCCGCGGGCGTGATGCCGGGCAGGCGGGTGGCACCACCCAGGGTGGCGGGCCGGGCCTCGGCCAGCCGGGCCTGCATCTCGCGCGAGAGGCCGGCGATGGCTGCAAAATCGATCCCATCGGGAATGGCCAACTCCTCCTCGCGCGACAGCATCTGCAACTCGGCATCCTGCCGTTCCAGATAGGGGCCATAGAGCGCCTCGGCCTCTACCTGCGCCCGTACCGCGGGGGCGAGGTCGCGCAGCCAGGGGAACATCGCGTCGATCACTTCGGGCCGCATCGCGGGCAGGGCCAGCACATCCAGAACGCAGCGCCAGCGGCCATCCAGGTTCACCGGCGCGCCGGCGGCGCGGTAGACAGCGGGCGTCGCGCCCTCCGCCCTCGCGCGGGCCAGCGCATCGGCCACCGCGATGGCGAACCGCGAGAACGCCGACGCCCGCTCACGCCCGATGCAGCCCCAGGCCAAGCCCTTCTGCGACAACCGTAGCCCGGCATTGTCCGCCCGCAGCCGCAGCCGGTATTCGCTGCGCGCCGTCAGCATGCGGTAGGGCTCGCTCACGCCCTGCAGGGTCAGGTCATCCAGCATGACGCCGACATAGGCCTCGTCGCGCCGCAACACCCGGTCCGGCTCCGCGCCTGATGCGCGCTGGGCGGCGTTCAGCCCAGCCATCAGGCCCTGTGCCGCCGCCTCCTCATAGCCAGTGGTGCCGTTGATCTGCCCAGCCAGGAACAGGCCGGGGAGGTCGCGCAGCTCCAGCGTTGGGCGTAGTGCCCGCGGGTCGACATGATCGTACTCGATCGCATAGCCGGGGCGCAGGATCACCGCGCGCTCCAGCCCGGGCATCGCCGCCACCATCAGCGCCTGAATCTCCGCCGGCAGGCTGGTGGAGATTCCGTTGGGGTAGACCGTCGGGTCATCCAGCCCCTCGGGTTCCAGAAACACCTGGTGCCGCGGCTTGTCGGCGAAGCGGACGATCTTGTCTTCGATGGAGGGGCAATAGCGCGGCCCAACACCCTCAATCCGGCCGCCATAGACCGCGCTCTCGCCCAGATTGGCGCGGATCAGCGCGTGCATCGCCTCGGAAGTATAGGTGATACCGCAGGCGACCTGCGGGTTGGTGATGCGCTGCGTCATCCAGGACAGCGGTTCCGGCTCGGCATCGCCAGGCTGCGATTCCAGCGCCGCCCAGTCGATGGTCCTGCCATCCAGCCGGGGCGGCGTGCCGGTCTTCAGCCGCGCCATGGGCAGACCGAGCGCTTCCAGCGCCAAAGCCAGCCCCACCGCCGGCGCATCGCCCACCCGCCCCGCCGCATGCCGCTCATGGCCAATATGGATCACACCGCGCAAGAAGGTGCCGGTGGTGATCACCACCGCCCCCGCCCGGTATTCCCGGCCGGAGGCCCCCAGCACGCCGCGCGCGCCGGGCAACAGCCCCTCCACCGCCTCGGCCATGATGGTCAGCCCCGGCGTTTCGGCCAGCAGCGCCTGCACCGCGGCACGGTACAGCTTGCGGTCGGCCTGCGCCCGGGGGCCTCGCACCGCCGGCCCCTTGCTGCGGTTCAGCAGCTTGAAATGGATGCCCGCGGCATCCGCCGCGCGCCCCATGATGCCATCCAGCGCGTCCAGCTCGCGCACCAGATGCCCCTTGCCGATGCCACCGATGGCGGGGTTGCAGGACATCTCGCCGATGGTGTCCAGCTTATGGGTTAGCAGCAGCGTGCGGGCGCCACAGCGCGCCGCGGCCGCCGCCGCCTCGCAACCGGCATGGCCGCCACCCACCACCACCACATCGAAAATCGTCTCGTTCATGGCGCGGCGTATACGCGCTTACTTGCCGATGCAGAACTCGGAAAACACCAGGTCCAGGATCGCCTCGACCCCCACGGCGCCGGTCAGCCGGCCCAGGGCGCGCATGGCGGAGCGCAACGCCTCGGCACGCAACTCCGGCAAGCCGGCATCGGGCAGGGCGTCCAACGCCGCGATGGTATCGGCCAGGGCTGCGCGATGGCGTGGGCGGGTCAGGCCGGCCACGTCGCTCAGCCCGGCACGGGCGCGCACCGCCGCCTCCAGCGCCGTCCGCAGCGCGGGCAGGCCGGCGCCCGTGCGGGCGGACACGGCCAGCCCGGGCAGGGCGGGCGCCGCCAGATCGGCCTTGTTCACCACGGCCAGCGCACCGCCCTCCAGCAGCGCCAGGGTTTCGACATCGGGCGGCATGTCTGCGGCGAAGACGGCCAGCACCAGTTCGGCTGCCTCGCCCTGCGCCCGGGCGCGGCGCACGCCCTCAGCCTCGATGGCATCGCCTGTCTCGCGCAGCCCGGCGGTATCGGCCAGCACCACCGGCACGCCAGCGATGACCATCCTGGCCTCCACCACATCGCGCGTGGTGCCGGCCTGGGGCGACACGATGGCCGCCTCGCGCCCCGCCAGCGTGTTCAGCAGCGAGGACTTGCCGGCATTGGGCGCGCCCAGGATGGCGATGCGCAGCCCTTCCCGCAGCGCCTCGCCCCGGGCGGCGCCAGTGATCTCGGCGGCCAATTCCGCGCGAAGTTCGGCGGCATCCCGCACCACGGCGGCATCCAGCCCCTCCGGCAGATCCTCATCCTCGAACTCGATGAAAGTTTCCTGCCGGGCCAGAAGTCGCGCCAGCCGGCTGGCCCAGCCCTGATACCGCCCGGCCAGCCCGCCTTCGAGCTGACGCAGCGCCTGGCGCCGTTGCGCCTCGGTCTCCGCCTCGATCAGGTCGGCGACACCCTCGGCCGCCGTCAGATCCAGCTTGCCATGGACGAAGGCGCGGCGGGTGAATTCCCCGGGCTCGGCCGGTCGGGCACCCAGCGCGACCAGCGCATCAGCCACCGCCGCCACCACGGCCGGCCCGCCATGCAGGTGCAGCTCGGCCGAATCCTCGCCGGTGTAGCTGGCAGGGCCGGGGAACCAGAGCACCAGCGCCTGGTCCAGCACCACGCCGGCATGCCGCAGCCGCCGAAGGCTGGCCATGCGCGGCGCCGGCCGGCGGCACAGCACATCCAGCAGCGCTCCGCTAGCAGGTCCGGATATCCGCAGCACCGCCACCGCCGCCCGCCCCGCGCCGGAGGCGAGCGCGAAAATGGTGCGGCTAGACGCGGTCCTTCTCCGTCAGCATCAGCCTTTCCACCCGGCCGCCCTTCTGGACATGCACGTCCAGAATTTCATCGATATCGGCGCGGCTCTGCGGCCGGTACCAGACGCCTTCGGGATAGATCACCAGCGCCGGGCCAAACTCGCAACGCTCCATGCAGCCCGCCATGTTCACCCTGATGTTCGGGATCGCGAGCTCCTTGGCGCGGGACTTCATGTAGTCGCGCAGATCCTCACTGCCCGAGGCCGCGCAACTGCCGCGCTTGTGGCCATCGGGCCGGCGATTGGTGCAGACGAAGATGTGGGCGTCGTAGAATTGCGGCGGGTCTTGCATGCGGGAGCGCTCCGGTTCGCCCTGATCTAGCGCCCGCCGAAACGCCCCGCCAGGGGCTGTGTTGCGCCACCGCCACCACCCCGAACGGCAAGCGAGACCCGGCTTGACGCCTCACCCCTCCCGGTGCTGCATCACCGCTCGAAACACACCGAAATAAATGCCGCAACTCTCGCTTCGCACCCCCCTGGGCGACCTCACCCTCTCGGAGGAAGACGGCGCCATCGTCTCCCTCGACTGGGGCCGGGTGGCGGAGCAACAGCCCACACCTTTGCTGCGCGACGCGGCCGACCAGCTGCAGGACTACTTCGACGGCAAGCGCCGGCATTTCCAGATCCCGCTGGCCCCGCACGGCACGCCCTACCAGCGCCGCGTCTGGGCCGAGCTGCAACGGATCCCGCCCGGCGAAACCCGCTCCTATGGCGACATGGCGCGCGCGCTCGCTTCCGGCCCGCGCGCCGTGGGCCAGGCGAATGGGAAGAATCCCATCCCCATCATCATCCCCTGCCACCGCGTGGTGGGCGCCGATGGTTCCATCGGTGGCTATTCCGGCCTTGATGGTGCAGATACGAAACGTTTTCTCCTCGACCTCGAAAGCCGGGACCTCCAAGCATGACCTTTGCCATTCGTATCCATGAATATGGCGGCCCCGAGACCATGATCTGGGAGGAACTGCCCCGCCCCGAGCCCAAGCCGGGCGAGGCCCGCATCCGGCAGGAGGCCGTGGGTCTCAACTATATCGACGTCTATTTCCGCACCGGCCTCTACAAGGCGCCCGCCCTGCCGGCGATCATCGGCATGGAAGGTGCGGGCGTGGTTGATGCGCTGGGCGAGGGCGTGACCGAGGTGGCCGTCGGTGACCGCGTCGCCTATGCCTCAGGCCCCATCGGCGCCTATGCGCAGAGCCGCTGCCTGAAGGCCGACCGGCTGGTGAAGATCCCCGACGGCATCTCCAGCGAGACCGCGGCCGCCATGATGCTCCAGGGCATGACGGCGCAGTACCTGCTGCACAGCACCTATCCGGTGAAGTCCGGCCAGACCATCCTGGTGCATGCCGCCGCAGGCGGCGTGGGCCTTATCCTGTGCCAATGGGCCAAGCATCTCGGCTGCACCGTCATCGGCACCGTCTCCACGCCGGACAAGGCGGCCCTTGCGAAGGCCCATGGCGCCGATCACGTCGTGCTGACCAGCGAAGACCTGCCGGCCGCGGTCAAGCGCATCACCAACGGCGCCGGCGTGCCCGTCAGCTACGACAGCGTGGGTCGCGACACCTTCATGCCCTCGCTCGACAGCCTGGCGCCGCGCGGCATGCTGGTGAGCTACGGCAATGCCTCGGGCCCGGTCGCGCCCTTTGATCTCGGCATCCTGGCAACCAAGGGCAGCCTCTATGTCGTCCGCCCCACGCTGAACACCTATACCGCCACCCATGCCGACCTGTCGGCCTGCGCGGCGAGCCTCTTCGAGGTGGTGCTATCGGGCGCGGTGAAGATCAACGTGAACCAGCGCTATCCGCTGAAGGACGCGGCCCAGGCGCATCGCGACCTCGAAGCCCGCAAAACCACGGGCAGCACGGTGCTCATTCCCTAGAGAATGATGCGTTGAGGCGGAATCGCCGAACACGCTGAATCATCTCTCAGCGACGGCTAGACCATGCGCAGTGAACGCATGTGAACGCAGCATGGTCTAGCCCGCAGTCGCTCTGGGTGGAAACATCCAGAGCACCAATTGCCGGGCCCAGCGAAGCTCCACCCAGGGCGAACGCGGCCTAATCGCTGGTGCGCATGGCCCAGGTCGCGTGGACCACATCGGGGCTGCCGGCGATGGCCGCCACCACCGCGTCCAGCTCCGCCGCCTCGGCGCTGGTACCGGCCAGTGTCAGGATCAGCTCCACCGTCTCCTCGCCGCGCTCCTCGGTGCGGCCGTCGCGCACCGCGTAGTTCTGCCCATCGAGCAGATCCTCCAGCCGCTCGCGCAGCGCCATCATCGCCTCCGGCCGCGCTGTCAATCGGACCTCATAGGTCGCCTCGGTGCTGGCCTCGCTGAGCGGCTGGCGGTTGATGCCATCCACCACCGGCCGCAGCATGGTGTTCGCGGCCAACACGCAAAGCGCGACCAGCCCCGATTCCGCGATCAGATCAGCCCCCGCCGCACCCCCCACCGCGGCCGAGCCCCACAGCGTGGCGGCGGTGTTCAACCCGCGGATGTTCACGCCCTCCTTCATGATGGCGCCCGCGCCCAGGAACCCCACACCAGAGACGACATAGGCCAGCACCCGCACCGCGCCGTCGGCGCCGGTCAGCCGCAGGCCGATATCGACAAAGGCCGCCGCCCCCACCGCCACCAGCACATTGGTCCGCAGCCCGGCGGTGCGCTGGCGCCACTGCCGCTCGATGCCGATGGCGGCCCCCAGCAGGAAGGCTGTCCCCAGGCTCACCAGGGAATTGGTGAAGGATACCAGGTCGAAATTGGCGATCGCCGCCAGGGCCATCCGCGGTCAGCCCACCCGGTTCGCCACCAGCTCCGTCACCACGCCCGGATCCGCCAGCGTCGAGGTATCGCCCAGGCTGTCCGTCTCATTGGCCGCGATTTTCCGGAGTATCCGCCGCATGATTTTTCCGGAGCGCGTCTTGGGCAGGCCAGGCGCCCATTGGATCGCGTCGGGCGTGGCGATCGGCCCGATCTCCTTGCGCACCCAGGCCACCAGCTCTTTCCGCAGCCCGTCGCTTGGCTCCTCGCCGGTGTTCAGCGTCACGTAGCAGTAGATGCCCTGGCCCTTCAGGTCATGCGGCATGCCCACCACCGCGGCCTCTGCCACCTTGGGGTGCGCCACCAGGGCGGATTCCACCTCGGCCGTGCCCATGCGATGGCCTGCGACATTGATCACGTCATCGACGCGCCCGGTGATCCAGTAATAGCCATCGGCATCCCGCCGCGCGCCATCGCCAGTGAAATATCGGCCCGGGAAATCTGAGAAATAGGTCTGGATGAAGCGCTTGTGGTCGCCATAGACGCTGCGCATCTGCCCGGGCCAGCTGTCCATCAGCACCAGATTGCCCTCGGCCTCACCCTCCAGCACGACGCCTTGCGCATCCACGAGGCCCGGCAGCACGCCGGGCAGCGGCAGCGTGGCCGAGCCGGGTTTCTGGGCCACGGCACCGGGCAGGGGCGAGATCAGGATCCCGCCGGTCTCGGTCTGCCACCAGGTATCGACGATGGGGCAGCGCTCATCGCCCACCACGCGATAGTACCAGAGCCAGGCCTCGGGGTTGATCGGCTCGCCCACCGAGCCCAGCAGCCGGAGCGAGGAGCGCCGCCACTTCTTCACCGGCGCCTCACCCTCGCGCATCAGGGCGCGGATGGCTGTGGGGGCGGTGTAGAAGATATTGACCTGGTGCTTGTCGACGACCTGCCACATCCGGCTCACATCCGGGAAATTCGGCACGCCCTCGAACATCAGTGTGGTCGCACCATTCGCCAGCGGGCCATAGACGATATAGCTGTGCCCGGTCACCCAGCCGACATCGGCGGTGCACCAGTAGATGTCGCCCGGCTTGTAGTCGAACACCATCTCATGCGTGTAGCTCGCCCAGACCATGTAGCCGCCGGTGGTGTGCAGCACGCCCTTCGGCTTGCCGGTCGAGCCCGAGGTATAGAGGATGAAGAGCGGGTCCTCGGCGTTCATCGCCTCGGGCGGGCAGGTCGCATCGGCGTGGCGGGTCACCGTGTCCCACCAATGGTCGCGGCCTGGCACCATATCGATCTGTGCGCCGGTGTTCTTGGCGACGATCACATGCTTCACGCCCGGACATTCCAGCAGCGCCTCATCGGCATTGGCCTTCAGCGGCACGCGCTTGCCGCCGCGCCGGCCTTCATCGGCGGTGAGCAGGGCCACCGAGCCGCAATCGCGGATCCGGCTCGCCAGGCTTTCCGGCGAGAAACCGCCGAAGACGATGGAATGGATGGCGCCGATGCGCGCGCAGGCCAGCATGGCCACCGCGGCCTCGACGATCATCGGCAGGTAAATGGTGACGACATCGCCCTTCTTGATGCCCAACGCCTTCATCGCATTGGCCAGCTTGCAGACCCGCTCCAGCAGCTCGGCATAGGAGGTGTGGCTGTCGCTGGTGGGCTCGTCGCCCTCCCAGATGATGGCGGTGCGCGCGCCGTGGCCGGCCTCGACATGGCGGTCGAGGCAGGAGACCGAGGCATTCAGCATCCCGTCCTCGAACCACTTGATGTCCACATTGCCGGTGAAGCTCGTGTTCTTGATCCGGGTCGGTTTTTTCATCCAGGCGATGCGTTCGGCCTCGCGCGCCCAGAAGGCATCGGGATTGTCCCGCGCCTCGGCCGACATCACCGCATGGCGCGCGGCCGTGACATGGGCATGGGCCGCCACCTCCGGCTTGATGGCGATGAGCTGGTCATTGGACATCCGGATAGCCTCCCTGGTTTGGGATATTTCTCGGCGGGCGCGATCAGAACGTCAACCACGCAAAAAAGGCTCCGCGGCGGGTGCCGCGAAGCCAGTTTGAGGATCCGGGAGAGGAAGGCCCCGGCGGCGTGACACCCGCCGGGGATGGGCACGTCACGTCACGTCACGTTGATCAGTTGACCCGCGCCGGGGCCGGCTGCGTCGGGCTCTGCACCTGGCTGGTGCCGCCGGGGTTGGCGGCAGGCGCGGGGCGCTGGGCCTGGTTCTGGACGGCACCGCCGGGAAGCGCCGGCGTGGCGGGCCTGGTGACCTGGGTGGACGGCACCGCGGGGCGGGCGGCCTGCGTGGCACCATGCGCCGCGGGGGCGGCGGGGGCGGCGCTGGTCACCGCCGGCCGTGGGGCCGGCGTGGTGGGGGCGGAGCTGACGCCCTGGGCCAGAACCGGGAAAGCCGCGCCCAGCAGCAGGGCGGTGGCGAGGGAAAGGCGGGTGAGGGATGTCTGCACTGGGTTCCTCCTGAGGGCTGGTGCAAGACAGAGATTGCCGGGCGGCAGCGGCGGCAGAAGGGCGCCGCCGAGGTATGTTGAAGGCGGCTGCGGCGAAGGCGTGGCGACGATGGCGCGGCGCCACAATCACCGCGACCGGACATGAAAAAGGGGCCCGCAGGCCCCTTTCCCCGATGGCCGGTCCGGCCGGATCACTTCCGCGGCGCGTATTGCGGCTGCTGCGGCTGCTGCTGCGGCGTGGTGATCACGCCGGTGGCGCCACCGACCAGCGCGCCCACGCCGGCACCGATCGCGGCCCCGCGGCCGCCGCCGGCGATGGCGCCCAGCGCAGCACCTGAGCCCGCACCGATCAGCGCGCCGCCGGCCGCGCGCTGCGTCGGGTCATTGGGATTGGTGCAGGCCGTGGTGGCCAGCGCGGCGAGAAGGGCGGCGGGCAGGGCAAGCTTGCGGAGCATGACGAATTCCTTGTCAGGCCCTGAAACGGGCCGGTGGTTGCGTGGCGCTGATCATCATGAATTCCGCCCCGGGGGCAAGGGTTGCAAAGGCTGCATCCCCATCTCACCGCAATGTGAGCGGCCGTCATCTCCCTGATGGCTGCAAGCCGCGCGCTTGGCCGTGGCCGGCATCGGTCCCTCCGCAGCGCGGTGTCGTGTTCAGGCATTGGCCGGCATGGCCATGCCCCCGGCCCTCGGCCTATCATGACCGCCGCCGACACAAGAGGAACGCCATGACCCAGAACCTGCCCCCCCTGCTGCTGATCGGCTGCGGCAAGATGGGTGGCGCCATGCTGGCGGGATGGCTGGAACAGGGCCTGGCTGCGGACAGCGTCGTGGTGGAGCCCCACGCGCCGGCCACTGCGGAGGTCGCCGGCCGGGTGCGCGTGGTGCCCTCCATCGCCGAAATCCCGGCGGGCTTCGCGCCGGCCGCTGTGATCCTGGCGACCAAGCCGCAGGAAGCGCCGAATGTCCTGCCCCTGCTGGCGCCGCTGGTGGCCGGCGCACCGGTCTTCATCTCGATCATGGCCGGGCGCAACATCGCCGGCATGGCCAGCGCATTGGGTGGCGCGGCGCGGATCGTGCGCGCCATGCCCAATACCCCGGCCGCCATTCGCCAGGGCTTCACGGTGGCATTCGCCGGCCCGGGCGTGACCGCCGAACAGCGGGCGCTGACGGACCGGTTGCTGACCGCGATCGGCGAGGCTGCCTGGGTCGAGGATGAGGGGCTGATCGATCCCGTCACGGCGGTCTCGGGCGGCGGCCCGGCCTATGTCTTTCTGCTCGCCGAGGTGATGGAGGCGGCGGCCATCGCCCAGGGCCTGCCGGCGGAGCTCGCCCGGCGCATGGCCCGCAGCACGGTGGCTGGCAGCGGCGCGCTGCTGGGGGCCAGCCTGGAAGATGCCGCGGTGCTGCGACGCAACGTCACCAGCCCGAAGGGCACCACCGAGCGGGCCCTGGCGGTGCTGATGGCGGAATGGCCGGACTGCATGGACCGTGCGATCGCCGCGGCCACGGCACGGTCGCGCGAATTGGCAGGCTGAGCTGCCCAATCCGGCGCCAAAGCGGGCCGCCGCGGGCGATTTCCACGCCGCCGCGCGTCTTGCCGGCGGTGCCGCGCCAGGCCAAGGCTGGCCCGGTCAACGCAAAGGGATGTCGTGATGGATGTGGGTGTCTTCCTGCCGATCGGGAACAATGGCTGGCTGATCTCCACGACATCGCCGCAATACATGCCGACCTTCGAGCTCAACCGCGCGGTGACGCTGGCGGCGGAGAAGTATAACTTCGAATTCGCGCTGTCGATGATCAAGCTGCGCGGCTTCGGCGGCCCTTCGGAGTATTGGGACCACAACCTGGAGAGCTTTACGCTGATGGCGGGGCTGGCCTCCATCACCTCGCGCATAAAGCTCTTCGCCTCGGCGGCGGTGCTGACCATTCCGCCGGCGGTGCTGGCGCGTATGGCGGTGACCATCGATGCGATCGCGCCGGGGCGGTTCGGCGTGAACATCGTCTCGGGCTGGCAGAAGGCCGAATATGAACAGATGGGCATCTGGCCGGGCGAGGTGCATTTCGCCCGCCGCTACGATTACTGCGGCGAATATGTGCAGATCATGCGGGATGTCTGGGCGACCGGCGTGTCCAACCTGAAGGGCGATTTCTTCCAGATGACGGATTGCCGGGTCAGCCCCCGGCCGGCGCTGGGCATCGAGATCATTTCGGCGGGGCAGAGCAACCGGGGCATGCAGTTCGCCTCCGAATATGCCGACTACAATTTTATTTCTGCTGGCGGGATCAATGATGTCAGCCAGGTGCGGCCGCATACCGAGCGCTTGCTGGCGGCCAATGCCGCGGCGGGTCGCGAATGCCGCGCCATGCTGCTGATGATGATCATCGCCGACGAGACGGACGAGGCCGCCATGGCCAAATGGGACCATTATGTCGAGGGCACCGACCACGAGGCCCTGGCCTGGCGCGACGGCCAGGCGGCGGCGGATGTGAAGGCCGAGGCGCATTCCACCGTCGGCCGCATGGTCCGTTCGGACCGGGTGCCGACCAATATGCTGCGGTTGATCGGCAGCTACGCGACGGTGGCGAGGCAGCTGGACGAGCTGGCCGAAATCCCCGGCCTGCGCGGCGTGATGCTGACCTTCGACGATTACCTCATCGGGATGGAGCAGTTCGGCACGCGCATCCAGCCGCTCATGGCCTGCCGGGCCGGCCGCGGCTGAGGGCTTGGCGGCGGCGCCGCCCTGGCGCAGGCTGAAGACTGGTTCGCGCTGAAGGAAACCGGCATGCTCTCGCCCGTCACGCGTCAGGTGGTGTTCATCAATGCGGCGCATCTCTTCACGCATTACTCGCTGCTGATCCTGGCCACGGCCACTTTGGCCATGGTGCAGCAGCAGCCCGAGATCTTCGGCCGGGATTTCGGGCCGATCATCGCCATCGGCACGGGGATGTTCGTGGCCTATGGGCTGCTGGCCCTGCCGATGGGCTGGCTGGCGGCCCGGCTCGGGCGCAAGGCGCTGATGGTGGCCTATTTCATCGGCGCCGGTGCCGGCATGGCGATGGCGGGCACGGCGCAATCGGCCCTGGTGCTCGGGCTTTGGCTGGGGGTGATGGGGGCGTTCTCGGCCATCTATCACCCCATCGGCACCTCGATCATCGTCGAGGCGGGCGGTGCCAGGGTGGGCCGCGCGGTGGGCATCAACGGCGTCTTCGGCAATCTCGGCGTGGCCCTGGCGCCGCTGTGCACCGGGCTCATCGCCTGGAAATTCGGCTGGCAATGGGCCTTCATCGTGCCGGGAGTGCTCTGCGTCGCGCTCGGCCTGCTCTACGCCATGGAGCCTGCCTTCGATGCCTCCCAGGTGAAGGGGACCAAACCCTTCCCGGTGATTCCGCCCGTGCTGGTGCGCCGCGCGGTGGTGGTGCTGATGCTCATCGCCATGGTCTCGGGCCTGGTGTTCAACGCCTTCACCCTGCTGCTGCCGAAGCTGATGGAGGAACGCCTGACCAATGCGCCGGAGCTGCTGCCAGTGGTCGCCGTGCTGGCCTTCCTGGCCACCATCTGCGGCGGCATCACCCAATACACGGTCGGCCATATGATCGACCGGCGGACGCTCAAGCAGGTCTTCATGCCGCTGGCCATGGTGCTGGTGCCGAGCCTTCTGCTGCTCTCCTTCCTCGATGGCTGGCCGGTGCTGGTCCTCTCGGCCGTGGCGGCGTCAGCCATCTTCGGCCAGGTGACGGTGAATGAGACGATGACGGCGCGCTACGTGGCGCCGGAATTGCGGGCGAAGCTCTATTCCATCCGCTTCACGGTGGGGTTTCTGGGGGCGGCCGCAGCCTCGCCGCTGGTGGGCATGCTGCACTCGGCCTCGGGCAGCCTGGGCTTGTCGATGCTGGTGCTGGCCGGCGTGGCGGCGGTGACGCTGGCCTGCGCGCTGGCTTTTCCCAACCGGCGGGAGGAGTTGCAGCCCGAGCTCTGGGCGGAATCGCCGGAGGCGCGGGCCATGCCACGCGGCGTGCTGCCGGCGGAGTGACGCGAATGCGTGCTTTCAATTGCAGCGGTTCGGACAGATTCACCACCCTGGCAAGGGGTAGCACGGTGAATATGGGATTATTTACCGTAGCATATCAAGCAAAACCTCACGCCGGCAGCGTCCAGGGCTCTTCATTCACCGCCGCCACCCGCCAATCCGCGCCCGTCTTCTCCAGCCGGGTCAGGCCCAGATTCTTGACGCTGAACAACAAGGCCTGATGCGGCGTGATGCCCATGGCATGCGCCAGCGCGGCGCGGATCGAGCCGCCATGCGCCACGATCACGACATCGCCCCCGACATGGGCCGCGGCGTAACGCTCCAGCACCGGGCCCACCCGGGCCACCACCTGGGAAAAGCTCTCGCCGCCCGGCGGCTCCTCCTCGGCGGCATGCGGCCAGAAGGGGTGCGGGGGGTGGCGCAGCCGCTCGATCAGCGCCTCATGCACGATGCCCTGCCAGTCACCCAGATGCTGCTCGGCCAGGTCAGGCTCCTCCTCCAGCGGCGCGCAGGCGTAGCCGCCGGCGAAAATCGCCGCCGCCGTGGCTTTGGTGCGGGCGAGCTGCGACGTCACCCAGCGCGCGCCGGGCGGCAGGCGGCTGGCGAGCCAGCGATACAGCGCCGCCTCCTCACGCAAGGCCATCTCGCACAGCGCGACATCCATGCTGCCATAGAGAATGGTCCGCGCGGCGGGGGTGACGATGGCGTGGCGGATGAGGAAGAAACGGGTGGTGTCCATGCGGCGGGGGTGGCGCGGCGGGGGCTTGGGGTCAAGGGTGGGGCCGTCGGGATCGGGCCTTAACGGGCATGACGTCGTTTCGAAGTCTTGGGCGGGGCGTCGCTGACAACGGCAGGGGCAGGAGCCGAGACCGGCTGCTCCACCACGAAGGGCTGATCGGCATCAGGTTTGTAAAGCGCCATGAAACCCTCAACCATGACATCGCGTCCCGCCGGTTCGCGAATGTTGTCGTGAAGCCTTTGCCAAAGGCCATCCTCGGTGACCGCACGACGGATGGTTTCCGCCAGCGCGCGGGCGTCACCCAAAGTAAAGAGCAGCCCATCAATGTCGTGGCGGATGCGCTCCCGCGGCCCGCCCACATCGGCGGCGATAACGGGACGGCCGAACATCGCCGCCTCTGAGATAACAAGTCCGAAGATCTCCCACCAGGTCGAAGGCACGACGCACCAATCAACCCTGCCCATCCGCCCCGGCAGGTCCGCCATATGGTACGCGCCGTTCATGATGATGTTGCGCGAACCGAGAGGCCGTTCCAGCTCCGCGGCCAGAACGGCCTCGATTTCGTTGCGGCGCGCCTCTGATGCGTAGATCAGATTGTCGCCATTGATCTCCACCACAAAATCCTCGAAGCCTTCCGCACGCAACAATTGCGCAGCCTGAAGCAGCAGCCAGACGCCCTTGTTGTCGACCAACTGGCCGAAAAAGCCGAAGCGGTTGCGCCGGGTGCGGACCGCTTCGGCCTTCCGACCAGCGCCATAGTTGCGTTGACCATTCGTGACGTGGCGAATGCGGCTGCGTTCCAGCCCCCATGTCACATAGGGCTCGATCATGAAGCGACTGGGGGTCGTGAAACAGTCCATCACCGCAAGGTGCCGCTTCATCCACAACTCGCGCATGAAGAACTGCTCAGGCCCGCGGTCCGGCAGGCATTGGTGGCAACGCACGTTCGAGGCGCGGGTGCACAGGGTGCGATCGGTCAGCCGAACCATATGGCCATCGGCGGCGCAGATCGAGAGGAACTCGTGGAAGGTGAAGATCAGCTTGGCATGCGGCAGCACGCGCCGCGTGACCGCGAACATATTGACCCCAAACAGCAAGAAATGGTGAAAATGGACCACATCTGGCCGCACCATCTCGAGAAACTCCACGTAAGCCTCAACAAGGAGGGGATCGGTGGTTCGGTGCCAGAGAAAGTCATAATTACGACTCAGAAAAAGATATTCATCGGGGCGATTGTCGAATCCAGTGATCCTGGCGCCGCTCTTGTACAGGGCGGCGAAGCGCGGCTCGATGGCTGCCAGCAACACCGGCTCGACATTCGGCTGAGCGCGCAGCCCCTCGAACAACTCGTAGCAGATCTGCTGGGCGCCGCCACGAACCAGTTCAGGGTGGAACAGGCTGACAAGGAGAACTTTCAAGGGGCGGGTCATGGTGCAGCCAACAATGGATGAACGGGGTTAGGTCCCTCGATGGATTGGGCTACCAGAGTACCCCAGCGCTCGCTGAACAACCAACGGTTGACCGCAGAGCCGCCTTCATGTGGCGGACGCCTGGTCGAGCCCTTACCTTCCAGGTGCCACATTCGGATGGGGTGAAGCCATGCCGGTGTGCCTGCGACCAGGCTCTTCAGGCACAGGTCAGCGTCCTCATAATGGCCAAAAACGAAATCTTCGGTGAAGCCGCCCAGGCGTTCATACCATGAGCGTTCAGCGGAGATGAAGGCGCCGGTCACGGCAGGAACCGGGCGAGAGAGCAGCAGCGCCGCATGATCGGGCGGTGCACCCTTGCCGTAATGTTCGACGCGCACCATTGACCGCCGGAGAAACTCGCCTCCCTTGCTCGCGACATGGTGGTCGGTCGCGAAATGCATGCCGGCATGCATCAAGGAGCCGTCGTCATAATAAAGCGGTATGCCGAAGATCCGTGTCCGCTCTTGCGGCAACGCGTCCAGCAACTGGCTGTGCTGCGCCGCCCAATCGAGATCCATTGGAAAGACATCGGGGTTCATAATGACGATCCGATCGCTTTCGCAGGCCCTGACCGCCACGTTGTTGGCAGCGCCGAACCCTGCATTGCCATGCAGCAGCACCACGGTCTGGTCGCAGCCATAAATCCTCGCGCCCATCTTCGCTTCCCGAAGCAGCGCCTCACCTATCTCAGGGCTATTGGAGACATAGACAAACTCGTAATCGTCAATTCCGGGTAGGCCGCAGCACAGGGCGTTCTGCAGGAATTGAAACTCAGCCTTGCCGTAGAGGCAGACCACGATTGAGCCCTTCTTGGGCCGCAACCGGGGGCCGAAACGCTCGATATATGGATCTTTGACCATGCGGTCGGTGAGCAGGCGGTTGAAGTTCAGGAACTGAAAGCCAAGCCCCGCAGCGAGACGTCCGACCCGTTCCACCGCCGGACTTCCCAGGAAATCGGCATGTGCGAGCATGGCCAGCGCAGTGTCGCGAAGTTGCTCATCCGTCGAAACGCGGCAGCCAAGCTTGTCAGCGACAACTGTCCCGTCCGCAAAGAAAAGCTCCATCGTGCATTCGCCGAAATCAGCGATCTGAGCGCCTGTTGAGACCAAGCCCAAGAAGCCATATTCATGCGCCACCGGCTTTTGCAGCGCCTCCTCAACATCGACCCGGCGCAAGCGCATAATCGACCTCATGTCGAAGACAATACGCCAGCCGGGCGCCGAGACCCGGATGTTCACCAAGGGTGATTGTGTATCCTCCACCCAGCCAGTGACAAATACGACGCCACCTTGCGAGGCAATGAGCGCTTCGCAGCTGTTGGCGACATAGCTTTGAAGAACCGAAAGGCTGGCTGGCGAACGAAAAAGCCGGTTTGCCTGCTCGAGCGGCACGGGTCGCCCTTCCTTGAGCCCATGTCGAAGGAAGTGATCAAACCCAGACAACATTTCGCCGGATTGGACGGATAGCGCGACATCCGGATTAAGCCGAAGGTAGGCTTCTTCGTCGAAAGCATCGCGATCGAACGACGTCTTATCAGACGAGACATCGTCTTTACTCAGACCGGCCAATATCCGTTCGATTTCGTCGCTCAAGGCTAGCCCCTCATGTGATGACCGAATAGCCTGTCACCAAACCACCGTGTCACCAAGCCGACGCGGTACCAGGCGAACCAACGCCGGATGGGATCAGATTGAGCCTGCGATCAACCCGCTGCGCAACATCGATCATGTTGATCAGCCGAGGTTTGCCTATAGTACAAACCCTATAAAAGGCAACCTGCCTTCGCTGAAGCCCGACAGCATGAAATGGTCCTGCGCGGAACTATAGTTTCCGCGAGCGATCGCCTCCCGTACATCCGGGTAAGTATCCAAATACCAGCTCTCATCGACTTTGATGTCACGCGGCAACCTATGCTCGAAATAACCGAACCGCGTATAGTGGTGGTAAGCCTGCTTCACTGTACCCGATTTGATCGCGGCGCCTACATCGGGATAATTTTTCAAATACCAATCCTCATCAAATTGTATTTTTTCAATTTAATATCGCATAATTTCGTAGAAAAAATGCCGTTCGACAGCAAAATAATTGCTATTTTTGGAGACAACAATGGCCTTGCTGGCGACTAAAGAACCAAGTGGAGGCAGAACGAAACCTAAATTTTTATCAATAGGCGCCTTGGCATGAGACTTCAACTTGTCTTGCAGAACATTTATTTTCATTATCGCGTCTCTTTCAATCGCTGATGAAATTACAGGCGAAGAGATACCATAACAAGGTCCATATATCGTGATAACTTCATTAAAATATTTGGATTTTCATGCAAGATGAATCATCGAGAGTCCAGCGAAATTCCTATGCTCTTGCCGTACTCAATGATTACGCCGAAAGCATTGCCGCCCAGGTTGTGAGCACTGAATCGGCTGAACTGCTTCTTGCTGGGACCGTTAATGCCCTTAGCGCTGACGGCATCATCCGCCGGGCGAGCGACAATTCCTTCGACACAGGCTTCCTGGATCACCGCCGGCAGCGCTCTCTCAGCGATGCGCCGCGGCTCCAGGACGGCGGAGTGGTCGCCGCCATCGCAAGGGCTGGGGTTGCGCAATTCGACGATGCCTGCGCGGGTCTGCCGCTCGCACTCGCGATGGACAGCGCCTGCCATTCCGCCCACCTCTAGCAGGCTGCGGAAATTCGTCTTCCCAAATTGGTTGTGAGGTGATTCGC
>CAYNBM010000049.1:0-24779 GCA_964395305.1 uncultured Rubritepida sp.
CCACCGTAAACGTTCCTGGACGGCGGTGGTGTTCGCTACGGATTTTGAATCCGCCAGGCCAAACCGTCAGCGCCCTTGGGGAGGATGTCGGCGCTCGCGCGTGGATCGTTGAAGGCGGCATGGCGCGGCTGCATGAGAGTGGTGGCAGCGTCCATGTCCGCGCGTACAGCCGAACCCGCGACGGGCGAACGGAGCAGGTTCGTGCGCATGTGCGGTCAGATCCGCCGGGCGGTGAAGGTGATGAGCCCATCGCGGGCGGCCAAGGCGGGTTGGCTGATCGGGTGCAGCTTGCAGGGCCGCTTGTGGCTGCGGTGCCCTACATTGTAGGCGCGGCTGGCCGTGCCGCCGGCCCAGTGATCCGTCAATTGCCGAGCCTCGGCCGGCGTAGTGTGCTCGACTGGATTTTGGGCAGGGATCGATCGTCCAGCACCGGTATCCTCAACAGTGAGGTTGATGCCTCCGACGAAGCCGATGACGCGCGGCCAGGTGGGAGCGACTCTCGCAGCGACGACGCAGCGCCCGCTTCACCTGACCGGCCGCGCTATATCGTCCACGACGGTAGACAGGGCAAACATACACCAGGACACAACAACTACGATCCCAATCGGAGCTCGATTGCAGAAGGCACAGATCCTCAAGCCCTGGCTGATGAATTCGCTGGCCGAGGTGAGCCTGTCGCAGGAGTTCCTGGAGAGCCGGGATACCGGGAACGTTTCGATGCAGGTGAGAGAATCATCGGAACCTGGCGCGATGGCCCTGGCGGTCCCGCCTATCCTACAACCCGTGCCACCATTCGCCACGGAGCAGGCGGGCATATCCATATCGTCCCGTCGATGCCTCGCGGCTTTCAAAGGGGACAATAACATGAACGAGCGGACAGCCGAAAATTATGTCGTCGACAGCATCGGCATGGCTTGGCCAACCACTCCAATCGCTGCCTTACAACTATACACCTATAATATAAATTCAGTGAGAAAAGAAGTAGTTTTGAAAGCAGTGCTAGATAAAGATATTGACGCGGAGAAAAAAGATGACGTTTGGGATATTGAATTAGAGATCTCAACCCAACTACCGGATGAATGGTCGGTAAAGACGATTTTTATTGGTCCCGGTTCGCCGGACTTCGTTACTCAAAAAGACACCGTTGCGTTCCGTCGCGGAGATACCCTGACGCCAAGGGACCGCCTAGCGCTGCGCATCGCGAAAAAGCCGGCCAGCCCGCCTCTGTAATCACCCTTGTAGGAGGTGGCCATGCCCACCGCGATGCCCGTGGCACCATTGGCCAGCAGGTTCGGGAAGGCGGCGGGGAGGACGATCGGCTCGCGCTCCTCGCCATCATAAGTGGCGCGGAAATCGACGGTGTCATTGTCGATATCGGCCAGCATGGCCTCGGCCACCAGGGTGAGGCGGGCCTCGGTGTAGCGCATGGCGGCGGCGTTATCGCCGTCGATATTGCCGAAATTGCCCTGGCCCTCGACGAGGGGGTAGCGGGCGGCGAATTCCTGGGCGAGGCGGACCATGGCGTCGTAGATCGCGGCGTCGCCATGCGGGTGATACTTGCCCATCGCGTCGCCCACGATGCGGGCGCATTTCTTGAAGCCGCTGGCAGGGTCGAGCTTCAGCTGGTGCATGGCCCAGAGCACGCGGCGATGGACGGGTTTCAGGCCGTCGCGCACATCGGGCAGGCTGCGCGCGGTGATGGTGGACATGGCGTAGGCGAGGTAGCGCTCGAAGAGGGCATCGGCGAGCGAGGTGTCGCGCATGTTGCCGCCGGAGGAAGCAGATTTGATGTCGTCGGGCATGGCGATTCGGGCTTTGTTCTCGGGTTGACTTGCCTACACGAGAGGCGGCGCCGAAACCAGCGCCGCCATGGCCCGGCCGCTTAAGCCGCCGCCAACTCCTCCGCCGTCACGCTCTTCTCCTCCACCTTGGCGAGTTCAAGCATGAAATCCACCACCTTCTCCTCGAAGATCGGGCTGCGCAGATTCTCGATCGCCCCCGGATTCTTCTGGAAGAACTCCAGCACCATCTTCTCCTGGCCGGGGTAGCGCTGCGCCTCGGCATACATCGCCCGGCTGATTTCCTCGTTCGCGACGGTGATGTTGTTGGTCCGGCCGATCTCGGTCAGCAGCAGGCCCAGCCGCACCCGGCGTTCGGCAATCGCGCGGTAATCGGCGCGCAAGGTGTCCTCATCCTTGCCGGCATCGTCGCCATCCAGCTTGCCCGCCTTCATGTCGGCCTCGACGCGGTCCCAGATCGTCTTGAACTCGCCATCCAGCATGCTCTCGGGCACGGGGAAGGAGGCACGCTCGGCCAGCGCGTCGAGCAGCGCGCGCTTGATGCGGATGCGGCTCTGCTGGTCGTATTCATTCTGCAGCGAGAGCATGATGGCCTCGCGCAGCTTGTCGAAGGTTTCCATGCCCACCTTCTCGGCCAACGAATCATCCATCGCGGGCTTCGCGTAGATTTTCAGCGCCTTGGCGGTGATGGTGAATTGCGCGGCCTTCCCGGCCAGGTCCTTCGCGCCGTATTCCTCGGGGAAGGTCACATCCACCACGCGGGTCTCGCCCGGGCTCATGCCCTCCAGCGGCTCGGAAAAGCCGGGGATGAAGCCCGTGCCACCCACTTCGATCGGCATGTCGGTGCCCGAGCCGCCCTGGAACGCCTCGCCATCGATGGTGCCGACGAAATCGGCCACCAGCACCTCACCCTTCGCGGCGGGGCGGGCCTCGGTCTCCTCCAGCGTGGCCTGGCGCCGCGCGATGGTGTCCAGCGCCGTCTGGATCTCCTCATCGGTCGGCACGGCCTTCAGCCGGGTCAGCGAAATGCCGGAGAAATCCGGCATGGTGATCTCGGGCAGAACCTCGACATCCATGCGGAATTCCAGGTCGGCGCCATCGGCGAAATTCACCAGCTCGATCTTCGGTTGGGCGGCGGGGCGCAGGTTGCGCTCGCTCACCACCTTCTCGGAGGCATCCTGCACCGAGGCTTCCAGCACCTCGCCCATCACCGCCTGGCCATAGCGGCTCTGGATCACCGAGGCGGGCACCTTGCCGGGGCGAAAGCCCGGGATCTTGATGTCCTTGGCGATGGCGGCCAGGCGCTTTGACTTCTGGGCTGCGATGTCGGTGGCCGGAACCACGACGGTATAGGCCCGCTTCAGGCCATCGTTGGAAACTTCGGTCACGTTCATCGCGCGCTGGTCCTGTATTGTGTTCGTGGTGCGGGTGGTGCGGACGGAGGGACTTGAACCCCCACGGCTTGCGCCACCAGAACCTAAATCTGGCGTGTCTACCAATTTCACCACGCCCGCGGACATGTCTGGAGAAGCGGTGAAGCGGGGCGTGTAGCCGAAGGGACGCCCCAGGCCAATAGGTGCCGCGGCCCGGCCAGCAGGGTCAGGACGCCGCAGAGGCGAGGCCAATGGTGTTTCCGCTGTTCGATCGACCAGGCCGGAGCCCAATCCATTCTGGCCGCGGCCTTTTCCCCCGGCCGCCCGTTGTGCTCACCGCCGCCATGGCCGAAACCCAACCCTCCACGCCACAGCGACCCATGGAGAGCACACCGGCATGATCCGCGCCGCCATCATTGGGCTGGGCACCTGGGGCCAGCATCTCGTCCGCTCCGTCCAGGGTCTCAGCAGCACCATCCAGTTCACCGCCTATGCCACGCGCACGCCTGCCAAGGCGGCCGATTTCGCGGCAGCCAATGGCCTTCGCATGCTGGAAAGCTACGCCGCCGCCCTGGCCGACCCCGAGATCGACGCCGTGGTGCTGGCCACGCCGCACCGCCAGCATACCGACCAGATCGTCGCCGCCGCCGCCGCAGGCAAACCCGTCTTCACCGAGAAGCCGCTGGGGGTGAGTGCGGCCGAGGCCGCCCGCGCCGCCCAGGCCTGTGCCGAGGCCGGGGTCACGCTCTGCGTCGGCTACAACTGGCGCTACCAGCCCGCGCTGCGCGAAATCCGCCGTCTCATCGATGACGGCACCCTCGGCCGCGTGCTGCACCTCGAAGGCAATTTCTGTGGCCCCAGCGTCTATCGCTTCCCGCAGGGCCATTGGCGGCATGACCGGCAGGAAGGCCCGGCCGGCGGCATGACAGGCCGCGGCGTGCATGTGGTGGACGCGATGCTCCACCTCGCCGGCCCGGTGCGGCAGGTCACCGCGCAGAGTTTCCGCCTCGTGCAGGATTTCGGCATGGATGACACGACCTCGATGCTGCTGCGCTTCGCCTCCGGCGCCACCGGCACGCTCAGCACCGTCATCGCGACCGCCGAGACCTGGCGACTGCAGGTCTTCGGCAGCCATGCCTGGGTCGAGGTCGGCGATGTCGAGCACCTCACCACATGGGATTTGCGCCTGTGCAGGATCGACCGCGCCCATCTCGGCGCCAAGCACCCGCCCGAAATCCTCACCTTCCCCAGGACGAGCACCGAGCGGGCGGAGCTGGAGGATTTCGCCCGGCACATCCTGGCCGGCAAACCCATGGCGCTGCCCGGCGGCGATGCGGTGCACAATGTCGCCCTGCTCGAAGCCATCCTGGCCTCGATCGAGACCGACGCGCCGGTGCGGCTGTGAGCTTTCGCCCGCGCTGAGGAAACCAGCCGTTGGGCGTCGGCGCGGATGTGCGCGCCCGGCGCCAATTGACCGAAAACGGCTCCTGCCTTTGGTGCGCGGGTATTCTCCGAACCGCCCCGCGCAGCGGCGGGGCCTGAAAATGCCTCAGCCCATCACCGCGCGCAGCGCCGCCAGCGCGGCCTGCACGTCATCCATGCCATTATAGCCATGGAAGCTGAAGCGCACCCGGCCGCGGCCGCCCCAGGCCATCACGCCATGCCGCTGCAGCGCTGCCACCGCAGCCTCCGAATCGGCATGCGGGAGGCAAACATTGGCGCCGTGTCGGGCCGGGGTCCAACACGGCAGGCCGACTGCCAGCACCGCCTCGCGGAACGCCGCGGTGAGGGCGAGGACATGCGCCTCCAGCACCGCGGGCGCCGCCCAGCCCCGCGCCGCGGTGACGGCATGGCCCAGCATGTAGAGCGGCACGAAGGCCGGGTTGCCGCGGCAGAAGCGCATGGCGTCGGGCACCAAAGCGGGGTTTTGCCAGTCGATCGGCGGCACCAGGCTGAACCAGCCACCCGACAGCGGCGCCCAGCCGGGTTGGCGCGCCATGTTCCAATAGGCCACCGCGATGCCGGTGCTGGCCAGCAGCCATTTGTAGCAGGAGGAGAAGGCGAAATCGGCGATGGAGGCATCCACCCGCTTCCACCCCGCGGCCTGGGTGAAATCGACGATCAGGGCCGCGCCGACCGCATCGGCCAGAGCGCGCAGGGCCGGCAGATCCGCGGCCTCGCCGGTGAGCTGCGAGATGTCGGAGACGAGGATCGCGCGGGTATTGCCATCCACCAGCGCCGGTATCCCGGCCAGGCCCTGGCCGATGCGCATCTCCACGCCCGGCCGCAGCGCGAAACCGCCGAGCACGGAGGAATACTCGATATCGGCCGCCACCACATTGCAGCCGGGCGGCAGGTCCAGGCTTTCGCCCAGCATGGCGCAGCCATCGGCCACCGAGGCGACGAAGCCGATCTCCTCCCGCGCCACGCCCCAGTCGCGGGCCAGCAGCCCGCGCACCGCCAGGACTTCCTCATCCATCCGGTCACGGCCGGTGAAGCCGGCATTGCGATGGGCGGCGTAGCGGGCCACGGCCTCGCCATGGCTGCGCAGCCAGGGCGGCTCGCCACCGCAGCAGAGATGGGCCAGGCCGGGCGCGATGTTGAAGGCCTCGCGCGGGAAGAGGGGTCTCATACGATCGCGGCCTGAATCAGCGCTTCGGGGATGCCGATGCGCGTCGCCGTCACCGCCAGGTCGCCCCAGCTCACCTCGTCGAGCGGAATGCCATCGCTGCTGCGCCGGGCGCGGGCGCGGCGCTCGGGCTCGCCGGGCAGCAGGACATGGCCGAAGGCCGAGGCCTGGACATGGGCGCAAATGGCTTTCACCTCATGCGCGAAACCGGGCAGGTCGGCCATCCGGGCGGGGTCGAGCATGATGCCGAACATGCCATTGACGATGCCGCGGTCATTGGGGGTTTCGGGCTGGTTGGTGCCGCCGCCGGTCAGCGCGCCGCCCAGGATTTCGCAGATCAGCGCCAGGCCATAGCCCTTGTGGCCGCCAAACGGCCCCAGCGCGCCGCGCGGCCCCTGGCCATAGATCACCGCGGGGTCGGTCGAGGGTTCGCCGAGATGGGTGATCAGCACGCCCGGCGGCACCTCCTTGCCGGCATTGAAGGCGACCTTGACCTTGCCCACGGCGATGGCCGAGGTGGCGAAATCGAGGATCAGCGGGTCCGGGTCCATCGGCACCCCGATGCAGACCGGGTTGGTGCCCATCCGCCCATCCATGCCGCCGAAAGGCGCCACCACGCCCTGGCCACTGACGGCGTTGACGAAGAACAGCGAAATCAGCCCCGCCGCCGCCGCCTGCTCGGCATAGGCGCCGATGCGGCCGAGATGATGGGTGCGGCGCAGCCCCAGCATGGCCATGCCATGCGCCCGGGTGGTCTCGATCGCCCAGGCGGTGACGGCGCGGCCGGTGACCTGGCCATAGCCCATGCCACCATCCCAGACGCCCATCGCGCCCTCGCCACCCACCCGGCTGGGCGCGGTATTGGGGTTGATCAGGCCGGCCTCGGCGTTCTCGACATAGCGCGGCACGAGCTGCACGCCATGGCTGTCATGGCCGCGCAGATTGGCCTCCACCAGATCGGCGGCGATCCCCGCGGCCTCGGCGGGCTGGCTGCCCACGGCCTCGAAGATGGCGGTGACGAGGGTGATCAGGGCAGGGGCTGTGATGCGGGGCATGGCGGTTCTCGTGCAGGAGCGACGCGCAGGAAAACATAAGGGACGCCGCGCCGCCACAGCGCCGTGGACCTGGCCTGGGGGGGAATCGGTTTTTGACCGTCAGCCTGTTCTGGACCCGGATGGACCCGCCATCGGTGATGACGATGATGGTTTGCCGTCGCGTTGCGGAGGCCGCGCAAACCTATCCGCGGCGCACCGGCCTGGGCTATAGCCATCTGTCTGAGACCAAACCGCCGGGACTCCCCATGTCGATCCATGTCGCGCTGCGCCACCGCACCACCTACACCTACGAAAAGCCGGTGGCGCTGGGGCCGCAGGTCATCCGGTTGCGCCCCGCGCCGCATGCCCGCACGCCGGTGCTGGCCTATTCGCTGAACATCTCGCCAAAAAGCCACTTCCTGAACTGGCAGCAGGACCCGCAGGGCAATTTCCAGGCCCGCGTGGTCTTCCCGGAAAAGGTCACCCATTTCGACGTGACGGTGGACCTGATCGCCGACATGGCGACGCAGAATCCCTTCGACTTCTTCCTCGAACCCGATGCCGAGCAATGGCCCTTCGACTACGACCATGTGCTGGACGAGGAACTCGCCCCCTTCCGCAAGGCGGCGCCGCTGGGGCCGCTGCTGCAGGCATTCGTCGCGGCCTTCCCGCGCCACAAGCGCCGCACCATCGACATGCTGGTCGAGATGAACCAGCTCATCCAGCGCCGCACCAACTACATTGTGCGGATGGAGCCCGGCGTGTGGGAGCCGGAGAAGACGCTGGAGGAGGGCCGCGGCTCCTGCCGCGATTCCGCCTGGCTGCTGGTGCAGGCGCTGCGCCATCTCGGGCTCGCCGCGCGCTTCGTCTCGGGCTACCTCATCCAGCTCGTGGGCGATGTGAAGCCGGTGACCGGACCGGAAGGCCCGACCGCCGATTTCACCGATCTGCATGCCTGGGCCGAGGTCTACCTCCCCGGCGCCGGCTGGGTCGGCCTCGACGCCACCTCGGGCCTGCTGACCGGCGAGGGGCATATCCCGCTGGCCGCCACGCCCGAGCCTGCCTCGGCCGCGCCCATCTCGGGCATGGTGGAGGAGGCGAAGACCGAATTCGGCTTCGAGATGCATGTCACCCGCGTGCTGGAGACGCCGCGCGTCACCAAGCCCTACAGCGCGCAGCAATGGCAGCGCATCCTCGCCACCGGCCGCGCCGTGGACGCGGCGCTGGAAGCCGGTGATATCCGCCTGACCATGGGCGGCGAGCCCACCTTCGTGGCCGAGACCGACCGCGACGCGCGGGAATGGAACATCGATGCGCTGGGCCCGACCAAGCGGGCCTATGCCGGGCGGCTGCTGCGCCGCCTGGCGCCGCTCTGGGCGCCCGGTGCGGCGCTGCAATACGCCCAGGGCAAGCAATACCCCGGCGAGCCGCTGCCGCGCTTCGCCCTCTATTGCCACTGGCGGGCCGATGGCGTGCCGGTCTGGGAAGATCCTTCGCTGCTGGCCAGCGACGACGACACCGACAATGCGACACCGGCCGATGCCCAGCGCTTCGCCGAAATCCTGGCCGAGCGGCTGCAGGTCGACCCGGCGATGGTCCAGCCCGGCCATGAGGACATCCACTACTACCTCTGGAAGGAAGGCCGCCTGCCGGCCAATGTGATCGTCGAGGACAGCAAGCTGGCCGACCCGCTGGAACGCGCCCGCCTCAAGCGCATCTTCGCCCAGGGGCTGACGGCGCCGGTCGGCTCCGTGCTGCCGCTGCGCCGGGTGGTGGAGGGCGGCGAACGCCGCTGGCAGACCGGCCATTGGTTCTTCCGCGACGGCGTGATGTTCCTCATCCCCGGCGACAGCCCGATGGGGCTGCGCCTGCCGCTGACCTCGCTGCCCTGGATCGACCCCAAGGAACTGGCGCTCGAGGCCGATGCCGAGCCCGATCCCTTCGCCGAGAAATCCCCCCTGCCCAGCGCCGATGAGGTGGTGAAGCGCCGCCAGATGTCGCTCAAGCGGGCCATGGAGGCGCTGCATAGCGGCCTGGGCATCGAAGGCTTCCGGCCCCGCCCGCAAGCCGCGCCCGAGGTGGCGGAGGATCCGGGCCAGGTGCGCACCGCGCTCTGCGTCGAGCCCCGCGGCGGGTTGATCCATGTCTTCCTCCCGCCGGTCTTCGCCGCCGAGGATTGGCTCGACCTCGTCGCCGCCATCGAAGGCACCGCCGCCGAGACCGGCCGGAAGGTGTTCCTGGAAGGCTACCTGCCGCCCGAGGACCCGCGCCTGCCGCATTTCTCCGTCACCCCAGACCCTGGCGTGATCGAGGTGAACATCCACCCCGCCCATGGCTGGCACGAGGTGGTGGACCGCACCGCACAGCTCTACGAGGAAGCCCGTCAGGTCGGCCTCTCGGCCGAGAAATTCATGATGGATGGCCGACATGTCGGCACCGGCGGCGGCAACCATGTGGTGATGGGGGCTTCGGACGCCAGCGACAGTCCCTTCCTCCGCCGGCCGGACCTGCTGCGCTCGCTGCTGGGCTTCTGGCACAACCACCCCAGCTTCTCCTACCTCTTCTCCGGCCTCTTCATCGGCCCGACCAGCCAGCACCCGCGCATCGACGAGGCGCGGCAGGACAATGTGCGCGAGCTGGAAATCGCCTTCGCCGAAGCCGCCAAGAACCGCCCCACGCCGCCCTGGCTGGTCGACCGCGTCTTCCGCAACATCCTCGCCGACATGACCGGCAATACCCACCGCACCGAGTTCTGCATCGACAAGATGTACAACCCGGACAGCGCCTCTGGCCGCCGCGGCCTGGTCGAATTCCGCGGCTTCGAAATGCCGCCGCATGCCGAAATGTCGACCGCGCAAATGCTGCTGATGCGCGCCGCCGTCGCCGGCTTCTGGAACAAGCCCTATGAACGGCGCCTGATCCGCTGGGGCACCCGCCTGCACGACAATTTCATGCTGCCCGAACTCTGCGGCCAGGATTTCCGCGACGCGTTGGAAGACCTCGGCCAGTTCGGCTTCAAGCTGGACCCGGCCTGGTTCGCCCCCCACATGGAATTCCGCTTCCCGCTGATCGGCGAAACCACGATCCGCGACATGCACCTGGAAATCCGCCACGCGCTCGAACCCTGGCACGTGCTGGGCGAGGAACAGGCGGCCGGCGGCACCGCACGCTACGTCGACAGCTCCGCCGAACGCATCCAGGTGAAACTCGCGAACTTCTCGCCCGAACGCTTCTCGCTGGTCTGCAACGGCGTGGCCGTGCCCCTCACACCCACCGAAACAGTCGGCGAATATTTCGCCGGCATCCGCTTCAAAGCCTGGGCGCCCTATTCGGCGCTCCACCCCACCATCAAGGCCCAAACCCCACTCACCATCGACATCCACGACAACTGGAACAACCGCTCGCTCGGCGGCATCCAACACCACACCACCCACCCCGGCGGCCTCAGCTACGAAACCTTCCCGGTCAACGCCAATGAAGCCGAAGCCCGCCGCCGCTCGCGCTTCCTCAGCATCAACCACACCCCGGGCCACACCACCCCCCTGCAACCCACCCGCAGCCCAGAACACCCGCTGACCCTCGACCTGCGCGCTTATGCATAGAGGGCCGGGCTTGCCAGGGTTGGGCGGGCGGCCGGCAGGGAGGGCTTTGCCCCCCATCGAACATACATGTTCGATCCCCCACCAGGGCCGACCCGGCCCTGGACCGTGGAAGAATAAAGCCAGGGTGAGGGAGGGGGGCGGGCAGCGCGAGCCGAAGGCAATGCGCTGGCTGCCCCCCTCCCTCACCCTGGCTTTCCCCCGGGGTGCAGGGGCCTTTCGGCCCTTGCTGGGGGGTGTCGGGGGGCAAAGCCCCCTGACCGGCCACCCGCCCATCCCTTGCCGGGCCAGCCCTCGATGACAGCGCCCATGGACGAGATGGTCGACGGTGCCGGGCGCATCAGGTTGCATTGGCGCAATCTGTTGGGTGCCGTGGGTGGCTTGGGCAAGCCGCAGTTGGAGGAGCGTGCCCGGCGTTTGCAGCGTGCCGCTGAGGAGGAGGGGGTGGCTTCCATCCTGCCCGGCAGCAAGGCGGCGGGGGCGGGGTGGCGTTGTGATCCCGTGCCATTGCCTTTGCCGGCGGTCGAGTTCGCGGCCCTGGAGGCTGGGTTGGCGCAGCGCGCGCGCCTGCTGGAGGCTTTGCTGGGTGACCTTTATGGCCCGCAGGCCATGGTGCGCGAGGGTTTTTTGCCGCCGGCGCTGGTCTTCGGCAATCCGCAATTCCTGCGGGTCTGGCGTCGGGCCAATGCGCCGCCGCGGCGGCCTTTGCTGCATCTCTATGCGGCTGAAATGTTGCGCGGTCCTGACGGCATCTGGCGGGTGCTGAGCGACCGGTCGGGCCTGGTTTCGGGTCTCGGCCATGCCATGGAGAACCGGCGCCTGATGGGGCAGGCCATGCCCGAGGCTTTCAGGGCGGCCAAGCCGCGCGGCCTTTCCACCTTCTTCGAGCTTTGGCAGGACAGTCTGCAGCGGCTGGGTCCGCATCGCGCCGGCGCGCTGGCGGTGGCTTTGCTCAGCCCGGGCAACCGCGATCCGCAATGGTTCGAGCATGTCGTGCTCAGCCGGGAAATCTCGGCGGCGCTGGTCGAGCCCGGTGACCTCACGGTGCGGGGCGGCGCGCTGTTCCTGAAGACGTTGCAGGGCTTGCAGCCCATCGATGTGCTGGTCTCCAGGGTCGAGGCGAATACCCTCGATCCGCTGGAATTCCCTGCCGCCGATGCGGCCGGCGGCGTGCCCGGCGTGCTGGATGCGGCGCGGCATGGCGCGCTCGCGCTGGTCAATGCCCCGGGTGCCGGGCTCGCGGAATCGCCGGCTTTCGCCGCGTTTCTGCCGGCGCTGTGCGAGCGGCTGCTGGGCGAGACGCTGTTGCTGGAAAGCCTGCCCACGGAATGGCTCGGCAGCCCCGGCGCCTTGCAGCGCGTGCTGGAATCGCCCGAGCCGCCGCTGCTGCGCCCGGCTGCGGACGGCGCCGCGGCGGGCCAGATCTATACCGCTGAGATACGGCCGCGGATCGAGGCCAATCCGGGCGCCTGGTGCGCCACCTGGCTGCCCGTCGCCTCGGTCGCGCCCTGCTTCTCCGGGACCTCGCTGGTGCCGCTGCCACTCGCCCTGCGGCTTTTCGCGGTGAGCGATGGCGAGGCCTGGCACGCCATGCCCGGCGGCCTGGCGCGGGTGATGGATGGCGCGGCGCCGATGGCCGGCCGCCTGCCGGGCTCGGGCTGGTGCAAGGATGTCTGGGTCCTGGCCGAGGAGGAGATGCCCATCATCGGCCCGGCCGCGCAGACCCTGCCGCCCATCGCCATCCGCCGCAGCGCCGGCGCCATTCCCTCCCGCGTCGCCGACAACCTCTATTGGCTGGGTCGCTATGTGGAGCGGCTGGACCGCGCGGCCCGGCTGATCCGCGCCACGCTCACCCGCCTGCGCCGCGGCGCGCCGCTCCCGCGTGAGGTGGCCGAGATTGCTGCCCTGGCTCGTTGCCTGTGCGAGGCCGGGCTGATCGATGCGGAGGCGCTGCCCGGCGGCGGCTCGACCGCGGCGCTGGCCGCGGCCCTGGCCCATGCCGCGCGGCCCGAGGGCGCGGTCGGCCAATTGCAGGCGCGCATCGCCGACCTGACCGAGACCGTGCGCGACCGGCTGACCAACGACATGCACGCCACCTTCATCCTCAGCCTGCGCGCGGCCCGGTTGGCCTGTGAGACGGCGGGCACCGGCCTCGAATCGATCTCCCGCGCCATGGTTGCCAATCTGCGTTTCGCCACCGCGGTGGCGGGTGTGGCGAGCGAGAACATGGTGCGCGGCGGCGGCCGGTTGTTCCTCGAACTTGGCCGCAGGCTGGAGCGGGCGCAGGCGGTGCTGGCCGAGATCGGCCTCGTGCTCGACCAGCCGCCCGCGCGCATCGAGGCCGGGCTGCGGCTTGTCCTGGAGTTGTGCGACAGCGTCATCACCTATCGCAGCCGCTACCTCGCCGTGCTGCAACCCGCGCCGGTGCTGGACCTTGTGCTGGCCGACCCCTCCAACCCGCGCGGCCTCGCCTATCAGGTCGCCGCCATCCAGGTCGCGCTGGCCGAGGTCTCGGGCCTGACCCTCGACCCCTTGGTGGAGCAGGCGGGCGCGCTGGCGCAGGATGCCGAGGCGCTGGTGCAGGCCATCCTGGCGGCACCTGATCAGGCGGTGGCGGCGGCCAACCTGCCGCCGCGCCTCGCCGCCATGGCCGAGAGCCTGGGCATGCTCAGCGACGCTGTCACCCGACGCTATTTCGCGCTGCTGCCGGTGGCCCGCTCGCTGGGCCTGGATGCGCCGGCGGCCGAGCCCATGGAGGTGCTGGCGGGATGATGTACTGGGTGCGCCACATCACCGCCTATACCTATGAGCAGCCGGTCGATCTGGCGGCGCATCTGCTGCATCTCAAGCCGCGCGCCCTGCCGGGGCAGCGGGTGGTGCATGCCCGCATCCGCTGCCTGCCGGCGCCCGACCACGCCACCGAGGTGCATGACCATTTCGGCAATGCCGCGCACCGCATTTTCATCGCAGCACCGCATCGGCATTTCGAGGTCACGGCGGAATCGCTCGTCTCGGTCGATTTCGCCCCGCCGCCGCCGGTCGGGGACACCCTGCCCTGGGAGGTGGTGGCCGCGCAGGCGCAGCGTGGCGGCAATGAGGCGACGGAGTACCTCCACCCCTCGGCCCATGCGCCCGCGCTGGCGGCGGCGGCGGATTTCGCCCGGCCCTGCTTTCCACCCGGCCGCCCGGTGCTGGCGGCGCTGGTCGAACTCAATGCCCGGATCACCAGCGAGTTCCGCTTCCAGGCCGGCGTGACCTCGATCTCGACCCCGGTGGAGGAGGTGCTGCGGCTGCGGCGCGGGGTCTGCCAGGATTTTACCCACCTGATGATCGCGGCGCTGCGCGGGCTTGGCCTGCCCGCGCGCTACATGTCCGGCTATATCCGCACCCGGCCGAGCCCCGGGCAGGAGCGCCGCCGCGGCGCCGACCAGAGCCATGCCTGGGTGGGTGCCTGGCTGGGTGAGCGGGATGGCTGGGTCGGGCTCGACCCGACCAATGCCATCATTGTGAAGGACGAGCATGTCGTGATCGCCTGGGGGCGCGACTTCGCCGATATCTCGCCGTTGCGCGGTGTGATCCTGGGTGGCGGCCCGCATCGGCTGACGGTGAGCGTTGATCTCGAGCCTGAGGGCGTGGGTTGAATCTGGCGCGCCAATGGCTTCGCGCCGGCTGGGTGGATGGTGAAATTTTACCGCCATGTGTTAGAAAAGACTGAATTAGCTGGGCGGATCGTTCACCGGAACGCCGCGCCATGCTGTTCATGGGGGTGCAATGACTGAAGCGAATAGGCGGCATGTTCTGGGTACGGCCATGGCCACCGGCCTTGCGGCGCTGCCTGCCGTGGGGGTGCCTGGCGCGGTCCAGGCCCAGCAGCGCGCGCCCGCCGCGGCCGCCGGCGTTGACCCCAGTCAGGTCATCTTCGGCCGCGATGGCTGGCTGTTCGGCGCCTGGGAGGATGTGCGCCGCGTCGAGTTGAACCGCACGCGCGACCTCTGCCGCTACGTCAACGCCGCGGTGGGCATCATGAACGCGGCCGGGCTCAAGGTCGCGCTCTGCGTCACGCCGATGAAGGCGCGGGTCTATCAGGATTTCCTCCCCCCCACCTTCCAGATGAGCAGCGACGTCACCGCCCGCTACGGCGTGGTGATGGAGGAGCTGTCCCGCGGGGAGGCGGTGCTGGTCGACCACGCGACGCAATTCGCGGCCCTGCGCCGCAGCGGGCGGGACGCGCTGTTCTTCAAGGCCGACATCCACTGGACGCCGTTCTGCGGCGCCGCGGCGGCGACGGATCTGGCGAAGCTGGTGAAGGAGAAGGTGCCGCTGCCCGCGCCACGCCGCCCCGGCACGCGGCTGGGTGACTATCTTTCCATGCGTTATGAAAGCAATGACCTCGCCACCTTCCTGCCACCCGACCAGCGCGGGCGCTTTCCCTTCGAGCAGTTCCGCGTCCGCCGCATCATCGGCGCGCCGCAGGGCGTGGGGCTGATCGAGGAGGATGAGGCCGATACCGTCATTGTCGGCAATTCCTTCATGCAGACCGGCTTCGGCTTCCCGCCGATGTTCTCCAACCAGCTCGGCCGTGCCGTTTCGCTGGCGGTGCAGGTCGGCCGCTTCGGCCCCTATGCCACCCTGCTGAACTATCTGCGCTCCGACCTTTTCGTGAGTGACCGGCCGAAGCTCGTGGTCTGGCATTTCCTGGAGGGCAATATGGAGGTCATGCCGGACAACAGCGGCTATTGGGGCAGTTCGGCGATGCCCGCCCGGCAATTCACCGACGAGCTGCGCCGGCTGGTGCGGCGATGAGGCGCCGCACGGCGCTCGGCCTGCTGGCATTGCTGCCGGCCGCGGCGGGCGCCCAGCAGGTGCTGTATGAGCCGCAGCCGCCCGCCGGTTCGGCCTATCTGCGCGTCGTCAATGCCACCGCCGCGGCCATCACGCTGCGCCCGGCCCTGACCGGCCCGGCCAGCCTGGGGATCGAGCCTGGCCAGCGCGTCAGCCCCTATACCGTGCAGGAAGCGGTGGCGGGGCGGGCGTTGGAGTTCAGCGTCGCGGCGGCAGGCGGTGCGGCGGCGCAGGCCAGCCTGCGGCTGGAGCCGGGCAGCTTCAACACGCTGCTGGTGGTGGCCGAGGCATCGGGACTGCGGCTCGTCCCGGTCATTGACCAGACGCAGTTCAACCAGACCCGTGCGCGGCTGAGCTTCTACAACGCGACGCCGGCCTGCGCCGGCGGCGGGCTGATCCTGGACCCGCAGGGCCAGGCGGTGTTCTCCGACATCGAGCCCGGTGCCGCGCGCATGCGCAGCGTCAACCCGGTCTCGGCCCAGGTTCGGGTGGCCTGCGGCCCCGGCCGCAGCGCCCCCTTCGCGCTCGGCGGCATGGAGCCGGGCGGGCAGTACAGCGTGTGGATGATGGCGCCGGACGGCCAGCCCATCGGCTTCATGACGCGCGACACCACAACGCCATGGCGGCGCTGACAGCCCATCGCCGCGCGCTGCTGACAGGCATGGCCCTGGCGGGCTGCGCCGAGGCGCCGCGGCCCGCGGATCTGGCCGAGGCGCGCCCCGCCTTCCCGCTGCCGGCGGATTATCCCAGCCCGATGCAGACCCGCGGCAATGGCGTCTTCACCCAGGGCGGCCGGCAGCTCATCCTGCGCGGCGTGGCGGTGCCGGAGATCGCCTGGATCGCCAGCCGCAATGACGAGCAGCTCGGGTTTTTCGACCATCGCCTGTTCAACGCCGCCGCCGAGTGGGGCTGCGACATCATACGCCTGTCGGTGATGCCGGCTCTGTGGCGGCAGCTCGGCGAGGCCGCGGTGCATCGCGCGATCGACGCCTCGGTGGCTTATGCGAGGCGCTGCGGGCTGTACCTGTCGATCTGCTGGCATGGCATCGGCTTTCCGCCGACCGAGCGCTACAAATCGCTGGTCGATATCCGCTATGGCGAGCTGCTGCAGACCAGCACGGCCGAGACCCACGGCTTCTGGCGCAGCATGGCGCGCCGCTACGGCCGCGAGCCCGTCATCGCTATCTTCGAGCTGTTCAACGAGCCGCAATACATCAACGCCGATGGCAGCCTGGCCACCGAGCACACCGAGCCGATGTGGGTGGCCTGGCGCGACTGGTGCGAGCTTTGCATCGACGAGCTGCGCCGCATCGCGCCGCAGAAGCCGGTGGCGGTGGGCGGGCTGCAATTCGGCTATGACCTCTCCTTCGCGCCCGATCTGCCGGTGCGCCGGCCGAATGTGATCTATGCCACCCACCCCTATCCCGACAGCAATTGGCGCCTGCCCTGGGCGCAGGCTTTCATCGGCCCCGGCCAGCGCCTGCCGGTGATGGCGACGGAGCTGGGCTGGGATGACGCCCAGCACCCGCAATCCGCCATGCGTGGCGAACAGGGGCGCTATCAGGATGCGATTCTGGGTGTGCTCGATCGTGCCGCGATGGGCTGGCAGGCCTGGTGCTTCAGCCATGTCTTCACGCCCAGCCTGCTGGCCGATGCGCGGTTCACGCCTTCAAGTGGTTTTGGTGACTTCATCCGCCAGGCGCTGCGGGAGCGCAAACGTCTCGCGCTGGGGTAGCCCCCTAGAGCATGATGCGTTGAGGCGGAATCGCCGAACACGCTGAATCATCTCTCAGCAACGGCTAGACCATGCGCAGTGAACGCATGTGAACGCAGCATGGTCTAAAGCAAGCCCTCGCTGCGGAAGGAGATGTGGCGGCCCCGCCCCACCACCACATGGTCATGCAGCACGATGCCGAGGGCTTCTGCCGCATGGCGCACCTCGGCCGTCATCTCGATATCGGCGCGCGAGGGCGTCGGGTCGCCGCTGGGATGGTTGTGCGCGAGGATGATGGCGCTGGCGTGGAGTTCGAGCGCCCGCTTCACCACCTCACGCGGATAGACCGGCGTGTGGTTCACCGTGCCGCGGGCCTGCGCCTCGTCCGCGATCAGCCGGTTCCGGGTGTCGAGGTACAGCACGCGAAACTGCTCCACCGGCTCGCGCGCCATCACCGCGGTGAGATGCGCCATCAGCTTGTCCCAGCTGTTCAGCAGGTTCTGTGTCCGCAGGCCAAGCGAGGAGAGCCGCAGTGCCGCGCCCTGGACCAGCTTCAGCGCGGCAGCCCCCGCCTCGCCCACGCCTTCGACCTCCATCAGCGCCTCGGGCGGCGCCGCCAGCGCATCGGCGAAGCTGCCGAAGCGGGTGAGCAGGGCGCGGGCGATGGGCTTGGTGTCGCGGCGGGGCAGGGCGGTGAAGAGCAGCATTTCCAGCATCTCATGATCGAGCAGCGCGTCCGGGCCGGCGCGCAGCAGCTTTTCACGCATGCGGGCGCGGTGGCCGAGATGACCCGGCGGCGGCGCCTCGGCCGCAAATAGGTCCCCGGCCTCGCCAAACCCTGACCCTTGAGGCCGCCTCGCCCGGCTTCTCGCGCTGTTGGACATCCCGCCCCTCCGCACTGCGAAGCGGAGTGTGGCGTTTCAACCCATGGTTGTCACGCCTGTCGTTTCAGCCACCGAAGAAAGGCGGGTGCGAGAACCGCCTGGTCATCGGCGTGCACAAGCCGGCGATGAAAAGCGCGCCCGGGAACTGACCCGTCATGGCGCGCCGATACGCCCGCGGCGGGCATTGGGCAGTATCAGCCGCACGCCGCCGCAGATGCCGTGGATCGAGGAGATGCGCCCATCCGCCCCGGCTGGCTTATTCCACCATGTCTTCCGGTGCGGGCAGCGGCAGCGCGCCGGGCTTCTCGCCCACGGCCAGCAATGCGGCGTTGAGCGCCTGCTGGGTGCAAAGGCCCAGGATCACCGGGTCGCGCGGCTTGATGTTGGGGCTGTTCCAATGGGTGCGGTCGCGCACCTTGGCGATGGTGTCCTTGGTGGTGCCGAGCAGCTTGCCCACGGCCGTATCGGGCAGCTTGGGGTAGTTGCGCAGCAGCCAGGCGATGCCGTCCGGCCGGTCATTGCGCTTGGCCACGGGGGTGTAGCGGGCGCCCTTGCCGCGGGCCTTGGGCAGCTCGATGGTCGAGCGGGCGAGCTGCAGCCTCGCCTCGGGCTTGGCCTCGCAGCGGGCGATCTCCTCGCGGGTGAGCTGGCTATTGGCGATGGGGTCATAGCCGATGATGCCCTGCGCCACCTCGCCATCGGCGATGGCCTGGACCTCGAGCGGATGCATGCCGACGAAATCGGCGACCTGGTCGAAGGTGAGCGAGGTCTTCTCGATCAGCCACACCGCGGTGGCCTTGGGCATCAGGGGCTGGGTCATCGGCGTTGGTTCACAGCTGTTGGCGCAACCCAAGGGCCGGAGGGGCGCGCGCAATATGCTGCGGCCCTGGCCGGCCCACCCGGGCACGCGGGGCGGAGTGTCGGATCGGCGGGGAGAATCCCCACCAACATCACCCGTTGATATAGTCGGGCTTGTCGCCCTGGTCAAAGGACCCGGGCGCCAGAAAAGCAGGAGAAATGACCGATATGCAGGACGAAGATGGGCCGCGCCCGAGCGACAGGCCGCTGGCACCGCGACACTATGATGGCTGGTCGGTCGGCGACTTCACCGACCATATCGCGGCACTGCAGGCGGAAATCGTGCGAGCCGAGGCGGCCAGGGCGGCGAAGCAGGCAAGCTTGCAGGCCGCTGCGGGGTTTTTCCGGACGCCCTGAGTGCGTCGCCGCATGAACTCACATCGCCCTGACCGATGTCAGGGCGATTTCAGCCCAGCTTTGCCTGGCCAGGCCATTGGCGCTCTGGGCGTAGCCACCCAGAGCGATCGCTGATTAGCGATGCGTGTTGGAGGCCCGCATGGCCACATTGCGCCGGCTGTCATTGGCGGCGCTGCGGATGGCCGGCTGGCGCGTGGTTGCCGTGCGGGCGGTGGCCGGCTGGGTCCCGCCCGGCCGATAGGCGGCGGGTCGGATTGCCGAGCGGCCGCCGCGCTGGAAGCTCACGCTGCGGTAGCCCGGCATGGCGCCATAGCCGGCATAGGCGGTGTCCGACCCATTATCCGGGCGGTTCAGGATGAAGCCATGCGTCGGATAGGCGCGGCCGAAATTCGCGTTGCTCCAGCCCACCTGCACGCGCACCTGCGTCCAATCATTGTTGTCGGAGACGTCCATCACGTCCACGCCCTGCATCACCGAGCCGCGCGCAATGCCGGGGCCGCCCCAATTGGCGTGGTCGATCTCGATCAGCCGGCTGTTGATGACGCGGCTGACCACCGCGACATGGCCGGAGCGCATGCCGCCCGAGGAGGGGAAGGAGAGAATGGCGCCGGGCTCGGGCCGGCTGGAGCGGGCATAGCGGCCGGCGGCATTGTACCACCAGTCACGCCCATTGCCGGAGATGCTCATGCCGGTGACCTGGCGGGCATAGGGCACGCAGGAGATGCCGGCGGAATAGCCATAGGTGCCGCGGCGGCTGGCATGGCTGGCCCCATGGCTGGTCCGCGACTGGCGCGAGGCCGCCCTGCTGGCCGGAATCGCGGAATACCCGCCGCGCATGCTGACGGAACGATTGGCGTTGCCGTTCTGCGCGCTCCGACCTTCCGACCGCGAGGCTTCCGCCATCACAGGTAGCGTGGTGAATCCGAGGCCAAGACAAAAGCCGAGCGCCAGCGTGCGATACCGCATCCAAAAATCCTTCTGAAGCCCCACGGGTGCAACTGACCCGCCACTGGAGCGTTGTGTCTCGTGCTGGGGATAAGGCGGCAACCGCGCAAATTGATACAACGCGTAATTCGTCGTGATTTGTCGATGCGGCCTGTGGATAACTTTGCGTGATCGGATGATTTTCCTTCATCCATCCGGATCACACCGTGATGCCACGGTGTGGCCGCACGAATGCAACACCTCACCGACTCAGGTTGTGCGGCGGAGCAGCACCGTCTCACCAATCGCCGGAAGGCGGAAATCGGCCGTTCCGCGTGCGGCCAGAAGCCTTTCGGCAGGCTCCTCCATCGGTTCCCGGGTCAGCTTGAAGACACCGTGATGCATCGCCAGCGAAACCCCGGCGCCCAGGGCGTGGTGCGCGGCCACGGCCTCCTCGGGCGTCATATGCACAACCTCCATGAACCATCGCGGCTCATAGGCCCCGATGGGAATCATTGCGGCATCGAAAGGGCCGCAGGTCGCGCCGATTGCAGCGAGATGCGGCCCCGCCGCGGTGTCGCCCAGGAAACACAAGCGGAAACCATCGGCCAGCGTGACCGCGAAACCACCCCACAGCGCCCGGGAATGGTCATGCGGCCCGCGTGCCGAGAAATGCCGCGCCGGCAGGAAGGTGGCCTGGGCGCCGCCCGGCAGGGGCACGACATCGCCCCAATCCAGCGCCCGGGCGCCGCCGATACCCCAGCGTGACAGGGTGGCAGGGTTGCCCAGCCCGGTGACGATCAGCGGGCCGTCGCGCCGATGCAGCGCCTGCAGGGTCGGCCGGTCCATGTGGTCGTAATGCGCGTGGCTGAGCAGCACCGCGTCGATACGGGGCAAGTCCTCGAAGGCGAGCCCCGGAGCGCGGTGCCGCCGGGGCCCCCACCAGGTGACCGGTGAGGCGCGTTCGGACCAGATCGGGTCGGTGACCAGGCAGAGATCGGTCGTGCGGATCACGAAGCTGGCATGGCCGATATAGGTGATGGCCACGTCGCCCGGTGCCGGTGCCGGCAAGGGCCGGGTTGCGACCGGCAGGCCGCGCGGCCAGGCCGGGCCGCGACCCGACAGCAGCACCAGCGGCGCCTTCAGGAAGGGCTGGCCGGCGGCGCTGCCATCGGGGTTGAGAAAACGCCGGCCCCGCCTGGGCGCCGGGCCGAGCATCAGAGCTTCACGCCAAGCCGGCCCGCCAGGTCCTGGATGAACTGCCAGGCGACGCGGCCCGATCGGCCGCCCCGCGTCACGCTCCATTCCACCGCGGCGCGGCGCAGCGCCTCGGTCTCGATGGGCAGCTTCATCGCCTCGGCATAGCCCTCGATCATGGCGAAGAAGGTGTCCTGGTCGGTGTTGTGGAAGCCGATCCACAGCCCGAAGCGGTCACTGAGCGAGACCTTCTCCTCCACCGCCTCGGCCGGGTTGATGGCGGTGGATTTCTCGTTCTCGATCATGTCGCGCGGCATGAGGTGGCGGCGGTTGCTCGTCGCATAGAACAGGACATTGGCGGGTCTGCCCTCGATGCCGCCATCCAGCACGCTCTTCAGCGCCTTGTAGTCGGCATCCTCGCGCTCGAAGGAGAGGTCGTCGCAGAACACCAGGATCCTGCGGGGCTGCGCGCGGAGGATGTTCAGCAACTCCGGCAGGGTGCGGATATCCTCGCGCTGGATTTCCAGCAGCACCAGCGCGCCGGGATGGACCTCATTCGCCGCGGCATGGGCGGCCTTCACCAGCGACGACTTGCCGGTGCCCCGCGCGCCCCAGAGCATGGCGTTGTTGGCGGAAAACCCGGCGGCGAAGCGCAGCGTGTTCTCCATCAGGATGGATTTCTGCCGCTCCACGCCCTTCAGCAGGGAGAGTTCCACGCGGGCCACATGGGGCACGGGGTCGAGCCGCGCGGGCGGGCCGGGGTGCCAGACGAAGGCGTCGGCGCCGTCGAGGCTGAGCCGGTCGGCCGGCGGGGGGGCCATGCGCTCAAGCGCTTCGGCGATGCGGAGGAGGAGGGCGTCATTCAGGCTGGTCATGCCCGCGCGTCTGCCCCGGAAGCGGCGCCGCGTCCAGCGCCCCAGCGGCTTGACGCGCCCGGGCACGCCGCTAGGTTCCGCCCCAACACAAACCTTACGGAGCCTTCACCCATGTTCATCTCGCCCGCCTACGCGCAGGACGCAGCCGGTGCCGGCGCCATGGTGATGCAGCTGGCGCCGCTGATCCTGATCTTCGTGGTGTTCTATTTCCTGCTGATCCGCCCGCAGCAGAAGAAGATGAAGGAGCACCGCTCGATGCTCAGCGAGCTCAAGCGCGGCGACCGGGTGATCACCGCCGGCGGGATCGTGGCGGAGATCAAGAAGGTGAATGAGGGCTCGGACGAGATCGAGGCCGAGATCGCGCCGAATGTGCGGGTGACGCTGGTCCGCGGCACCATCGGCAGCGTGATCAAGCCGCAGGCCGCCAACGACGCGAAGGCCTGATATGCTTCGCCTGGTGGAGACCCCCCAGGCGAGCATCGCCGTGGAGGAGCATGGGCCGGCCGATGGCGCGCCCATTATTCTCTTGCATGGCTTTCCCTATTCCGCGCGCGGCTATGACGCGGTGCTGCCGCATCTCGCCGGGCGGCGGGTGTTGGTGCCGCATCTGCGCGGCTATGGCGAAACCCGGCTGAAGCCCGGCGTGCTGCGCTCTGGCGCGCAGGGCGCGCTGGGGGCGGATCTGCTGGCGCTGATGGACGCGCTGGCCATCCCGCGCGCTATCCTGGCGGGCTATGACTGGGGCGGGCGCGCCGCCTGCATCGTGTCCGCCCTGCATCCCGAACGCTGCGCGGGGCTGGTGACCTGCACCGGCTACAATATCCAGGACATCGCCCGCAGCGGCGTGCCGGCCACGCCGGACCGCGAGATGCGGCACTGGTATCAATGGTATTTGCATGGCGCCCGCGGCGCCCGGGGTCTGGCCGAGAATCGCGATGAATTCGGCCGCCTGCTCTGGAAAATGTGGTCGCCGGACTGGCATTTTTCGCAGGCCGAATTCGCCGCCTCCGCCGCGCATTGGCACAATCCCGACTATGTCGAGACGGTGGTGCATTCCTACCGTCATCGCTACGCGCTGGTGGCAGGCGATCCGGCGCATGACGGCATCGAGGCCGCGCTGGCCGCGCAGCCCGATATCACCGTCCCCAGCATCGACATCCATGGCATGAGCGACGGTGTGAACCCGCCGGGCGCTGCCTCGCCCCGCTTCACCGGCCGCTTCGAGCGCCGGGTGCTGCCCGGTGTGGGCCACAACCCGCCGCAGGAAGCGCCGGAAGCCTTCGCCGCAGCGCTGCTGGCGCTGGGCTGAGGGAGGGCCAACCGGCCCTCCCATCGCGATCAGGCCGACTGGCCGGTGGTCAGGCCACCCTTGTCCATCAGGCTCTCGACCACGTCCCAGGCCACCAGCTTGTTCAGGAAATTGTCGAGGTAGTTCGGCCGCACATTGCGGAAGTCGAGGTAATAGGCGTGCTCCCAGACGTCGGCGCCGAGGATCGGCTGGCCTTCGCCGGTGCTCAGCGGGTTGGCGCCATTGGGGGTCTTGGTCACCTTCAGCTTGCCGTCGGGGGCGATGATCAGCCAGGCCCAGCCCGAGCCGAACTGGGTCACGCCGGCGGCCTTGAAGGCCTCCTTGAATGCCGCGAGACCACCCAGATCGCTGTCGATCTTGGCCGCCAGCTTGGCCGGCAGCTTGTCGCCGCCGCCGCTGGGCGACATCACCTGCCAGAACAGGTCATGGTTCCAATGCTGGCCGGCCTGGTTCAGCACGGGCAGGCCATCGGCGCCGGCCTTGCCGGCTTCCGCCACGATGGTCTCCAGGCTCTTGCCGGCGAGGCCCTTGCTCTCGATCAGGCCGTTCAGCGCGGTGACATAGGCATTGTGGTGCTTGCCGTGATGCAGCTCCAGCGTTTCCTGGCACATGCCTTGGGCGGCCAGCGCGGAGGTGGAATAGGGCAGGGAGGGAAGGCTGAAGGGCATCGTGCTTGCTCCTGTTGGGATGGTAGCGAGGTAGGCGGCGACTGGCGGGGCGTCAACCAACGGATTAGATGACGCCATGCCCGAAACCCTGTCCGAGATCGGCGCCCTGGCCCGCCTGCGCGAGCCCGACCGTTTTCTCTGCGCGCTCTTCGCGCCCGCGGACCGGCGCGAGGCGCTTTTCGCCCTCATCGCCTATCACCATGAACTGGGCCGGGCGCGGGAGGTTGCGAGCAACCCGATGATCGCCGCCATCCGCCTGCAATGGTGGCGCGACGCGCTGGACCAGCCGCGCCGGCATGAGGTGGCGACGCCGTTGCATGCCGCGATGGCGGCGGGCCTTCTGGCCCGCGAGGACCTGCTGGCCATGGCCGACGCGCGCGAGGCGGAACTCGACGAGGAGGGCATCCCCGGCATGGCCGCCTTCGCCGCCTATCTGCGCGGCAGCCATGGCGGCTTCGCGGTGGCGGCGGGGCGCTTGCTGGGCGCGGCACCGGCGGATTTGCCGGCCCTGCAGGCCATTGGCGCGGCGCAGGGGCTGGCGGCACTGCTGCGCAACCTGGGCACGCTGGCCGAGCGCGGCCGCTGCCTGCTGCCTGTCGATGCATTGGCCGAGATCGGGCTCAGCCTGCATGACGCGATCGCGGCGCCGGGGCGGATGGCGCCGCTCGCCGCGCGGCTGGCCGCCGGGGGCGCGCCGCCGGCGGCGCGGGGTTGGCC
>CAYNBM010000050.1:0-23194 GCA_964395305.1 uncultured Rubritepida sp.
TAGGCGATGTTGTAGCGGATGGTGTCGTTGAACAGCACGGTATCCTGCGGCACCACGCCCACGGCCTGGCGCAGGCTGTCCTGGGTGACCTGGGTGATGTCCTGGCCATCGACCGTGATCTGCCCGCCGGTGACGTCGTAGAAGCGGAACAACAGGCGGGAGATGGTGGATTTTCCCGCCCCCGTCGGTCCCACGATGGCCAGCATGCGCCCGGCCGGGACCTCGAAGGAGATGCCCTTGAGAATCTGCCGGTCCGGCCGGTAGGCGAAGCGGACGTCATCGAAGCGCAGCGCGCCCGGGCCGGGGGCGAGGTCGGGCGCGCCGGGGGCATCGGCGATCTCCCGCTCCTCGCGCAGCAGGCGAAACATCGCCTCCATATCGGTCAGCCCCTGTTTCATTTCCCGGTAAACGAAACCCAGGAAATTCAGTGGGATGAACAGCTGGATCATGTAGGTATTGACCAGTACGAAATCGCCGACCGACATCCGGCCCGAGACGACGCCCTGCGCCGCCAGCACCATGATCACCGTCAGCCCGCAGGCGATCAGCACCTGCTGGCCGGCATTGAGACCATTCAGCGAGACCTCGGACTGCGTCCAGGCCTTTTCGTAGCGCGACAGCGAATGGTCGTAACGCTTCGCCTCATGCTTCTCGTTGTTGAAATACTTCACTGTCTCGAAATTCAGCAGGCTGTCGATCGCCTTGGTATTGGCCTGCTGATCGGTCTCGTTCATCCGGCGGCGGAATTGCAGGCGCCAATTGGTGAACATCAGGGTGAAGGTGATGTAGATGGCGATGGTGACCAAGGTCACCGCCGCGAAGGAAAAGTCGAACATCCCCCACAGGATCACCGAGACCAGCAAAATTTCCAGCAGCGTCGGGATGATGTTGAACAGCATGAAGTCGAGCACGAAGGTGATGCCGCGCACGCCGCGCTCGATCAGCCGGGTGAGGCCGCCGGTCTGCCGGTCGAGATGATAGCGCAGGCTGAGCGCGTGGAGGTGCTGGAAGACCTGCAGCGCGATCTGCCGCGTGGCGCGGGCCTGCACTTTGGTGAAAACGGCGTCGCGCAGTTCGGCGAAGACGCTGCTCAGCGCCCGCATCATGCCATAGGCGACGACCAGCGCGATGGGGATGACCAGCAGCGCGCCGGGGCCGGAGGTGGGCGCGAGTGCATCCACCGCCTTGGCATAAAACAACGGGACCAGCACATTGGCGCCCTTGGCCACCACGAGCAGGACCAGGGAAATCACCACCCGCGCCCGCAACTCCGGCTCGCCTACCGGCCAGAGATAGGGCGCGAGGCTCTTCAGCGTCTGCCAGTGGGAGCGTTCGGCGGTCAGGTCGGGCTTGGTCATCCCCTGGCAGATAGGGTTGCGCGGGCGACATGAACACCGCCCCGGCGCGTTGTTACCGGATTGCCATGCGTGTGCGGCACCAAAAGGCCACAGCGAACATGCCAAGCCCGGCCAGCGCGAAGGCCACACGATACCCCGCCGCCGCCATGATCGCGGCAAAGACCAGCGCCCCGGTGGTCTGCCCGGCGAAGAGGCACATGGCGAAGGCCGAAACCGCGGTGGCCCGCGCCTCGGGCAGGGATTCCGTGGCGCGCGCCTGCAACACGCCGTGGAAACTGTAGAACAGGAAGCCCGTGACGATCTGCGAGGCAGCAATGACCTGCCAGTTCGGCGCCCCGGCCACCAGCAGCAACCCCACCCCCAGCCCAACCCCGCCCCAGAGCAGCAGCCCCTTCTCCCCCAGCCGCCCCACCAGCCGCCGGGCGATGCGGGTATAGAGAAAGGCGCCCAGCCCGAAACTCGCGACGATCAGCCCGGCCAGGCTGGGCGAGAGGTGAAAATCCTCGATGAGAAAGGAGGCGATGAAGGGAAACGCGCCCCCGAACAGCAGCGCGCCATCGAGGAAGGCCGCAATCATCAGCAACCGCACGCTGGGCTGACGGAACATTTTTGCGTAGAGCCGCAACCCCGAACCCCGCGCCCCCTGCGGCGCCGCCCGCCACATGGCCGAGCCCAGCTTCGCCGCCAGCAGCAGCCCGATCGCCACCGTGAAACAGCCGAAGACGAGGAAGGCGGCCCGCCAGCCCAGATATTCGCCCAGAATGCCCGAAATCGGGCTGGCCAGCATCTGCGCCATGACATTGCCGATGAGGAACTGCCCCAGCACCGCCTGCCGGTCCTGATAGGGCACGCTGTCGCCGATATGGGCCATGAGCAGCGGAATGACCGCGCCAGCCACCAGCCCGCCCAGCGCCCGCAGCACGGCGAGCTGCGTCAGGCTGCCGGAAAACTCAGCGCCGATCGTGAAAACCCCGAACAGCACGAGTGCCACGGCCGCCACCCGCAGCTTGCCGAAGCGGTCGCCCGCCGGCCCGGTGCCGATCTGCCCGCCGCCATAGGTGATCATGAAGGCCGCGATCAGGATGGAGACCGAAGCGGTGGGCACGCCGAAATCCTGCCCGATCAGCGGCAGCAGCGGGTCCATGATGCGCATGCCGGCGCCGGAGGCGAAGCCGGCCATGGCGATCAGCGCGATGGAGACCTGGGGCGCGGCGGCGTTCACGCGCGCCTGGCGCGCTCGGTGGCCGTCTTCAACTGGCCGCAAGCCGCCTGGATGTCCCGCCCCCTCGGCCGCCGGATGGGGCTGGAATAGCCGGCATCGTTCAGCACCTCGGCAAAACCGCGCACCGCCTCAGGCGTCGAGGTCTTGTAGGGGCTGCCCGGCCAGGGGTTGAAGGGGATGAGGTTCACCTTGGCCGGGATATCGGCCAGCAGCCGCACCAGCTCATGCGCCTCGGCCAGGCTGTCATTCACGCCGCGCAGCATGACGTATTCAAAGGTGATCCGCCGGGCGTTGGAGGCACCGGGATAGCGCCGGCAGGCCGCCAGCAGCTCGGCAATCGGGTATTTGCGGTTCAGCGGCACGATCTCGTTGCGCAGCTCATCCGTCACCGCATGCAGCGAGACGGCGAGGTTCACCCCCAGCTCCGCCCCGCAGAGATCCATCATCGGCACCACGCCCGAGGTGCTGAGCGTGATCCGCCGGCGCGACAGCGCGATGCCCTCGTGATCCATGATGATGGTCAGCGCGGCTGCGATGTTTTCGTAGTTGTACAGCGGCTCGCCCATGCCCATCACGACGATGTTGGAGAGCCGTCGGCCCTCCTCCCCCTTCGGCGTGGGCCATTCGCCATAGGAATCCCGCGCCGCCATGAACTGGCCGACGATCTCGGCAACTGAGAGATTGCGCACCAGTTTCTGGGTGCCGGTGTGGCAAAACGTGCAGCTCAAGGTGCAGCCGACCTGCGTCGAGATGCACAGCGCGCCGCGCTCATGATCGGGGATATAGACCGTCTCGACCTCCTGCCCGTCGCGGAACTTGAACAGCCATTTGCGGGTGCCGTCGCTGCTGGTCTGCTCGGTCGTGACGCCGGGGCGGCCGATCGCGAATTTTTCCGCCAGCCGCGCCTGCAGCGGCTTGGCGATGGTGTTCATCGCGGCGAAATCGGTCACGCCCTGGTGATAGATCCAGTGCCAGAGCTGCTTGGCGCGGAACGGCTTCTCGCCGATCGCGACCATCTCCGCGGTGAGTTGCTCGCGCGTCATTCCCACCAATTCCCGCCTGCCATCGGCCAGGGTGGCGTCGGGCGGGGAGAAGAGGGCGGATTTGGCGCGGATCCGCTCCCGCTCCCCGGCATCGAGAAGGGCCTCGGGCGCCATGGGACGGAGGGCCTGGGGGAAGGCCTTGTGCGGGGTTATCGGCGCGGCGCCGCTGGTGGTGGGCATTCGCGGGATATAGCCTCATAGGCGGCGGAAAAACCGGCCAGCGGGAAAATATCCTGCGCCGTGCCGCGGCCATTGGGGCCGGGGGCGCGGGCCAGCGCCTCGCGCCCATTGCGCATGGCGGTGACGGCGGCGCGGCCATCGCGCAGGAAGGCGCTGTCCTGGCTGGTATAGGCCGGCAGCTCGGACTGGCCGATCACCAGCCGCAGCTCGGCGCCGCGGGCAAAGGTATAGCCGCTGCGGATCGCCACCTGGTCGCGCCCATTGGGCCGATGCGTGACCAGCAGCGAAACGCTTTGCGGGTTGCGGCCGGGCACGCCCTCGCTGCGGGCGGCGCGGGCGAAGGCGTAACAGACGCGCACGCCATTCTCGCTGTGGGTGACGGCCGTCCAGGACTGGAAGGTGCCGAGCGCACGCGGAACCGCTGGCGCCGTGCGTTGGGCATGGCCAGTGGAAATTGCGACCAGCAGAAGGGCGGCGGCGATGAAACAGCGCATGCGGGGTAGATACGCCCCGCAGCGCTTTCTCGCCAGATGCCGTCTCAGGCCGCGGCGCGGGCGGATAGCCGGAACTGTCGTACAGGAACGTGCGGGCGATCGCGACTGCGAAAGGAACCCTTTATGCGACAAGGACCACAGACCATACCACAAAAATCTTTACTTTTTTCTAAATCTGCATAAACATAAATGTCTTGGAAATTGATATTGTAGCGTGGATAAACAAGGAAGGAAAAAACATGCATTCTAATGTTCTTGAGCTTGGTGTGCTGGAAACCAACTGGTTTACTGGGCGCCACATTTCCGTAAAACCATTATTTGACATAGTATCCAATCTTTTTTCAAAATCACCTCACAGTTATTATTATTCTATGTTTAACAATAGATCGTCCTTACAGACTGCTATCTTGTTTTCTTACTTCGCAAAATCCCAACGTATTTACATTGCGTCACACGGGGACGAATCGGGGGCTTTGGAGTCATCCGAGGGGGAACGAATTTCGCGGACACAGCTTCGCAATGATCTACATGATACTAACAGGCAAGGTCGCATCAAAGGTATCTTCCTCGGAGCCTGCGAATTAGGAGAAATTTCGTTTGTGGAATTTCTGCTGGGTAAAAAAGGCAAAATGGATGGAAAAAGTAGGCTACAATGGGTGGCGGGCTATGGAACGTCTGTTGACTGGATTAATTCTTCTGCTGCAGATTTGATGTTTTGGAATTGCTTTTATTCAACACGATCAACGTGGTCGGAAAGGGATCGGATCACCAAGACATGCGAGGATTTATATAAACTAGCGCCTGGAGTTTTTAAGGATCTAAAATTCAATGTATTTTTGAAAACCCTGGGTCCAAGTGGAAAAATTCGGGTCGTCATAGACAACTCCGATTTTGATGACGGTTATTTAGCGATGTTTTGACGCTTATCGCCGGAACTGCCAGCCCAGAAACGCCACCCCCAGCGCCAGGCCCACGTAATGCGGATGCGGCAGGCCGAACAGCACATCGAACAGCGCGGGGAAAAGCAGCATCAGCCCGACCACGGTCAGCAGGCCCCGCTCGAACGCCGAGAGCGCATGCCGGGCAAAGCCCTGCGCGGCGGCAGCCAGCGCCGCCAGCCCGCCGGTGGCCAAAAAGATCTGCCAGGCGACATCGCCCCAGCCCATCGTCGGCGTCAGGTTCAGCAGCAGGCCCACGCCCTCAGGGTCGGTGACGAAGACGAAGGGCAGCACGAAGGCCGGCAGGGTGTATTTCCAGGCCATCAGCGTCGTCCGGTAGGGCCCGGCGCCGGTGATGGCGGCAGCCGCGAAAGGCGAGAGCGCCGTGGGCGGCGAGACCTCGGAGAGCACGGCATAGTAGAAGACGAACATATGCGCGGCGTAATCCGGCACGCCCAGCTTCATCAGCGCCGGCGCCGCCACCACGGCGCAGATGATGTAGCTGGCGGTGACCGGCACGGCCAAGCCCACCACCCAGACGATCAGCGCCGTGTAGATCGCCGTGATCACCAGTGAGCCGCCTGCCGCCTGGATCGCGATATCGGAGAATTTCAGCCCGAGGCCGGTCAGCGTGATCACGCCCACGATGATGCCGGCGCAGGCGCAGGTGGCGGCGATGCCGATGGCCTGGTTCGAGCCATCGGCCAGGGTCTTGATCAACTTGCGCGGCCAGAGCGCGTGTTCCTTCGAAAGAAAGGAAAGGGCAATAGCCAAGCCCATGGCGTAGAGCACCGCCAAGGTCGCGGAATAGCCGATGCTCATGAAGAAGATGATCGCGATCAGGCTGGTGAAATGGTACCAGCCGCGCCGGAACATTTTGCCGACCGGCTCCACCACCATCGGCGGTGGCTCGCGGTAATCGGCGCGGCCGCGGATGCGGCGCTGGTCCAGCTCCACCATGAAGAGCAGGCCGGCATAGTAGAGGCAGGTCGGCACCGCGGCCATCAGCAGCACGCTGAGATAGGAAATCTTGAGATACTCGGCGATGAGGAAGGCCGCCGCCCCCATGATGGGCGGCGAGATGATGGCCCCCAGGCCACCGGCGGCCAGCAGCCCGCCGGCATCATCGCCCCGGTAGCCGACCTGGCGCATCATCGGCCACGCCACCGTGCCGATGGTGACGGTGGTGGCCACGCCCGAGCCCGATGGCCCGCCGAGCAGAAACGCCGACAACACCACGGTGCGCCCGGCGCTGGCCGGCTTGCCGCCGGTGGCGGAAAAGCTGAAATCCACGAAATATTTGCCGGCGCCGGAATTGCTGAGAATGGCGCCATAGATGGTGAAAAGAATGATCAGCGTGGCCGAGACATCCACCGCCGTGCCAAAAATCCCCTCCAGCGCCACCGCGAGATGTGGGATCAACCGCTCCGCATCATAGCCGCGATGGGTCCAGGGTGCGGGCAGGTGATTGCCGAAGAAGGCGTAGAGGATGAAGGCGATGGCCACCACCGGCATGATCCAACCCGTCGCGCGGCGCGTCGCCTCCAGCACCAGGGCGATCAGCAGCCATCCGACGATGATGTCCATCGGCTCGGGGAAGATGATGCGGTCCTGCAGGTCGTCACCGCCCGAGATCAGGTACCAGGTGACGTAAAGGGCGGCGGCGATCAGTGCCCAGTCCCAGGGCATGAAGCGGTGCCGGAAGCGGCCCATCGCCGGAAACAGCAGGAACGCCAGCACCATGGTGAAGCCGACATGGGCGAAGCGCAGCGTGGTGGTCGGCACGATGCTCCAGGCCGCCCAGAGATGGAACAGGCTCATCGCCAGCGCGATGCCCACCGCGATATAACCCAGCAGGCCGGTGAAATTGTTGCTCGCCCCCTCCTCGCTCTCGATCAGGGCGGTGATCTTCTTCGCCGTCGCGGCGTCGACCGAGCTGGGGTCCATGTCGGGTGGCAGTGCGGAGGCGGTACCGGACATGCGCGGTCCTTGTTGCTTGGCGGCGATCAGAGGCCACCGTCATGGCGTGCCCGGCGGCAAATGTCACGCCGCCCGCGGCCCCAACCCCACCAAGCGCTAATCCGCCTCGGCCATCGCAACACGCAGGGCCCGGCGCAGCTTGGCGATGCCGGTCCGGGGATGGCCATTGGTGCAGAGCTGCCGCCCCTCCTGCGCCAGTTGCGCCGCGGTGGGTCTCGAAGCGGCCGGCGCGGCACCGATGCGCCCCAGCAGCACCTGGCAATAGGCGTCATTGTCGGTGGTGACGCGCAGCGGTTGGTCCGCGACGCGGGCGGGTTGCTCGGCCAGGCCCAGCAGCGGCATCATGAGAAGCGTCGGTAGCAGCGGGAAGCGTCGTGCCATGGCCGCTCTCATGCGCTGTCGGCGCTGAACACACCGTGGGCGGCGGATGAAGTAAGGTTTAAACCCGCCGCAATTGCAGGTTATGCAGCGGTCATGATCCCGCGCCGCGCCCTTCTGTTCCTGCTTGTCGGCGGCATCACCGTGGCATTGGTCTGGCTGGTGGCGCGGGCCATGGCGCCGGGCGGTTTTTCGCCCTTCGAGCTGCTGACGCTGCTGGCCTTCGCCGGCACGGCGCCCTGGACGGCGCTGTGCGCCAGCAACGCCCTGCTCGGCTTTGCCGTGCTGATGGCCAGCCGCGACCCGCCGGGCTGCGTGCTGCCGGCGCTCCGCCTGGCCGGGCCCGGCCTGCCTGCCGCCCGGACCGCCATCATCATCTGCATCCGCAGCGAGGACATGGCCACGGTTCTGCCGCCGCTGGACCGGCTGATGGACGGGCTGGCCGCGGCCGGAGCGGCGGGCCGTTTCACACCCTGGTTCCTCAGCGACACCCCGGCCGGGGCCGCCGCCGAGGCCGAGGAAGCCGCCATCGCCGGCTTCACCGCCCGCCACCCCGCCACCCGCTATCGCCGCCGCGCCGAAAACACCGGCTTCAAGGCCGGCAATGTGATGGATTTCTGTGATCATCACGCCGCCGACGCGGCCTTCATGCTCTGCCTGGACGCCGACAGCGAGATGACGGCCGAGGCGGTGCTGCGTCTGGTCGCCTGCATGGAGGCCGACCCGAAACTCGCCATCGTGCAGCAGCTCATCATCGGCCGGCCGGCCAGCGCCGCCTTCCCGCGCCTGTTTCAGTTCGGCATGCGGGCGGGGATGCGGACATGGGCCACCGGCCAGGCTTGGTGGCAGGGCGATGAGGGGCCGTATTGGGGCCACAACGCCATCATCCGCATCGCCCCTTTCCGGGACCACGCACGGCTGGAGCCGCTGCCCGATGGCAGCGCCATCCTCAGCCACGACCAGGTGGAGGCTGTGCGCCTGCACGCCGCGGGCTGGAAAGTCGCCGCCCTGCCCATCGAGGCCGGCAGCATGGAAGGCAACCCGCCCGCCCTGCCGGAATTCATGGCCCGCGACCTGCGCTGGGGTGCCGGCAACATGCAGTATTTTTCGCTGTTCCGCCTGCCCGGGATGACCTGGATGGGCAAGTGGCAACTGGCGCAGGCCATCCTGCTCTTCGCCGGCGCGCCGCTTTGGGTGGCGGTGCTGGTGTTTTCCACGGGCAATGCCGTGCTGGGGGGCGAGACCGACAAGCCGGCGCTGGCGCTGGCCATGTTCGCCACCTGGGCGGCGCTGCATGCGCCGAAACTGCTGGGCTATGCCCAGGTGCTTCTGCAACCGACGCTAGCCGCGGAATATGGCGGACGAAAACGCTTCACCGCCGGGGCCGGGCTGGAAATCCTGTTCACCACACTGCTGGACCCGGTGAGCGTGTTCAACAAGGCGATGTTCCTGGCGGCCTTGCCGTTCCGCCGCCTCCGGGGCTGGGCGGTGCAAAACCGGTCGGATCGGGGCGTATCGTGGTGGGACGCGACACGGTTGCTCTGGCCACACACTCTGTTCGGCGTGGCGGTGTTTTTCCTGTTACCATTCAGCGCCTGGGGCTGGGCGCTGCCCTGGGCGGCGGGGCTGATGCTGGCGGTGCCGCTGTGTGTGGTGACGTCCTCGCCCGCCGTCTCGGCCGCGCTGCGGACGCGCCGCCTGGCCGCGACGCCGGAGGAGCTCAATCCGCCCGCAGCCCCGCCGCCCTGACGACCGGCGCCAGCGCCGCCTGGCTTTGCGCCTGATAGGTCGCAATCTCCTCCGGCGAGGTGAACCAGGCCGTCGCGCCGAGTTCCAGATAGCTCGCGCGCAGGTCCGGCGCCGCCAGCGCCTCGCGCATCAGCCCGGACAGGCGGGCTATGATGGGGGTGGGGATGCCGGCGGGACCGATCAGGCAGGTCCAGCTCACCACATCGAAACCCGGCAGGGTTTCCGAAATCGCCGGAATATCAGGCGCCGCCGGGCTGCGGGCCAGCGAGGTGACGCCCAGCGGCCGCACCCGCCCCTGCCGGCTCAAGGTCAGCGTGCCGGGGATATTGTCGAACATCATGCTGACCCGCCCGGCCAGCAGATCGAGCTGCGCCGGCGCGCTGCCGCGATAGGGCACATGCACCAGCCGCACACCCGCCAGCAGGTTGAACACCTCCCCTGCGAGATGCAGCGAGGTGCCAGGGCCGGCCGAGCCGAAGGTCAGCTCGCCGGGCCTGGCGCGGGCCAGCGCGATCAGCTCCGCCACGCTGTGCACCGGCAGGTCGAGGTTGACGGCCAGCAGGTTCGGCAGCTGCCACATGCCGGAGATATAGGAGAAATCCCGCGTCACATCGAAGGGCAGCGAGGCATGCATGCTGGGCGCCACGGCATGGCTGGCGATGCCGCCCAGCCCCAGCGTGTAGCCATCGGGCCGGGATTTCGCGACCACATCCACCCCCACATTGCCACCGGCGCCGGAGCGGTTCTCGACCAGGAATTGCTGGCCGGAGAGTTCCGTCAGCTTCTGGCAGAGCCGGCGGGAGAGCGTGTCGGTCGGCCCACCGGGCGGGTAGGGGTTGATGTAGCGCACGGCCTGGCTCGGCCAGGCGGGCTGGGCAATGGCGGGGGTGGCAAGGGCCGCGCCCAGAACGGCGCGCCGGCGAAGGCGGTGCGGCATGTGTCTGCTCCCTGTGTTGAGGGGTATGTTGGCAAGGGTTTTGGCCGTAAGCGAGGGAAATCGAATCCGCCAATTGGCTCAAAAGAAAGTTATAGCGCCAATTGCTGGGGTGGCTTAGTCTCCGCTCATGTCCCTCACCCTCGAATCCCGGCCGACCGAGACCGCCCTCTCCCCGGAGGAAACCGCCGCCATGCTGCGCGCCGTGCTGCGCCTCTTCGCGCTCTGGGGCGTCAGCACCACCGAGGCGCGCATCCTGCTCGGCCAGCCCTCGGAGCGGACGTTTCAGCGCTGGCGCGCCGGCGAGGTGGCGGGCCTGGCGCATGACGTCGTGTTTCGTCTCGGCTGCCTGCTCGGCATCCATGCCGCGCTGCGCGGTTTGTTCACCGATCCGCAGCGCGGCCACGCCTGGGTGCGGCGGCCCAATGCGGCCTTCGGTGGCGCTTCGGCGCTGGACGCCATGCTGCAAGGCCTGCCCACCGACCTTGCCCGTGTCCGCGCCTATCTCGACGCCGAGCGCGGCGCCTGGTGATCACGCGCTGGCCGCAAGCCTTCCGCATCATCCGCACCATCTACCCGCCCATCGCGCTGTTCGAGGACATCGCCGACCCGGCGGATTGGGAGTTGCTGGTCTCCGCCGCGGCCAAGACCAATCCGCGCATCCGCGACGTGATCGGCAATCTGGCGCTGGTGCCGGTGGCGCGGCGGGTGTCCGGCCCGACCGCCTCGGTGGTGATGGGCTGCTTCACCCATTGCTCGGTGGACCGGCCGGGGCGGTTTTCCGACGGCCGCTACGGCGTGTGGTATGCTGGCGACAGGCCGGCGGTGGCGCTGGCGGAGACCGCGCATCATTTTTGCCGGTTCATGTCCGCCACCGCGGAGCCGCCGGGGTTTGCGGACATGCAGGAATTGATCGCGCCGGTGCGCGGCGAATGGGCCGAAGCGCCGGCGGAATGCCTGGCGGCGGATGATTGGCGGCCGGGCCAGGAATTCGGCCGTGCGGCGCGGGCGGCTGGAAGCGACGGCATCGCCTATGCTTCGGTGCGGTATCCGGCCGGGCGGGCCGTGGCCTTGTTCTGGCCGGACGGGGTGGAGTTGCCGGTCCAGCATGCACGGCAGTTCCGCTATCACTGGGATGGGGCGCGAATGGATCGTTACCTGGTGCATGGCACGCGGGAATGGCTGGTGTTGGGTGAGGGCGGCAAGAGGTCGGATTATCTGTTAGGTTAATCTCCGTTTCCTGAATTTATATTTGTAATCGGTTTCGAAATCTACAAATTAAAAGCGATCATTGTCTTGAATGGATTCCAATTTACTACGGAATTCAGGATAATTCTCGATACCTTACAGCGTGAAATGACCTGGCTGGCGAATCGCTTTCTTCTATGGCAATCGACGATGCCAAAGATGACGAATTAAAATTTAGTCGTTATTGTAAAAATACCAGACCTTGCAGAAGAATTATCCCAGCAACCGCCCCAGCACCCGGGCCGTATAATCCACCACCGGAATCACCCGGCCATAATTGATCCTGGTCGGCCCGATCACCCCAATCGCGCCGACGATCTTCTGCTGCGCGTTCTTGAACGGCGCCACGACCATCGACAGGCCAGCGGAATTGAACACGCCATTTTCGGCGCCGATGAAAATCTTCACGCCCTCGCCCTGCTGCGCCATTTCCAGCAGGCGCAGCGTGGTCTCCTGCGCCTCCAGCCGCTCGAACAGCGCCTGGATCTCATGCACGCGGGCCATATGGTCGAGGTTTTCCAGCAGCCTGGCCTGGCCGCGCAGGATCAGGCTGCCGCCCGAGGCGGCGCTGCCGCCGGCCAGCGTGCCCAGCCCCGCCTCCACCACCTGGTTCGTCAGCGCATCCAGCGCGGTGCGGTTGGCGGCGACCTCGGTGCCGACATCCTCGCGCAGCTCCTCCAGCGTGCGGCCGGAGAGGCGGGCATTGAGGTAGTTGCTGGCCTGCACAAGCGAGGCCGGCGGCAGGCCCGGCGGCACCTCGATGACGCGGTTCTCCACCTGGCCATCGGCGCCCACGAGCACCACCAGGGCGCGGCCGGGGCCCAGCGGCACGAATTCCACATGCTTCACCACCGCCTCGGTCTTCGGCGCCACCACAAGGCCGGCGGCGCCGGCGAGGCCGCTGAGCATCTGCCCGGCCTCGGCCAGCGTGTCCTGCAGCGAACGGCCATGCGCGGCGCAGCGGGCGGCGATCTGCTCCCGCTCCGCCTCGCCGAGATCGCCGAATTCGAGCAGACCATCGACGAAGAGCCGCAAGCCGCGGTCGGTCGGCAGCCGCCCGGCGGAGGTGTGTGGGGCGTAGATCAGCCCCGCCTCCTCCAGATCGCTCATCACATTGCGGATCGAGGCGGGCGAGAGCCCCATCGGCAGGCGGCGCGACAGGGTGCGGCTGCCCACCGGTTCGCCGGTATGGACATAGAGCTCGACCAGTTCGCGCAGGATGGCTGTGCCTCGGCCGTCGAGGGCCGCGGAGCTGAGTGAGGGCGCAGCGGCCCGGATAGGGGGCGTGTGCATTATGACCAATGTAAGGAGCCCGGGGCCGATTGTGCAAATCGCGCCCGTGGGCGGGCGGCCGGTAATGCGCTAAGCTGCTCGGAACCAGGGAGATTCCTTGCATGAACCGACGCGACATTCTGGCCGCCCCGGCGCTGGCCACCCCCATTTTCCTCAGCCGCGGCGCGCAAGCCCAAGGGGTCGCAGCCCCGCCACGCGTGATCACCGAGGAATTCATGGTGCCGGTGGGCGATGGGCCCAGCGGCGGAGCCGCGAGCGTGCAGGAGGTATTCCTGCGCAACAAGCGTCCGGAAACGTTGACCAGCTTCAACCCCGGCCGCACCCTGCTGATGGTGCATGGCGCGACCTACCCCGCGCACACCGCCTTTGACCTGCCGCTGGGCGGGCTGTCCTGGATGGACTACATCGCCGGCCGCGGCTTCGATGTCTGGTGCCTGGACCTGCGGGGCTATGGCCGCAGCACCCGCCCGCCGGAAATGTCCCAGCCGCCCGAGGCCAATCCGCCGCTGGTGCGCGGCGAGCAGGCGGTGGCCGATATCGCCCGCGCCGCCGCCTTCATCCGCGAGCGGCGCGCGCTCTCCAAGCTGACCCATCTCGGCTATTCCTGGGGCACGGCGCTGATGGGCCGCTTCGCCGCCGAGAACCCCGCGCTGGTCGAGCGCCTGGTGCTCTATGCCCCGGTCTGGCTGCGCCAGGGTGCCTCGCTGGCCGACCCGGGCGGGCCGCTTGGCGCCTACCGATACGTGACGCAGGAGGCAGCGCGCGCACGCCGTGGCGCCGGCGTTCCGGAAGCCTCGCGCGCCACCCTCGTGCCCCCCGGCTGGTTCGAGCACTGGGCCGGCGTGACCTGGGCGACCGACCCCGAGGGGCTGCGCCGCAACCCGCCCGCGCTGCGCGCCCCCAATGGCAGCGTGGCCGATGGCCGCGAATTCTGGGCCGCCGGCCGGCCCTTCTACGACCCCGCGAAGATCACCGCCCCCACCCTGCTGGTGCTGGGCGAATGGGACCAGGACACGCCGCCCTATATGGCCAACGCGCTGTTCCCGCTGCTGACGGCGAGCCCGGGCAAGCGCCTGGTGCTGCTGGGCGAGGGCACGCATGGGATGTGGATGGAGCGCAATCGCGGCGCGCTGTTCCAGGCCGTGCAGATTTTCCTGGAGGAAGGCGCGGGCTGACGCTGCCGGGCGCGCGCGCCGCGCTGAGCAACCCCGGCCATGCGGTGTTCAGGCCTATTGCTCCTGGACACCGTTGCGACGGCGGAAGGCCACCGCCGGGTCCAGCGGACGGATCGGGCCGGGCCGGCCGAGATGCCAACCCTGGCCGAAGCCCACGCCCAGGGCCTGCATCACCGCCACATGCTGCGCCGTCTCGATGCATTCGGCGATGACCTGGGCGCCCACGGCCAGCGACAAATCGACCATGGCCGAGACGAAACTCCGGTCACGCTCCTGCCGCACCGCGGCCTCCACGAAGCTGCCATCGACCTTCACGTAATCGACCGGGTAGCTCTTGAGGTAGCGGAAGGCGGCGGCGCCGGCGCCAAAATCATCCAGGCAGATCGGCACGCCACGTTCGCGCAGCGCCAGCATGGTGTCGCGCGCCGCCGCCTCATGCTCGATCTCGGCGCTCTCGGTCAGCTCGACCATGATGTGGCGCGTGGCCTTCGGCGCCTCGTCCAGCGCGCGCAGCAGGCGGTGGCGGAAGCCCTCGCTCTGCATCGACAGGCCCGAGATGTTCACGGCGATGTGCTCGCCCGGGCCCAGCAAGGGGGTGGCCAGGATCGCCTGGCTGAGCACCGCAAGGTCCAGCTCCTCGGTCAGCCCCACCATTTCGGCCAGGTTGACGAAATCTCCCGGGCCGGTGTTCGCGCCCAGGATGCCTTTCTCGGGCCGCAGCAGCGCCTCGTAATGGTGCAGCCGGCTGTCGGCCAGGGCGCAGATCGGCTGGTATTCGAGGTGGAAGCGCCGGTCCGCCAGCGCCCGGCGCAGCGTCTGGCTGCGGCGGGCGACGTCGTCCACGAAGCCCGACAGGCCGCCACCGAAGCCATGCTCATGCACGGCCGCGGTGCCACCGGCGGCGAAGACAGAGAGGCAATGCCGCAAGGCCCGCGCCGCCTGGATAGGGGAGAGCCCGGCCATGGAGAGCGGCAGGCTGTCGATCCGCACCGCCTCCTTCAGCCCCTGATTGGGAACCATACTGTCCAGCATGACGTTGAGGCCGGACAGGTCGGGCAGCGCCGTGCCGGCGCGCGGCAGCACGCTGAACCGGCCCGGCGCCACCTCGGCGGCGAGGACGGCGGCGCCATGGCCGGCCCGCAGCGCCTCATTGATCCGCGGCAGCAAGGTGTCGGTCGGCAGGGCACCCCTGATCTCGATCAGCCCCAGCCGGTCCGGCGCATCACCCGCGCCACGGCGGATCCGATCCTCGGCATTGCGCAGCATGGCGCCAGCACCCGGCGGCGGCGCTTCGGTGCTCATGGGGATGGGTGGCGGGGCGAAGCTGAGGCAGAGCCGCGGCGCATGGCCCGGCAGGTCGAGATGCAGGCCGGAGACGACGAAGGGCGTGGCCTTGGCATCGGCCAGGCGAATGGTCGTGGGTTCCAGCCGGCCGCGGGCGGGCAGCATGGCCAGGGCAGCACGAAAGGCCGGCTGGTCATCCAATGCCACCAGGCCCTCGGCCGCCTGGCCGATCAACGCCTCGGGCGCCTGGCCCAGCCGGGCCCGGAAGGCGCCTGTGGCGAAGAGCACCCGGCCATCGCAATCCGCCTCGATCAGCATATCCGCCGCGGCGAAGGCGAAGGCGACGAAGCGCTCGCGCTCGCCCAATGGTCGGATGCTCAATGATGGATCGGCCACTGATGACAAAGCATTCTCCCCGGCGTGCCGGAGGATGCATGCCGAGCAAATTCTAGGCGCCCTTTGGCAAAGAGGGCATTAATGGCGGCGGCGGCTCAGCTCTCGATGAGCTTGACCCGCCTGCCATCCACGCCCAGGGCCAACCGGCCGTCCTTCAGCGCCAGCGCGGCCTCGCCGAAAACGATGCGGCGCCAGCCCTTGAGGGCGGGCACATCGGGGGCGGATTCCGTCGCCAGCCGGTCCAGATCATCGCTATTGGCCAGCAGCCGGGGGGCGACGTTGTGCGCCTCGCTCTTGGCCGCCAGCAGCACTTTCAGCAGCGCCACCAGGGCTGGCGAGGCGACGGGGCCAGGGCGGTTCTCCTTCACCTCCGGCAGGGCGGAATCGGGCAGCGCCCGGGCCTCGGCAATGGCGGCGAGCAGGGAGAGGCCGGACTTGCCCTTGGCGAAACCTTCGGAGATGCCGCGCGCGCGGGCCAGTTCGGCGGCATTGGAGGGCGTGGTGGCGGCGATTTCCAGCAGCGTCTCATCCTTCACCAGGCGCTGGCGGGGGATATTGATGCGCTGGGCCTCCTTCTCCCGCCAGGCGGCGGCGGCGCGCAGGATTCCCAGGAAGCGGCGGTTGGTGGTGCGGGGGCGCAGCTTCTCCCACGCTGTCTCCGGCGCCTGGATATAGCCGGCGGGGTCCTGCAGCGCGGCCATCTCGGCCGCCACCCATTCCAGCCGGCCCTCGCGCGCGAGTTGCTCGGTCAGCCGCTCATAGATCACCCGCAGATGGGTGACATCGGCCGCCGCGTAATCCACCTGCGCCTCGGAGAGCGGCCGGGCCGACCAGTCGGAAAAGCGATGCGCCTTGTCGATCGCGGCACCGGCCAGTGCGCGGGCCAGGCTGTCATAGCTCGCCTGATCGCCGAAGCCGGCCACCATGGCGGCGATCTGGCTGTCGAACATCGGCGTGGGCACGGCGCCGTATTTCAGCAGGAAGATTTCCACATCCTGCCGCGCGGCGTGGAACACCTTCACCACATTGGGATTGGCCAGGAGGTGGCCGAGTGGGGAAAGATCGAGCCCTTCCGCCTGGGCATCCACCACCGCCACATCCCGCGTGCCGCCGAGCTGCACGACGCAGAGCTCCGGCCAATAGGTGCGTTCGCGCATGAACTCGGTGTCGACGGTGACGAAGCTCTCCTCGGCGAGGCGGGCGCAGAGCTCGGCCAGCTCCATGCTGGTGGTGACCAGGCGGGTGGGCGGAATCTCGGCTGGGGCGGGGCGCTGCATGACCGCCAAGTAGAGCATGCGGGCGCGCGCGCAAGTCGGCAGGGTTGACTTTCCGTGCAATGTCGGAACGTTTGGCGGCGGGATAGACAACAGAAAATGTTTGATGGAGGCGAGATTCATGACAAAAAAACTGGCGGCGGAATTTATCGGCACGTTGTGGCTGGTGCTGGGCGGCGTGGGCAGCGCCGTTCTCGCGGCCAAATTCCCCGAGATCGGCATTGGCCTTGTGGGTATTTCATTCGCCTTCGGCCTGACCGTGCTGACGATGGCCTACGCCATTGGCCATGTCTCTGGCTGCCACCTGAACCCCGCGGTGACCTGCGGGCTGGTGGCGGCGGGGCGTTTCCCGGCCGCCGAAGCGCCGGGTTACATCATCGCCCAATGCCTGGGCGCGGTGACCGGCGCCTTCATCCTGTTGCAGATCGCCTCCGGCGCTGCCGGCTACGCACCGGCCGGCTTTGGAACAAATGGGTTTGGTGATCTTTCGCCGGGCAAATACAGCCTGAACGCGGTGATCATCACCGAGGTCGTGATGACCTTCTTCTTCCTCGTCATCATCCTGGGCGCCACGTCGAAACGGGCGCCGGCGGGCTTCGCGCCCATCCCCATCGGCCTGGGGCTGACGCTGATCCACCTGATCTCCATCCCGGTCAGCGGCACCTCGGTCAATCCAGCGCGCAGCACCGGGCCGGCCTTCTTCGCCAGCACCCCGGCCTTCGACCAGCTTTGGGTCTTCTGGGTCGCGCCGATTGCGGGCGCTGTGCTGGCGGGGCTGTTCGCGAAGTGGCTGGAGGATGAGAGCGAGTAGGCGGCGCGGCCGCCTTGTTTCAGAACACAGGGAAACGGACAGGTTCGCCGCGGGGTGCCGCGGCGAAGGTTTTTTGGGTCTCGGCGGCCGGGTACGGCGCTCAAACGAACCAGAGCAGCCCATCGAATTCATAGGGCGTGGGCAAATCGGCCCGGGTTCTGCCCGACCACGTCACCGAGGTGTCGAAGGTGCCATTGGCATCGAGATCACCAAACATGGTCACGCCCTGGTAGCCGGCGGCGCCGGCGCTATCGACCCAGAGCGCCTGGCTCACCCCCGGCCGCCAGCCAAAGAAGGAGAGCTGCTCGCCGGTCTGCCAGTCGGTAATGGTCGACCAAGTCGTGGTGCCGCCACGGCCGTCGAGGAAGAAGATATCCAACCCCGCCCCGCCGGTGAGGAAGTTGGAGCCGATGCCGCCATCGATGATGTCATTGCCCGCGCCGGCATCCACCGCGTCATCGCCGCCGAGCAGGTTGAAGAAGTCGTTTTGCGAGGTGCCCAGCGCCACCTCGCCGGCGGCGCTGCCTAGCCATTGGTATTTCACCCCGGCGACGGGGCCGGCGTAGATGTCGGGCAGAACGTAGCGCGCAACGCCGTCGATATTGGTCAGCACCAGTTCGTCGAACTGGCCGCCCGCTTGCAGCGTGGCGAGACTGACCGCGGCGGCGCCGCCGAATTGCAGCAATTCGATGTTGGTGAGCTGGTCCATGCCGTCGGGGCCGGAGACGATGACCACGCCATCGCGCTGGCCGATTCGGGAAAAGGGCTGGATACCGGTGAAAACGGCGGTGTCTACGCCATCACCGCCGTTCAGTGTGTCGTTGCCGCCGGCGCCGAACAGGATGTCGTTGCCCGCATCTCCTTCCAGGAGATCAGTGCCGGCGTTCCCATTCAAGGTATCGTTACCGCCCAGGCCGAACAGCCGGTCACCTGCAACGGCGGCGTTCAGCACATCATTGCCTTCCGTGGCCTCCTGGGTGGCCGCCACGCGCACGAAGCCCAGGCTCCCGTCCGCGCCGCCGATCAGGTTGAACGGGCTGAAGGCGTAGGTGCCGGTCAGATGAAGAAGGAAGGGGGCGCCGGCACCGTTGGCGAAGGCGGCGGTGGACAGCGTGGCGCCGGTGGTCCCTGGCGTGAAGGTGAAGGCCACCTCCTGTCCAACCGCTGCGCCGACATCGAGCTTGATGCGGTCGCCGATGCCCATGCCGCTGATGTTGAAGTCGTAGCCGCCCGCGCTGGCCTCGCGCCGTGACAGCGACAGGGTGTCCGCCGCCGCGCCCACGAAGACCACCGCCTGGTCGGTGCCCTGATCGACGATCAGGGTGCCGCCATTGGTGACTTCGAGGCGGCCAGTGCCCGTCACATTATCGATCACGTCGAGGATGCCGCGGTTGGCGGAGAGCACGCCGTTGTTGGTGACCACCGTTCCTGTCTCGACACGGAGCGTTCCGCCGACCTGGTCGGCGGTGATCACGCCGGCGGCGCCATTGACCAGCAACAGCCCGGAGCCGCCCCCGAGCGATCCGGCGCCGCCAATGGTATGGGCGACGTTGTTGAGGGTCACGCCCGCAACATGCCCCACGAGGGTGGTGTTGTTCAGTGCAACCTTTCCGTCACCGGTGAACTGGGTCGATCCGACCCGCAGGTTAAACTGCGTGACGTTGATGGTCCCGCTGTTCGCGATCGCACCTTCGAAGATGGCCCCGAAGCGGACGTCGAAATTTGTTCCGGCCAGCAACTGCACATCGGTCAGTCTGACCTGGCCACCGAACCATTCCGCGCTGATCAAGCCGGTTCCGGTGGTGGCGAAGGTCCCGCCGGTGATATCCAGGTCACGCCCCAGGGTCACCTTCGAACCGTCGCCGACGGCGCGGATCGTGCCGCCCGCATTGTTCACGGAGATCCGGGCCAGTTCCAGTTGCCCGCCGGCATTGGCCTCGAAGATGCCGGAATTGCTGACCCCCGCCAGCGAATCGATCGCCATTCGATCACGGATCACGCCTTCCCGCGTCGCCGAGATCACACCGGAATTCACCAGGGTCAGGTTGGCGCCGGCGATCACGCCCGCGCCCAGGATGGTGTGACCGGCGTTGGTCAGCACGGCGCCCAGCGCCTGGCCCACGATCGAGGAATCGCCGTCGAAGCCCGTCATCCGGAATGTGCCGCCGCCGCTCAGGGTGACGTCGTTGGCATGGATCGATGTCCGGAAGCCGCCGATGATGCTGCCGCGATTGACGATTGCGCCTTCGAGAACGGCTGAGGCGCTGGCGAGGTTGATGTTGGTTCCAGCCAGCGTTTCTACGCCAACCAGCTTGAACAACTGGCCGTCGCCACGGATCAATCCGGTGCCGGTGGTGGCCAGGGTGCCGCCCGTGATCGTCAGATCGACACCCAGAACAACCGTCGCGCCGGTTCCGACGGCGCGGATCGTGCCACCCGCGTTGCCGATGGAGGTTCGCGCCAATTCCAACGTTGCGGCGCCATTGGCTTCGAGGATGCCGGTATTGCGAACTTGCTCGAGCGAATCCAGCGCCAGCCGATTGCGCACCACGCTTTCCGGCGTGGCAGAGATCAGGCCGGCATTGAACAACGTCAGATTGGCGCCGGCGATCACGCCCGCGCCGAGGATGGTGTGACCGCCATTGGTCAGCACGGCGCCCGGCGCTTGGCCGACGATGGAGGAGTCCCCATCCCTGCCTGTGAACCGGAGGGTGCCTCCACCGGTCAGGGTCACGTCGTTGACGTTGATGTAGGTCTGGCCGCCTGCAATGAAGGTGCCGCGATTGACGATCGCGCCCTCCAGGACGGTTTGTGAGCTCGCGTCGACAAAGCTGGTTCCAGCCAACGTCTGCACATCGGTCAGCTTCGCCCCGAAGCCTTCAATACGGATCTCCCCGTTCCCGGTCGTGGCGAAGGTACCGCCCTGGACCCGGGTGTCGGCCCCCAGACTGACTTTGGACCCGTCCCCGACTGCGCGGATCGTGCCCCCCGTATTGTCGATGGAGACCCGTATCAACTCCAGCCTGGCAGCGCCATTGGCTTCGAGAATGCCGGTGTTGCGCACCCCCGCGAGCGCATCAAGCTGCAGCCTGTTGAATTGAGGCGGAGCAACACCGTCTGGAATGGCAGAGATCAGGTCTGAATTGACCAGCGTCAGGTTGGCACCCGCGATCCGGCCATTGCCCTGGATGGTGTGGGTAACGTTGGTCAGCACGGCGCCCAGCGCCTCGCCGGAGATGAGCGACCCGCCGTCGTTACCGGCGAGCCGGAAGGTGCCTCCGCCGGTCAGGGTCACACCAACGGCAGCGATCGTCGTACCGTTCTGAAAAGCATCGGCGATGATGGTGCCGCGATTCTCGATCAACCCTTCCAGCGTAAGGCCCCGATTGACGGACAGGCGGGCAGTGGCGGTCAGATCGACATCGATGAGCCGTGTCGTGAAGTTGGCGGCGACGATCAGCCCTGTCCCCTCCCCGTCCAGCGTGCCGCCCCGCACCACGGTGTCAATGAGATTTACCGTCGAACCGTTGAACGCCTTGATGGTTCCGGCGCCGCTCTGCTCGACGAGAGCGACGCTATTGAAGTTGAGAATGCCCCCGTTGCTGGCGGCGAGCAGGCCCGCATTCACCAGGGGATTGACCGCGGTCAATCCATTCGGTTGGATCGCTAGTATTTCACCAGTAACATTTGCCTCGATTTTTCCTGCCGCGGTGTTGGTCAGCTTGAGATAGCCGGCATCCCCAGGGAACCCTAAGACACCAAAGTATGCTCCAATGATACCATAACCGGTAATCGTGCTGGAGTTTATAAAATTCGTAATCGAGCTTTCCCCGCCCTGGCCTGTCAAGAAGCCATCGCGCAGTCGAATATCACCGGAGCCACTGAGATTGAAATCTCCATTGACTGGCGTCAACTTGAGATATTTGTAATTAAAACGGCCGTCGGGAGCAGTTCCGACCGTCATGAGATTGTTGTTTTCGAGCTGGCCAGTCAGCGTTGTATCAGCGAATATGTTGGCAAGACCATTATTGGTCAGCTTGCCGCTGACGGTGAAATTCGTGGCTGCCTGGGTAAATTTTGCCGTACCGTCGAGCGTCAAATTGTTGACGCCCACGGCATTTCCCAAATGACGATAGGTCAGAGAGCTCAACTGGACATCAAAACTACCGACATTTACGTCGGCACCAGAATTGGGTAGTGCGCCTCCAGTAAATTGTGTGAAATAATTAACTATAACATTGTTCTGAACGACGACAATGACGTCGCTCCACTCAAAAACGGTGCCGACACCGTTTATGGGGCCAGCACCACCGGTGAAATTGACCATCAGTTATATCCCCCAGCGTATGAACGGATTTTTCGGATATAATTATGAGAAATATCGTGAGAGCAGCTAACACCCCCACAGAGACGTGAGCAACCCTCGTCTTGATGCCAAGGGAATAAAGATCAGTGATTGGTGTCCCAATACGTGTTGCAGGAGGGGCCGCCATGATGGTGGACGCCATCGTGATGGACTTCGGTGGGGTCGGGTTGGCGAGACCGTAACCTTGGCACGTAGCGACGACCGATGACCGATCACCAATGACGCGATGGCGTCGCTTGACCTGCTGCAAAAGAGTTCCGCAGCTATCCAGCGGCGCGAAATGATTGGCTTTGAGAGACATGATCTTATCCAATCGGCTGGGTCAGATGCTTCGCAGACTGCAGACTGCATCGCGCCCATGTCAGGCGATTCCCGATCCTCACACGAACCAGAGCAGCCCATCGAATTCATAGGGCGTGGGCAGATCGGCCCGGTTCCTTCCGGACCATGTCACCGAGGTGTCGAAGCTGCCATTGGCATCGAGATCGCCGAACATCGTCACGCCCTGGTAGCCGACGGCGCCGGCGCTATCGACCCAGAGCGCCTGGCTCACCCCCGGCCTCCAGCCGAAGAGGGAGAGCTGCTCGCCGGCTTGCCAGTCGGTGATGGTGGACCAGGTCGTCGTGCCGCCGCGGCCATCGAGGAAGAAGATGTCCAGCCCCGCGCCGCCGGTGAGGAAGTTGGAGCCGATGCCACCATCGATCACATCGCTGCCGCCGCCAGCATCCACCGCGTCATCGCCGCCGAGCAGGTTGAAGAAGTCGTTCTTCGAGGTGCCCAGCGCCACTTCGCCGGCAATGCTCCCTAGCCATTGATATGCCACCCCGGCGACTGGGCCGTTGTAGAGGTCGGGCAGCACATAGCGGTTCACGCCGCCGATGGCGGTCAGCACCAGCTCGTCTAGCCCGCTGAGGGCCGCCAGGCTGACGGCGGCGGCGGCGCCGAATTTCAGCATCTCGATGTTGGTGAGCTGGTCCAGGCCATCGGGGCCGGAGACAATGGTCACGCCGTCGCGCTGTAAGCGTCCTCCCTCAACTGCCTTGCGGCCCGCTGTCCTGATCGGCTGATCTG
>CAYNBM010000051.1:0-22710 GCA_964395305.1 uncultured Rubritepida sp.
CGACCACCACCGCGACCTTCATGGCGGATTTCTGCTTCAACGGTCTGACGGACGTCACGCCGACCGACCGGGCGGTGACGCTGGCCGCGAACCGGGGTCTGGGGTGGATGCTCGACACATCTCAGGCCAAGGAGTTCGCGCTGGCGCATTGGCTTACAAGCGGCGCGTCGGGCGGGCGTCTGTTCGTGCGGGTGTTCGATGGTGCGGGGAATATCCGCGAGGACATCGCGGGCGATGTGCTGGCCTCGATCACCACCATGCAGTGGAACGGTCCCGCCAAGGGCTGGAACGCCGGCGCGCCGATGGACGATGCGAATTTCAATCGGCGGCAGACCATCCGCGTCGGCGCGTCGGTGGCCTATGCGCAGGTGGGGGTGATCGGTTTCGATGGGCCCATCGAACTGCAGTCGCTGCGGCTCTACGGGCTGCCGGAGGCCGCGCCCGCGTTGCTGAATGGTACGCCGCTGCTGACGGGGGCGCTTTTCGGCTCAGGGCGGCGGGAGTTCGGCGCCGAGGTGTCCTGGGATCTGCCGAGCCTGGCGCCGGGGGCGACATCGCTGATCGACGTCACGGTGAACGGGGCACGGGCGGGCGACCTGGCGCAAGCATCGCTGGTGTCGTCGACGCGGTTCATCGAACTCGACGCGGCGGTGTGGTCGAACAACACGGTACGTGTGATGGCGCGGAATATCTCCGGCGCGACCTTCGATCTGGCTGCCGCCACGCTGTCGGTCGGGGTAGTGAAGCGGCGCGTGCCCTAATTCACCGCCGCCCATGCCACAACGCCTTACCAATCCAAGCCAGGTCGGGGACGCCCAGCCAGCCATCAACGCGGGCCGTGCCCACTCTCCAGGCAATGGCCATGCGCATGATCCGCCAGGGTCTCGATGATGCGACAATCTGCCACGCGCCCGCCACGGCACGCTTCCGCCACCCGAGACAACTCAGCCCGTAATGCCGTCAGCTGCCGCATTTTCATGTCGATCGCCTCGATCTGCGCCATGGCCGCCGCGTGTGCTTCGCCGCAATCCTGTTCCGGCTGAGCTGAAAGCTCCAGGAGCCCGCGGACCGCCGGCATCGCAAAACCCAGTTCCCGTGCGTGCCTGATGAAGCCCAGACGCTGGAGGTGAGAAATCTCATAGGCCCTTTGCCCGCCTGCGGAGCGACCAGGTTCCGGCAATAACCCCTCCGCCTCATACCAGCGGATTGTGGTCGGCTTCACGCCGGTCGCGCGCGACAGGTCGCCGATGGAAAAGGACTTCTGCATTCGCAGCACATGGGGGCTTGCACCTCTAGTGGCTAGAGGTTCCATAACGCGATCCGTATGGTGCGGAGCAAACTCATGAACAATGGTAGCAGGATGGTCTGGCGGGTGGAGGGCATGGATTGCGCCGCCTGCGTCGCCAAGGTCACGACGGCCCTGGGCCGCGTCCAGGGTGTGAGCGACGTCGAGGTCAATCTGATCGCCGAGCGGCTCACCGCCACCGTCCCACCGGCCGCCATCGCCGAGGTCGAGCGCCAGGTCGGTGCGCTGGGCTATGCGATCAGCGCCCTGCCTGGGGCGGCACGCGACGCGACCCATGCGCATGGCGACCATGAAGACGACCCCGCCGATGCCGAAAAGCCCTGGTGGAACACCGGCAAGGCGCGGTTGGTCTGGCTGCTGGGCGCCCTGGTCGGGGGCGCTTATGTACTTTCCCTGCTCCTGCCGGCCGGCTTTACCTATCCGCTGTTTCTCGTGGCGACCTTGGTGGCGGTCGTACCCTTCGGCCGTCGCGCCATCGCCCTCGCCCGCGCCGGAAGCCCATTCTCGATTGAGACGCTGATGGTCACCGCCGCAGTCGGCGCCACCATCATCGGCGCCGCCGAGGAGGCGGCGATCGTCGTGCTGCTCTTCGCGGTCGGCGAATTGCTGGAAAACGTGGCTGCCGGCCGTGCCCGCGCCGGCATCCGCGCGCTGGCCAACCTCATCCCGCGCGTCGCACTGCGACTGCGAGCCGATGGGAGCACCGAGCAGGTCACGCCGGAGCGGCTGGCCCTGGGCGACCTGGTGCTGGTCCGCCCCGGCGACCGCGTGCCCTGCGACGGGTTGATCATGGAGGGCAGTTCCGCGCTCGATGAAAGCCCGGTTACCGGCGAGAGCATCCCCGTGTCGCGCGGCCCGGGCGATGCGGTGGTGGCCGGCTCCATCAACACCGATGGCGCCCTGCGCCTCAAGGTCACCCACGCCGCCGCCGACAACACCATCGCCCGCATCATCCGGATGGTGGAGGATGCAACGGCCTCCCGCGCGCCCACGCAGCGCTTCATCGAGCGATTCTCGCTGTGGTGGACGCCCGGCGCCATGATCGTGTCGCTCGCGGTCATCCTGCTCACGCCGCTCCTGTTCGGCTGGGACTGGTCCACGAGCCTCTATCGCGGTCTCGCCATCCTGCTCATTGCCTGCCCCTGCGCGCTGGTCATCTCCGTGCCCGCCGCAATGGCGTCGGGCCTCTCCGCCGGCGCCCGCCGGGGCCTGCTGGTTAAGGGCGGGGCGGCGTTGGAGGTGATCGGCGCGGCCCGCACCGTAGCCTTCGATAAGACCGGGACCCTGACCGAGGGCAAGCCGCGGGTGACCGACACCATTCCCGCGCCGGGCCGCAGCGCCGATGAGGTGATCGCCCTCGCCGCCGGCGTCGAGCAAGGCAGCGCCCACCCTCTGGCCAAGGCCATCCTGGCTGAGGCCGGCGCGCGTGGCCTGACGCTGGCACCCGCCCAGGATGCGGCTGCAATCCCCGGCAAGGCGGTGGTGGCAACGCTGCATGGCCGCCGGGTGGAGGTTGGCAGCCCGCGGCACGCCGTTGAGCGCGGTGTCTCGCTGGGCGACTTGGCCGAGACACTCGAACGCTTGGAAACCGAGGGCAAGACTGTCTCGGTCGCGCTGGTGGATGGTGCGTTGCTCGGTTTGATAGCGCTGCGCGACGAACCGCGCGCGGATGCCGCTGCTGGAATCGCCCTGCTCCGAGGCCAGGGCTTGGAGACGGTGATGCTAACCGGCGACAATGCCCGCACCGGCGCTGCCATCGCGGCCTCGCTCGGCATGGGCGTAAAGGCGGAGTTGCTGCCTGATGACAAGCTGCGCGAAATCGCCGCGCTGAGATCCGCAGGGCCTGTCGTGATGGTGGGCGACGGCATCAACGACGCACCGGCCCTGGCCGCCGCCTCGGTGGGAGTGGCCATGGGGGGCGGGACGGATGTGGCTCTGGAAACCGCCGATGCAGCCGTGCTGAAGGACCGCGTGACCGGCGTGTCCGAACTGGTGGACCTGTCCCGCGCGACCATGACCAACGTGAAGCAGAATGTCGCCGTGGCGGTCGGGCTTAAGGCGGTGTTCCTGGTCACCACGCTGCTCGGCGTCACCGGCCTCTGGCCGGCGATCCTGGCCGACACCGGCGCCACCGTGCTGGTTACGCTGAATGCCCTGCGTCTGCTGGCCTGGAAGCCGCCGGCCGCCTGATGAAAGCTCTGCCAATGCCCCGCTTGCCTCGGCGCGCGCTTGCCGCCATTGCCGTCTCTCCGGCCTTGTCCCCGCTCGCCTTCGTCCGCGCCACGACAGCCCAGGCGCAAATCATGCCGGGCGAGCGCACCATCGGCCGCGCCGATGCGCCGGTTATGGTGGTCGAATTCCACTCGCTTACCTGCGGCAATTGCGCGCGGTTCCACAACGACATCTTCCCGCGGATCAAGGCCGAGTTTATCGAAACAGGGCAGGTGCGCTTCCTGCTGCGCGACTTTCCGTTGGACCGCGCGGCCCTCGATGCCGCGGTGATGGTGCATTGCGCCGGACCCGACCGCTTCGAGCCGCTACTCAGTCTGGTCTATGCCCAGAAGGAGAACTGGGCGCATGCGCCCGAACCACGCGCCATCCTGCGCCGCTATGCCGGGCTCGCCGGGCTCACCGCGCCGCAGCTGGACGCCTGCTGGTCCGATCCCGCCTTTGCGCGCGCCGTGTTGCAGATGCGCCTCGATGGCGAGCGCGAGCACGGGGTGAATGCCACCCCCTCCTTCCTGGTTGGCGGGCGGCTGCATCGCGGTGTCCTCACCTTCGAGCAATTCGCGGCGCTGGTCCGACCGCTGCTGCCGGCAGGTCGCCGTCCATGAACATCATTGGCATCTATGCGGCAGCCGCCCTCGCGGAGATCGCCGGCTGCTTCGCGTTTTGGGGCTGGCTTCGCATGGGCAAGCCTGCGTGGTGGGCAGCGCTTGGCGTTCTGGCGCTCATCGCCTTCGCCTGGCTGCTGACCCTCGTGCCGGCCGGAAACGCTTCCCGCGCCTTCGCCGCCTACGGCGGCATCTACATCGCCGCCACCCTTGTCTGGATGCGGGTTGTGGAGGGTTTCCTCCCCGACCGCTGGGACCTCATCGGCGCGGCCCTGGCCGTGGCCGGCGCGGCCGTGGTGTTGCTTGGGCCTCGCGACGCATGAGCCTTCACCGATCAAACGTCCTTCGCGTCGTGCGCCGACTTCTCTGGGGTGCTGTCGCGTTCGCGGCAATCGCCCTCGCACTCGGTTGGGCATTGCGGGACGGCCCATTCGCGCCGAAGCCTCCGCCCATTGCGACCGGCCCGGCATCGCTTGGTATCGGCGGCCCCTTCTCCCTGACGGACCAGACCGGCCGCGCCGTCACAGAGCGGGACTTCCGCGGCCGGCCGATGGCGGTCTTCTTCGGCTTTACCCATTGCCCGGACATCTGCCCAACCACACTCGGCGAATTCGCCGCCTACATGGAGGCGCTGGGCGCCGATGCCGAGCGACTGCACTGGGTCTTCATCACGGTCGACCCGGAACGCGACACGCCGGAGCACCTCGCGCGCTACATGGAACTCTTCGACCCGCGCATCGTGGGGCTGACCGGAACGGAGGCGCAGGTAGCCACGGCCGCGCGCAATTTCCGCGTGATCTATCGCCGCGTGCCGCTCGAGGGAGGCGAATACACCATGGACCATACCGCAAGCACCTTCCTGCTCGATGCAACCGGCCGCTTCGCCGGCACGATCGACTACAAGGAACCGGACGAGGTCGCCGTGCAGAAGCTGCGCGGCCTGCTCCGGCTCCCCGCCTCGTGACGCGCCGCGTCGGTCTCCTTGCCGGACTGCTCGCACTGCTGCTCGACCAGGCCGCGAAGACCTGGGCGCTCGGTGCGCTGTGGCCGCCCTATAGCGAGGGCATCGCGGTACTGCCGGTCCTGAACCTGCGACTAGGCTTCAACACGGGTGTCACCTTCGGGATGTTCCGCGACAGCGCCGCCGAGGCCGTGTGGGTGCTGGTCATCTTGAAGCTCGTCATCGTGGGCTTCCTGACGCGCTGGCTGTGGCGCACCGGCCTGAGGGCTGAGGCGCTGGCCCTCGGGCTCGTCATCGGCGGCGCGCTCGGCAATATCCTGGATCGGGTGCGGATCGGCGCCGTGGTGGACTTCATCGACGTGCATTATGGCGGCTGGCATTGGCCGACATTCAACATGGCCGACGTGGCCATCGTTGGCGGCGTGACACTTTTGTTCCTCTCCGCATTGCGGAACCCCAAGACCGCGTAGACCGCGGATTGCGTTACAAGGCGTCCCCGTGTAACGCATTGAATGAACGTAATAAATACCCCCGATACCAGCATAGCTTTTGATCTGAAGACCTGTTCAGCTATCGCCATTGCGCTGAGCCTGCTGGTCCTCCCGGCAACACCCCATGCCCAGGAACCAGCTTGGTTCCCGACATTGGCAAGCCGGCAGGCAACCCTGGAGGATCGAGGCTGGCTGTTGCATGGCCAGGCCACCTTCGTCGAGCAAGGCCACCCCAGCTTCCGCTCGCCCTATCGTGGTACGAACAGCCTTCAGCCCGCCGCCATGCAGCGGAATACCTTCTCGGGCGACCTGATCCTGGGCCGTCGACTCTGGGAGGGCGCTGAGTTCGTGCTGAACGGCCAGGTCATTCGCGGCTTCGGTCTCTCCGGCACCCGGGGTGTCGCCGGCTTTCCGAATGGCGAGGCCTTTCGCATTGGCAGCGAGGTTCCCGCTGGCTTCATACCGCGCGCCTTCCTGCGGCAGACGATCGGTCTCTCGGCAGATACGGTTCCGCCCGATGGCGACCAACAGCGCTTCAACCGGCCCTTGCCGCGCGAGCGCATCACCATCACCGCCGGCAAATTCTCCGTGCTCGATATCTTCGATGACAATCGCTACGCGCATGATCCGCGCACGCAATTCCTCAACTGGGCCTTCGTGGCCGGAGCGGCCTTCGATTTCGCCAATGACGCGAAGGGCTTCACCAACGGCATCGCGGCCGAATGGGAGAATGGCAGTTGGGGCGTGCGGCTGGGTGGCTTCCAGGTGGCGCGGCGCGTCAACTCCCTCTCCCTCGATCCGCAGCCCGGCCGGGGCTGGCAGGTGCTGGCACAGCTCGATCGCTTTTTCGAACTGGCTGGCCGCCCCGGCGCGGTGCGCCTGCTGGGTGGCCTCTCCCGCACCCGGTCCCAGACCTACGACGCGCTGCTGGCCGGCGACATCGAGACGACCAACGAGAGCCCGCGCGGCGGTTACCGCATCAAGCAGATGCTGGCGCTGAACATGGAGCAGGAGATCACGGATTCCCTCGGCGCCTTCGCGCGCCTCTCCTGGAATGACGGGCGCAGCCAGCAATGGATGTACACGCAGATGGATTGGGCGGCCTCAGCCGGTGTTTCACTGCGTGGCGCGGCTTGGGGGCGGACGCGGGATGTGGTGGGCCTGGCCGGAAACATCGGCGGGCTCGCCTCAGGCCAACGCCGCTTCCTGGAGGCGGGCGGGCTCGGATTCATCCTGGGCGATGGCCGGCTGAACTACCGTCCCGAGATGGTGTCGGAGTTGTACTACGATGCGCAGGTGGCGCCGGGCATGAATCTCGCGGCCAATATCCAGCTCATCGCCAACCCGGGGCACAATGCCGACCGTGGGCCGGTTGTCGTGTTCGGCGGGCGGCTGAGAACCGCCTTCTGACGCCCTGCGGCTCTGCCGGGCGCTGGCGGCCCGGCCGATGCGACCGCCACACATTTTGTCATACTGCCGTCACTCAGCAACAGGCGGAACGGGGCATCTCAGCGTCACGGCGATCAAGCCGGATGACTGAAGGAAACCCACACAATGTTCCGTCCCCTCCTCCTCGCCGCGCTGCTGGCTTCCGGTGCCGCGGTGGCCCAAACCAGCTTCGATCCGCGCAGCGTTCCAGGTGGCGTCAGCGGCAACCAGCCCGCGCATGTGCACGGTGCAGATGGCGATGGCGCGCCGATCATCCACCGCCCGGAAGTCCCTGCCAACCGCGCCGTTACCGCCGGCCCTGGCACCCTGCAGGGCGGTAGCGAAGACAACAGCGTGACCCGCAGCGGCCCGGGCCGCGGCACCTTGGGCAGCGACCGCGCGGCGATCGTCACCGGCAACGAGGAAGGCCGCCCGATCATCATTCGGTGAGCGGGGAAGCTCCCGCGGCAGGCCAGGGCCTGCCGCGGCGAGGCGCGGCCCCGCAGCAATCCGCGCCTCAACATCACGCTGCATATCTACCAAGGGAGAGTTCAATGATCCGAGGAATCTTGTTGGCCGCCACCGCCGTCGCGGCGATCGGCGCCACGCCGCAGGCCCGGGCCCAGTCCGGCGACGCAACCTGGCAATTCCGCTGCCCCGCCGCCGGTACCACCGTCGAGCAGTCGAGCGGCACGACACTGCGCTTCCGCGGCCCGGCATCCACCAACCCGGGCGAATGCATGATGGCGGGCAACCAGCGCCGCTTCATGGGGTACTGGCAGGTGGGCGAAGGGTTCTACAACGCCGCAGGGCCGCGCCTGACGGCAGCCTTCGCCAATGGCATCAATCTCGCCAATGTCAGCCCGCTCGAATTCACCTATTACGGGTTCAACCGCTCGAACGACAGCATTCAGCTCATGGAACGTTGGACGGCCGCGGCGGGCGGCGCGGTCACGACGCCCGCCGGGACCTTCGATACCGTCCGCGTGGATCGGTATTTCAACGTGGTCGGATCCTCGTTCCAGTATACCCAATCCGTCTGGTTCGATCGCGCCACGAACGTTCCCGTGCGTGCGAATATCGACCATCGCAACTTCGCTCAGGCACCCACGCTCGTGAACTGGGTTGCATTTGATGTGACGCGTCCGCAGACCGCGTCGCGCTGACCTGGCGGGCCGCGCGGGTTGCATCCCCGCGCGGCCCATCAGCCTGGCAGAAACACGCTCACCAGCAACCCGCCATCCGGCCCAGCGCCGAGGGTGAGTTCGCCACCTTCGGCCGTGGCAAAACGCTTGGCGATGGTCAGTCCCAAGCCAATGCCGCTGCCACCGCGGGCCAGATCCAGTCGGACGAAGGGTGAGACGGCACGCTCATACTCGGCAGGTGGAATTCCCGGACCGGCATCCGCCACCTCCACGCGCCACCCACCTTGCCCGGCGCGGAGCCGAACCCGGACCGGTGCTGCGCCATGCTGCAATGCATTGCCCAGCAGATTGCTCAAGGCGCGTTTCGCGGCGAGACGCCGCAGTGACATGACGGCATGCGCCGGTCCCTCATAGCTCACATCATGCCCCGCATCCGCAGCGTCATCGGCCAAGGTTTGCAGAATTGCGGCGAGGTCGGTCGGCACCGCCGGCTCCGCATCGCGACCCTCCCGAAAATACTCCAGCGTGCGGCCAACCATGGCCTCCATCTCAGCCACATCGCCCTCGATGCGCGCGCGCTCCTCACCTTCGGGCAGGAAGCCGGCGCGCAGCCGCAGCCGGGCCAGCGGCGTGCGAAAATCATGGCTCAGCGCCGCCAACGCCTCGGTGCGGTCCTCGATCAGCCGGACGATCCGGGCCTGCATCGCGTTGAAGGCTTGCGCCGCGTGTCGCACCTCGATCGGCCCATTGGTGGGCAGCGTGGCGGGCCTTGGGTCTCGCCCCACCTTGTCCGCGGCTTCCGCCAAGCGGCGCAGCGGCTCGGTCATCCAGCCGACGATCGCGATGGAGGCGAAAAGGATTCCCAGGGCCATGGCCCCCATGGAAATCCAGTCCGCCGGCAGGGATGGGAAGCGATGGACCGGCGGCCTGGTCGCAACGAAATGCACCCAGCCGTCGCTTGGCGCCTTAACGGCGCCCTGGCTTTCCATGCCGTTGCGCAAGCTGCGCAGTTGCGGACCCAGCCTGGCCGCAAGCTCCGCCGGGGCGAAAACCGCGTCCTCGGCCACGCCCGGCTGCGTGCCGCTGCGCCAATCGAGGACCAGGCCTGGAAGGGATAGACCGCGCACCATGGCCGCACGCTGAAGCTCCGGCGTCTGCGCCGCAATGCTGCCGGCCGCCAGGATGCGGTCGGCCATCCGTGCCTCCAGCGCGTTCACCTCGGCACCGTGCAGCGAGCGCTCATGGATGAACATACTGCCAACATGCAGCAGGCTAAGCCCGCCCACCAGAAGCCACACCGTGCGCCCGGCGAGGCTGTCGGGCCGCAGGAGCCTCCCCAGCCTCATTCGCGCGTCACCGTCGGCACGAAGACGTAGCCGCTGCCACGCACCGTCTTGATGATGGCCGGGCTCGCCTCATCCGGCTCGATCTTGCGGCGCAGACGGCTGACCTGCACATCCACCGCGCGGTCCGAGGCATCCACGCTCATCCGCCGCTTCGCGACCTCCATCAACTGCTCCCGGCTCAGCACGCGCTGGGGGTGCTCCAGGAAGGCCAGCAGCAGATCATGCTCCGCGCCGGAAAGATCAACGATCGCGCCAGCAGGCGAGGTCAATTCGCGCGCCTTGAGGTCCAGGGACCATCCAGCAAAGCGCAGCCGCCGGGCCGCTGCCGCGCTGTCCCCCGGATCAATCATGCTGCGGCGAAGCACCGCGCGCACCCGCGCCACGAATTCGCGCGGCGCGAAGGGCTTGGCTACGTAGTCATCCGCACCGATCTCCAGGCCCACCACACGGTCCGTCTCATCGGCCCGTGCGGTCAGCATGATGATGGGTACATGGCTCTGCGCGCGTAGGCGACGACAGAGATCGAAGCCCGAGGCGCCGGGCAGCATGACGTCCAGCACGACGAGGTCGGGCGGCGCGGTCGCCTCGGCCATGATCTCGAACATCTCCCGCCCGTCGCGGGCGGTGGAGACGCGAAAGCCCGCCTCGCGCAGCAGCCGGGCCACCAGGGCGCGCATCTCGCCATCATCCTCGACGATGAGGAGATGCGCCTCCGGGTCCAGCAGCCGCTGGTCGCGCTCCTGCGTGGCCATAGGGCTCAGGGGATGGCCGGGAAGCGGACGGAGCGCTGTGGCTGGCCGGGCAGTGTGAGTGTCGCCACGACGCGCAGTCCGCGAGCCGGGATGTCGCCCCGCCCGACCAGGAAGGCATCATCCGCGCCGGCTTCCAGCCGCACCGTCTGCTGGCGCCCCTGTGCCTGAACGACAACGCTGCCGGTGGCGCCGCGGGCGCTGGTCACGCGATCCTGGTCATCCAGGACGTAGATGCGCAGTTCACCGGCCTGAACCACCAGTTCGACATGGCGGCTGCCGACCTCGCCGATCGTCCCGCCATTGGGGCCGGGCGCGTGGCTGTGCGAATGGCCTTGCGCCAAGGCCGCGCCCGGCATGGCCAGAAGGGCGGTGATGATCAGGTTGCGACGATTCATGAGGCTATCCTCCAGGTTTCAAAAGGTTTCGGGAACGGCACCGAGCGGGGCAGTTTCCCGTGCTGCCTCCGCCTCGGCCCGCAGGCGCTCCAGCGCTGGCCGGCCGAAGCGATGGAACAGGATAGGTGTGACGAAGGTGTCGAGCAGCGTGGCGCTGACCAACCCGCCCAGGATGGTGACGGCGACCGGGTGCAGGATCTCCTTGCCCGGCGCATCCGCGCCAATCGTCAGCGGGATCAGCGCCAGACCCGCCGCCAGCGCGGTCATCAGCACCGGCGTCAGTCGCTCGGCCGAGCCACGCAGAACCAGCGCGAGGCCCCATTTCTCGCCCTCATGCAGGGCAAGGTTCAGATAATGGCTGATCTTGAGGATGCCGTTACGCGCCGCGATACCCGTCAACGTGACGAACCCCACCAGAGTCGCCACCGACAGCGGCTGCCCTGAAATCCAGATGGCCAGCACCGCGCCGATCAACGCCAGCGGCACATTGCCCATGATGATGAGCGCGAGCGTGGCCGAGCGATAGCGCGAGTAGAGCACGGTGAAGATCATCGCGAGCGACAGGAGACCCAGCAGCCCGATGGTCTGCATCGCCTCCTCCTGCGCCTGGAAGGTGCCCTCCAGGCTGGTGGAGTAGCCCGGCGGCAGCTCGATGCGCGCGAGCTCAGCCCGGATGCCGGCCACGGCCTGCGCCATGTCCACCTTTCCATCGGTATTGGCCTGCACCACGATCCGACGCCGCGCGCCTTCGCGCAGCACCTGGTTGGGGCCATCGGCGTCCTCTACGCGGGCGAGCATGCGCAGCGGAACGCGACCGCCCGGCGTTTCGATCAGGGCATTGGCCAGGCTGTCGGTGGTGCGGTCCGCGTCGGCCAGTCGCATCACGAGGTCGTAGCGGCGCGAACCTTCGAGAATCTGGCTGACCACAATGCCGCCGGTCAGCGCCTGCATCTTCTCCAGGATCGCCGCGGTGGAGACGCCGTAGAGCGACGCGCGCTCATGGTCGATCGCGATCCGCAGTTGCGGCACGCGCACCTGGCGTTCCAGCTGGAGGTCCACGAGGCCCGGAACACTGGTGGCCAGCCGGGCGCGGATGGTCTCGGCCAGGGCACGCAGCGTGTCCAGATCGTCGCCGAACACCTTGAGCGCGATCTGCGCCTGCACGCCGGAGAGCATGTGTTCCAGCCGGTGGCTGATCGGTTGGCCGATCGAGACGGAACCGGGAAGCACCGCCAGCCTGTCGCGCAGGTCGCCCAGCACTTCGGCGCGGGAGCGCGCGCTGGGGGCCAGGTCCACGTCAAGCTCGGAGCGGTGCACGCCCTCGGCATGCTCATCCAGCTCGGCCCGGCCGGTGCGGCGGCCAACGCCGCGTACCTCGGGCACCTGGCGCACGATGTTCTCCGCCGCCCGCCCTAGCTCGCTCGACTGGTTGAGCGAGATGCCGGGCTGGAAGGTCAGGGAGATCAGCACCGTGCCTTCGTTGAAGGCGGGAAGGAACAACCGCGGCAGGAAGGGCACCGATGCTCCAGCCGCAAGAACGGCCAGGCCGGCGACACCCAGCACGGCACCCCGCCGCGCAAAGGCCCAGCGCAACAGCCGGTCGTTCAGCGCCTTCAGCTTGCGGACCAGCCAGCCCTCATGCTCACCAAGATTCTTCATCTTCGGCAGCAGGAAATAGCAGAGCACCGGCGTAACGGTGATGGACACCACGAGCGAGGCCAGGATGGCGACGATGTAGGCAATGCCCAGGGGCGCAAACAGCCGCCCTTCGATGCCGGTCAGCGCGAACAGCGGCAGGAACACCATGATGATGATCATGGTGGCGTAGACGATGCCGGAACGGACTTCCATGCTCGCCGCCGCGATCACCTGCAGGATGGGCGCGGGTGTGGCGGCATGGCGGTTCTCGCCCAAGCGCCGGAAGACATTCTCCACATCCACCACCGCGTCATCCACCAGTTCGCCGACGGCGATGGCGATGCCGCCCAGCGTCATCGTGTTGATGGAAATGCCGATCCAGGAGAACACGATCACCGACAGCAGGATCGAAAGCGGGATCGCGGTCAGCGAGATGAAGGTGGTGCGGACATTGAGCAGGAAGGCAAACAGCACGATCGCGACGACCACCGCCGCCTCGGCCAGCACGGTCTGGAGATTGCGAATCGAGGTTTCAATGAAGTTCGCTTGGCGGAACTTCACGCGGTCCCCCCGTACGCCGCGCGGCATGGCCGATTGCAGGTCCGCCAGCGCCGCCTCGACGGCCTGGGTCAGGCGGATGGTATCGGCGCCGGGCTGCTTCTGAATGCCCAGGATCACGGCGTTGCCGCCATCCACGCCCGCATCGCCGCGCCGGAAGCGGGCGCCGAAATCCACCTCGGCCACCTGGCGCAGCAGGATGGCCTGGCCGTCGCGGAAGCCCACCGGGGCGTTGCGCAGATCCTCCAGCGAGGTGGTGCGGCCTAGATTGCGGATCAGGAATTCGCGACCCGCCTGATCGACATAGCCGCCGCCGGCATTGGTGCCGAATTGCCGCAGCGCGGCCTGCAACGCCGCGAAGTCAATGTCGAGGGCGTTGAGCCGATGCAGGTCCGGCATCACGCGGAACTGCCGCACCTCGCCGCCAATCGGGATCACCTGCGAGACGCCGGGGATGGTCAGCAGCCGCGGCCGCATCACCCAATCGGCCAGCGTGCGCAATTCCATGGCGGAGACCGAGCCATCGGCGGGCGCCGTCATCGCGACCAGCATGATCTCGCCCATGATGGAGGAAACCGGCGCCATCATAGGCTGAACCCGCGGCGGCAACTGCCCGGCGATCTGCCCCAGGCGTTCATTCACCTGCTGGCGTGCGCGCCAGATATCGGCGCCCCAGTCGAACTCGACATAGACAATGGACAGGCCGACCGAGGAGACGGAGCGCACGCGGGTGACGCCCGGCAGCCCGTTCACCGCTGTCTCAATCGGGAAGGAGACGAGTTGCTCGGCCTCCTCAGGCGCCATGCCCTCGGCTTCGGTCATCAGCACGACGGTAGGCTTGTTCAAATCGGGAAAGACATCCACCGGCATGCGCGTCAACGTCCAGGCGCCATAGACGGTGACGAGCATGGCCGCGACCAGCACGAACAGCCGATTGCGAAGGGAGAAGGTGACGAGGGTGTTGAATAGCATGGCTCAGCGGACCTGGGCGATGAGATTGGCGCCCTGTGTCACCACCCGCCGACCCGGCTCGATGCCCGCCGTAATGACGACACGCGCGCCATCCAGCGGCAGGACGCGCACGGGCCGCGGCGCGAAACGCTCGGCACCCGTATGCTCGAACACGACAGGCGGGCCTTCGGCGGAGCGCACCACCGCCTCGGCCGGCACGACGATGCCCTGCACGTTGCGCCGGTTGCGTACCAGCACGACCACGGGCGCGCCCACCGCGACATCTTCAGGGGGATTAACCACACGGAAGTTCAACGGCACCGCCTGCTGCCGCACTGTCAGGCCGCGTCCGGCGAACTCTAGCTCCACGCTCCGCCCATCGCCCAGCACCGCGCTGGCGCCGGCGATGTTGTCGAGGCTGGTGCGATCGAAGGCCAGCGCCTCCACCCACAGCCGGGCCGGATCCACGATTTCGAACACGGCCTGGCTGTTGTCCACCAACTGCCCCAGGGCGGCGCGTACCACCGACACCACGCCGGAGACGGGTGCCAACAGTGGCTCCCGGCCCGACAAGGCCGGCTGGATGGCGGCGCGGCGCTGCCGCACGCCGTTGAGTTCGGCCTGCGCCTCGGAGATTTCCCGTTCGGAGACGCTGCCGCGCAGCGCGGTCAGGCGGTTCACCCGGGCGGCCAGGATGGTGATCTGCGAATCCAGCTCGGCGGCATTCTGCACCAACGTGCCACGCTCGGACGCGGTGTAGCTGGGCGTCACGAAGGCCAGTACCTGACCTCGCTCTACCCGTTGGCCCAGGGTGGGCAGACCGTGCTCGCCTGGCTCCAGCCGGCCGGACTGGCTGGGCTGCACCCGACCTGACGCATTGGGGTCAGGCACAAGCGTGCCGACGATCTGCGTGGTGGCCAGCGCGTCGCCCGCCGCGGTCACCTCGGTGCGGATGGTGAGTAGGCGTTGCGACGGCTTGGGCATGAACACTGTGCCATCGTCGTTCCGGCGCGGCGGTTCCGCCACGGTGGTCTGCGCCATGACAGGGAAGGACATCACCAGGGCCACGGCCACGGACGCCGCCACCCGGATGGCCTTGGCTTCAGGCACCGGCAGCGCCGGCGCCAGATCGGCCTCAATCATCGCGGGCAGCGGGCGGGGCGCCGAGAGCCTGCCAATCAAAAGCCCCACGACAAGGAGACCGAGCCCAGCCGCCAGCAGCACCGGCGCCTCACGCAGCGCGTCGAGCCACGTATGTTGCTCCGCCGCGGCGCTGGCTGGCTCGGGGATGTCCAGATGCCCGGTCAGCAGGTCCATCTCCTCGCCAGCGGTGATCGAGAAGATAAGATCTAGCGAACCCGGCTGTGCCAGCCGCGGGTGGCGAAGCAGGAACAGGCCGATGCCCTGCCGCTCGGCCTGGATTTCCTGCCCATCCAAGGTGACGTTGACCCCGCCATCGACCGGGGCATTGCCGGCCCAACGATCCAGATAGATCAGCATGACGCCGCCGGGCTGGAGAATACCGACCAGTTCGAAAGCTTCGCTCTCGGCAGCCACGCGCGGCAGCGCAGCGGCCGAAGTCGGCGCTTCGTCGCCATGTCCTTCATGCGCCCCTGCCTGCCCGGCCAGCGCAAACATCAAAAGCGCGGCGAGGAACATCCGTCGAAGGATCACGGCTCGACTCCCAGGATCTGGTTGATGGTGGAGGCCGCACGATCGCGCTCGACCCGGCTTCGCCGCCGCGCCGCGTCGGATTGCGCGAGCTGCGCGCGCACGCGCGCCACCTCGATGAAGGGGACATTGCCGGCACGGAAGGCGGTCTCGATCAATCCGGCCTGCTCGGCCAGCGCGCGGTGCCGCTGCTCGGTCAGCGTGGTCAGCGCTTCGGCATCTTCGCGCTGGGCGCGGGCGCGACGTTCGGCGCTCTCGAAGCTTCGGGCGATGGTGGCCAACTGCGCTTCGGCCGCCGTCGCCTCGGCGCGCGCCATCGCCACGCGCTCCTCAACCTGGGGGGCGTACGCAAAGGGAATCCGGATGCCGATGACAGGCCGGTCCCGCCAAGGCTCGCCAAAAGCATCTCGCTCGCGCCGCCAGCCAGCGAAGACGGTCGGGCTTGCGCGATCGCGCACCTGGGCCAGGCGCTCCTCGGCTCGCGCAAGTTGCAGGCTGGTGTTGGCGAGTGCAGCCTGCGGCAGGTCACGCAGTGCGGCACCGGGTACACCAGTACGCGCAATCGGCTCGGCGGCGCCCGGGGTCGGATCACGCCCCGACAAGGCGCGAAAGGTGAGTGCGGCATCGCGCGCCTGCCCCTCGGCAATCCGAACGGCGCCCTCGGCGTCACGCGCCTCGGCTTGGGCGACGAGCAGATCGGTGCGCGGCGCATTGCCCGCCCCCGCCTGCCGGGCCATGTCGCGCTCCAGTGCGCGGGCGGCCACGAGGCGCGCGCGGGCCGCATCACGTTCGGCCAACGCCAGACCCCAGGCCCAGTAGGCGTCCCGCACCTCACCGGCGAGGGTGATGCGCGCCTGTCGCAGCCGCGCCTCCAACTGCTGCTCTTGGGCCGTCACGCTGCCGCGCGCCGCCCGGGATTCGCCTGGCAGCCAGATCGGCGCTTCCACCCCGATTTCGAACTCCTGATAGCCGGAACGCTGCGGGTTGATCTGCGTGCGCCATGAGGGGGCCAAGGTGGGCGCACCGGGGAGCAGCGTTTCGGAACCGCGGCGCCGCGCCGCGATCACATCCCTTTGCGCGGCTAGTGCGCGAATTTCGGCGTTGAGTTCGACGGCTGCGGCAAAGCCGGTTCGCAGGTCAGCGGCAACGGTTGGTGACTGGACACCGAACATCAGCGGTAGTGCGAGTAACAGCCTGCGCATTCCTGCTTTCTCCTTCATGACAAGGAGGTCGCACGGTTTCTGTGTCAGCGGGCTGCAAGGTTGTGACAAAAGATTGCAAGGACGAGTGGCCCTTCTCCATCCAGTAGGGACGCGGGTTACCCCGCGCCCCCCGGACAGATCCGAGCGTGCGCTGCTGACGCACTCGGCTCCCACCTCGGGTGTTTAACCCTGGCGGGCGGAAGCCAACGCGTGGCGATCGGCGCCATGCGCGCCCAGGTCACGTGGCCCTTTTGGCTGCGGCGCCCGAGCGCCCGCTTCCAGCGGTGAACACCAATTCGCGGAATTTTAGCCGAGATATTTTACGGGCACGGGCAACAAGCAAGAGCAGCGCTCGCCATGGCCGCCGTGCTGACCACGAACATCGAAAGGGCAATAATGGTGTTTTTCATATTCTCTGGCTCCTCAGGGATCGCTTTCTCAGCGGCTTAGAGTTGCATCCGAAGCCCATCATTTCAAGGATGAAGGGCAACGTCTCAAATCTATGAACGGGTCTCGTCATCGCCAGAGAAGGTTGGAATCCGGTTCCCACCGCTGCTCCAGTCGGTTTCCCAACCTCACATTTCTTGCTGCCAAGCAGCGCCGTGAACCGCAGGTTTCCAGGGGTTTTGCCGCGGCGGCTTGAGGGTTGGAGAACGCAACGACCCCGGAAATCGCTCTCCGAACGCTCCAGAGTCTCCGAAGCTTGGGGGTATGACGATTTAACCCTCAAGCTTTATCTAATTGATTTTAAATCGTTTATGCCGCGCGAACCTTGGGGCGTTTCAGCAATCCGACTGCCTAGCGATAGCCGCCGGGGGCTGAATCGTGTCCCCGCCCCGCGAGACGGTGCGGGCGTGTAGCGCGGATCCCGGGTCCGAGTGTGTTCACGGCAGTCACCCCAAGCGGCGCTATCTGGAAAATTCTGAGTCTAGGGTCTACACCCCTATTCACAGAGGTTTTGGCGCAAAGGCGCGAGGGAGACACGGTGCCGTTTCGACCGATCCATGGCGATCATGCGATTCTGGAGGTGGTTTTTCAGATCGCTCTCGACCGTCCCCTGGTGCGGTCTGAGATCCAAGCCCTCGCAGCACGCCATCAGGAGCTAATCGAGGACCTGCCGTCCGCTCGCATAGCTGAACAAATGCATCCGGTTGTGGACGCAGCCGGCGGAGACGTCTTTTTTTCACTGCCCATGACACCCATGCAGGGCCAGTCACCAACACCTTCGTTAGAATTTACTGCGTTTCGCCGAGACGGAAATATCGAATGGCGCTTGCAGTGCGCTGGTCCGTTGGTAACGGTGCATTGCACAGCTTATACACGTTGGGAGCGCGTTTGGGGGCGGGCTAGGCGTTATTTATCTTTTGTCCTTGGGCATCCCAGCGAAGGAAATCCTCGGCGCATCCAACGCTTCCTTCTTCAATATAATGATGTTTTTATCTGGGAAGGTAGTTCGGATGAGTACCGAATAGATCAGTTAGTCAACATGACATCCGCACTAGTCCCTCCATCACTTGCAGACCGGGGGGCAGTTTGGCACCTCCATCAGGGATGGTTCGCTGCGCCGTCGACGTTGACGCCGGGGTCCGAAAGTCCAGCCGCTGCGGGCAGGATTTTGGAAAGGCTGCATGTGGACAGTGTCGAGGGGATGGTGATGGGGACAACCGCTCCAAAATTATCTGTCCGCATTGAGCATCTTGTTCGATATGATCTTGAAGCTGATATCGAATCTTCTACCATGTTTTCAAATGGTGGCATTGGCGACGCATGCTTCGAAAGCATGCATCAGCTAAACAAGCGCCGTCTGGTAGAGTTTTTGAACAGGCCCGTTCTAGAGGAGGTCGGACTCCGTGCTTAGTTACCCGGAATTGGCGAGCGCTCCCAAAGCACGGTCCGTTGCACCCGCAGTTAGCGCGGCTGCGTTCGAACATCCGGCGTCATATTCGGCTCGGCTCTCGCTAAGTCCGGCTCTGATCCTGTCGTCCATCGTCATCACATCAGCATCGTTCGCATGCGGTGTTAGCTCTAACGCGGTGCAATCACAGCTGTCACGCTCGCCTCTCGCGTATGCTTCTTTGCTACCTGCACGGGACACACGGACCCGTCTCCACAGCAAACTAGACATGGCTCGCGAGGCCGCAGGTCATATAGACGAAGATGAGGGGGAGCCTCCGACGCGGCAGGCTTTTTCGGATGCTTCTGCCTTTATCGATATGCTGCCAACATCGATCCCAATCCCAGAGGTCTACGCCTCTGGAGACGCAGAAGCGGGCTTCACCTGGTCGCTGTCTGGCCGCTTCTTAGAGGTGGCTTTCCGGGGGGACGGAAATCTGCGCTGGGCAGGAACGTTTGGCTCCCATCGACCAGGTGGACTAATCCCAATCGACATGAAGAGCGCGACGCGCCTGCCCACGGTTCTGTCAGATCTAATCGACCAACTGTAGGCCATCGATGTCGGACTGTTCCGTTGCTGGCGCTCTTCGCCTTAGTGATGAGCGGGCGCTTCTAAGGATCGCTCGCGATCATCATCATATCGACGCTGACACCGGCAGGCTCTCCAACGCGCGGATTAATTTGGCCGACCTGTGCGGGAAGCCGGTCAGTCGCGAGCCGACAAAGCAGCGCAGCCTCAGCACATACATGCTTTGCACCCAAGACATTGATGCCGTCCGAGACACAGCAAGATCTGCGGCGAAAGAGCCATCCGCTGATTTCGAGCCGAAGGGCGCTGCTGCCCTCCTCGAAAATCTGACCGCGATTGATAGTAGCGGCGAGCCCGCCTTAAGGATCGAGGAAGAGGCAGAAAAGGATGGCCGCGCCGGCCATGTGGGCATTCGCTTTTCATTGCACGTGATTGATGCCGGGGAGCCTGAATGGCGACGCGTGCGCGACGCTCTCATTTCCACCTTTGGCCAAGTCACAACGATCGACCAGCTTAAGCGGGACAGATGCGGCTGAAGCAGCCTGCACAGAGGCACCTGCACGATCGCAGAGAGGTCACAGCCGAAACACCCTCATCGCCTCATCGCCGTAGTGGTTGATGACCTTCACCGCGATCCGGCCTGATCTCGGCTTCGCAAAGGGACGGCTTTCCGTGCGATAGAGGCTTGCCCAGGCGTCCTCGTCCACTTCGGCCTTCAGTGCGGTCTTTAGCTTCTCGAATGGGTCCTTGCCGCCGAGGAAGTAGGCGTGGCGGACGAAGAAGCTGTCGCCGTCATAGTCGGTGTCGACAAACCAGCAGGCAACGTCATCCTCGACGCGGCCGGAGGAACGGACCTCACCCGTGGTCGGGTCGAAGATGTCCACGCCCTTCAGGCGCACGACGCACTCACCGTCGGCCTGATCGAGCGCGATATCCGGCTCACCGAAAACGACGAACAGGTTGCCGCCGCCGGCCTTGTAGGCTTCGGCGGCGCGCAGCTCCTGGCTCATGCGCGCCTTCAGCACCACGAGGCGGCCGAGGTTCATGGTGCTGTCGCCCACCTGCGGGTCGAAGGCGAAGCCGCAGACCACCATGCTGTCCGCCCAGTCGCGGCATTCGCGCGCGGCCTCGCGCACCAGGTCGGGGCCGACCGTGCCGTATTCGGGGCCAATGACGATGGCGGCGCGCTTCTTCACGCCTGCTTCCTCATATTCGCCCTCGGCCGAGACGCGGCTGCCGCCAGGCCAGGGGCGCAGCGTGGCGAAGGTCAGGCGCTCATCCTTCTTCGTGTTCTGCACACCGGCCTTCTGCAGGTTGTCCAGCACGGCGGTCACGAAGTCATCACCACTGTCGGGCCGGGTACGGAGCGGGCGGCGCTCGGGCACGGGCTCGCCGGCTTCCTGGGCCAGCGCCTCCATCACGGCATGGTCTTCCTCATCCGCGGGCAGGACGCGGTGGGGCGAGAGGCTCTCCACCGTGAAGGGGCCGGTGACCCGCACATAGCCGATCCCGGTATTCTTCTTCGGGTAGGGTCGGTCGTGAAGGAACTCTACCTCGGCGTTGCGGGCGATCGAAGCGTCGATCTCGGATTGGCGCGCGTGGCAAATCTGCCAGAAGGCAACGTGCGCATCCCGTACGGCGTCAGTGGCGTCCTCTGAAAGGACGGTTGACACCTGCCACGGTGCAAGACGCTTTCCTACCGCGTTGCCGAAGGACTCACACGCTGCAAGCACCTTCGTGCGCCATTTGCGGTGAATGATGTCTATCTCAGCGTTGTTTGCGATATCACCTGGCGAAAGCCGAGGAATCCTCTCGAGAACGAATCCCTGGCGGATGTCATTTTGAAAGGGCCCCTCCTCTGGTGGCCGGCCCGTGATTTCGGCTTCCTTCGCTGCGCCTCCCCTGCTGTCCCGCAATAGATAGGCCGGGAAGCGCGCGGCCATGAGACGGGTCCGAGCAAGAGCGAGAGCGACACGCGAAGTGTCGGTGGTAATCCAGCGGCGGCCCCATTGCTCCGCTACGACTGCAGTCGTGCCCGAGCCGCATGTCGGGTCGAGTACCAAGTCGCCTGGGCCGGTGGACATAAGCATGCATCTCTCAACAACGAGAGGCGAGGTCTGCACCACGTAGATCTTATCGCCGCTACCAGCAGTATCATTCCAGATGTTCGTCAGTTGATTGGCTGCGAAATCGTCTACGTACCGTTTAAACCTAACAGTTCGACCGGGAGCCCGGATACGTCCCGCGCGCGCCAGGCGCACCATACCTTTGCGGCCATAAGTCCAGAAGCGCGTGCCAGGTACGAAGCAGCGCCCCTCAAACGGGAACCGGAAGTAGCCTGGGGGTTTGGCGGAGGTGAGGGCCGTCAACTGGTACCAGCGGCCATCAGAATCTTGCTGGTCGTATCGTTCACCGCTACCGGCACCCACACCTTGCGTCATCTTCGCATAGAGTGGCCTGATCTTCTTGCTCGCAACCGCTACGGCTTTATCGCGCGCATACCAAAGAATGAAGTCAGCGACGTTGCCTATCATCTCCCCGGGCTGAGCGCCCGTCTTCTGTAGCGTGATGATAGAAACCGAGTTCGTTGCACCGAAGACCTCGTCTAGAACGGATCGAACGAGGTGAACGTTTTCGTCTCCGATCTGAACGAAAACGCTGCCGGACTCAGCCAGTAGCTCCCGCGCCACGACCAGTCGGTCGCGCAAGTAGGCAAGGTAGCTGTGAACACCATCACGCCACGTGTCTCTGAACGCCTTAATCTGCTCGGGCTCGCGGCTGACGTCGCTATCCTCGACTTGGCGCTTCTTCGTACTCGGCTGCCAATTGCTTCCAAAGCGAATACCATAGGGCGGGTCCAGGTAGATCATCTGCACCTGGCCGCGCAGTCCCTCCTTCTCCGCCAGGCTGTTCATCACCAGCAGGGAGTCGCCCAGGATCATCCGGTTCGACCAGTTCTCGGCGTGCTGGTAGAACTCGAGGCGCGCCGCCTCATCCGTGATGCGGTCGAAGCCGCCGAACAGATCGGCCTGCGGTGCCGCTTCCTTCGCCGACACGCGTTGCAGATCGCGGATCAGTGCCTCCGGATACAGCTTCTCCTGGATGTAGATGGGGACCGTCTCGACGCGCAGCGGCGCGCTGTCCTGCTCGTCCTTCCCGCGCCAGACCAGTTGCGGATCCAGGTCCGGGTTGCGGGGATAGAGCTTGGGTTCCGCCCGCGCCTCCTCCTCCGCCATCAGCGCCGCGGTTTCCGCGGTTGGGATGTTCTTGCGGGCGATATCGGCGGGGTGGACGAGCGTCTCCAGCTCGGTGGCGGGAGCGTCGAGCTTGAGCTTCTTCGGGCGGGCCATGCTGCGCTGTCTTCCCGGTTCAGGCCGCGCGTGAGAGAGCGTCGGCGTTCAGCCGCCGCCGGATGATCTCATCCACGCCATAGGGTCCATCCACCCGGCAAAAATCCCAGCGGCCGAAGCGCCCCAGCGCGTTCACCGCCGGCACCCAGAGCTTCCGCATGGTGTCGTGCTTCGCATCATCCTGCGCGGTCTGGCGGCCCTTCACCTCCAGCACGAGGTGCAGTGGGTCATCTGGGCCGCGCCCGTCATCTACCACCACG
>CAYNBM010000052.1:0-22156 GCA_964395305.1 uncultured Rubritepida sp.
CAGATCAGCCGATCAGGACAGCGGGCCGCAAGGCAGTTGAGGGAGGACGCTTACACTCCACCGGAAACGGCTTCATCAGCCCCGGCAGCGTCATCCCCTCCGGCTGCTGCCCGTGTAGGATCGCGTCCACAATATCCGGCGCCAGCAGCGTGAGGCGGAGCAGGCGCGAGACATAGGACGAGTTGATCTTCTCTGCCGCGGCCAGTTCGTCGATCGTGCCGTATAGGCCCGCCTACATCATCCGCCGCCACCGAAACGCCCTGGCCAGCGCCTTCACCAGCATGGCATGCGCCGCGTCCTACATCGCCCGCGACACCATGGCGGCATGCTCGCCCGCATACGCCATATCCTTTTGCATCGCGTCGCCGCGCTCTGGCTGCGTGGCCCGCCCGGCTCAGGCGACCGAGACATCCGGCGGCAGGATCACCACCCGTGCACCAATCGGGACGCGCTGGTAGAGATCGACGATGTCCTGGTTGATCAGCCGGACGCAGCCTGCCGAGGCCATAGTGCCGATAGTCCAGGGCTCGACCGTGCCGTGCAGGCGGTAATAGGTGTCGATGCCGTCCTGGTAGAGGTAGAGCGCCCGCGCGCCGAGCGGATTGCGGTGCCCGCCCGGCAGGCCCTCCCGCAAATGGCCGTAGCGCTGCGGATCGCGCCGGACCATGTCGGGCGTCGGGCGCCAATTCGGCCAGGCGGCCTTGCGCTCGACGAGCGCTTCTCCGGTGAGGTTGAAAGCCTGGTCCCGGCCAACGGCGATGCCGTAGCGGATGGCTCGGCGACCCTCAATGGCCAAGTAGGCATAGCGTGCGGCCGTATCGACGACGACGGTCCCCGGCTCGTCGTCGCGCTGATAGGCCACCTCGCGACGGAGGAACCGCGGATCGATGCGCCCAAGGTTTACCGCAGGGATCGAAAAGCGATCGGTGGTGACGGCCGCGTAGATCCGGCGGTAGTCCGGCTCGATCGCCGGCACGGCAGCGGGCGGTGGCTCTGGTGAGACGCGGGGTGCGGCATCCGCCTGCGGTGGAACCACGATCGGCTCGGATTGCGGCGCCTCGGACGACGCGCACGCCGCGAGCAGGCTCGGCAGGCTGGCAACAAGACTCCGTCGGCTAATGCGCATCAATCGTCCGGAATCCCCTGGGTGGCAGCGAGACTGCTCGCGGCAAGCAAACAATAAATTCGGTGGGGTTGTCCACAGGCTCTGTCGCCGCCTACGCGCCCACCTGCCGTCCAAGCCAGATCACCCGCCCGATGGCATGGACGTCGTCCGGGCCCAGGCCGCCCAGCGGCGATAGGCTGCGGTATCCGAAGTCTTGATGTCACCCGGCTTCTTGGATGGACACGTCCAGGAAGTGGCCCTCGGTCCTCAGTCAAGTCGGAGGACGTCCCGGAGATGGAGACGTTCTGGAAACGCCAGATGCAGAGCCGCGAGATGGCGCTCAGCCGTGCCGGAATACCTTATAGTCAACGGGCCCTAGCAGTAGGGATGAATCACATCCAGCCCGCGTCGGGGAAGCCCCATCAACGATTCTGATTGAGGCGATCGCGCTCTAGCATTTACGCGGCATTCACGGGCCGGGAATAGGTGCCAAATCAGGCCCCTTCCCAACACACCAGCAACTCTCTGATTTTGTTGCCTACTTTGGCCAGTGAGTGGGGTCCCGATCGGCGCCGCTCAGGACCCCATCGCCCCGTCGTTTTCTTTCAGATTATCAAAGTGGTAGTCTCAATAACGACGGGGTTCTGGTTCGGCGCCTGTTCACGTCAGCCCGGAATCGTCGCCTCAATGCCCTGGTAGAAGTGGTTCTGCGCGCGGATCTGGTCGTCCGTCAGGCGCTGGCCGGCCGCGATCACCGTGGTGCCGTCCTGGCGGATGATCGGGCCATCGAAGGGATGCAGGCGACCCGCGGCGATGGCGTCGCGGACGCGCTCGGCCTCGGACACTTCCTCCGGCGTCATGTTCGTCCAGGCGGCCATGCGGAACATGCCGGAGCCCAGGCCGCCCCAGGTGTCGGTCGGGCGCCAGGTGCCGGCGAGCACGGCCTGGGCGCGCTCGGCGTAATAGTCGCCCCAGTTGTTGACCGAGGAGGTCAGATGCGCCCGGGGGGCGAAGCGCGTCATGTCCGAGGCTTGGCCGAAGCCGAAGACGCCGCGCTCATTGGCCAGCTGCAGCGGTGCAGGGCCATCGGTATGGCTGCACAGCACGTCGCAGCCCTGGTCGATCAGGGCACGCGCCGCATCGGCCTCTCGCGCCGGGTTCGACCAGGCGTTCACCCAGACCACCCGCACCTTCATGGCGGGATCCACGGACCAGGCGCCGCGCATCACGGTGTTGATGGCGGATATCACCTCCGGCACCGGGAAGGTCGCGACATAGCCGATGGTCTTGCTGCGCGACTTGCGGGCGGCGATCACGCCCTGGATGTAGCGGCCTTCGTAGAAGCGGGCGTTGTAGATCGCCATATTGGGCAGCGTGGTCGGGCCGGTCGCGCTCTCGAAGAAGACGCCGGGATGCTGCGGCGCCAGGCGCTGCGTCGGCGCGAAGTAGGAGAAGCTGGTCGTGAAGATCAGCCGGTGGCCGGTGCGGACAAGCTGCGTCACCACCCGGTCGAAATCGGGCGGGGCCACGGATTCGACGGTGGTCGCGGTGACGCGATCGCCCAGCAGCTCGGCCATGCGGCGCCGGCCCTGGTCGTGCATGTGCGACCAGCCGAAATCGCCGACCGGGCCGATCAGCACGACACCGACGCTGAGCCGGGACTGCGCCGCGGCCGGGCCGCCCAGCGTTGTCGAGCCTGCGACGGCGCCGGCGGTGCCGAGCAGATGACGACGGGTAAAGGTCATGAGGCGACTCCAAAGCAACACACGAGATGACGGTCCGTACATGATTTATTTGCTACGCCGCAACCGCCGCCCTGCGTGGCGGGCCGGGTGAGACGGCCCCCCTGCCCGCGCGGATGGCAGTCGCCGCCCAAGCTTCGGGCATTCTGCCTGCCCGCTGTCGCATGGTGGCGTGACCCGTGCCGCCTGACCCGGTGCGGGTGGCCGAAGACCCCGCTGCCCGGTTCAACCCGCCGCGGCGCGCCGGCTCAACGGTCCGGCACGAAGGGCACGCCCAGCGAGGCTGGTCCAGCCGCCCCGCCGCGCCGGCGTGCCATGATCGCGACCAGCACGGCGATCGTGATCAGGTAGGGCAGCGCCGCCAGCGCCTGGGACGGCACCGGCACGCCGAAGGCCTGGGCATGCAGTTGCAGGATGGTGATGCCGCCGAACAGGTAAGCCCCCACCGCCGCCCGCCAGGGCAGCCAGGAGGCGAAGACGACGATGGCCAGCGCGATCCAGCCCCGCCCTCCCGTCATCCCGCTGGACCAAAAAGGCGTCAGGACAAGCGAGAGGTAGGCGCCCGCCAACCCGGCGCAGGCGCCGCCGAACAGGATGGCTGCGAACCTGATCCGCAGCACCGGATAGCCCAGCGCATGGGCCGCTGTGTGGTTCTCGCCGCAGGCGCGCAGGATCAGCCCAGCCTTGGTCCGCGTTAGGAACCAGGCGACGCCCCCGGTCAGCGCGAAGGAGGCATAGACGAAGGGGTCCTGGCGGAACAGGACCGGCCCGATGAAGGGGATCGCCGACAGGAAGGGAATGTCGATCTTGCCGATGCCGGCGCGTGGGGCGCCGACGAAGCCCGCCCCCACAACGCCCGACAGCCCAAGCCCGAAGATCGCAAGGGCGAGGCCCGCCGCCACCTGGTTCACCGCAAGGCCCAGGGTCAGCACCGCGAAGATCGTCGCCATCGCCATCCCGGCCAGGATCGCGGCCGCCACACCCGCCACCGAGGAACCTGTGCCGATCGCGGCCGCGATGCCGCAAGCCGCGCCCATGATCATCATGCCCTCGACGCCGAGGTTGAGCACGCCCGATTTCTCGACGACGAGTTCCCCGATCGCCGCGATCAGCAGCGGCGTGGAGGCGGTGATGATGGTCAGGATGATCGCTTCAAGCAGGGTCACCGTCGCATGCCCCCGCACATGCGCCGCATGAACCTTCTCATGCCGTCGCCCCCCGCAGCAGCCTGGGCCGGTAGAGCAGCAGCGTGTCACAGGCCAGCACGTAGAACAGCAGCAGGCCCTGCAACACCCGCGTCACATCCAAGGGCACGCGCAGCATGATCTGGGCATTCTCCCCGCCGATGAAGGTGATCGCCAGGAACACGCCCGCCACCAGGCAGCCCATCGGGTTCAGCCGCCCCAGGAAGGCCACGATGATCGCGGTGAAGCCATAGCCCGGCGAGAGGCCGGGCTGGAGCATCCTGACCGTCCCCGCTGCCTCCAGGATGCCGGCGAGCCCCGCCAACCCGCCCGAGAAGGCAAACACGGCCAGGGTCAGCTTCTTCTCGTCGAAGCCGGCGAAGCGCGCGGCGCGCGGCGCCTCGCCGACCAGACGGATCTCAAAGCCCTTGAGCGTGCGGCCGACCAAGACGGCGACCAGGGCAACGACCAAAAGTGCGATCGGCGTGCCGATGTTGAGGCGCCCGCCATCGAACAGCAGGGGCACGATGGCCTCCGGCTCGAAGGTGACGGTGACCGGCATGTTGAAGCCCTGCGGGTCACGCCAGGGGCCGCGCACCAGCCAGTCCAGCAGCAGTTCTGCGACATAGACCAGCATCAGGCTGGTCAGGATTTCGTTCGCGCCGAAACGCGTCTTCAGCAGCGCCGGGATCAGGCCGAACAGCGCCCCGCCGAGGGCTCCCGCGACCAGCATCGCCGGCAGCAGCCACGGGCCCTGCGGCGCCCCATGGGTTGCCAACGCCAGCCAGCCGCCCGCCATCGCACCGAGCAGGAACTGGCCCTCCGCGCCGATGTTCCAATTGTTCGAGCGGTAACAGAGTGCCAGGCCGACCGCGATCAGCACCAGCGGCGTGGCCTTCACCGCGACTTCCTGCAGGCCCCATGCATCCGACAGCGGCATCACGAAATAGACGCCGAGCGCCCGCCACGGGTCGTGGCCGAGGACAGCGAAGATGATCGCCGCCGACACCACCGTCAGCCCCACCGCGATCAGCGGCGAGGCGAGCTTCATCGCGAGCGGTGTCTCCACCCGCTGCTCCAGCACCAGCCTCATGCCGTCAGCGCCGCCTCGGCAGGGAAGCCGGAGCCGCCCATCAGCAGGCCGAGCGCCTCGCGCGTCAGCCCCGGCACGGGCAGTGCCGCCGAGAGCCGGCCGTGGAAGACCACCGCGATGCGGTCCGCGATCTCCAGCAACTCGTCGAGATCCTGGCTGATCACCAGCACGCCGGCGCCGTCCCTGGCAAGGTCCACAAGCGCCTGGCGGATCAGCTGTGCTGCCCCCGCATCGACGCCCCAGGTCGGCTGCGCCACGAACAGCACGCCTGGCTTGCGCAGCATCTCGCGGCCCACGACGAACTTCTGCAGGTTGCCCCCCGACAAGGCCCGCGCCGCTGGATCGCGTGGGCCCTTGCGGATGTCGAAGGCCCTGGTCACCGCATCGACCCAGCCGAGCGTCTTTTTGCGATCGACAAAGCCTCGGGCGACGAAGCCGTTCGCGGCGTGGCCCGCCAACAGGGCGTTCTCGCTGAGCGTCAGGCGCGGTGCCGTGGCGTGGCCGAGCCGTTCCTCGGGTACGAAGGCGGCCCCACGTCGGCGGCGGGCATTGATATCCTCCCGCCCGACCGCCGCGCCGTCCATGATCACCACCTCCGCGCGCGGTGCCAACCGCTCCCCGGACAGGGCTGCGAAGAGCTCATCCTGCCCGTTCCCGGCGACGCCGGCGATGCCGAGGACTTCGCCGCGATGCACGCCCAGCGAAATGGATCTCAACGCGACGCCATGCGCCTCGGCTGGAGGCAGTGACAGCGCCGATACGCAAAGGCGCAGCGGACCTGTTGGCGCCGTCACATCATGCCGCACAGCGCCCACCTCGGCACCGACCATCATTCGCGCGAGGGAGGCTGCACTCTCTGTCCGCGGGTCGCAGTGCGCGATGACTTTGCCGTGCCGCAACACCGTCGCGGTCTCGCAGATGCGGCGAACCTCTTCGAGTTTATGCGAGATATAGAGGACCGCGCGGCCCTCGGCGCAGATCTGCCCGAGCGTGACGAACAGCTTCTCGGCCTCCTGCGGGGTCAGCACGGAGGTCGGTTCATCGAGGATCAACAGCTTGGGGTCCTGCATCAGGCATCGCACGATCTCGATCCGTTGCCGCTCGCCGACCGACAACTGCCAGACCTCGCGCCGCGGCTCGAGCGGCAGGCCATAGGCGCGGGAGACGTCGCCGAGCCGTTCGACGATGCGGGGCAGTGGCTCGTTACCGTCGAGAGCGAGTGCCACGTTCTCGGCCACCGTCAGCGCCTCGAACAAGGAGAAATGCTGGAAGACCATGCCGATGCCGAGCGCGCGGGCGGCACGCGGCCCGGGCAGCGCCGCGGCCTCGCCACGCCAAAGGATACGGCCCTCATCGGGTTGAAGCAGGCCGTAGAGCATCTTCACCAGCGTCGATTTGCCGGCTCCATTCTCGCCAAGCAGCGCATGCGCCTCGCCCGCCGCGACCGTCAGGTCGACATGGTCATTGGCCACCAGCGCGCCGAAGCGCTTGACGAGTTGATCGGCCTTGATGAGGGGGGACGACATCGCTGTCACCGTTAATGATGCGCCGCTCGCTTGGGAAGCGGGATTGCAAGCTGGTTATGCCAGATATGGCGCAAGGTCGGGTGCGGACGCTTGTACCAAATCCCGCGAACCAGAACCGAAGCGCCGAGTGCCGCATTCCGATGGACGTGGTGCGCCATGGCTGCCCGATCAGCCAGTTCCAGTGGTGGGCAGCAATGTGCGGCGATGTCGTCGTGGTCCTGGAACACCCCGCTCGACAGCCAGTTGTCGCGCATGAACCGCCAGGCGTTCACCATCGCGTTCAGCTCGAGGCATTTGGCCGGCAGCGGCGCCAAGGTCATGCGAGCCGGCAAGGCGTCCTATACCTGGACAAAGGAACGTTCAGCCGCCTGAATGTCCAGCTCTCCAAGGCTCCAGCGCAGAGACCGCTTGTAACCGGTCGCGCCTCCTCCGCCAGTTACAGTACCAGCCGTGCTCTCCGCCAGACCGAGCGCCGCGCTGAGTGGCAGGTTTCCTGGGGTTTTTGGGGCAGACCTGTTGACTGGCCCGACGCGGAAACGGCGGAAAATCGCTCTCCGGAGGCCAATTCTCTCCGGACCTCCTGACATGGAATTTATAGTACGGAACTCAAAAACCTAGGCCAATGGCCAATTTCAGCGCGGCCAGCACTTGCGCTGGTTCGCACCCCACTTGCCCAAAATCCATACTTCGAGAGCGAACACTTTGGTACGGAAGTGCCGAGCGGGTGGGGGCGCGCCGGCCTTCGCGCCCAGCCTCCGCCAAAACGAGTGGGGAATTCACACCACTGGCGCGGACGCTATCGACAGGGCCGGGCAGCGCGAGGGTAAATTCAACCTTGGCGGGCATCCGCTCCGAAATCGATCGGGTTCAGGTATCGCAACCGAATTCTATTGCGGATCAAGCGTTTGCGCCATGTCCGCTAGCCCTGATGAATATTCCGGGCTAGTCGTGACTTAAGGCGTTGCAGTCCGGCAATTTGGAGTCGTGACCAGCACGGGCGGCCGACTACACACAGATAGGTAATGATTTAACACCAATATAGAATTTCAGGGATTTTTGCTTATGGCGGGCTTCACTGTTTCGGCGGGTCAGCAGAGCGCCACTACGCGGGTCCTTACTGGGTCTGAAACCGGTATAGTCGAGAATGGCGCCTCGCTCACGAGCGCGAGCAGCACAGCGCCAATTATGGTGAATAACGCTGTGGGTGTCGTTATTTCAAACGCCGGATCGATCATCGCTACGGGGACGAGCTCAGCCATATCCGTCGCTGCCAGCGTCCCTTATGGTAATCTGACTATCATCAATACTGGAACAATATCTACAAGTGACCCTTCCTTAGGTTCATATGGCATTTATGCATTCGCGCCCACTTCCTTGATTCTTGATAATTCTGGAATTATTTCGTCGGGCCCTTTTCAAAGTTCGGCCGTACAGTTCGGCAGCCTTGATGATACGCTGATTATTCGTAACGGTTCCAACATCGTCGGGTTGGTCAATGGTGGGATAGGTGGGAGCGACACGCTCGACTATCGCTTCTGGACAGGCTCGGGCGTCATCGTCAACCTGGGCTCATCCGGCCCCGGCTTTGGCTCCAACCTCAACTTCGAGAACACTATAGGGAGCGCGCAAGCCGACCGGTTGACGGGCTGGGACGAGGCAAACCTGCTCGTCGGCGCCGGTGGGGACGATGTGCTGGTTGGCCTCGCCGGTGACGACACGCTGCGCGGCGGCGTGGGCAATGACTCGCTGGACGGCGGCCCCGGTATTGATGTGGCGGATTACTCGGACCAGACCACCGACATTACCGTCAGTCTTGCTATCACAGTTGGGCAGATCACCGGCACCGGCACTGACACGCTGGTCAATTTTGAAAACTTCACGGGCGGGTCGGGCAACGACCGCCTGACCGGCGACGGCAACGCCAACGTGCTGATCGGCGGCGCCGGCAATGACACACTGAATGGCGGTGGCGGTGTCGATACGGCAGATTACAGCAGGAGCACCGCCAGAGTCACCGCGAACCTCGCCACGGGTGTAGCCACTGACGGATTCGGTGGAATCGATTCGTTGTCGGGCATCAGTCGCCTCATCGGCGGCGCCGGCGATGACCTGTTGAGCGGCGACGGCAACGCCAGCGTTCTGGACGGTGGTGCCGGCATCGACATTGCCGACTACTCCGGCAATACGTCGCTCCAGGCCCTCGTTATCAACATGGCCACGAATACGATCGTAAATGGCCGCGGCGGCACGGACACCTTGATCAGCATCGAGGGCGTCACCGGCGGCGCCGGCGACGACCGGGTTACGGGGAACAGCAACGCCAACGTCCTGTCCGGCGGTGCCGGCAACGACACGCTGAGGGGTGGCGGAGGCAGTGACACACTGGATGGCGGTAGCGGCGTCGATACGGCGGATTACAGCAACGGCACCACCGACCTCTTTGCCAACCTGGCCGGTGGGACGATTCTCGATGGTCTCAATGCTGGCACGGTCAGACTGGCGAATATTGAGAACGTCCTCGGCGGCCTGGGCAGTGACCAAATCATCGGCGACAGCAACGCCAACGTGCTGACCGGCGGGGCCGGCAGCGACGTGCTGGCGGGCGGCGCTGGCAACGACACGCTGGATGGTGGTGGCGGCGATGACACAGCCGATTACAGCAGCGAAACCGCAGCCATTGCCGCAAACCTCGCTACCGGCGTGGCCACTGACGGCACGGGCGCCATCGACACGCTGCTGAGCATCGACAACCTCTCCGGCGGCGCCGCGAACGACCTCCTGATCGGTAATGGCAATGCCAACTGGCTGGAGGGCAACGGTGGCGACGATACGCTGGTGGGCAATGCCGGCGATGACGTGCTGCTGGGCAACGCTGGCGACGATACGCTGGTGGGCGGCGTAGGCACCGACCAGTTGAGAGGCGGCACTGGCACTGACACGGCAGATTATTCCACCAATACTTCAGCTCAGGCCATCGTCGCCTTTCTGGGTGACGTATTTTGGCAGGTTGTAGATGGCTTCGGCGGCACAGATTTGCTGATCGACGTCGAGAACGTCTCCGGTGGCGCCGGGAACGACCGCCTGACCGGCAACGGCAACGCCAACGTGCTGATCGGCAACAACGGCAACGACACCCTGGTGGGCGGCACCGGCAACGACACGCTGAGCGGCGGCGGTGATGTCGATACTGCGGATTACAGCAGCGGGACCGCAAATCTTACTGCAAATCTCGCCACCGGCACGGCCACCGACGGCCTGGGCGGTACCGACACGCTGCTTGGCATCGACAACCTGATCGGCGGCGCCGCCCACGACCTGCTGACCGGCGATGGCAACGGCAACGTGCTGGACGGAGGCGCGGGCAACGACACGCTGGTCGGCGGCGTAGGCAGCGATACGCTGATCGGCGGCACCGGCATCGACCTTGCGGACTACTCCGGCAATACGTCAGCCCAGGCCATCGTCGCCAACCTGGCCGCAGGAACGATCGTCGATGGCCTAAGTGGCGGCACTGACACGGTGTCGACCACTGAGAACGTGACCGGTGGCGCCGGCAATGACCGCCTGACCGGCGATGGCAACGCCAACGTGCTGACCGGCGGCAATGGTAACGATACGCTGGTCGGCGGCGGTGGCAACGACACGCTGAATGGCGGTGGCAACGTCGATACGGCGGATTACAGTAGCGGCATCGGAAATCTCATCGCCAACCTCGTCACCGGCGTGGCCACCGATGGGTTGGGCGGTACCGATGTGCTGACCGGCATCGACAACCTCATCGGCGGCGCGGGCAACGACAGCCTGACGGGCAATGCCAGCGACAACCTCATCGATGGGCGCGCAGGCAATGACGCCATCGATGGCGGCGCGGGTACCGATCTCGCACGGCTCTCCGGCACTCAAGGTTCCTACCGCTTCGGCGTGCGCGACGAGGTGGTTATCACCAGCGGCGCCGATGGGTTGGACCAATTCGTCAATGTCGAGAATTTTCAGTGGGGCAATGCCGCCGCTGTCAACATCGCCAGCCTGCAATCCGCCCCGGCCAATAACGGCCTGGTCTTCGCCAAGCTCGGCGCGGCCTCGGCCGGCTACATCCTGCCCGATGCATATACGGGCCCCGTGCAGGGGCTGGTGAACCAGCAGCTTGGCGGCAGCGGCAACGACATCATCCTCGGCACGGTCCTGAGCGATTTCCTCAATGGCGGCGCCGGCGATGACGCGCTGGATGGCGGCGCGGGTAATGACGTTATCGATGGTGGCTTGGGCTCGAACTTCCTCACCGGCGGCGCGGGGGTCGATACCTTCTTCGTCGATGGCCGGGGGGCGGCCACGGCCAATACCTGGTCCACCATCACCGACTATGCGGCGGGCGAGCAGGTGACGATCTTCGGCTACAAACCGGGTGTGAGCGGCTTCATCTGGGTCGAGGGTGACGGCGCGGCCGGCTACCAGGGCGCCACAATGCATTGGGACCTGGATGGCGATGGGCTGGTCGATACCTCGGTGACGTTTTCCGGCCTCACCCAGGCGCAATTGCCGGTGCAGAGCTTCGGCACGGTGGGCGGTCAGGATTACGTGTTCTTCGGCTGAGGGCGGCGGCGAGGCTTGACTGTCCAGGCAAACAATCCTGCAGAGCGCGAGCTTTCGCTGTTGCGACAACCGCATCCCAAGTCGAACCCGTCGACGTACACGTCGACCCTGGGTCTCCCGCGGATAGGCCACGACGAACATCTCTCGGCTGAAGGCCCGGCGGACATGGGCAAGCTTGAGTGGCGGGTTTCCTGGGGTTTTTGGGGCAGACCTGTTGACTGGCCCGGCGCGGAGGAGCCCGGAAATCGCTCTCTGGAGGCCAATTCTCTCCGGACCTCCTGACTTGGCCGTTTTAGTACGGAACTCAAAAACCTAGGTAAAAGACCGGTTTCAGCGCAGTCGGCACTTACCCTGGTTCGGACCACACTTGCCCGAAATCCGTAATTCAAGAGCGAACACTCTGGCGTACATTTTGGCCGGCAACAGTATTACTGTCGCATCTCCGTCCATCCGCATCAACAAACCGACGCTTGCGCCGGCACGACAGCCCGCGCGACCTCAACCGAAAGGCGAGTGGCTCGCCGGCGAAATGCAGACGCCGTGAGCCTCATCAATAATCCGGGTTAACTTGCCTGGATCGATGCGATCATCGCGAGTGCTTCGGCCGGCAGCGGGCCGCGGTTGATCGCCGCGACCGCGTGGTCGAGTTCGGCGATGCTCGACGTGCCGACGAGCACGGTCGGGATCTCGCGCGGGGTCGCTGCGAACCGAAGTGCGAGTTCCACCAGGTCCGAGGTATGGCCGGCCTGCACGACCGGTAGCAGGCGAAGCGCCGCGGCCACATCCGCAGCGTAGCTGGCACCCGAGGCGATGGGCGCGACCGAGGTCACGCCCATCGGGCTGCGCGCTTCCGAACCGCTGAGCGCGCCGCCCGCTAGGATGCGGATGGCCATCACCCCGATATCGCCGGCCGCGGCATTGCGGATGCACCCGCCCAGGTCCGGCATCGTCGAGTCTGCAGGCAGCGGCGCCAGGCCGCTCGGGTTGAGGATGTTGTAGGGCATTTGCGCGGTCGAAAATCCCCCCTCGCGGAGCGTGCGGCCGACCTCCGGCGCATCGCCGAGGCCGGTGATGCCGTAGTGGCGGAACTTTCCCTGGTCGCGCAGGCGTTGCAGCACGGGCACGGCATCGTGCAGAATCGCATCCGCGGTGAAGGCCGGCGGCGCACCCTCGCGCGTGATCGGCTCGTGCAGATGCAGAATGTCCACGCTGTCGCGCCCGAGCCGGCGGAGGCTTTCTTCCACCGAGGCGGTGATTGCGGCGCCTATGTCGCCGCGCTGCCCGCCGCGGATGCGCACCTTGGTGCCCACCGTGACCCTGGCGTTGAGCGTCCTGAGGGCGCGGCCGAGATTGGTTTCGGACACGCCGTCCCCATAGGCGGCGGCGGTGTCGAAATAGGTGATGCCTTGGTCGATCGCGCGGCCAATGGCGCGGTCCTGCTCGGCGGCTTCGCCCTTCACCATCAGCCCGCCGATCGCCCCGCACCCGTAGCCGAGCACCGAGACCATGATGCCGGTCCGCCCCAGTCGCCGCTGTTCCATGGTATCCTGTCCCCCTGCCGAGCGCGATGCTGCGGCAGGCGCGGCATCGCAGCAAGTGCGTGCCATTGCCCTCAGGTGATGCTGATGCAACGCTACGCCACCGGCCTTAGATGCCGGAGGGAGGACGTCCATGCTGTCACGCCGCCTGCTGCTCGCGGGTCCGGCGCTTGCCGCCGCCATCCATCGCCCGGCATTCGCCGCCTATCCCGACCGGCCGATCCGCGTGGTCGTGCCCTTCGCCGCCGGCGGCAATACCGACATCCTCGCGCGCATCCTCACCGCGTCGATGGCCGATCGCCTCGGCCGTCCGATGGTGATCGACAACCGCACCGGCGCCGGCGGCAGCATCGGCGCGGACCTGGTCGCGAAGGCGGCGGCGGATGGCTACACGCTGTTGTTCGGCGCCGGCGGGCCCTTGACAGCGAACCCGGTGCTCCAGGCGAACATCCCCTATGACGTGCAGCGCGACTTCCGCCCGATCGGCTTGGTCGGCATCCTGCCGATGATCTGCCAGGTGAGTGCGCGTATGCCCGCGCGATCGCTGACGGAGCTGATCGCGCTGATGCGCGCGCGCCCCGGCCAGGTGACGGTCGCCACACCCGGCAACGGCAGTGCCGCGCATCTGGCACTCGAACTGCTTATGGCCGGCGCCAATGTGCGCGCGACGCACGTGCCCTATCGCGGCGGCGGCGCGATGATCCCGGATCTGATCAACGGCACGCTCGACGCCGGAATGGTGGAACTGCCCTCCGCCCTGCCGCAGCACCGCGAGAGCACGGCTCCGATCGTGGGGCTCGCGACGACGGAACGCTCCCCCATGCTGCCCGGCGTGCAGACCTTCATCGAGGCCGGCCTGCCCGGCTTCACCGCCGGCAGCTATGGCGGGCTGCTCGCTCCGGCCGGCATCCCCGCGGATGTCGTCGCAGCACTGAGTCGCGCTTTGCTTGCGACGCTGGAGGACGCCACCGTTCAGTCCCGGATCGCCGAGGTCGGCGCCGTGCCGAGCGCCCCGGAACAGCGCACGCCGGAGGGCTTCGGCGCCTTCCTTACCCAAGAACTCACGAATGCGCGCCGCGCCGCGCAGCTCGCCGGGCTGCGCCCGTCCTGAGGCGCGCGGGGCGCCCTATTCCGGCGTAGCACCGGAAATCCGCACCATCTCGGCCCAGCGTGGCGTCTCGCGCGCCAGGCGTTCGGCCACCTGCTCTGGCGTCGTGCCGGTGAGCCGTGTGCCGATGCCGATGGCGCGCTGCTGAAGTGCTGGGTCGGCGAATGCGGTGCGGATCTCCTGGCTCAGCCGGTCTACCACCGCGCGCGGCGTGCCCGCGGGCGCGGCCCAGAGATGCCAGGGGCTGACATTGAAATTGTCCAGCCCCGCCTCTGCCATGGTAGGCACATCGGGCAGGGTCGGCCAGCGCTCGGGCATGGTCACGGCCAGCGCTCGGATGCGTCCCTCGCCGATTACCGGCGTATAGCTGGCCAGGTTGTCGACCGCGAGCTGGATATCGCCCGAGAGCATGGCCGGAATGGTTTGCGCCGCACCGCGAAACGCCACATGCGTGGCCTGGATGCCACCCCGGCTGAGCAGGAAGGCGCCCGAGAGATGAATGGTCGTGCCCACGCCCGAAGAGCCATAGCTGATCCCCTGCGGGCGTTGCCGCGCCCAGGCCAGGAACTCGGCAATGCTGCGCGCCGGTACATGCTGCGCCGGGACCACGGCCACATTGGGCAGGTCCCACATGGCGCTGATCCATTGGAAGTCGCGCGCCGGGTCAAAGGGTAGCCGCGTGAACAACAGAGGGTTGATGACCACATTGTGCATGCTGACCGTGCCAATAGTGTAGCCATCGGGCATGGCCCGCGCCAAGGCTTCGGTGCCGATATTGCCCGAGGCGCCGCTGCGGGTTTCCACCACGAAGCTCTGGCCCAGGCGCTGGGTCATCACCTCGCAGGCTAGGCGCGTCATCACATCGAGCGATCCGCCGGGTGGGAAGGCCACGATGACCCGCACCGGGCGATTGGGCCAGGCCCCCTGGCCCAAGGCGGGCGTTGCCAGAAGCGTGGGGGCGAGCAGCATCGCGCGGCGTTGGGTCATTGTTGTGTCTCCCTTTGGGCTGGAGGCTATCAGACCCCCTGCCAGAGCAACACGCAAAATCCGCTTGCGCGAATTACTGCGGTTGGATGCCCGCCGCGCGGATCACCGTCGCCCAGCGATCCACCTCGCTGCAGACTAGAGCATGATGCGTTGAGGCGGAATCGCCGAACACGCTGAATCATCTCTCAGCGACGGCTAGACCATGCGCAGTGAACTCATGTGAACGCAGCATGGTCTAGCGCTTGGACGGCCGCCGGGCCGCGCTGGTCAGCGCGCGCGGGCAGCGAGCCCAGCTCCTCGATGCGGCGAAGGATCGCAGGGCTTTCCAGGGCGGTGCGCTGCGCCTGGTCCAGACGCGCTACCACCGCCCGCTTCCACCGCCGAGGGCACCGGAACGCCCGTGCCAGCGCCTTGACCAATGTGGTCTCCGCAGCCGAGGCGCCGCGGGGCGCCATACCCCCCACCGGCGTCAGCACCAGTCTCCGGCAGCCCCGCTGCTTTCGGACCGCCAGGACGCCACAAGGGTCGAATGGACCCGTCGAGGCCATGGCAGGAGTGTCATGGTCAGATTGTTCCTGGAAGGGCGGCGTGGAGCGGAGCGAAACGGCGCCCCGGCCAGAATGTCACCCGGCGGGTTCGAGGCTCGGCAGCATCGCGGTGAACCAGCGGCCGCAATCGCCGCGATAGATGACCCGCCGGGGCTCTCCCGCCTCGCGCGGCTCGGCGGCATGGCGGGCGAATGCGCGGCCGACCGGGGTGCGGATTGTGAGCAGAACGGTGAAGACCTTCAGCACGTCGTTCTCCTCAAGCTCATGCCGTCTTAACGCGGATCCGCCGAAGGGGTTGCGCCGCTGAACCGGCGCCAGACGAGCCGGGTCTGCTGCCAATACTGGTCGAGAGACTGCATCAGGCGCAGCATGGTACCGTCGCGGTCAGGGCCTACCGTTTCGTTCCGAGGAGGTGAAGGGCCTCCGGGAGGTCCAGCTCGATTTCGCGCGTCTGAGCCCCCATTTCAAAGAACCTGGGGAGTCGCTCCCGGGCGCCCGTGGAGGCGAGTGCCTGGCCCGCGCAGAACTGCTCCTCGAGCAGCCCGGCATGCAGGCCAGACTCGGCCGCCCGCACCGCCTGCTTGGCGAGGCGGATCGCATCCGTGGGAAACGAGGCCATCCGAAACGCCAACCGCTCGACGAAGGGGCCGATCGCCTCCGGCTGCAGGGCACGATTGACGAGACCGTATCGCTCGGCGCGTTCGGCATCGATGTCATCGCACCCCAGCAGCATCTCGAGGGCCCGCGCGCGACCGATCAGGCGGGTCAGCCGCTGCGTCCCCCCGCCGCCCGGAACGCACCCCACCGCCACTTCGAACAGGCAGAAGACGCCGCGCCCCAGCGCCGCGAAACGCATGTCGAGGGCAAGGGCGAACTCGCAGCCCCCGCCGCGGCAGCGGCCCTCGACCTTGGCGATCGTGGCCTGCGGCAGCCCATAAAATAGCTCGCGCACCGCGTAGCCCGGGCCCAGTGTATCGGAGCGCGATGGCGGTGCTTCGCCCAGCCGACCGAGGAAGGGCGTCGCATCCGTGTGGGCGATGAAGAAGTCCGGGTCCGCGGACTCGAAGACGATGACGCGAACCTGATCATCCGTCGCGACCCCGCGCGCGAACGCTTCAAGATCGCCTCTCAGCCTGCGGTCCAGCAGGTTGATCGGTGGATTGTCGATCGTCACGAACGCGACGCCTCGATCCACCCGCACGCGAAGCGTCTCGAACTCGTTGTAGGTCATCGCCCGGCCAGCCCCTCTCGTTTCAATAGCCCCGGCCTCGCTCCACCGCGTCGAGCAGCGGCTCGCCATGGCGCAGCCGGTTGAGGTTCTCGAGTATCCGCCGCGCCGAGGCCTTCGGGGTGCTAAGGCCGGCGGAGTGCGGCGTGATCCGGATCGCGGGATGCTGCCAGAAAGGATGCCGAGGCGGCAAAGGTTCGGTGCGGAACACATCGAGGGTCGCGCCCGAGACATGGCCGGCGTCAATCGCTTCCAGCAGGTCGTCTTCGACCAGGTGTTCGCCACGCCCGACATTGACGACATGGGCGCCCGGAGGCAGGCGCGCGAAGCATCGCCGGTCGAGAATGCCCTCGGTCTCGCGCGTGCGCGGCAGGGCGCAGACCAGGATATCCGTCTCGGCGAGCACTCGGGCCAGGCCTTCCTCCCCCGCATGGGTGAGCACGCCGGGAAGGCTTCGCGCCGAGCGGCTCCAGCCCAGCACCGGAAAGCCCAGTGCCACCAGATGCGCGGCGGCGCCGGCGCCGATCGCGCCCAGGCCCAGGATGCCCACGCGCAGCTTCCCGCCTGGCCGCGCGACGAGCCGCCGCTCCCATCGCCCTTCCCGCTGCAGGCGGTCGAACCGCTCGCTGTCACGTTCGACGCGCAGCACGGCCAGCACGACGTATTCCGCGACCTGCGTCACCATGTCATCCGTGACCACGCGCACGACCGCAACGCCCTCGGGCAGATCGGGGTCGGCCAGGATGTGGTCCACCCCCATGCCGACTGAGGAGACGAGCCGCAATCCGCGCAGCCTCCCAAGCGCCCCCGGCTGCGGCCGCGCGACGATTGCGCATTCGGCCTGCATGGCGCCGTTCCCGTCCCAGACGAAGAGGCCTTCCTCCCGCAACACGGCATCGAAGCCGTGGCGCCAGGCTTCCGGCAATCCCGCGCCGCCGATCAGGCAGATCCCCATGGGCTGCGCGGTCACCCCGCCTTCCTGAGGGCGGCATAGCCCTTTGGCTCGTAGCGCGCCGGCCGGGTCATCTGGCGCTGGAGCCATGCCGTTCGACCGGCGCGGGGAACCACGACCGACCAGAGCCATTCCGGCCAGGCAAGGGGCGCGGTGAAGAGGGACGACCAAAGCTGGGCATGCTCGATGATCGGCCGTTCGCGGCCCTCCCATTCACGCAGCGCCGCTTCCACATCCGCGGCTTCGGCGACCGTCAGGGCGAGTGCCAGCGCGTTCATGATCGCGCAATTCGCGCCCTGCCCGAGGTTCGGCACCATGGAGTGGGCGGCGTCACCCACCACCGCCACGCGCCCGCTCGACCACCGCTTCAGGCGGATGATCTGGTACTGCGCCCAACGCGCCTGCGCCCAATCCGCCTCGCGGGCCGCCTTCTCGATCACGTCCGCCACGGTGGGGAAGGCGCGCATCCACGTCGTCGGGTCGATCGGAACCTGCCGGCCCAGCATGTCGCTCTGCGGGCAGGTGAAGGTGCAATAGGCCGTGGTCGCCGTCGCGGGGCGGTAGAGGAAGCGCCGCCGGCCGGACCAGAATTCGAAACCCGTGGTCCCGTCGTCATCTTCGCCGAGCTCGCCGGGATCCCGCGGCATGATGACCCGGATCGCCCCCTCGCCGGGTATTGTCCGTTTGGCGAGAAGCCCCAGGGCATCGCGCACCTTGGAGTTCACGCCATCCGCCGCGACCACGAGGTCGCCGCGCAGATCCGATCCGTCGGCCAGCAGCAGCACGCCTTCCGGCCGGGCTCCCGCGACCTCTGCCCCGAACCGGAATTCGCAGCCCAGGCGCTGCGCCTCCTCCGCCAGCACGCCGGCGAGGTGCGGGCGCGACACCCGATAGACCCGGTAGTTCGCGTCGAAATCCGCCGTGACCCGACCGCACCGGTCACGCGTCTGCCGGCTCGGCATCCGCTGTGCGCCTTCGATGGCACGGTCCATCAATCCCAGCATCTCCAGGGATCGCAGGCCGTTCTCGTGGAAAGCGATGTTGTATCCCTCGGAGCGGACGCTCGAGGCGCGCTCGCACACCGTGACCGACCAGCCACGCTGCAACAGCGCCACGGCCACCGTCAGGCCGGCGAAGCCCCCGCCTGCGATCACGGCTTGCCTCACCATGGCGCCCTTGTCGTTCCCTGGGCTGCTCACTGGGGCGGAACGCCGACGTCCTGGATGATCCGCGCCCAGCTTCTCACCTCGCTTTGCATGAAATCAGCGAAGGGGCCGGCGGGCAGGAATGCCGGTTCGAAGGCGAACCGCTCGAAATGCCCCCGCAAGGTCGGATCATCCATCGCTTCGAGCACCGCGCGTTCGAGCCGGGCCACGAACTCGGGTGGAGTGCCGGCGCGAACGAAGATGCCCATCCAGGGGACAAGCGCGAATTCGGGGTAGCCGAACTCCGCAACCGTGGGCAGGTTGGGCAGCGAGGTCGGCCGGCGCGTCGACATTGCCGCCAGGGGCCGCACGCGGCCGCTTTCGATGAACTGCGTGGCGGCGCCTAGCGCCCCCACCGTCACCTGCACATCGCCACGCAGCAGCGAGACGAACAGTGGCGCGGAGCCCGGGTAGGGCACCGGCACTATGTCGATGTTGGCCGCGCGCCTGAACCATTCCATTGTCAGATAATGCGGGGCGCCCACGCCGACATGCCCGTAGTTCAGCGTGCCGGGACTGGCCCGCGCGAGGGCGACCAGCTCGGCCAGATTCGCGGCCGGCAGCTCCGAGCGCACGATGATGGCGAAGGGCAGTTCGGCCACCCGGGCGACCGGCGTGAATTCGCGCAGCGCGCTGAAATTCCGGTTTGCCGGCAGGCTCTCGTTGATCGCGAGAGCATTGGAGAAGATCGCGATGGTGTATCCATCCGCGGCCGAGCTGGCCAGGGCGCGCGCGCCCACCATCTCAGATGCTCCCGGCCGGTTCTCGATGACGAGGGACTGGCCTAGGGATGCCTGAAGCCTGCTGCCCAGGGCGCGTGCGATCACGTCCGTGCTGCCGCCCGGCGGGCTGCCCACCAGGAATGCGATCGACCGCGATGGATAGGACTGACCCTGGGCCTGGGCCAGGCCCGCACCGACGACAAGTGAGAGAGTGACCAACAAGCCTGCGAAAAGCTGCATCACGGTTTTCCCATCAATCTTGCGAACCAGGGCAGGCTGCGCGTCCCCGACAAGCTCCTGATCGTCGTGCGGCCGGCGACGTGCCCGGTCAAGCGCTGCTGTGGGGAAACCGGCGCCAGCGATCCCGGCACGCACCACGTCACTCATCCGGCACCAGCACGCCGTCGCGCACCACAGCGACGCCGTCCAGCTCCACCGTGCAGCCGCGCATCGGCCAGTCGAAATGGCCGCGGGTGAAGCGGCCGGCATGCTCGTTCGATCCGGTGGAGAACAGGAAGTTGCCGGCGAAGGCGCGCAGCTCCGTGCCGTTCACGTCGCGTTTGTCGTAGGCCATCAGCGCATCCCAACGCGCCTTCGGATTGAGCCCCCAGCCGGCATGTGAGACGCACCAGGCATCGGGCTCGTTCCAATCGGACATCTGCCCGCGCAGCATCGCGGCCTCCATGCCCTCGCCATGGATCGCGACGATGCGGTCGCCCTCGATCTCCAGGGTAGTGTGCTCGCGCAGATACTCCTTGAAGGTGAGGTTCACGTCGCCCGGCGCCAGCACGACGCGGCCGCGCACGCTGCCGGCCAGCGGAAAGCAGGCAATGAGGCCCGCCGGCCAATAGGCCACCGGCGCCTCCTCCGAGGTGAAGCCCATGGCGGCGCGGATCGGCGCACCTTCCAGCCGCACGGTCAGGTCGGTGCCGGCCGGGGACGTCACGCGCATTTCGGCGGCCGCCTTGGCACGCGCCACCGCGCGGCGCACGACGGGGATGATGGCGGGGTCGGGCTGCAGGCGTTCCAGCACCTCGGGGTGCTCATTGCTCACCATCATCACCCGCGCGCCGCCGGCCATGATCGCGCCGCGCTCGGGCGCGTGCAGCAGCCCCTCGACGGTGCAGTCCACGACCAGCCGGCTCGCGGCCAGCGAGGCGATCGCCGCCCTGTTGCCACCCAGCGCCAGTGACGTCCCGGTGGAGCGAACCGGAATAGTGCCCTGCACCGGAGGCGACGGCATGACGACGTGAAAAGGCCGGGCGCCCATCCGCAGCAATGCGAGTTCGGCCAGCCGCGGTAGCACCGCCCGGGATTGCGTTTCGCTGAGCACGGCGACCTCGTCCCCGGCTGCCACGCCGCACAAGCCCAGCGTGTTGGCGAAGGCATCGATCCAGCGCGCCTCGATGCGTTCGATCAGCATGCGGCACCCTCCACTTGCGTCCAGAACGCGGCGACGGCAGCCCGAAAACCCTCCGGCGCCTCGAGATTGACCAGATGGCCGACGCCCGGGAACAGCCGCAGCGCAGCACCAGGGATCGCCGCCGCGAGTGCGCGCATCTGCTCCGGCGGCGCGAGGCGATCCGCTTCGCCGCCTAGAACGAGCACGGGCAACCGCAGGCTTGCCGGATCCGCGACGGGCTCCATCTGGCTGCGTGCGCGCAGCACGGCCAGGTAGTCGGGCACGCGCAGGCGAAGGATGCTGGCGCGCAGCGCGGCAAGCGCGCCGGGTGACGCCGCGGGCCCGGCCAGGGCTGCCACCAGCGAATCCGCCAGCGCCGCGGTCCCGCCGCGCTCGATCGGTCCAAGGCGGTCGCGTAGAAAAGCCTCGCCGCGTTCGCCCGGCAGAACCGGCGCGTCGCCCGGCCGGCAGGCGACGAGAACGAGCGAGCGGACGCGCTCCGGCCACCGCGCCGCGAGCGCCTGTGCCACCAGCCCGCCCATCGAGAGGCCCAGAACATGCGCCGGTCGCCCGATCGCCTGCAGCACGCGCGCCGCGTCAGACACCAGGTCGTCAAAGGTGAGCGGAGGCGCGGCGTGGGGATGGGATTGGCTGTCGCCGTAGCCGCGCAGGTCCGGGGCGAGTACTTCGCGTTCAGTGGCGAGGTCAGGCAGGTCGTCGGTCCAGTTGGCGCGGTTCCCGCCGATGCCGTGCAGGAGCACAGCCGGTGCGCCGCCATCGCGGGCCGCCCGTATCCTCGTCACAACGAGGTCCGGCGGGCCAGCGATGCGGCTCTCCTCCGCGGCGCGGTAGCGGTCACTGTTCAATCGCATTGCATGATGTTGCCTGATGCGGTGCGCCTGGCGCAACAAATCTCCTGTTCCGTATAGCCTACGGCCCATGCGTCGCTGGTCAGCCCGACGCGATTCGTTGCGGCGATCAGGGTTGCATGTCTTCGTTGCGTCGCAATTCGGCAGGGCAACCCCGCAAGTCTGGTGGCGTTGTGATCTCGAACATCGATGTAATGGAGCAGATAGCTTGTGCTCCGCAAACGGATCAGACAGGCATCAACAGCGCTTTGGGACGACGAAGCCCCAGTGCGCGCCGAAATTTTCGGTGCAGAGCGGCTTGAAAGTAAGCGTACGCTGACGGCTGCGGTTATCGGGGCTTGACGCGCGTCAGCCTCT
>CAYNBM010000053.1:0-19266 GCA_964395305.1 uncultured Rubritepida sp.
GCCGAATGCGCCAACTACCTCGTCAACTCAGGCTACGCTTCCGTGTAAACGCAGCATGCTCAAGAGCGTTTTCAAGCCTTGCGGCTTCGCAAGGCGACTCGGAAAACACGTGCAAACAATAAGCTGGAGCCGTTTCGCCGTCTTCACTTTCGGTGAAACGGCTCCAGCCCGCAATCGCCCTGGGTGGAAACACCCAGGACGGAAATTGCCGGGCCAAACACGGTTAGACTCGAAGCGCCCTGACACAGTGAGGGCGCTTCGAGTCCGCTCAGCCCTTCGCCGATTGCCGGCGCAGATCGGCGATGGTCGCGCGGTTGGTGACCTGCTCAGGATTCATCCGGATCTCAATGATCGCCGGCTTTTTGGAGGCCGAGGCGCGGCGGTAGGCCGGCACCAGTTCCTCGGTCGTGTTCACCACCTCGCCATGGCCACCGAAACTCTCGATGAACCGGGAAAAATCGGGGTTGGTGAGCGCGGTGCCGGAGACGCGTTCGGGATAGACCCGCTCCTGATACATCCGGATCGTGCCGTACATCCCGTTGTTGAAGACGAGAATGATCGGGTTGACGTGGTGGTGGAAGGCGGTGGCGATTTCCTGCCCCGTCATCAACGCCCCGCCATCGCCCACGAAGCAGATCACCTCGCGCTGGGGTGCCGTGATCTTGGCGCCGATGGCCGCGGGGATGCCATAGCCCATGGCGCCGCAGGTCGGCCCCAGGAAGTCCTGTTTTTGGCCGACATGGGTGAAGCGGGTGGGCCAGGTGGCAAAATTGCCAGCATCGGTGGTGAAGATGGTGTCCTCGGGCAGCGCCGCTTCCAGCGCCTGCAAGGCGCGGGCGAGGTTGAGCGGGCCTTCGTAATCCGGTGCCTCGGCCTGGGCGAGGCGGCTCGCGCGCAGCGTCTTGGTCCAGGCGCCCCAGCCCGGCTTCTTGACCTTCAGGCCCTTGACCGCCGCGGCAAAGGCATCGAGGTCAGAGGTGATGCCAAGCGCCGGCCGATACACCCGGCCGATCTCGGCCTGCTCCGGAAAGACCTGCACCAGCGGCGTCGCGCCCGCCATGTCGAGCAGCGTGTAACCCTGGCTCACCGGCTCGCCCATGCGGGTGCCGATGGCGAGGATCAGATCGGCCTCCTTCGCGTGCTTCACCAGCGCGGCATCGGCGCCGACACCGAGGTCGCCGACGAAATTCGCGTGGTTGCCGTCGAAATTGCCCTGGCGGCGGAAGGAGACGGCGACGGGCAGATTGTTCGCGACCAGGAACTTCGCGATGGCTGCGCGACCGGCCTCTGACCAGTTGCTGCCGCCCAGGATGGCGAGCGGGCGTTTCGCGCGGCCCAGCATCACCATCATTTCGTCGATCGCCTTGGGCGAGGGATGGGCGGGCGCCACGCGGGCCGGGCCGATATCGGGCACCGTCGCCAGCCGCTTCTGCATCTCCTCGGAAATCGCCACCACCACCGGGCCGGGGCGGCCGGATTGCGCGACATCGAAGGCATGCGCCATCAACTCGGGAATGCGGCTTTCGTGGTCGATCTGGGTCACCCATTTGGCGATGGGCGAGAACATCCGGCGGTAATCCACCTCCTGGAAGGATTCGCGGTCGGTCTCCTCATGCGGGATCTGGCCGACCAGCAGCACCAGCGGCGTGCTGTCCTGCATGGCGATATGCACGCCGATGGCGGCGTGGCAGGCGCCCGGGCCGCGGGTGACGATGGCGACGCCGGCGCGCCCCGTCAGCTTGCCATGCGCCTCGGCCATGTTCACCGCGCCGGCCTCGAAACGGCAGGTCACGAGCTCCACCCGGTTGCGATTGGCATAGAGGCCATCGAGCAGGTCGAGATAGGATTCGCCCGGCACGGCGAAGACATGGGTGGTGCCCTGGGCGATAATGGCATCGGCCAGCAGACGGCCGCCGGTGCGGGGTTCGGGCAGGGATGGCGCGGCCGTTCCACCGGCCAGGCGGCGCTCAGCCCCCAGCTTGCGCACCAGCTTGCCGGCCCCCTTTTTCACCGCGAGCTTCCCAGCCGCCTTCGCGGCCACCGCCGCCACCAACTTCGCCATCAGGCCATCCCCCATTTTGGTCGGGCGGAGCCTAGCGCCGCATCATCCGCACGTCACTCCGCAGGGACGACTGGGCGCGGCGATGTTGTGGCGTGCTCAGATGTCCGAATCACCCGAACGAGCGGGTTGGACGACCACGCCCTGGCCATGCCGCATCAGGATCACTCAGATTGCGGCAATCCGCACGCAACGCGCGCGGCGGTCGCCGCCCGCCTCGACCATCGCCGGCACGCCCGCCTCGCAGGCAGGCTCCGCCAGGGCACAGCGCGGCGAGAAGCTGCAGGTCGTGGGCACGGTGGAAAGGCTCGGCGGCGCCCCAGGAATGGTCGTCAGAATCTTGCCACGCATATTGCCGTGCACCGTGCTGTTCAGCAGGCCCTGCGGGTAGGGATGCAGAGGGCCGGCCATGAAGGGGCCGACCGGGCCTTCCTCGACCACGCGGCCGGCATACATCACCGCCACACGGTCGGCGATCTCGCCGGCCACGCCGAGGTCATGGGTGACGAAGATCACGCCCATGCCGAGCTTCTGCTGCAACTCGCGCAGCAGAAGCAGCACCTGGATTTGCACCGTAGCGTCGAGTGCCGTCGTCGGCTCATCGGCCAGCAGCAGTTTTGGGCGGCAGGCCAGCGCCACGGCGATCATCGCGCGCTGCCGCAACCCGCCCGAGAGTTCGTGGGGATAGGCATCGAGTCGCCGCTTGGCGGAGGGGATTTGTACGAGTTCCAGCAATTCCAGCGCGCGCGCCATGGCGGCGCTGCGGCTGGCACCCTCGTGCCGCTGCACCACCTCGGCGATCTGGCGGCCCACGGTGAAGACAGGGTCGAGCGCCGTCATCGGCTCCTGGAAGATCATCGCGACCTCGCCGCCGCGGAAATCGGCCATGCGGCGGTCGCTCATCGCCAGGACGTTCTGGCCCGCCACCTCGATGCCGCCGGTCACCCGGGCGAATTTCGGCAAGAGCCGCATCAGCGCCCGCAGCGTGACGGATTTGCCCGAGCCGCTTTCGCCGAGGATGCAGAGCACCTCGCCCTCGGCAAGTTCCATGTTCACGCCGTTCACCGCATGCACGGTGCGGTCTCGTGTGGCGAAGGTGACCGAGAGGTCGGTCAGCTTCATCAGCGGCGCGGGTGCGGGCTTGAGTGCGGCACTCATATCGCAACCTCCATGATGGCGCCGGCTTTCGAATGCCCGCTGCCTGGCGTGGCCATATGGCAGGCCGCCAGGTGGCCCTCACCGAGATCGGCAGCCAGTGGTTTCTTCTTCGCGCAGACATCCTCGGCGAAGCCGCAACGAGTGCGAAAACGGCAGCCGCTGGGCGGATTCACCGGGTTGGGCGGGTCACCCACCAGGGGCGGCACGGTGCGGCGGAAGGCCGGGTCCATGCTGGGCCGGCTGGCCAGCAGAGCGCGGGTATAGGGATGCGCCGGGCGGTCATAGATGGCGTCCACCGGGCCGATCTCCACCACCTCGCCCAGATACATCACCAGCACGCGGTCGGAGATGAACTGCACCACGTTGAGGTCGTGGGAGATGAAGACGAAGGTCAGGTTGAATTTCTGCTTGAGGTCGACCAGCAGGTTCAGCACCTGGGCTTCCACCGATTTGTCGAGGGCGGAGACCGGTTCGTCCAGGATCACCAGGCGGGGTTGCAGGGCCAGGGCGCGGGCGATGTTCACGCGCTGGCGCTGGCCGCCGGAGAGCTCATGCGGGTAGCGGCGGGCGAATTGCGCCGGCGCCAGGCCGACGGCGGCCAGCAGGTCTCGCGCGCGGGCCGAGGCTTCGGCCTCGCCCAGCCCATGCACGCGGGGTGCGAAGGCGATGCTGTCCTCGATCGGCAGGCGGGGGTTGAGCGAGGCATAGCTGTCCTGGAAGACCATCTGCACCTGGCGGCGGTATTCGCGCAGCGACAGGCCGCTGGCGCGGGGTTCGCCCACCGCCTCGCCATCGAAGACCATGGTGCCGGCATCGAGGCCGAGAAGCTGGACCAGCAGGCGCGCGGTGGTGGATTTGCCGCAGCCGCTTTCGCCCACGATGCCCAGGGTTTCGCCCTTCAGCACGTCGAAGCTGACGCCGTCCACCGCGCGCACGGTGGCGACGGTGGTGCCGAACAGCCCTCCCTTGATTGGAAAATGCTTGGTGAGCCCCTTGAGCGCGAGCAGGGGCTGGGCGGGGCCGCCACGATCTTGGTTGGGTTCCATGCCCTTTGCATAGCCATTTCGCGGCCGCCATGGAACGCGGCCAGGTGCGGGCCTGCCCATGCCCCGCCGGGTTGTGCCGCCAAGTTGGGCAGGCCGGACGCGCCGCGCTCGCCTCCCGGTCACTTGTCCTGGGTTGGTTGCCCAGGCTGGGGTGAACTGGCTTGGGTGAACTGGCTTGGTTGCCGTGGCGTGGCCCTGCGTCCATCCTGGCCTCTCAGCGCTGGGAGACCGAGATGCGAGCGATTTTCGTCCAGATCAAATGCGAGATGGGAGCGGCCTATCGCGTGGCGCGCCACATGGCCGACAGCATCGAGGAATTGTCGGAAATGCACTCGATCTCAGGCCAATACGATTTGCTGGGGAAATTCTATCTCGGGCCGGACCAGGATGTGGGGCTTTTCATCGTCGAGAAGGTGCAGACGGTGGAGGGGGTGAAGGACACCTACACCATGCTGACCTACAACGCCTTTACCAGCGGCCGCTGAGCGCCGCGAAAACATCACAATGCCGACATGCCGCGCCATGAAGCCGGCGTGTTGCGGCCATGTCGCGGGGCCAGGATGCGTGTCGAGGGGATAGCCCCCTCGGTGCCCGGGGTGACAGCCGGCGCCTCCCCCAGGCCAAACCCGATGCGCAAACTCCTCACCGCCGCCGCCCTCTCCTCCGCCCTGCTGCTGGGTGCCTGCCAGAACCCCGATGGCAGCGTGAACCTGGGCAATACATTGTTGCTGGGCGCGGGCGTGGCTGCCCTGGCCGGCGGCGTGGCGCTGGCCAGCAGCAACAACCATGGCTACCGCAACAACGGGTACTACAATCGCGGCTACCAGCGGCAATACAGCCAGGGCTATGGCTATGGCCGGCGCTGGTAGCGGCCCAGCAGTTCCGGCAGACTGCGCTCGGAGAGGGCCAGAACGGCCCCCGAGCAGGAAGGATGCCCGCATGAAGCGCTTCATCACCGCGGCGGCTGCCGCCGTCGCCCTCTGGGCCGGCGCGGCCTCGGCCGCAACGCTTGAGAATGTGAGGTCCCGTGGCCAGCTCATCTGCGGCGTCAGCCAGGGTTTCGCGGGTTTCTCGCTGCCCGATAGCCGGGGCGAGTATCGTGGCCTGGATGCCGATTACTGCCGTGCCGTCGCCGCCGCGGTGCTGGGCGATGCGACCCGCGTCCGCTTCGTGGCGCTGACCGCGCAGAACCGCTTCACCGCCCTGCAATCGGGCGAGATCGACGTGCTGTTCCGCAACTCCACCCAGACGTTTTTGCGTGGCAACACCATCGGGTTGCGCCAGCTGCCGGTGAATTTCTATGACGGCCAGGGTTTTGCCGTCCGCCGCGACGCCAATGTGCGCCGCGTGGCCGATCTGGGCGGCGCCACGGTCTGCGTGGCGCAGGGCACGACGCATGAGCTGAACCTGGCCGACACGTTTCGCGCCCGCCGCCTGCAATTCACCCCTGTGGTGTTCGAGCGGATCGACGCAATGTACACTGCTTTCTTCGCCGGCCGCTGCGATGCGATGACGCAGGATGCCTCGGCACTCGCCGGCGCGCTGACGGTGGCGCCCAACCCCGCCCAATACGCCGTGCTGGAGGAGACGATCAGCAAGGAGCCGCTAGGCCCCTTCGTGCGCAATGGCGATGATGTCTGGGCCAATATCATCACGACGATCCATTACGGGCTGATCGAGGCCGAGGAATATGGCGTCACCCAGGCGACCGCGCCTGCCCAGGCCAGCACCAGCACAGATGCCACGGTGCAAAGGCTGCTGGGGCGGACCGGGGAGTTCGGCTCGCGCCTTGGGCTGGACAATGCCTTCATGCTGAACGCGATCCGCGCGGTGGGGAATTATGGCGAGGTGTTCGAGCGCAATGTCGGCCAGGGCAGCACGCTGAAACTGGCGCGCGGGTTGAACGGGCTGTGGAACCGCGGCGGCCTGATGTACGCGATTCCGTTCCGATAAGGCGCGCCGCGGCGGTGGGGCCTAGGCTTCACCCTGCCCGCCATGGCATGCTCCCTCCCGCAACCAGGGTGACGGCCTTCGTGTCGTGCAGAGGGCTGATGGCGAAGTGGCCGGTAACATACCACCTGATTCGCCTGGCGCGCGGCTTGGGTCGTCTGGCGGCAAGCTCCCGTCACGGCCGGTTCGCGATGCCCGTGTTCCTGGTTCGGCCACCGGAATCGGCGAGTGTGCCATACGCCTTCGCCGAGCCATCCATGGAGCATCCGCAATCGCAGCTCTGCACCCATGGCCAGATGCAATCGCCGCTGTACCGCGAATTGGCCGCCGCGCTGGGCCTGGGCGCGGCGGAGCACCGCAAATTATGGGAATTCGCCTGGATCCTGGCGGTCCTGCGCGCCGTGGGCCTGTTGCGCCCCGGCGTTCGCGCACTGGGCTTCGGTGTCGGCCGTGAGCCGCTACCGGCCTATTTCGCCAGCATCGGCGCCGAGGTTCTCGCCACTGACGCACCGACCTCGGTGATCGCCGGCCAGGGCTGGGACAGCATCGGTCAGCACGCCGCCACCCTCGACGCCCTGCGCCAGCCGCATCTCATTTCCGATGCCGAACTCGCGCGGCTGGTGCGCTTCTCGCCGGTCGACATGAACGCGATTCCCGCCACGCTCAGCGGCTTCGATTTCTGCTGGTCGGCCTGCGCGCTGGAGCGTCTGGGTTCGCTTGACCATGGCATGCGCTTCATCGAGGCCAGCCTCGCCACGCTCCGGCCCGGTGGCATCGCCGTGCACACCACCGAGTTCAACCTGTCGTCGAATGACCGCACTGCCGAATCGCCGGAAATGTCGCTCTACCGCAAGCGCGACATCGAGGCCTTGTTCGAGCGCCTGGTGCGGGCCGGGCATCAACCCCTGCCGCTCAACCTGCACCCCGGCGCCGCGGAGCTGGATGAGTATGTCGACCTGCCTCCCTACAGCCCGCGGCACCTGAAGCTTGAGATTCGCCACCATGTCTGCACCTCGATCGGCATCGCGGTGCGGCGGGGCTAATCCCAGGTCCTGAACGCCTCCATCTCACTGATTGGCCGCGCCGCCTTCAGCGCCTCCAGGTCCGGCAGGGGCCGGCCGAATTCGGAATCGCCGGCGAAGGCCGCCTCGATCGCCGCCGCCACCTGCAGCACCAGCACATCGCCGCCGCGCGGGCCTACGATCTGCAGGCCGAAGGGAAAGCCCTTCTCATCCAGCCCCACCGGCAGGCTCATCGCCGGATGCCCCGTCAGGGTCACGTAATAGGCTAGGCTAAGCCAGTGGAAGTAGCTGCGGGTCGGCTTGCCGTCGATCTCGGCGGGGTAGAGTTCGCGCCATGGCCGCGGCGAGCAGCAGATCGCCGGGCTGACCAGCACCGAATGCTCGGCGAAAAACGCCTGAAAGCTGCGATAGATCTGGGTTTGGCGGGTCAGCGCGGCCGAATTGTCGGCGAAGCTGTAGCGCATCGCCTCCTCGACATTGGCGTGCATATTCGGCCCGCAATCCTGCGGCCGGGTGCGGATCTTCTCGCCATGGGCGGAGAGCACATTGACCGAACGCAGAACTTCGAAAGCCTCATCGCCGCCGCTGACATCGGGGGTGGCCTCGGTGGCGCGGGCGAACATTTTTCCGAGTTGCGCCACCACATTGCGGAACTTGCGGCGCACGATCCCCTCGGTCGGCGCCTGGCCGAAATCCTCGGTGAAGGCGAGAGACATGGAGGCGAGGTCGGCGGGGATGACGGGATGGAACAGCTCCGGTCGCTCACGCATCCGCTGTCCCGGAAATGTATAGGCCAGCGGGTCGGCGGCGTCGTCGCTGGCCATGGCGCCGAGCATCAGCGCCAGGTCGGCCACGTTGCGCGCCATCGGCCCCAGCATGGGCAGGGGCGAAAAACCATGGCTCCGTCGCTCGCTCGGTACCAGGCCGGAGGACGGGCGGTAGCCGACGATGCCGTTGAAGGCGGCAGGGTTGCGCAAGCTGCCGCCGGTGTCGCTGCCCGAGGCCAGCGGCACCATGTTGGTGGCGAGCGCAACGGCCGAGCCGCCCGAGGAACCCGCCGCGTTGTAGGCTGGGTTGAAGGCATTGCCGGTGGCGCCCCAGACGGTGTTGCGGCTGTTCGCCCCCAGGCCGAATTCCGGGACATTGGTCTTGCCCAGGACGTTACCGCCGGCCTCGCGCAGGCGGCGCACCATGCCCTCGTCGCGGGTGGGGACATGATCGGCGAAGATCGGGCTGCCCCAGGTGGTGCGCAGGCCCTTTGTCTCCTCGAGGTCCTTGATGCCCAGCGGCAGGCCGTGCAGGGCCGGCAGCGGGTCGCCGCGCATGGTCTTTTCGTCGGCGGCGCGGGCGGTGGCCCGGGCGGCGTCGATGTCCATCGCCGTCATGGCGTTGACCGCGGGGTTCACCGCGTCGATGCGAGCGACACAGCTTTCGAGCAATTCGCGCGCGGAGAGCTTTTTGGTGCCGATCAGGCGGCGGGCTTCGAGGGCGGTGAGGTCACAGGGCTGCATCGCTCAATACCCCATCGCGCAGCCATCCTTGCGCGGCTCGCTCCCCGCGATCAGCGCGCCGCGCTTGCGGTCGATGAGGATCGCCTGGCCGCCGCCATGCGGCTTGGCGATGGGCTCGCAATCATGGCCCAGGGCGGTCAGGCCCGCGACGATGTCAGGCGAGATGCCGCGCTCGACCTGCACTTTCCCCAGCCGCGGGAAGAGCCTGGGCGCGTCGATCGCCTCCTGCACATCCATGCCGTACTCAAAATGATTGGTCAGGAACAGTGTCTGGCCCATCGGCTGGAAATGCCCGCCCATCACGCCGTAGGGCATGATGCATTCGCCATCCTTCATCACCATGCCGGGGATGATGGTGTGCATGGGGCGCTTGTTGGGGCCGATGCAGTTGGGGTGGCCTTCCTCCAGCCGGAAGCCATAGCCGCGGTTCTGCAGCATCACGCCCGATTCCTCGGCCAGGATGCCCGAACCGAAGCTCTCGAAGAGCGAGTTGATGAAGGAGCAAGCGTTGCCCTCCTCATCGACCACGCACATGTAAATCGTGTCCTTGTGGCGGGCGAGGTCGCTTTCGCCGGCCAGCGGCATCACGCTCATCGCCCGCTCGTCGGAAATCAGCCGGGCCAGGGCCGCGCCGTATTCCGGGCTGAGCAGCTTTTCGACCGGCACATCGAAGAAGGCGGGGTCGGCGAGGAAGGCGTCGCGGTCGCGATAGGCCAGGCGCGCGGCCTCAATATGGCGATGGAAGCGCTCGATACTGAGCGGGCCCTGCTCGGCGGTCGGCAAATTGCCCAGGATGTTCAGGATCTCCAGCACGATCATGCCCGAGCCATTGGGCGGGCATTGGAAGATGTCCATGCCTTTCCAGCGGGTCTTAATGGGCGTCACGAACTCCGCCGCCTCGCGGCCATTGGCAAAATCCTCCTCGGTGTGCAGGCCGCCGAGCGCGGTCAGCGCGCGCACCATGTCGGCCGCGGCGGCGCCTTCATAAAACGCCTTCGCGCCATTCCTGCCGATATCGCGAAGCGTGCGGGCCAGGGCCGGGAAGGCGATCTTGTCGCCCATCTTCGGTGCGGCGCCGCCGGGCAGGTAGTGGCGGGCGGCGCCGGCGTTCTTGGCCAGCTTGGGGGCGGCGTCGCTCCAATCCGTCGCCACGCGGGCATGGACGTGGAAGCCGCCCTCGGCGAAGCGCGCGGCGGGCTCCAGCAACTCATCAAGTCCGCGGCGGCCATGGGCGCGGTTCAGCTTCTCCCAGGCGCCGACCGCGCCGGGGATGGTGACGGAATGCGGGCTTGCGGGGTCGAGCGCGGTGACCTGCCGGGCGCGCAGGGCCTCAGGCGTGGCTGCGGCCGGCGCGCGGCCGGAGCCGTTCATGGCGATCACCTTGCCCGAGCCGGCGGGCGAATAGAGCACGAAGCAGTCGCCGCCGATGCCGGTGCTCTGCGGTTCGATCACGCCCAGAACGGCGGTGGCGGCGATAGCGGCATCCACCGCATTGCCGCCCGAACGCAGAATGTCGAGCGCGGTCAGCGTGGCGGCGGGCATGGAGGTCGCGGCCATGCCACGGCCTGAAATGACGGGGCTGCGGCCCGGGGCATGAAAATCGCGCATCGTATTGGTGTTCCCTTTTGTCACATTGCCGATTGCACAAGGCGACCTTGACGACAAGCGCTGAACCGCTCCGGATTTGTCGGAGGCTGTTTGGTTTGAGTCCCGCGGCCAAAGCTGGCTGTTCCAGCGCGGCATAGTATCGGGCTTGGGCCTCGGCAGGCGGGATATTCCCGATGGGCTCCAGCAGCCGGCGATGGTTGAACCAGTCCGCCCATTCCAGGGTCGCAAACTCGACGGCGTCGAAGTTCCTCCACGGCCCACGGCGATGGATAACCTCTGCCTTGGAGAGCCCGTTGATGGTCTGGGCGAGCGCGTTGTCATAGGGTGATCGGGTTTTCGCCAGGGAGTGCACCTCTGGAAAAAGCTTCAGGGTGTCCACTAAAGCAGGTCAATCCCAGTCCGCATCAATACCTACGGCAATTTATACCACGTTGACGGACGTGATCGCGCCCATTGCGGGTGCGCATCTCTGGCCTTATTAGAATTTCTATTCGGACAGGTGGCCGAGCGGTCGAAGGCGCGCGCCTGGAAAGTGCGTATACGTCAAAAGCGTATCGTGGGTTCGAATCCCACCCTGTCCGCCAGTTCCCATGCGAGCCATGCTCTCCGCCTGACCAAGCGCCGCGCTGAGTGGCAGATTTCCTGGGGTTTTCAGGGCAGACCTGTTGACTGGCCCGGCGCGGGAACGGTCGAAAATCGCTCTCCGGAGGCCAATTCTCTCCGGACCTCCTGACTTGGGCGTTTTTGTACGGAACTCAAAAACCGAGGTGAAAGGCCGGTTTCAGCGCGGCCGGCACTTGCTTTGGTTCGAACCCCACTTGCTCAAAATCCGTACTTCGAGAGCGAACACTTCGGTACGGAACCCTCGGCGAGGCAGAGACCTGGCTTGTAGTGGTTCGACGGTCCACTCGATGAAACGCGCGAGAACGGTTTACCATCGCCACAGCCTTTCGGCTCAGTGGCTTTCCGTCAATTAACGCGCGATAATCTAACCGAGATGGCAACCTTCGAAGATATCAAAGCCGGGGCGCGGCTTCGCGGCCTGGACGCCGCCGGCGTGGCCGAGATCGTCCAGGTCACCCGGTTCGGGCCGGATGCGCTCAACCTCGTCTTCCGCGTGAGCGGACGCGTCGGGGAGCGGCTGGTCTACCGTGGCGAGGAGGCCGGTTTCGAGTTCCTCGAAGCCGGACGGACCTATGCTTTCGACGCTGATGGCGGGCTGCTGCGTCTTGCCTCCGAGGCTTACAGGCTGCGGCTCGCCCATCTCTTCGACCCCTACCTTGCGGTCAGCGCGTCCCAGATCGAGGCGCTCCCCCATCAGATCACCGCCGTCTATGGCGAAATGCTGCCCCGGCAGCCTCTTCGCTTCCTGCTTGCCGACGACCCCGGAGCGGGGAAGACGGTCATGGCCGGTTTGCTCATCAAGGAGTTGCTGATCCGCGGCGATCTCGAACGCTGTCTGATCGTCGCCCCCGGTAGCCTCGTCGAGCAGTGGCAGGAGGAAATGTCGGAGAAATTCGGCCTAGCCTTCGACCTCCTGTCCCGCGACCAGATCGAGAACTCCGTCAGTGGCAACCCCTTCGCCGAGCGCAATCGCCTCATCATGCGTCTCGACATGGCGGCACGTTCGGACGACCTGAAGGCCAAGCTGCTGGCGGCGCCTGAATGGGACCTGGTGATCTGCGACGAGGCTCACCGCATGGCCGCGTCCTATTTCGGCGGTGAGGTGAAGGAGACCCAGCGCCACAAGCTTGGGAAGCTCCTCGGCGGCAAGGCGCGCAACTTCCTCCTGATGTCGGCGACGCCCCATAACGGCAAGGAGGCGGACTTCCAGCTGTTCATGGGGCTGCTCGACGCCGACCGATTCGAGGGCCGCTTCCGCGAAGGCGTCCACAAGGCAGACGTATCGGACATGATGCGCCGGCTGACGAAGGAGGAGCTGTACCGTTTCGACGGTACCCCCCTATTTCCCGAGCGGCGGGCCTACACGGCCAGCTACGAACTTTCGCCAGCCGAGGCGGACCTCTACCAGGCCGTCACCACCTACGTCCGGGAGGAGATGAATCGGGCCGACCGCTCGGGCGACGGCAAGCGGCAGAACAGCGTGGGCTTTGCCCTCCAGATCCTGCAGCGCCGTCTTGCATCGTCTCCGGCCGCCATCCACCGCTCCCTGGAACGACGTCGCAAGCGACTTGAGGAGCGGCTTCGGGAGGAAAAGCTTCAGCGCCAGACCGGCGCCGCCCCCCTCACGCGTGCCCCCGCATTGCCGAGCTTCGACGCCGACGACCTCGACGATGCCCCGGGCGACGAAGCAGAGGCGATCGAGGAACAGATCGCAGACCAGGCCACCGCCGCGGCCACGCTGGCCGAGCTCGAGGCCGAGATCATTATCCTTAAGGACCTGGAGGCGCAGGCGCTCCGCCTGAAGCTCTCGGGCAAGGACGCGAAGTGGCGGGAACTCGAGTCCATCCTCGACGACCCGATCATGTTCGACCAAGCCACCGGCCTGCGCCGCAAAATCCTCATCTTCACCGAGCCGAAGGACACGCTGGAATACCTCCAGCAGAAGATCACGGCCCGCGTCGGCGACCCGGCTTCCGTCGTGGTCATCCACGGCGGCATTGCACGGGAGGCCCGTCGCGCCGCCATCGCCGCCTTCAACTCCGACCCCGTCGTCCGGGTCATGATCGCGAACGACGCCGCTGGTGAGGGCGTGAACCTCCAGCGCGGCGCGCATCTCATGGTCAATTACGACCTGCCGTGGAATCCGAACCGCCTGGAGCAGCGCTTCGGCCGCATCCACCGCATCGGTCAGACCGAGGTCTGCCACCTGTGGAACCTCTGCGCGACCAACACGCGCGAGGGCGAGGTCTATCAGCGACTCCTGGAAAAGCTGGAGCAGGCCCGCGCCGCCCTGGGCGGCAAGGTTTACGACGTGCTGGGCGAGCTCTTCGAGGGCCAAGCCCTGCGCGACCTGCTGGTGGACGCCATCCGCTATGGCGACGCGCCCGAGACCAAGGCCCGCCTGTTCCAGAAGGTGGATGACGCCGTCGATGTCGAATCCATCGAGCGCCTGGTCGCCGAGCGCAAGCTGACCTCGGAGGGCATGGACCCGAACGCCGTCGCCGCCATCCGCGAGGAGATGGAGCGCGCCCAGGCCCGCAGGCTGCAACCGCACTTCATCGGCGCCTTCTTCCGCGAGGCGTTCCAGCTGCTCGGCGGCCGGATCGCGGAGCGCGAGAAGGGCCGCTTCGAGATCCTGCGGGTTCCGCCATCTCTGAAGCACCGGGACCGACTGATCGGCCGCGGCGACCCTGTGCTCGACCGCTATGCCCGGGTCACCTTCGACAAGGCGCTGATCGTCGGGAAACCCCAGGCCGAACTGCTGGCCCCCGGACACCCTCTCCTCGATTCGGCGCTCGACCTGGTGCTGGAGCGCTTCGCGCCGCTGCTGCAGCAGGGAGGGGTGCTGGTGGACGACGGAGACGAAGGCCTCGCCCCGCGGCTGCTTGTGTACCTCGAACACGCCATCCGGGATGGCCGCGTCGCCAAGTCGGGCGAGCCGCGTGTCATCTCGCAGCGGCTGCAATTTATCCATCTGCGGGAGGATGGCAGCGCCGCGGACGGCGGGCCGGCGCCCTACCTCGACTGCCGGCCCATCACGGCGGAGGAGCGCGAGTTGGTCGCCGACGCGATCATCGCGCCCTGGCTGTCGGGTCGTGTCGAGCAGCAGGCGCTCGGCCACGCCATTGCGAAGTTGGTGCCCGAGCACCTGGCAGAGGTGAAGCGCCGCCGGATCGCGGAGATCGACAAGGTGGAGCGGGAGGTTCGGGCCCGCCTCACGCGCGAGATCAATTACTGGGATGCCCGCGCAGCCCGGCTGCGGGAGGAAGAGCGCGCCGGTAAGGAGCAGCGCATCAACGCCAGCAACGCGGAGGCCACGGCGCAGCGCCTGGTCGAGCGACTACATAAGCGCCAGGAGGAACTGGCCCGCGAGCGTCAGATCACCGCCCTACCGCCGGTAATGAAGGGCGCCGCGCTGGTAATCCCGAAGGGGCTGCTCCTGGCACGGAGCAAGCCTGCCGACGCTCGCGTTCTTGCCGGCTTCGCGGAAGACGCGACGTCACGCGCGGAGGTGGAGCGCCTGGCGATGGAAGCCGTCATGGCTGCAGAGCGGTCGCTTGGCCATGAGCCGCGGGATGTCTCGGCTGAGAAGAAGGGATGGGACATCGAGAGCCGCAACGCGAAGGCGGGCGCCTTGCGCTTCATCGAAGTGAAGGGCCGGCATGTCGACGGCGACGTCATCATGCTGACGAAGAACGAACTGCTGGCCTCGCTGAACAGCCCGGATGCCTTCATCCTCGCGATTGTGCAGGTGGATGCCGGCTTCGCGCGGGAGCCTGCCTACGTGCGGCGGTTTTTCCAACGCGAACTCGGCTTCGCCGAAACCGCCGTTGCCTTCCACGTGGGTGATCTTCTGACGCTTGCGGAGAAGCCAGCGTGAGCAAGCGGCAGAGCAACCGCCCGGACCGCAGGCTTGTTCCGGCGGACACCTATACCGCCGCAGCTTTGGCGGATCTCGCAGATAGCATCAGCTATGGCGGTAGCGCGAACCACAAGCTCCGCCCCGGTGACTACAAATTCGACCCGCCATCAAATCCTCGCGCATCAAAGTCAGTTTGCGACGATCTTCGCCCCGTCCTGAAGGCAGAGGCCGCGCGGCTGTTTCGGCAGGGCGTGCTGTGCGGAATGGTCAGCGCCTTCGCACCCGGCGCCAATCCGAAGTATGTCTGGACTGTCGACGCTAATGGTGAGGTTTACGAAGCCAAGACCAAACCCGGACAAGAAACCGTCTATCATGGCTACCGTTTGGGTGAGGATGATCGTGAAATGCGAGACCTCATTCGACGCGAATGGAAGAAGCGATGCCAGAAGCATTAGAATTCAGCCTAGCACCTGAACGCCTGGATGAAGGCGCGTCTGAAGAGCAGGCGGCCTTTGGCATGTTCACCATTCGCGCGAACGGTTTGTCGCTGACGGAAGGACTCGACCATTTTATACAGGCGCTGCGACCTGGGCCGTTGGTCTCAGGCTACCACGCTGCCGAATGGTTCGCATGGAACTGGTGGCGCCTATTGCATGAACCCTATCGGCAGGGCTCGCCAGCCTGGGGCGCCGCACATCGCCTGCCCGCGATTGGCGCGGGCTATGTCTGGCCGAACGTCGAAATCCGTTCCGACGGTCGTCGTGCCGTCATCATCGCGCGGCCATCCTCCCGCCCTGACGCCAAGCCATTCAGGTTCATGGGTTCCTCCGTTCCCTGGCTGGGGCCTTGCTCCGTGCTTGAGACGGCGCTCGACGCTTTTGTCACGTCGATCGTCGCGCGTCTGCGCGAACGCAAGGTCACCGGCACCAACCTCGATCGGCTGTGGTCCGAGGTCGGCGCGGAACGCCGGAATCCGGAGACCGCCCGCAGGCGTCGCCTCGAAGCCCTCATGGGGCTGGACCCTGATGACGCTACGGACCCCTTGCTGGCCAGTTTGCTCGCGGACACCACCACCCTCGGCGTCGAGGGTGTGGAGGAAGTCGCCGCCGATGCGACCAACGGGGAGCCCATGCGCGCCGCCGATTTTCGGCAGATGGCGCAGAATGCCAGCCTCCGCGCCCATCGCCCGGACGCCGTGCGACTGTCGGCGGCGGCGCTCACCGCGGCCCGCAGGGAGGAGCTCGCATGGAAACAAGGCAAGCAGGCGGCTGTCAGGCTCCGCCGGCAGGAACGGTTCGGCGACGCGCCGATCCAAACCCAGCGCCTGCTCGAAATGCTGGGCGCCACAGGCGAGCCTGAGGCAGCCGCACCGACCTCGCTCTCGTTTCTGCTGGATCGCGGAAAGCAGGATGCTGCGATCATCCTGCGCTCGCCGCACGCCACCGGGCAGCGCTTCGACCTCGCGCGCCTGCTGGGCGACCAACTCCTGTTCGGACGCGACGCGCCGCTGCTGCCGGCCACGCGGGCCTATACCTTCCGCCAGAAAGCCCAGCGTTCCTTCGCAGCAGAATTGCTCAGCCCCTTCGAGACGGTGGAGCTCATGCTCGCTGGAGATTTCAGCGATGAAGCAATCGAGCGTGTCGCAGATCATTTCGAGGTCTCGACCCGGACCGTGAGCACCTTGCTTGTGAACCACGGCAAGCTGGACCGCGAAGCGCTGGCCGACGCTGCATGACGACGCCCCGCAAGAAGCTCATCGAAGTCTCCATCCCGCTGGAGGCCATCAACGTCGCCTCCGCGCGGGAGAAATCTATCCGGCACGGGCATCCCTCGACGCTGCACCTGTGGTGGGCGCGGCGGCCCTTGGCCGCGTGCCGGGCGGTGCTGTTCTCGCAGCTGGTGGATGACCCGTCCGCCTGGCCGGATCGCTTCCCGACGCCGGAGGCGGTGGAGGCAGAGCGGAACCGGCTGCACAAGCTGATCGGCGGCACGAAGGAAGCCGACTACAGGGACGGCCTTGTTGCCTGGGAAAGTTCGAACAATGAGGCGGTGCTGAACGCGGCGCGCTGGGAGATTGCGCGCAGCGTTGCCTGGAGCCTCGGCGAGGAACCTCCGCCGCCCGCTGACGGCGCCGCCATCCTGGCGTACCTCCAGGCTAAGGCGCCTCCGATCTATGATCCGTTCTCGGGCGGCGGCTCCATCCCGCTTGAGGCGCAGCGCCTCGGGCTGCGCGCCTATGGTAGCGACCTCAACCCGGTCGCGGTGCTGATCGGCAAAGCGCTGGTAGAGATCCCACCGAAGTTCGCCGGTTTACCGCCTGTGAACCCTGCCTCTCGCACGGAGCGCGCGCGGGGCGGGCGCTGGCAAGGGCGGGGCGCTCAAGGGCTCGCCGAGGATGTCCGTTATTACGGCGCATGGATGCGCGACGAGGCGGCGCGGCGTATCGGTCATCTTTACCCTGAGGCCACACTCCCGGATGGCAGAAAGGCGACCGTCATTGCCTGGCTCTGGGCGCGCACCGTGCGCAGCCCGGATCCCGCGGCAAAGGGGGCGATGGTGCCGCTTGTTTCCTCCTTCCTGCTCTCGACCAAGGAGGGGAAGAAGGCTTGGGTGGAGCCGGTGATCGACGCCTCTGCCCCGGATGGTTGGCGCTTCAAGGTTCGTACCGGGAAGCCGACGAAGGTCGAAGAAGATCAGATCAAGAAGGGCACGAAGACAGGACGCTCGGGATTTTCGTGTTTGCTTACGGGCGCCTCCGTGACGTTTGACTATGTCCGAGGAGAAGCAAACACCTACGGCCTTTCCCAACGGCTCATGGCGATCGTCGCTGAGGGCAACCGTGAACGGGTGTTCCTCTCCCCAACCCAAGAGCATGCAGACGCAGCTGCGCTCGCCGCGCCGGCTTGGGGGCCAGAGGAACTTGTGACGACCCCAAGCCATGACGTCGATCGGCTTCCAATGTACGGGATGCCGAGGTGGCGCGACGCTTTCACTCCAAGGCAGTTACTCGGACTCACGACTTTTGCCGACCTCGTCGCTGAAGCACGCGCATTGGTCGAAGGCCACGCGTCTGCCGCCGGTTTCGCAGCCCAATCAACGCCTCTTTCAGAGGGAGGCGTGGGCGCGAACGCATATGCCGATGCGATCGCCACCTATCTGGCTTTTGTCGTGGATCGTGTGGTCGATCGTCATTCTTCTATTGCGACTTGGGACTCGAGTCCGAGTAAGCTTCAGCTTCGAAACACCTTCGCCCGCCAGGCGATTCAGATGACCTGGGACTTTGGAGAAGGAAATCCATTCTGCTCGTCATCGGGAACATTCAGTCCATCTATTGAATGGGTAGCTTCGTGCGTTGCAAATCTACCTGCCTGCTCGCCGGGAACAATCAATAACATTGATGCAGCAAAGAATTCTTTTCCGGTTCGCCCAGTTCTGATTTCCACCGATCCGCCGTATTACGACAATATCGGATATGCTGACCTTTCCGATTTTTTCTATGTTTGGCTGCGCCATTCGCTATCTGTCGTGTGGCCAGACCTGTTCCGACGACTGACTGCGCCGAAAGATCGTGAGCTCGTAGCCACGCCCTATCGGCATGGCGGAAGAGATCAGGCTGAAGCGTTCTTCATGCAGGGTATGAGTGAAGCGCTTGCCGCGATGCGCAACGCAGCGATCGAGGACGCGCCACTCGCCATCTACTATGCCTTCAAGCAATCTGAGGTAGCGCAGGATGGGATAACCTCCGCCGGCTGGGCCTCCTTCCTGCAAGCCGTGGTGGATGCTGGTCTCGCGGTGGACGGCACCTGGCCCGTACGTACCGAACTCGCCAACCGCATGATCGGCAGCGGCACCAATGCGCTCGCTTCGTCTATCGTATTGGTCTGCCGCAAGCGCGCGCCTGAGGCTGACATCGCCACCCGAGCCGAATTCATCCGTACTCTGAAACGCGAAATGCCCGAAGCCATCGCCGCCATCCGAAGGGCCGGCGTCGGCCCAGTCGACATGCAGCAATCCGTCATTGGCCCCGGCATGGGCGTCTTCACCCGCTTCGCAAAGGTGCTGGAGGATGACGACAGCGCCATGTCGGTGAAGACTGCACTGTCCCTTATCAACCGCATCTGGGACGAGATCGAAAACGAACTGACCGAGGCCTTCGACGCGCCGACGCAAGTCGCGCTGGCCTGGTTTGCCACCTATGGCTTTGACGCGCGCCCCTCTGGCGAGCTGATCACGCTAGCAAACGCGAAGAACATCCCGCTCGCCACGCTCTTCAACTCTGGCGTCTTCCAGGATCTCCGCGGCAAGGCGGGCTTAGTCGCGCGGACCGACCTACCGGATGGCTGGTCGCCCGCCACAGACAGGGCGGCGACCATCTGGGAATGCGTTCAGCACACCATCCGCGTGCTGAACGCCGAGGATGGCGGCG
>CAYNBM010000054.1:0-18724 GCA_964395305.1 uncultured Rubritepida sp.
GGCCCGCCCCTGACCTGGTGGACCGGAACTTCACGGCGTCCGGCCCGAACCAGCTTTGGGTCGCGGACATCACCTATGTGCCGACGGCGGCGGGGTTCCTATATCTCGCCATCGTACTGGATGCGTGGAGCCGCAAGATTGTCGGCTGGTCGATGGCCAATCACCTGCGCACAGAGCTGGTGCTGGACGCGATGGAGGCAGCAGTCGGTCAGCGTCGCCCCCGTGACGTCATTCACCACAGCGACCAGGGCAGCCAACTTGGTCTCAACCGGTCGTCGCAACGCCACGCTGAACTGACCGCAGCGCTGCGTCGAGGCCGGAGTGCGGCCTTCCATGGGCTCGGTCGGCGATGCCTACGCCAATGCCATAGCCGAAAGCTTCTTCTCGACCCTCGAGGCGGAGCTGCTGAGCCGACGCAGGTTCACCTCGCAGGCCGAGGCCCGGATGGCATGCTTCAGCTACATCGAGGGCTGGTACAACCCGGTGCGCCTGCTTTCGGGATTGGGCTATCGATCCCCCATGGCATACGACGCCGAACGGGAGGTGGCCCTGGCAGAGAGGTTGCCCGCAAGCCCGAAAACCGTCCACTGAAGCGGGGCAATCCCAGGTCAACAAAGCCAGGACCCGTGGAGCCTAGGATCAGCGCGCCGCACCCATGTATCTGTGGCCAGGCGCAGTTCTACGCGACTCATTTATTTGGACCGTGAATAAGGTTTAATCTTCACGATCAGGCAAACCGCGGATCTGCTGACCGCGAGAAGCGCGCACAATCAACCCGACCTGTGGCATGCTCGGCCGACAGGGCTTGGGAACAGCACATGCAGCGGATCGCCACGATCATCCTTCTCGCGTTGATGGGCTTGGCCGCACCGATAGCAGCAGTGGCGCAGATCCCGGACCTGCCCGGCGTCTCCGAGGACTCGGAACGCTATCGGATGGATTTGCAACGCCGGTTCCCCGCCGGCGGCACCAGCCAGGCGCGGGTTGCAGCGGAAAGCCGGGCAGCCGCCGCCGAACGGGCGAACAACTGGACCGTTGCGGCCGCTGCCTGGGAGGAACGTATAGGAATGGCCGACCCTCGGCCCGAGCATTATCTGTCGTTGGCCCGCGCCCAGCTCGCCCGCACCCCAGCTGAGCCAGCCCGCGCCTTGCAGGCCGCCTGGCTGAATTTCATGGCGGTGCCGGGCGGCATGCCGGAAATCCCCTCCCTGTTGGTTATGGCCCAGGCCTTACAAAGGCTCGACCGTCTCCCGCAGCAATTGCGCATCCTGGAAGCCGTGGTTGCCCGCGCACCGACTGACACCCGCTACACCGCCATGCTGACCGATGCGCGCCGCGCCGCCGGCATCCTCGTCGCCAATGTTAGGCCCAATGCCGAGGCGGAGCCGCCCTCGGCCTGCATCGGCTTCACCATCAGCCCCAGCCAGCGCAATGACTGGCAGCCGGCCGACTGGGTGCGCGCCGATCCCTCCATCCCCGGCCTTTCGGTGACGCGAGAGGGCGCGCAGATCTGCGTCACCGGCCTGCCGCATGGCCGCACCACCCGCCTCGTGCTGCGCGCCGGCCTGCCGGGCGAGGACGGGCTGCGTCTGAGCCGCGACACGCCGGTACCGGTCGCCATGCCCAACCGCGCGCCGCGCATCGCCTTTGACTCGAGCCGATTCATCCTCGCGCGCGGCCAGCAGGCACGCGTGGGCCTGGGCACCGTGAACCTTTCAGCGCTGCAATTGCGGCTGGTGCGGGTGGCGGAACGCTCGCTGGTGCCGGCGCTGCGCTTCCGCACCAGCCCAGCCGAGCTCGATGCCTATGAGGCCGAGGACATCTCCGAGAGCTTCGGCCGGGTGGTGTGGGAGGGCAAGGCCGAGCTCGCCATGGTGCAGCCCAACATCACCCAGCGCGTTGTCCTGCCGCTGCCCGAGGCGCTGCGCCAAGCCGGCCCTGGCCTGTTTCTGCTGATCGCGCGCGCTGGCGATGGCTCCGGCGCACGCCGGGTGTTGCCGGGTGTCCTGCCGATCTTCGTCACCGATCTAGGGCTGACTGCATGGCGAAGCAGCGCGGGGCTGGCCGTGCAGGCGCGTGGCCTGCAATCCGGCCGGGTGGAACCCGGCACTCGCCTCTCGCTGATCGCCGCCAACAATGAGGTCCTGGCCGAGGTTGAGGCCGACGCCGATGGCCTGGCCCGTTTCCCGGCGCCGCTCCTGCGTGGCCATGGGCCGACGGCGCCCCAGGCCATCCATGCGATGAAGGGCGACGATTTTGTCGCCCTCAACCTGGAAGCCGCCAGCTTTGACCTCTCCGACCGCGGCGCCACCGGAAGACCGCATCCCGGGCCACTCGACGCCTTCATCTATTTCGACCGCGGCATCTTCCGCCCCGGCGAGGTGGTCAACGCTGCCGTCCTGCTGCGCGATGCCGCGGGCATGCCCAGCGACATCCCCACCCGCCTGCGCCTTCGCCGTCCCAATGGCCAGGTCGCCGCCGAGGCCGTGCCAGCGCGCGAGACGGGCGCGGCCTTGCTCTGGCCCATCCCGCTACCCGCCGGCGCGCCCGCCGGCACCTGGAAGCTGGAGGTTCTGACCGACCCTGCCCAGCCGCCGGTCGCAAGCGCCGATTTCCGTGTCGACGCCTTCATTCCCGAACGCCTGGAGGTCACCATGGCAGATGCCGGGCCGCTTGTGCCGGGCCAGCCACTGAACATCCCCGTGACCGTGCGCTTTCTCTATGACGCGCCGGGGGAGGGCATGACCGGCACCGCCTATGTCACCTTCCTGCCCAGCCGCTCCCCCTTCGCGCAATGGCCGCGCTTCGAATTCGGCCTCGTCGACGAGATCACTGAGCCGCCGCAGATCAGCGCCGAGCTCCCGGCCACAGACGCCCAGGGCCGTGGCACGCTGACCCTGAATCTGCCCCGCGCTCCGGACAGCACCAGACCGCTGACGGCCCGCGTTGATCTCAGCGTTGAGGAACCGGGCGGGCGCGCCTCCGGCGCCACCACCACGCTCGCCGTGCAGGGGCGCAACCGGATGATCGGCATCCGCCCCGGCTTCACCGACGGCGCGGTAAATGATGGGCAGGAGGCGGGTTTCGAGATCATCGCTCTAGACCCTGCCGCCGGCGCGCAGGCCACCACACTGAACTGGCGCCTGGTGCGCGAGACGCCGGAATGGCGCATCGTGATGAACGAGGGCACGCCCCGCTACGCCACCATCTGGCGCAGCGAGCCGATTGAAACCGGTACGATCCAGACGGGCCTGCAGCCCGTGCTCCTCGCCCGCGCGCTGCCCTTCGGCCGCTACCGCCTGGAGGTGAGCGAACCCCAGGGCCTGGCGATCACCTCCATCCGCTTCCGCAGCGGTTGGGCCTCGGGCGAGAGCGTCGACACGCCCGACAAGGTGGATGTCGCCGCCGACCGGCAGGCCTATGCCCCTGGCGAGACCGCGCGCATCCGCGTTCAGGCGCCCTTCGCCGGCGTGGCTGCCGTGGCCGTGCTGACCGATCGGCTGATCGCCATCCGCGAGGTGGAGGTGCCCGCCGGCGGCGCCGAGATCGCCATCCCCGTCGATGCCGCCTGGGGTGCCGGCGCGCATGTGGCGGTGACAGTGTTTCGGCCCGGCGAGGCAAGGGCCGGCTTTCCCGGCCGCGCGCTAGGCCTGGCCTGGCTGCAGGTGGACCCCGCCAGCAGGGCGCTGACAGTGGCGATCGAGGGCGCCGCGCGCATCACGCCGCGCCAACGCATCACCATTCCCGTGCGCGTCACAGGCACCTCGGGCGAGGCGCGTCTCACCCTGGCCGCGGTGGATGAGGGCATCCTGCGCCTCACTCGTTTCGTCACCCCCGACCCGCTGGCGCATTACAGCGGCCGCCGCCGCCTTGGTGTCGACATCCGCGACGATTACGGGCGGCTGATCGCCCCGCCCGAGGGCGAGGCCGCCGCACTCCGCCAGGGGGGCGACGATGACGCAAGCCTGGGCCGGCTGGAGATCCCGCAGCGCAACGTCTCGCTGTTCTCTGGCGTGGTACGGGTGGGGACGGATGGGCTGGTGGAGGTGCCGCTCGACATCCCCGATTTTGCCGGCGAACTGCGCCTCATGGCCGTGGCTTGGGAGGGCACGCGGGTGGGGGCAGCCGGCCGGCCGCTTACGGTGCGCGACCCCTTGATCGCCGAGGCCATCCTGCCCCGCTTCCTCGCCCCCGGCGATGAGGCTAGGCTGCCCGTGGCTTTGCACAATCTCGACCTGCCGGGTGGCGCGGTTTCGGTCACACTGGTGGCCGAGGGCGCCATCGCGCTGACCGGCCCGGCGACCATCAGCCAGAATCTGGCGCCGGGGCAGCGCGTCACTGCCGCCTCTGGCCTGCGGGCCAGCGGCCAGGGCGAGGGCCTGCTGCGCCTCTCCGCCACCGGCCCCGGCGGCTTTTCGGTGACGCGGGAGGCACGGATCACAGTGCGGTCCTCACGCGGGATCATCACCGAAACGGCGGGGGCCCAGGTGCCGGCTGGTGCCGAGCGGCCGCTGCAGCTGGCGGTGGAACGCTTCGTTCCCGGAAGCTGGCGCGCCTCCGCCCGTTTCGGCGGGCCGGTGCGCTTCGACGTACCGGGTATGCTCCGCGCCCTGGAGGCCTTCCCGCTGGATTGCGTGGAGCAGGCTGGCTCACGCGTGCTGGGCCTTGCCGCTGCCGGTCCCTGGGCCGGGGAGGACCGCGGCGGCCGCCTTCAACTCGCCGTCAACAGCGTGCTGAACCGCCAGCGCTTCGACGGCGGTTTTTCTATGTGGTCGGCCCAGGGGGTACCGGAGGCCTGGCTCTCCGCCTATGCGACCGAGGCCCTGCTGCGCGCCCGCGCGGCCGGTGCTGCGGTGCCCGACGCGGCGCTGAACGCGGCGCTGCAATTCCTTGACGAGGCGGTGGACGAGGAGGAGGGCGACACCCCCGCCGACCTGGCAACGCAGGCCTACCGGCTGCACGCACTGGCGCTGGGCGGACGGGTGCGCCTGGGTGCCGCGCGGCGCCTTCTGGAACAATTGGCCAGCCTGCCCACGCCGCTTGCCCGCGCCCAACTCGGCGCTACCTTCGCCCGAGGTGGTGACACCACGCGCGCCGAGCAGGCCTTCCTGGCCACTCTCACCAATCCAAACCGGCGTTTCTGGCTTGTAGACTACGGCAGCGCCGCGCGGGACTGGTTGGCCATCACCGTGCTGATGGCCGAATCTGGCCTGCTGCCGGGCCGGATGAACGAGGTGCGCAGCCGCATTCCCGGCCCTGAATTCACCCCCGGCGCCGCCAGCACGCAGGAACAGGGCTGGGCCCTGCTGGCCGCCGCCACGTTGGGCCGCAACGCCCTCCCTGTCCGCGTGGCGTTGGATGGCACCGCACTCACACCGCCGGCCAGTCTCATCGTGGCGCCACTCACCGGCCCGGCGACCATGCGCAACCAGGGCGACGTCGCGATCTGGGCCAGCACCAGCATCACCGGCATCCCCGCCACCGCCCTGCCGGCCGGGCGGAACGCCATGCGGGTGGCGCGGCGCTTCTTCACCCTGGCCGGGCAGCCGCTGAACCTCGACCAGCTGCGCTCCGGCACCGTCTTCATCCTCCAGCTGGAGGGCCGCGCCGAGGATGGCCAGGACCACGCTGCCATGGTGCAGCAGGGCCTGCCGGCAGGCTGGGAGATGGTGGCCCGGCTGCCCGCGGGCGAGGTGCCGGGCATGCCCTGGGTCGGCACGCTGAGCGACCCGGCCGTGACGCCCGCGCTCGATGACCGCGTCGCGGCGGCGGTGAACCTCACCGCCGAGGAGCAGGTGTTTCGCCTCGCCTGGCGGGTGCGCGCCACGACACCCGGCCGCTACGAATTGCCGGGCGCCGAGCTGGCCGACATGTACCGGCCAGAGCTGTTCGCCCGCCAGGCCGCGGCACGGATCAATGTTCTTGAGTGATCCGTGCCAATAGCCGGGCGCCGAAGCCGGTCGGCATCCCCTCTGCGGCGAGGGGGTGGCCGGGTTCGGCAAGGTCCATCCCCGCGATATCGAGATGAGCCCAGGGCGTCGTGCCCACGAATTCGCGAAGGAAGGCGGCGGCGTGGCAGGCATCAGGCTGGCGGCCCAGGCCGGCCGGTATGCATTGCCGGATGTCGGCGATGGCACTGCCCAGATCCTCGCGGTGCCGGACTCCGATGGGCATCGGCCAGAGGTATTCGCCCACGGCGCGGCCGGCCGCCAGCGCGGCCTCGCGCAGCGCCAAGTCGTTGCCGAACAGCCCGGCGTGGTGGTGGCCCAAAGCCGTGACAATGGACCCAGTCAGTGTCGCAACATCCAGCACGGCGCGGGGGCGGTGGTGGGCAATGGCATGGTGCAACGCATCGGCCAGCGCGAGTCGGCCCTCGGCATCTGTGTCCACCACCTCCACAGTCAGGCCGCTCGCGGCGCGCAGTACATCACCGGGGCGGTAGCTATTGGCGCCGGTGGCGTTTTCAGCGATGGCCAGCACGGCGACGGCCGAGCAGGGCGCGCGGCCCAGCGCCAGGGCCAGCATGGCGCCGGCGCAAGCGGCGGCTCCCGCCATGTCGGCGCGCATCTTCTCCATCCCGCGCGCGGATTTGATGGAAATGCCGCCGGTGTCGAAGCATAGCCCCTTGCCGACCAGGGCGACTGGCGGTCCCTTGCCCGGCCAGCGCAACGTCACGAGGTAGGGGCCGGTCAACGCCGCCCGGCCCACGGCGCTGAGCGCGCCGTAACCCTGGCTTTTCAGCCAGTCGCGGCCCCGCACCTCGATTTTCAACCCGTGGGTGGTGAGGCCGCGCAGTGTCCGGACGAATCCGGCGGGCGTGAGGTCATTGGCCGGCCGCACCACAAGGTCCCGGGCAAGCAGATTGCCAGCGATCCCGGGCATGGCCCTGCCCCAGAGCCGGGCGGCGTTGCGCGGCGCATCGCACACCACGACCAAGCTTCCCTGCGGTGCATGGCGCGGCCCCCAGGCGCGAAGCGTGGCGCCGGTGGCCAGCGCCACCGCGACCTCTGGCGGGAACCCCCGCGCATCGATCTCCAACGCGCCACGACCCTCCGCCAGCGCGGCCCAGGCTTGTCCACCCGCAGCTTCCGGCCCCGGTCCCATGTCCAGCCGGATGGCCTGGCCCGAGGCGTCGAAACCATCGCGCAGGGCAGTCCCGGCATGGGCCGGCGCCTCGCCCGGTGTGGCCAGGAACCGCACCGCCACGGGCAGCATCGCCTCAGCCTTCAAAATGATCCGCGACGAGCCTGTCGAGCAGCCGGACGCCAAAGGCGGTGGCGCCCTTGGGCGAGGTGGGAAGGTCCTTCGAGGACCAGGCGGTGCCGGCAATGTCGAGATGCACCCAGGGCCGGCCCTGCACGAAGCGCTGGATGAATTGCGCCGCGGTGATCGAGCCGCCGGCCCGCGTGCCGACATTCTTCATGTCGGCGATGTCGGACTTGATCTGCTTGTCATAGGCGTCGGAGAGCGGCAGGCGCCAGCACAGCTCGCCCGTCGCGCGTCCCGCCGCTTCGACCTGGGCTGCCAGCGTGTCGTCATTGCTGAACAGTCCGGCATGCTCATGGCCAAGGGCGACGATGATGGCACCCGTCAGCGTGGCGAGGTCGATCATCCACTTCGGATCATGCTTGGTGATGGCGTAGTGGATGACATCGGCCAGCACCAGGCGGCCTTCGGCGTCGGTGTTGATCACCTCCACCGTCTGGCCGGAGGCGGTCTTGACCACATCACCCGGGCGCTGCGCGGTGCCCGAGGGCATGTTCTCCACAAGGCCCACCAGGCCCACGACATTGACCCGCGCCTTGCGGCCGGCCAGCGCCGCCATCAGCCCCACCACGGTGCCGGCGCCCGCCATGTCCCACTTCATGTCCTCCATGCCGCCGGCGGGCTTGATGGAAATGCCGCCGGTGTCGAAGGTCACGCCCTTTCCGATGAAGCAGATCGGCTTTTCTGCGGTTTTCTTCTTCGAACCATTCCACTTCATCACCACCATGCGCGGCTCGATGGCGCTGCCCATGGCCACGCCCAGCAGCGCGCCGAAGCCCAGCTTTTTCATCTCCTTCGGCCCCAAGATCTCGACGGTCACACCCAGCGCCTCCAGCCCGCGGCAGCGCTCGGCCATCTCCACGGGGTGCAGCACATTCGGCGGCTCGCTGACGAGATCGCGCGAGAGGAACACGCCCTCGGCCACGGCGCGGAAGGGGGCATAGGCGGTGCGTGCCGCCGTGGGCTCGGCCAGCGCCACCGAGAGGCGGACGAGCTTGGGCGTCTCTTCAGGCTTCTGCGTTGTGCGGTAGAGGTCGAAGCGGTAGCTGCGCAGCTTCACGCCCAGCGCCACGCGCAGGGCCACCGGCATCTCGATGCCGTCCGCCGCCAGCAGGGCGTCACGCTCGGCGCTGATCAGCGGGTGGATGGCCCCGCCCACCGCCTCGGCAGAATCTGGCGTCAGCTCTGCGACCGCGCCCATACCCACGGCGACCAGCTTGGTGATGCCCGGCGCGGGCGCCCAGATGGTCGCGGACTGGCCCTTCCGGCCCTTGAAGCCCGCCGCTTCCAGCCCGCGCGTAACGGCGCCCCCGCTGGCCGCATCGAGCGCGGCATGCAGGCCAGAGGGCTCACCACCCTCGGTCATCAGCACCACCACGGCGCCGGCCTTGGGCAGCGCCGGCTTGACGAAGGAAATCTCAGGCATCGGAACATCCATGAAAAAATTCGGTGAGGCCACATTAAGCAGATGCTTTCTCTTGCACATCCCCCGAGGGGCAGGCATCGAGACGGCATGCACACACCGCAGGATCTGATCGATATTGCAGCGCGCCTCGCCGAGGCTGCAGGCCATGCGATTATGGCCGTACGCGCCCAGGGCTTCGAGGTTGAGCGCAAATCCGATGCCAGCCCGGTGACGGTCGCCGACACGATTGCCGAGGCAATCATCATCGAGGGGCTGCGCGAGACGGGCATCCCCATCGTGGCGGAGGAAATGATGTCGGCCGGCGCCGCCATGGCGCCGAGCGCACGCTATTGGCTGGTGGACCCGCTGGATGGAACCAAGGAATTCGCGAAGGGCATCGATGAATTCGTCGTCTGCATAGGCTTGATCGAGAATGGCTTTCCGCGCCTGGGCGTGATCGCCCTGCCAGTGGAAGGTAGCGTGGTAGGCGGGTTGGTGCTGGAGGGCATCGCCTTCAAGCAGCATGCCGGCATCCACCGCCCGATCCGCGCCCGGCCGCGCCCCGCCGCCGGGCTCACCGTGCTGGACAGCCGCAGCCATCCCAACCCCGGGCGGGTCGAGCGCATCCTGGCCGGCCATGCCCTGGCCGAGACGCGGCACATGGGTTCAGCGATGAAGTTCGCCGTCCTGGCCGAGGGGCTGGCCGATGTGATCCCGCGCCCGGGCCCGACGATGGAATGGGATAGCGCAGCCGGCCAGGCGGTTGTGGAGGCCGCGGGCGGGCGGGTGACCGATATGGACGGCAGCAGGCTGGCCTACGGCAAGCCGGATTTCCGCAATGCCGGGTTTATCGCCTGGGGTGCCGATTGACACCCCGCGAGGCCTGGGGCGCCAATTGACCCTATTGCTCACTGAGCCGGAGACTGCCGCGGCCCTGCTTCGGGCCGGCGAACTCGTCGCCTTTGCCACCGAGACTGTCTATGGCCTGGGCGGCGATGCCCGCAATGCCGCGGCCGTCGCCGGTATCTTCGCAGCCAAGGGCCGGCCGCATTTCAATCCACTGATCTGCCATTTTTTCGACGTGGAGGCTGCCTTCGCCGAGGTGCTGCCCGATGCGCGGGCGCGCGCACTGGCCGATGCCTTCTGGCCCGGACCACTGACCATGGTGCTGGCGCGCCACCCCCGCAGCCGGCTGGATCTGCTGGCCGGGGCGGGGCTGGATACGCTGGCGGTGCGGGTGCCGGCGCATCCCGGCGCGCGGGCCTTGCTGCGCTTGGCGGGGCTCCCGATTGCCGCACCCTCGGCCAACCGCTCGGGCCGGGTCAGCCCGACCACGGCTGCCCATGTGATGGAAGAGCTATCGGGCCGCATTGCCGCGGTGCTGGACGGCGGCCCCTGCGCGGTGGGGGTGGAGAGCACGGTGCTGGACCTCTCGGGCGCTGGTGCGGTGCTGCTGCGCCCCGGCGGGGTGCCGCGGGCATCGATTGAGGCGGTGATCGGCCCCGTAGGAGTTGCGCTGCCGATCAATGCCGGCCCGACACCGACCCTCCGCAGCCCAGGAATGATGCTCTCGCATTACGCTCCCGCCCTGCCGCTGCGGATGGCGGCCAGCGCGGTGCGCAGCGATGAGGCCCTGCTGGCCTTCGGCGCTACCCTGCCAGGGGCCGCGATCACCTGGAACCTCTCCGAGGCTGGCAACGCAGTTGAGGCGGCGGCCAGGCTGTTCAGCGGACTGCGCTGGTTGGATGCCGAGGGCGGGCGTCTGGGACTTTCGGGGATCGCCGCTCAGACGGTGCCGGAGGCGGGACTGGGCGCTGCCATCAATGATCGGCTGATGCGCGCGGCGGCACCGCGATAGACGGGGCTAGACAGCGTGTCGGCGAGCGCCTTGGCTTGCGGCATGAATGAGTCGCGCACGCCCACACCCAGGCAACTTTTTCTTGGCTTTCTGCAAATCGGCGGCCTTGCCTTCGGTGGCGCTGTGGCCTGGGCGCGGCAGGTGCTGGTGGACAGCCGCGGCTGGATGACCGAGCGCGAATATGCCGAGCTGCTTGGCCTCGCCCAGGTGCTTCCCGGGCCCAATATCGGCAATTTCGCGGTGATGTATGGGCGGCGCTGCCACGGCCTGATCGGCAGCCTGGCGGCGGTGGGTGGTTTCTTTTTGCTGCCGCTTTTCGTGGTGCTCGGCCTGGTCGTCGTCTGGCAGGAATTCGGCCAGGATCCCTGGATCGGCGCTTTCATGAAGGGTGTGGCAGCGGCCGCGGCCGGCATGGCGCTGGGGGCGGCGCTGAAATCGGGATTCAGATTAAGGCCGCCGCCGGAGCAGGTCATCGCCATCCTCACCATCGCAGCCCTGGCGGCCTTCTGGCGGGTGCCGCTGCCCTGGATCATTCTGATCTTCGGGCCGCTCTCCATCGGCATGTCGTTGCGGCGCGCCTTTGGCTCCTGGGGCAGGACATGAGTCCGTCGCCGCTCGACATCCTCGCCACCTTCGCGATGCTCTCACTGCTGGCGGTGGGGGGGGCCAATGCGCTTTCACCCGAGATGCACCGCATCCTGGTCGACAGCCGCGGCTGGCTGGATGACGCGACCTTTAGCCAACTCTATGCCCTGGCCCAGGCCGCGCCCGGGCCGAATATCCTGTCGGCCAGCGTGATGGGCATGGCGATAGGCGGCTGGGAGGGCATGGCGCTGGCCACCATCGGCATCCTCACGCCGGCCGCCTGCCTGGCCTGGACGGTGGCGGGTTGGCTAGACCGGCTGAAGGGTGCTCCTTGGATCAAGCCAGCTCAGGCCGGGCTGATCCCGCTGGCGCTGGGGTTGATGGGCGCCTCGGGCTTCATCCTCGGCGAGGCCGCGGCGGCGTTTTTCCTTGCACCCGTCATCACAGCAGGTAGCGCCTTGTTCATCTGGCGCAGCGACCGCAGCCCGCTTTACGTGCTGCTAGCCGGCGGAATCATTGGCGTTGCGGTCCACGCCCTAGGCTGAGGGCCGGCCAAAACCTGTCTTAAGGATTAATATTTATTTATTCATGGCATGACTCCGCTTGACATCAGGTATGTCGCCATGATGATCATCGTTGACAGTCCAGTGTGTCAATCAATTGTGACAGTTTCTGGTCCAAGTCTGTTTCCTCCGATGGAGAACCGTGATGACGGCAGCCCACGTCCGACGACGGAACGCGCGCGGTCCCACATGCGGGACCCCTGTCGTCAAGAGAAAAGTCATCGCTGCGCCCGCGCGCCACATGCCGGTTGCTGCAGCCACGAGGAGCCCAGTCCCGGGTTCGGCACCGATGTGTCCTGTTAACGATGGAGGAACTGACAATGCCTGATGGCGAAAAGGTCTGGCCGACCGGCCTGACACTCGGCGAGGCCGAGGAACTGCACAAATACCTGGTCAGCGGGACCCGCGTGTTCGGATTCATTTCGATCTGCGCGCATTTCCTGGCCTATCAGCTCACCCCCTGGCTGAAGTAGGAGGCACGACACATGATCAATGGCAGAATGTGGCTGGTCGTTAAGCCCACCGTCTTCATCCCGGTCTGCTTCGTGGCGATCGTCGTCGCATCGCTTTCGGTGCACACCGCGCTGCTGCTGACGACCGACTTCTTCCCGGCCTTCCTGAAGGGCGGGCGTCGTGCCGCCGTCAGCGAGATCATGCCAACCCAACCAGCCGTCCCCGCGGCGCTGGCCTCGGTGCAGATCTCCCAGGCGTAACGCGCGGGGTCCAGCACCCCACGCCTATGACGGCCGGGATGTTCTGCATCCCGGCCGCCTTCTCTCCGGCCGAGCGCCCCCCGGCTGAGCGCCCAGGGGTTGCTGCGGCCGCAACAGCAAATAGGTGAGGCCGGCAGACATGAACATCATCAGCCGCAAGCTCATCCAGGGGTGGATGGGTCTGGGCTCCCGCTTCATGCCCTTCGCGGATGCGGCGACTCCCGACCTGCCATTGTCCCGACTGCTGCGTCTGTCCCTCTTCCAGGTCTCGGTGGGTATGGCGCTGGTGCTGCTGGTGGGAACGCTCAACCGCGTCATGATTGTCGAACTCGAGGTGCCCGCCTCGCTCGTTGCGATTATGCTTGCGCTGCCGCTGGTCTTCGCGCCGCTGCGTGCGGTGATCGGCTTTCGGTCCGACACGCACCGCTCGCTGCTGGGCTGGCGCCGGGTGCCCTATATGTGGCAGGGCACACTGATCCAATTCGGCGGCCTGGCGATTATGCCCTTCGCGCTGCTGGTGCTGGCGGGTCAGGGCGAATCGGACACCACACCGATCTGGGTCGGCCAGGCGGCGGCGGCACTCGCCTTCCTCATGGTCGGCGCCGGCGTGCACACAACCCAGACCGTCGGCCTGGCCCTGGCCAATGACCTCGCACCCGAGGCCTCGCAGCCCAAGGTGGTGGGGCTGATGTATGTCATGTTGTTGCTGGGCATGATCGTCAGTGCCCTGGCCTTCGGCCTGCTGCTGCATGACTACAACAACGCCAAGCTCATCCAGGTCATCCAGGGCACGGCGGTGCTGACCATCTTCCTCAACCTCGCCGCTCTGTGGAAGCAGGAGCCGCGCGACCCCCGCCGCACCTCGCTGCTCCGCGAGACCCCGAGCTTCCGGGAGACCTGGAATGGCTTCATCAGCGTCCGCCATGCCCGCCGCCGGCTGCTGGCCATTGGCATCGGGACCATGGGCTTTTCCATGCAGGATGTGCTGCTGGAGCCCTATGGCGGCCAGGTGCTGGGCATGGCGGTGGGCTCGACCACGCTGCTCACCGCCTGTCTGGCAACGGGCGGGCTGCTGGGCTTCGGCCTGGCGTCACGCGTGCTCAGCCGGGGGGCCGACCCGTTCCGCATGGCCAACCAGGGCGCGCTGGTGGGCGTGCCCGGCTTTCTCGCGGTGATGGCCGCGGCGCCGGCCATGGCGCCCGGCCTTTTCGCGCTCGGCGTCTTCGTCATCGGCTTCGGCGGCGGTCTGTTCTCCCATGGCACGCTGACTGCCACCATGGTGACCGCGCCCAAGGAGCAGACCGGCCTTGCACTCGGCGCCTGGGGCGCGGTGCAGGCCACGGCGGCGGGGATGGCCATGGCGCTGGGCGGGGTGATCCGCGACCTCGGCGCCGCTTGGCCGGGGGCGAATGCCGCCACCGGCTACCAGTTCGCCTATGGGCTGGAGGTGGCGATGCTGCTGGTCACGGTGCTGACCATGCGGCCGCTGCTGCGCCAGGAACGCGGCACCGCAGCGGCCTGATTCAGCGCCAAAGCCCCTTCGCCGCCAGCCAATCCTGCACCAACGCGGCCACCTGGTCCGAATTGCGGTCCATCATGATCATGTGGCTGTTGCCGCGGATGCCGCGCTCGGGAAGGTCCACCACATCGGCCGAACCGCCAGCGGCGCGCACCGCCTCGGCCCAGCGCACCCCATTCGCGCGAATCGTCGGCCAGCGCGCGTCCTCGACGATGTAGTCACCATAGACCAGCAGCATGGGCACCCGCGCCAGGGCGGCCACCTGGGCGAAATCGCCCACGGCCGCCGGTTCCACCAGAACCAGCGCGCGCACCAGATCCGGCCGCGCCTGCGCCGCGCGGTTGGCGAAAAGCCCGGCCTGGCTATGCGCGACGACAACGCTTTGCCCCACCCGCTCCAGCAGCGCGATATAGGCCGCCAGCGTCAGGTCATCGGTGGTGGTGAAGCGCGGCACGTTCTGGCGCACGAAATTCTCATAGGCCTCGACCGGGAACTGGCTGCCCGGCATCACCTCGCGCCGTGCATAGCTCGGGCCGATGCGGAACCGCTCCCAGGGGTTGTTCACCGTCAGCAGCACGGGCGTGCCGCCGGTCTGCTCGGGGATCATGGTCCAGCCGGCGCGGCCGCGTTCCACCGCATCGCTCACCACCGTGTGCCAGCCACGACGGACAAAGAAATCCTGCCAGCCCGGCCGGCCATCGGGGGTGGTTTCCCAGGTCACGCCGGTCAGCCCGCCGCCATGCCACATCAGCATCGGCGCAGCGCCCCGCAGCGGCGTGGGCACCATGAATTGCGCGTACATGCCGGCCATCAGGTAGGTGCCGTTGGGGTCGACGCGCGCGGGCACGCCGCCGGGGCTGAACAACACCTCGCGCACCGGCTGGCCGCTCACCACCACCTCGCGCCCGCCGACATGGAAGCTGCCGTGGCGCTCCAAGGTCAGGGGTTGCGCGCCCGCCGCGCCGGCGGCCATTGTCGCCGCCAGAATCTATGCCCGCATGTGGAAAATCCCTTCAATCGACGGTGATATTGGCGCGGCGCACCACCTGGGCCCAGCGCACGCGCTCCTCGCGGATCAGCCGGCCGAAGGCCGGGCCGTCCATGTTGGAAGGCTCGGCCCCCTCCTCGCGCAGGCGGTGGATCAGCGCGGCATCGCCCATCGCCGTGCGCTTGGCCTCGGTCAGCTTCGCCACGATCGGCGCGGGAGTGCCGGCGCGCACCAGAATGCCATACCAGGCGGTGGCCTTGTAGCCCGGCACGGTGACGGCCACCGGCGGTACGCCGGGCAGCACCGGAATGGAAGTCTCGCCGGTCACGGCCAAGGCCCGCACCTGGCCGCCGGAAATCAGCCCGACCACCGAGGGCAGCGTGGTGACCATGAAATGCAGCGTGCCGCCCACCACATCGGTCAGCGCGGGACCGGCGCCGCGATAGGGGACATGCTCTGCCTCCATGCCCGCCATCTGCATGAGCAGCGCGGCGGCGAGGTGACTGGCGGAGCCATTGCTGGCCGAGCCATAGGTGATGTTGCCATTGGCCGCCCTGATCTCCGTCATCAGCCCGGCGAAATCCTGCGCGCGCGACCGGTTGCCCACCACCACCACCAGCGGCGCATCGGCGACCAGGCCGATGGGCTCCAGCGCCGTTTCTGGATTGGTGCGTAGATTGCGGAACAGGGTGGGGTTCACGCTCATCGGGCCGTGATTGCCCATCAGGATGGTGTAGCCATCGGCCGGTGCCTGAGCGGCCGTGTCGGTGGCGAGGTTGCCGCCGGCGCCGGGCCTGTTCTCCACGATCACGGTCTGCCCGAGCGGCCCGGTCATGGCCTGGGCCAGGGTGCGGGCGATGAGGTCAGTGCCCCCGCCCGCGGCGAAGGCGGTGAGGATGCGCAACGGCCGCGTCGGGAAGGCCGGCTGGGCCAGTGCCGGCAGGGGCGCCAGTGCGGCCAGGAGGTGACGGCGGCGCATCACTCCGCAGCCATCCGCATGACATGGCCGGCCCAGACGCGGCCCGGCACCAGCAGCGTGCCTTCCATGATGCGCCGAGCGGTGCGCAGCATGCCCGCCCAGGCCACATCCTCATCGCCATTCATCAAGATCGGGACCTCGATGACGCCGCCGGGGTGGCGGATGTAGGCAATGTCGCCCACCCGCCTGCTGACCGAGTGCACCGTGGTGCCAGGGCATTTCGCGGCCGCTGCCAAGCATATGGCACCCGTCACCGCCAGTGCCTTGTGCACGGCGTGCGGCGTGAGGTAGCGCACGGCGAAATCGGCGCCCTCGGTGGGGCCGACCAGGCCCACCTTTGGCACAACGCTGTCCGTCACATCGCCAAAACCCATGCGGCGGCCGGCCTCCATGCGGATGGCCTCGATGCGCGCCAGCAGCGCGCGGTCGCCGTCGATCTCAGCCGGCGCGGCCTCGGCGGAGGTGCCGAGGTCGGCGGCACGAAGGATCATCATCGGCATGGCGCAATCCACCATGGAGACTGCGACGCCATCGATCACATCCATCCGGTGGCCGGTCGGGAACAGCTTGCCGGTCTTGGCGCCGGCCACCTCACGAAACCGCAGCATGATGGGGGCGGCGGTGCCGTTCACGCCGGGGATTTCGGCCGTGCCCTCATAAGTGACTTCGCCGCCCGGGGTCTGCACCAACGCCTCGACCAGCGCACCGGTGTTTTTGTTGCGGATGCGCACGATGGTCTCCTCGCCGGTGGCCCGCACCAGGCCAGCCTCCAGCGCGAAGGGGCCGACGCCCGACAGCATGTTCCCGCAATTCGGCCGGGTATCGACCAGCGCCTTGCCAATATCGACCTGGGCAAACAGGTAATCTACATCCACATCCGGCTCGGCACTGGGCGAGACGATGGCGACCTTGCTGGTCAGGGTATTGGCGCCGCCAATGCCGTCAACCTGCAGTTGATGCGGACTGCCCATAACGGCCAGCAGCACGGCGTCGCGCGTCACCGCATCGTCCGGCAGGTCGGAGGCCAGGAAATAGGGCCCTCGGCTGGAGCCTCCACGCATGATGACACAGGGAATGCGGGTCTGCCGCATGGCGCCCTCCTCGACATTTGTTTGTTCGCAAGGTGCCGCTTGACCCCGCCGCTTGCAAGCGGGATTGCTGGGGGATGCCTGAAGCCCCGCACCCCACATCGCTTTTGGAAACCCTGGCGGCCATCACCGGTCCCGCCGGATTGCTGACCGGCGCCGATGCCTCGCCGATGCTGACGGATTGGCGAAGCCTCTACCAAGGCGCCGCCCTGGCGGTGCTGCGGCCCGGCTCAACCGAGGAACTTTCCGCCTGTGTGAAGGCCTGCGTGGCCGCGCGGGTGGCGATGGTGCCGCAGGGCGGCAACACCTCCATGGTCGGCGGCGCCACGCCTGACGAATCCGGCCACCAGGTGGTGGTGGCGCTGACCCGCATGAACCGGATCCGCAGCATCGACACCAACGACATGACCATGGTGGTGGAAGCCGGCCTTGTGCTGAAAACCGCGCAGGATTTCGCCCGCGCGAACGGCGCACTCTTCCCGTTGTCGCTTGGCGCCGAGGGCTCCGCCACCATCGGTGGCGTGCTCTCCACCAATGCCGGCGGAAACACCACTGTGCGCTACGGCAATGCGCGCGAGCTGATGCTGGGGCTGGAATGCGTCATGCCCGACGGGGCGATCTGGAACGGGCTGCGCCGGCTGCGCAAGGACAACACCGGCTACGCCCTGCGCCACCTGCTGGTCGGCGCAGAGGGCACGCTGGGCTTCATCACCGCGGCCGCGCTGCGCCTCTTCCCCCTTCCGCGGGAGGAAGCCGTGGCCCTCTGCGCCGTGGCCGATGAGGCCGCCGCCCTGTCCCTGTTCCGCCGCTTCCGCGACCAGGATGAGAGCGCCGTGCGCGCCTTCGAATACATGTCCGCAGGCAGCCTTCATCTGGTGCTGGACAATGTCCCGGGCGTGGTGCTGCCGCTGGCCGAGCGGGCGGAACATTACGTGCTGGTCGACCTCGCCTCCTCCCGCCCCAATGCCGGGCTGCGCGCCCTATTGGAAAGCGTGCTTGAAGCAGCGATGGAAGCCGGCGAAGTGCTGGACGCGGCACTGGCGGAATCCGGCGCCCAGCGCGCGGCCCTCTGGAAACTGCGCGAGGAACATCCGGAGGGGCAGAAGCGCGCCGGCGCCTCGGTCAAGAACGACGTCTCGGTGCCAGTCTCGGCGGTGCCGGAGATGATCCGGCGCTCTTCGGAGGCGCTGAAAAACCTCATCCCCGGCAGCCGCCCGGTGCCCTTTGGCCATCTCGGCGACGGCAATATCCACATGAACCTGGCCCAGCCGCTGGAGATGGACGGCGCGGCCTTCCTCGCCCGCAGCCATGACATCATGGATTGCGTGAATGCGATCGTGCGCGATTATGGTGGCAGTTTTTCCGCAGAGCACGGTGTCGGCCGACTGAAGACCGACATGATGGAGGATTGGCGTGGCGGCGCTGAACTCGCCGCCATGCAGGCCATAAAGGCGGCGCTCGACCCGCTGGGCCTGATGAACCCTGGTAAAGTCCTGCCTTGAGAGCTCTACTGGCGCTGCTGCTCAACGCCTGCGCTACCCCGTCCCTGCCACCCGGCGTTGTCTCGGGTGTCACGTCATAACTCCCGGGCGTAATCCGGGCGCTGGGCATCGCTGCTCGCCTGGCCGATGGGCGGCTGCTTTGCCGCGCATATCCTCGATGAAGCCGGCATGATCGAGGACTTTTGCTGGCTTGGCCGGGGTAAAGTGAACCGCCCCGGGTTTGTCGGAGGCTCCAACTCCTGAGAGGCTGGAGCGATG
>CAYNBM010000055.1:0-17588 GCA_964395305.1 uncultured Rubritepida sp.
CGTCTCGGCCGAGGGCAACGTCTCCGCCTTCGCCGGCCCGGTCACCGCCACCGCACTCTGATCGGAGATTCGGGAAAAATGCCGGCACGTATCGACGACCTGCTGGTCCTCAACGCCAACCTGAACAAGAGCGACTTCGCGAAGTACCTGCGCGACCGCGAGGCGGTGCTGCCGAACGATTTCGGCGGGCTGGGCGACGGCGTGGCCGATGATCGCACCGCGATCCAGGCCGCCTTCGATCGCGCCGGGGCAGACCAGAAATTCGCGATGATCCCGCCCGGCACCTGGAACGTCTCCGGCACCGTCACGCTGCCTGGCGGGGCGCGCGGTCTGATCATGCAGGGGACCATCCGCTACACGGGCACGGCGCCCACCTCGGTGCTCGTGCTCGGCGATGGCGGCACCATCCGCAATGCCGAGAAGCTCTACACCGGGCTGAACGTCATCCGACAGACGCTGTCGGACTGGTCCTCAGAGGCCGATATCGGCATCACCGTGCGCAACGTCGACGCGAGCCAGATCGAGCTTCGCCGCGTCGAAGGCTTCACCATCGGCATGCGGACGCTGGGCGATGGCCGCGGCGTGGAGGACAGCACCTTCACCCTGGGGCGCATCGTCAACAACCGCATCGGCCTCGACATCTGGTGCGCGACGGCGACGGCGTGGAACACCTCAATCCGCTACTATGGCGGCCACTTCGCCCAGGCGACGGGGGTGAACGCTGCGCTGGACCGCTTCGGGGTACGCTTCGGCAATGAGCCTGGCGCCTACTCCAATCACAACCGCCACGTCTTTGACGCGCCGAACTTCGAGCTGCGCCAGGCCGGCAGCAACATCGCCATCCCCTTCCTGAACCAGACCTCGGGCTCTGCCATCATCGCGCGCAACATGCGCATGGAGGCCTGCTCGCCGCTGGCGGCGCGGCACACGGCCGGGGCGCAGGATTGCGAGTACGATATCGCCTGGACCAACACCTACCTGGTCGGCATCGACTACACCGCCACGGCGAACCGCTGCGGCAATGCGGTGATCAACCGGCATCGCGCGCCGGCGTCGCGCTTCCAGCGCTTTCTGGCCGGCGCGCCCAACACCCGCGCCGCGGCGTTTCGCCAGTCGGCGACCGAGGTCGGGGTGGAGGGGCTGATCACCATCGCCACCTCGACCACCACCGCGACCTTCATGGCGGATTTCTGCTTCAATGGGCTGACCGACCTGACGCCGACCGACCGGGCGGTGACGCTGGCGGCGAACCGCGGCCTGGGGTGGATGCTCGACACCTCCCAGGCGAAGGAGTTCGCGCTGGCACATTGGCTGACGAGCGGGGCGTCGGGGGGTCGGCTCTTCGTGCGCGTGTTCGATGGCGCCGGGAACGTCCGCGAAGACATCGCGGGAGACGTGCTCGCCTCGATCACCACCATGCAGTGGAACGGGCCGGCCAAAGGGTGGAACGCCGGCGCGCCGATGGATGATGCCAACTTCAACCGGCGGCAGACCATCCGCGTCGGTGCGTCCGTGGCCTATGCGCAGGTCGGGGTGATCGGGTTCGACGGACCGATCGACCTGCAATCGCTGCGCCTCTACGGGCTGCCGGAGGCGGCACCCGCGGTGCTGAACGGCACGCCGTTGCTGACCGGGGCACTGGTCGGCTCAGGGCGGAGGGAGTTCGCCGCGGAGCTGGCCTGGGATCTGCCGAGCCTGGCGCCAGGGGCGACCGCGCTGCTCGACGTCACGGTGAACGGGGCGCGGGCCGGCGACCTGGCAACGGCGTCGCTGGTGTCGTCGACCCGATTCATCGAGCTCGATGCAGCGGTCTGGTCGAACAACACGGTGCGGGTGATGGCGCGGAACATCTCGGCGGCAACATTCGATCTGGCGGCAGCCACGCTGTCTGTAGGGGTTGCCAAGCGACGGGTGCCTTGAGGCGCATCCCAGAACCGTCGATACGCTCCAACTGGGTCAATCCAACCGCGTTGTTCGCAGCCGAAGTGCATTCCCGACCACGCTCACCGACGACAGCGCCATGGCCGCCGCCGCGATGATGGGCGACAAAAGGATGCCGAACATCGGATACAGCACGCCCGCCGCGATCGGTACGCCGGCCGCATTGTAGGCAAAGGCGAAGAACAGGTTCTGCCGGATATTGCCCATCACAGCCTCCGACAGCCGCCGCGCCCGCACGATGCCCATCAGATCCCCGCCGAGCAGCGTGATGCCCGCGCTTTCGATCGCCACGGCCGTGCCAGTGCCCATGGCGATGCCCACCTCGGCCGCCGCCAGTGCCGGCGCGTCGTTCACGCCATCGCCTGCCATGGCGACGCGGCGCCCCTCCGCCTTCAGCTTTTCTATGATGCGCTGCTTATCCTCGGGCAGGACCTCCGCCTCGACCTCTGTGATGCCAAGCCGCCGCGCCACGGCCTCCGCCGTCGTGCGGTTATCGCCAGTCAGCATCACCACCCGCACGCCATCCTTCGCAAGACCCGCGAGTGCCGCCGCCGTTGTCTCTTTCACCGGATCGGCCACGGCGACGATCCCGAAGGCGCGGCCATCCACCGCCACGAAGAAGACCGTGGCGCCATCACCGCGAAGACGCTCGGCTTCCGCCGATAGGGCGCCGACATCCACCTTGGTCTCATCCATCAGCCGGGCGTTGCCTACCGCGACCTGGCGTCCCTCGACCGTGCCGGTCACGCCGCGACCAATAGGGGCATCGAAGCCCTCGACTGACGGCACGACGACGCCGCGCTTTTCCGCCGCCCGCACCACGGCTTCGGCGAGGGGATGTTGGCTGGGCCGTTCCAACCCCGCCGCCAGCCGCAGCACCTCCTCCTCGGCCACGCCTGCTGCCGGGATCACAGCCACGACGTCCGGCCGCCCCTGGGTGAGCGTGCCGGTCTTGTCGACGACGAGCGTGTCGATCCGCTCCATGCGCTCAAGCGCCTCGGCGTTCTTGATCAGCACCCCCGCCTGCGCACCCCGGCCCACGCCGACCATGATGGACATCGGCGTCGCCAGCCCCAGCGCACACGGGCAGGCGATGATCAGCACCGTCACCGCGGCAACCAGCGCGAAGGCGAGACGCGGCTCTGGCCCCCACACCGCCCAGACTGCGAAGGCGACCAGCGCGATGCCCACGACCACGGGCACAAACCAGCCGCTGACCTGGTCAGCCAGACGCTGGATTGGCGCGCGGGAACGCTGCGCACCCGCGACCATGCGCACGATCTGCGCCAGCACCGTGTCCTGGCCAACGCGATCGGCCCGCATGACGAAGCTGCCCTGGCCGTTCAGCGTGCCGCCGACGACCTGATCACCCACCGTCTTGGTGACCGGCACTGCCTCACCCGTCACCAAGCTCTCATCGACGTTGGACGCACCCTCCAGCACAGCGCCGTCGAGCGGCACCTTGTCACCGGGACGAACGCGCAGCCGATCGCCGACCACGATGGCGGCCAGCGGCACCTCCTCATCCGAACCATCGTCGCGCAACCGACGGGCTTGGGCTGGCGCCAGATCGAGCAGCGCTCGGATGGCGCCTCCCGTCTGTTCGCGCGCCCGCAGTTCGAGCACCTGCCCAAGCAGCACCAGCACGACGATCACCGCAGCGGCCTCAAAATACACCGCCACCGAGCCATCCGCCGCACGGAAGGCTGCCGGGAAAATGCCTGGGGCGAGGGTGGCCACGACGCTGAATACCCAGGCGACGCCAGTGCCGAGTGCGATCAAGGTGAACATGTTGAGGCTGCGGTTCACCAGGCTCTGCCAGCCGCGGACAAAGAAAGGCCAGCCCGCCCAGAGCACCACGGGCGTCGCCAGCGCAAGTTGTATCCAGTTGCCGACGCGCTGCCCGCCGACGAGGTGCATCATCCCCGTCAGGTGACCGCCCATCTCCAGCAGAAAGACTGGGATGGTCAGCACGAGGCCGATCCAGAAGCGCCGGGTGAAGTCCACCAGCTCCGGGTTGGGTCCCGTCTCGGCCGAGGGGGTCTCAGGTTCGAGTGCCATGCCGCAGATCGGGCAACTGCCCGGCCCTGGCTGCCGGATTTGCGGGTGCATCGGGCAGGTGTAGATGGTGCCCGGCGCCACCGCCTCTGCGCGCAAAGGCGCACGCGCCTGCAGATACTTTCCCGGTTCGGCGATGAACTTGGTGCGGCAACCGGCTGAGCAGAAATGGTAGGCATGCCCCGCATGATCGGCGTGGTGCGCGGTCTTTGCCGGGTCCACCGTCATGCCGCAGACCGGATCCTTCACGGTGCCCGACGCCGCGGCAGTCCCTTCAAGCTCAGGATCGTGCTTGCCGTGGGCGGTGTGGGGGCCGTGATGTTCCATGTCCGTTTAACCTCTCAGCGCGCGAAAGGTCGCGCAGGCGGCCGCGCTGCCAGCATCGCCAGTGGCGGCAACAGCAGCCATTGGAGGAAGGGAGCGAGCCCGGTTCCCCACGGCGGAAGGCGCGGCATGGCGGCCGTGTAGGTCCAGGATTGGCGCAGATCGACATTCAGCCACTCACTGAACACCGTGTAGCCAAGGCCAATCAGGGTCGCGATCAGCGTGACGCTCCCCCATCCCTGGCTCGGCCAATGCCAGGATCGGGTCAACAGGATCGCCGCCGCCAACGCGGCGGCAGCGATCATCGCGTCCCCGCCAGTGCAATGAAGGACGGCGAAGGCGATCTCGCCCGGCGTACCCTCCACCCACAACGTGTAGAGGGGGAGCTGCGCGACTTCCCAGCCCAGGTTCAAGGCTAGCATGGCCACGAGGTAGCGTGCCGCGGGAGGAGCTAATCCAGCCCACCTTCGCGGCACCTGATGCATCACTTGGCTCCGTTGCCACGACCTAAACCAGCGTTCTGCTCGCCTCCGCCGTGGCCATGCCCGTGGTGCATGAACAGGTGCATCACCGGGCATGCTAAGAGGATGAGGTAAGGGAGCGCGCCGAACGCGTGGCCCCAATGCTCCCGCAGGACGTAGAAGGCCGCGATCAGCGCAAAGCCGATCACGGCGACTCCTGCGCGTGTGCGCCACCAGGATGGCTTGGCCTCGGCGCCTACGGTGCCCGTCCGGTCCATGTCACTACATCCCCATCCGCATGCTGCGGAAATGCTCGGCGATCAGCTCGTCGGCAGTGCGGCGCTGCTCCTCGGAGAGCGTCGCGTAGAGCGGCGCCGCGGCGGCAGAGACCGCGCGCATCGCGTCCAGCTGGGCGGTCAGGAAGGTGATGCGCCGCTCCATCTGCTGCGGTGCAGGGACAGGCCCCGTCCCGCCGCCCATCGCCTGCTGGGTGGCCCCGCGGAGCCTCTCGGCTTGGGCGCGGACGGCATCGGCGAAGGCGGTCCACTGCGAGAGCTGGGCGTCGGTGATGCGCAGCTCGGCCCGGAAGAAGGCGATCTGCCCCTCAATGCGGCGGAACGGCTGCAGCGCGGCCGCGGCCATCCGACCCTGCATCATCTGCTGCATCATGCGGCCCATGTCGCCGCCCATCATGCCGCCCGGGCCGGCCATGCCGGCTGCAGGCGCCCCACGCTGCAACGCGGGCGGCTGGGCGGTAGGCGGCGCGTCAGGGTGATGGCCCTCGTGTTCCGCACCGGCCGGAGGCGCCGTTTGTGCGAGCGCCGTGCCGGCGATCCCGAGCGCCAGGACTGCCGCGGTGGTGTAGGTGCCGAGCTTCCTCATGGTTTTTTTGTTCCTTGTCAGACGGCGCGGGCGCCGACGAAGCGCATGAAGGGCCGGTGCCTGCCGTCAGCGGTCCAGGCCACCACGTCGTAGGTGTCGGGCTCGCGTCCGGGCACTTCCATGCCGGGCGATCCGACCGGCATGGCAGGCACCGCAAGGCCGATCACGCCGGCGGGGCGGTCAGAGAGCGCGCGACGGATCGCAAGGGCCGGCACGTGGCCCTCCAGCACCAGGCCAGCGACGCGGCCGGCGTGGCAGGAGAGCAGATCGGCCGGCGTCCCCAGCATCCGGCGGAATGGCGCAACGGAGGGAACGACGCGATCCGTAACCCCAAACCCTTCGGTACGCAGATGCTCGACCCAGGCGGCGCAACAGCCACAGTGGGGGTCACGCCAAACCTCGACATGCTCCTGCCGCTGGGCGACCGCTGGCGCCGCCAGAAGCGCCGTAGCAGCGGCAAACGCGCAGCGGCGCGTCTTGGCGGCGTGGAGGCTCATCGCGCAGGCAGCCGGGCCACGATCGCACGCATTTGCGCGATCTCACGCTCCTGATCCCGAATGATGCTTTCGGCCAGCGCGCGCACTTCCGGGTCGCGTCCGAACTCCAGCGCGACGCGCGCCATGTCGATGGCACCTTGGTGGTGCGGGATCATGCCGGCGGCGAAGTCGCGGTCGGCGTTGCCGGTAAAGGTGATCGCCATGTCACGGTGCATCTTGTCGTTCACCGCCATGAACGCGCGCGTTGACGGCGACACATTCGCGGGTGCGGCGGCGCCATGATTGTGGCCGGCCTGCGGCTGCGCGGCACCATGGCCTGGCCCTTGATGCGGCATTTGGGCCACCGCAAAGCCAGCACCCCCAGCGAGCGCGAGGCCAAGGGCGGCAATAATCAGGGTGGATCGGCGCATGGTGGAACCTTTCGATGGATGACAATACTAAATGTGATACGACCGCAATTGTGACGTTGCTTCTCACGGGAATGACAAATTATGTCAGGTCGGTGCCGTCATCGTCTGGTCGGCAATCGGCATGGCTTCCCATCCGTCGCTGCGCAGCTTTGCCAGCACGGGCGCCGCGTCTGGGACATCCAGGCTGGCTTGCCGGCGCTCCAGGTTGATTTCCACGGTGACACCGGGTGCGACCTCACTCAAACTGGCGCGGACGCCCTTGGCACAGCCGCCGCAGTGCATGTTGGCAATCGTCATGTGAAGCATGGTGCCAGCCCTCCTTCGCTACAGGGCTTCAGATGGTGTTTGCTATACTGGGAAGGTCAAGGCCTGCTTATCGTCCGACGCTTTGTTGGCGCGGCAAGGCAATGCGCACCGCCAATCCACCCTGGTCCGCATGGCTCAGTTCGATCGTGCCCCCGCTCGCCTCGGCAAAGCGTTGCGCGATGGACAGCCCTAATCCGCTTCCGCCAGCACCGCGCGCCGTGTCGAGTTGCTGGAATGGCGCAAGGGCACGGGCGCGGTCATCAGGCGCGATCCCTGGCCCGCCATCGCTCACATCCACCACCAAGGCGTCGCGCTCGATCTGAACGGTCAGGCGCACCGGCGACGCACCGTGGCGGATGGCGTTGTCCACCAGATTGGCGAAGGCCCGCTTGGCCGCCAACCGCCGCAGCGGCAGTACCGCACGCGGCGGCCCGTCATAGACAATGTCATGCCCGGCATCCGCGGCGTCCGAGGCGAGGGTCTGCAGGATGGCGGCGAGGTCCGTCGGCACCACCGGCTCGCCGTCTCGCCCCTCGCGGATGTAGTCGAGGGTGCGCACCACCATGGCTTCCATCTCGGCGATGTCCGCCTCCATCCGCGCACGGTCCTCGCCCTCGGGCAGGAAGCCCGCGCGCAGTCGCAGGCGTGCGAGCGGAGTTCGCAGATCATGGCTGACTGCCGCCAGTGCTTCAGTTCTGTCCTCGACCAGGCGCCGGATACGGCTCTGCATGGCGTTGAAGGCAAGTGCCGCGTGGCGCACCTCGACTGGCCCCTCCGTCGCCAGGGGGCGGGCCCCGAGATCATGGCCGATGCCATCGGCGGCATCGGCCAGGCGCCGCAGCGGGCGCGTGATCCAGCGCACCACCAGCACCGAGACGATGCCGATTCCCAGCGCCATCGCGACCATCGAGACAACGGCGCCGCGCTCCATCGGGTTGGCCGGCGCCGCGAGCCAACTGGCGCCAAAGACGACCCAGCCCGCGCCGTCGGCGAGGGGGATGGCGCCCATCACACGGTGTCCGGGTTCGGCCTTGGGGTCCCATGCAAGCCTGGCACCAGTGCCAAGCCGCGCGGCCGCCTCCGCGAGCGGTGGCGGAGGCTCGCCCTCGGGCACCGGCGGAACCCGGTCCCAGTGCAGTTCCACGCCGGGCAGCGACAGGGCATGCGCCGCGGCATCGCGCCCCGCCTCCGGCACGGCAGCCACGGCCACGGTGGCGGCGGAAAGTCGCTCGGCGAGGCGCTCCAGGCGCGCGCCACTCTCGGCGCCGTGCAGCGCCCGCTCGTGCACGATCATGGAGCCCACATGCAGCAGGGTCAGCCCGCCCAACATCAGCAGCGTGATCCGCCCCGCCAGCGAACGCGGCCAGGGCATCCTCACGCGCGCGTCACGTCGGCCACGAAGACGTAGCCGGCACCGCGCACGGTCTTGATCAGCAGCGGGCTGCTGTCGTCAGGTTCGATTTTGCGGCGCAGCCGGCCAACCTGCACATCCACCGTACGATCAAATGGGTCTACGCCAACGCGCCGCTTCGCCACTTCCAGCAGCTGTTCGCGCGACAGCACACGCTGCGGATGTTCCAGGAATGCTATCAAAAGATCGTACTCGGCGCCGGAGAGATCCACTACGGCGCCCTCTGGTGAAGTGAGCTCACGGCGTGCCGTGTCCAAAACCCAGCCAGCAAAGGCAAGGCGGCGGGACCTGGATTCGGCATTCGTATCTCCCGGGGCGGTGCGGCGTAGTAGGGCGCGCACGCGCGCCACCAACTCGCGCGGGGAGAAAGGCTTCGCCACATAGTCATCGGCACCGAGTTCCAGGCCCAGGACCCGATCCATCTCCTCACCACGCGCCGTCAGCATCATCACCGGCATTCGAGAACGCTCGCGCAGGCGGCGCAACAAGTCGAGGCCTGAGACGCCCGGCAGCATGACATCAAGCAACAGGATGTCGGGCGGGGCCGCTGGCCCGTCGAGCATTTCCCACATCTCGCGACCGTCCCGCGCGCCGGAAACGCGAAACCCGGCCTCGCGCAGCAGCCGCGAGACCAGGTTGCGCATCTCCCCATCATCCTCCACGACGAGAATATGGGCTTCGGGATCGAGCAACCGGCGTTCGGCGGGTTCGAGCATTGGGGGATTATCCGAGGCTATTCGACCGGCGTGAAGCGGGCCTGACGCTGTGGCTGGCCCGGCAGCGTCAGGGTGGCGACGACGCGCATGGCACGGTCAGCACGAAATTCGCCGCGCGCGACCAGAAAGGCGCCGCCCTCGCCGGCTGCCAGGGGAAGGGTCTGCGACCTGCCCTGCGCCAACACGATGACGCTACCGCTGGCACCCGCCGCAGTCACCGGGTGGTCGTTGGCGTCGAGCACCCAGACGCGGATCTCACCATCTCGCGCCAGCACCTCGACGTGACGATCGCCTATTTCGCCAATGACGCCACCGTTGACGCCGCGGCCCCCGCCATGGGCAAAGGCCTGCCCGGTAGAGACCGCGAGGAAGGCGAGGAGAAGAATCCGGCGATGGGTCATGATGATCCTCATGGGTTCAGAAGGTTTCGAGAGCCGGACGTTGCTGTCCGGCGACGGCCTTGCGCTCCGCCGCCTCGGCCCGCAGCCGTTCCAGCGCGGGCCTGCCAAAGCGGTGGAACAGGATCGGTGTCACGAAGGCGTCAAGCAGCGTGGCCGAGACCAGGCCGCCCAGAATGGTGACGGCCACCGGGTGCAGGATCTCCTTGCCCGGCGCATCGGCGCCGATGGCCAGCGGGATCAGGGCGAGGCCGGCGGCGAGGGCCGTCATCAGCACCGGCGTCAGGCGTTCGGCGCTGCCGCGCAGCACCAGCGCCAGGCCCCATCGCTCGCCCTCGTGAAGGGCGAGGTTGAGGTAGTGGCTGACCTTCAAGATACCATTGCGCGTCGTGATGCCGGTCAGCGTCACGAAGCCCACCATGGTCGCGACCGAGAGGGGCTGGCCGGCGATCCACAGCGCGGCCACGGCGCCGATGAGCGCTAGCGGTACGTTGCCCATGATGATGGCGGCCAGCATGGCCGAGCGGTAGCGCGAGTACAGCACGACGAAGATGAGCGAGAGGGAAATCAGGGCCAGCACGCCGATCGTCTGCATCGCCTCCTCCTGCGCCTGGAAGGTGCCCTCGAGACTGGTCGTGTAGCCTGGGGGCAGGGCCATGCGAGCGACCTCCTCCCGGATGGCGGCAACCACGGCGGCCATATCCGCGCCGGGCGTGGTGTTGGCCAGCACCACCATGCGGCGTCGGGCGCCCTCGCGCAGGATCTGGTTGGGGCCGTCGGACTCCTCGACGGTGGCAAGCATGCGGAGCGGCACGCGGCCGCCCGGCGTCTCGACGAGGGCCTCCGACAGCCGCGCCGTCGTGCGGTCGGCATCGGAGAGGCGCATGACCACGTCGAAGCGGCGCGGGCCGTCCATGATCTGGCTGATGACGGTACCGCCCGTCAGCGACTGCAAAGTCTCGGTGAGCGAGGCGGCAGACACCCCATAGAGCGCCGCGCGTTCATGATCCACCGCGATACGCAGCTGCGGCACCCGCACCTGCCGTTCAAGCTGGAGGTCGGCCAGGCCCGGCACATTGGCGGCGAGGCGCGAGCGCAGCGTTTCCGAAAGTGTTCGCAACGTGTCGAGGTCGTCGCCGAACACCTTCAGCGCGATCTGCGCCCGCACGCCGGAGAGCATGTGGTCCAGCCGGTGCGAGATCGGCTGGCCGAGGTTGATCGCGGCCGGCAGGGCCGAAAGCCGGCTGCGGATGTCCGCCAGCACCTCGGCGCGCGGCCTGCCGCTCTCGCGCAGGTCGAGGTCGAGTTCGGAGGTATGAACGCCCTCGGCATGTTCATCCAGCTCGGCCCGGCCGGTGCGGCGGCCCACGCCCTTCACCTCGGGCACGGCCATGACGAGCCGCTCGGCGACGGTGCCCAGGGCATCGGATTGCGCCAGCGAGATGCCGGGCTGGTAGGTCAAGCCGATGACGATGGTGCCCTCGTTGAAGGCGGGCAGGAAGGCGCGCGGAAGATACACGGCGGAAACGCCGGCCACCACGACACCCGCCCCGGCAAGCCCCAGCACAAGGGAGCGGTGGCCGAAGCCCCAGCGCAGGGCGCGATCATTCCCGGCCTTGAGCTTGCGTACCAGCCATCCGTCGCCATGCGCCATACGCTTCATGCGCGGCAGCAGGTAGTAGCACAGCACGGGCGTCACCGTGATGGAGACCAGCAAGGAACACAGGATGGAGACGATGTAGGCAATGCCGAGCGGCGCGAAGAGCCGCCCCTCAATGCCTGAAAGGGCGAAGAGCGGCAGGAACACCAGGACAATGATCAGGGTGGCGTAGACGATACCCGAGCGAACCTCGGAGCTCGCGGCGGCGATCACATGCAGCGCGGATTCGGGGACGGCCTTGTCCCGGTTCTCGCGCAGCCTGCGGAAGATGTTCTCCACGTCCACCACCGCGTCGTCCACCAATTCCCCGACGGCAATGGCAATTCCGCCGAGCGTCATGGTGTTGATCGACAGGCCGAAGGCCGCGAAGAGAATTGCCGTCAGCAGAATCGAGAGCGGGATCGCGGTGAGCGAGATGAAGGTTGTGCGCACGTTCAACAGGAAGGCGAACAACACGATCGCGACGACGATGAACGCCTCCGCCAGCACCTGCTGGAGATTGGCGATGCTCTGCTCGATGAAGCCGGCCTGACGAAACTTGATGCGGTCCGCCACAACGCCGCGCGGCATGCCACGCTGCAGTTCGGCCAGCGCTGCCTCCACGGCGCGCGTCAAGCGGATCGTGTCGGCGCCAGGCTGCTTGCCGATGCCCAGGATCACCGCCGGCGCGCCATCCACCCCGGCGTCGCCGCGCTTGAAGCGGGCGCCGAACTCCACCGCCGCGACCTGGCGCAGCGCGATGGGCTGGCCCTCACGGAAGCCCACCGTCGCGTTGCGCAGGTCCTCCAGCGAAGTGGTGCGGCCGATGTTGCGGATCAGGAATTCGCGCCCTGCCTGGTCCACATAGCCGCCGCCGGCATTCACGCCGAACTGCCGGAGCGCCGCCACCATTGCCTCATGCGTGAGGTCCAGCGCGTGTAGCCGCTCCATATCGGGCATGACGCGGAATTGCCGAACCTCGCCACCGATCGGGATGACCTGGCTGATGCCGGGGATGGTCAGCAGGCGCGGCCGCATCACCCAATCCGCGATCTCGCGCAGTTGCATGGGTGTGACGCTGCCATCGGCTGGCGCGGTCAGCGCCACCAACATGATCTCGCCCATGATGGAGGAGACCGGTGCCATCGAAGGCAGCACGCGCGGCGGCAATTGCGTGGCGATCTGGTTGAGCCGCTCGCTCACCTGCTGGCGCGCGCGCCAGATGTCGGCGCCCCAGTCGAACTCGACGAAGACGATGGACAGCCCGACAGAGGACACGGAGCGCACGCGCGTGACGCCGGGCAGACCGTTCACCGCGGTCTCAATGGGGAAGGAGACGAGCTGCTCGACCTCCTCCGGCGCGAAGCCCTCTGCCTCGGTCATCAAAGTGACGGTCGGCTTGTTCAGATCCGGGAAGACATCCACCGGCATGCGGGTGAGCGTCCACGTGCCATAGGCGGAGACGAGCAGTGCTGCGACCAGTACGAAGAGCCGGTTGCGCAGCGAGAAGCCGACGAGGGCGTTGAAGAACATGGTTCACCGCACCTGAGCAATGAGGCCGGCGCCCTGGACGACGACGCGCCGCCCGGCCTCCAGCCCAGCCGTCACAACGACCCGCGTACCATCCAGCGGCTGCACGCGCACCTGACGCGGCACGAAGCGTTCGGCCGTCGCGTGCTCGAACACGACGGGCGGTCCTTCGGCGGAACGCACGACCGCGTCGGCCGGCAGGACGATGCCCTGCACCTGGCGCGCGGTGCGAAGCGTGACCATGACCGAGGAACCGATGGGTGAGTCTGGCGGCGGGTTCTCCACACGGAAGTTTACCGGCACGGCCTGCTGCCGCACCGTCAATCCGCGGCCCATGAAAGTAAGCTCCACGGTCCGGCCATCGGCCAGCGTGGCAGTCGCGCCGGCTACGCGGTCCAGCCCCTGGCGCTCGAATGCCAGCGCCTCCACCCAAAGTCGCGACGGATCGACGATGTCGAAGACCGAGACCTGGCTGTCCACCAGCTGTCCCACCGCGCCCCGAACGACCGAGACCACGCCGGAGACCGGCGCCACTAGCGGCTCACGGCCCGACAGGGCCGGCTGGATGGCCAGACGGCGCTGCCGCGCGCCGGCGAGCTCGGCCTGCGCCTCGGAGATCTCGCGTTCCGAGACGCTGCCGCGCAACGCGACGAGGCGCCGCACACGCGCGTCAAGAATGGTGATCTGCGCATCCAACTCGGCGGCGTTCTGAACCAGCCCGCCGCGCTCGGCCGCGCTGTAGGTCGGCAGCACGAAGGCCAGCACCTCGCCGCGCTCAACGCGCTGCCCAAGAATGGGAAAACCCCGCTCGGTGGGTTCCAGCCGCCCAGGCTGGGAGGATTGCACCCGGCCGGAAGCATTGGGATCGGGCACCAGCGTGCCGACCATGCGGACGGAGGCCGATGCATCGCCGCTGGCCGTCACCTGCGTGCGGATGGTCAGCAGGCGCTGCGAACCCTTGGGCATGAAGATCGCGCCATCCTCAAGTCGGCGGGGCGCCTCGAAGGTGGAGGTCGAGCCTGGTGCCGAGCCGTGGCCGGGATCGGCCCAGGCGGGGGCGGCGAACAGCGCGAGGCCGAGCCCCAGCGCGGCAACGCGGCGCGCGGGCCCTTCCACCGAAACGGGCTTGGTCGGCACGACCACCGGGGTCGCTTCATCCTCCTCCACCATCGCGGGCAGCGGTCGGCGGACGGAGCCGCGGCCCAGCAGCAAGCCGACCACCAGCAGCAAGGCGCCGAGTGCCAGCTGCGTCGCGGTGCTGCGGAGGAACGCCAACGCCGAGGCCGCCGCGCCATGAGCCACCGCGACTTCAGGCACCTCAAGCCGTGCCGTCAGCAGGTCCATCTCCTCGCCGGCGCTCACCGTGAACACCACGTCGCGCGGTCCCGCTCTGGCCAAGAGGGGCGAACGCACGACGAAAAGGCCAATGCCCTGTCGTTCCGCCGCCACCTCCTGTCCGTCGATGGTCAGCGTCACGCTGCCATCCACCGGCGCGTTGTCGGACCACCGATCCACGTAGATGGTGAGCACACCACCGGGCTGCAGGACGGAGACGATTTCGAACAGATCGCTGTGCGTTTCCGCGCGTGGCAGGGCGGTCGCCACGGCCGTGCTTTCGTCATCATGCCCGGGATGGGCCAGGGCGGGACCCATGACGCCGAGGATCAGCGTCATGGCCAGAAGGATGGATCGGATCATTGTGGCTCCAGGCCCAGGGTCTGGTTGATGGTGGAGGCGGCGCGCCCCTGCTCGACACGGGCGCGGCGGCGCTGCGCGTCGGCCTGGGCGATTTGCGCACGGACGCGGACGACCTCCGCGAATGGAAGATTGCCGGCCCGGTAAGAGGCTTCACTGAGGCCCGTCTGCTCGGCCAGCGCGCGGTGACGCTGTTCGGCGAGGCCGGCGATGGCGGCGGCGTCCCCGGCCTGGGCGCGGGCGCGCGCATCGGCGCCCGCCAGGGTGCGCGCGACGGTCGCCAGCGTCGCCTCCGCCAGCGTCGCCTCCGCTCGCGCCGTGGCGATGCGCTCGTTGACCTGCGGCGCGTAGGAGAAAGGAATGCGGACGCCGATCAGGAGCCGATCGATATAGGGGGCGCCCGTTGCATCGCGCTCGCGGCGCCAGCCGCCGAAGATGGCAGGATTTGCACGGTCCCGGACCTGCGCGAGGCGCTCCTCCGCCCGCGCCAGGTCCTGCGAGGTGCGGGCCACGATGGCGGCGGGCAAGGCTCGCAGGGCCGCCTCGCCGGAGGGTGGCGGGGCTGCGCGTTCGGGTTGCCCCGGCGTGGGGTTGGTGCCGGTGAGCGTGCGAAAGGCGATGGCGGCATCGCGTGCGGCACCGGCCGCGGTCGTCAACGTCGCTTCGGCGTCCCGTGCGTCGGCGGCGGCCAGCAGGAGGTCGGCGCGCGGAACCTGCCCCGCGCCGACCTGGCGAGTGAGATCACGCTCCAGCGCCCGGGCCGAAGTAACCCGCGCCTGCGCCGCCTCGCGTTCGGCATTGGCCGCCGCCCAGGTCCAATAGGCCTCCCGCACGAGGGCGGCCAGGGTAATGCGCGCCTCGGCGATACGGGCGTCGAGCTGCGCCGTCTGCGCCTCCACGCTGCCGCGCAGCGCGCGAGATTCGCCCGGGAGCCACACCGGCACCTCGCCGCCGATCTCGAATTCCTGAAAGCCGGTGCGCTGCGTGAAAGTGGTGGTGCGCCAGGACGGGAGGATGGAGGGCGCAGCCGGCAGGAATGCCTGCGCCCCCTGCCGACGTGCCTCGATCACCGCGCGCTGGGCGACAAGGCCGCGGAGTTCGGCATTCAGCTCGATCGCCGCCTGAAAGCCAGCACGGATATCCGCGGCATGGCCGGGCGCGGCCCATGTGAGGGCCGCCGTAATCAACAGGATGTGGCGCATGTCTGGAACTCCGAACCATCCCTGTTTGCCGAACGAAGTGCGACAAGACCGCTCTGGATCATGACAAATTGTGTCAGGTGTAGCGGAGCAGCGTCTCCATGCCGCGCACCTGGTGGTAGAGGTGGTGGCAATGGAACGGCCACGGCCCCGGATTTTCGGCCGTGAAGGCGATGGTCACGCGCTGCATGGGAGGGACCAGAACGGTGTCACGCAATGCGCCGGCGAGGCGGCGGCCCTCGATGGCCACGACCTGAAAGTGATGGCCATGCAGGTGCATGGGGTGTGACATCATCGTGGTGTTGCGCATCTCGATCTCAAGGCGTTCGCCGCGGCGCAGCTGAATCGGACTGCCATCGCCCATGCCCCAGCGATAGGCCGCCATGTCGCCCGTCAGCGGCATGACGACCGTGCGCGAGGCGCGCGCCGGGGCTGAAGGGCCGTGGAGACGTGCCTCGAGCTCCATCCCAAGTGCAGGTGCGGCCGCGCCCATTCCATCCAGTCGCGAGATGGCCGCCCCGGGTGGCTGAAGAATCACCCCGGTACGCTCCCGTGCTCCCTCCCGACGGAAGAGGATCGGCAATGCGGCGCCGCCTTCCGGAAGGTCGAGCAGCACGTCGGCGCGCTGTGCCACGGCGAGCGGCAACGTGGATACCGGAAGGGGTTCGGCCAAGTCTTCGCCATCCACCGCGACAAGTGTGCCCGTGACCGCGCCAAGATCAAGGTGGAAGCCAGTCGCCGACGCGCCGTTGATGACACGCAACCGCACGCGCCCCCGCCGTTCGACGGCGATCACTTCCGGGTCGTCCAGCGTCCTGTCATTGGCGAGGTAGGCATCGAAGTCGATATCGTTGATGTCCATCGCCATGCCGCGACGGCCTAGCCCGACCAGGCCACGGAGCCGGTCCACGATTCCCATGCCCCCCATGGCCGCGTGGGGCGCAGGCGCCGGCAACTGCGCCGCACCGCCGCCATGAGGTGCCACCTCAGCCGGGCCACCCAACAGCCGCGCCAGCAATTCATCGGCCGGGGTGAAGCTGAAATCCTGCAGCAGGATCACGACCTCCTGCTCGTCCCGCGCATTTGTGGGCCGCACGATGAGGGGCGCCGCCATCAGGGCTTGCTTCTGGAGGCCGAGATGGCTGTGCATCCAGTGCGTTGCCGGACGGTCGAGCGGAAAACGGAACTCCTGGCTGCCACCAGGTGGGATGGGCTCCATCGAGACGCCCGGCACGCCGTCCTGGCGCCAGGGCGGCGTCGGCCCGTGCCAATGAATCCCGGTCGGCTCAGTCGTCTCGTTGACGAGGCGCACGGCGAAACCCTCGCCGGCACGGCGGGACCAGCCCGGACGCCCGTTCCGGTCCACCAGCCCGAAAACGCGGGCAGACCGGCCCTTGACCTCGATCTGGCGGGTGACGGCCCGGATGATGTCCGGCTCCGTTTGGGCAAAGGCCGGCAGCGGCAGGGCGACAGCGGCCCCGGTGGCGAGGAATTGACGACGATTCATGGACGATACCTGACTGAGTTTTGGGGCGGGCGGGATTTGCACCCGCCCGCCCGGTTGGTGGCGTCAGCGGCTGCGCGCGGGAGCGTTGCTGTGATCCATCACGGGGCGCCCGTCCTCGTTGCCCACAACAGCGCCATGCGCCGGGACACCCAGGTTGCCGCGTCCCGGACCGCTGCGGACGATGGTGCCGTCCTGAGCGCCAGCGGGGTTGCTCGCAATTCCTGCCGAAGCACCCGTGTGCGACGAGGCATCCGGGCGATGGATCTCGGGCCGGCCGTCTCCGGTCGTTCCCGTCACATGCGGAACGAAGTTTCCCGCTTCCGGCCGGCCGGAAGGATCATGCGCGAATGCGCCCGTGGTGAGCATAGCGAGGGCGGCGGCGAGAATGAGTGAGGAGCGCATCGGTTGGTTCCTTGATGGAGCGCCGGATCATTCCGTGCTTCTGGAACCTGTGTGCCGGACAGATGGTGACGTTGCTTCTCCGGCACGTGACAAAGAATGTCGGGAGCGGCGACTCGTCCGGCGAGACACGTCTCACAGACACCAGAGAAGGTTGGAATCCGGTTCCCACCGCTGCTCCAGTTGGTTTTCCAACCTCACATTCCCCACGCGTC
>CAYNBM010000056.1:0-17553 GCA_964395305.1 uncultured Rubritepida sp.
GCGCCACGCGGTCGAGCGGGAAGTCGCGCATCACGAAGCGCACCAATCCCGGCTCGATGAAGGTCGTGCGGATGCGCGGAAACATCGTGGTGTGGAAGTTCGCGCAATTGCCGCAGGTCAGCGAGTAGTACTCGATGACCGCCACCGGCGCGTCGGCGCGGCCGATGATGCGCTCGCCCGGCAGGGGGCGCGGCGTGTCGGGGCCGGGCGCCGTCGGCTCGAAGGCCTGGGGGCCGGGCGCCTGGGCGAAGGCGGCCGACGCCGGAACGGAGAGCGCCGCGGCAAGCGCCGCCCGGCGAGGGATGGCGCGGGACATGGGCGGTTCCTCCGGGTCAGGGATCGTGGTCATTGGGGCTGCGCCCGTTGTGCCGCCACGCGGAAGCCGGTCAGCACCAGCAGCGTGACGCCGCAGACGATGGCGACATCGGCCATGTTGAAGGTCGGCCAGTGCCAGCCAGCGAGGTGGGCGTCGAGAAAATCCGTTACAGCACCCTGGCGGACGCGATCGGCGACGTTGCCAAGCGCACCACCGATGATCAGGCCCAGCGCGACGGCCTCCAACCGCGAGGTGGTCCGCCACAGCCACCGAGCCAGGAAGGCGGTCACGGCGAGACCGACAGCAACAAGCACCCACACCCCCGCCGCTGAGCTGTTGGCGAACATGCCGAAGGTCACGCCGGTGTTGAAGCCGAGCCGCAGGTTCAGCACCGGCAGCACTGCGATGCCCTCGCTGTAGGGCGGCCATAGGGCCGCGAGCGCCCAAGCCTTACTCGCCTGATCGGTTGCAAGGGCGACGACCGCTACCAACAGCCCCGAGCGACGCATCAACCGAGGCTCAACAAGAAGGGGAAGGTATGAACGAACCATGCAGCAACCCTTGTCATCTCGCCTGTCATCATGACGAAGCCCATCACAACCATGACCGCGCCGGACATCACCTGCGCGCCGCGCCCGAAGCCGCCCCAGCGGCGCAGCCGAGCGGCGGCCACAGGGAGGTAAAAAGCGACCAGCAGGAAGGGCACGCCGAGACCAAGCGAGTAAGCGAGCAGCAATGGAAGTCCGGCTCCGTCGCCCTGAATGGCAGCGACGGCGAGGACGGCGCCGAGAACGGGCCCGATGCAAGGCGTCCAGGCAAAGCCAAACGAGACACCGAGCAGCCCTGCCCCGCCTGGCGTGCCGCCTGTGGCAAAGGCTGGCAGCCGGACGTCGCGCAGCAACCAGGCCGGACGCAGCGCCCCCATCTGCACAAGCCCGAAGGCGAGCACGAGCACGCCACCGGCGATCTGGAATTCGATACTCCAGCGCCGCAACCAATGCGATAGCGCGGAGGCGCCAAGTCCCAGCAGCACAAAGACCACAGAGAATCCGGCGACGAAGCAGACGCCCAGCAGCATAGCGCGCGAGCGCGGCGGGGCATCGCGCACGCCCGTGCCGCAGGCATACGCGACCCAGCCCGGCACCAATGGCAGGACGCAGGGCGAAAGGAACGAGACCAAGCCACCGCCGAATGCGAGAAGGAGGCCGAAGGCAGAGAGATCAACCGTCATGCTTGCCGCCCAGGCGAGGGAAAATCTCCGGTAGGAGAACGTCGTGTGTGTGTGTCATGGCTGGCGGGAGCCCGTGACACGCAGGTCGGCCCGGGCGTCCCGGATGATCGACCACGCTGACTGGAGGAAAAGCCCAGCAATCACGACGGCAACGGCGAGGTCGGGCCATGGCGTGCCGGTCCACCATACCAGGCCCGCCGCTACGACGACTGCCAAGTTGCCGACGGCGTCGTTGCGGCTGAAGAGCCAGACCGCGCGGACGTTCGCATCGCCCCTCCGATGCGGGATGAGCACCGCCGCGGCGGCCACGTTGACTGCTAGCGCGGCGGCACCGAAAAGGCCCATGAGTTCCGCCTCGGGCTGGTTCAGCACCAACACTCGATATGCGGTCGTGATCAGTACGCCGACGCCGAGCGCGCCGAGGAACAAACCCTGGATGAGGGCGGAGCGAGCGCGCCAGACGTGGCTCCAGCCGATCGCCAACAGGCCAAGAAAGCTGATCAGGCCGTCGCCCAGGAAGTCGAGGGCGTCCGCCTTCAGGGCTTGACTGCCGGCAATGAAGCCGCCGATTGCCTCGACCACGCCGTAGCCGATGTTCAGCGTCACCACGGTCCACAGCGCCCTGCGGTAGCCAGGCGTGATGTGGGCCATATCCTTGGGCAGGTCATCGTCATCGCTCATCCGATGTTCCCGAGCGAAGCGGAGGGCCGGAGCATCAGGATGGATGAGGCGTTGAGGGGGAAGGTCATCATGGCCACGCGTCATCACCGCCATCGCGACGCCCGCTCTGCGCCGAAGCGCCTGCTCGACGCGAGCCAACGGCCTGGAGGTCTGCGCAGCAAGGCAGAGGCGAGGCGACCTGCGCTGCAAATGATCCTCCCGACCGCGACAAGCCCTCAGCCACGTACCGGCACCTCGAAGCGGTATCCAAGCAAGCGGAGGGCGTTGAGCGTCACCAGGACGGTCGCGCCGGTATCGGCCAGGACGGCGGGCCAGAGGCCCGTAATGCCGAGCACGGTGGTTACGAGGAATACTGCCTTCAGGCCCAGGGCGATGGCCACGTTCTGGTGGATGTTCGCCAGCGTGGCGCGCGAGAGCCCGATCAGGGCGGCGACGTCGACGACGCGGCTGTTAAGTAGGGCGGCATCGGCCGTCTCCAGTGCCACGTCAGTCCCACCGCCCATGGCGATGCCGACCGAGGCTGCCGCGAGTGCAGGCGCGTCGTTGATGCCGTCACCCACCATGGCCACCGGCGCCAGGGCCTTCATGGCACCAATCTCGCGCAGCTTGTCCTCCGGCAGGAGACCTGCCTTCACCTTCAGGCCGAGCGGTCCGGCAATGGCCTGGCCCGTGCGAATGTTGTCCCCCGTGAGCATGACAGCTTCGACGCCCAAAGCCGCGAGCGCCCGAATGCCTGCGGCGGCATCCGCCCGCGGTTCGTCGCGCACCGCGATAAGGCCTGTGGGGACGCCATCCACGGAGACGACAACGACCGTCTTCCCTTGACCTTCCCACTCCGCGATTGCGCGGTCCGTATCACCGGAGAGTGGCGCTTGAGCGGCCGCATGGGAGGGCGAGCTCACGGTGACGCGCTTGCCGGTGACGACCGCCTCGACAGCCTTGCCTGGGATGGCCCTCGAATCCTTGGCAGGGCGCAGCGGGATCCCATCCGTCTCGGCCCGCTCCAGAATGGCTCGGCCAAGAGGGTGGCTTGAGCCGTTCTCGACCGCGGCTGCGAGGCCGAGCATGGTGCGCTCGTTACCAACAAGGGCGAGGACGTCCGTCACGCGCGGGCGTCCCTCGGTCAGGGTGCCGGTCTTGTCGAAGGCGATGGCGCGGACGCGACCAATGGTCTCCAGGGCGCCACCACCCTTCACCAGAAGGCCGCGCCGGGTGCCGACCGCCAGGCCGGAGGCGATGGCCGCCGGCGTGGAAAGCACGAGGGCACAGGGGCAGGCCACCAGCAGCAGCGCCAGGCCGCGATAGATCCAGGTGCTCCAGTCCTCGCCAAGCAACAGCGGCGGCGCGATTGCAACCAAAGTTGCAACGACAACCGCGATGGGCGTGTAGATGGCCGAGAACCGCTCGATGAAGCGGGCGGTGGGCGCCTTGGCCTCCTGGGCCTCCTCCACCAGCCGGATGATGCGGGCGATGGTGTTGTCGGAGCTCGGCTTCGTCACCCGAACCTGCAACGCGCCTGAGCCATTGATGCTGCCCGCGAAGACCGAAAGGCCGACTGCCTTGGCCACCGGCACGGACTCACCGGTCACCTGGCTCTCATCCACCTCGGACTCCCCTTCGGCCACCTCACCATCGGCCGAGACGCGGTCGCCGGGGCGGATCAGGACCAGATTGCCGACCTTCAGACTGGCGGCGGGCACCTCCCGCGCCACTCCGTCCTCGACCAGCAACGCGGTTCTCGGCACCAGTGCTCCGAGCGCCTCAATGCCGGCACGAGCCCGATCGGCTGCAAAATTCTCGAGCACCTCGCCAACGGTGAACAGAAACACGACGACGGCCGCTTCGGAGGTCGCCCCGATAAAAATCGCGCCTAAGGTCGCGATCGACATCAACATCTCGATGGAGAACGGCGAACCAGCCCGCGCGGCAGCGATGGCTTTCCTGCCGAAAAATATCAGGCCGAACAGGGCGGCAGGCAGATACGCCCAGTGGTCCAGCGAGGGAACCATGAAGGAGGCGGCGAACCCCGCAATCAAAAGCGAGCCGATGATCGCCCCCAGACGGACCTTGGCACTCGTCCACCACGGATGGCGGATGCGAACATGCTCCGGAGGCTCGACAGCCATCCCAGGCTCACCGGCGACAACTCTTGGCGCCACGACCGGGGCGACACCGTAGCCGAGTTTACGAATCTGCTCCTCAACGACGGCGCGGGGTGTGGCGGCCTCATTCAGCCCGAAGGCGAGAACCTGCGCGTGATAGTTGACCCGGATATCGTCGGTACCCGCGAACCGGCCGACGGCCGTCTCGATCTTGGAGGCGCAGGAGGGGCAATCCATCCCGTCCACGTGGTACCGCAGCGCGATCCTTGACCCGGGATCCATATCGACTGTGCCACCATTGGCCATCTGAATTGCCTCTTCCATTTTACAGGTTCAAGCCTCTGGCGAGAAGCAACCGGACACGCACCAAGCCTGCGCGTCGTCGATCGCCAGGCAAGGAACAGCCATTCACGTCAAAGGCGCGACGCCATAGCCGAGCTTGCGAATCTGCTCCTCGACTGTTGTGCGGGGCGTGGTTGCTTCATCTAGACGGAGTTCGAGGACCTGGGCCTTGTAGTTGACTTGGATGTCCTCTGTACCGCGGAGCTGCTGCACTGCCTCCTCGATCTTTAGCGCGCAGCTCGAGCAATCCATGCCCTCGACCCGGTAACGCAGACTCACTGGCGCCATCGGCAAGGTTTCCCCTGATTCGCTGTTCGCCATCGTTTTCGGTCCTTCTTCAGGCATGCCTCTGCCGGTTGCAGCAAAGGCTTGTGGACCCTAGATGGACCCTGTAGTAACTACAGGGTCAAGAGGCGAACATGGAAAAATTAACGACCATCGGCGCGCTCGCGAAGGCAACCGGCACGAAGATCGAGACAATCCGGTGGTACGAGCGCGTCGGCCTACTCCAGGCGCCTGCCCGTACTTCAGGAAATTACCGCGCTTATGACGCGGTGCATCTAGGCCGACTGAGCTTCATCCGGCGGGCTCGAGACCTCGGCTTCTCGCTGGAGCAGATTCGCGCCCTGATCGACCTCGCCGAGGATCGCGAGCGCTCTTGTGAGGCCGTGGACGTGATTGCCCGCCAGCACCTGGACGAGGTGGATCGAAAGATTGCTGACCTTCAAGCGCTGCGGCGAGAGTTAGGCTCTCTTATTGGGCAGTGCCGCCACGGCAACGTAGCGCAGTGCCACATCATTGAGGCCCTGGCACCGACTATCTCTTGACCCCTCCCGGCGCCCATCCCAGTAGGGACGCGGGTTACCCCACGCCCCCCGGACAGATCCCAGCGTGCGCTGCTAACGCACTCGGCTCCCACCTCGGGTGTTTGAAGATGAAGCATTGTTGCGGATATGGGCGCTGGACCCTGGCGGGCGGCTGCCACCGCGCGGCAATCGGCGCCATCGGTGTCCAACTCACGTGGCCCTTTTGGCTGCGACGCCCGAGCGCCCGCTTCCAGTGCCAGCCGACGTACCGCCGCGATCGCCTGCGAGTTAGTGGGCACCGGGTGGTACGTGAGATAGCCGCGCACAACCTGGCCGAGCCAGCGCCCCTGATTGGTCACCGGAAAACGACTCAGGCGGCGAGACACGTCTCACGAACACCAGAGCAGGTTGGAATCCGGTTCCCATCGCTGCTCCAGTCGGTTTCCCAACCTCACATTTCCCTTCCGCCGACAGCGCCGCGAACCGCAGGTTTCCTGGTGTTTTGCCGCGGGGGCTTGGGGGTTGGAGAACGCAACGACCGCCCTTTCCGTCTCTCCGGGGTCATTCTCTCTCCGAAGCTCGGGACTTGCGCGATTTAGTCGACAAGCTCCAACCCGCTGTAAACACTATAATTTGGCGCCGCCGCCCCAGTCTTTGGTTGGGGGTGAGACCGCTCGGGCGAAGGCCACCCGGCTCCAACTTCACGGGAACAGGCCCGAGCTTGCCGAGGTGCCATCGAAATTCCTCGTCGTCGGGTCTTCGATCACTGCGCAATCCGCTTTCGTTTCTGTATTCTCCCGCCTGAGTTGCAGGGGGAATCGAGTATGGCGGGTCGGCGGCGGGCACAGCCCTCAGGACAACAGGGCGCGCTGCCGGTCGAGGACTATCGCCATGCTGGCGCCACCCGCCCCAACAACCCGCCAGCCGCCATCGCCGCAGAGGGCCGGACGCCGCCCGCGCCGCGGACCAGCTACGCCTATTCACCCCGGCTGGACCCGGCGCTGCGGGCCGACCCCACTGGCCGGGCGGACGCACTGCCTCCGCTCCTGGAGAAGGCGACGCGGGAGAAACTGACCGCCGAGGAAGCCGCCCTTCTGGCCGAGGCGCTGCGACGGCACGAGCCCTGGCTGGAATGGGCCGGCAAGCGGGAGACGCCGGGCTTCGCGGTGGACCCGGTGGCTCTGCACATCCATGAGCGCGTGAGCACTCAGGCCATCCTGCGGGCCGCGGCACGGCAGGATGTGACGCGCGACCTATTTGCCGATCCGACCCTGTCTTATGCGCAGGCGGTCAAGTTCTACCAGCACGACGTCGACTGGGCGAACCGACTGATCCTGGGCGACAGCCTGCAGGTGATGGCCAGCCTGGCGCAGCGGGAGAACCTCGCCGGCAAGGTCCAGATGATCTATCTGGACCCGCCTTACGGGATCCGCTTCGGCAGCAACTTCCAGACAGAAGTTGGCGAAAAGGGCGTTGGAGACAAAGCATCCGACCTGACTCGAGAACCAGAAATGGTGAAGGCATACCGAGACACTTGGACGCTCGGCCTCCACTCCTACCTTACCTATCTTCGTGACCGCCTACATATGTGTCACAAATTGCTTAAACAGAGCGGCCATATATTCGTTCAGATTAGTGACGAAAATCTTCATTCCGTTCGACAGCTAATGGATGAGGTATTCGGCCGCAGCAATTTCATAGCGCAGATTTCTGTACAGAAGACAGGCAGTGCCACTGGCGATTTTCTGCAGGCCAATTCGGATTTCCTGTTGTGGTTCTCCAAAGACAAAATCTCTGCAAGCTCAACATTCCAAAAACTCTATCTGCTACGTCAGAAAGGAAATCGGGGAAGCGCCGCATACAACCGTGTGATTGAGAAGTCCGGATTGCGCCGATCTGTCATCGATGATGATTTCGACGAGGATGGTGACATCAATCCTGATCTTCTTTTGTGGCAGAGCTATCCGCTAACCTCCGACGGATTCCGTGAAACGACTACAGTGCCTTTCAATTTCCAGGGACGGCAGTTCCATCCCGGAATGAATCGGCATTGGGGAGTTCGCACTGAGGAACTCGCTAGGGCGGGACGGGCAGACCGGCTAGTCGCGGACGGCGACCAGGTTCGGATGATCAAGCTGTGGCGGGACGCCCCTGCCGCATCCATTGGCACGAACTGGGCCGACATCGGCGGTGCCAGTGGCAAGGTCTATGTCGTGCAAACCGCTGCGAAGATCGTCGAGCGATGCATGCTGATGACCACCAAACCGGGCGACATAGTACTCGACCCAACCTGCGGGTCCGGCACGACTGCTTACGTGGCTGAGCAATGGGGGCGGCGTTGGATCACGATTGATACAAGCCGTGTGGCGGTAGCTGTCGCACGCCAGCGACTGATCACCAGCACATTCGACTTCTATAAGTTGCGTGAGCCTGCTGCGGGCCTTGAAAAGGGCTTCGTATGCAAGACCGTTCCCAACGTCACGCTGAAGGCAATTGCGCAGAACGAAGCGCTCGATGCCATTTTGGCCAAGCACGATCCGGTTCTGGAGAAATACCTCGGCGATCTGAACGGCGCTTTGGCTGGAGTTACCGCCCAGACCCGAGCTTTGCTTCTTGCCAAACTCGTGGAAAAGCAACGGCAACAGGGTAAGCGAGCAATCAATGAGGCTGAGCGCCGTCGATGGGATCTGCCGAAGCCACCGGATGGCTTTCAGCATTGGACCGTCCCCTTTGATGCTGACCCCGACCATCCCTCGGCGTTTGCTAACGCAATCGCTGCCTATCGCGCAGCCTGGCGGGCGAAGCAGGACGACGTCGATAAAGCAATCGCCGACGCCGCCCACGGCGAGGCGCTGGTAGACCAGCCGGAAAAGGTGCCCGGTATCACCCGCGTCTCCGGACCATTCACCGTGGAAGCCGTGCAGCCCGCTGAGACCAGCCTGGACGAAGCAGCGCACGGCAGCCCCATCGACGGGGCGCCGCAGGCACTGGACGACACCTTCGCTGATGACGCTGCCAACACCGCGACTGCAGACCCCCAGAACGCCGAAGCCTACCTCGACCAGATGCTGCGGCTTCTCCGACAGGACGGAGTGCGCTTCCTGGATAACAAGGAAAAGCACTTCACCCGGCTCGAACCGCTCGGCGCCCGATCGCAGGCCATCCATGCTGAAGGCCGGTGGATGTTGAAGGGCGAGACGGACGATGATCCCGAAGGTCGCGCCACGGTGGCCGTCGCCTTTGGTCCGCAATATGGCCCGGTGACGGCGCAGCAGGTTGAGCAGCTTCTCTCCGCCGCCTCTCGCCGCGGCTATGAGGAGCTGGTGATCGCCGGCTTTACCTTCGACGGCGCCGCGCAGGCCATCATTGATGAGGATCCGAACCCGCGCGTGCGCGTCCACATGGCTTTCATCAGGCCCGACGTGAGCAGCGGAATGTCGGGGCTGCTGAAGGACACCCCTGCGGCTCAGTTGTTCACCGTCTTCGGAAAGCCGCGCTCGAAGCTCGAGCCGGCCGGCAAAGACGAGTGGCGCGTGGTGATGGAAGGCGTCGATATCTATGATCCGCTGACGGCCACGATCACGCCGACGCGCGCCGACAAGGTGGCCGCCTGGTTCGTGGACAGCGACTATGACGGCCGCAGCTTCTGCATCACCCAGGCCTTCTTCCCGGACAAGGACGCCTGGTCGAAGCTGAGCGCCGCGCTGAAGGGCGTGGTGGATGAGGAAGCCTTCGCCGCCCTCTCCGGCACCGTCAGTCTGCCCTTCCTCAAGGGGGACCACGCCTGCGTCGCGGTGAAGGTGATCGACCCACGCGGCAACGAGGTGATGCGCCTGCATCGGCTGGAGGGCTGAGGCGATGGCAAAAGCGCCCCCGCAGCAGCAGGACATCCCGATCCAGCCGGTCGAGCGGCCCATCCTCTGCTCGCCCTACAAAGAGCCGGACCAGCACTGGAAGTACGACACCGTCACCGGCGCCGCGCGAAAGGAGCCGGGCCGCCGCCCCGCCTCCTATTGGTACAAGACGGAGCGGACCGGCAGCGCGCAGATGTCGCTGCTGGCGCAGGAACAGCAGGACGACCTGCCGCTGCCCAACCTGCTGCGCGACGATGTGCGCCGCTGGCGGGAGGCCGACTACCGCGGCGCCACGCTGGCGACGCGCGAACTGCTCCGCCACTGGAGCCGCGAGGATCGCGAGCGCCGCCTGTTCTTCGGCCAGCGCGAGGCCGTCGAGACGATCATCTACCTGGCGGAGATGCGCTTCACCGGCCGCACCAGCCGCCTGCGCTTCGCGCCGAAGGTGACGGAGGAAGATCTCGGACGGCTGCTGACTGGCGTGCGCCCTGGCCCGGCCTTTCAACTGGCGCAGGGCGCCGAGTTCTTCCCGACCCTGGTGGACAAGCCCGCCGACCCCTCGCTGAAGCCGCTGCGCCGGCTGGGCACCAAGCTCGCCACCGGCAGCGGCAAGACGCTGGTCGCGGCCATGGTGATCACATGGGCCTTCGTGAACCGCGGCATCAGCCCGGAGAGCCGGGAATACCCGGACGTCGCCCTGCTCTGCGCGCCGAACCTGACGGTGAAGGAGCGGCTGGGCGTGCTGAAGCCCGATGCGCCGGACAACTACTACGATGCCTTCAACCTCGTGCCGGCGAAGTGGCGGCCGCTGCTCCAGCGCGGCACCGTCATCGTCGAGAACTGGCACCGCTTCGCGCCGGAAAGCCCGCACAAGGATGGCGACAAGACCTATGCCGTCGTCGACAAGGGCGAGGAGACGCCGGCGGATTTCCTGCGCCGCATCCTGGGCAGTGCGGCGGACCGCCTGCCGATCCTCGTCATCAACGACGAAGGCCATCATTGCTGGCGGCCGGCGCCCGGCGTGGCGGTCGGCTCGGGCCTGACCGGCGACGACAAGGCAGCCTTCGACGATGAGGCGCAGGAGGCGACCGTCTGGGTGGACGGCCTCGATCGGCTGAATGCGGCCGGTGGCGAAGCGCCAGGCATCTCCATGGTGGTGGACCTCTCGGCCACGCCCTTCCGCATCAAGGGCAGCGGCTATCCCGAGGGCCAGCCCTTCCCCTGGATCGTCTCCGACTTCGGCCTGGTAGACGCCATCGAAAGCGGCATCACAAAGATCCCGCGCCTGCCGGTGCAGGACACGACGGGTCGGCCGGACCCACGCTACTTCCGCCTTTGGGAAGCGATCCGTGACGGGCTGCAGCCTGGCGAGAAGTTGCCCGGGCGCTCCGGCAAGCCGAAGCCGGATGTGGTCTGGCGCGAGGCGCAGGGCGCGCTGGTCCAGATCATGGGGCAGTGGAAGGAACGCTTCGACCTTATCCGCGCCGGACAGCCAGGCGTGGACCGGACGCCTCCCTGCGTCATCATCGTCTGTGACAACACCGACATCGCCGAGGAATTCTACCGCCGTATCAGCGGCGAGCAGGTGATCGAGACGGTCACCGAGGCCGAAGTGGTGGAGGTCCTGGAGGAGGACGAGAGCGAGGAGGAGGCGCCCACCACCAAGCGTGGGAAGAAGCCAAAGCCGCGCATCGTCTATGGGCAGGGCGAGGTTTTCTCGGACCTCTTCAGCAACACCGCAGAGCGGAAGGTCACCATCCGCATCGACAGCAAGCTGCTGGCGCAGGCCGAGGCTGGCGGCAGCGGGACAGGCAAGAAGAAGGCCGACGCGGCTGAGGAGTTGCGGCGCGTTGTCGCCACGGTCGGCAAGGCTGGCGAGCCCGGCGAGCATGTCCGTTGCGTCGTCTCGGTGGCCATGCTGACCGAAGGCTGGGACGCCAACACCGTCACACAGATCCTCGGGCTGCGCGCCTTCACGAGCCAGCTGCTGTGCGAGCAGGTCGTGGGCCGCGGCCTGCGGCGGATGGACTACAAGCCGGACCCCGCCACCGGGCTGCTGACCGAGGAGTATTGCGACGTCTACGGCGTGCCGTTCTCCGTCATCCCGTTCCGCGGGAGGCCGGTGAATAAGCCCGAGCCGGACGACACCCCGCCCAACCTGGTGAAGGCGCTGCCCGAGCGGGCCGCGATGGAAATCCGCTTCCCGGTGGTGGAGGGTTATGCGTTCGCGCTTCGCCGCAACCTGATCCGATGCGATGTAGGCGCGATGGAGCCGCTGCGCATCGAGCCGAACCGCGAGCCCACCGGCACCTTCGTGCGGCCGCAGGTGGGCGTACAGGTCGGCGGTGGCATGGCGGAGACGCAGTCACCCTTCGGCTTCCACCAGCAGGACCGCGAGGCCTACTACGCCTCGGTCCACCTCCAGACGATTCTGTTCCAGGCAGCCCAGCGCATCGTCGAGGAACTCACGCAGGCGGGCACGTCAGGTGCCGAGGGGCGGAAGCGGCGCGTGTTCGCGCTGCAATCACGCCACGCGCTGTTCCCGCAGGTGTTCCGCGTGGTCGAGGAATACGTGCGCCGGAAGGTAGACTTTAATGGCGCACCGGAGCCGGAGCTTGGCCTCGAGAAGTACGCGCGGCAGGTGGTGGAGCGAGTGCGCGACGCTATCCAGCCGGACGACTCATCGGGCGAGCCGCCGCTGCTGCCCTTGCTGAACCGCACGCAGGAGATTGGCAGCACCGCGGGTGTAGAATTCCGCACGAAGCGCCCCGTCTTCGCGACGATGGCCAGCCACATCGGGCACGTCGTCGCCGATACCGCCGCATGGGAGCAGAGCGCAGCGTTCCGGCTTGAGCAGGCGGCGCAGCAAGGGCTTATCCGCTTCTACGCGCGGAATGAGGGTATGGACCTCAGCATCCCGTATGAATTCCTCGGCGTCGACCACGGCTACGAGCCCGACTTCCTCGTGCGCATGACGACACCGAATGGCGAGCCGGATCTGACGCTGGTGCTCGAGGTAAAGGGCTTCGAGGACAACCAGACGACCGCCAAGCACGAAGGCGCGCGCCGCTGGGTGCGGGCGGTGAACAACTGGGGGAAGCTAGGGCGCTGGGCGTTCCATGTGTGCCGGAACCCGCAGATGCTGGAGCGAGAACTCGCATATCTCGCTGAGCATGCGCGTGATCCAGCGGCTGCATAACGCCAGTAAATACTCCGTCACGTCCGAATATTCGCGTAATGCATCCGTCACACGCGCGGCGTAATTCGTGCTGCTGTCCGAATATCAGCGATTTGCGCACCGAGTGCTTGTAGATTTTGGCGCATATCGTTGAAAACTGGCTGCTCGCCCGCTGGGTCACTGATGGTAACTATCGCTGTAAATGGGACGCCATCCTCAGGCATTACCTCGCCGGCACGGGCCAGATAGTCGACGAAGAGACGCCAATTTGATGAAGGCCCAACACCATCCGGAAAAGTCTTTGCAAGGACCTTTACGGGGCTCCATTTGAGATCATGCTCGATCAGCTCGGCCTCAATGGCGGGAGCTTCTCGCCTAGAAGGAAGATAGAGAGGCTCGAGCCGACCCTTCCAGCCTCCGTTTGCTTGCTCCTGCTGCAGAGTCGCGTTGATGTTGACTCGAACAAACTCCGACCCGTAACGCGCATCCAATGGAGGCGTAGAAACGAGAGTTATTTTTGCCCGACCGCGACACTTTCCCCCAGCGCCGACCAATGATGCAGGCCACGCAAAACGAAAATTGATCTGCTGGTCACGCCGAATACGCGACGCAAACACAAGCGTGATCGAATGATCACCAGTCTCAAGAATTCTGCTTGCAGACGGTGGCATTCCGAAGCCGACCATATGGCGAGCAATCGGCGCGAGCGCTTTTGATTGAAGAAGCGTTGGAACTTCAGCGTGATGGGCCAACAGGGCGATCAACGTTTCCCGCGACACTTCGCCTTCGATAGCGTGAGCGAGCGCAGCCGCAGTCTTGGCGGCAAGGGGCGATGCGTAGCTTGTGCCGCATCCATCAACGATCGTCCCATCCGGCAGGATGGAGAATAGCCCGTGTCCCAGCGTTGGGTGTTGGCTTCCGGCTCCCCCGATATGGGCCAAATCCGGCTTAACACCAGCCCGGAGACCCGGACCGCGTCGACTGTAGCGGGTCGGGGCGTAGGCAAGGCACCCAGCATGACCAGGCGGATTTAGTGCGGCAACTGCCACATTGCGTGCACTTTCCGCAGGTGTCAGCAGGCCATCATTGCGGCCAATCGCGAGATTTGCGAGCGCTGTGGCATGGTCTGCTGGCCATTCGGCGCGCAGATCTTGCGGCTGGATGTTTCCCGCGGAAATGAAGACTACGGCATTGTTGTTCTCGGCGATCTGATCCATGCGAGCGGCATGGGGGCTGTATCGTTCAGGTGCAGCTGGCTGCAGGATATTCAGGCTCATATTAAAAACCCGCACTCCGTGCCGAGCGCATGCGTCTGAAACAGCCGTCTCCATTTCATCAAAGAACTGCGGCAAGCCCACAGGGTAGTAGGAGGAAAATGCGCCAGCCTTCTGCTGATTTGGAAAGACAGCGACGTCAACCAGTTCGGCGCCATCCTGCTCGGAGCATACCTCCGCACCGTTCAACGCGCCGCCCACCGAGATTAGACCACCAATGAATGTGCCGTGGCTGAGATCGGTATCCGCGTCGGCAAGGATATCCCATCGATCGATAACCCAGTCCGACAGCGCCTCGCTGATTCCACCATCGATGATGCCAAGGCGAGGATAGGTTCGTCGGCTGTCACGAGTGGGAATTGCAACATTGGTTGGCCGAGTGCGCGGTGCCTGTGATGGGCTCTCCGCCCGCACGACGATACCTGGGAGCTCGATCCGGCGCACCAGCGGATGGCTTTCAAGAAAGGCCAGCAATCGCGCATGGCGCTTAGTGTCGGGACTGAACACCGCCACGTCGCGCCGGCGCTCGCCAGCCGAAGGTTCATTTAGCCGGAGGACCGGCTGGTCGCTGGACTGATTAAGCCTGACCGAAAGGACCGTCTGCATTTGACGGTGGCTCGCTAGCCTGTCGACTTCGATGCCGTGATCGAAAGCGTTAAAGCCCGCGACAAAGCTTTCTATGAGGCGCCGGTGCCCTGCATCCAATCTGTCCCATTCAGACCGCGGCGGTGGGCTGTCAAACAACTCCACCTGATAGCTGCTTCCGGTCATCGGGTTTGAGAGCCAAGCGATGGCCTCTTCCACCGAAAATCTACGGCGGTCAGACGGTCCGTAGAGTTCGATACGGTCGATCGCCCCCGTCTCGCTTTTCCGCGCGGACGGATGCGGTTCATCCCTTTGCTTCTGTTCGTTGAAGCGCATCACTGTGTTGACTTCGGCCCGGTCGATCTCAGCTGCAACCTGACGAAGCATGTTGGGGCGCGCTTCAACAATCATGACGCCGAGATCACCTCCGCCCACCACAGGCGTGCGCTCTTTGCGAAACAAGCTGGTGACTGGGCGGTGGCTTTTAGCCCAGGCCTCCCGCCTGAGAATAACCTTCACGTAGCCGACGTCGCCTTGCGACTGATTACTAAGAACTCCAGAAATGGCTTCGATCTGCCCCATGAGGGTGGCTCGATGGGTGGCAAATGCTGCATCACGATGCGCGAAAAAATCCTTTCGGCCACCGCCACCACCCGCCTCACGGATTTCCTCATAGTTCTCCGGATTAAGGACGATCTGAATTGGGCTAGCCATTCGCCACCTCACCTTCACCGGGTTTTGCCGCACGACCGAGCTGCCGGCTCACTGTTGACTTATCTTTGCCAGCAATTTCCCCGATATCAGCCATCGAAAATCTAAGAATTGGGTCATCCCTCATGACTCGAAATAGATTACTCGAATCGTCGAACAGTAGCGCCCTGCGTTCACTCTGAACCCTAGCTGCATTCAGCGTCGCGAATTGTCGTAAAGTATCAAGCAATCCCCGCTTATCTTGATCTCGAACGGTAGTGGCCTTTTTATATGTACGGACGAGGGATTCGATTTCCGCGCCAGTCGCTCCCTCAGTAAACCAAGATATTAGCCGGAGATGAATATCAGGAGCCTGCACTGGCGGCATGAAATAGGCAGCGATTGCCTTTCTCATCTCGAAGTCCGGCTTCGGTATCTCTAACTGAACCTCGAATCGGCGCCAAACCGCAGGATCCAAAAGTTTTGGATGGTTGGTGATTCCGATCGTAAATCCGACGTCTCGACGAGCATCTAGATTCTGGAGAAGTGCGTTCACGACTCGCTTTATCTCACCGACCTCCTGGGGATCATCCCGGATTTTTGCGATAGCATCAAATTCATCGAGCATAAGAATGCATTGATACCGGTTTGCGAAACTAAATAGATTTCCAATATTTCGTGCGGTCGTACCCAAAAAAGAAGATACGAGTCCATCTAATTTCACAAGCACAACAGGAAGATCCATCTGTTGTGCTATCCACAATGCAAGCCGTGTTTTCCCCGTTCCGGGTGCGCCGTAAATGAGACATGTCTTCGAAGGTCGAATATCGATCTCAGATAAAGCGTCAAAATTTGCCCATTCTTCGATGATGGTCCCAATTGCCTGACTTACTGTTGGGTTGAATAGAGGCGCAACTGGCTGAATGTCGCCCGGAAAGATCACGTCGGCCAGCGTGGCGGCTGTCTCACGATCCACGGGGGCAGGCGTATTACGCGTCAGAACCTCACCAAGAATCCTAGCTTTCGATCGTTCGATACGGCTAGGCGCCAGCTCCTTGGTCCGGTCGGCAGTGGTAAGGATGCTACTAAGTGCCGCTGCCTGCTTTTGATCCCCGCCGTTTGCTAGCGCATCGCGCAGGCGCTCGACCTGCTTCCGCACAGCTGGGGACGCATCGGCCATCACCGCCCGGCAGAGAGCTTGAACTATAGGAAAGTGTTCCATAGACGATTCCCGATGTTGGCGTTGCACAGATACGCCGATGCGATGCGTATAACCAGCGCTACGGTGCCTGGCAATGGGTTCTTGTTGCGTATTTCCGGAGCTTTGATGCGCGCGGCGTGATAGATCGCCTGCGAAGCGCGGGGGGGCGCGGCGTCATTGCCAGTCTGGCTTGCGTTACGCTGCACCTCGCTTGCTCAGTCATCGAGCGCCGCACGTTGCTCAGCCCAGTTCCGAAGAAAGCGCGCCGTTAACGCGCCGGGATCCAGCGTCTTCTTGCCGTCGAGAGCGCCATTGACGAGATCTGGAGCCAAGAGCGTGAGTTGCAGCAGGCGCCCCAGGTAGCCGCGGTCGATCTTCTCCCCGGCCGCCATGTCCGTGACGGAGCAGTAGACCCCGGTGTCGAGCATCCTTTGATACCGGAACGCCCGTGCCAGAGCCTTCACCAGCGTGGGGTCGGCCCGCGTTGTGACCGGCGCCACGCCATCCGCCATCGGCGTAACGACGGTCTTCCTGCCAGGCCTGTGCCGGATGGCCAGCGGCACTCGGACTGTGATGCTTGTCGCGTTCGTCATGCTGCCGCCATCAGCGCGCCGGGCGGGATGTCGTTGAGATCGCGGACCAGTCCGCCGAGCCCGTCCAGCCGCAGCCGAATGTCCGCGCCGGCCGGTCCAACCGCCACCCTCTCCACCAGCGACCGCACGATCCGCGCCTGCTCCGCCGGGAAGAGATGCTCCCAAAGCGGATCAAGCCGATGCAGCGCATCCTGGGTCTCGCCTTCCGTCAGCTCCGGCGCCTCCCGGCGCGCCGCCCGCCATGTGCCGACCACGATCTCCGGCTGCCGCAGCAGCGCCCGCACCTGGTCCACCACCGCCGCCTCGATCTCTGCCGCCGAAACCCGGCGCAGGATGCTGGCGTCACCGGCGGCATCCCCCTTCAGCACCCGCTGCGCCACGTAGTAGCGGTACAGGCGGCCATTCTTACGCGAATGGGTCGGCGACAGCGCCCGTCCATCCACCCCGAAGATCAGCCCCTTCAGCAGCGCCGGCGTCTGCGCACGGTTCTGGTTGGCGCGCACGCGCGGGCTGACCTGGAGCACGGCGTGCGCACGGTCCCACAGATCCCGCGGCACGATGCCCTGGTGCTCACCGGGATAGATGTTTCCCTTGTGCGCGGCCTCGCCGGCATAGGTCCGGTTGTTCAGCAGCTTGTAGACATCACCCTTGTCCAGCGGCCGGCCCGCTTTGCTGGTGGCGCCCTCCGCACGGAGGCGGG
>CAYNBM010000057.1:0-15897 GCA_964395305.1 uncultured Rubritepida sp.
ATGGTGCCGATGTTGCAGTGCGGCTTGTTCCGCTCGAATTTCGCCTTGGCCATCTTGAGATTCCGTCAGCTGAATATGGGGTTACCAGCGGTAATGGCTGAAGGCTTTGTTAGCCTCTGCCATCCGGTGGGTGTCTTCGCGTTTCTTCACGGCGGTGCCGCGGTTGTTGGCAGCGTCCATCAGCTCGGCCGACAGGCGCTCTTCCATCGTGTTCTCGCCACGCTTCCGGGCGCTGTCGATGATCCAGCGGATGGCCAGCGCCTGGCGCCTTTCCGGACGGACTTCGACGGGCACCTGATAGGTCGCGCCGCCGACGCGGCGCGAACGCACCTCGACGGCCGGCTTCACATTGTCCATGGCTTCATGGAAGACCCTCAGCGGGTCGCCATTCTGGCCCATGCGCTTCTTCAGCGTGTCGAGCGCGGCATAGACGATGCCCTCGGCAATGCTCTTCTTACCATCATACATGAGCACGTTCATGAAACGGCTCAGGACAAGATCACCGAACTTGGGATCGGGCAGGACTTCACGCTTTTCAGCGCTGTGACGACGGGACATGTCTTTCCTTCCCTCTTACTTCGGCCGCTTCGCGCCGTAGAGCGAGCGGCGCTTGCGGCGCTTCGGCAGGCCCTGCGTGTCGAGCACGCCGCGGAGGATGTGGTAGCGCACGCCGGGAAGGTCCTTCACGCGGCCGCCGCGGATCAGCACCACGGAGTGCTCCTGCAGGTTATGGCCCTCGCCGGGGATGTAGCTCACCACCTCGAAGCCATTGGTCAGGCGCACCTTGGCGACCTTACGAAGCGCCGAGTTCGGCTTCTTCGGGGTCGTGGTGTAGACGCGCGTGCAGACGCCACGCTTCTGCGGGCAGCCCTGGAGGGCCGGCACCGTGTTGCGGCTCTTCTGCGGCTCGCGCCCTTGCGCGATGAGCTGATTGATCGTCGGCATGACGCCCCTTTGGTCTCCAGAATGCCGAAGACCCCGCCGGCGTGCATATGCACACCCTGCGGGGTACTCGACCCGCTCCCGATCTAAGCCCCCATCATTGAGGACGGCGTCGGAAACGCAGCGATTGATACAAACCCCAGCGCGCCACCCGGAAGTGACGCTCTGGCCAGGGGCGGGTGATTACGCGGGGGGGGCGGAGGAGTCAAGCGAGGCGACCCTGGAATTTAACAAATCCCGTGCGGCCCCGCGCTGCCCAACCTCGTACCGGCCGGGCGCACCGCCGCCGGCCATTTCACCGTCTCGGCTGGTCGAGCCACGGCGCCTTGATGCGGCCGATGACGTCGCTCGCATGACCGGGCGGGAAGGTCACCACCACCGGATCGGTCGGGAGAGGAATCCAGCCTGTCCCCGGCGCGATGACAGGCACCGCCAGTGCCGTGGCCAGCAACGCCCGGCGACGAAAGCCTCCCTGCGCGTGGAACACAGCCCCTCGCTCAGGCCGCCAGATCTTCGGCTTCGGCCGGTGCGGCGCCGCGCAGCCGTTCGATCAGCCCATGCGGGTCCGCCGGCATCGCCTGGCCGCGCCATGCGATGTGCGAATCGGGCCGGCACAGCACCAGCTTGTGGTCGTAGCCGGCCGCCGCCCCTGCCGCGGGCGGGAGGTCGAGAATGGTCAGCGGCACCCCGGCCCGCGCCGCGGCACTGGCCAGCGCCGAGGCATCCAGCCCCGGCTCCAGCCGCAGCAGGGTGTAGCCGGGACCCATGGCGTCGAGCAGTGACCGGCCATCCTCCAGCCACAGATGCGGCGCGCGGCAGCCCGGCACGGTGGAGGGGGTGAATTCGCTCATCGTATAGACCGGTGCCGCAGCGCCATCGCCCGCGATCACCGGCGAGCCGGTGTAGAAATAGCCGAAATTCAGCCCGCCGCAGCAATACTGCTGGACATTGAGGTCATAGGCCTCTTGCCCCAGCCGGGCCCGCGCCGCGGCCGCCTCGGGGCTGTTGGCCTCTATATCGTCGGGCACGGCGCTGCGCTGGGCCATCATGGCAATGGCGTGCGCCATGGCAAAGCGTGAGACCTGGTCGGTGATCGGCCGCCTTTCGGCCTCATAGGCATCGAGCATCGCCTCGCCCCCCCAGCCCTGGAGATAGGCCGCCAATTGCCAGGACAGCGTCACCGCATCGGCGATTCCGGCATTCATGCCGTAGCCGGCATAGGGCATCCAAAGATGCGCCGCATCGCCGCAGAGAAAGGCGCGACCCTGCCGAAAACTATCGGCCACCAGGCGGCGGCCAACCCAATCCTCCTGGCTCAAGACCGAATACTGGAAATCCTCGCCGACGCCGAGGATGGTGCGAATGGCCCAGTCGCGGTCCACCGAATCCTCGGTCTCATCCGGGCGGAGGTGGTTGTGGATCAGCCAATCCGTCTGCCCGTCGATGGCCACGACCGTGCCGCCGCGGCGCGGATTGAGCGAGATGAGCATCCAGGCCGGATCGCCGATTCGCGCGAGCAGGTCGGGTGCGCGGATGAAGGTGGATTGCACGCGCTGGATCACCGCCGTGCCTTCCAGCTTCGCGCCCATGATCCGCCGCACGGTGGAGCGCCCGCCATCGCAGCCCACGATGAAGCGCGCGGTCACGGCGATGGTGCCGCCGCCGTCAAGTTCTCGGAGCGTGGCCTGCACGCCGTCGCCATCCTGGCCAAAGCCCTCCAGCGCCACACGGTTGAGCACCCGCACGCCGGGGGTCTGGCTCACTTGCGCGAAGAGCACGGGTTCGAGGTAGGTCTGATTGATGCGATGCGGCGGCTCGGGCGTGGGCCACCAAGTGTCCGGCCCGCCAGTCGCGCTGTATCGGTCGCGCCGGCATGGGATGGGGATGCGGGAGAGCTCGATCCCCGTCGTGGTGGTGCGATAAGCGCAATCATTGGGGAAATCCGCCGGCAGGCCGGTGTCGCGCAAGGCCTGGGCGAGGCCGAGGCGGCGGAACACCTCCATCGAGCGGGCGGAGACGTGGTTGCATTTGACATTGGGCGGCTCGCCCGCCGCCCGCATCTCGGCCAGCACCACCGAGACGCCGCGCGAGGCGAGGTCCATGGCCAGGGTCATGCCCACTGGCCCGGCACCGATGACCAGGACCTCCGCCTGAAGGCTTTGCATGCACACGCTCCCTGTTTGAGAGGGAGGCTAGGAGCGCCGGCTCGGCAGCGTCAAGCAATGGCGGCGGGGGTGTTGGGCTCCCCCGCCGCCACAGTGGTTACTCTGCCGCGGCGGTCTCGTCAGCAATGGCGACCTGCGCCGCCGGCAGGCGACCCTTGTCGCGCTGCGCCGCAATCGCCCGCAAGCGGTTCATCACCGCACCCGTGCCCGCCGGGATCAAGCGGCCCACGATGACGTTCTCCTTGAGGCCCAGCAGGTTATCCACCTTGCCCGCCGTGGCGGCCTCGGTGAGCACCCGTGTCGTCTCCTGGAACGACGCCGCCGAGATGAAGCTCAGCGTCTGCAGCGAGGCCTTGGTGATGCCCTGCAGCACCGGCTCGGCGCGAGCCGGACGTTCCTTGGAATTGATGCGCTTCTCGTTCTCGATCTCGAACTCGATGCGGTCAACCGTCTCGCCGACGAGGTAGGTGGTGTCGCCGCCATCCAGGATCTCCACCTTCTGCAGCATCTGGCGGACAATCACCTCGATGTGCTTGTCGTTAATCTTCACACCCTGCAGGCGATATACATCCTGGATTTCGTTGACGAGGTAGTTGGCCAAGGCCTCCACGCCCAGCACGCGCAGGATGTCATGCGGCACGCGGGGGCCGTCGACGAGCGGGTCGCCGGCCTTCACATAGTCGCCTTCCTGCACGGACACGTGCTTGCCCTTCGGCACCAGGTATTCACGCTCGACCGGCGGCTCGTCGCCGATCTGGTCGGCCTTCACCACCACGCGGCGCTTGGCCTTGTAGTCCTTGCCGAATTCCACGCGGCCATCGATGTCCGAGATGATCGCGGCGTCCTTCGGACGGCGCGCCTCGAACAGCTCGGCCACGCGCGGCAGACCGCCGGTGATGTCGCGCGTCTTGGAGGATTCGCGCGGCAGGCGGGCCATCACGTCACCGGCTGCGACCTGCACGCCATTCTCCACCGTCAACACCGTATCGGGGTTGAGGAAGTAGATGGCATCGCCGCCCGTCGGCCGCTTCAGCAATTCGCCACGGCTGTCCTTCAGCAGCAGGCGCGGGCGCAGATCGGCACCCTTGGCGGACTGCTTGTAGTCCACCACCACCTTGGAGCTGAGGCCGGTCACATCGTCGGTCCGCTCGATGACAGTGATGCCTTCGATCAGATCGGCATATTCCACCGTGCCACCGCGCTCGGTGATGATGGGAAGGGTGAACGGGTCCCACTCGGCCAGCTTGGTGCCGCGGGTGACGATGTCGCCCTCGGTCATCAGCATCTTCGCACCATAGGGCACGCGGAAGCGCGCGCGCTCACGCCCCGCCGCATCGAAGAGCAGGATTTCGCAATTCCGGCTCATCACCACCGGCGCGCCGGAGCTGTTGGTCACGATGTTCAGGTTGATCACCCGCGCCGTGGCGTCGGTATTGGCCTCCACACCCGAGGTCTCGGCCGAACGTTGCGCCGCACCGCCGATGTGGAAGGTGCGCATGGTCAATTGCGTGCCGGGCTCGCCGATCGACTGGGCCGCGATGACACCCACCGCCTCGCCCACATTGACGGGCGTGCCGCGCGCGAGGTCACGGCCATAGCAATGGCCGCAAACGCCCACCCGCGCATCGCAGGTCAGCACGGAGCGGATGAACACCTCCTCCACGCCGGCCTTCTCGACCGCCTCGGCATCGGCTTCTTCCACCAGCGTGTTGCGCGGCAGGATCACCTCGCCCGACACGGGATCGAGGATGTCACGCTGGATGGTCCGGCCCAGGATGCGCTCGCTGAGCGAGGACACCACTTCGCCGCCATCCATCACCGCGCGCACGGTGATACCGCGCTCAGTGCCGCAATCCTCGTTCACGATGATACAATCCTGCGCCACGTCGACGAGACGCCGCGTCAGGTAGCCGGAGTTCGCCGTCTTCAGCGCGGTATCGGCCAAGCCCTTGCGGGCACCGTGGGTGGAGTTGAAGTACTCCAGCACGGTCAGGCCCTCTTTGAAGTTCGCAATAATGGGCTGCTCGATGATTTCACCGCTCGGCTTGGCCATCAGGCCGCGCATGCCGGCGAGCTGGCGCATCTGCGCCGGCGAACCACGCGCGCCGGAATGCGACATCATCCACACCGAGTTCGTGACGCGGCCGACCTCCTGGCGGGAAATCTCCTTCATCATGGCCGCGGCCACGGTGTCGGTGCAGCGCGACCAGGCGTCGACCACCTTGTTGTAGCGCTCGCCCGCGGTGATCAGTCCGTCGAGGTATTGCTGGCCGAATTCCTGCACCTCGGCCTTGGTCTTGGCGATCATCTCCGGCTTCTCGGCCGGGATCATCATGTCGTCCTTGCCGAAGGAGATGCCCGCCTTGGCGGCCTGCTTGAAGCCCAGGCCCATCAGCCGGTCGGCGAAGATCACGCTCTCCTTCTGGCCGCAATGGCGGTAGACGAGGTCGATCACGTCCGAGACCAGTTTCTTGGTCAGCGTCCGGTTGACGATGCTGAAAGGCAGCATCGGGTGGAGCGGCAGAAGGGCCGCGATCATCATCCGGCCCGGCGTCGTTGTCAGGCGCTCCATGAAGGGGCGACCCTCGGCATCGACGGTCTTGCGGCGTGTCGTGATCTTGGTGTGCACGGTCAGCGCGCCGCTTTGCAGCGCCTGCTCGATTTCGCCCATATCGCCGATGCGCGGCGCCGAAACATCATCCGCCGCGCGATAATCCGCGGTTTCCAGCGAGAGGTAGTAGATGCCAAGCACGATGTCCTGGCTCGGCACGATGATCGGCTTGCCATTGGCGGGCGAGAGGATGTTGTTGGTCGACATCATCAGCACGCGCGCTTCGAGCTGGGCTTCCAGCGAGAGCGGCACGTGCACCGCCATCTGGTCACCGTCGAAATCGGCGTTGAAGGCGGTGCAGACCAGCGGGTGGAGCTGGATCGCCTTGCCCTCGACCAGCACGGGCTCAAACGCCTGGATGCCCAGGCGGTGCAGCGTCGGCGCGCGGTTGAGCATCACGGGGTGCTCGCGGATCACCTCTTCGAGGATGTCCCACACCTCCGGACGCTCCTTCTCCACCATCCGCTTGGCGGCCTTGATGGTGGTGGCGTGGCCGTATTTCTCGAGCTTCGAGTAGATGAACGGCTTAAACAGCTCCAAGGCCATCTTCTTCGGCAAGCCGCACTGGTGCAGCTTCAGCTCAGGACCCACCACGATGACCGAACGGCCGGAATAGTCGACGCGCTTGCCCAGCAGGTTCTGCCGGAAGCGGCCCTGCTTGCCCTTCAGCATGTCGGAGAGCGACTTCAGCGGGCGCTTGTTGGCACCCGTGATGGCGCGGCCGCGGCGGCCATTGTCGAACAGCGCATCCACCGATTCCTGCAGCATGCGCTTTTCGTTGCGCACGATGATGTCGGGCGCGCGCAGCTCGATCAGCCGCTTCAGGCGGTTGTTGCGGTTGATGACGCGGCGATAGAGGTCGTTCAGGTCAGAGGTCGCGAAACGGCCACCATCCAGCGGCACCAGCGGACGCAGCTCGGGCGGAATCACCGGCACAACGTCCAGGATCATCCATTCCGGGCGCGCGCGGCTCTCGTTGAAGGCATCGACCAGCTTGAGGCGCTTGACCAGCTTCTTGCGCTTGGCCTCGGAGGAGGTCTCGCGCAGGTCAGTGCGCAGGCGCACGCCTTCCTTCACCAGGTCAATACCGGCCAGGATCTGCTTCACCGCTTCCGCGCCGATGCCGACCGAGAAGGCGTCATCGCCAAACTCGTCCAGCTTGGTCTGGTACTGGTCCTCGTTCAGCAGCTGATGCAGCTTGAGATCGGTCAGACCCGGCTCAAGAACGACATAGCTCTCGAAATACAGAACCTTTTCCAGGTCCTTCAAAGTCATATCGACCATCAGGCCGACGCGCGACGGCAGCGACTTCATGAACCAGATATGGGCGACGGGGGAGGCAAGCTCGATATGCCCCATCCGCTCGCGCCGGACCTTGGCCAGCGTCACTTCCACCCCGCACTTCTCGCAGACAATGCCGCGGAACTTCATCCGCTTGTACTTGCCGCAGAGGCACTCGTAATCCTTGATCGGCCCGAAGATGCGGGCGCAGAACAACCCGTCCCGCTCCGGCTTGAAGGTGCGGTAGTTGATCGTCTCGGGCTTCTTGATCTCGCCATACGACCAGGACCGGATCTGCTCCGGCGAGGCCATGGTGATCTTGATCTGGTCGAAAGTGACGGCCTGGCCCGTTTGGCCCAGGATCTTCATCAGCTCATTCATGCGACCCAATTCTCCATTCTGCACGCCCGGAGGGATGCCCCCCGGGCGGTGAAACTCACGTGAGGCGAATTCACTCCGCCGCGTTTTCCAGATCGACGTTCAGGCCGAGCGACTTCAGTTCCTTCACCAGCACGTTGAAGGATTCCGGAATGCCCGCCTCGAAGCTGTCCTGATCTCGCACGATCGCCTCGTAGACCTTGGTGCGGCCCGACACGTCGTCCGACTTCACCGTCAGCATTTCCTGCAAGGTGTAGGCGGCGCCGTAAGCCTCGAGCGCCCAGACCTCCATCTCGCCGAAACGCTGTCCACCGAACTGCGCCTTGCCGCCCAGCGGCTGCTGGGTGACGAGCGAGTAAGGGCCGATCGACCGCGCGTGGATCTTGTCATCCACCAGGTGGTGCAGCTTGAGCATGTAGATGTACCCAACCGTCACCTTGCGCTCGAAGAGCTCGCCGGTGCGGCCGTCCACCAGCTGCATCTGGCCCGAGGTGTCGAGCCCGGCCATGGTCAGCATGCCCTCGATATCCGACATGCGCGCGCCGTCGAACACCGGCGTCGCGATGGGGATGCCCTTGGAGAGATTGTCCGAAAGCTCGATCAGCTGATCCTCGCTCATCGGCGCGATCTCGCGCTGGAACACTTCGTCGCCGTAGATTTCCTGCAGTTTTGCGAGGAGCTCATCCTTCACCGCGGAAGACCTGCGGTAATCCTCGACCAAGGCATGCACCTGCTTGCCCAGCGTGGCGCATGCCCAACCCAGATGGGTCTCGAGAATCTGACCCACATTCATGCGGCTCGGCACGCCCAGCGGGTTCAGCACGAGATCGACGCTCGTGCCGTCCTCGAGGAACGGCATGTCCTCGATCGGCGTCACGCGGCTAACAACGCCCTTGTTGCCGTGGCGACCGGCCATCTTGTCGCCGGGCTGCAGCTTGCGCTTCACCGCGACGAAGACCTTGACCATCTTCATCACGCCGGGCGGCAGCTCATCGCCGCGCTGCAGCTTCTCGACCTTGCTGTCGAAGCGCTTTTGCAGCTTCTCGACGGCGGCGTCGAATTCGCGCTTCATCGCCTCGATCTCGGCCATGACAGCGTCATCCTGCACGCCGATCTGGCGCCAGGTCGAGGGCGCGAACTGGTTCAGCAGCTCGTCGTCGATGGTGGTGCCGGCCTTCACCGCCTTGAAGCCGCCGCTGGCCTTGCGGTTCAGCAGCCGCTCGCGCAGGCGACCGAAGAAGGACCGTTCCTGGATCTTCTTCTCGTCGTCACGGTCCTTGGCGAGCCGCTCGATCTCCGAGCGGTCGATCGCGTTGGCGCGCTCATCCTTGTCGACACCGCGGCGGTTGAAGACCCGGACATCGACGATGGTGCCGGCCACGCCGGGCGGCAGGCGCAGCGAGGTGTCGCGCACGTCGCTGGCCTTCTCGCCGAAGATGGCGCGGAGGAGTTTTTCCTCCGGCGTCATCGGCGATTCGCCCTTCGGCGTCACCTTGCCGACGAGAATGTCGCCCGGGTTCACCTCGGCGCCGACATAGACGATGCCGGCCTCGTCGAGGTTGCGGAGCGCTTCCTCACCGACATTCGGGATGTCGCGGGAAATCTCCTCCTGGCCCAGCTTCGTGTCACGCGCCATCACCTCGAACTCTTCGATGTGGATGGAGGTGAAGACGTCGTCGCGCGCGATGCGCTCCGAGATCAGGATCGAATCCTCGAAGTTGTAGCCATTCCAGGGCATGAAGGCGACGAGCACATTGCGGCCCAGCGCCAACTCACCGAGCTCGGTGGACGGGCCATCGGCAATGATCTCGCCCTGCCGCACCAGATCGCCCACTTTGACGAGGGGCCGCTGGTTGATGCAGGTGCTCTGGTTCGAGCGCATGAACTTGCGCAGACGATAGATGTCCACGCCGCGCGTCGTGCCGTCATCGCCCGTCGCTCGCACCACGATGCGCGCGCCGTCGATCTGGTCGACCACGCCATCCCGGCGCGCGACAATCGCCGCACCCGAATCCCGCGCCACAGCCGCTTCCATCCCCGTGCCCACCAGCGGCGCGTCGGACTTGATCAGCGGCACCGCCTGGCGCTGCATGTTCGAGCCCATCAGCGCGCGGTTGGCGTCGTCGTTCTCAAGGAACGGGATCAACGCCGCGGCGACCGAGACCAGCTGCTTCGGCGAGACGTCGATGGCCGTCACTTCCTCCGGCTTCACCAGCCGGAAGTCACCACCCTGGCGCACGCTGACGAGGTCGGACAGGAACTCGCCCGTCGTCGCATCGACATGCGCATCGGCCTGGGCGACCACCAGGCGCTCCTCCTCCATGGCGGAGAGGTAGCGCGGCTCACCGACGATCTTTCCGTCCTTCACCAGGCGATACGGCGTCTCGATGAAGCCGTACTTGTTCACCTTGGCGAAGGTGGCCAGGGAGTTGATCAGGCCGATATTCGGGCCTTCAGGCGTCTCGATCGGGCAGATGCGGCCGTAATGGGTGGCGTGCACGTCGCGGACTTCGAAGCCCGCGCGCTCACGCGTCAGACCGCCCGGTCCAAGCGCGGAAAGGCGACGCTTGTGGGTCACTTCCGACAGCGGATTGGTCTGGTCCATGAACTGGCTGAGCTGCGAGGAGCCGAAGAACTCCCGCACCGCGGCCGCCGCCGGCTTCGCATTGATCAGGTCATGCGGCATGACCGTGTCGATATCGACCGAGCCCATGCGCTCCTTAATCGCGCGCTCCATGCGCAGCAGGCCCAGACGGTACTGGTTCTCCATCAACTCGCCGACCGAACGCACCCGCCGGTTGCCGAGATTGTCGATGTCGTCGATCGAGCCCTTGCCGTCCTTCAGCTCCTGCAAGGTCTTCACCGTGGCCACGACATCCTGCTTGCGCAGCGTGCGCACCGTGTCCGGCGCGTCATCCAGGCTGAAGCCCAGGCGCATGTTCATCTTTACCCGACCGACGCTGGAGAGGTCATACCGCTCCATGTCGAAGAACAGGCCCTTGAACAGGGTCTCGGCCGTCTCCGGCGTCGGCGGCTCGCCCGGGCGCATGACGCGGTAGATGTCCATCAGCGCTTCGTCACGGTTGGAATTCTTGTCCACCATGATCGTGTTGCGCATCCAGGGGCCAACCGACTGGTCGATCGCCAGCGTGGGCAGTTCGTCGATGCCCTGCTCCTCCATCGCCGCCAGCTTGGCCTCGGTCAGCTCCTCGCCGGCCTCGACCCAGATCTCGCCGGTTTCGAGATTGACGATGTCCTCGGCCATGAAGCGGCCGAGCAGGTCGGCGCGGCCGACCAGCACCTCGGTGGTCCCGGCCTCGACAATCTTGCGCGCCGCGCGCGGCGTCATCTTGACGTCTTTTTCCGCCACCACCACGCCGGTCTTGGCGTCGATCAGCGGCTCCAACAGCTTGATGCCCTTGAAGCTCTCGGGGTCGAAGCTGCGGGCCCAGCCCTTGGGCAAGCGGTTGAAGACGACCTTGCCGTAGAAATGCGTCAGCATTTCCTCGGCATCCATGCCGCGCACTTCGGCCGGCTCCAGCTCACGGCCCTCTGCCCTCGCGGCCACGCGCTTCGCCTCGGTGGCGGCGCTGTCCAGCGCATAGAGCAAGGTCGAAGCCGGCAGCTTGCGCTTGCGGTCGATGCGAACGTAGCAAATGTCCTTGGCGTCGAACTCGAAATCGAGCCAGGAGCCGCGATAGGGGATCACCCGCGCCGCGAAGAGATATTTTCCCGAAGAATGCGTCTTGCCCTTGTCGTGATCAAAGAACACGCCGGGGGAACGGTGCATCTGGCTGACGATGACGCGCTCGGTGCCGTTGACGATGAAGGTGCCGTTATCCGTCATGAGCGGCATATCGCCCATATAGACATCCTGCTCCTTGATGTCGCGGATGGAGCGGCTGCCGGTATCCTCGTCGATATCCCAGACGATCAGGCGCAGCCGCAGCTTCAGCGGCGCGGCATAGGTCAGCCCGCGCTGGATGCATTCCTCGACGTCGTATTTCGGCTCCTCCAGCTCATACTGGACAAACTCCAGCCGGCCGCGGCCACCGAAATCATCGATCGGGAAGACCGATTTGAAAACCTCCTGCAGCCCGGTATGCGTCCGCTTGTCGGGATGCACCTCCATTTGCAGGAAATGCGCGTAGGAGGAACGCTGCACGTCGATCAGGTTGGGCATCGGCGCGACTTCGGGCAAACGGCCGAAGCTCTTGCGGATGCGCTTGCTGCCCGTGAACGGCTTGTTGATGGCGTTCATGCCTGTTCAGCTTCCCAATCTGGCGACCCGACCGGCGCTATGCCGGCCAACCCGCGATGACATCGCCCCCTGCGGAACCGCCGAGAGCGCAAAACGCCGAGAGGGGCGAGAACCGTTCCCGATCCCCGCCCATTCTCGGCTCAGTTCAGCCCAGCCACCCAGCGGCGGCCGGAATTTCCATCCCGAGGGATGGTTTACTTGACCTCAACCTTGGCGCCATTCTCTTCCAGCACCTTCTTGATCTTGTCGGCCTCGTCCTTCGACACCGACTCCTTCACGGTCTTGGGCGCACCCTCGACCAGGTCCTTGGCTTCCTTCAGGCCGAGGCCCGTGATGGTGCGGATTTCCTTGATCACGTTGATCTTCTTGTCGCCGGCGGCGGCAAGGATCACGGTGAACTCGGTCTGCACCTCGGCAGGCGCGGCAGCGGCGGCCGGGCCGGCAGCGGCGGCAACAGCCACCGGAGCGGCGGCGGAGACGCCCCACTTTTCTTCGAGCATCTTGGAGAGCTCAGCAGCCTCCAGAACGGTCAGGCTGGACAGCTCGTCCACCAGCTTTGCGAGATCGGCCATGATGTGTATCCCTTCAATTAATCGCTTGACTTGATGATTGCAACCCCATCAGGCGAACCCTGATGGAGCGATTCGACTTCCCGACTATGCGGCGTCCCGATCGGCATAAGCCTTGAACACCCGCGCCAGCTGCCCACCAGGTGCCTGAAGCACCGAGGCGATGCGCGATGCCGGGGTCTGAATCATGCCCAGCAACGACGCGCGCAGCGTTTCGAGCGAGGGAAGCTCGGCCAAAGCCTTGACACCATTGATGTCAAGCGTCTGGGTTCCGAGCGCCCCGCCCAGGATCACGAACTTGTCGTTCCCCTTGGCGAACTCCACGGCGGTCTTCGCCACCGCCACAGGGTCGGTCGACCACGCAAGCGCGGTCGGTCCCTTCAGCAGGTGCGAAATGCCCTGGAAACGGGTGCCGTCGAGAGCGCGCATGGCCAGGCGGTTCTTCGCGACCTTGTACGTCGCGCCATTCGCCTTCATCCGGCGCCGAAGATCATCCACCGCCGCCACAGTGAGGCCCGCATTGCGGCCCACCAGGACGAAAGAGGTCTCTCCGAACACCGTGGCGAGCGACGCGACGAAGTCGCGCTTTTCCGTCCGTTCCACGTGCAGTCTCCTTCGGTGGCCCTTGCCCCTCACAGGGTTCGGGCCGGTTCACACGCGGGCGGCCTGGCTCGCGGCCAGACACACCCATGGTTCGCCTGTCTTTGAATGCAAAGCCGGAAGCCCAAGCCAAGCGACGGGGATCACCCCCGGCGATTGTTCTGGCGCCCCGCCTCCCGCGTGCGGTGGGGTAAACCCACACTCATGGGGCCAGGCCCCACATGCGATCTTTGACAGGTCGGGCAGGGATTAACCCCTGCCCTGCGCATGCCGACCCTCAGGCCGGCATGAATCTCGTTCAGCCCGCGAGGGTGGTGATGTCCACCTTCACGCCAGCACCCATCGAGGAGCTGACGGCGACCTTCTTCACATAGGTGCCCTTGGCGCCAGCCGGCCGCGCCTTCTGGATGGCATCGATGAAGGATTTCGCGTTCTCGAGCAGCTTCTCGGCCGGGAAGGAGGCCTTGCCGATGCCGGCATGCACGATGCCCGCCTTCTCGGCGCGGAACTCGACCTGGCCGCTTTTGGCCGCGGTCACGGCACCCTTGACGTCCATGGTGACGGTGCCCAGGCGCGGGTTCGGCATCAGGTTGCGGGGACCCAGGATCTTACCCAGGCGACCCACCAGCGCCATCATATCGGGCGTGGCGATGCAACGGTCGAACTCGATCTTGCCTTCCTGCACCAGGGCGGCGAGGTCATCGGCACCGACCACATCGGCGCCGGCGGCGCGCGCCTCATCGGCCTTCGGGCCGCGGGCGAAAACGCCCACGCGGACCGTCTTGCCGGTGCCGTTGGGCATCGGCGTCACGCCGCGGACCATCTGGTCGGCATGCCGCGGGTCGACGCCAAGGTTCATCGCGATCTCGATGGTCTCGTCGAACTTCGCCTTGGCGTTGTCCTTCACCAGGGCGATGGCGTCGGCCAGGGCATAGGCCTTCTGGGGATCAACGGCCGCGGTCACGGCCTTCATGCGCTTGCTCATGATCTTAGCCTTCCACCACGGTCATGCCCATGGCGCGGGCGGACCCGGCCAATTGGCGAACGGCACTGTCGATGCTCGTGCAGTTCATGTCCTTCATCTTCACCTTCGCGATCTCGGCCAGCTGGCTCTTGCTGACACGACCCACGACCGGACCCTTGCCGGGGGTGGTGCTGCCCTTCTCGATCTTCGCGGCCTTCAGCAGGAAGTAGGTGTTGGGCGGCGTCTTGGTGATGAACGAAAACGTGCGGTCCGAAAACGCGGTGATGACGACAGGGGTCGGCGTGCCCGGCTCCATCTGCTGCGTCGCCGCGTTGAATTCCTTGACGAACTGCATGATGTTCAGGCCGCGCTGACCGAGCGCCGGGCCGACCGGCGGCGACGGGTTCGCCTTGCCGGCGGGAATCTGCAGTTTGATGTAGCCGATGATCTTCTTGGCCATATGGCCCTACTCCTCTGGTACGCAGAGGCCCGCGGTGCATACGACATGGCGCGGTTGCCCGCCTCTGTCTCCCGCGTTCCCCAAGTGGTGGGTTCCCGCCGGCGGGTGGGCCAGGGGGAGCGGGTGTATAGGCTTGGGGCGGGTGGGAGGCAAGAGGCGGGGGAAAGGAATTTCCCCGTCGCCATACATGTCGACCCCCTTTCATTTATTTTTGGCAGTTTGGGGGTGGCTCACCGACAGCGCCAAACCCTTGTTGACAGGTGTTCAGGCGGAGCCATACCCTCCCGCGCATGAGTGGGTTTGAACGCCGCACCGCAATCCGACGCCGTCGCTGCTTCTCAGCGGCGGCGTTCGAGGCTGCGTGCAAACAGGCTCCTCGCAAGGCGAGATTCGCTCTCTAGCGATCCACCCCGAGCCGCCACCGCCCGCATCTCCGAACCCCCGCAGCCCCTGGCTTCGGGGGTTTTTCTTTGCCCAGATCACAGGAGAACATCTTGCAGAACAACGGCTCCGCCCATCCCGATCCTTCGCGAACACGCAGAGATGCCGGGCAAAACATGAGCAAGCGCCTCAGCACCGCCGCCGACGACGAACATTCCAGCAGCAGGACAGCACCATGAGCATTCGCGTCGGCATTGTCGGAATCAGTGGGTTTGGCGGCGGCGAGGCCATGCGCCTGGTCGCGAGCCACCCCTCTTTCGAGCTCATCTACGCCGCGGGCGAGGGCAGCGCCGGCAGCCGCCTGGCGGACCGCTTCCCCGGCGTGCCGGCCAGCCTGGCCGGGCTGGTGATCGAGAAATGGGACCCCGCGACCCTGCCGAAGCTGGACGTGCTCTTCGCGTCGCTGCCCACCGGCGCCTCGGCCGATGCGCTGGCGCGCGTCCCCCGGGAGGTGAAGATCGTCGATATTGGCGGCGACCACCGCTACGTCGAGGGTTGGGCCTATGGCCTGGCCGATGTCTGGCCCGACCAGATCGCCGGCCAGACCCGCGTCGCCAACCCCGGCTGTTTTCCCGCGGCGACGCTGACCGCGCTGGCGCCCTTGCTGGCGGACAAGCTCATCGAGCCCGGCAACATCATCATCGACGCCAAGACCGGCATCTCCGGGGCCGGCCGGGGCGGCGGCGAGAGCCGGTTCGGCTATGCCGAGAGCAACGAGAACCTGTTGCCCTATGGTCTGCTCAGGCACGTCCACATGCCCGAGATGGCGACGACGATCGAGCGGCTGAGCGGCGGAAGCGCGGCCGGGCTGGTGTTCACGCCACATCTGGTGCCGATGACCCGTGGCGTGCTCGCCACCATCTATTGCCGTGGCCGCGCCACCACGGGCGAGTGCCTGGACGCGGCGCGGCGCTTCTACGAGGGCCGGGCCTTTGTTCGCGTCACCGACAGGCCGCCACAGACCAAATGGGCGACCGGCTCAAACCTCGCCTTCGTCAGCTATGCGGCCGATCCGGAGCGCAATCTGGTGATCGCGATGGGCGTGGTCGACAATCTGGGCAAGGGCGCGGCCGGTCAGGCGGTGCAGAATGCGAACCTGATCTGCGGGTTGCCAGAAACCGAAGGGCTGGATGGCATGCCTGTCTGGCCATGAGAACGCCTACCAGCGCTTAGAGCCATTTCACCTCGACCGGAATCATTTTGAGGATTCCGGCACCCCCTGATG
>CAYNBM010000058.1:0-13502 GCA_964395305.1 uncultured Rubritepida sp.
CGATGGCGATCATCACGCGCTGGCGCATGCCGCCCGAGAGCTGGTGCGGGTATTCCCGCACCCGGCGCCGCGCCTCGGGAATGCCCACGAGTTCGAGCATCCCGATGGCCTTTTCCTCGGCCTGATGCGCGGACATGCCCTGGTGCAGCCGCAGCGTCTCGCCGATCTGCCGTCCCACGGTCAGCACCGGGTTCAGCGAGGTCATCGGCTCCTGGAAGATCATCGAGATGGAATTGCCACGGATCGCCCGCATCTCGCGGTCCGAGAGCTTCAGGAGGTCCTTGCCCTGAAACTTGATGGCACCCGCGATCTTGCCGGGCGGCTCCGGAATGAGGCGCAGGATGGACATGGCGGTGACGGATTTGCCGCAGCCACTCTCACCCACGATGGCCAGCGTCTCGCCCGCATTGACGTGGAAGGACACGCCATCCACGGCGCGGTTGATACCGTCCATGGTGGCGAAATGCGTCTGCAGCTGTTCGACGGAAAGGAGCGGTTCGGTCACAGTTTTTTCGCCAGACGAGGGTCGATCGCATCGCGCAGGCCATCGCCCAGCAAGTTAACGGCGAGGACGGTGATGGAGAGGAAGACCGCGGGGAAGAACACGATATAGGGTTTGACCTGCCACAGCGCCCGGCCTTCGGCCATGATGTTGCCCCAGGAAGGAATGATGGGCGGCGTGCCGGCGCCGATGAAGGACAGAATGGCCTCGGTGATCATCGCCGCGGCACAGATATAGGTGGCCTGCACGGTCAGCGGGGCCAGCGTATTGGGCAGGATGTGGCGCCACATGATCATGAACGTGCCGGTGCCCGAGGCGACCGCCGCATCGACATAGGGTTGCTCACGCAGCGACAGCACCACGCCGCGGACCAGCCGCGTCACGCGCGGGATTTCCGCGATGGTGATGGCAATGATGACGTTCTGCACCGAGCCGCGGGTCAGCGCCATCAGCGCAATGGCCAGCAGGATGGGCGGGATGGACATCATGCCATCCATCACCCGCATCACAATGCTGTCGGCGAGGCGGATGAAGCCCGAGAACAACCCGATGGCCAGGCCGATGGCGCTGGCCAGCAAGGCCACCGAAAAGCCCACCAGCAGCGACACCCGCGCGCCGTAGAGCACCCGCGAATAGACATCGCGGCCCAGCATGTCGGAGCCGAACCAGAATTGCGCCCCAGGCTCACGCGTGCGCAGCGCCGGTGCCAGCGATGTTGGGTCCTTCGTCCAGAGGAACGGCGCGAAGACAGCGACGAAGAGCATGCACAGGAGCAGCCCGCCACCGATGGCGATGGTGGGATAGCGCCGCAGGAAGCCGAGCACGCCGCCGCGCGCGCGCACCGGCGGCAGCACATCGGGCATCGGTTTGGCGATGGCCAGTCCGGCCGGGATCATGACGGCGCTCATGTCGCCTCCAAAGGCTGAAGGGCTGAACCGGTGGCGTGCATCAATACCGGATCCTCGGGTCAAGGAAGGTGTAGAGCAGGTCGATGCCCAGGTTCACCAGGACGTAGACGAAGCTGAACAGCAGAACGACGCCCTGGATCACCGGGTAGTCGCGCCGCAGAATGGCATCCACCGTCAAGCGACCCAGGCCGGGGATGGCGAAGACGCTCTCGGTCACCACCGCGCCGCCGATCAGCAGCGCGATGCCGATGCCCACCACGGTGACGATGGGCACGGCCGCGTTCTTCAGCGCATGCAGAAACAGGATGGAGCTCTGCCCTGCCCCCTTGGCGCGCGCGGTGCGAATATAGTCCTGCTGCAGCACCTCCAGCATGGTGGCGCGGGTGATCCGGGCGATCAGCGCGATATAGACGCCGCCCAGGGCGATGGCGGGCAGCACAAGGTTCTCGATCCAGGGGAAGAACCCCTCGGCGAAGGGCGTGTAGCCCTGCACCGGGAACCATTCGAGCTCGAGCGCGAAGACATAGGCCAGCAGATAGCCCACCACGAAGACGGGCACCGAAAAGCCGAGCACGGCAAAGCCCATCACCGCCCGGTCGATCCAGGTGCCCTGCTTCCACGCCGCCACCACGCCCATGGGGATGGCGATGGACAAGGCGAGGCAGAGCGTCACCACCATGAGCGACAGCGTCGGCTCGATGCGCTGCTGGATCATGTGGCCGACCGGCAGGTTGGTGAAGATCGAGGTTCCGAGATCACCCTGCAGGATGCGGAAGGCCCATTCGGAGAAGCGCACGAGATAGGGCCGGTCCAGGCCCAGCGAGGCGCGGATCCGCTCCACATCGTCGGGCGTAGCCTGGTCGCCCGCGATCACCGCCGCCGGGTCGCCCGGCGCCAGGTAGAGCAGCGAGAAGACGAAGAGCGCCACGAAGGCCATGACGGGGATCGTCGCCAAAACGCGGCGGATGATATAGGCCCACATTCTAAATCGCCTCCGGCGAGGTCGGCCGGTTCAGTGGCCCGCGGCCAGGGCCGCGGAACCGGTCGGACAGTGTGCTGATGGCGGAGATCAAGTCTTGGACACGCCCCAGAAGAAGGGAAGCGGCCCCTTCACCACGCCCGAGACGTTGCGCCGCCAGGCCTGGTAGCTGCGGAAGAAGCCGGTGGGGGCATAGACGACATTCTCGACCGCGGCGCGGTTGATCTTGTCGATGGCGGCCTTTTCGGTCGCCGCCGTCGGCGCGTCATACCACTCCGTGATGCCCGCCTCGACGGAAGGCACGGTCGGCCAGCCGAACCAGGCATCGGTGCCATTGGCACGCAGCGCGTTGTAGCCGGCCGGGTTCACCGTATCGGCGCCGGCGTGCCAGGTGTGGAACATGCTCCAACCGCCCTGGCCGGGCGGGTTGCGCATGGCGCGCCGCTGGCCGACGGTGCCCCAGTCGGTCGCCACGAAATCGACATTCATGCCCAGACGGCGCAGCATATCGGCCGTCACATCGCCCATCGGCTTGAGCAGCGGCTGGTCCTGGCCGACGAGGCAGGTCACCGGCTCGTTGTTGTAGCCGCTCTCGGCCAGCAGGCGCCGCGCACCCTCCATGTTGGAGCGCTTCATCACCTCGCCGCCCACCTCGCTGTAGCTCGGCGTGCCGGGGGTGAAAAAGCCGCCGAGCACGCTCCACAGCGCCTGGTCGCTGCCGACCACGGCGCGCATGTAGTCTTCCTGGCTGATCGCCATCATCACCGCCTGGCGCACCTTCAGGTTGTTGAAGGGGGCGTGCAGGTGGTTCATGCGGAAGCTGCCGATATTGCCCAGCGGGTCGGCGATATCGACGGCGATGTTGCGGTTGCGGCGCATCAGCGGGATCAGGTCGCTGATCGGGCTTTCCCACCAATCCACCTCGCCGGCCTGCAGCGCGCTGGCCGCCGTCGCCGGGTCGGGCATCACCACCCATTCCAGGCGGTCCATCATGATGCGCTTGGGACCGGCCAGCCAGCTCGACGTGCCCTCACGCGGGGTGTAGCGGGCGAAGCGCTCGAACACGGCGCGGGCGCCGGGCACCCATTCGTCGCGCTTGAAGGTCATCGGGCCCGAGCCGACATATTCCGTGATCATCGCATTGCCGGCGGTCGAGGCGATCCGCTCGGGCATGATGAAGCAGCAGGGGGTGGCGGTCTTGCCCAGCGCGAATTTCAGCTTGGGATAGGGCCGGCGCAGCTTGATGCGGAAGTTGCGGTCATCCACCGCCACCAGCTCGTCCTGGATGGCGCGGATCATCTGGCCCATCGGGTCGCGCGGCATCCAGCGGGTGATCGATGCCACGACATCCCTGGCCAGCACCGGCGTGCCGTCATGGAACATCAGGCCGGGGCGGAGGCGGAATTCCCAGGTCAGCCCGTCGGAGGAAACGGTCTCGCCATCCACCATCTGCGGCTGCGGCACGAGGTTCTCGTCCACGCCATAGAGCATGTCCCACACCACGGCGGCGGCGTTGCGCACGACATATTGCGTGCCCCAGATCGGGTCGAAATTGGCAAGGTTCGCCTGCGGCACGAAGCGCAGCGTGCGCGCCGCGGCGTTCTGCGAAATGGCGGGTGCGGCGGCGGTGACGGTGGCAGCGGCCACGGCACCCTTCAGCAGGTTGCGACGTTCCATCGGTTCAGCTCTCCCAAGCCTTGTCGGGGCGCAAACTGGCGCAATCGGGCATCGCACGCCAGCCTTATGTGACAGGAATTCGAAGCCCTTCATGGCCGGCCCTGCCGCAAGAAGATGCGGCATTCGGCAGCATTCTGCACGCATTGCGGTCAGTGGGCGGGCTCCGGGCGCTCAGGCCCGGCGAACGCCCCAGAACAGGGCAGGCCCGCCGCGCACGATGCCGGTCAGGCTGCGCCGCCAGGCCTGCGACGGCCGCACCAGCCCCAGCGGGATGAAGGGCACCTCGTCGAAGGCGACGCGCTGCATCTGCTCGGCCACGCGCCGGGCCGTGGCGTCGTCCGGCGCGTCGAACCATTCCTCGCGCAGCGACTCCAGCCGCGGCAGGGTCGGCCAGCCGGCCCAGGCCGCGGCGCCATGGCCGCGCAAGGGCTGGTGGCTGCCGGGGACAGAGACATCCAGCCCCTCCCAGGTCGTGCAGAAGGCGCTCCAGCCGCCGGCATCCACCGTCCCGCGATTGTTGCGGCGCTGGATATGCGTGCCCCAATCCATCCCGGGCATGTCAACGTTGAAGCCGATGCGGCGCATCAGGTCGCCCGCCACCTCGGAGAGGTTTTGCAGCACCGGCAGGTCGGAGGCACCCAGCATGGTCACGCGCTGGTTGGCATAGCCCGAAGCCCGCAGCGCGGCCCGCGCGGCATCGAGGCTGCGCGGACCTGTCAGCACCTCCAGCCCCGCCGCATTGGCCAGCGGCGTGCCCGGCGTGAACACACCGGCCGGCACAACCGAGAAGGACGGGTCGGTGCCGATCGCCGCATCCATGAAGGCGCGCTGCTCCACCGCCGGCAGCAGCGCGCGGCGCACCGCCACATTGTCAAAGGGCGGATGCAGGAAATTGAAGCGCAGCACGCCCAGATTGCCGGCGGGGTTGATCACGCCGATCTCGATCTCGCGGTTGCGGGCGAGCCGCGGCAGCAGGTCGGGCAGCGGTGTCTCCCACCAATCCGCCTCGTTGTTCTGCAGGGCGGCACCGGCGGTCGCCGGGTCGGGAATGATCTTCCACTCGACGCGGTCGAAATGCACCTGCTTGGCGCCGGCGAGGAAATCCGTGGGCTCGGACCGCGGCAGGTAGCCCGCGAACTTGTCATAAACCGCGACATCGCCCGGCCGGAACAGATCCTGCCGGAAGCGGAAGGGGCCGGAGCCCGTGGCATCGCTGATCTGCTGGAAGGGGTCGGTCCGCGCCACCCGCTCGGGCATGATCGCGCACATATTGGCCGAGGGTTTTCCGAGCGCCCAGGCGAGGCCCGGCCAGGGGCGCTTGAGGCGGATGCGGATGGTGCGGTCATCGGGTGCCGCGATCTCATCGGCCAGCCCGTCCAGACGCTGGCCCAGCACATCACGCTTCGACCAGCGGATGATCGAGGCCACGCAATCGCGCGCCCGCACCGGTTCATTGTCGTGGAATTTCAGGCCCTCGCGCAGGGTGATGGTCCAGCTCAGGCCATCGCTGCTGATCTCGTGGCCGGACGCCATCTGCGGCTGCACCCGGTATTGCGCATCCAGCCCATAGAGTTGGTCATAGACCATGAGGCCGTGATTGCGGACCACCACGGCGGTGCTCCAGACCGGGTCGATGCTGGCGAGGTTGGATTGCGGCACGAAACGCAACGGCCGCCCCGCCCCCTGCGCGAAAGCCGGCGCGGCCATGCCGGCGGCCAGAACACCACGACGCGTAACACTCATGACTTCGACATCCCCCAGAACACCGTCGAAGGCGTCCGAAACACGTTGGTGACATTGCGGCGCCAGGCGCTGGGCTGCCAGTAGAAGCCCAACGGTACATAGGGCAGCGTCTCCATCGCCCGACGATTCAGTGCGCGGGCGATGGCCTGCGCCGCGGCCTCGTTCGGCGCATCCAGCCAGTCCGCGCGCATGCGCTCGATCTCGGCATCCTCAGGCCAGCCGAACCAGGCCTGGGCACCGTTGGAGCGCAGGAAGAGATGCACCGGCGGCGTATCCACCGCGTCGCCGCCGGCGGTGGTGTGGAACACGCTCCACCCGCCACGCTCCACCGGCTCGCGCGAGGTGCGGCGCTGCACCAGCGTGCCCCAATCGGTGCTGACCAGTTCCACATTCATGCCAAGCCTGCGCAGCAGATCGGCCGTCACCAGCGAGATCGCGTTGATCTGCGGATAGTCCCCCGGCGCGATCAGCACCACGCGCTCATTGGTGTAGCCCGCCGCACGCAGGGCCGCCCTGCCCGCCTCGATCGAGCGGGATTTCAGCACCTCGCTGCCCTCCTCGCTCGCCATCGGCGTGCCGCAGGTGAAGACCCCCTCGCAGACGCTCCAGCCCGCCGGATCCTCGCCCGCCACGGCGCGCATGTAGTCGCGCTGGTCCACCGCCAGCGCGACCGCGCGGCGGATCGCCACATTGTTGAAGGGCGGGTGCAGATGATTGAAGCGCAGCGCGCCGTAGGTGCCGCTGAGAAGGCGCTGCTCGATGACGATGTTGCGGTTGCGCCGCATCAGCGGCAGCAGGTCGTGCAGGGGGTATTCCCAGTAATCCTGCTCGCCGGTCTGCATCGCATTGGCCGCCGTCGCGGGGTCGGAGATCACCGTCCACTCGACGCGCTCGATGCGCGCGGCGCGGCCGCCGGCGAGGCCATCGGGCGGCTCCTGCCGCGGCACATAGGCATCGTTGCGGGCCCAGACCGCCCGCTGGCCGGGATTCCACTCATTGGCCAGGAAACGGAATGGGCCGCTGCCGGTCGCATCGCGCACCTGGGTGAACGGGTCGGTGCTGGCCAGCCGCTCCGGCAGCACCGGCACCGGGCCCTGGCTGCGGCCCATCGCCAGCGCCAGGAAGGGGAAAGGCCGCTTCAGCCTGAACCGGAACCGCCGGTCATCCAGCGCCGTCAGCTCATCCACCGCCGCCCAGACGACCTGGCCAAAGCTGTCGCGCGCCGCCCAGCGCCGGATGCTGGCCACACAATCCGCCGCGCGGACCGGCTCATTGTCATGGAAGCGCAGGCCCGGACGCAGGGTGAAAGTCCATTCCCGGCCCTCGGCCGTGATCTCCCAGCCCTCGGCCATCTGCGGCTTCACCTCGCCCGCGGCATTCACGGTGGTGATGTTGTCATAGACCATCATGCCGTGGTTGCGGGTGACCACGGCCGTGGTCCAGACCGGATCGAGACTGGTGAGATTGGCCTGCGGGATCACCCGCAAGGTCCGCGCCGCATTCCCCTGGGCCAGGGCCGGCCCGGCCATGGCAGCCATCATCATCGACCGTCGACGCATCCGCTCAACCTCCTGCTGGATTTGGCGAGCTTCCGGGATGCGGCGGCGGGACGCAAGGGATGGTTGGGGGTGGACGCGTCAGGGGGCTTTGCCCCCCGACACCCCCCACCAGGGGCGACCCGCCCCTGGACCGTGATGGGCTAAAGCCGGGTGAGGGAGGGGGGCAGACAGGGCGAGCCGATAGCGCGCGCTTGCTGCCCCCCTCCCTCACCCGGCTTTCTCATGGGGTTCAGCACCGGAGGTGATGAACGGGGCCTTTCGGCCCTTGCTGGGGGATCGAACATGTATGTTCGATGGGGGGCAAAGCCCCTGACGGCCGCCCCCAACACCCTCACCCCCGCCGCAGATTCCAGAACAGCGCGAAGCCCGGCACGCGGTCGCGCAGATTGGCGCGGTGGGCGGTGACGGACATATAGGCGCCGACCGGGATGAACGGCACTTCGTCCATCGCCACGCGTTGCATGTCGCGCGCGATGGATTTCTGCGCGTCGAGGTCGGGTGCGTCGAACCAGGCATCGCGCAGTTCTTCGAGGCGTGGGATGGTGGGCCAGCCGGGCCAGGAGTTCAGGCCATTGCCGCGCAGCGGGAAATGGCCGGCGGGGTCCATGAAGTCGGTCGAGGAGAAGGCGGTGAGGAAGACGCTCCAGCCGCCACGCTCGACCGGCTCGCGCGAGGCACGGCGCTGCACCACGGTGCCCCAGTCGGTCAGCGCGAAGTCGAGGTTCACCCCGAGACGGCGGAACATGTCGCCGGCCACCTGGGTCATGGCCGAGGGCGCCAGGATGTCGGTCGGCCCGATCAGGCGGATGACCTGGTTGGTGTAGCCGGCGTCGCGCAGCAGCGCCTTCGAGCGGTCCAGGCTGCGCGGCCCGGTCAGGGCTTCAAGGCCGACATTGGAAGCCAGTGGCGTGCCGGGGGTGAAGATGCCCACCCCGGTGCGGATCAGTGCGGCATCCGTGCCGACGATGGCGCTCATGTAGTCGGTCTGGTTCACCGCGGGCAGGATGGCCTGGCGCATGTCCTTCTTGTCGAAGGGGCCATGCAGGAAGTTGAACCGCAGGATGCCGGTCAGCGGCAGCGGGTCGATGGGTTCGAGGTGAATCGCCCGGTTGCGGCGCAGCAGTTGCTGGATTTCCGGCGGCGGCTGTTCGAACCAGTCGATCTCACCGGTCTGCAGGGCCGCGGCCGAGGTCGCGGCATCGGTGATGATGCGCCATTCGACACGGTCGAAATGGGCAATCTTCGGCCCCGCCGTGAAGCTGGAGGGACCTTCGGACGAGGGGGTGTAGTCGGCGTTGCGCTCATAGACCACGAGGCTGCCGGAATTATACTCACGGGCGTTGAACTTGTAGGGCCCGCTGCCGATGCTCTCGCGGATCTGCTGGAAGGCGTCGGTGGCGGCGATTCGCTGGGGCATCATGAAGGCCACCGGGTTCACCGGGCTGGCGAGTGCCGCGAACAGCAGCGGAAAGGGCTTTTTCAGCCGGAAACGGAACGCGTTGTCATCCACCGCCACCAGCTCGTCGAGCTGACGGGCGAGCTGCTGGCCCGAGGGGTTGCGCCGCATCCAGCGCGCCAGGCTCTGCACGCAATCGGCGGCCGTCACACGCTCGCCATCATGCCAACGCAGGCCGGCTCGCAGGGTGATGGTGATGCGCTTGCCGTCATCCTCCACCGTATGGCCCGCGGCCATTTGCGGCCGGGCGTTGAACTGCGCGTCCAGGCCATAAAGCGTGTCGTAGACCATATAGGCGTGGTTGCGGGTGACGTTGGCCGTGGTCCAGATCGGGTCCAGGCTGGTCAGGTTCGCCTGCGGCACGAAGCGCAGGTTGCGCGGCGCCTGGGCTACGGCCGGCGCGGCCACGCCAGCGGCGGCGGCACTGATCATGAAGTCACGACGCTGCATGCTGATACTCCCGAGATTGTGACGGACGGCACAGCAACACCCCCGCCTGCCCTGCGCAAGTTTATTCGCAACCCGTGGCTTGGGAAGGCCCGGCCTCAGCCCCGGCGGATATTCCAGAACAGCGTCGGCCCCTTCAGGATCCCGCTGATGCCCCGGCGCCAGGCCGTGGGCTGGAAGAACTGGCCGAGCGGGATATAGGGGAGGTCCGCGAAGGCCTGTTCCTGCATGCGCGCAGCCACCATCTGCTGCGCGGCGAGGTCGGGCGCGAGCAACCATTCCTCCCGCATCGCCTCCAGCGCCGGGGCGTTGGGCCAGCCGATGAAGGCCGCCTCGCCATGGGCGCGCAGCGCGAAATTCACCCCCGGGTTCATCAGGTCGAGCCCAGAGAGGAAGGTGCAGAGAATGTTCCAGCCGCCCTGCGCGATCGGCCCGCGATTGGCGCGGCGCTGCACCACCGTGGCCCAGTCGCTGGGCACATAGTCGATGTTGAGGCCAAGGCGGCGCAGCATGTCGGCCGCCACCTCGGTCAAGGCCTGCACCTGCGGGTAATCGGCCGGGCCGATCAGCACGATGCGCTGGTTGCCCAGAGGTGCGAGGGCGCGGCGCGCGGCGTCGAGGTCACGCGGGCCGGTCAGCGCCGTCATCCCGGCAGTGCTTGCCATGGGCGAGGCAGGCGGGAAGAAGCCGATGCCGGCATTCCACATCGAGGGCTCGGTGCCTGCCACGGCGCGCATGTAGTCGGGCTGGTTGATCGCCGGGAGCAGCGCGCGCCGCACCGCCGGATCATTGAAGGGCGGCTGGAGATGGTTGAAGCGCAGCAGGCCGATAAAGCCGGTGGGATCGGGGTTCTCCACCTGGATATCGCGGTGGCGACGCAGCAGGGGCAAAAGGTCGGTGGCCGGGTATTCCCAGACGTCGATCTCGCCGGCCTGGATGGCGGCGGCCGCCGTCGCGGGGTCGGGGATGGTGCGCCACTCCACGCGCTCGACATGCACGACCTTGCCACCGGCGGTGCTGCTGGCGGGTTCCTCGCGCGGCACATAGTTTTCGAATTTCGCGTAGACGTGGCGCGCCCCGGGGACCCGCTCGTTGGCGAGGAAGCGGAAGGGGCCGGAGCCCACCATTTCGCTGATCGGGCGGCTGACATCCTGGGATGCGATGCGCTCGGGCATGATGAAGGCGACGGGGGGCGAGGTTTTCCCCAGCGCCTCGAACAGCAGGGGAAAGGGGCGCTTCAGGCGAAAGACGATGTCGCGGTCATTCGGCGCCGAAAGCTCGTCGGTCAGGGCCATGATGGTGAGGCCGAGCTGGTCACGCATCGCCCATCGGCGGATGGACGCCACGGCATCGCGGGCGCGGACCGGCTCGCCATCATGGAAGACCAGGCCAGGGCGCAGGCGGATGGTGACGCGGCGGCCGCCCTCCTCCACAGCGTGCCCCTCAGCCATCTGCGGCTGCGGCCGGAACGCCTCGTCCTGCCCATAGAGCTGGTCGAAGACCATGTAGGCGTGATTGCGGGTGATGTAGGTGGTGGTGACGATGGGGTCGAGGATCGCGAGGTCGGAGGCGGGGGTGAAGCGCAGTGGGCGCGCGGAGCCCTGCGCGAGCGCCGGCAGGGCGAAGGTGCCGATGCCGGCACTGAGAAGGTCGCGCCGGAACATGCTCTCTCCTGAGATGGGTCTGCGCGGGTTACGCGGGCACGCGCGCAATGGATGCGGGCTTCGCCGCGACGGCGGAAAAGGTTACGCCGGCGGCAGCGGCGCGGCGGCGGAAAATTCCGGCGTGCCCTCCGGCACCGTCACCCAATGGAACTGGTGCTCGGCGAAAATCGCCGCCTCCGGCGGCGGGAAGCCGGGATCGCCCAGCAGCCCGACCGGCACGCCGGTACGGTCGGGAAAAAGCTCGCCCTTCCAGAACATGGTGGAACCGCATTCCGGACAGAAATGGAAATGGATCAGCCGCCCGGAATCGGCTGAGCGGGAGAAGCGCTTCACCGCCCCCGTCACCATCACTGAAGCGGTCGGCCAATAGGCGTGGATGGAAAAGGCGCTGCCTGTGCGCTGCTGACATTGCAGGCAATGGCACAGCGAACGGCGCAGCGGCTCACCCTCGCAGGTGAGCGTGACCGCGCCGCAGGCACAGGCGCCGCGCCGCATCTCAGCCGCGCCGGACATTCCAGAACAGCGGCGGCTGGCCCTTCAGGATCCCCGTCAGGTTCCGCCGATAGGCCGTGGGCTGGTAATACATGCCGGTGGGCACATAGGGCACCTCCTCGAAGGCGATGCGCTGCATCTCCGTCGTCGCCGCCAGCGCCGCAGCATCGTTGGGCGCGTCAAACCATGCATCGCGCTGCGCCTCCATCGCCGGGATGGTGGGCCAGCCCGGCCAGGAATTGGCGCCATGGCCACGAATGGCGGCATGGCTCGCCGGGTTCCAATGGTCGACGCCCGACCAGAAGGTGAAGAAGCCCGACCAGCCGCCCTGGTCGATCTGGTTCCGGCTGCCGCGCCGCGCCACCATGGTGCCCCAGTCGGTGCTCACCAGATCAACGTTGAAGCCCATCCGGCGGAACAGATCGGCACCCACCAGCGATGCGGCGTTGATCGAGGCCAGGTCGGTCGCGTTCATCAGCAGCAGCCGCGCCCCCATCGCACCCGCGGCCTGCAATTCGGCCCGCGCGGCATCGATGCTCTTGCGCAGCTTGTCGAGCCCGACATTGGAGGCCGAGGGGCTTTCGGGCGCGAAGTAGCCGATGCCCTCGCGCCGCAGATTGGCACGCCCCGGCACGCCGGCATCGCCGATCACCGCGGTCATGAAGTCGATCTGGTTGATCGCGGTGAGCACCGCGCGGCGCACGGCGGGGTTGTTGAAGGGCGCGGTCAGGTGATTGGGGCGGAAAATCCCGATCAGGCCGGAATTGTTGATGATGTCCACGGTCACGTTGCGCGCCGCGGCGCCGCGCAGGAACAGCGGGAAGAGATCCGCCGTGGGCTGCTCCCACCAGTCGATCTCGCCGGCCTGGAGTGCGGCCGAGGCGGTGGCCGGGTCGGGCATGATCACCCATTCGACCCGGTCGAAATGCGTGACCTTGGCGCCCGAAGTCATGCTCGGCTGCTCCTGGCGCGGCGCGTAATCGGCAAAGCGCTCATAGACCACGCGGCTGCCGGGCACCCATTGGTCGCGCAGGAAGCGATAGGGGCCGGAGCCCACCGCCTCGGTGATGTTGGTCGAAGGATCCACGTTCCCCAGGCGCTCGGGCATGATGAACAGGCAGCTGGTGGTGACCTTGGCGAAGGCGTCGATCATCTTCGGGAAGGGGCTCGTGAGGCGGATCTGGAAGACCAGGTCGCTCACCTCGGTCATCTCCGCCACACGCTTGATCAGCTCCTGGCCGAAGGCGTCGCGCGCCCCCCAGCGGCGGATGGAGGCGATGCAGTCCCGCCCACGCACCGGCGTGTTATCGTGGAATTTCAGGCCGGAGCGCAGCGTGAAGCGCCAGAGCAGCCCGCCATTCTCCACCACATGGCCTTCCACCATCTGCGGCTGCGGGCGGAACTGCTCGTCCATCCCGTAGAGCTGGTCGAAGACCAGGAAGGCATGGTCGCGCGCGACGAAGGCGGTGTTGGTGAAGGGGTCGATGTTCGGCAGATTGGCATGCGGCACGTATTTCAGCGTGCGCGCGGCCGAGCCTTGCGCCATGGCCGGCGCCGCCATGGTGGTCGCAGCCAGGCCGCTGCCGGCCGCCAGAAGGTCTCTACGCAGCATCTCACTCTCCCGAAAAGAAATCCGTCCCCAGATTGGCCGATGGCCGAAGCCAAGGGAAGGCTGTTCGCGCGTTTCCACCCGCACCGCCTTCATCCCGGTGCGCGCCGCCAGCGCTTCCCCCCGGAGGAATGGCGCCGCCCATGCTGCCAGGACCGATCGCACCCACAATGCCAACGTCCCGCACATCTCAGCAAAGCGTCCCGGCAACGCCACGATATCGCAACCCGCCTGCCCTGTTTGCGCCTGCTTTGGCGCCCATCTACTGAGAACAATGCTCTTCCGCTTTCCCATCATCACCCAATTCCTGCGTTTCGGCGTGGTCGGCACCGCCGGCTTCGTGATGGATGCGGCGGTGCTACTCGGCATGCTGGCGCTTGGCACCGGGCCTTATGCCGGGCGGGTGGTGTCCTATCTGGCGGCGGCCAGCCTGACCTTCGCGCTGAACCGGGCCTGGACGTTTCGC
>CAYNBM010000058.1:13602-15742 GCA_964395305.1 uncultured Rubritepida sp.
GCGATCGGCCAGGTCATCGCCGATTTCCAGGCAGCACTGCCCGGTGCCGCCATCACGGTCTGCGACAATGCCAGCACCGATGGGACGGGCGAGATCGCCCGCGCCGCCGGCGCCACGGTGCTGCACGAGCCCCGCCCCGGAAAGGGCCATGCCGTGCGCCGGCTCTTCGCCGCGGTCGAGGCCGATGCCTATATCCTGGTCGATGGCGACGGCACCTATGACGCCGCCGCCGCGCCGGCCATGCTGGCGCTGCTGGCGCAGGGCCGGCTCGACATGGTGACCGCGACGCGGGTGAGCGCCGGGCAGGCCGCCTATCGTCCGGGCCACCGGCTGGGCAACCGGGTGATCACCGGCGCCATTGCCACCCTGTTCGGCCATGGCGTGCCGGACATGCTATCGGGCTACCGTGTCTTCTCGCGCCGCTTCGTGAAAAGCTTCCCCGCCCTGGCGAAGGGTTTCGAGACCGAGACGGAATTCACCGTCCATGCGCTGGAATTGGGCATGCCGATGGGCAGCCTGGCCACGCCCTATCGCGAGCGCCCGGCGGGCTCGCACAGCAAGCTGAACACCTGGCGCGATGGCGCGCGCATCATCCTCACCGTGCTGGGGCTGCTGAAGCGGGAGAAGCCGATGCCCTTCTTCGGCGCCATAGCGGCGGCGCTGGCGGGCCTGGGCCTCGCGCTGTTCTGGCCGGTGCTGCTGGAATTCCACGCCTCCGGCCTGGTGCCGCGCCTGCCGACGGCGGTGCTGAGCATGGGCCTGGTGCTGGCGGGACTGCTGGCGCTGGCCTGCGGGCTGGTGCTGGAGACGGTGACGCGCGGCCGGCAGGAGGCCAAACGCATGGCCTATCTCGCCCAGCCCGGCCCCGGCGCTGCGACATAAACAACAAATCACGACACGCAGACGACAGGGATTGTTATAGATGCGTGTGACAGTTTGCCGTCAGGGATCAAGATGCGTAAGAGAAGCCTCGATGACGCCTCTCGCCGGCCCGGGCCGGCCTATGGCCCTGCACCTTCGGGTCCTACACCTTCAGGTAACGTGATGCTGCCAATGATGCGCCGCGCTCAGGCGGCCAAAACGCCCCGCCGGCTCCGGCCGGGTTCTGACAAAAAAGGGTATGCCATGTCGGCGATCTGCGAACGCCTTGCGATCATGACCAGGGGGCACCTCGCATGATGCCGCCGCGCCCGGGGCTGTTCTCCCCGAACCCGTTGAACGACACGCCGCTGGCCCGCGCCATCGCGTCCTGCCGCTCGCATTTCATGCTGGTGGGTGCCTTTTCGGGCGTGGCCAATATGCTGCAGCTCACCGTCTCGATCTACATGATGCAGGTCTTCGACCGGGTGCTTGCCACCCGCAACACCGATACGCTGCTCTACCTGACGCTCATCGCCATTTTCGCCATCGGCATCCTGGCCATCCTGGAAGCGGTTCGCGGCACCATCATGCAGCGCGTTGCCACCTGGCTGGAAAACCGCGTGGCACCCGAGGGATTTGCCCGCGCGCTGGAATCGCAGCTGCGCGGCCGGCCCTACCGGATGGAAGCGCTGCGCGACCTCGCGGTCTGCCGCGGATATCTCGGCTCGCCGGGCATGCTGTCCCTTTATGATGTGCCCTGGGTGCCGATCTACCTCGCGGTCATATTCATGCTGCACCCCGTCATGGGCTGGGTGGCGCTGGCGGGTGCGGGCCTGCTCTTCGGCCTGACACTGGCCAATGAATTCATCACCTCCAACCTCCTGCGCGAGGCCAATACCGCCGGCATGGCCAGCCAGCGCCGGGCCGATGCCATCGGCCGCAATGCCGAGGTGATCGACAGCATGGGCATGCTGCCGGCGGTGATGACCCGCTGGCGCGAGGGTGTGGCAAAAACCCTGCCGCCGCAGCAGGCCGCGGCCGACCGCGCGGCCTGGATCATGGGCAGCACGAAGTTCATCCGCCTCGCGGTGCAGATCGCCATCCTGGGGCTGGGCGCCTATCTTGTGCTGCTGCAGGAGCTGACCTCGGGCGCCTCGATCGCCGCCTCCATCATCATGGGCCGCGCGCTGGCGCCGGTGGAGCAGTTGATCGGCGGCTGGAAGCAACTCGTCTCCGCACGGCAGAGCTATCGCCGGCTGCAGACCTTCCTGGCCCTGCC
>CAYNBM010000059.1:0-15572 GCA_964395305.1 uncultured Rubritepida sp.
CAGATCAGCCGATCAGGACAGCGGGCCGCAAGGCAGTTGAGGGAGGACGCTTACTCCGCTTCGTTGTCGTCGGCCGGCGCGAAGCCGCGGGCCTGGATGGCAGCGACCATCTTCGCCTTGTCGGCATTACCCTTGCCGGTCGCGTAGCGCTTGCCCGCGAGGCTGCTGACCAGGGAGAGCGCGGCCTACACTTCCCGGCACCCCAACGCCTGCATGCGAACCGGACCAACCGGAGACTCGCATGACACGCGCCACCAAATCCAAAGCCGGCACCCCGCCGGCGCCGACCATCCCCGGCATTCCGCCGGCCGACGTGCTGGTCCGGCTGGCCGCGTTGAAGACCACCACCACGCCGGACCTGAAGCAGCAATGGCGGGAACTCTTTGCGGCGGAGCCGCCGCCCTACAACCGGCGCTTCCTGGAAAGCCGCCTGGCCTACCGGATCCAGGAGCTGGCCTATGGCGGCCTGAAGCCGGAGACCATTCAGCGCCTACAAGCACTGGGCGAGGAACTGGACGGCGGCAACCCCGTTCTCCGGCGCATCCGCGGCGACGACATGCCAATCATCGGCACGCGGCTGATCCGTGAGTACCAGGGCGTCCAGCACTGCGTGACCGTGCTGCACGACGGGTTCGAATATCAGGGCCACCCATACAAATCGCTGTCCTCCATCGCCCGGGCCATCACCGGCACGCGCTGGAACGGCTGGCTATTTTTCGGCCTGAAGAACCGGAGGGCTGCGGCATGAAGCGCAAGCCAGTCGCCGAGGCCGCGATGCCGTCTACGGTCCGGAAAATCCGCGCCGCCGTGTACACGCGCAAGTCGAGCGAGGAAGGGCTCGACATGGAGTTTAACTCCCTCGACGCCCAGCGCGACGCATGTGAGGCATACATCACCAGCCAGCGGTCGGAGGGCTGGGTGCTGGTGCCAGACCGCTACGACGATGGCGGCGTGTCGGGCGGCACGCTGGAGCGGCCGGCGTTGCGGCGCCTGCTGGCGGATATCGAGCGCGGAAGCATTGACGTCATTGTTTGCTATAAACTGGACAGGCTGTCACGCGCGTTGATGGATTTCGCCAAGCTGGTTGAATTCTTCGATGCGAACAAAGTGACCTTTATTTCTATTACTCAATCATTCAATACCACTACCAGCATGGGCCGGCTCACGCTGAACATATTGCTGAGCTTTGCACAGTATGAGCGTGAATTGATCGGCGAGCGCATCCGCGACAAGGTGGCCGCGTCGCGGGCGCGCGGGATCTGGATGGGGGGCTTCGTGCCGCTTGGCTACGACGCGCGGGATCGGAAGCTGCTGGTGAACGACGCTGAGGCGGCGCTGGTGCGGCGCATCTTCGAGGGCTTCGTCGAGACGGAATCCGGCACGAAGCTGGTCCAGGCACTGCGCGCCGAAGGCCACCTCACGAAGCGCGGCCGCGCCTTCACCAAGAGCGACGTCTATCGGGTGCTGAGCAACCGCACCTATCTCGGCGAGGCGATGCACAAGGGGAAGTCCCACCCCGGGGAACATGCGGCCATCGTGCCGCGGGCGATTTGGGACGCGGCACACGCCCTTCTGACCATCAGCCCGCGAACCCGCGCCAACCGCACGCGCTGCCAGACGCCGTCCCTGCTGCGCGGGCTGATCTTCGGTGAGGACGGCCGCGCGATGTCGCCCACTCACGCGCGGGGGCGCCGCGGCCAGCAGTACCGCTACTATGTCAGCCAGTCGGTCCTGAAGGGCAGCGCCGCGGACGGGCCGGCCATTGCGCGCATTTCCGCTGCGGAAATCGAGGGCTTCGTCATCGCGCAGGTCCGGGGGCTGCTGCGTCAGCCGGAGGTGGTGCTCGGTGCCTGGCGCGCGGCCCGGGCCTCGGCGCCGGACATGACGGAGGATGAGGCGCGGCTGGCGCTGGAGCGGCTGGACCCGCTTTGGGGGGAACTCTTCCCCGCCGAGCAGGCGCGGATCATCCGCCTGCTGGTCGACCGGGTGGACGTCGGCACTGGCGGTGCCGACGTGCGGCTGAAGCTGGAGGGGCTGGCCAGCCTGGCGCGGGACCTGGCGGCAACGCCGGTCGAACTCGCGAAGGCCGCAGCGTGACCGGCGCCGCGCAGATGCTGACTGTCCGTGTGCCGCTGGCGGTCCGGAAGCAGCGGGGCGGGCGGAAGCTGATGGTTGCGCCTGCCACCACCACGAACCGGGGCTCCTCGGCTTCGGACACCACGCTGGTGAAGGCATTGGCCCGGGCGTTTCGGTGGCGGCGGATGATGGAGACCGGGCGCTTCGCCACCATCAACGAACTGGCGGCGGCCGAGAAGATCAACTCGTCCTACGTCTCGCGCCTGCTCCGCCTCACGCTGCTGGCGCCGGATATAGTCGAGGCGATCCTGGACGGGCGGCAGCCGGAGGGGATGACGCTGCCAGGGCTGATGGAGCCGTTTCCGGTGGAGTGGGCTCGGCAGGAAGGTGGTCCGTGAGTGGTCAAGTTCGCCATCCGCTGCCGCATGAGCTGCGGCTGGCGCTGCTCCTGCATGGCACCATATGGCCCATATGAAACGAAGACCGTTGCGCGCGCCGCAGCCGGACCCGGCTCGCTCAATCAAGGCTGCCATCACTGACCGTGTCGTGGCGCTGTTCAACGATCGCGCGCGGGGCGAAGCGCCTGTGGTGCGCCGCCTCGACGGCATGTTCGGCCCGAAGGCGGTGGCATGGCATGTCCATGGCGACGTCACCTCTATGATGGTCGGCGGCATTTCCTCCCTATTGCTCCAGATGCTGCACCCCGCCGTGTTGGCCGGCGTTTGGGACCATTCCAATTTCCGGACCGACATGCACGGCCGGTTGCGGCGCACAGCGCGCTTCATTGCCCTGACGACCTATGGCGGGCGCGAGGAGGCCGAGGCGGTGATCGCCCGCGTTCGCGACATTCATGACCGGGTGGGTGGCGTCCTGCCGGACGGTACTCCCTACGCCGCGAATGACCCCGCGCTGCTGGCCTGGGTTCATGTCACGGAGGCCACGAGCTTCCTCAATGCCTGGCGCCGCTACGTCGAACCCGACATGTCTCTGGCTGATCAGGACCGGTACTTCGCGGAGATGGCGCAGGTGGCACGCGCGCTGGGCGCGGCACCGGTGCCATCCGATCGCGCGGGCGCGCGGCGCCTGATCCTGACCTACCGGCCGCAGCTGCGAACCGATGCCCGAACGCGCGAAGTCCGTGACCTGGTGCTGAAAGCGGCGACGACGGACGTCCTGGCCGCTGGCGTTCAGGCATTGGGAAATCAGGCCGCCATCGACCTCCTGCCCGACTGGGCGCGGCGCATGCATGGGCTGCCCAATCCGCTCCTCACCCGCCCCATGGTGCGGGCGGGCACGCTAGGGGTAGCGCAGACCCTGCGCTGGGCGTTCCGCTGACGCAGGCTCGGTGGCGGCGGATGATGCAGATGGGCAGGTGTTGCACCATCGGCGAGTTGGCCGCGGCGGAGAAGAACAACTCGTCCTATGTCTCGCGCGAGCGGCGCCTGACGCTGCTGGCGCCGGATATCGTCGAGGCTATCCTGGACGGTCGGCAGTCGGCGAATGCCACCTCTGCTCGCGCATGGAGGAGGAATTCGGCCACGGCGGCTACAATGCGATGCGCGGCCATGGCAGCATTACCGCGCGGGTGCTGGAGGGTGGGCGCGCTGTGGCTGGGCGATACGCTACTGAGGACCTGGCAGGCTGCTATGGCACGTTCGATACGCGCAAATTCACGAAATGGGACAAATTCACCGTCCGCCCTGGGGGTGCTCGGGCCGGGATGCGGTTGTCAAACAGCGCATCCCCTTCATAGGACTATTTACCGGCAAAATCCAGCGTCATCTGGCAGCCACTCACCCGAACAGGATGAAATCCTGCCCGGCCGCCGTGCCGAATGTCGGCGTCGGCAATTGCGCATGGGTCAGCCCGGTAAAGGTCACCGAGGTATCGACCAGCCCATTGCCGTCGAGGTCCCAATGCATCGTGGCGCCCTTATAGGCCCCCACCCCGTCATTCTCGACCCAAACGAATTGGCTGATGGCCGGCTTGTAGCCCCAGATCGTCACCTGCTCGCCCGCCAGATAGTCGGTGATCGTCGACCAGGTGTTCGCGCTGGCCGCGCCCCGGCCATCGACGAAGAAGATATCCAGCCCCGCCCCGCCGGTGAGGAAGTTGGAGCCCAGCCCGCCATCGATCACGTCATTGCCGGCGCCGCCATCAATCGCGTCGTCGCCCGCCATGCCATTGAGGAAATCGGCCGCCGCGGCGCCCAGCACGATATCATTGGCGCCGCTGCCGAGCTGCTGGTTCACTAGCCCGGGCACCGGCCCGGTATAGACGTCGGGCAAGAAAAAGCCGGCCTCGCCGTTACCGAACCTGGCATAGACCAGCCCGGCAACGCTCCCGCCGCCCTGCAGCGAGGCGATGCTGACCGCCGCCGCCGCGCCGAATTTCAGCAGCTCGACATTGGTCATCTGGTCAGTGCCGTCGGGGCCGCCGATGATCATCACGCCATCGCGCAGGCCGAAGCGATAGCTGCCCTGGGCAGCCGAGAAGGCCGCCGTGTCGGTGCCGGCGCCACCATCGAGCGTATCGTCGCCGTCGCCACCTTCGAGCATATCGTCGCCGTCGCCACCTTCGAGCGTATCGCCAAACGCGCTGCCGCGGATGCTGTTCGCGCCGGCATTTCCCACGCCGCGCGCAGCAGCGGTGAGGTGCAGCGCTTCGAAGTTCTCGCCGAGCGCGAAATCGATCGAAGACTGGACGGTTTCCGCCCCGCCATCGGTCGCCTCGATCAGCACATCGCCCGCATTGTCGACGACGTAGACATCGTTGCCCACACCGCCTGCCAGTGTGTCGGCGCCCGGAGCACCGTCGAGCGTATCGGCGCCACTGCCGCCACGAAGGCTGTCGTTGCCCGGCGTACCCCGCAGGAACAGCGGCTCTGGCACATCCGTGACGGTGATCGTGACCGCGAGCGGGGTGCCGCTCAGATTGCCGTCAGATGCTGCGACGGTGATCTTGTAGACATTGTTGGGGTCTCCATTGGCCGGCGCTTCAAAGTCTGGCGCGTTCCGGAAGCGCACGGCGCCGGTCGCCGCATCGATCGTGAACAGCGCCATGTCCGCGACGTCAAGCGTGTAGCGGGGCACGTCGCCGTTTAGGTCGGTGGCCCTTGCCTCATACGCGATCCCGGTGCCGTTCTCGACGAATCTCACCGCAAGGTCAGAGATGATCTCGGGCGCGCGGTTCGCCGGCGTGACGTTGACAACGATACTGGTCGGCGCCGGCGTGTTCTGCCACGCCTCCCACCCGCTGTTGCCAGTCGCCCGCAGCACGTCAATGTCGCCATCGCCGTCGAAATCGGCGAAGGCGGCCGCACTGGCAGAGAAGTTGGAGACAATCGATCCGAATGGCCCTTGGGTTAAGATGGACTCACCGTTGGGTAGATCTACAAAGCGCCAACCCGCATAGACGAAGACTGGCGCGCCGGCCGGCCCCGTGTTGCGGAACTCCGTGAAATCGCGGCCCATAATGACGAGATCCAGGTCGAAATCCCCGTCGAAATCCGTGAAGTAGGGCACCTCTCTTCGAGATAGCGTTAAGTCGTAGGTAGGCCCTCCTTGACCAAAAGCGTAGCCAGAGAGAGGATTGTCAGTACCCGTCCATGCGGTGAACGCGGGCGAGAAGGCGCTGCCAGTGTTCCGCCAGGCCAGCAGAGGAGCAAAGTCTCCAAGCTGGGAGGCGACAAAATCGAGATCGCCGTCATTGTCCAGGTCCGCGAAGGACGTGCTGTAGATTCTTCCCGCGCCAATCCCCTCGAAGGGATTGTCAGCGCCGGCCAGTGGCGTGAAGCTCGGCGCCGCGGCTGACCCGTCATTCCGCCAAGCGGACAAAAAGCCGTCTCCGTCCACCAGAACAAAGTCACGATCCCCATCGGAGTCGAGATCCACAAAGGCCGGACTGTTGGCGTAGCGGACAACGATCCTGTCGAAGGGATTTTCATCACCGATCAGCGCGGTGAAGCGGGGTGCCGAGGCCGTCCCGGCATTCCGCCAGGCCGTCAGGCCGTCGAATTGGACTTGGACGAGGTCGAGGTCGCGGTCGTTGTCCAGATCCACAAAGGTACCCCCCCCAACCCCCTCGAAGGGATTGGCACTACCGGTCAGCCGAACAAATTCGCCGACCTGGCCATCGCCCAGCCCCAGCCCCGCACGGTCGATCACATCAATGGTCAGCGTGCGCGTTGCTGTCGGCAAATCGCCCGCATTGGCGTAGGCGAGGCGCTCGATCAGCGCTTCGACCGCCGCGACCGAGGCGTCATCACGGAGGCTGACTGAGAAGTCCCTGCCGTCGCCGCCGATGAACGTCCCGATATGCGTGCCGTTGAAGCTGATGTCGGAGCCCACAACGCCGATCCGGCCATCGCCCGAAGGAAGGATCGAAATCCGGTCCTCCGCCAGCAATCCCGACACCACGAGGCGCCCCCCGCCGAGGAGGCCGAGTGACGTCAACTGCACATCCGCATCCAGAAGAGCCGACGCGGGCTTCACCTCGTTCTCAGCGAAGCTCTTCACCGGAGCAAGGCCGGCCAGGATGGGCGCGTCGACCTCATCCGTCACGGTGATCGTCACAGCTTTCGTGACGGCGGTACCCGTTGCCTTGCCCGTTGCCTTGACGATGAGGTCGTAGACGTTATCGCCGCCCAACGGCCGTTCAAAGTCCGGCGTGTCGCGGAAGCGCACGGCGCCGGTGTCCCGATTGATGACGAAGTAGTCCTCGTCGGGGCTGTCCAGCAGCTCCCAGGTGACCGTGTCCCCATCCGGGTCGATGGCGCTCGCCTGATAGGCGATGCGGTCCGCGTGCTCGGCGATGAAGGCTCGGTCGCCCGAGGTGATCCTCGGCGCGTCATCCTGCGCCGTCACGGTCACCGTGATCTGCGGCACCGTGGAGAGGGAGCGGCCGTCATTGTCGATGACGTTGATGGTCAGCGTGCGCGTGGGCGCCGGCGTATCGCTGGTGTTGGCGAAGGTCAGGCGCTCGATCAGCGCGTCGACCGCCGCGGCCGTCACGTCGCGCGTGAAGGTCACGGTGAATGTGCCGGCCGTGCCACCGCTGGCGTCGCCGATCAGCACACCATTGAAGCGAACCTGATTGTTCGCAAACGCAATCGGCCCACCGGTCTCGATCGAAACGCGGTCTTGCTCGACCAGGCACGACACCTCCAGCCGCCCGCCGACCAGCCCGGCATTGGTGGTGAAGGCGACATCCTCATCCAGCCGCGCCGGCGTGACGTTCACGCTGTTCTCGGAGAACGTGACGTCCGTGCGGAGGCCGGTCAGCGACGATTGCTCAGCCACCAAATCCGTCAGGGTGATTTCCACCGCTTGCGTCGCGGTGCCGCCTCTCCCGTCATTCGCCGCGACGGTGATGTTGTAGATCTTGTCGCCGGAGGCATCTGTCGGCAGCTCAAAATTCGGCGCGGCCACGAAGCGCACAACACCGGTTGCCGCATCGATGGTGAAGCGCGTCGCGTCCGTGCCGCCGAGCGTCCAGGTGAGTGGATCATTATCGCGGTCCACGCCGGCGGGCCGGTAGGCAAAGGCCGTGTCGTTCTCAATGACCATGAGGGGGCCAGGAGATTGGATCTCTGGCGCGTCATTCTGCTCCGTCACCGTCACAGTGATCTGGGGCAGGGGCCCGCCAAGCGTCTGCACGCTTACGCCGTCGCTGTCGATCACATCGATCGTCAGCGTGCGCGCCGACGCCCGGTCATCCGTGTTCCGGTAGGCGAGGCGCTCGATAAGCGCCTCCACCGCCGCCGGCGTCACGCCATGGACGAAGTTCACGACAAACTCGCCGCTCCGGGTGCCGTCAAACGTGCCGATCTGGACGCCGCCGAAGCTGATGGTCGAGGTGACTTGGTTGACGCCGATCTGGCCGGGAGCGCCACCCTGGTTGAGGATCGAGATCTGGTCCGCCGCTGTCAGGCCCGACACCACCAGCCTGCCCCCCGCCAGCACCGCGGTGGAGGTGAAGGTGACATCCGCATCCAGCAGCGCCGGCGTCGCGTTCACGGTGTTTTCAAGGAAAGTCACGGCAGCGTTGAGGCCGTTCAGCGACGACTGCTCCGGCACATCCGCCACGGTGATCGTCACGGTTTGCTTGCCAGAGAGCGTGCCATCGCTTGCCACGACTTCGATCCGGTAGACGTGACCGGGGCTCCCATCAGCGCGGCGCTCATGGCTCGGCGCTTGCTTGAAGGTCACCGCACCAGTCATCCCGTTGATCGCGAAGAAGGCGCTGTCGAGGCTGTCGCTGATGCTCCAGGTCGGGGTGGTATCGTCCGGATCGCGCGCGGCTGCCAGGAACACAGTGCCGGTGCCGTTCTCATTGAACATGACAGGCCCGGGGTCGGTCACCACCGGCGCATCATTCTCGCGGTTGACCGTGACCTTGATTTTGGGCGGGATCCCTAGCCTTGCGTTATTCTGCCCGACCCGCAGCGTGCCATTGTCCAATCCCACGACGAGGTCGAGGTCGCCATCGCCGTCGAGATCCACGAAGGTGGGCCGGCCGTAGCTTAGTGACCGCTGGCCATCGGGGGTAGGGGCCTCCGTCCCGTTCGACAGGTCAAAGAGGTGGAAGGGATTGTCCGTCCCCGACAGCGCGGTGAACACCGGCGCCAATGCCGTGCCGGTGTTGCGCCACACCTCAAGCGTGTCCCCCCAGTTCCCCGAGACGAGATCGAGATCGCCATCGCCATCCAAATCCACAAAGGCAGGGGCGCTGCTAAATTGTTCGACCCTCAGTCCGTTGAACGGATTGGCGCTGCCAGTCAGTAGGGTGAATTGTGGCGCGGCTGGCGTGCCCGTGTTTCGCCACGCGAGAAAATCGCTGGTAAACGCCAAATCGCCGGTAAACCTCCCGGAGACGAGGTCAAGATCTCCGTCGCCGTCGAAATCCACGAAGACAGGCGTCAAGAAAGTATCAAACGGCAGGCCAAAGAGAGGCGGGCTGCCAGACCTTGCCGTATAGGCACCGCCATCATTCTGGTACACAATTATCCCGCCAATCCCCGTCCCCAGGACGAGGTCTTGATTGCCGTCGCCGACGATGTTCGCAAAGGCGGGCGCACTGAGTAAGCCAACATCGATGCTATTGAACGGATTGGCGCTGCCGGTCAGTTCGGAGAAGACCGGTGCCGATACTGAACCCGTGTTCCGCCACGCCCTGAGTGTGCCGCCATACTCTCCGCTGACAAGGTCGAGGTCGAGATCGCCGTCCAGGTCCACGAAGACAGGCTTGCTGCCCCGCCCCACGTCAATGTCGCGCAGGGGATTGGCGCTGCCGGTCAGCTGAACCAGCCCCTCAAAGCCGCCATCAGGGAGGCCCACGCCGCCAGCGTCGATCACATCGATGCTGAGGGTGCGCGTTACCGTCGGCGCATCGCTGGTGTTGGCGTAGCGCAAGCTGCGGATCAGCTCGGTCACGCTGGTCGGATTCGCGCCCCCTGAGAGGTTGACGATGAAGTCGTTGCCGGTACCGCCGGCAAATGTACCGACCACAACACCGTTGAAGGTAATGAAGGAGCCCGAAACGCCGATCGGGCTACCGGCCGAAGGAAGGACCGAGATTTGGTCCTCCATCAGGAGGCCCGACACCACCAGCCTCCCTGGGGAAAGGAGGGTTTGGGCGGTGAAGACCGCGTCCGGCGCCAGCTGCACCGGCGCGCCATTCACCGCATTCTCATTGAAGGTCCTTTCGGTCAGCAGGCCTTCTAGCGCCGGCGGGTTCTGCTCATCCGTGACCGTGATCTTCGCGGTGACCGGCGCGCTGTCGGTGACCCCGTCGTTCGCCCTGACGATGATGTCATAGTCATTGTCGGTACCGAAACGCGGTGCCTTCGCGAAGCGAACATTGCCACCGGCATCGATCAGGAAGGTCTCCGCGTCCGGGCCTTCGAGCCTCCAACTGATGGTTTGGGCCGGAAGGCCCTCGTCGACGGCCACCGCCCGGAAGACAATGTCGGTGCCGAACTCCTCGAACCGTGTCTGTTCAGGCACGATCACGCGCGGTGCGTCGTTCTCTGGGGTTACCGCCACCGTGACCTGAGGCTTGGATGCGAGGCCGACGCCGTCATTGTCGACGAAGTCGATTGTCAGCGCGCGCGTCGCGGTCGGTGCGTCGCTGACATTCTGATAGGTCAGGCTTTCGGCGACAGCCTTTACCGCCGCCGGCGTGGTCGCCGCCCCAAAGGTGACGACGAAGTTCCCGCCAGCCCCGCCAGTGGCCGTGCCCACCTGCACGCCGTTGAAGGTGATCTCGCCGTTGATCGAAGCGACAAGGCCGCCCACGCTGCTGACCGCAACCCTGTCCTCCGACAACAGGCCGGAGACAACAAGTTTCGCGCCGTTCAGCCCGGCGTTGGAGGTGAAGGTGACCCCGCCCACATCCAGCAGCTGCGGCGTCGTGTTGACGGTGTTCTCAAGAAAGGTCGCGCTGGCGCGGACGCCGGTGAGCGACGATGTCTCGCCCACATTTGTCACGGTGATCGCCACCGACTTCTCGGTGCGGCCCCCGTCGCGGTCATCCACCGAAATCGTGATGCCATACGGGTTGCCTGGCGAGCGGCCATGTGCAGGTCGTTCGAAATTCGGCCGATCGACGAAGGTCACGTCGCCAGTCGAGGAATTGATCTGGAAGAACCTCGCATCGCTCCCGTCCAGCAGCGACCATTGGCGCTTTTCACTCGCGGAGTCCGGGTCGGTTGCGGTTGCCCGGAACACAACGTCCGTGCCGTTCTCCGCGAAGCTTACAGTTCCGGGAGAGGTCACCACCGGCGCCTCATTCTCCCGGAACACCGTGACCTGTATAGAACTGGGGCCGTCCCGGAGACCTTTGTCGTCGTTGTTGAACACATTGATCAGCAGCACGCGATCTGGCACCGGCGAATTGCTGTCATTGGCATAGGCAAGTTGCTCGATCAGCGCCTTCACCGCCGGCTGCGTCGCGGCTTGGGTCAACTGGACGGTAAAGGGGCCGCCCACGCCGCCGTTCGCTGTGCCGATCACCTTGCCGTTGAAGCTGATCGCGGAGCCCGAAACGCTGATGCTGCTGGGGTCGGACGAAGGAAGAATCGAGACCCGGTCCTCCGGCAGCAGGCCTGAGACCTCCAGGCGGCCGCCCGCCAGATTGCCGTTGGGCCTCAACGTGACGCTGGGATCCAACTGCTGTGGTCCGGCGTTCACGGACTCCTCACCAAAACCGACGGACCCGGAGAGGTCCCTGAGTTCCGGCCGCTCCTCATTCTCCAAGACATTTTGCACCGTGATCGTCACAGCCTGCGAGGTTATGCCGCCTCTGCCATCGCTCGCGATGACCTGGAAAGTATAGTTACGGTCGCCCCCGACATCGGTCGGCGTTTCCCAGTTCGGCGGCGCCTTGAAACGCACCAAACCGTCGCCCGACGCGTCCCGCGTGATGTCGAAGTGACCGGCATCATCGTCGCTGAGCGACCAGGTGACCGCGTTCCCGTCCGGGTCGCTGGCCACCGCGCGGAAGGCAATGCCGGTGTCGTTTTCAACGAAGGGCACCGAGAAGGAGGCGGACGTCACCACCGGCGCGTCGTTCTCCTCCGTCACCTTCACGATGATCGGTTTCGCGACGGGGGCCGTAGCCCCCGGGGCCGCGTTGGCCGCGTCGAACACCTTGAGCGTCAGGGTCCGCGTGGCAGCCGGCGTGTCGCTGATGTTGGTGTAGGCGAGGCGCTGGATCAGCGCATCAACCGCCGCTGCCGTTGCAGCCTCGTTGAAGTCGACGATGAATGTGCCGGGCGTACCGGCGCGGACTACGCCTATCTCCGTCCCGCCGTAGCTGACTTTGCCGGTGGTCGCCGAAAAGCCGAGTTGTCCCTGCAGGACGCCCTGATGCACGACCGAGATCCGGTCCTGTGACTCAAGGCCCGACACCTCCAGGCGTCCTTTGGCTGACGCGGTGGCCAGCGGGAAGGCGGAGGTGAACCGCACGTCCGCATCCAGAAACGCCGGCGAAGGATTTGGCTGGCCCCGCGCGGGCGCGCTATTCACCGCGTTTTCGAGGAACTGCACATCGCTTGCGAACCCAATGAGCGACGGCCCCTCGTCGACGTCCGCCACCGCGACCTGCGCGAGGCGCTCAGTAAAGCCACCCTCGGCGTCCGTCGCCCTGATGTTGAAAAAGTAATTGTTTAGTTGGTTGCTGGTCCTCGGGTCTTCAAAATCCGGCGGGTTCAAAAAGAACACGCTGCCGACTGCCGGATTGGTGATCCCGAAGAGCGCCGCGTCGCGACCGTTGATCGTCCAGGTTAACGCGCTCGCTTCCGGATCGGTGGCGGTGGCCTGGAAGGCGACGCCGTCCCCGTTCTCCGCGAAGGATTGCGTGGCAGTCGCGGTTATCCTTGGCGCGTCATTCTCCGGCGTCACGGTCACCGCGATCTGCGGCACCGTGAGGAGGGGCCGGGCGTCATTGTCGACGAAGTCGATTGTCAGCGTGCGCGTCGCGGTCGGTGCGTCGCTGGGATTCTGATAGGTCAGGCTTTCGGCGACAGCCTTTACCGCCGCCGGCGTGGTCGCCGCCCCAAAGGTGACGACGAAGTTCCCGCCAGCCCCGCCAGTGGCCGTGCCCACCTGCACGCCGTTGAAGGTGATCTCGCCGTTGATCGAAGCGACAAGGCCGCCCACGCTGCTGACCGCAACCCTGTCCTCCGACAACAGGCCGGAGACAACAAGTTTCGCGCCGTTCAGCCCGGCATTGGTGGTGAAGGCGACCCCGTCCACATACAGCCGCTGCGGCGTCGTGTTGACGGTGTTCTCAAGAAAGGTCGCGTTGGCGCGGACGCCGGTCAGCGACGATTGTTCCTCAACATTGGCGACGTTGATCGTCACCCCAGTCTCCGTGCGAGCGCCTAGGCTGTCGGTCGCCGTGATGATGATCGCATAGCTGGAGCTGGCCCGGCCTTCATAGTTCGGCACTTCCTTGAAGCGCACGGCGCCCGCCGCCTTATCCATGGTGAAAAACGTTGAGTCAGTGCCCGAAAGCCCGAAGGTGATCGCCTGACCTTCGGGGTCTGTCGCCATCGCCTGATAGGCGATGCCGCTGCTGTTCTCGGCGAAGGACACCGAATTGGGCGACGTAAGTTGCGGGCCGTCATTTTGGGGCGTTATGTTGACCCGGATTGTGGACGAGCGTGAATTAAGTCCGGTGCCGTTCGCGTCGATGACATTTATGGCCAGCACCGCATAGTCGGGCGGCGCGTTGCTGACATTTTGATAGGCTATGCGCTGGATGAGTGCATCAACTGCCTGCGGTGTGACGACCGACGGGTCGTTATTAAAGGTGGCTTCGAGGGCGTCGCCGGCACTATCCCCGTTCCCCGCCCTAAACGTGCCCATTTCCCGACCGCGGAAGTAGATCGTGTTGCCCGCGATGCCGATCTCGTCGAACCCGCTGCCGCCGTGCAGGAACGTGGCCCGATCACCAGTCTGCAAACCTGACACAATTAGCCGCCCGCCGGTCAGGGGTGTGTCAGCACGGAAGACGGGATCCCCGGTGAGCACGAGCCTCGGCCCGGCATTGATATCGTTTTCCAGAAAGGTGACTTCGGATGGGAGACCCGTCAGCGACGGTGCCTCAATCACATTTGTGACGTTGACCGCCACGTTCCCCGAAACGCTGGTGTCTCCAAAATAGCTGACGAGCACATTAAAATTATAAATGCTTGGCACCCCGGGCCCACCCCGGTCTTCGAAGTCTGGCGGCGTTACAAACTCGATGGAGCGTACTCTGGAGTCGACAGGGGTCGACCGTAACGTAAAGAAAGCCGCATCCGGGCCAACAATAGCCCAGCTTACATTATTGGGATCTTCAAATCGTGCAGACAATTCAACAACTAATAGGGGCCCAGTGGAATTTTCGGCTGTCTGTATGGTGCTTGGCAAAGGGTTTTTCAAAGCCAGCGCCTCGCCGTTGGGATTGACCCTGACGACGAAATCCCCAGCCCCAGGCGCCAGCAGGGTGCTGCCGTGCGCATCGAATATTTCGAGTTTAAGTGTTCGATCAAGCGTCGGATTGTCGCTAAGATTGTTGTAGGAGAGGCGCTCAATCAGCACCTCCACAGCCTCCCGCGTCACCCCATGCGCCAGGTTGATGGCGAAAGGCTTGCTGTTCACGTCTCCGACGATGGTGCCGATCACCGCACCGCGATAGCTGACCGTCTGCCCGTCGATCTTGAACGGGTCAGCGATGAAACCCGAGTTGACCAGCCCTATCCGGTCCTCCGCCAACATACCGGATACAACAAGGCGCCCGCCGCTCAACTGCGAAGCGGCGGCCTCAAGGTCGACCGAACTGTCTATGGCCAAAAATTGACCATTGACCGTGTTTTCTTCAAACACCTTCCCTTGAAAATTGATCAGCCTCGCTTCGTCGATCACATTGGAAACTGTGACCGTAAACGGGCGCCTGACGGCGTCGACGCCGTCGGTTACGCCGATCTCAAACTCATAGACATTATCGAAATTTTTGTCGGTCGGCCTTTCAAAGTCGGGTGAAGACAGGAAATAGACACGACCGTCCCGATCGTTGATGTAGAAGAACGGCGCATCATCGCCGTAGAGCTTCCAAGTATGAAGCGCGTCATCGTTGTCTGTCACCGTTGCCTGATGCAACACAGTCGTAATATCAATGTTTTCGGAGACCCGCACTGCGTCACCCGAAGTAATGACCGGCACCGTGTTGACAGGAGTTACAGACACGCGCAGCTGCGGTGGTGCTGCGAAATCCGACCCGTTGGGATGCTTCCAGACGTAATTCTTGTCCGGATGGGTCAACTCTATCCGAAGGTTCCGAGATGTGTCCGGATCGATGCTCGTATTCCGATAAGTCAAGTGCTCAAGAACGCGCGCAAATTCTACGTCGTCCACAAAAGTTGTATTAGAGAATTGCACACTGAGCAAAACCTCTGATCCGTACTGCGGCGAGTACTCGGCCGTCGTCCGAGTGCCGCTGACCAGCACCCGCCCGATTTCGACCTGCCCGGAGAGGATCCGGCCGTCAGCCGTGATGAAGCTGTCTGAGCGATGCAGGTTGACGATATCGGCGAAGGGTTCTCCGTCGCCGGAGGCCGTTATCATCAGCGTTGCGCCTTTGAAGGCCCCGGGGGTGGCCGTCACCAGACTTAAACTGGGATCAAGAGCCACCGCGCCGGCTTGGCCTTCCGTAAAGACCGGCCCCTGCGAGAACCACGGGGTACCCGTAAATGGCACGCCCCAGTCTTTAAAGGTGATCGCCACTTGCGGGCGGGTCGTAGAGCCGGTGCCGGACATGCGTGCATCTTCACTTAATTACAATGACGTTATGCCGGTTCACAATGACGAAAGCAATGTCATAAAGGTGACGATGTCAACCTGCAGGTTGATTTATCCGTAGCTGACCGCTGCAAAATCCCCACGCGCGATCGGGATTAGGCCCTGTGGACGGAATTGCAGAAGCAGAGATTTGCAGGATTCCGGCGCGGT
>CAYNBM010000060.1:0-15500 GCA_964395305.1 uncultured Rubritepida sp.
TTCTTCGGCCTGAAGAACCGGAGGGGCACGGCATGAAGCGCAAGCCAGCCGCCGAGACCGCGATGCCGGCCACCGTGCGGAAGATCCGCGCCGCCGTGTACACGCGGAAGTCGAGCGAGGAAGGCCTCGACATGGAGTTCAATTCGCTCGACGCGCAGCGCGAGGCCTGCGAGGCCTACATCACCAGCCAGCGGTCAGAGGGCTGGGTGCTGGTCCGCGATCGCTACGACGACGGCGGCGTTTCTGGCGGGACACTGGAACGTCCGGCGCTGCGGCGCCTCCTGGCTGATATCGAGCGCGGGCTGATCGACGTGGTGGTCGTCTACAAGATCGACCGGCTGTCGCGCGCGCTGATGGACTTCGCCAAGCTGGTGGAGGTGTTCGACGCGAACAGCGTGACCTTCGTGTCCGTGACGCAGAGCTTCAACACGACCACCAGCATGGGCCGGCTGACGCTGAACATCCTCCTCAGCTTCGCGCAGTTCGAGCGCGAGGTGATCGGCGAGCGCATCCGCGACAAGGTGGCGGCGTCACGGGCGCGCGGAATCTGGATGGGTGGCTTCGTCCCACTCGGCTACGACGCCAAGGACCGCAAGCTGCTGGTGAACGAGGCCGAGGCCTTGCTGGTGCGCCGGATCTTCAAAGGCTTCGTCGAGACGGAATCCGGTACGAAGCTGGTCCAGGCACTGCGTGCCGAGGGCGCCACCACGAAGCGCGGCCGCGCCTTCACCAAGAGCGACGTCTACCGGGTGCTGAGCAACCGCACCTATCTCGGCGAGGCGATGCACAAGGGCAAGTCGCATCCGGGCGAGCATGCCGCCATCGTGCCACAAGCCATGTGGGATGCGGCGCACGCCCTGCTGGCGATCAGCCCGAAGACACGCGCCAATCGCACCCGCTGCCAAACGCCTTCGCTGCTGCGCGGGCTGATCTTCGGGAGCGACGGGCGTGCCATGTCGCCGACCCACGCGCGGGGCCGGCGCGGCCAGCAATACCGCTACTATGTGAGCCAGTCGGTGCTGAAGGGCAGCGCCGCGGACGGGCCGGCCATCGCCCGCATTTCCGCCGCGGAGATCGAGGGTGCGGTCATCTCGCAGGTCCGCGGGCTGCTGCGGCAGCCGGAAGTGGTGCTGGGCGCCTGGCGCGCGGCACGGGCCGCGGTGCCGGACATGACGGAGGACGAGGCGCGGCTGGCGCTGGAGCGGCTGGACCCGCTGTGGGAGGAGCTGTTCCCCGCGGAGCAGGCGCGGATCATCCGCCTCCTGGTCGACCGAGTGGACATCGGGGTGGGCGGCGCCGACGTGCGGCTGAAGCTGGAGGGACTGGCAAGCCTGGCGCGGGACCTTGCCGCGCAGTCGGCCGAACCAGCGAGGGCGGCAGTGTGACCGGCGCGGCGCAGATGCTGACCGTCCGGGTGCCCCTGGCGGTCCGGAAGCCGCGGGGCGGACGGAAGCTGATGGTTGTGCCGGACGGCATGGCGCCCCGCGGCGCCTCGGCTGCGGACACCACGCTGGTGAAGGCGGTGGCCCGGGCGTTCCGGTGGCGCCGGATGCTGGAGAGCGGGCGCTTCGCCACGATCAACGAGCTGGCGGCAGCGGAGAAGATCAACTCCTCCTACGTCTCGCGCCTCCTCCGGCTCACGCTGCTGGCGCCGGATATCGTCGAGGCGATCCTGGATGGGCGACAGCCCGAAGGGATGACGCTGCCGGGGCTGATGGAGCCGTTTCCCGTGGAGTGGGGGCAGCAGCGCATAGCGCAGTTCGAAGCGGCGAATACGCCGCCGCGCTTGGTAGCCAGCCGGGACGGGTGAGGCCCGCTTTGAATTATTCAGCCTGGACGGGCGTGTCGGGCGGTGTTGGTCAGCAGCCAGCCAGGAAATGCAGGCCAGTTGGCAGACACCACTTGCCAAAGCTTCATGACCCTGGATGAATCGGAACCGAGCCAACTCCCCTGGCCGGTAGTTCAATTGCTGCCCAGGGATGGCGTCGAGGGGAAGAAATATTGCCGCGCATTTTTGATAATATTGAGACAAGTTTGTTGCCGGCACTGCGGCAGACACTTGAAATATCTAATCGCGGTGACTTCTGTGTTGGCTACTTTAATCTACGGGGCTGGAAATCTGTCGATGACCTAATCTCGGCATGGCCCGGCGGCGAAGCTGGGCAGTGTCGTCTACTTGTTGGAATGCAACGGTTACCGCAGGAAGACCTGCGAATCGGTCTGAGCTCACAGCACGACGAACAGCCGCTGGACAACCAGACCGCCCTTCGCCTGAAGCGAAAGCTTGCTGAGGAATTCCGGGTCCAGTTGACCCTGGGTATGCCAACGAACGCTGACGAGGCTGGACTTCGCCGGCTCGCCGCGCAGCTCAAAGCCAAGCAGGTAACCGTTCGACTGTTCCTTCGCCACCCGCTCCACGCAAAGCTCTATCTCCTCTTCCGTCTCGACCCGAACAATCCGATCACAGGCTTCCTCGGGAGCAGCAACCTCACGCTATCCGGACTCTCGAAGCAGGGAGAGTTGAACGTCGACGTGCTCGACCATGACGCCACGCAGAAGCTCGCGAAGTGGTTTGACGATCGCTGGGCTGACCGCTGGTGCGTCGACATTACGGACGAACTGATACAGGTCATCGAGGAAAGCTGGGCGCGGGAGCAGACCCTCGATCCCTACATGATTTACGTGAAGATGGCTTACCATTTAGCCCAGGAAGCGCGTGCTGGGCTCAGCGAGTTTCGTATCCCCCCTGAGTTCGGCAAGCGGCTATTCGCCTTCCAGGAAGCGGCGGTCAAAATTGCCGCCCACCATCTCAATAAGCGCGGTGGCGTACTGATCGGCGACGTCGTTGGCCTCGGAAAGACGTTGATGGCAACGGCGCTCGCCAAGATCTTCCAGGACGACCACTTCACCGAGACGCTCATCATTTGCCCAAAGAACCTGGTCAAAATGTGGGAGGACTACGTCTCCGAATATCGGCTCATTGCGAAGGTCATGTCCGTCACGAGGGCAACGCGCGAGCTACCTGATCTGCGGCGCTACCGTGTTGTGCTGATTGACGAAAGCCATAACCTGCGAAATCGCGAAGGGCGCCGCTACCGCGCGATTCAGGAGTACCTGACGGAAAACGAAAGCCGCTGCATCCTGCTTTCGGCCACACCCTACAACAAAACCTACAGCGACCTTTCAAGCCAGCTACGCCTGTTTGTTCCCGAAGACCGCGACATTGGCGTACGGCCTGAACGATTGCTCCAGGACATCGGGGAAACCGAGTTCATCCGGCGCCACCAATGCCCGGTTCGATCTCTCGCAGCCTTCGAGAAAAGCACCTACGCGGATGACTGGCGCGAGCTCATGCGTCTTTACATGGTGCGGCGCACACGGACGTTCATCCAAGACAATTACGCGCAGACCGATCCCGACAACGGCCGCAGGTTCCTCACCTTCGAGGACGGCTCGCGCTCGTATTTCCCCGAACGCGTGCCGCGCACGCTTCGCTTCAAGATCGACGACAAGGATCCAAACGATCAATACGCGCGGCTCTATGCCGCGCCCGTGGTCGACGCGATCAACCAGATGCACCTGCCGCGCTACGGTTTGGGCAACTACGTCGCCGCCAAGCCGCACAAGCCGCCGACGCCGAATGAGGCAAAGCAACTCGACGATCTCTCCCGGGCGGGCAAGCGCCTCATGGGCTTCTGCCGCACCAATCTGTTCAAGCGCCTTGAGAGCAGCGGAGAGGCATTCCAGCAGTCGCTCGAACGCCATGTTCTACGCAACTACATCTTCCTCCACGCCATCGAGAATGATCTGCCACTCCCCCTCGGCACCCAGGACGCCGGCCTCCTCGACGCAGCGAACTGCGACGAAGACGTCGATGCGCAGAGCGCCGACGCCGACCTGTTCGGGGAGGGTGAAGACGAAAGCCAACAGGACTCGGAGACGCTCGATTTGCGTGACGAGGCCGCGTTTCAGGCGCGCGCCGCCGAGACCTATCGGCTCTACGAGACGCAGTTCAAGAAGCGCTTCAAATGGCTCCGGCCTGGTCTATTCGTGCCGCAGTTGAAGAAGGACCTGCTCAGCGACAGTGCCAAGCTTCTCAAGATTCTAGACGATTGCGGGTCATGGAGCCCAGCCAAGGACACGAAGCTCGCCGCGCTCTTGGAACTGCTCACCAAGACGCACCCTAAGGAGAAGATCCTGATCTTCTCACAGTTCGCCGACACGGTGCGCTATCTGGATCGGCGACTGAAAGCGAGCGGCATCAAGGCGATGGGTGCGGTGTCCGGCGGCACGGCGGATCCCACCGGGTTTGCTTGGCGCTTCAGCCCCACAAGCAACAACAAACGCGGCAAGGTCACTGCCGACGATGAACTGCGGATCCTGATCGCCACTGACGTGCTCAGCGAGGGCCAGAACCTTCAGGACGGCGCGATCCTGGTCAACTATGACCTCCCCTGGGCGATCATCCGCCTCATCCAGCGCGCCGGTCGTGTCGATCGTATCGGCCAGAAGGCCGAGAAAATTCTCTGCTACTCCTTCCTGCCTGCTGATGGTGTCGAACGCCTCATCCAGTTGCGGTCGCGCGTCCGCCAGCGCCTGAAGGAGAATGCCGAGGTGGTCGGCACCGACGAGGCGTTCTTCGAGGATGAAGGCGAACGCCAGAAGCTGGCCGACCTGTACAACGAGAATGCGGGCATCCTGGACGGCGAGGCGGACACCGAGGTCGATCTCGCCTCCTACGCCTACCAGATCTGGAAGAACGCGATCGACGCCGACCCGACCTTGCAGAAGACCATCCCGGAGCTGCCTTCCGTCGTCTACTCCACCAAGGCCTATGCACCGCAGGACGGGCGGCCCAACGGCGCCCTGGTCTATCTGCGGACCGCCCAAGGCAATGACGCGCTGGCCTGGGTGGATAAGGCGGGCAACAGCGTCACCCAATCGCAGTTCGAAATCCTGAAGGTCGCTGCCTGCGAGCCCGGCACGCCCGCACTGCCGCGGCAGGAGGAGCACCACGCCATCGTGGCCAAGGGCGTGGAGCATATCGCCACAGAGGAAAAGCAGGTCGGCGGCCAACTCGGCCGGCCCTCGGGCGCCCGCTTCCGCACCTATGAACGGCTGAAGCGCCACGCGGACAAGGTGAAGGGCACGCTCTTCGATCTGCCGGAACTGGGTAAGGCCATCGAGGAAATCTACCGCTACCCCCTGCGGCAGTCAGCGACCGACACGCTGAACCGCCAGATGAAGGCCGGGATCACCGACGAGAAGCTGACGGAGCTTGTGCTGGCACTGCGCGAGGAGGATCGGCTCTGCCTGATCCAGGATGAAGAGCATACGGGCGAGCCGCAGATCATTTGCTCGCTCGGCCTGGCGCGTGGGACGGCATAATGGACGGACACACGATGAACCTCGACGCCGCCAAAGCCCGGACACTGCTTGCGCAATTCGACTTCGCCCGTCTCTTCACCGAGGAGCTCGGCTGGGACCGTCTGAGCGCCACTTCCACGATTGCCGTGGCAGGAACCACCTACGCGCTTCGCGCCGTGGGTGAGAAGCGCGGCATGGCCGCCGTGGTCTGCGAGGCTCCGGCCGGTCAGAAGATTCCGGACCGCGCCATACGCGGGAAGATCGAGGAGCAGGTGGCAAAGACCTACCTCGAGCACCTGGTCATCTTCACGGACGCGAAGCGCGCCGAGCAGATCTGGTGCTGGGCGCGGCGGGAGACCGGCAAGCCAGCCACGGTGACCGAGCATTTCTGGTACGCCCCCTCTGCGAACAATGGGGCGACCAACACGGGCTTCATGCAGAAGCTGCAGGCGATTGCCTTCTCCCTGGCCGAGGAAAACAGCCTCACTTTGGTGGATGTGACGTCGCGGGCGCGGGCGGCCTTCGATGTCGAGCGCGTCACCAAGCGGTTCTATGACCAGTTCAAGGCTGAGCACACAGCCTTCCTCGGCTTCATCAGTGGCATCACCGATGTGGCGGATCGCGAGTGGTACGCCTCGCTAATGCTGAACCGGCTGATGTTCATCTACTTCATGCAGCGCAAGGGCTTCCTCAACCAGCAGCGCGACTATCTGCGCGAGCGGCTGGCGGTGTGCCAGCGTGAGAAGGGGAAGGACAAGTTCTACTCCTTCTATCGCTACTTCCTGCTGCGGCTGTTCCATGAGGGGCTGGGCGGCAAGGCCCGCAACCCTGAGCTGGAGAAGGTGCTGGGCCAAATTCCCTATCTGAACGGTGGGCTGTTCGAGAAGCACCCGATCGAGGAGCGCTGCCCGGACATCAAGATCCCGGACGAAGCCTTCACCCGCATTTTCGCGTATTTCGATCGCTACCAATGGCATCTCGATGAGCGCCCGCTGCGCAAGGACGACGAGATCAATCCGGATGTGCTGGGCTACATCTTCGAGAAATACATCAACCAGAAGCAGATGGGCGCCTACTACACGAAGGAGGACATCACCGAATACATCACCAAGAGCACGGTGATCCCCTACCTGTTCGATGCGGCTAAGGTGAAGTGCAAGGTGGCCTTCGAGAATCCGGGTGGACCGACCATCTGGGACCATCTGAAGGACGCCCCCGATCGCTACATCTACCCGGCCGTGAAGCACGGTATGTCGTGGGATATTCACACCAGGGCCCCGCTCGATGAGCCTCGTGCATTGCCTGCCGAGATTGAGGTAGGCATTCGCTATGTTACGGGCCGTGGCGGGTGGAACCGGCCAGCATCGGCAGACGTCGGCTTGCCGACCGAGACCTGGCGGGAGGTGGTTGCCCGGCGTGGCCGCTATGCGGAACTGCGCCAGAAGCTGGCGGCCGGCGAGGTGCGGGAGATCAATGATCTTGTCACGCTGAACCTTGATATCCGGCAATTCGCCCAGGACGTGATTGAACGCTGTGAGGGCCCGGACCTGCTCCGGGCCTTCTGGAAGGCGACCGAGGGCGTCACGGTGCTGGACCCCACCTGTGGGTCCGGCGCCTTCCTGTTTGCGGCCCTGAACATTCTGGAGCCGCTGTATGAGACCTGCCTGTCGCGGATGGAGGCCTTTGTGGCCGATCTTGACCGCGCGACGGCCGCGCCACCGACGACAAAGTATGAGGATTTCCGCGCAACCCTGACCAAGGTCCGCGCGCATCCGAATGCTCGCTACTTCACACTGAAGAGCATCATCCTGAACAACCTGTTCGGCGTGGACATAATGGAAGAGGCGGTGGAGATTTGTAAGCTACGCCTGTTCCTAAAATTAGCCGCTCAGGTTGATCCTGACTCCAAGCATGAAAATTTCGGTATTGAGCCACTCCCGGATATTGATTTCAATATTCGATCAGGAAACACGCTGGTCGGATATTCAAGCTTTGGCGACGTGCAAGCTGCAATGTCCACTAAGCTCGATCTCGATAACGTCGCCGAGCGGATTATTCGTAGTGCGGCGGATCTGCAGCAGGCCGCCGATGCCTTCCGCGCGCGCCAGATGGTCGGTGACGGCTCAGTGCCGCCTGCAGACAAAATGAAACTTCGCGATCGTCTAAAAAATCTTGCAGACGAGCTGAATCGACAACTCTCTTTTGATTATGGAATAAATGCAACAGACAAAATTGGCTACGCGAGCTGGGTGAAGAGTCATGATCCATTCCACTGGTTTGTCGAGTTCTACGGAATTTTGAAGCATGGAGGATTTTCAGTGGTACTAGGAAACCCTCCTTACATTTCTTCAGCCAATATTCGTAAATCTTATCGGCCGCATGGATACGCGACAGAGCAGTGCCCCGATGTCTATGGCTGGGTTATGGAGAGAGGATCCAAGTTAATCTGCCAGGCTGGCCGTTTCGGGATGATCGTGCCACTTAGCCTTACGTTCTCGGGGGGATTTCAGTCGCTTCGAGATCTAATTTATAAAAATTTCCGGACTAATTGGTTTTCTTCTTTTGCACGCATTCCAGCCGCACTTTTTAGCGCCGAAGTGCGCGTCAGGAATACGATTCACTTAGGAAGCATGAGCGGCGCCAAGAGATTGTATACCACGTCAACTCATCGTTGGTTCGAAGAGGCGCGGCCACATCTTGTCCAAAGGCTTCAGTACGCAGAATTTAATCCTGATCTGTGGGGCGGATTAATTCCAAAAATAAGTCAGCAAGGATTGCTTTCATCTTTAGAAAGGGCGCTAATCGATTTTCCAATTCTTGATGCATTGCGCCCTAAGCGCCCAACCACGCAGCGACTCTACTTCCGGAAGTCTGCTTATAACTGGGTTTCTTTTTCGCTTGAACCGGCTCCATGCTACGATTCCAATGGAAAGCTTATACGTGCTTCGGATAGCGGCGAGATTAGCTTTGATAACGCGAGAGTCAGGGATCTTGCGCATACACTATTGAATGGAAAAATTGGCTTAATTTGGTGGGCAGTTGTAGGTGACGATTTCCATGTCACTCTCTCCAATTTTGCCTCCATGCCATTCCCCGTTGAGTGGGCGTCGAGGCTTACGGATGAAGAATTGCGAGGGCATCGATCCGCTCTGGAGGCGGCGATGCAGAAGAACCTTGTTTTCAAGCTTAATGCCGGAAAGCGCATTGGAAATTATAATCTAGCGAAGTGCCGAGACGTCTCAGATATATCAGACTTGTTTTGGGTTAGGGCGCTTGGACTTCAAAATGTGCAAGAGGAACTCGATCTCGCTTATGCTCAACTCGTCAAGACGGACTTTGGGGAGAGCGAACAGCTTGACGGGGGTGAGACATGAGCAGCCTGATCACCCTTTCGCCCTGGGGGAGTATCTCAACTGCTGCTGGTAAGGCGAAACAACCATCACACGTTGCCGTTGCGTATATGGGACAAAATGGTGACAAACTGCTCCCGCTCTCAACAGGAAGCCTCTTGGTTGTAGACGCAAGCCTAGCGGCCGTGCGTGCCGGTATAACTTTTCCAGGGGCACTCCAGAAACTCCAAAAGCGGGGTGTAAAGATATTCGTAGCCCCGTTGCTTCACGCGAAGGTGTTTGCGTTTGACAAGATCGCTTTTGTTGGATCAACCAACGCCTCGATCAGATCTCAACGGCACCTTCTCGAGGCCATAACAAAAATTACAGACGAGGCAACTATCAAGGACATCAGAAATTATGTTCGAAGCCTATGCAGAGATGAGTTGTCGGCTACAGATTTAGCGTGGTTGTCGGGCCAGTATAAGCCACCGAATTTTCCTATTCCGGCCGTATCAGCGAAAATATATCGACGCCTTTTAATCCAAATTATCAAATCCGATCAACAAGGATATTCGCGTCGTCAGGTACAGCCTCCGTCAGGAGCGTGGGCTTCTTTTTTTAATTTGACCATGCAAACATCGAATCTTCCCACACTACGGCTAAGGAATATCGATAACGGGGCATTCATTTCACGCCCAGTTGTTCGGCACACGCTTGTAATGACAATCGATATTCCAGAGGCAACTGCGGGCGCAATTCTTGAAATGTGGGAGGTTGGTCAGAATCGCTATGACTACAGGGTAGTTATGCCAACCAATGTCGATTTTGGATTGTTGGATAGCGAATTGCGGCGAACACCTAATCCGCTACGCCGCACCGGGCGATTTTGGATCGTGACTTGAGGGGAAAGCTGGATTCGGCAACATTTGGATCGTTATCCGGTTTTCGCTAGAGAGGAGGCTACAGCTGACAATGCAGGGCGCGGAGCGAGGCGGAGGCTCGCGTGTCTTTTCTCAAGACGTTCAAGAATATCCCGCCCGTCTTATTTCGCGGCTTGGTGCGGGTACTCCAAAATCAATCGAAGTTGTTGGGTCGCTGACGCCTTTTTCCTGCCCGATGGTGGCTTTCCTCTGCTCAATTGATACACCGGGCAGCACCATTCTCAAGGCCTTCGATCAGGCCGCGGCTTGGCGCGATGCGGGTTGCTGCGTCATCAGCGGCTTCCATTCACCGTTGGAGCGCCAATGCCTGGATATCCTGCTCCGCGGCCAACAGCCGATCGTCATAGTGCTGGCCCGCAGCATGCCCAAACTCCGCCTGCCACCGGCCCAACGGAAGGCACTGGAAGCCGGGCGCCTTACGGTGCTTTCCCCCTTCGCCGCCGGTGAAGCGCGCGCCACCGTGGAACTGGCCAGGCAACGCAACCGCGTGGTCGCTGCCTTTGCGGAGCGCGTCGTCTTCGGCTTCGTCTCCCCCGGCGGCAGCCTCGCCGTGCTTCGCGCCGAGCTCCAAGCCTGGGGCACGCCCCACACATCGCTGCATGGCGAGTGACCGGCCGGCCGATGCTCCTGTCCCGACGCAGTTCGCACCCATGGGCGATATCGCCCTGCGGCGTGGTGCGCTGGACGGCCGGCGCGGCGTCTCCTCACGCAAATAGATCATCCAGGTCCGGAGTGCCCGCTGCCGGCCCCGGCGCCTGGGTCTGGCCGCCGCCCTCGTCCCGCTGCCGCCGTGTCAGATCTCCCGCCGCCAACAGTGGCTCCAGCCGCGAAAGGCACGCCGCTTCCTGCCCTGCGACTGTGGAGAGATAGACCCAGCGCGCCGCCCGCGTGACGGCCACGAACATCATGCGCAGAACCTGCGCTTCCCCCGGCCGCTCGAAGGATCCGGTTACGAGCCGCGGCAGCAGCACGGTGTCGAAGGTCAGCCCCTTGGCGCTGTGATAGGTCAGCAGCTTGGGCGCCGGACTGGAGAAATCCAGCGCCTCGCCCTTGCCCTGGACCTCCGCCTCCAGCCCGAACTCGACCATGGCTTTGCGGAAGCCAAACACCTGGCGTGACAGGGGCAGCAGGATCGCGACCCGCTCGCCCATCATGATGCGCTCCCGCGCCACTTCGCCCAAGCGCCGCCGCTCCTCATCGAAGTCCCGCGCCACGAACAGGAGAGGCGTCTCCCGCTTGCCCGGCGCGGTCAGCGTCTGCTCGCGGAAGGTCTGCGCCTCGACGGGATCGGCGATGAAAGCGGCACCGAGCGGCACGATGTAGGGCGAGCAACGGAAGGCAGCGAGCAACGACATGTTGCGCCGCGGGAGCCCCAGGCGCCGGGCGATATCCTCCTCGGAGGCGCCGTGGTCATAGAGCTGCTGCTTGCGGTCGGCTGCGACGGTGACGTGGGGGGCCACGGTGCACAGCACCTCAAAGGCTTCGGAATCCAGGTCCTGCCCTTCGTCCACCACCACGAAATCATACAGGCTGGGCCGCTTGGCCAGCACGTCGGCGCGGACGCGTTCGCGGATCTGGGCGAAGTCCATCAACTTCTTCTCGGCATCCCAGGGACGCCGACCGCCGATCTGCGCGTCGAAATACTCGGCGCACCAGGCGTCGTAGGTGCAGATGGCGTCGAGCGGGATGCCGAGGTCGGTAGCGCCAGCGCGGATGTATTGCTTGAGCACGTTGGTGAAGACCATCAGGCGATAGCGGCCTTCCGGCACGTGATACCGCTCCCGCAGCCGGGCGGTGCGGTGCAGCAGGGCAAGCGTCTTGCCCGAGCCGGGGGCGCCGACGATCAGCCGATGGGTGTCGGCCGAGGCGTCCACGGCCCGCATCTGGTCCGTGGTGAGGTCGGCATAGGGAACCAGCCAGCTCATCGGTCGGGGCCGATGGCGGCTGGCAATTCGCCCGCAGGGACGCCTCTGCCGGCCTGCGCGCGGCGGCGACGGTCGCGTTCCTGTTCGGCGGCGCGGAGGGCGGTATCGTCACCGCTTTCGCGCGCCCAAATCGTGTACCAGTGGAGCATCCAGTCCGACATGCCGCGGGGCGCAGACCAGCGTGGCGCCGCCGCTTCGAGCGATGCTTGGTGCTGCGGCGTGTCCTTGGCTTCCTTGGCGATCAGCGCCTTGAGCGTATGCGCCGGGCCATGTCTTTCGCGCTGCAACGCCCTGTCGATCGCCTTCATGGCGTCCGCGGGCTTTTGCCGGGCACGATGGTTGAGCGCCAGGTTGAACAGCGGTCCGCCCCACTCACGATCGGCGTCGGCCGCCTGTTCGAACAGACGGCAGGCTTCCTCATTGTCGCCGAGCTTTTCGATAATGAGGGCCATGCTGGTGAGGATGCCTGCATCGGGCGCCCGCTGCCGCGCCAGGAGGCTGCGCAGGGTGGCCAGGGCTTTCTCACGCTGACCCAACTCGTCGAGCAAGCCTGCCAGTTCGCGCGCCTTCTGTTCCTGTTCGGCGGGCTTGAGAGCCCCGCTGCCGACCAGGCGCTCCAGCTTCTCGGCTTCGACTTCCTTGAGGATCGGGTTCTGGACATGCGTCAGCGGGCTATCGATCCGCGCGTCCATCGGCCGCTGATCTGGCCTTTCGGGGCGCAGCAGCTTCAAGTGCAGTACCTGGTCGGCGTCGAGCCTGTGTTGAACGAGTAGAGGCTCACCAGCCCGGACGGGCGGGGAGAGCGGCCAGGCCGCCTCGAAGAGGGCCCGCCCATCAGCCGATGCGACAACCGCGACCCGCAAGGGCAGCGGCTCATCGCTGCTCGCCCGTGGTGCCCGGAGCTCGATCTGCGCCGCCGCCTCCTGAGCGGGGAAGGGCAAATGCTGACCCGCCGATACCAGGGTGCGTGGGCCGTCCTGGGTCAGCAGGGCGATTTCGTCGAAGCAGACCGGGGTGATCAGCCGCTGTCCTGTGACGGCAGTGAACGTGGCGGCGATGGCGGCACCCCGCGCCACACACTCCTTCCGGGCGTCAGCATTGTCGAAGGTAAGCACCTGAGCGCGCGGCAGCGCGGCTTGCAGCGCATCGACGACGAGGGGAATGCTGGAGCTCCCGCCGACCATCAGGCACACGTTGATGTCATCATGCGTGAGGCTAGAGCGCGCAATGGCGTCGTCCATCGGCGCAAAAATCGAGCGTGCGGTGCGGTACTCGTCGGTACGGGGCGCGAGCATATTGCGGTCGAAGAAGGGCTGCAGCACGCCAGTGAGGGCCTTCTCCGACAGGACCGGCGATGTCAGTTCATAGGTTTTGTCATTCACCGTCAGCGTGTAGCGGCCAGGAAACTGCCGCTTGAGCTCAGGGTCCGGCGCGAGACCAAGGCTGGCGCGGCGGGCCTGCTCCTTGCAAAGGCCGATCTTCAGCCCTTCGGCGATGGGGCGCAGCGCGGGCTCGAGCAGGTTGCGCTTTTCGGCGAAGCCGAAGGTCCGCGGGGGGAGGTTGTTCTGCGCAATCAACTGCGGAATCAGCACGTCGTAGACAATCGCGGCGTCGATATCGCCACCACCAAGGCGGTGAAAGCGCGAGATGCTCCGCGGCGCCACTGCGAGCAGGCCATCCGCCCCCCGCACGAGGGAGAGGACGGCGATGTCGCAAGTCCCGCCGCCAAAATCGAAGACCAGAAGATTGCAACTTGATCCGGGCGCTATGGACAACCGCGATGGCTCGGTCGCCAGGAAATCAATGAAGGCAGCCAGTGGCTCGTCGAGAAGCTGCGTCCTCAACAGATCGAAGCCGGCATGGGCTGCGGCGGCGACGGTCTCATGCCGCTGGGCGACCTGGAAGGAGGCAGGCACAGTGACGACGACATTGTTCGGCTCGTCCGCCACCGATGCCATCAGAAACTTGAGGACATGGCCCCCGATCTCGCCTGGCGTGCGGTAACCCTCTGGGGCCTGAGGGTATCGGCGGTCGGTGCCCATCTCGTTCTTGGTTTCGAAGAAGAAGTCACGGTTACGCCGCGACTTCCGCGAAGCACCGCTAGCGACCAGCCGCTTTGCGCCCTCTCCGACATACGTCCTCTCGGCTGCAAGGCTGACTATGGAAGGGACCAAGGCGCCGATATGGTCGCCGGCTTCTGCGGTTGGCTGTTCCACTTCGAGGCAGCGGATATGGAACGCCTCGGGATCGGAGGGATTCCAGGTGCCAAGACTGACCACGGAGTTGGTTGTGCCGAGATCGATACCGACGGCCATCCGTTGAGCGCTCGGCAGAGCGAAGGCACCAGTCTGCACGGGCAGGGATGCGATTTGGATCCGAATTGTCATGGCAGCCAGATTTGCTCCCTCGGCTTGGGCATGCAGTTTGCGAAGGTGTTCAAGATCGAGCTGCCCCGACCAGATTTCGATTCGACATCCGCATATGAGCCATGTAGCACAGCATGATCAATCATGCGTCGCCGTACAGAATTCGTTCGATTTCGGCGAGCAAAACAGATGCTTAGCCAACCTGGTAGCGGTTCTCGTGTGCTGGCCTCCGCAGCCCCTTCGGATTTTGGCAAGCAGTCCCAACCGTGAAGATGCGACCTCCAGCCTTGCCCCCATGGATAGTCCATACAAAGGAAAGTGAATATATGGCGATGCCTGACTATCAATCCCTGATGCTGCCGATTCTCGAGATCAGCGCAAAAGGCGAGTCGTCCGTTCCTCTGGCGGCGGATGAGATTGCAGGGCGCTTTGGGCTCACCAATGAAGAACGCGAGCAGATGCTTCCCAGCGGGAAGCAGCGTGTCCTCCATAATCGACTTCACTGGGCGAAATTCTATCTGACGAAAGCTGGGCTTCTCGAGAGCCCGAAACGCGGTCGCTTCGTGATCAGCGAAGCCGGCAAGCAGGTGCTCACCAACCCGCCTTCAGAGCTCAACACGAAATACCTTCTGGCAATCCCGGCCTTCCGCGACTTCTACCGCGGCGAGGACGAGGCCGCTGTTGGCTCAGTCATGGAGGCGGAACCGCCTGCCGCAACGCCCGAGGAAGTCGTTGACGCTGCCCACAAGGCTCTTCAGGCGGCTCTGCGCGATGAGCTCCTGGGGCGCATCCTGCAGAATAGCCCGGCCTTCTTTGAGCAGCTGATCGTCGAACTTTTGGTGGCCATGGGCTACGGCGGATCACGCCTGAATGCTGCCGAGCAGCTCGGAAAGTCCGGTGACGGCGGCGTCGATGGCGTGATCAATGAGGACGTCCTCGGCCTCGATCGGGTCTATGTCCAGGCCAAGCGGCACGCGCCTGGCAGCACCATCGGGCGACCTGAGATTCAGGCATTTACCGGCAGCCTTGTCGGCCTGGGCGCCTCGAAGGGGGTCTTTGTCACGACCTCCGCGTTCTCGGCCCAGGCCATCGACTTCGCATCGAGGATCCCGCAGCGCGTGGTGCTGATCAACGGGAAGCGCTTGACCGAACTGATGGTCGAGCACGGTGTTGGGGTGCGAATCAGCCGAACCGTTGAGTTCAAACGCCTGGACGAGGATTTTTTCTCGGAGGAGGAGTGATCCGCCCGACCGGGCCGTACCAAAGTGTTCGCTCTCGAAGTACGGATTTCGGGCAAATGAGGTTCGAACCACGGCAAGCGCCGACCGCGCTGAAACCAGCCTTTTACCTAGGTTTCTGAGTTCCGTACTAAATCGCCCAAGTCAGCAGGTCCGGAGAGAATTGGCCTCCGGAGAGCCATTTCTGGCCGTCTCCGCGCCAGGCCAGTCAACAGGTCTGCCTCAAAAACCCCAGGAAACCTGCCACTCAGCGGGGCGTCCGATCAGGCGGAGAGTGCGGCTCGTATGGGAACTGGCGGAGAGGGTGGGATTCGAACCCACGGTACCCTTG
>CAYNBM010000061.1:0-14461 GCA_964395305.1 uncultured Rubritepida sp.
CTTCCGCCCCCCGCATACAGCGGGGCCAGGAAGGACCCTGCGGCTCGAGAGCCACTGTGGCTGATCAGCGGGTCAGTGGCTCGGGAGCCGCGGTGCTCGACGCACCTTCTCGACGTGTCATGATCGTAGCCGACTCGATTTGCGCGCCGCCATGGGGTGTAATGTAACAGCAGCCTTTGGCGCCAGTTCGGGGGATCGTTCCCAAAGGTTGACTGTCAGCTCATCAGCTATCGGAGACCAGCTTGCCTACCAATCCGAGGCGTCACGACCATACCGCCTGGCTCACGCACTTCGTCCGCGACCGCCAGCCCGAGCAAGACTTTCCTGGTGAAGACGAGGACGAATGCGGGCACTACGCTGGCGGAGAGCTGGACTGGGACGCGGAGGCATTTGCCGTTCTGAAGACGATCATCCGGCTTGGCGGATTGATACCCGGATACTCGTTTCGGAAAGGACGCACCACCATCTATGGCGGCCAGCCAGCCGTCTGCGCGACCGAAATGCCACTCTACGCTTTCGCCACCTATGCACGCGAAAGAGCAAAAGCGGGCAATGTGTCCGCTTACGGCATCTCGTTCCTCAAGTCCGAGTTTTACGCGGCCGGCGGGCGCCCAGCGATCTACGGACTGTCTACCGACAACGTGCGATACGTGCACAATACTGCTACCCGCCGCATCATCGATGAGGCTGTTCTCCCGCAGCGAGAGCAGTTCCGATATGTGGCTCATAACCCAGCGGGTCTGACTGGACGCATCGATTGGAGTCATGAGAGGGAGTGGCGCTGGATTCCCCAAAATGCAGATCGCGACGAAATTTGGGTGCAAGACTATGACGGTAAATACGGCCCCACGCCCGCTCTGCCAATTTTCAAGGGATCGCTAGACGGGCGACCATTTACACGTGTCTGCATTATCGTGTGGTCCTCCAAGGAGGCTGAAGAGATCAGAGAGCAGCTTACAGGGCTCTATTTGGCCGGATCCAACAATTACGATACACCATTCGACAAGAAGCTGATCGAGAGGTCCCACATCATCGTCCTTGAGGAAGTTGTCGACACGGTTGAGCGCGGCAGCGAACTCAACGCACAGACGATCGAGGGGCTGGCGCAGGCACAATTGCTGCAGCCTATCACCATCGCGGATCCGCCGCCTAACGCCAAGAAGATCGTCTCGGACGCAATTGCCGCCGCCGATGTAGCGGTGAAGGCTGCAGATGCTGCTTACTCCGCCAAAACAGAGAGGTCCTTCGGCGGCTTTGGCTTCGCGCACGCGACTACAACAGATGTAACGAATCCGATCGTGCAATATCTGCTCACGATCGGGAAGGCGTCGGGTCCGTTCGATGGCGAGGTCTGGATCGATTATCCGGGTCCGATGGGCTCTGGCGATATCTACTACGCTGAGGCGATTTGCAGGGCAGCCGCCGAGGCGCTGTCGGAGAAGTTGGGTATTTCTGTCTATGTTACACTACGTGACGACTAAGACCCCGTGGCGTCAGCCCGAGGTGCATCGCCAAAATCCCTAGTGCCGCAACAAGCATGCCACCAGCGATCGGCTGCGGCACGGCCCTGCCACTCCAGCCTCTACGTGCCGCCCATTCTCTGACCGACATCTCAAGCCCCACGACGAACCAGACGCAGGATCCTGCCGGGCTATCGTGGCCACCCAGCGCATCCATCGCCGCAAGCACACGTCGGCGGGCTTCGAGCTGACGGTTCGAGAGCCGGTCGGCTGTCGAACCGGGCAGGCGGATCAACTGCGACGTGGACATGCTGTCGATCGCGGCACTGCGGAACAGGGTGCGGAAGATGCAGCCCGCCTCGTGCATCTGCGGCGTGATGTTGCCGTTGGCGAGCATCATGCCCAGCGTGTCCACGGCGCGGCGATGCTGCACAGGGCTGCCGGTTTCGGGATCCGCCTCGCGGATCGGCTCCGAGAAACCTCCATGCTGCAGCCGCCACTTCGACGGCGTCGTCAGATCCTCGCGCTTCGCTTTCGAGACCTTCGCCTTTCGCTTACCGGCCATGGTGGTTCTCCCCGTTGCGACGCCCCCAGCGTCGGTTGGCTTCGTTGGTGATGGCCTGGCGGAGCCAGTCGTCGGTGATCTCGGCGATCGGAAGGGCGGCGACGCCATGGCGATGCCACGCGGCGGCGCGCATGGCGTTCACCTCGCTGTCGTTGGTCGGGCTGCGCGTCCCACGGTCGAGGCACGAGCGTGGCGGTTGCGGTGCACCGTGCATGCTCATGCGCGGCCTCCCGTGGGGTCGGTGGCCCAGAGCAGAAGGGCGATGGCATCCGCCTCGTTGTCGTCGGTCGGCCGAAAGCCACGCGCCTCGATGGCGGCGACCATCTTCGCCTTGTCAGCATTGCCCTTGCCTGTGGCGAAGCGCTTGATGGTGGCGACAGGCACGCCCTCGTAGGCGATGCTGCGTTCCTCGCACCACGCAGACAGATGGGCGAGGAAGCCGCCGTAAATGTGCGCCGCGTCGGTGCCGGCATGGGCGCGGACTTCCTCGAACACGATGCGGGTCACGCCGCCGGATAGACCAGCGATCTCGGCCAGCCATCCGCGGAAGCGCAAGAAGCGCATCCCACCGCCTTCGAAGCGGCTGGGGCGGAACGTCATGGTCCCCGATGTGATGCCGCCATCACTCGACCGCAGTGCCCAGCCGGTGGTGGTGCCGAGATCCAGGGCGAGGACGGCGTGGTGCGCCAGGCCGGTCGCGGGCCGGAGGGCGATGGGCGGGCCGCTTGCATGGGCGGCGGTCATGGTGAGAGTCGCAAATGCCATGATGGTCTCCGAGAGGGGATGATCCTGGTGAGGGCAGCGACGGCGCGGTTCTTGGCGGAGCTCGTCGTCGCTGCCCGGCTTTCAGTCGATCGCGGCCTGGGCGGGCCGGTGCTGTGCGGACGGCGCATCACGGCACGCCATCCAGCCAGGAGGGCTCGGGGAGGGTTGGTAGGGTTGGTTTTGAACCCTCCCCTCCGGAAGCCCAGGTCAAATCAGGGTTTGGGGAGAGTGGGGAGAGTGGGGAGGGATTTCCGGCCCCTGGGCCATTCATGTGCGTGTGCGCGCGTGCGCATGTGCGCGGGGTAGAAAATCCCTCCCCACTCTCCCCACCCTCCCCGGGGCCAGGTTCTACCTGCATCGTTTCGACACTAGGGTTGAATTCAAACCCTCCCCGGAAGCCCTCAACCCTCCCCCCTGGCGCGTTGATCGGGGAGGGTGGGGAGGGTTGTCCGGCGTCGCATTTTGGAGATGGCGTGAGACGCCACCGCTGCGCATTGTGGGAAGTGGCGGCGGGGCGGACGTGGACCATCCGATCGCTGATGCGGAACGCACGATCGCGGAGCTTTTTGAGCGCCAACCCGAAGCGGATGCGCTGGGCGTTTTCATCCCTCCCGCCGAGCTGCAATGGGGGATCGGCTATCCTGGCGTGCCCAAAGAGATCGCTGGCGCTGACCTCCGCCGTCCCGAAGCGATCCCACCAGGTCTGCACAAAAGCCCGCCACGCGCCGCCCTCGCTGTCGGACGCCGCCATCATCTCGTCGAGGTTCCCGAGGAAGCCCTCGATGCCTGCCACCTCCAGCACGCCACCCAGCGTCTGCGCCCAGATCTCGTAGCTGCCGATGCTGCGGCCACCGCGGGGCCGGCCTGCCACGATCCAGGCCTGGCATAGGGTGAGGCAGGCCGCGACCAGCCGGCCGCGATTGGCGCGCACCCACACCATGAGGTCGGGGTGGCGAAAGCTGTCGCGGCGCCAGGGCTGGTCGCTATGCGCGTCGAGCCGGATGCGGACGAGGCGCCGCGCCATCTCGTTCGAGAAGGTGGGGTTGTTGCCGGTGGCGACCCAGGCGCAGCGGATCGGCAGTCGCGTCATCTCGGATTGCCCGAGGATGCGGTCCTCCCAGAACGGGGCGGTCAGGGCCGCGGCAAGGGCGGAGCTGTCGAGCTGCTCGCGCAGGTTGTCGATCAGGATCAGCGATGGAATCTGCCGCAGCTTGGCGGTGATGCGCTTGCGCCATTCCTCGTCGTCGCGGCCTTCGGTCATGACGGACGCGCCCACGCCGGTGAGCACGGTGGCGATGACGTCCACCATGAGCGTGGCGCCGGTGCCGGGGGTGGGCTTCTCGATCAGATGCAGCGGCGTCGGGCCGTCGATCATGGCGCGAAGGAAGCTCAGCAGAAGCAGGGACAGGGCGTGGGCGCGCTCGGCGGTGCTGGTGAAAGGGAAGTCGCCCAGCAGGTCATCGAGCAGCAGCGAGCGGGCGGCGGCGATGTCTTGGGTTGTGGGGCGGTCAGGAACAGGTGTCAGGCGAAAGCCCACGGTCGGGCGATAGAGCAGCCGGGCGTCGGGGTGGTAGCCGGGTTCGGTGAGCAGCACGCCGCCCCGCCCGAACACCGGCGTGGTGACGATGCCGGCGAGGATGGGCAGGCCCGGATCCGGGGTGGCCAGCAGGGATTTCACCACGCCGGTGGGCGGCGGCGCGGGGATGGCGTCGCCCTTGGCGTTGACCTTCCGCCAATCCGCCAGCTTGGCCAGCATGTGGCGCAGCCGCTCCTCCGAGACCGTGGCTGCGACGGGCCGGCCCTCATCGTCCGGCGTGACCCAGCTGGGCAGCCCGCCCAGGCGGAACAGCCAGGGGGTGCGGTTGGAAGCGAGGATGGCGCTCCAGGCGCGATCGGTGGCGCGGCGGAGATTGCCCTCATCGGCGCGTAGCACCGGCAATGGCGCTGTGGGTTCCAAGAATCCCAGCGGCAGGTGGCGGCCGGTTTCGTCCTCCGCGGGTGGTGACGGCGTGGCGGCAGCGCGTAGGGCGGCGTCCACCAGGGCGGCGATTGCCTCGGGACCATCGCGGCCGAGCATGTCGTTGAAGTCGTCGCCCTGCTGAGGCGGCATGGTGATGGCGGTGACGACGCCGTTGCGCCGGAGGCGGCCCGCCAAGGCATCCGCGGCGCGCATGCCTGCGCCGGAGGTGTCATGGTCGGCAAGAATGATGATGCGCCTGGCCTCGGGCGGCAGCTGCACCTGCTCGAGGCCGGAGGTGGAAAGCGTGGCCCAGACCGGCAGCCCTGGACAGGCCGCCATGACGGCGAGGCCTGTCTCGATGCCCTCGCAGAGCCCGAGCACGCCATGCGCGCCGATCGGCGCCAATCGTACCGCGCCACTACCGACCTTGCCCATCATCATGCGCGGCTTGGGAACATTGGCCTTGCGGACAGTGTCGCCATCCTGCTGGAGATAGGTGCGATGGAGCGCGATCACCTCGCCGGCGACATCACGGACCAGGCCGATCATCGCCAGATATCCGGTCTTGGTCTCGAAGTTCGTGAGGTCGGGATGGAACAGCAGGTCGGCGTCGGGCGGCACGGTCAAGCCACGGCCCTGGAGGTAGTGATCGGCGGGCGTGCCGGCGATCGGCACCGCGTGTTCCCGCACGAAGCCGATCTCATGCGTCATGTCGCGCTCGGGCTTGCGCGCAGGCGGTGGCTCCTGCCGCGCGGGGGCCTCACCCGTCCAACCGACACGCGCCGCAGCCTCGGCGAACAGCATGCGCCCCGAAAGGCCGGTGCCGTGCTCCAACGTGCTGAACGGCCCGCCGCCCTGGGCGCCGTCGAAGTCGTGCCAGTCGCCGGCATGTTCGCCGGCCAGCATGATCACGCAGGATCCGGACTGGCGCGGCGGCGCACCCTGGATGTTGGCCAGCCGCCATTCATCGCCCTGGCGCCGCCCGTTGGGAAATAGCCCTGGCACCCAGGAATGGGCCGTGTCGCGCAGGCGGGCGCCGATGGCGTCCAGGTCGTAGCGGAAGGAGGATGCCGGTGGCGTGGCGTCGTTCAGGTCAATCAAGGATCACCAACCCGCGTTCGGCGCGCGTGATGGCGGTGTAGAGCCAGCGATTACGATCCTCGGCCGTGCGGCTCAGCCCGTCATCATAGACGACGACATTCTCCCACTGGCTGCCCTGGGCCTTGTGGCAGGTGATGGCATAGCCCCAGCTGCTCTCGATCAGCCCACGCATCTCGCGGTAGTCCCGGGTCAGCCGCTCCCGGTCGTAGCGGACGTGGTCGTCGTAGTGGCCCTTGTAGAAGCGGTGCCGGCCGGAGATGGCGACGCCATCCTCGGTGGTGATGGTGGCCGAGAAGGCCAGCTCGCTCTCGTGCCGGATCTCCGCCAGCGACAGGAACATGCCGTTGACCAAGCCGAGGTCGTGGCGGTTCTTCAGGCAGATGAGCTTCTCGTCCTGGCCCGCGGGATAGGGGGCCGGAAAGCCAGCGGCCTGCTTGATCTGGCTGTTGAGCCAGCGCCGCGTGTCGTTGCGGCCGCAGATGACCTGGCCGCCGCGCAGCATCTGCTCGGGCCGCACCGCATTGCGCGGCAGCTTCCAGACATGCGCATCATGCTCACCGGGCGGGATGTCGACGCCCTGCCGGGCCATGGTGGCGAGGCGGATGATCGCGCTCTCGCCGGCCTGGCGGTGGATTTCGGTAAGCATGATGTCCGGCTTTGCCTCGGTGAAGGCGCCGGTGCCCTTGATGGGTGGCAGCTGGCCGGGATCGCCCAGCACCAGGATGGGCTTGCCGAAGGCCAGCAGGTCGGCGGCCATCTCGGGGCCGACCATCGACACCTCGTCCAGCACGATGAGGTCGGCGTCCCGAACTAGTGACTGCTCGTTCAGCAGGAAGGTGGGCTTGTGGATGTCGGCGAGGCGAAGCTGCAGCTTGCTGATCTGCATCTCGGCAAAGGCGCGTTCGGCGGGTGCGATGCGTCCGAGGCCACGCTGCAGGTCGAGGAGCTCGCGCTCGACGCGGTCGATTTCTTCGGGCGTCGCCTCCGAGACGCGATAGATGAGGGAGTGGATGGTGGATGCAGGCGTGCCCTTGCGGGTCATCACCAGCGCCGCCTTGCCGGTGAAAGCCGCGAAGAGGATGCGACGGCGCGCCGCATCCTCCTCGTCATCGCCGGCTGCCACGTCGATGCCGATCGCCTGAATGGCGTAGGTGATGACGGTGCTCTTGCCGCTGCCGGCATAGCCGAACAGCCGGAACACCTGCTGCTGGTGCGTGCGGTTCTGGAACCAATCCACGATGGCGCGGATGGCATCGGCCTGTTGGGGAGAGGGTGTGAAGCTCATGCGAGCTCCCCGCCATTCACCAGGTAATCCTTGATCACGCCACCACGGGCGATATCGCCGACCTCGCATTGGCGGACGAAGACGCGGCGACCATCGGCGAGCGCACGCCAGTGGCCGCGACGAATGTGCCAGCGGGGTGAGGCATGTGAGCCGCTGCGCTCAGCCAGCGCGGATGCGATGATGTGTGGCTGGATGTCAGCGACACGATAGTTCCATCCGCGCACGCCCTCCTTCGCAAAGGATCGTCGACGCAGTGGCGAGAGTTGATGTTCGGCCAGCGGTGTGGGGATGGAGAGTAGTCCGAGCGCGCGCCAGACCATGGAGGTCGCGGCTTCAAAGGTCGGCGCGTAGTGGTTCGGGTCCTGCTCCTTCGGGTGGCCCATGACTTCGGCCAGACCGTTGGGCAGGAATTCCACTGCGGCCATCAGGTCGCTCCAGCAATTCCGCTCTGGGAGAAAGCGGAACAGGAAGCTATCGACGCCTGCCTCGGTGGCACGTGCATAGGAGGCGAGACATGCCTCCGGCTCATCAGGATCCTGAAGTTCAAAGATGCAGTGCGGGTGCGGCAGCTTGAGCGTGCCGCCCAGGTTGCTGGTGGCGAGCCGCTCAACATCGTCCGAGTCGAAGCGGCGACTATCTGGAAAGATGTAAATCGGGGCGGTAGCGACCGCCTTGGCATCGATCTCGCACCAGAAGCGATGTGCGTGACGTAGGACATGACGCTTCAAGCTGAAGGCAAGGGGCATCATGCGCGAGGTGGTGGCAGGCGTCATTGGGCATTCTCCCAGCAGCGTGCCGCGTAGGCGCAAAAGCGGCAGAGGTAGAAATCGGCATGCGCTGCGATGCGCGGCGGCAACTCGCCGGCCTCAGCAGCGCGGAGAATATCGACCGCGCGATCTGACAGCCGCTGCGCCTCTGCTGCATCGAAGGGCACCGCCTCGTGGTGCAAGGCGAGCGTGTCGCGGTTCAGCGCCGTGAGGAGCGCCACCTCGAGCTCGAGGTAGGCCATGTAGAGCTGCACCTGGGCGAAGTAGATCGGCTTGGACTGACGCAGGCCGTGCTTGACCAGGTCGGTCCATGATTTCTGACCGAGTGCCTTGTGCTCCCACAGGGAAGGCCAGCGGATGCCGACATCGGGGCCGGCCACGATGACGCCATCCGCATGGCCACGCAGCTTTCCGCCCGCGGCGGCAAAGCCGAATTGCTCGCCATCGGCGCCACGATCGCGCAGATCAAAGCCCGCCTGGCGGAGCCAGCGGATGGACAGCGTCTCGAACTGGTGCCCAGCATCGAAGATGCGCAGGATGCCGCCGTCGAAATCGCGGCCCGCATCCTTCGGCGTATGGACCACCTCGTAAACCAGCTTGCGGGCACAAGCATCGCCAATGCGGCTGCCGCCGAGATAGTCGCGGGGGCGCTGCTGCTGGTTGCGGGCCACCAGCGCGGCATCGACATGCGCGTTGATGCGCGCCGTGGTGTCGGCCACGCCGTGCGCAGCGCGTCCATAGACCAGGCCGGATTGGTGGTTGAGATCGAGGATCACGGCCACCCCCTAAAATGGGATCGGGTCGTCGAGCGGATCCCGCTCGGCGGCTTGGCGCTGCATGGATGCCTGGAAGCCGTCGACGCAGGCCTCGATGATGCGGTCGATCTCCGTGGCACTCCGGTCGTGGAACGGCGCCATGAGGTTCAGCTCCACCAGCACCTCGGCGAGCGGCCGGCGCGCGTCCTTCACCGCGCGCTCCTCCATCTGCGTTTTGTCGATCACGCCGTTGGACCTGCGGGCCATCGCCCCGCCCGCGTCGCAGCACCGCATCGAGCAGAAGCGGTGATGGGGAAACTCGCCCAGCCGCATCTCGTGGATGTAGCCGAAGCCCTTCGCCTCCCGGCTGCAGAGCGCGCATGTGAGGCGACGCACCTGATCATCGGGCGAGCAGCCGCGCGGCGGTGGCAGGGACTTGGCCGCAGCACGCGGCTGCGCCGGCCGCGTCCAGCGGCGACGGACCATCGGCGCATCATCCGTTCAGCCAGGCCGGGCCACCGGCGGCGGGGGGTGCCGAACGGGGGGGCGGGGCGGCCGGCGTAGCCGCCGGTGCGGCCCAGGAAGGCGACGCTGGGGCGGCGGCCTGCGGCGCTGCCGCGCTGGCCCAGGCGGGGGCGGCGGGCGCGGGAGCAGCGGCAGGTTTCGCCGCGCGCTGGCCGCTGGGCGAAGCCGGCACCGACTCGCCCGCCATGATGCGCGCGTATTCTGGCTCGCCCGGCAGCACCACGCGGTCGAGGCGGTTGCTGTCGCTGTAGCGCGGGTCATTCGCCGGCTCGACCCGGATCTTTGCGGCGAAGGTGATGCCCGACAGGTCGGACAATCCGCGCAGAACCCGCTTGGCCTTTGCGGCCTCGCTCATATCCTGCGGGTCGAGACCCAGCGCGCTGTCGATCATGGCGCGGAAGGTCCCCTTCGAGATCTTCCAGGCGATGGACACGCCGTGCTCATCGACCTTGCCGCCGACCACCGTGAAGGTCTGCCAGAACTTGCGGCGGATGTGCGGGCCCGCAGCGACGGTGAATTCGCCGTCGACCATGGCGGTGTCGCCGCCGCCACGGGATGCCTTCAGGAGGCCGCGGTCCGCCTCGCCTTGACCGTCCACCCCGCCAGGGCGGATCACCATGGTCACCTTGGCAAAGGTGCCGTCCGGGATGAGGTCGGAGCCACGCGGCAGTTCGGCGTCGTTCATGTCGTACATCGATCGGTGTGCCTCTCGGGTTCGGGTCAGGCGGGGGATGGGGCGGGCGCGTTGATCTTGCGGAGCAGCGCGAGCAGATCCGGCGGCTCGGTCTCATCGAGGCGGCCGGAGCGGTCCTTGGCCGGCAGCCCGAAGCGGTTGCCCGCCTGGCAGACCAGCCGGCGTTCCGTGCCGCGCTGAGGGTCGTGGACCAGCGCGCCGTCGCCATCGCGGGAGAACAGCGAGAGGGTGATGACCTGATCGACGATGCCGGGGAGTTCGCGGCCGGCCTTGCCGCCCTCCATCTGCGGCTGCCAGGTCACGCGGCCGAAGTCGTCGGTGTGCTTCTCCAGGATGCCGACCAGGATCACGGTCTTGCCTGGCGCGTGCTGGAGGTGCTTCAGCAAGCCAATGACCTCGCGCCCGAGCAGGCCATAGGCGCCGCGTGTGTCCGGCTTACCGGTCTTGTCCGAGAAGGCCTCGGGCTGCTTCTTCGCCCAGACCATGGCCTGGCGCGTCAGATCGGTGATGCTGTCGACGAAGATGATCGACTTGCGGGCGAGCATCGCGACGAGGTCGGGATGCTGCGCGGCATAGTGGGCGTAGTGCTCGTTCGAGAAGAAGGCGGTGGGCGGGGCGGCAGGGTTCGGGCCGCCGATCAGGGAGGTGAGAACCACCATGTCCTCGAAGCAGCGCACGGGGATGCTGTCGCCGCGCCAGTCCTGCACCGACTTCATGCCGGCCTCGAGGTCGAGGAAGGCTGTCTCGACAGCGGGCAGTGCCTTGACCAGGGTGGTTTTGCCCGACCCGCTCTCGCCGACGATGACCATCGTGGTCTTGTTCGCGGCGGCAGAAAGCCGGTCGTCGGCGGTGACGATGCGGAGTGCCATCAGCGGCCTCCCCGCACGGGAATGATGCCGGCGGCATGAGGGCTGTCGCGCATCGCCGTCTCGGACATGATCGCGAGGCGATAGGTGGCGCGGCCAGTGCGCGCGGTCCGCGCCGGCTCGAAGGCCGCGCGGATGCGCTCTGGCCAGGCGATGTAGGCGCGCTCCGAGACCTTGAAGCTCACCTCGACATACTGGCCGGGATCCTCGCCGCCGGCGCGGATCTGCTCGGACAGCGCGGCGAGCCGCGCCTGATCCCAATCCACCCGCTTCGGCAGATCGACCGCGATCTCCACGGCGCCGTCCTGGAAGCGGACCGTGCCAGTGTCCTTGCCGGCCGCGGCACGGGCGCCGACGGCGCGCTGCTCGTAGCGGAGCGCGATCGCGGCCTCGATCCAGTCCTGCATGCGCTTGGCAGCATCCAGCGCCTCGCGCGCGTCGGTCTGCAGCAGCGCGAGATGCTCGGCGGGAAGCGCGATGACGTCGCTCACCGGCATGTGGCGCAGCGCATCAAGCGTGGGGCGGTTGGTGCGGGGCGCGTCCATCACGCGGCCTCCGCGAGCAGCAGCGGCAGGATAGACGACGCGTATCGGCGGGGGCGGCGGCGCGCGACGAGGATATAGGCGTAGTCCTCGTAGCCGTAGCGGCGCTGCACGATGTCGGCCAGGCCGAGCTCGGCCAGCTTCCAGGCGCGGGCCGCCAGGCGCTGCAGCGCGGTGCGCTCCTGCTCGGGCAGGCACTGCAACTGCGGGCAGACCTGCCGGGCGAGCGCGCCGCGGTGGTAGGTGATGCTGTCGCCGGGGGCCGCGGCGCCCAGCCAGGTGCAGAGCGACGCCTCGGTGAGAGGCTTCGACACTGCGCGGATGTCGGTGATGTTGGTGTCCATACTTAGCCCTACCCAGCCCCTCGCCGATGCGTCTCAGGCCGCCGCGGCGATGCCACCGGCGAGCAGCCGCAGGCGCATTTCCCTGATGCGGCGGTAGAGGACCGACCGCGGCAGGGGACCCTGCTGGCCGAGCTCGTGCGGCGTGCACTGCGTCAGGGCTGCGCAGATGCTGTGGTCGCGCTGGTCCAGGACAGCACCTGCGCGATCCAGATCGAGGCGGCGCTCCAGCGCGGCCACCGCGTCGGTCTGCTGGCCGCACCACGCCGCATACCCCTCCGATTCGGGGATGATGTCGGCGAGCGTCAGCTCCTCCTCCTGGCCAGACACCGCGTCATCCAGCGACGCCTCATGCCGTTCGCGCTTCTCGCGGCGCAGGCGGGTCGCGAGACGGGACGCGCGGTGCTGGAAGCAGACCGTGGCGAAGGCCGCCAACGTCCCACGCGCCGGATCGAAGCCGGGCAACCGCGCCAGGAGGTCGAGCAGCATGTCCTGCGCCATGTCCTCCCGCTCATGGCTGGGCCGCCCCAAGGTGCGGCAGAGGCGCCGCGCGTACCGCTCGGCAAGCGGGTGAACGACATCGAGATCGGCGAGGGAAAGCTGGGTGGGCATCGGGCGTGGCTCCTGGGGGACGGCTATGACGTCCAGAAGCAACCACACGACTGGCCGGGGCGAAGAGGCGGAATGGGGCGCAATGGGGAATTGAAGCGGCCTAGGATTTATTCCCCAATGCTAATTCAACGGCTTATCGCCTATTTCGCCTGTAATCAGATGGATGGCCCGGTGATTTCCGCCCCACCCATGCGGGAACTGCTTCCTCAGCCGGTCGCCTGTGGATATCGGGGATACGCGAACAGGAAGGGAACAATGCTGTTGACCAATCGCACAGCAACTCGTCATGATCCCGGCATGTCCATCACCGTTGAGTACCCGCATCACGCCGCCTCGGGCGCGCCTCGGCCGTTGTCCGCCCAGACCCTCTGGGCCGTCGCCGCGCAGGTGCGCCGCCAGGCCATGACGGAGCCTGGTGGATTCGCGCTTCCGCTCGCCGCACTGGTCGGCGCCACGCGGACGGTGTCGGCGAATGGCCGGGCCATCCTGGTCGCCTGGGAACTCGACCATCCCGTGCATGATGGCTCCGGGGAGGCGGTGCTCGGCGTCTGCGAGACGGATCCCGACATGCCCGGCACGGCGCTGGTCTCCGTGAATGCGCGCATGGTGGCCGGCCGGCCGGACCTGGCAGTCAGCACCGCGGCGCACGAGCTGGGCCACGTGGTGTTCGATGTGCCAGTTGCACTCGGCACGCCAGCGCGGCGGTATCGGTCAGTGACGGCCGGCCCGAGCGCGCTACTCGATCGGACCACAGCGGCCTCCGAGCGTCGGGCGAATGAATTCATGGGTGCGCTACTCGCTCCCCCGGTGCAGCTCCATCTCCGGATGCTGGTGCACGCGCGGTCGGAGCGGCTGCGCACGGTCCATGCGCCGCATCGGGGACGGCAGGGCTGTCGCGTCCTGGCGGCCGACAACCCGCCCGAGGTGATCGAGGGCGTGGTCGCCGCGCTGGCGGGCGACTTCGGCGTATCGGAGCGCTTTATCGCCGTGCGGCTGAGCCGCTACGGCCTGGTGCAAGGAGAGCAACGGTGAGCTTTGGATCGGTCATCCGCGAGCGACGGACTGCGCTCGGCATCGGGTTGAACGATTTCGCGGAGCGATTGGAAATCTCGGCGGCCTATTGGTCGCGCATTGAGCGCGACCAGGAGAATCCGCCCCGCGACGAGCTGATAGAGCGCGCCGCCGCCATTCTCGGCGTGCGGATGGATGATCTGTTCGTCGAGGCGCAGCGACTGCCGCCCGACATGCGGAAGGATATGGCCAAGGTTGTGCAAGCGTATCGGCGGTTGCGCTTTGTCGGGAAGGGATGAATGTCGTGGGCGGCCGAATTAGCAAGAAGCCTCACTATGGAATCGAAGAGGCCTGCCGGCGATGGGAGATTTCTGCGGCCGACCTCGCTGGCTTTGTGATTGAACGTGAGATTGTGCTGTCGGTCGTTGTGGCGCGGCTCCCGGTCGATGTCGGTACCATTGAGGACATGGATGGGGGCGACTGGTTTCGCATTCCGGAGGGGCGGCGGCACCTTACTGGCGCGGTAGATCTTTTGCCGATCGACGCATGGCATGTCCTTACTGCTGGCTCGCAGACAATCACCTCATTCAGGGGCGAAGGCGATGCCTACATCGACATTGCCGATCGTGGTGATGAGCCGGGTGCCATGGTGATTGCGCGCGAGCAGCTGATCGTTCGGCACGCCGAACTCGTGCGATTCGAGGCGGCACAGGATGAGGGCATCGCATCGGCGAGCAGTCCGGCCACGCCGGCGACGCCGCCGCCTGCCGCGCGTGGCGCGGCACCGCGCTATGACTGGGACGCCTTCTGGGCCGAGGCGCTGGTCAGCATGTTCCAGGACGGCCCCCCAGCCACGCTGGCGGAATACGTGCGCCGCATGGAGGCTTGGTTTGCTGATCGTGGCGAGCATCCGGACTCCAGCACGATCAAGAAGAAGCTAAGCCACCCCTGGCGGCGGATTGCGCCCCAGTTGGAACGCCGCCGCGCCTGATTGGGACGGATCGCCGCCGCCGCGGGTAGGGCTAAGTATGAAGCCATCGCCCGTGGGACTAAACGCTCACCTCCCGCCGCACCTCCGCGAGGTCTGCGGCATCCTAGCCAGGGGCCTGGTGCGGCTGCGCAGCCGCGTTGCCGAGGATGAAGCGCGGGATGCCGAGATAGCTCGGGGGGTGGGAGACGTTCCCCTACACTCCACCGCCAAGCAGCGCCTGC
>CAYNBM010000062.1:0-14082 GCA_964395305.1 uncultured Rubritepida sp.
CCGCCGCCCCGGCGGCAGCGCCGCCGCCCGCCGCCGCCGCCGCCGTCGCGGTGCCCGAGCCCGTGATGGCCGCGCCGCCGCCCGTCGCCAAGGCGCCCGAACCACCGCCTGCCGCCCCGGTCGAGGTGGTGGCACGCGCCCCCGATCCGGTCGTGGCCGCGCCGCCGCCGCCGCCGGTCAGCGGACCGATGTTGGCGCCCTCGCTGGCGGTCACCCCGGTCACGCCGCCGCTGCGCCCGCTGGCCGCCTCTGCCACGATGGCGCCGCCGCGCCCCGCACCGGCCCCGCGCACTGGCCCCGCACCCGCGCAGCGCAGCGGCCCGGCACCTGCCGGCCCCGGCCAGCGCTCGCCATCCACCGGCCGCGGCCCGGCACCTGCCGGCAACCAGCCGCGTGCGCCCGGCTCCTCCTCCTCCCCCTCCGGCCGGCCGCTGACCCAGGCCGAACAGGCGATCCGCCAGCGCGTGCTGGAGGAAAACCGCCGCATGGAGGCCCAGCGCGAGCGTGAGGCCCGCGAGCAGCAGGCGTTGATGGTGCGCTCCGCCGCCGAGGAGGCGGTGCGCCGCGCCGAGGATGAAAAGCGCCGCGCCGAGGAAGCCGCGCGCGACGCCGAGGAAGGTGGCCGCCGCGCCGCCGCCCTGGCAAAGAATCCGCCCGCAGAGGCTCCGGCCGCGGCCGCCCCCGGCGGCGCGGCCCGACCGGGTCGCGCGGAGGCGCCGGTGGTGCGCCGCCATGCCGTGGCCCCCGCCGCCGCAACCCCCGCGGCGCCCGCAACCCCCGCGGCCCGCCTGTCGCTGCGCCCGCGCGCCGATGAGGGCGAGGATGACCGTCGTGGCCCCGCCCGCCGTCCGGGTGGCGGAGCGCCGACCGGGCCCGGTGGCGTTCGCCGCCCCGTGGCGCCGCCGCCGCGCAAGGTGCTGACCCCGGCCGACCGCCGCAGCACCGGGCGCGTCGACGTCGCCGCCGCGATTGAGGGCGAGGATGAGCGCAGCCGCTCCATCGCCTCCATGCGCCGCGCCCGTGAGCGTGACCGTCGCCAGCAAGAACTCGCACGCCTGCGTTCGGGCCAGGAGAAGGTGACGCGCGACGTCATCATCCCCGAAGCGATCACCGTACAGGAACTGGCCAACCGCATGGCCGCCCGCGGCGGCGAGGTGGTCAAGGCGCTGTTCCGCATGGGCGTGATGGCGACGCTGACCCAGACCATCGATGCCGACACCGCGCAGCTCGTCGTCGAGGAATTCGGCCACCGGGTGAAGCGCGTGGCGGATTCCGACGTGGAAGTGGGCCTCGAGGGCGACACCGATATCGACACCGACATGGTGCCCCGCGCACCGGTCGTGACCATCATGGGCCATGTCGACCACGGCAAGACGTCGCTGCTCGATGCGCTCCGCAAGACCGATGTGGCGGCGCGCGAGGCCGGTGGCATCACCCAGCATATCGGCGCCTACCAGGTGCAGATGCCGGGTGGCGAACGCATCACCTTCCTCGACACCCCCGGCCACGAGGCGTTCACCGCCATGCGTGCCCGCGGCGCCGGCGTGACCGACATGGTCGTGCTGGTCGTCGCCGCCGATGATGGCGTGATGCCGCAGACGATCGAAGCCATCCGCCACGCGAAGGCGGCCGATGTGCCGATCATCGTGGCGGTGAACAAAATCGACAAACCCGGCGTGAACCTCGACCGAGTGCGGCAGGAACTGCTGCAGTACGAGATCGTGGTGGAAGAGCTGGGCGGCGAAACCCAGGAAGTGCAGGTCAGCGCCACAAAGCGCCTCAACCTGGACAAGCTGGCGGAAGCCATCTCGCTGCAGGCCGAGGTGCTCGACCTCAAGGCCAATCCCGGCCGCGCGGCCGAGGGCACGGTTATCGAGTCCAAGCTCGATCGCGGCCGTGGTCCGTTGGCCACCGTGCTGGTGCAGAAGGGCACGCTGCGCCAGGGCGATATCGTCGTGGCCGGCGCCGAATGGGGCCGCATCCGCGCCGTGATCAACGACAAGGGCGCCCAGGTGAAGGAAGCCGGGCCCTCCAGCCCGGTGGAATTGCTGGGGCTTTCGGGCGTGCCCGGCGCCGGCGAGAATTTCGTCGTGGTCGAGAACGAGGCGCGTGCGCGTGAGGTGACTGAATTCCGCCAGCGCAAGCTGCGCGAGAAGCAGGCGGCCTCGCTGACCGCGACCCGTGGCACGCTGACCGACATGCTCGCCCGCATCGCGCAGGGCGAACAGAAGGAAGTGGCCGTGGTGGTCAAGGCCGACGTCCAGGGCTCATCGGAGGCGATCGGCGTCACCCTCGGCAAGCTGGGCAATGACGAGGTGCGGGTGCGCGTGCTGCACAGCGCGGTTGGCCAGATCACCGAGAGCGATGTGCAGCTCGCCAAGGCGTCGAGCGCCATCATCGTGGCCTTCAATGTCCGCGCCACCTCGCAGGCGCGGGAAATGGCGCAGCGGGATGGCGTGGATATCCGCTACTACTCGATCATCTACGAAGTCTCCGACGACATCGAGAAGCTGTTCAAAGGCAAGCTGGCCCCGGTGCAGCGCGAAAAGTTCATCGGCTATGCGCAGATCCTGCAGGTCTTCGAGGTCAAGCGCCTTGGCAAGGTCGCGGGCTGCCGCATCACCGAGGGCGTGGTCAAGCGCGGCTGCGGCGTGCGCTTGCTGCGCGAGGGCGTCGTCATCCACCAGGGCGAGCTCAGCACGCTGCGCCGCTTCAAGGATGACGTGAAGGAAGTGGCCAATGGCTATGAATGCGGCATGGGCTTCCTGAACTACGACGATATCCGCGTGGACGACCAGATCGAGTGCTACGAGGTCGAGACGGTCGCCGCCGCCTGATGAGCCCCGGGGTGGCCTGACGGCCGCCCCCCGGCCAGGTTTTCATGGGGTTTTCATCATGGCCAAACGCGCGCCCACCGAGGGGCCATCGCAACGCCAGCTTCGGGTGGCGGAGGAGGTGCGGCACGCCCTCTCCTCGGTATTTCTGCGTGGCGAATTTCGCGACCCCGTGCTGGTCGGCGCCCGGATCACCGTGACTGAAGTGCGGGCCTCACCGGACCTCAAGCATATGACGGCCTATGTCAGTGGCCTGGGCAAAGATGTGCCGCCCGAGCAATTCGTGGCGTTGCGGCGGGCCGGCGCCTATTTCCGCACCGAAGTCGCGAAGGCGGTGAAGCTGCGGGTGGCGCCGGATATCCACTTTCAGGCCGACACCGCGCTGGAATATGCGATGAAGATGAACGAGGTGTTTTCCCGCCCCGAGGTCGCCCGCGATCTGGGGGCGGTGGCTAAGCCCGAGGAATGAGGTGATGCAAACCGGGACGCGGCCAGCTATATAGTCGGCATGAGTGAAGCTCCGGACAGCCTTGTGCTCAACCTTCTGCGCGCCATTCGTGGCGATATCGCGGAGGTGAAGGCTGACATCATCGAGGTCAAGGAACGCCTGGGTATTCTGGAAACCCAGTATGCGAGCCTGAGCCGGCGCGTCGACCGCATCGGCGGCGACATGGAGCGGGTGAAGCACCGTCTCGAATTGACGGACGCATAGACTCAAATCGCCCTGACTGTGTCAGGGCGATTTGAGTCTATGCGTTGCTTGGCCCGGCAATTTCCGCCCTGGGCGTTTCCACCCAGGGCTATTGCAGGCTAGGACAGCGCCTTCTCCACCGCCATCGCCACGGCGAAGAGTTTTCCGTCCCCACCATTCTCGCCCGTCAGCATCAGCCCGACCGGCGCCTCGCCCGGCTTCTGGCAGGGGATCGAAATCGAGCAACGGTCGAGAAAGTTGAACACGCTGGTGTTGCGCAGCAGGGCCATGTTGATGCGGTTATACGCCGCCTCATCCTCCACCGCCGCGATGGCCGGCGGGGTCAGCGGGCAGGTCGGCGCCAGCACGGCGTCGAAGCCCGCGGTCTGCGGCGCGACGGCGGCGATGAGCTCGCGCCGTGCCATCGACAGGGCGATGTAGTTTTCCGCGCTCATGCCCTCGCCCCGGCGGATGCGCTTGAGGATACGGGGGTCATAGCGCTCGCCGGCGCGGTCGATCAGATCGTGGTGCCAGGTCCAGGCCTCGCTCGCGGCAAAACCGCCGGTGGCGTTCACCCCCGGCAGCGCCTCGATTTCGGCAATGCGGATATCGACCAGCCGCGCGCCCAGGGCCGAGAGCCTGGACAGCGCGGCGGCATAGGCGCGGGCCACCGCATCCTCCAGCCCCTCCTCGACATAATTGCGCAGCACGGCGAGGCGCAGCCCCGCCAGCGGCAGTGGCGCGTGGTGCGCCGGGGCATCGGCGATGATGCCGTCGATGACCTGGCAGCAGCCCACGCTGCGGGCGATGGGGCCGATCGAATCGAGCGAGAAGGACAGCGGATACGCCCCCGTCAGCGGCACCCGGCTGGCCGTCGGCTTGTAACCGACCACGCCGCACAATGCTGCCGGAATGCGGCAGGAACCGCCGGTATCCGACCCCAGCCCACCAAACCCCATGCCATCGGCCGCCGCCACCGCGGCCCCCGAGGAGGAGCCGCCGGGGAGCCGTCCCGTCGCACGGTCATAGGGGCTGGCGGGCGTGCCATAATGCGGGTTCACCCCCAGGCCGGAGAAGGCGAATTCCACCATATTGGTGCGGCCCATCACCACCATGCCGGCGGCCTGCAGCCGGGCGACCACCGGCGAGTCCTCGACGGCGGGGGCGGCACCCTCCAGCGCGACGGAGCCCGCGCGGGTGACCTGGCCGGCCTCGTCAAACAGATCCTTCACCGCGACGGGGATGCCGGCATAGCGGCCGGGCGCGCGGCCGGCGCGGCGCAGCATGTCCTGCGCATCGGCGGCCAGGCGCGCGGCATCGTGATGCAGCACCATGAAGGCGTTGGGCTCGCGGGCGACTGCGGCGAAGCTCTCCTCCAGCAGCGCGCGGGCGGTGGTGGTGCCGGCGGCGAGCGCCTGCGCGGCCTGTTCGATGGTCAGCATGGTTTGACATTCCCTACACGTCGCCGCCACGCTATCCGCAACAAAGACAGGCAGGAACCCAGTTGCGCAAACCCATTCTTCTCACCGGCGCCTCGGGCGGCCTCGGCCGCGTGCTGGCGCGCGAATTGGCGGCACGCGGGCATGCCCTACGCCTGACCGACATCACGCCCTTCCCCGATCCCATGCCCCCCGGCTGCGGCTTCGAGCGCGCGGATCTGGAGGATGGCGTGACCGTGGCGCGCCTGGCCGAGGGGGTTTCGCACATCCTGCATTTCGGTGGTGTTTCGACCAACCAACCCTTTGAGGACATCCTCGGCCCCAATCTGCGCGGCCTCTATCACATCTACGAGGCGGCCAGGCGGGAGGGCGCCCGGGTGGCCTTCGCCAGCTCGAATCACAGCATGGGCTTCCATGCCCGGCCGGAGGCGGGTGGCGAGAGGCTGGACGCCGATTGCCAGTTCCGCCCGGACAGCTTTTACGGGTTGTCGAAAGCCTATGGCGAGCTGATGGGCCGGCTGTACTGGGACAAGCACGGCGTCGAAAACATGAATTACAGAATCGGTTCGTGCTTTGTCGAGCCGGTCGACCGGCGCCAGCTCTCCCTCTGGCTCTCCCATGCCGACCTCGTCCGTCTTGTGGAGGCGACCATCGCGGCGCCGCGGCTGGGGCATGGCGTGATCTGGGCCTGCTCGAACAACCCGGAAAGCTATTGGGACCAGGATCATCGCGAGCGAATCGGCTGGGCGCCGCAGGACAATGCGGAGGTTTTTCGCGCCAAGGTCGGCGGCATCGTCACCGACCATGTCGCCGCCGAACGCCACCAGGGCGGTGCCTATTGCCAGCCCGGCTATTCCCGCGCGACGCCGCCGCCGCTGGATGCCTTCGACCTGGACTGACGCGTGGAATCAAATCGCCCTGACTGTGTCAGTGCGGTTTGATTCCAGCTTTGCCTAGCCCGGCAATTGGCGCCCTGGGTGTTTCCACCCAGGGCGATTGCGGGCTAGCCCAGAAGGGCGAGGCCGGCCAGGAAGGTCAGGGCGGCCAGCGTCAGGGCGCTCACGGCCCAGGCCGGGGCGATGTCGTCCTTCTGCATCCAGGGATTCTCCTCGGCGCGGGGTTCAGCCGGACCCCGCGGCGCCTGCCCGCACATCCCCGCATCGCCGCGGCGGGGCCGGCGGAGAATGGCATGGGACAGCGTAGGGGCGGTGGCGTTCATCGGGTCATCCGTTCACTGAGTGAATTTGTAGAATGCACAATTCACGTTGTCCAGTGCGTATTCTTGCCCTGTGCCGGCCGGCGCCGCATGCTGCTGCTCAGGGAGAACCATCATGGCCAAGATCATCATCAGCTGCGCCGTCACCGGCGCCATCCACACCCCCAGCATGAGCGAGCACCTGCCGATAACGCCCGAGCAGATCGCCGCCGAATCGATCGCCGCCGCCGAGGCCGGCGCGGCCATCATCCACCTCCATGCCCGCGATCCCATCGACGGCCGCCCCACGCCCGACCCCGCGGTGTTCATGGCCTTCCTGCCGCGCATCAAGCAGAGCACGGATGCGGTGGTGAACATCACCACCGGCGGCGGCCTGGGCATGACGCTGGACGAACGCCTGGCCGCGCCGCTGCTGGCCAGCCCGGAAATGTGCAGCCTCAACATGGGCAGCATGAACTTCAACATCGCCGGCAGCGCGGCACGGGTGAAGAGCTGGAAATACGCCTGGGAAAAGCCCTATCTCGAAAACACCACCAACTACATTTTCCGCAACACGTTTCAGGACATCGAGCAGGTCGTCGAACGGCTGGGCAAGGGCCATGGCACGCGCTTCGAATTCGAATGCTACGATGTCGGCCACCTCTACAATCTCGCCCATATGCGCGACCGTGGGGTGGTGGAGGGGCCGCTGTTTATTCAGACCATCTTCGGCATCCTGGGCGGGCTGGCGGCGGAACACCGCAACCTCATGTTCATGCGCGAGACGGCGGACCGGCTGTTTGGCGACCAGTATGTCTGGTCGGTGCTGGCGGCGGGGCGGCACCAGATGGGGTTCTGCACCATGGCGGGCATCATGGGCGGCAATGTACGGGTGGGGCTGGAGGACAGTCTGTGGATCGGGCCGGGGCAGCAGGCGACGTCCAACGCGCAGCAGGTGGCGAAGATCCGGCGGATTTTGGAGGATGTCGGGCATGAGATCGCCACACCCGCCGAGGCGCGGAAAATGCTGGCGCTGAAGGGCGGGGATCGGGTGGCGTTTTGAGGCTGGACCCTCTTCAGCCCAGCAGCGAGGCATCCCTCGCCGCATAGACATCTCCGCTATTCGCCTCGAGCGGCAACGCCCGCAGCCATTCCGCCATCACAACCGCATCCACCGCCTGGGGCTGGGCGAACACCATGCTCTCCCCCAGGCAGGCGTTGAAATGCCTGAAGCCCAATTCCACGCAGCGCAGCAGCGCCGCCCCCGCCACCTCGCGCTGGATGGTGGTGAATTCAAAACTCAGCGCCCGGGGCGGGCGCGACAGCCCGGCCAGCGCCGCGGCCTCGAATCCCTCCACATCGATCTTGATGAAATCCGGCATGCCGTATTCGGCCACCAGCGCATCCAGCGTGGTCACCGGCAGGCTTATCGCGCCATCCCATTCCTGCCCCTCCCAGCCCGGCTGGCCGGCGGCGGCGGCGATGAAGTCCGCGCTCGCCGTGGCCACGGTGGGGTTGGCCCGGTTCAGCCGCAGCACCGCCTCGCCAGGTGCTGCGCCCACCAGGCTCGGCACGAACACCACATCGCCCCCGCGCAGCACCAGCCGCAGCGCCCGCAGCAGGGCGGGCTGCGGCTCCACCACCACCACCCGCGCCCCCAGCCGGCCAAAACTCGCCGCCCGGTCACCGACATGCGCGCCGACATCGAAAGCCAGCCCACCGGGGCGCAGGAAGCGGGCGTAGAATGCATCCAGCACCGGCCGCCGCGCCGCCGCGTGATAGATCCGCAAGCTCCGCCCCACCGCCCGCGCGAAGGGTTGCATCATGGCGAGAACACCACCGCGGCCCCGCCGGCCAGGGCGGGCGGCACCATCAGCCCGTCCGGCACTTCGACCAGCTTCAGGCCCAGCGCCCGCACCGCCGCATTGCCATCATCGGTGCGCACCACCATGCCGGCCATGAAGGGCAGGGCAGGGGCCAGCACGCCCGGCAGCACCTCACCCAGCGCCGAAGGCTCCAGGATGCGCACCAGGGTTTCCAACGCCGGCGCCTGCGGCCCGGCCAGCCCGGCCTGGCCGGGCAGAATGATCTGAAATCCCCCCGCCGGGTCGGGCCGGAACGGCAGCCCCATCAGTCGGGAAAAGCGCGCCGCGGTCACCGCCGGTTCGGCGCTGGCCATCACCAGCGCCACCAGGGCCTCGGCATGGTTGGCGTGGTTCATCCAGCGTGGGTCCCAGATCAACTCGGGGGTGAGGTGGCGGATGAGCTGCACCCGCCCCTCCGGCGCATCGGGGAAGGGCAGGCGCGCGAACTTGGCCCGCGGCCCATCCGGCCCATCCACCGGCCGCTCCAGCCAGGCCACGCCTGGGATGGGAATGCCCGCCGCCTGCATGCGCGCCAGATTGGCCTGCTCATCCTGCACGCCGAGTGCCAGGATATGCAGCCCCTCATACCGGTCCAGAAACCGGCCGAGCTGGTTGTCGAACAGGCCGGGGTCGAGGATCGCCAGCAGCTCGATATAGCCATGGCGCAGAAAGGCGCAGCGATTGCCGGTGCCAAAAGGCTCCACCGGGCCATCGGGGGGGCGCTTGCCCGATTGCTGCGCGATGGGGGAGAGCGAGAAGCCCAGGCGCTCATACGCCGCGGTGAGCGGCCCGAGCTCACGGCCGCAGACCGCGACATGGTCCAGGACGAGGGCGGTGCTCACGCGGGGTTCTCGTATTTCTCGAGCAGCCATTCCGCGGGTTCGGCCTGCGCCTCCTCGTACCAGCGCTGCATCAGCGGATGCTCGCGCACCGCCTCCATATAGGCCAGCGAGCCGGCTGCGAGCTCGGGCTGCCAGGTGAGAAAGCGGCCGACCACCGGCGCATACATCGCATCCGCGGCGCCGAAGCCGCTGCCGAAGAGATAGGGCCCGCCGGAGATCGACAGGCATTCCGCCCAGAGCGCCTCGATACGCGCGATATCGGCCAAGGCGCCCTCGGTGCGGCGCATCCCCGGGAATTCCAGCCCGGCATTGAAGGGCATGGCCATCCGCAGTTCACGGAAACCCGCATGCATTTCCGCGGCGACCGAGCGGGCGAGCGCGCGTGGAACCGGTGCCGCCGGCCACATCCCCGGCGCGTGCTCGGCGCAATATTCCACGATGGCCAGGCTCTCCCACACCCGCGCGCCGCGATGCTCGAGATAGGGCACGAGGCCATTGGGGGTGACGTCCTTCACCGCCGAGGTGGCGCCGGTGCCGGCGAGCGGCACCACCACCTCCTCGACATCGAGTTTCGCCAGATGCACCGCCAGCCAGCCGCGCAGCGACCAGGAGGAATAGCGCTTGTTGCCAATCACGAGGCGACCGTCGGACATGGTTGTTACTCCCGCTTCCCGGGGCTTTTCGCACGTGCGAAGGGCGGCCTCAACTCATCCGCCTGGCGGGGGCTCAGTTCACCGTGATTCGCGCCTCACGCACCACCCGGCCCCATTTTTCGGTCTCGGCGCGCAGATAGGCGGCGAGTTCCTCGGGCGTGGAGGTCAGGGTATCGGCGCCCACCCCGGCCAGGCGCTGGCGCACCGCCGGCAGATCCAGGCTCTCGCGCAGCACGGCGTTGAGGCGGGCGAGCGTCGGGCCCAGGGTGGCGGCTGGCGCCATCACCGCGCCCCAGCTGGTGGCCTCGGCCGCGGGCATGCCGATCTCGGCCACCGTGGGCACATCGGGCAAGGCTGGGTGGCGGCGCGGGCCGGTCACCGCCAGGGCGCGCACCCGGCCGGCCTGGATCTGCGGCAGGGCGGAGGCGATCTGGTCGAGCATGAGCTGGACATTCCCCGCCACCGTGTCGTTGAGCGCCGGCGCCGAGCCGCGATAGGGCACGTGCTGGATGTCCAGGCTGGCGACCAGCTTGAACAGCTCGACCACCGTGTGCGTCGAGCTGCCATTGCCGCCCGAGCCATAGGCGAGCCGGCCCGGCTGGGCGCGGGCCAGGGCCAGGAATTCGGCGGCGTTCTGCGCCGGCACGGCCGGGTTCACGATCAACACATGATCGGTGCCGAAAGCCAGCCCAACGGGGGCAAGGTCGGTCAGCGGGTTGAAGCCCATATTGGAATAGAGATGGGGGTTGATGGTGAGCGTGCCGGTGGTGCCCATCAGGATGGTCAGGCCGTCCGGTGCTGCGCGGACGACGGCCTCCACGCCGACATTGCCGCCAGCGCCGGTGCGGTTTTCCACCGCCACGGTCTGGCCGAGCCGGGCGCCGACCGGCTCGGCCAGGACGCGGGCGACGATGTCGGTGGCGCCGCCGGGGGCGAAGGGGATGATGAAGCGCAGCGGGCGGTCGGGTGCCCAGTTCTGGGCCAGGGCGGGGGTGGCCAGGCTGGCCAGGATGGCGGTGCGGCGGCTGATCATTGTTGTATCCTCCCTTGTGTGGCTCAGACCTTGTGGCTGGCCTTGATCTTTCCCAGGACGTGGTCGGGCTCCTCGGCCCACCAGCGGCGGGAGAGGAGTTCGACCTCGGTGAAGCCGGTATAGCCGGCATTCTCGACCATGGCGCGCAGGCCAGGGATATCGATGACGCCATCGCCGGGCATGCCGCGGTCCAGCACGAGGTCGGTGGTGGGGAGGAGCCAGTCGCAGGCGTGGAAGGCGGCGATGCGGTGGCCGGCGCGGGCAATCTGTTCGGCTACCGCCGGGTCCCACCAGATGTGGTAGCAATCGAGTGCGACGCCCATGCCCTCGCCGAGAGTGTCGCAGAGATCGAGCGCTTGGGCGGTGGTGGAGAGCACCGAGCGGTCGGCGCAGGTCATGGGGTGGAGCGGTTCGAGTGCGAGGGTGACGCCGGCGGCGCGGGCGGCGGGGAGGATGGCTTCGAGGCCATCGCGCACCATTTTTCGCGCGCCCGGGAGGTCCTTGGAGCCCGGCGGGAGCCCGCCGCAGACCATGACGAGGCAGGCGGCGTTGAGGGTATGGGCTTCCTCGATCGCGCGTAGGTTGTCGGCGATGGCGGCGGCGCGGCCGGCGGCGTCCGCGGCCGGAAACATCCCGCCCCGGCAAAGCCCCGTCACGGTCAGCCCCGCATCACGGATATGCCGTGCGGCCGCGTCCACGCCCATGGCGTGCAGCACGTCGCGCCAGGGGGAGATGCCGGGGATGCCGTGCCGCGCGCATCCCTCGATGCATGCCGCCAGCCCCCATTTCTCCTTGACTGTGACGGTGTTCAACGAAAGCTGTGAGGCCAAAACCCTGTTTCCTTGTTCGGTCCAAAAAGGCGGTTTCCCCGCCCCGGCCATCATTTTTTTAGGCGTGACGGTGGCGGCGGGGTCAAGGATCGCCGCAGGCGACCGGCGTAGCCGGCTTGTCGCCCGGGCGGAGCCGGACTGGCTTGACGCTGTCGTCGCCGTCTCGCCACGCTTGCCGTGACGAAGGCCTATCCCACCCCATGCACAGCCAGAAGGTGGCGCATCCGTGCGACCGCGCGGTCTGGGTCTGACAGCAGCCCGGCCGCGTCGGCCAGCCGGAACAACTCCGAAAAATGCTGGATCGATCGCGTGCTTTGCTGGCCGCCGACCATCACGAAATGGTCCTGGTGGCCGTTCAGCCAGGCCATGAAGACCACGCCGGTTTTGTAGAAGCGCGTTGGCGCCTTGAAGATATGCCGGCTGAGCGGGACGGTCGGCGCCAGGATGTCGTGGAAGGTGGAGAGGTCGTTCTGCGCCAGCGAGGCGAGAGCCCCGCCCACCGCGGGTGCGATCGGGTCGAAGATGCCGAGCAGCGCGTCGGAATAGCCGTGTTCGTCGCCGGCGATGAGTTCGGCGTAGTTGAAGTCATCGCCAGTATACATCCGCACGCCGGTGGGCAAGCGGCGGCGCATCGCGATTTCCTTCTGGTCATCCAGAAGAGAGATTTTCACGCCATCCACCTTATCGGCATGGGCGTGGATCACCGCCAGCGCCGTCTCCATCGCGGCCATATGGTCGTGGTTGCCCCAGTAGCCTTCCAGCGCCGGATCGAACATTTCGCCCAGCCAATGGATGATGACCGGCTGCTTCACGCCGCCGAGGATGCGGGCATAGACGCGCTCGTAATCCGCCGGGCTGCGGGCCGCCTTGGCCAGCGCGCGGGAGGCCATGAGGATGATGCGGCCGCCCATGGCCTCCACCGCCTCGCATTGCTCCTCATAGGCGCGGATGACGTCGTCCACGGTCACGTCGGGACCGGCGGCGAGATGGTCGGTGCCGGCGCCCGAGGCGATGACGGCGCCGGGGTGGTCGCGCGCCGCATCCAGGCTGAGGCGGATGAGCTGTTGCGCCGCCACCCAGTCCAGCCCCATGCCGCGCTGCGCCGTGTCCATCGCCTCGGCCACGCCCAGGCCGAGCGACCAGAGGTGCTTTCGAAAGGCGATTGTCCGGTCCCAATCCACCTTCGCATCCAGCCAGGGATCCTGCTCGGCCATGGTATCGGCCACCACATGGGCGGCGGCGAAGGCGACGCGGGGGTAGGGCGGCAGGGCGGTGTCGAAGACCCGGGGTGGCGAGACGGTGAAGGGCCGCATCCCCTCAGCCGTCGGCAGGTTGATCGTGCTCATGCCGCAAGCTCCGGCAGGTCGATCCAGCGGCGTTCCTCCCAGCTCTGCAACCCGGCCATGGCGAGCTGCACGCCACGGGCGCCGGCGAAGAGGTCCCATTGATAATCCGGCAACTCACCCACGACATGGCGCAGGAAGAGCTCCCACTGCACCCGGAAGCCGTTGGGATAGGCCTGGGTATCGGGAACCTTCTGCCAGCCCTCATAGAAATTGATGGTTTGCGGCACGTCGGGGTTCCAGACCGGCTTGGGCGTGGCCACGCGCGGCTGCACCCAGCAATCTGTGAGGCCGCAGACCGCGGAGCCATGCGTGCCATCGACATGGAAGGTCACGAGGTCGTCGCGCCGCACGCGGGTGGTCCAGCTGGAATTCATATGGGCGACGATGCCGCCCTCGAGCTGGAAGGTGGCATAGGCCGCGTCATCCACATCGGCGTCATACCAGTTCCCGGCCTCATCCCGCCGCTTGGGGATGTGGATGGCACCGAGGCAGGAGACGGATTTCACCGGCCCGAACGTGTTGTCCAGCACGTAGCGCCAGTGGCAGAGCATATCGAGGATGATGCCACCGCCCTCAGCCTTCTTGTAGTTCCAGGAGGGGCGCTGGGTGGGCTGCAGATCGCCTTCGAAGACCCAGTAGCCGAATTCACCGCGCACGCTCAGCAGGCGGCCGAGCTGGCCAGAATCGATCACCATCTTCAGCTTGCGCAGCCCGGGGAGGAACAGCTTGTCCTGCACCACGCCATGCTTGATGCCGGCTTTTTGGGCGAGGCGCGCGACATCCAGCGCGTCTTCCAGATTATCGGCCGTCGGCTTCTCGCAATAGATATGCTTGCCGGCGGCAATGGCTTTGCGGATCAGGCCTGCGCGCATTTGCGTCGTCGCCGCGTCGAAGAACACCGTGTCCTCCGGGTTGGCCAGGCAGGCATCGAGGTCGGTGCTCACCCGCTCCACCCCATGCGCCTTTGCCAGCGCCTCCAGCTTCTCGCGGTTGCGGCCCACGATGATCGGGTCGGGCATCAGCCTGTCGCCATTGGCCAGCACCATGCCGCCCTCGGCGCGGATCGCGGCGATGGACCGTATGAGGTGCTGGTTCATGCCCATGCGCCCGGTGACGCCGTTCATGATCAATCCGATGCGGCGTTCCGCCATGGTCTGTCCCCTAGAGTAACCGAACGGTTACCTGGCCCAGCGGGGCTTCTTCGTCAAGCCTCTGGCGGGATGGGCGAGAGCCGGCGATGCCCGCGCCGCTCAGCGGCAGGGCCATGGGCACGCATGCCAGCGTCGAAGTTTACGAAAACGGACAAATTCACCCCCACGCCTTGGGGGGTGGTCGGGGGGGATGCGGTTATCAA
>CAYNBM010000063.1:0-13076 GCA_964395305.1 uncultured Rubritepida sp.
GGCCACGCGCTCCGGATCGGCCAGCTGCGAAGGCGGCAACTGCACGCGGTCCGGATCGGCCACGGGCCCGCAGGGCCAGACCGCCGCGCGCCAGCGCAGCGTCACGCGGACGGCGCCCGGCCAATGGTCGGGCCAGGGCACCGCGACGGGGCGGCGTGGCGGCACGGTGGCGCGTTCCGGCAGCGTGCAGCGCGGCTGGTGAAGCACCGTCTGGGCGGGGTCAGCCCCGCCCCCAATCGCATCGCGCAAGGAGACAGCCCGATGGATGACGTTCCCGCCGCCCGTCACGCCCCGCCGGCCGGCTTGTCGATGGTCGAGCCGCCGCCCCCGCCGCCGCGGCGCCGGAACGGGCGGCGCTGGCTCCTGCTTCTCGCCGCCGGTCTCGCCGCTGCGCTCGGCTGGCGATACGGGGTGCCGGCGCGGGTCGAAGCGATCGAGATCCGCCCCGCGCCCTTCACGCGCACGGTTTCCGGCCCGGCGCTGCTCGATGCGCTGGTCAAGGTGGAAGTCGGGGCGCGCATCCAGGGCCGCATCGCCGAACTGCTCGCGGAGGAGGGCGACCGTGTGGCGGCCGGCGCCCTTCTGGTGCGGCTCGACACCGGCGATGCGGGCCACCTTCTCGCGCAGGCGGAAGCGCAGACCGGGGCCGCGCGGCGCGCCGTGACCGAGGCGGAGGCCGATCGCGATGCCGCCGAGGCCGCGCTGTTGCGCGCCCGGGCCGATTTTCGACGCAAGGAAGAATTGCTGCCGCGTGGTGCCACGACCCGCGCCGAGTTCGACGCGGCGCGATCGACGCTCGACCAGGCTACGGCAAATTTGGAACGCAGCCGCAGTGCGGTGATGCGCGCCCGCGATCAGTTGAGCGCCAACGAGGCCGGAACGCGCGGCACCGGCGTGCGGCTGGGCGACACCACGATCGCGGCACCCGTCCCTGGCGTCATCACCGACAGGCTGCGCAGCGTCGGTGACGTGGTGGCCGCGGGCACACCGATCCTGCGGCTGGTCGATCCGGCAAGCATCGTGCTCTCCGCCCGGTTCGATGAATCCGTGATGGCGCAGATCCTTCCGGGACAAGCGGCGGAGCTCCGCTACGTGTCCTATCCGGGGCGGGTGTTCCGCGGGACCGTGCTGCGGATCGGCCGCAACGTGGACACCACCACGCGCGAATTCGCCGTTGACCTGACAACGGAGGAACTCCCGCCGCATTGGGCGATCGGCCAGCGCGCGATGGTCACGCTGGCCACCGGCAGTTCGCCCTCCGTCATCACCGTGCCGCAGGACGTGCTGGCACCGCGCGGCGGGCAACCCGGGCTATGGGTGGCGGAGGGTGGCACGCGCGCGCAGTGGCGGCCCGTGCAACTCGGCGCCGCCGCCGATGGCCGGATCGAAGTGCAGGAAGGGCTGCGGGCCGGGGAGGTGGTGCTGCACCGGGGGCGCCGGCTCTATCCCTTCATGCCGGTGACGCCGGTGCTGCCGTGAACTACCTCGCCTGGCGTGACATCGCCGCCAACCTCACGCGCTTCTTCCTTGCCGCGGCCGGCGTCGGCTTTCTGCTGACCGGCAGCATGGGGATGCTTGGTCTCTATCGCGGCATCCTGCACGACGCGACGCTGACCATCGAGGAGATCGGCGCCGATCTCTGGGTCGTGCAGGGCGGCCGGGCCGGTCCCTTCGCGGAAGGGTCCGTGGTGTCCGCCACGCTCGACCGCCGCGTCGAAGGCGTTGCCGGCACGACCAACGTGCGGCGCTTCGTGCAGAACAACCTGCAGTTCGACATCAAAGGACAGCGTCGGCGCGTCGCGGTGACGGGCCTCGACTTCCCGAAGGACCAGGGCGCCTGGCTCAACCTGACTGCGGGGCGGCTGTTGCAGGCGGGGCGGGGCGAGGCGATTGCCGATGCGAGTCTCGGGTTCGGCCTCGGCGATGAGATCCGGCTCGGGCGCGATTCCTATCGCGTGGTGGGTCTCACCCGCGGACAGGTGGACATGTCGGGTGACGGCCAGCTCTTCGTGACGGTGCCCGATGCGATGGACATCGCCGACAGCCGAACCCCGGAAACCGTGCTGTTGGAACGCGCGCAGGGCCTCGGCGCAACCGCGGATCGCCCGAGCCGCATAGCGGCCGTCATGGTCACCACCCAGCCTGGCATGGAACAGGAGGTTGCGCGCATCATCGGCGCCTGGGGCGATGTCGCCGTCCTCAGCCGCGACGCCCAGCGTTCGGCGCTGGTCGATGGCCGGCTGTGGCGGCTGCGCCTGCAGATCCTGTTCTTCACGGTCCTGCTGCTGACGGTGACCGGCGTGGTGATCGCCATGACAATCTACAACAGCACGGTCGAGAAGCTGCACGAGATCGCCATGCTGAAGCTGATCGGCGCCCGCGACCGCTTCATCCTTTCGATGATCCTGCAACAGGCGATGCTGGTGGGGCTGCTCGCCTTTGTCCTCGCCTTCGTGCTCTCGATGCTGGTGTTTCCTCAGTTCCCGCGCCGGGTCGTGCTGCTGCCCGAGGATCTCGCGGTGGTCTTCAGCGGCCTGCTGCTCGCCTGCCTGCTGGGCAGCTGGGTCGGCATCGCGCGCGCGATGCGCGTGCGCGCGAAGGAGGTGCTGGCGTGACGCCGCAGCCTGGCGTCCCGGTGCTGTCGCTGCGCCAGGTCGGGGTCCGCTATCGCGGCGGCGACGGGTCCATGGTGGATGCGCTGGCGGATGTGACGCTCGACCTCAAGGCAGGCGAGATGATCGGCATTGTCGGCCCCTCAGGCTGCGGCAAGACCACGCTGCTGATGGCGGCGGGGCTGCTGGAGCCGGTCACCAGCGGCAGCGTGCACTTCTCCAGCACGCCCGCGGCGACGATCGAAGATGACGCGGCGCTCCGCGACTTCCGCCGCCGCCATATCGGCTTCATCTTCCAGAAGCCGAACCTCGTGCCGTTCCTGACGGCCGTGGAGAACGTGGCGCTTGCCATGGTCATCGACGGCGTGTCGGAGGCGGCGGCGGAACGGCGGGCAATGGCCTTGCTGGCCATGCTCGATGTCGCGCATCGCGCCGGCAACATGCCAGCGCGCTTGTCCGGGGGCGAGCAGCAGCGCGTCGCCGTGGCGCGCGCGCTGGCGAATAATCCGATCCTGCTTCTGGCGGATGAACCGACGGCGGCGCTCGACAGCCGGCGCGGGCGGCAGGTCATGGAGCTGATGCTAGCCATCGCGCGGCAACGTCTTGCTGCCGTTGCGGTGGTCACGCACGATTCGCGTTCGAAGGATCTCTTCGATCGGATCGTTGAGATGGAGGATGGGCGGGTGGTGACGGAGACTGCGGTGCCGGCACGATAGCTCTTGCGACTGGTCGAGGCGATGAAGCCGCCCCACCTTCGTGCTTTCCGCGCTGCGCCGTTCAATAGGTCTGCCGCGAAAGCTCCGGGAAACCTGTGCCTTGTGGCGTGGCGGTTCTTAGCAGCGAGCGCGACTTGGAGGCGGACTGGCGGATCGGGAGTGCCTCGACCGCAACGGGCTCGGCTTCCTGCGATGGGCGTGGGTTTAACCCATGGTCTGAACGGCATTCAGGGCGGCGCGATGGTCCGTGTTGGGCGTCATGGTGCGCAAGCGGTTGCCGAGCCGATGGCGTCCGCCAGCCAGTCGAGCAGGGCGCGTGACGCAGCCGGGCGGTAGCGGTTCGGCGTGGTCAGGGCAAAGATGCGATCGGGCAGCCCGCACAGGGCATATCCGGGAAGGATCTCGACCAGATCGCCGCGACGCAGGGCATCCGATACGGCGTAGCTGGGCAAGGCGCCGAAACCTGCACCAGCCAGCAACGCAGCAAGCAGGAAGTTGAAATCCTCCGAGGCGATGCGTGGCACCAGGGCGATGGTTTCCGCAGGCTCGGCGCCGGACGCCAGGGTGAGGGGATGGCGTCTCCCATCCGTCGGCGGCGGGGCAATCATCGCGTGCTGCGCGAGTTCCGCTGGGCTCGCGATGGAGCGTCCGGCCAAGTAAGCGGGCGATGCGCAAAGGCACCACCGCAACTGGCCCAGGGGCCGCGCAACATAGTCGATCGGGGGGGCGGCGATGACGCGGATGGCCATATCGATCTGGGCGCCCACCAGGTCGGGCACCCGATTTCTGAAATCGACGCGAAGCGTCACCTGCGGATGCGCTTTCGCGAACTCCAGCAGGACCTGGGTGAGCAGCATCCTCCCAAAGCCGGTGGGCACGCTCACGCGCAGATGGCCGCGCAGCATGCGCCCGAGCCCCTCGACCGAGGCCTGCGCCGCCTCCGCCTCGCGCAGCATGTTCTGCGCATGCTCGAGGAAGACTTGGCCGGCCGAGGTCAGTTCGATGTGCCGGGTCGTGCGTCGCAGGAGCTGTGTGCCGAGGCCACGTTCGAGCTGTTGCAGCCCGCGGCTGACGCCGGAACGCGATGTGCCGAGCCGGCGAGCGGCCTCGGCGAAGCCCTGAGCCTCGACGATGTCGGCGAAAAGCCGCACCAGGTTGAGGTCCATTGTCCCAATCATCGCAACAGACTGTCCCTAAATTTGGGAATTGTCGATCAACCTGCCAGAGATTTACCTTGGGGCCATCAAAAAGCAGGAAGCGTCCATGTTCCAAAATCAGCTCTTCGCCGGGCATCATGTCCTCGTCACCGGCGGCGGAACGGGTCTCGGTCGCGCGATGGCCGAACGGCTGCTATCGCTCGGCGCGACCGTGGAGATTTGGGGCCGCCGCGGCGCCGTCCTCGAAGAGGCCGCCGCCGAGATGGGCGAAGGCTGCTTCTGGCAGGCCGTGGACATCCGCGACGCCGAGGCGATCGAGGCTGCGGTGGCCGCGAGCTGGGATGCCGGCCGCCCCTACACGCGCCTGGTCAACAACGCGGCCGGCAACTTCATCAGCCGCACCGAGGACCTGTCCCATCGCGCCTTCCGCGCCATCGCCGACATCGTCTTCCACGGGACCTTCCAGGTGACGACGGCGGTCGGCCGGCGATGGATCACCGAGAAGACCGGCGGCGCCGTGCTGTCCATCGTCGTGACCTGGGTCTGGACCGGCTCGCCCTTCGTGGTGCCCTCCGCCATGTCCAAGGCCGGCGTCGATGCCATGACCAAGTCGCTCGCGGTGGAATGGGGGCGCCACGGCATCCGCCTGAACGGCATCGCGCCCGGCGTCATCCCGACCGACGGCGCCAGGTCCCGCCTGCGGCCCGACGACACGCGGAACAGCCTGCCCGCGCAGCGCAATCCGCTTGGCCGCGTCGGGACGCTCGAGGAGATCGGCGACCTCGCGGCCTTCCTGCTGGCACCGCAATCCGGTTGGATCAACGGTCAGACCGTCGCGCTCGACGGCGGCGACTGGCTCGCGAACGGGGCCTACTTCACAGAGTATCTGCAGTGGGGCGATGAGGAGTGGCAGGCGGCGCGCGAACGCATCCGCGCGCGCGATGCCGCCGACCGCGCGCAGCGAGGCTGAGGTGACCGCAACCGTCAACGCCGGCGGCATCACGCGCGAGGGCGGCGCACTCGAGCGGCGGGGCAGCCAGCTCGCCGGCGGGCTGCGCCGGCTCGGCCTGCGTGAGGGCGATGTCCTCGCCGTGCTACTGCGCAACGACGTCGCCTCTGCCGATATCGTGCTCGCCTGCCGCATCGGTGGCACCTATTTCTGTCCCCTCAACTGGCACTTCACCGTTGAAGAGGCGCGCTTCATCCTGGCGGATAGCGGCGCGCGCGCGATCCTCGCCGATCCCGAACTGCTGGAGCCGATCCGCGCCGCGCTGCCGCCCGGCATCACCGTGCTGACCTTGGGCGAGCCCTACGAGGCCTGGCTCGCCGCGCAGCCGGCCTATGATGGCCCGCAAGTCTCCCCGCGGGGGCATGTGGGCTACACCTCCGGCACCACGGGTCGGCCCAAGGGCGTGCGGCGACAGGCCGTTCCGCTCGAACAGCTCGCGGCCCAGCGCGCGGCGGTTGCCGAGATCGTCGCGGCGGCCCTGGGCACCACCCCGGGCTGCCGCGCGCTGGTCACGGCGCCGCTCTACCACAGCGCGCCGAGCCTCTTCGCCCAGAACGCCCTGACCGAGGGTTCGCTGCTGGTGATCGAGCCGCGCTTCGATGCCGAGGGGACCCTCGCGCTCATCGCGCAGCACCGGATCGAGGTCACCTACATGGTACCGATCATGTTCGTGCGGCTGCTGCGGCTGCCCGAGGAGGTGCGGCGGCGCTACGACATCTCCTCGTTGCGCTTTGTCGCCTCCACCGGCGCGCCCTGCGCCCCGGAGGTGAAGCGCGCGATGATCGATTGGTTCGGCCCGGTCATCCACGAGACCTATGCCTCGACCGAGACGGGCATCATCACCGTGGCCACGAGCCAGGACGCATTGCGCAAGCCTGGGACCGCGGGCCGGCCGGTCGGCGCGGCGGAGATCAGGATCCTGGACGACGAGGACCGGAAGCTGCCGGTCGGTGAGATCGGCCGCGTCTTCGTGCGCCAGCCGGCCTATCCTGACTTCACCTATATCGGGCGCGACGAGGATCGCCGCGCCATCGAGCGCGACGGTTTCCTCTGCATCGGCGACATGGGCTATCTCGACGCGGAGGGTTTTCTATTCCTCTGCGACCGGGCCTCGGACATGGTCATCTCCGGCGGCGTGAACATCTATCCGGCCGAGATCGAGCATGCCCTGCTTCGCCTGCCGGGCGTGTTGGATTGTGCCGTGTTCGGCGTGCCGGACGCCGAGTTCGGCGAAAGCCTGCACGCCGTGGTCCAGCTCGCGCCCGGGCAGGAGATCAACCCCGACCAGGTCGGCGAAGGGCTGCGCGCGCTCATTTCCGGCTACAAGGTGCCGCGCACGATCGACATCACGGCGACCCTGCCCCGCGACCCCAACGGCAAGATCGCCAAGCGCAAGCTGCGCGAGAAGCACTGGGCCGGGCATCAGCGGCGAATCTGAATCAAATGGAGGAACGAATGAGAATGATCACTCGTCGCATGACCCTCGGACTTCCCGCCGCTCTCGCGGCCCCCGCGGTGCGCGCGCAGGATGCCTGGCCGAGCCGCGCGCTTCGCCTGGTGGTCCCCTATGCGCCGGGCGGGACCACCGACCAGCTGGGGCGCTTCATCGCCGACCGCCTTTCGCGCGAGTTTGGGCAGGCCGTGGTCGTCGAAAACCGGGCCGGCGCCAACACCATCATCGGAAGCCAGGCCGTGGCCCAGGCTGCCGGCGACGGCTACACGCTGCTGATGGCCTCAGGTGCGTCGATGGTGCTGAACCCGATGCTGTACCGCCGGCTGCCCTACAACCCCGACCGCGACCTGACCCTGCTCGCCGCCATGATCGAGGCGCCGCTCGTCATGGTCGTGCCGCCCGCGCTCCCCGCGGCCAACCTGCGGGAATTCGTCGCTCTGGCGCGGCAGCGCGACATCAATGTCGCCACCGTCGGCATCGGCAATCCGCTGCATCTCGCGGCGGAGCTATTCCGCAGCGCCGCCGGGATCGAGATGCAGAACGTCGTCTATCCGGGCAGCGCGCCGGCGCTGACTGCCCTGATGGCCGGCGACGTGCAGGTGATGTTCGACGCCATCCTCACCGCGCTGCCCCTGGTGCAGGGGGGCCGGCTTCGCGCGCTTGCGGTCACCACGCGCCAGCGCGTGCCGGTGCTGGCCGCTGTGCCGACGGTCGCCGAGCTCGGCTTTCCGGACTACGAGGCGTCGGTCTGGTTCGGTGTCGCCGTGCCGCAGTCGACCCCGGCTCCGATCAAGGCCCGCCTGCGCGAGGCGCTGGCCGTGGTCCAGCGCGATCCCGGCTTCCAGGAGCGCTTCGGCGGCCTTGGCCTGCTCATCCAGCCCGTACGGGACGAGGCCGCGCTCGGCAGGATGATCGAGACGGAACGGCAGCGATGGTCGGGGATCATCCAGGCGAGGGGGATCATGCTCGACTGAACGGACTTCGGTTTGCCGATGAGGCAGTGGCTCGACTGCTGGGCTGTTGATCAGCACCGTAGTGGGACCCCGGCCGCAAATTCCTCTAAACTGTTGAATATGCTTGGAAATGTGGCGTGCAGGTGGGGCCCCGATCGGCGCCCCACCCCGAACGAAATTCCACGAACACTTACACGAGCTTATGCAGAATTCGTAGGGGCCGCACTTCGGAGCTGATTCACAGCTCGGATAGCGCAGCTTGCTCCGGTCATAGCGAACGCGGTTCTCGTCGGTCCACAGCGGGCGTCCCCTGCAAATCGCCCAGACACCATCGAATCACAAGTGCTTCCAACGATTCAAGGTGTTCCCGGATCGACACTTAGAGCACATTTCCCGCGGAAGTGCCCGGCGCCCTTCCTCTTTGAAGGGCGTCAGCCGTGCGCGGCGGCCCCGTGGCCGCGCGGGTGGTTCTCGCGTGGGCGTAGTGTGGCCAATTCGGCTAGTGGGGCGCGGATCTCCGCATCCTCGATCGCCTGCAGGATAACCAGGATCAGTTCCTGCTGGATCGCCAGGTAATCGGCCTCTTCCCGTGTCAGAATCTGCGCGGCGATCTCCACGTCCAGCGCCGCGTCCGTCACGCCCACCAGCCGCACCCGCGGCCAGTTCGGCGCATGCACGACGGACGGATGCGCGGCGATGCGCGTCTGCAACTCTTCCAGCAGCACGAGGATCTGCTTGCGATGCGTCCCACGTGCCAGGCTGATGCGGTGCAGGAAGGTCCAGTGCTCACGCGCCGAAAGGTTCGTGACATGCATCTTCGCCAGGTCCGCATTCGGCACCGTCGTCACGCGCCCGTCTTCCGCCCGGATACGGCTGGACCGGGGGCCGATGGACACGACCGTGCCGGTGGCCCCTTCGAACGCGATGGTATCACCGACGCGGAATGGCCGGTCGGCGAAGATGGACACACCGCCGAACAGGTTCTCGACCGTCGATTGCGCCGCCAGGGCCAGCGCCACGCCGCCGATGCTGACACCGGCCAGCAAGCCGAGCGCGGGGATGCCGATCTGGTTGGCGCCCAGCATGATCAACCCGCCCGCGGATAGCAGGGAGCCGACGCGGGCCAGCAGCCGCATGAGGTTCGGGTCGTAGAGGCGGCCCGGGACCGCGATCACCGCCTCGGCCATGAACCACCAGGCGAGCCAGGCGCCCCAGGCCGCTGCGGCGTAAAGTAGCGCAATGCCGAAGATGATGGCGACATCGGAGATCGGGCCGGACAGAACCACCTCCACCATGATGAAGCCGTAGGCGGCAGCGAGCAGCAGGGCGAGCACCAAGGGTATGGTCAGGCCGAAGCCATAGCGCTTCCAAGGCGACCAGTTGCGCGACAGCCGCGCCGCGATGCGCCACCACGCCGCCGCAAGCCCCAGTGCCAGCGCCAGCGCAGCGAGCGCGATCAATACCTTCCAGGCCGGCAGTCCAAGCAACTCGAACTGCAGCGCCTCGGGCAGGCTGGCAACGGACACGACGGACAGCATGGGTCCGGTGATGCGTTGCTGGACGCGGCGCAAACTCTCGACGGAGGTCTCGCGCAGGGGCGCGTTGTCGATGATCTCAGCATGCCAGTTGGGAAGATCATCCACCGTGGACGCGGAGAAGACATAATCGCCGGAGCGCGGTCCCTCGGTCAGGCGGATGAGCCGGATCTCGGTCCCGGGCAGCGTCCAGCGCGCGGGCGGATCCCCCGATGGGGGCGCTCCGGTGTATTCCGGCAGGCGGTTCAGGATGTCGGCCAGATAGCCGACCGCCGCCGCGCCGTGCTTCGCCCGCGTCGCTTGCGGCTGGTTCCGCAGATCAAACAGCTCGCCGCCCAGGCGCAGTATCGCACGCGCCAGGATGGCCTCGCTCGCATAGGTTCGGCTCTGCTGGTAGGCTTGGTAAAGATGCTCGATCCGGCGTGTCTCCGCCATGAAGGAGCGGTATGCCGCCACCGGGTTGGAGGTATTGAGCTCGGCCTGGAGAACCCCGTCCGCCGCCGCGGGCCTGACCTGGCCCATCACTGCAAGAAGCGCCAGCAGCGCGAGCGCAAGACGCACCATCGATCCCGATCCGTTCCTGTCCTCGTGCAGGGTAGCATCGCGGGATGCAATGGATAGCCTGACTGACCTGCCCCCTTAGAAGCGGTGCGCCGGTAATGTAGTCCGGCGGCAGCAAAGGGGTGATGGGGATGGGGCGGAAGACGGCACACAGGCCGGAGGAGATAGTCGCGAAGCTTCGGCAGGTGTGCCCAGCGGAGAGAAAGTCGGCCACTGGAGCGGCGGCGTGATGCTGCTGCGGGCGGCGTAAAACCCGGCCATTGGCGGGGTGCTGAACCCGATGCTGTACCGCCGGCTGCCCTACAACCCCGATCGCGACCTGACCCTGCTCGCCGCCATGATCGAGGCGCCGCTCGTCATGGTCGTGCCGCCCGCGCTCCCCGCGGCCAACCTGCGGGAATTCGTCGCTCTGGCGCGGCAGCGCGACATCAATGTCGCCACCGTCGGCATCGGCAATCCGCTGCATCTCGCGGCGGAGCTATTCCGCAGCGCCGCCGGGATCGAGATGCAGAACGTCGTCTATCCGGGCAGCGCGCCGGCGCTGACTGCCCTGATGGCCGGCGACGTGCAGGTGATGTTCGACGCCATCCTCACCGCGCTGCCCCTGGTGCAGGGGGGCCGGCTTCGCGCGCTTGCGGTCACCACGCGCCAGCGCGTGCCGGTGCTGGCCGCTGTGCCGACGGTCGCCGAGCTCGGCTTTCCGGACTACGAGGCGTCGGTCTGGTTCGGTGTCGCCGTGCCGCAGTCGACCCCGGCTCCGATCAAGGCCCGCCTGCGCGAGGCGCTGGCCGTGGTCCAGCGCGATCCCGGCTTCCAGGAGCGCTTCGGCGGCCTTGGCCTGCTCATCCAGCCCGTACGGGACGAGGCCGCGCTCGGCAGGATGATCGAGACGGAACGGCAGCGATGGTCGGGGATCATCCAGGCGAGGGGGATCGTGCTCGACTGAACGGACTTCGTTTTGCCAACGAGGCAGTGGCTCGATGGCTCGGCTGCGATCAGCCCGAGGTCCGGTGCGAGCTTCGTGCCATCACATATAGCACCGACGGTGGCGGCTTCGGCACGGCGAATGGATGCACGCTCAGCCAGATCACGCCCCACGGGCACCGGGACCGGGACCGGGGCAAGGGGGGAACATGGACCGCGCCGATAGGGGGCATGGGCTCTGACATTTTTGCGGTAAATTGGTTCGGGGCCTGCTCAGTGGCGATGGGCCGTGAGAAAAATGAAAAAAACCCCCGAGCAATCCCATGAAGGGACCACACGAGGGCGGGTAGAAGGGTTGGCAGGGGCAGCCGAGATGTTCGGGGTCTTGTTCGGGGCACGGTCATAGGGGCCGACGCAAACGAAGAGGGCCATCAACGGGCCGCTACGGGGGACCGAGAGGGCAAGGGACATGAGGGCCAGTGCGAAGCGTCGTGCTTGGACGCACTCGGGTGGAGCATTCTCAGGGGCGCGATCAGGGGCCATTCAGGGAACGCTACGACAAACCGAACAAGAAGCCTTAAGGGAAAGCCAAAGGGAAACCAGAAGCTTCCCATATACTGCAAGTAAACATTCCCCTTAAAGGGAAATTTAGGGGAACCTTACGGGTTACACGTCCGCTGGTTCTCTCTAACTCTTCTCTCTAAAGTTCTTGTTTAATGCGCTCGCTTCGCTCGCTTAGAAGAGTGCGGGCTAGAGCTTGTTTATGGGAAGGTAGCGGGATAAGTGCCCGATTAAGGTAGCGGGATAAGGTTTTAGACGAAGAGGGGTCCAGAAGGAAGGTGCAGTCCAACTGCACTTATCTTTCCCCCTAAAGGGATCGCTAACTCTCCCGATCAAGTCGCTTCGCTCCCTATGGAAATGTGGTCCCCAAGCGAAGCGCCAGCGTAGCGTTCTGGTCGCGCTCTTGCGAGCACTTCACCTGTGGTCCCTGCGAACTTGCAGTATATGGGGGATGGGAAGGGAAGCCCATCATTGTCTATCGGCCCCTCTTCCGTCCCCCCGAACGGGACCCTATCGGGGCGTGATGACGAATTGCCGGCCCGCGTAGTTGGCGAGGTAGGTCATCGGCTCCGTTGGGGCGGTGTGTGCGGGGGTGTTGCAGGTGTTGAACCCACCGACCACGGCACCGCCGATAGCAAGGGCAGTAGCGAGGCCCGGTGGTAACGAACGGGTCCTGATCAATCCCGGAAGATGCAGTCAGCTTTGCCTTCGATGCCCGGATAGTCGGCAATGATGGTTTCCACGAAGGGCGTCCTAGGGTTCCTGGGCGCCGACATGAGGGGAGGCGTGCAACATCCCTCCCAAGGCCAAGCCGGCCTCAGAGCAAGGGACGCCCTTCAAGTCGCGCCGAGATGGGTTTCTCTCTAGGTAGCGGCTTACGGGGCCGGGCTGTCGGGATCGGGACGCGGGCTGCGCCGATAGCTCGCATTCTGCTTTGCGGTTTAGAGATCAGGCGATGAACGTGCAGCAGGCTATGCCTTCAACGCAGCAATTCGACCGATGCGATATCGGAACGTATTCGATTGACGCGCCGTCTCGGCCACGGCACTTCCCACCCGCCTGATACGGCACCAGACAGCGACAACGATGTAGGGTGGAATGTGTAGGGTGGCATGTAGGGTGTCGGTTTGAGAGGATCGCCCACAACCGCTTGAAAATCAACGATATTACGAGAGACAAATGGTGCTGCCAGAGAGGATTGAACTCTCGACCTCTCCCTTACCAAGGGAGTGCTCTACCACTGAGCTACGGCAGCTTAGTTAAGCATTTCAGATACTTAGCGGGAATTGAGCTCAGGCGCCAGTTCCCAAAACGGTCCGTGTCGGCCTGTCGCGGTAACCCACCTGTGGACCAAAACTGCACCGGTGTCCACCCCGACATCAGTAGGAAGATGATTTTTGGTTGACTGTTTTTCCGCTTTTATAGGGAAAAACCGTCATCAAGGGATCCTTTTGCGAACTTGCAAATACCCTTCCCCAACACAGTCCCGGCGGACAATCCACCCGTCGCCTCCTATGACGATAGGCCTAGCGTCGCGAAGTTGAACCGCCCCGGGTTTGCCGGAGGCTGTTTGGTTTGAGTCACGCGGCCAGCGC
>CAYNBM010000064.1:0-4852 GCA_964395305.1 uncultured Rubritepida sp.
CCGAAGGCCGGCAGGATCATGATGTAGACCTCGGGGTGGCCGAAGAACCAGAAGAGGTGCTGGAACAGCACCGGGTCACCACCGCCCTCGGGCTTGAAGAAGGCCGTGCCGAAATTGCGGTCGGTGATCAGCATGGTGATGGCACCACCCAGCACCGGCACCGCCAGCAGCAGCAGGAAGGCGGTGACCAGCATCGACCAGACAAAGAGCGGCATCTTGTGCAGGGTCATGCCCGGCGCGCGCATGTTCAGGATGGTGGTGATGAAGTTGGCCGCACCCAGGATCGAAGAGGCACCGGCGAGGTGGAGCGCAAACAGCGCCATGTCCATCGACATGCCCGGCTGATACTGGCTGTCCGACAGCGGCGGATAGATCGTCCACCCGGCACCGGCGCCCTGGCCGACGAACATCGAGCCGCCGAGGAGGAGAAAAGCCGGCACCAGCAGCCAGAACGAGATGTTGTTGAGGCGCGGGAAGGCCATGTCCGGCGCGCCGATCATGATCGGCACGAACCAGTTGCCGAAGCCGCCGATCAGCGCCGGCATGATCACGAAGAAGACCATGATCAGGCCATGGGCGGAGACCATGGCGTTCCACATCTGGCCATCGGAGAAGATCTGCATGCCGGGCTGCTGCAGCTCGATGCGCATGAGCAGCGAGATGCCGATCCCGATGATCGCGGCGAAAAGCGCGAACAGGATATAGAGCGTGCCGATATCCTTGTGGTTGGTGCTGTACAACCAGCGCGACACGAAGCCGGGCTTGTGGTCGTGGTGGTCGTCATGCGCCTGGGCGTAAGCCATGGGTCTTGCCTCTCGATCTGTCTCAGCGCGCCGGGGAAACGGCCGCGGCCGCCACGGAAATGGGCGCATCCGGCGCGCCCGCAACCACCGGCGCGGGAGCGGCGCCTGAAGCGTAACGCGTGCGGGCGGAAGCCACCCAGGCGTCAAATTCCTCGGCCGGAATGGCGCGGACCTCAATGGGCATGAACCAGTGGTTCACGCCGCAGATCTGGTTGCACTGGCCGAAATATGAGCCGGGGCGATCGGCGCGGAACCAGGTCTCGATCGAGCGACCGGGAATGGAATAGCGCTGCACGCCCAGCGAGGGCACGAAAAAGGAATGGATCACGTCCACGCCCGTGCTGATCACCCGGATATTGCGCCCGGCCGGCACCACCAGCGGCTCATCCACCGCCAGGTTGCGAAGCTGGCCCGGCTGAAGCTCCTCGGTCGGGATCGGCCGGCTGTCGAAGCTGAAGCCGCCATGATCGGGATAGGCGTAGTTCCAGTACCATTGCCGGCCCTGGACGTTGATCGTCATGTCGGCGTCGCGCGTCCGGTCCTGATAATAGATCAGGCGGAAGGAGGGGATGGCGATCACGATGAGGATCAGCACCGGGATCACCGTCCAGGCGATCTCGAGCCCGGTGTGGTGGCTGGTCTGGCTCGCCACCGGATTGCGCTTCGCCGAGTAGCGGAACATCACCCAGGCCAGCAGCGCGCCCACGAAGATCGTGATGGCGACGATGATCCAGAAGACCATCTCGTTGAAATCATGGACCGCGGTCTTGATCGGCCCGCCCGAGGCCTGCAGCCCCATGGCCCAGGGCGTCGGGACGCCGAGCGTGGTGGTTTCCGAGGCCAGCGCGGGAACCGCCACCATGCCCGCAACAATACCCGCCATGACAGGGGCGACCAGCGCCCGAAGCCCGTTCTTCACAAGGCGCATGCCCATTCGCATCCCAGCTGTGCTTCCCAACAATGGTGACGCTTTTCAAGCGCGCCACCCCTTCGTTTCAGTGCTGCCGGACCATAATCGCAGTGCAGCATAGGAACAAGGTGTGCGGCGCCGGTTAACCGCCGCCGCCGGGATCCACCTCCACCTCCGCATCGCCCTCGGCCACATGGTCCACCATGTCCGACAGCATCGAGCGGATATGCGGGTCGCCCACGACATAGAAGACCTGGCGACCCCGCCGGTCGGCCTGCAACAGCCGCGCCGCGCGCAGCAGGCGCAGATGATGCGAGACAAGACTGGCCGAAATCGCCAGCCGATCCGCCATTTCGCCCACCGCCGCCGGATCGTCCAGGCAGGCCAGGATGATCTTCAGCCGCGTCGGGTCGCTCATCAGGCGGAACATTTCCGCCAGTTCGACAACCTGATCCTCGGGAATGCGTGGGCGTGGGGCCATGAACTGCACCATTGGCGGTTGATGAACGCGACGCAAGGGGCAGGGTCTTGTCTGGCGCCCGATTCGGGACCAAATCATGCAAGCAACACATTGAAATCCCTGAATCATTGAAGACGTGAATAGCTGTTCAAGCATCGCCCGAAGGGCGCTACCCGCGCTCCTCACCGCCACCCCGGCGCTTGCGCAAAGCCGCGCGCCCAGCATCGTCACCACCACGGCCATGCTGGCGGATGCGGTGCGCGCCGTCGCCGGCACCGCCGCGCGGGTGGAAAGCCTGATGGGCGAGGGCGTGGACCCCCATCTCTTCCGCCCCACCCGGGCCGATACCGCGAAGCTGCTGGCCGCCGACCTCGTGGTGCTGAACGGCCACCGGCTGGAGGGGCGGATGGAGGAGGTGCTGGCCCGCCTCGCCGCCGCCGGCCGCCGGGTGCTGGCCATGGCGGAAACCCTGCCGCGGGCCGAATTGCGCGCCCACCCCGAATACCCCGATGCCGCCGACCCGCATGTCTGGATGGACCCGCTGCTCTGGGCCGAGGCCGCTGGCACCCTGCCCCGGGCGCTGGCGCCGCTGCTGCCCCGCGCCCCCCTGGCCGAGAACCTCGCCGTCTATCGCGCCCGGCTGCGCCGCATCCATGATTATGCCATGGCAGCCCTGGGCGGCATCCCCGCCCCCCAGCGCGTGCTGGTCACCGCGCATGACGCCTTCGGCTATTTCGCCCGGCGCTACGACCTCGCCATCGACAGCATCCAGGGCCTCTCGACCGAAGCCGAGGCCTCGCTCATCCGCATCGAGGCCATCGTGGCCATGCTGGTCACCCGCCGCGTGCCCGCCGTCTTCGCCGAGACCTCGGTGCCCGACCGCGCCGTGCGCGCGCTGATCGAGGGGGCGGCGGCCCGCGGCCATGCCGTGCGACTGGGTGGCAACCTCTTCTCCGATTCGATGGGCCGCGCCGGCACCTATACCGGCACGCTGGAGGGCATGCTGGACCACAACATCACCACCATCGCCCGGGCACTGGGCGGTGCAGCACCCGCCACCGGCCTGAACGGGCGGCTGTGATGGCGCCACTCAGCATTCGCCACCTCAATGTCTTCTATGGCGAGACGCCGGCCCTGGCCGATATCAGCTGGGACGTGCCGCTGGGGCTGACCGCGATCATCGGCCCCAATGGCGCCGGCAAATCGACGCTACTCAAGGCGGCACTTGGCCTGATCCCCAGCGAGGGCGAGGTGCGTTTCTTCGGCACCACGCTCGACGCCGCCCGCGCCCGGGTCGGCTACCTGCCGCAGCGCGCCAGCGTGGATTGGGATTTCCCCGCCTCGGCGCTCGACGTCGTGGCCATGGCCCGCACCCCGCGCACCCGCTGGTGGGGCGCGCTACCCCGGCGCGAGCGCGAGGCCGCCCGCGCCGCCCTGGCCGAGGTCGGCATGGAAGCCCTGGCTGACCGCCCCATCGGAAAACTCTCCGGCGGCCAGCAGCAGCGCGTCTTCCTCGCCCGCTGCCTGGCGCAGGAGGCCGATTTGCTGCTGATGGATGAGCCGCTCGCCGCCGTCGACGCCGCCACCGAGCGCGAGATCATCAAGGTGCTGCAGAAGCTGGCCGAAACCGGCCGGAGCGTGGTGGCGGTGCATCACGACCTGGCCTCGGTGCCGCATATTTTTGAACACGCGCTGATGCTCAATGGCCGGGTGGTGGCCGCCGGCACGGTGGCGGAGGTCTTCACCCCCGCCACGATCGTCACGACCTATGGCGCGGGTCTGGCGGCGTGATCGCCCACAACACGCTGGTGGTGGTGCTGGGCTGCGCCGCGCTGGGTATGGCGGCGGGGGCGGTGGGCTGCTTCGCGCTGCTGCGCGGCCGCGCCCTGCTGGCCGATGCCATGGGCCATGCCGCCCTTCCCGGCGTGGTGGGCGCGGCGCTGCTGGGCGCCTGGTTCGGCACCGACCCGCGCGCCTTGCCGCCGCTGCTGGTCGGCGGCGCAGTGGCCGGCGCACTCGGCCTGTGGGCCGTGCAGGCCCTGGCCGGCACCGGCCGCATCCGGCAGGACGCCGCCATCGCCGTGGTGCTGGCCAGCTTCTACGCGCTGGGCGTGGTGGGGCTCTCGGTGGTGCAGGCGATGCCGGCCGGCGCGCAGGCGGGGCTGTCGCATTTCATTCTCGGCCAGGCCGCGACCATGCGAACGGGCGATGCCTGGGCGGCGGGGCTGTTGGCGGTGTTCTGCGTGGCCAGCACGGTGGCGCTCTTCCCGCGCTTCCGCGCGCTGTGCTTTGACGCGGAGTTCGCGGCCCTGCAGGGGCTGAACATCCGCCGCACCGATGCGGCGCTGATGGGGCTGATCCTGCTGGTCTGCATCGCAGGCCTGCCGGCGGTGGGGCTGGTGCTGGTGGTGGCGCTGCTGGTGCTGCCGGCGGCCACAGCGCTGATGTTGAACCAGCGCCTGCCCGGCATGTTCCTGGCCAGTTGCGCTGTGGGGGGCGTCTCGGGCGTGCTGGGGGCGCTGATTTCGGCCGGGCATGCCGGCTGGCCGACCGGGGCGGCGGTGGTGCTGGTGGGGGTGGCCTTCTTCGCCGCGGCGCTGCTGGTGCGGCGGGCGTGATGGCCGCCGATTCAGCCCTCCGCAGCCTTCGGCCGCTCCAGGCATCGGGGGCGTGATGGCC
>CAYNBM010000064.1:4952-12785 GCA_964395305.1 uncultured Rubritepida sp.
CCGATTCAGCCCTCCGCAGCCTTCGGCCGCTCCAGGCATCGGGGGCGTGATGGCCTTCCTGCAACTCGATTTCGCGCCGCTGCTGGCCGCCATCCTGGCCGGCGCCACCTGCGGGCTGCTTGGCAGTTTTCTCGTGCTGCGGCGCGAATCGCTGCTGGGCGACGCCATCACCCATGCCGTGCTGCCCGGCATCGTGCTGGGGTTTTTCGTCACCGGCTCGCGCGCCGGGCTGCCGGTGCTGCTGGGCGCGGGGCTGGCGGCGCTGCTGGCGGCAGCGGCCATCACCTATTTGCGGCGCGTCGCCCGGCTGGAGGGGGGGGCGGCCACCGGCATCGTCTTCACCGGCTTCTTCGCCGCGGGGCTGGTGCTGCTCGACGTCACCGGCGCGCGCAGCGTCGATCTCGACGTGGATTGCGTGCTCTTCGGCCAGATGGAAACCCTGCTCTGGCCCCAGGCCCAGGGCCTGGCCTCGCTGTTCGACGTCACGGCATTGGCCGCGCTGCCGCGCGCCGTCTTCATGCTGGCCGGCGTGGCCGTATTGGTGGCAGTCACCGTGGCAGGGCTATGGAAGCCCCTGAAACTGCTGTGTTTCGATGCCGCCTATGCGCAGAGCATCGGGCTGCCCGTGCGGGTTCTGGATGTGGTGCTGAACCTGCTGCTCGCCGCCGCCGCGGTCGCGGCCTTCGAGGCGGTGGGCTCCATCCTGGTGGTCGCCCTGCTGGTGGCGCCGGCGGCGGCGATGCGGCTGATCACCAACCGCTACAACACCCAGCTGCTCGGCGGCGCGGCTTTGGGCGCCGGCGTCGCGGCGCTCGGCTACGCCCTCGCGGGGCCGCTGCCCGCCGCACTCGGCAGCGCCCATGCGGTGAATGCCGCCGGCGCCATCGGCGTGCTGGCCGGGCTGATGGTCGCGGCGGCCGCCATGGCCGGACGCTGGCGCCGGGCCTGACCGGTGAGACCCAGATCGCCCTGACTGTGTCGGGGCGATCTGGGTCTACCCTTGTTTGGCCCTGCAATTCACGCTCCGGATGATTTCACCCAGAGCGATTGCAGGCTAGAGCCGTTTCACCGGAAGTGAAGACGGTGAAACGGCTCCAGCTCATTGTTTGGGCGCGTTTTCCGAGTCGCCTTGCGAAGCCGCAAGGCTTGAAAACGCTCTAGTACCCCAGCGCCTCGCGCGCCCGGGCGGTATTGGGCAGGACCTCGGCATCGCTGATCGTCAGATTCTCGAAGGCCGTGCGCAGATGGGCGATGGACCAGCGCAGCCGGCGCAGCGCCTCATCGGTCTGGTCGCCCCGGCGCAGCTCCAGCCATTCCAGCGCCACCGCCTGGATTTCCAGCTGCTTGCGGATCTGCCAGCCATTGGTGGCCATCTCGGAGGCCAGGGCCGGCCGCAGCCCAACCGGGCCGGCAATCGGGCGGAACGGCTCCAGCGCCTCCGGATCGATCGGGATTTCCGCCTGCAACTGATCGCCCAGGGCGATCGCCTCGGCGCGCGCGGTCTCCAGCGTGTCCATCGCCGGCTCCGGGTCGAAGCGCGTTCCCAGCACCGCCAGCGCCGAGCTATAGGCCGCCAGCGCCTGGGCATGGCGGTTGACCAGCGCCGTCACCACAATGCGGCGCTCGATGCCGCAGCGTTCGCGTCCGGCGGGGGTGAGGCTGGCCGTGCTGCGGCAATCCGGCAGGCTGACCGGGCCTGGCGGCGGCGGCACCACCGCCACGCGCCGCCCGCGCCGGCGCGCGGGCGCGGGTGTGCTTGCCACCACCGGCGGCAATTGCAGCAGTTGCACCCGCTCCGCCTCCCGCGCCACGGCTGAGGAATGGTCGCGCATGGCGCCGGCAAAGGCATCATAGCGCGCGGGCGGCGTGGTGCAGGCCGCGACCGCCAGGGCCAGCAGCAGGACAATTGGGTTTTTCAATACATCGTACTCCGAAGACGCTCAGTATAGCTGCTATCCACCGTGCTCGCCTCGATCCGGCCTGGGGTCTGGCTGGCCAGCAATTGGCCCATCGTGGGCAGGCCCTCCGGCCGGCCACGGCCATCCCAGAGCCGCGAGCGCATCATCGCCTTGGCGCATTGCATGAACAATTCAGTGACGGAGACGACCAGCAGCGTGGTCGGCTCCTTGCCCTGCGCGACATGGCGCGCGCGCATCGCCGGGTCCGTCGTGATGCGGGCATGGCCGTGCACCCTGAGCGTCTCCCCCGCGCCGGGCACCAGGAAGAGCAGCGAGACGCGGTCATCCTCCAGAATATCCTGCAACCCATCCAGCCGGTTGTTGCCGCGCCGGTCGGGCAGCACGAGCGTGGTCTCGTCCACCACCTCGACAAAGCCTGGCTCGTCGCCACGCGGCGTGATGTGGATGCCCCGCGCCCCGGAAGTGCCGAGCAGCACGAAGGGCGAGGCCGCGATAAACTGCCTGGTCGCCATGTCGATGCGGTGCGTGGACTTGTTCTTCGCCACCTCAAGCGGCGCGCCATAGAGGTCGCGCAGCGCGTCCAGGCTGGTCACGACGAAGGGGTCGGCGGGCGGTTGCATGTCCATACCCGCCAATCTGCCCAGCAAAGCGCTGTGTGACCAGATGTTTCGCGAGGCCACAACCGCAGGATGGAGAGTGGCGGAGCGGGCACCGGGGGGCTATATCGGGCGACGTTCAACCAATATCTGAGGTTCGGGACGGTCATGGCCGGCCATTCGCAATTCAAGAACATCATGCACCGCAAGGGCGGGCAGGACGCCAAGCGCGCCCGCGCCTTCGCCAAGATCGGCCGCGAGATCACGGTTGCGGTGAAAATGGGCTCACCCGACCCCGCGCATAATCCGCGCCTGCGCGCCGCCGTTATCGCCGCCCGCCAGGCCAATATGACCCGCGATGTGATCGACCGCGCCATCAAGAAGGGCCAGGGGGTCGGCGCCGGCGATGATTATGCCGAGGTCCGCTACGAAGGGCGTGGCCCGGCCGGCGTCTCTATCATCGTCGAAGCCCTGACCGACAACCGCAACCGCACCTCGTCCGACCTGCGCAGCCTGTTCTCAAAACATGGCGGCGCCTTTGGCGAGACTGTGGCCTTCCAGTTCGACCGCGTCGGCGTCGTCCGCTACCCCGCCGCCACCACCGACGCCGACACCATGCTGGAAGCCGCCATCGAGGCCGGCGCCGATGACGTGGCCAGCACCGATGCCGGGCACGAGATCACCACTGCCGCCGATGCGCTGGGCGCGGTGCAGGCCGCGCTGGAGGCCCGCTTCGGCGAGGCCGAATCGGCGAAGCTGGAATGGCGCCCCAACATGACCGTCCCGCTGGATGAGGATGGCGCCCGCGCCGTGCTCAAGCTCATCGACCTGCTCGACGACCATGATGATGTACAGACCGTCACCGCCAATTTCGAGGTGGATGAGACGGTGCTGGAAAAGCTCTCGGCTTGACCAGGATTCTCGGCATCGACCCCGGCCTCACGCATACCGGCTGGGGCCTGATCGAGAGCGCTGGCTCGCGCCTGATCCACATCGCCGATGGCGCGATCTCGACCAAGGCGGATACCCCCCTGCCCGAGCGTCTCGCCTTCATTTTCCGCGGCTTGGGCGCGCTGCTGCGGGAATGGCAACCGGCCGAGGCCGCCATCGAGCACACCTATGTCAACAAGAACCCCGCCGCGGCGCTGAAGCTGGGCCAGGCGCGCGGCGTGGCGCTGCTCGCACCCGCCATGGCCGGCATCCTCGTCGCCGAATACCAGGCGATGGAGGTCAAGCGCGCCGTCGTGGGCACCGGGCACGCCGACAAGATTCAGGTCGCCGATATGGTGCGCCGGCTGCTGCCCGGCGCAAGGCTGGCGCGGGCGGATGCGGCGGATGCGCTGGCCATCGCCATATGCCACGCCCATCACCGCGGCACGCGCGCGATGCTCTCCAGGCTGGCCACGGCATGAGCCACCGATTCAGCCCTTCGCGGATTGCGCCGCTTCGGCCATCGGGGGCGGCATGATCGGCGCGCTCAAGGGCTTTATCGACAGCGTCCACGAGACCGGCTGCGTGCTCGATGTGAACGGCGTCGGCTACCTCGTCTCGTGCTCGCGCAAGACCTTGGACAAGCTCACCGCGAAGGAGGGGCTGCAAAAGCTGCTGGTGGAAACCCGCGTCAGCCAGGACGCCATCACCCTCTACGGCTTCTTCGACGCGGCGGAGCGCGAGGCGTTTCGCGCGCTGATCGAGGTGAAGACCGTGGGGCCGCAAAAGGCCTTGATGGTGCTGAGCGGGCTGGACCCCAATGGTTTGGCGCGGGTGATTGCCGCCAAGGAACGCAAGGCCTTGTCCGAGGTGAAGGGCCTGGGTGCGGCCACCGCCAACCGGATCATCGACGAACCGGCAATGCAGAAATGGGCGGTCGGCCGCGCGACGCCGGAGGAGGATGGCTTGGGTGCCGCCGTCGCCGCGCCGGTGGGCGGCGTGGAGGCCGACGCCGTCTCCGCCCTGGTCAATCTCGGCATCAAGCGGCCCGAGGCGCAGGGCGCCATCTCCCGCGCCGCCAGGCGCCTGGGCGAGGATGCGACGCTCGACGCCCTGATCCGCGACGGCTTGCGGGAGTTTGCCCGTTGACCCCCCAAACCGATGACGGTCCAGGCCCGGCCCGGGCCTGGCGGATGGGGGTCCGGGGGAAGGCAGCGCCTTCCCCTGGTCGCGCTCCATGAGCCTCACCGACCCCGCCCGCCAGGAAGACGACACCGGCGAAGGCGCCCTTCGCCCCCAGACGCTGGCCGATTTCACCGGCCAGCGCAGCCTCTGCGACAATCTTTCCATCTTCATCCAGGCCGCCGGCGCCAGGGGCGAGGCGTTGGACCATGTCCTGCTGCACGGCCCCCCCGGCCTGGGCAAGACCACGCTGGCGCAGATCGTGGCGCGCGAGATGGGCGTGGGGTTCCGCGCCACCTCCGGCCCTGTGCTGCAGCGCGCGGGCGACCTCGCCGCCATTCTGACCAACCTGCAGCCGCGCGACGTGCTGTTCGTGGACGAAATCCATCGCCTGCAGCCCGCCATCGAGGAAACCCTCTACCCCGCGATGGAGGATTTCCAGCTCGACCTCATCATCGGCGAGGGGCCGGCCGCGCGCACCGTGCGCATCGACCTGCCGCCCTTCACCCTGGTCGGCGCCACCACCCGCTCGGGGCTTTTGGCCCAGCCGCTGCGCGACCGCTTCGGCATCCCGCTCCGCCTCGTGCTCTACACGCCGGAAGAGCTTTTCGGCATCGTCCGCCGCGGCGCCATGAAGCTGGGTTTTTCGCTGGCCGAGGATGGCGCGCTGGAGATCGCCAAACGCTCCCGCGGCACGCCCAGAATCGCTGGCCGGCTGCTGCGCCGCATCCGCGACTTCGCCCTCGTCGCCGGGCAAAAAGCCGATCGCGCCATGGTCGATGCCTCGCTGGCCAGGCTGGAGGTGGATGCCCGCGGGCTGGATGCGATGGACCGCCGCTACCTCCGCCGGATCGCCGAACATCACAATGGCGGCCCGGTCGGTGTCGAGACCCTCGCAGCCGCCCTGGCCGAATCCCGCGACACGCTCGAGGATGTGATCGAGCCCTATCTCATCCAGGAGGGGTTCGTGCTGCGCACCCAGCGCGGCCGCATGCTGGGCGAGCCGGGTTGGCGCCATCTCGGCCTGATCCCGCCCGCCGGCTTCTCCATCCAGCCGGACCTGCTCGATGGTTGAGCGCCGCTCCGCGGCGGGGGCTGAACCCCACCGCTTCCCGATCCGGGTCTATTACGAGGACACCGATGCCGGCGGCATCGCCTATCACGCCACCTACCTCCGCTGGGCCGAGCGTGCGCGCACCGAAGCCCTGCGTGACATGGGCCTGCCCCATGCCGAGATGGCAAGCCAGCACGACGCCTTCCTGGTGGTGAAGCGCATCGAGGTGGAGTATGCGAAGCCCGCCCGCCTCGACGACCTGGTCACGGTGGCCACGCATATCCGCCGTGTGTCCGCCATATTGGACCTCGATCAGGACGTGATGCTGGGTGACGAGCTTTTGGCCGCGCTGCGCGTGCGGCTGGTTTGCGTGGGCAAGGCGGGGCTGCGGCCGCGCGCCGTGCCCGAACCCTGGCGTTCCGCGCTGCGCGCGCGCATCGCCGCCACGATCGAACTTCCGGAGAAGACCGCATGGACCGCGTGACCAGTTCCCCGCTTGCCGCCGCCGCGCATGATTTGTCGCTCTGGGGCCTCTTCCTGCAGGCCGACTGGGTGGTGAAGGGCGTCATGGTCGCGCTCATCCTGGCCTCGATCTATGTCTGGGCGATCGTCTTCGAAAAGCTCTCGGCGCTCAGCCGCGCCCGGCGTGAGGCGGACAGCCTGGAGGACGCCTTCTGGTCCGGCGGCAGCCTGGACGAATTGTTCCGCAAGCAGGGCGACGTGCCGCGCCACCCGCTGGCCGCCGTCTTCGTCTCGGGCATGCGCGAATGGCGCCGCAGCACCGAGGGTGCGACCAATTCCTTCATCATCGCCGGCACCAAGGAGCGGGTGGAGCGCGCCATGGCGGTGACCATCCAGCGCGAGATGGAGCGGCTGGAGAAGCGCATGACCTTCCTGGCCAATACTGGCTCGGCCGCGCCCTTCATCGGGCTGTTCGGCACGGTCTGGGGCATCATGAACTCGTTTGCCGCCATCGCCGGCATGCAGAACACGTCACTCGCCGTGGTGGCGCCGGGCATTGCCGAAGCGCTGTTTGCCACCGCCATCGGCCTGGTCGCGGCCATTCCCGCGGTGCTTGCCTATAACACCCTCGCCTCGCAGCTCGCCAAATTCGCCTCGCGGCTGGAGGGTTTCGCCGCCGAATTCAGCGCCATCCTCTCGCGCCAGACCGAGGCCGCGGCCGGATCGCCCCGCGCCACCACCGAGGCGCTGTAGATGGCCGGCCCCCTGATGAGCCGCGGCGGCGGCGGCCGCCGCTACAAGCCGATGAGCGAGATCAACGTCACCCCCTTCGTGGATGTGATGCTGGTGCTGCTGATCATCTTCATGGTCGCCGCCCCCATGATGACCTCCGGCGTGCCGGTGGACCTGCCGCGCACCAATGCCACGCCGCTGAACCAGGAGCAGGAACCCATCACCATCAGCGTGAACCCGGAAGGGCGGATCTTCATCCAGGAGACCGAGGTGCAGATGGAGGAGCTGGTGACCCGGCTGCGCGCCATCGCCGACGCCCAGGCCCCAGCACCCGGCGAGCAGCAGCGGCGCATTTTCGTGCGCGGTGACCGGGCGATTTCCTATGGCCGCGTGATGGAGGTGATGGGCAACATCTCCTCGGGTGGCTTCACCCGCGTGGCGCTGCTGGCGGAACAGCCGGCAGGGCGCGCGCCCACACCGGTTGCCGCCCCTGGTGCCCCCGCGCCAGTGGCAGGCCCCCGCACGCAACCCCAACCCGCCCCCTCAGCCCCCCGACAGAACCCGCCGAGGTAAGACGATGTCGGCCTTTCGGGGCATGCGGTTCTGGGTGGGGCTTTCGGCGGCACTGCATCTCGCGGCGCTGCTGTTCTTCATCCTCGACTTCCTGCCCAGGCGCATTCCCGAGCCCGAGGAAATCGCCATCCCTGTCGAGCTGATCGCAGCCGTCCCGCCCCAACAGGCGCAGGGCGAGGTCGCGGCCCCGCGCCCGGCGCCCGACCCGGTGCCGGCCCCGCCGCGCCCCGACCAGGCGGCAGAGCCGCAGCGGCCACAACCCGTGGCCCCACCGCCACCGCCGCCGCCACCACCACCCGCGCCCGCCCAGGCAGCGGCCCCGCCGCAGCCGCAGCGCCCCACCCCACCCACGCCGCCGCCACCGCCGCCCGCACCCAGCCCCTCG
>CAYNBM010000065.1:0-11905 GCA_964395305.1 uncultured Rubritepida sp.
CATTGGCTGACGAGCGGCGCCTCGGGCGGGCGCCTCTTCGTGCGGGTCTTCGACGGGGCGGGGAATGTGCGGGAGGACATCGCGGGCGACGTCCTGGCCTCGATCACCACCATGCAGTGGAACGGGCCTGCGAAGGGGTGGAACGCCGGCGCACCGATGGACGACGCGAACTTCAACCGGCGACAGACCATCCGTGTCGGCGCAGCCGTGGCCTATGCGCAGGTGAGCGTGATCGGCTTCGACGGGCCGGTCGACCTGCAGTCGCTTCGGCTCTACGGGCTGCCGGAGGCAGCGCCCGCGGTGCTGAACGGCACGCCGTTGCTGACGGGGGCGCTGTTCGGCTCAGGGCGAAGGGAGTTAGCGGCGGAGGTGTCCTGGGACCTGCCGAGCCTGGCGCCGGGGGTGACGTCGTTGATCGATGTCACCGTGAACGGGGCACGGGCGGGTGATCTCGCTTCGGCGTCGCTGGCGTCGTCGACGCGGTTCATCGAGCTCGATGCAGCGGTGTGGTCGAACAACACGGTGCGGGTGATGGCGCGGAACATCTCCGCGGCGACGTTCGATCTGGCGGCGGCGACGCTGTCGGTGAGTGTGGCGAAGCGGCGGGTGCCGTGATGAGATCGAGTCAGCGCGGCCGGAAAAAGAAAAGATACTTCGAAAGCGCCGCGATACCGAGCAGCAACGCCACGACCAACAGCGAGCAGATGAGACCCATCCCGAGCATCATCGAGGCGCCGCCCATCATCCCATTCATCATAAATTGCCTCCTTCTGGTCGGCTTTGATCAGGCGCACGTCGCCGTGCCACGACGAAAGCGATGAGTGGCACGACGATCCATTGCGCAAGCGGGGAAAGCCCCAGATCAAAGCCCCCCACGCTCAGCACCGGCATAAGCTCAGAGTACGCCCAGGACTGGCGTATCACGATGTTCAACCATTCGCTGAATGTCGTGTAGGCGAGGCCGAACACCATAGCGAACGTCGCCACCAGGCCGAAGCGCCGCGCCGGCCAGGCTTGATGGCCTGTCAGGACAAGAGCGAGTATCAGCGACGCAGTTCCGATCAGCAGATCGCCGCCCGTGCAATGCACCACAGCGAAGGCGTTCTCGCGCGAAGTGCCAGTCCGCCAGATTGTGTATAGCGGCAGGTGCGCCGCCTCCCAAATCAGATTGCCGACGGCCAAGACCAGCAGGTAGGCGCGCAGCGCCACCAACCAGGTCGCGGAAGAGGCTGTACTCTTCGCCATCACAATCCCTCCCGGGCGGTAGCGACATTTGCGGCAGCGACGGGTCGCGAAAGCTCCCGCTGAAGCTCCCAGCCTTTCGCAATGGCGAACAGCGCCGGGATCACCACCAGCGTCAGCACCACCGAGGACGCCATACCGCCAATCATCGGCACGGCAATGCGCTGCATCACCTCCGAGCCCGTACCATCCGCCCAGAGCAGCGGCAGAAGGCTGGCGACGATCGCGGCGACGGTCATGGCCTTCGGGCGCACCCGCTCCACCGCGCCCTCCATCACCGCGGCGATGAGGTCGGCCCTTGTCACGGGCCGCCCTTCCGCAGTGCAGCGCGCACGCATCTCCGCCCAGGCGTGATCGAGGTAGACCAGCATCACCACGCCGGTCTGCGCCGCCACACCCGCCAGCGCGATGAAGCCGACCGCCACCGCGACGCTCATGCTATGGCCGAGCCAGTCCATCATCCAGAGCCCGCCAACCAGCGCGAAGGGCACCGAGAGCATGACGATCAGCGTCTCGGTCAACCGGCCGAAGTTCAGGTAGAGCAGTAGGAAGATCAGCGCGAGCGTCGCCGGCACCACCAGCTTCAGCCGCGCCTCGGCGCGTTCCAGATACTCGAACTGCCCGCTCCATTGCAGCTCGTAGCCTTGCGGCAAAGCGACGCGCTCGGCCACCGCCTGGCGTGCATCGGCGACATAGCCGCCGAGGTCCCGCCCGCGCATGTCCACGAAGACATAAGCCGCCAGGCGAGCGTTCTCGGTGCGAATGGTGGACGGCCCCCGTGCAGTCTCGACGCGGGCCACGCTGCCGAGTGGAACGCGCGCGCCATTTGCGCCTTCCACCAGGACTTCGTTCGCGATGGCCGTGGGATCGTCGCGCAGGTCTCGGGGGTAGCGCAGATTGACCCCAAAGCGGCGGCGCCCCTCGACGGTCGAGGTCACTAACTCACCCCCCAGCGCCGAGCGGACAGCCTCCTGCAGCTGCGCCACGGTGAGGCCATAGCGGGCGAGCGCCTGACGGTCCGGCACCACGTCCAGGTAGTAGGCGCCCGTGACGCGCTCGGCGAAGGCACTGGTCGTCCCCGGCACGTCGCGCACCGCGACCTCCACCTCACGGGCGATGCGCTCGATCTCGCCGAGATCGGGCCCGAGCACTTTCACGCCAACCGGCGTGCGGATGCCGGTCGAGAGCATGTCAATCCGCGCCCTGATCGGCATCGTCCAGGCATTGCTGACGCCCGGCAGGGTGACGGCCCGGTTCATTTCCTCGATCAGGCCATCCAGGGTCAGGCCTGGACGCCATTCCGAGCGTGGCCGCAGGTTCACCAGAGTTTCCGCCATTTCCATCGGTGCCGGGTCGGTCGCGGTCGCGGCACGACCGGCCTTGCCCAGCACCGAAATCACCTCCGGGAAGCTCGCCAGGATACGGTCCTGTGTCTGCAACAGCTGGGCCGCCGTGGTGACCGAGATGCCCGGCAGCGTCACCGGCATGAACAGCAGCGTCCCCTCGTTCAGCGCCGGCATGAATTCACTGCCGAGGCGCCGGATCGGCACCACCGCCGTGGCCATGACAACGAGCGCCAGCAGAATGGTCACCCCCTTGAAGCGCAGCACCAGCGCGATCACCGGGCGGTAGAGCGCGATCAGCACGCGGTTCAGCGGATTGCGCGCTTCGGGGATGATCCGGCCGCGCACGAACAACAGCATCAGCACTGGCACCAGGGTGACTGACAGCAGTGCCGCCGCCGCCATGGCGAAGGTTTTCGTGAGCGCGAGCGGCCGGAACAGGCGCCCCTCCTGCGCCTCCAGCGCAAACACCGGCAGGAAGGACACGGTGATGACCAACAGACTGACGAACAGCGCCGGCGCCACCTCGGCGGTGGCGTCGAGGATGACTTTCACGCGCGACGCATCCGGGCCGGCACGCTCCAGACGCTTGTGCGCATTCTCCACCATGACGATGGCCGCATCCACCATGGCACCGATCGAGATGGCGATGCCGCCCAGGCTCATGATGTTTGATCCGACGCCCGCGAGCTTCATCGCCAGGAAAGCCGCCAGCACGCCGATCGGCAGCATGAAGATCGCCACCAGCGCACTGCGAAAATGCAGCAGGAAGACAACGGTCACAGCGGCGACGACCAGGCTTTCCTCCAGCAGGGTGGTCTTCAGCGTGTCGATGGCGCGCAGGATCAACTCGGACCGGTCGTAGACCGGCTCGATCACCGTGCCCGCAGGCAGAGATCCTGCCGCGGCGGCCAGGCGCGCCTTAACACGCTCGATCACCGCCAGCGTGTCCTCGCCGTGCCGCTGCACGACGATGCCGCTCACCACTTCACCCTCGCCGCCCAGCTCGGCGACGCCACGCCGCTCGTCGGGACCGAACTCCACACGCGCGACATCGCGCAGCAGCACCGGGGTGCCGTTGCGTGAGCGCAGCATGACCTCCTCCAGGTCGGTGGGCGATCGGATGTACCCGCGACCGCGCAACACGTATTCCGCCTCGGCCATCTCGACGACGCGGCCGCCGGCCTCGCCGGTCGCGGCACGGATCGCCTCGCGCAATTCGCTCAGGCCGATGCCATAGCCGCGCAGCCGTGCCGGATCGGCCACCACCTGGTACTGGCGCACATAGCCGCCGACGCTCGCCACCTCGGCCACGCCCGGTGTCGCGGCGATGCGGTAGCGCAAATCCCAATCCTGCAACGCCCGCAGCTCGACCAGCGGCTCGCTATCGCTGCGCAGCACGTATTGATAGACCCAGCCGACACCAGAGGCGTCGGGGCCGAGCACCGGCGTGACGCCGGTCGGCAAGCGCCCGGCGGCACCGTTCAGGTATTCCAGCACCCGGCTGCGCGCCCAGTAGATGTCAGTGCCGTCCTCGAACACGACATAGAGGAAGGAGACTCCGAAATAGGAGAAGGCTCGGACCACGCGTGCTCGCGGCACGCTCAGCAGCGCCGTGGCAAGCGGATAGGTGACTTGGTCCTCAACCACCTGCGCCGCCTGGCCGGGCATCTCGGTGTAGACGATGACCTGGACATCGGAGAGGTCCGGGATGGCATCGAGCGGGGTGTTGCGCACCGCCCAGACCCCCGCCACCGCCAGGAATGCCGTGGCGAAGAGCACCAGGAAGGTGTTGCGGCCCGACCAACCAACGAGGCGGGCGATCACTGGACGATGCCCCCGACGGGCGCCTCCACCGGGGTGAAGGCTGCGAGGGCCGAGCGCAGGTTGCTCTCGGCATCGATCAGGAAGTTGGCGCCCACCACGACACGCTCGTCGCCGGACAACCCTTCGAGGATCTCGACCGCGCCGTTGGCCCGTGCACCGGTGCGCACGTCGGCCGGGCGGAATCGGCCCCCGCCGAGGGCAACCAGCACCACACGGCGGCGGCCGCCATCCAGCACTGCCGATGCCGGCACGGTCACCACCTCGCGCCCACCCGCGACAGGTGCCGCGATTTCGACGGTCGCCAGCATGCCGGCGCGGAACCGGCCCTCCCGGTTGGACAGCATCACCCGCACGCGTGCTGTCCGCGTGACCGGATCAAGGGCCGGATAGATGCGGTCCACCACACCCGCGAACGTCTCGCCCGGGAAGGCGGCGATGCCGACCATGGCCGGCTGGCCCGGCTGCAGCGCGCCCGAATCCTGCTCGTAGACTTCGGCCATCACCGCGACCACCGACAGGTCGGCGAGCGAGAACAGCGGGTCCCCGGGGCGGAACATCATCCCCTGCAACGCTGTCTTGGCGAGCACTGTGCCGGAGATGGGCGCTGGGATGATGACCGTGCGCGAGGCACGACCGGCGTTGCGGATGGCGTCGATCTGCGCCTCGGACAAGCCGAGGTTGAGCAGGCGGACACGGCCGGTATCCGGCTCGCCCGGCCGGCGTGAGGCCTGGCTGGCCAGGTACTCCGCCTGGGCGCGTTGCAGTTCGGGGCTGTAGACCTCCATCAGCGCCTCGCCGCGCGCCACGTCGCGGCCGGTCTCGTTGACGTGCAGGCGTTCGATCCAGCCCTCGAAGCGGGAGGTGACCATGGCCTGCCGGCGTTCATCTGGCGTCACGGTGCCGACGGCGCGGATGGTCCGCGCCAGAACGCGCCGCTCGACCGGCTCGGTCCGAACGCCCAGCGTTTGGATGCGCGCCGGGCTGAGGCCGACCGTGCCATCCTGTGACGCCTCATCCGCATAGACGGGGATGTAGGCCATCCCCATCGAATCCTGCCGCGGCGTCGGGGAGACGTCCGGCAGACCCATCGGATTGCGGTAATAGAGGATGCGCCGATCGGCCGGGGCGGTCGCCGCCGGCGCTTCGGCCATCTGCGGCGCGGCTTCCGGTGGCTCTGCATCCCCCCGACGCTGCGGCAGCGGCGGCAGCAGCGGGGCGATCTGCGATGGAAAGATGGGCAGGAAATCCATGCCCATGGAATCTTTCCGCGGCGCGGTCGCCGTGGCCGATCCCCCCATCGGGTCGCGGTAGAACAGTGGCGCCTCGCCTTGCGCCGGTGCTGGCAACGGGTTGGGCAGGCGCCCGAGCAGAGGTGCGACCTCGGAACGACGAACCGGCAGGAAGTCCATGCCCATGGAATCCCGGCGCGGCCGAGCCGATACGGCCCGCTCACCCATCGGGTCGCGATAGAACAGGATCGGGTCGTCCTGGGCCGGGCGGCGCTGCGTTTGGGCGGCAGCGGGTCGGATCAGGCTGGCGAACTCGCTGGGAAGGGGTGGCGAACCGGTACTTGTCCAGATGCCGGCCGCGAAGCCGGTGATACCCAGCGCAAACGCGCCGAGCAACGCATGATGCTTTTTCATGGGAAACGATCTCCCCCAGCGCTTTTCACGCCAGGCCAAGGATGGATGGGACAGCGGCGGTCGCGGCGCTCTCGGCCAAAGCCGGGGCGCCACGCAGGCGCGGTCAGGAGATCGGTGGGCGCTGTTCCGGCGCCAGATTGGCGCTGGCCATGGCGGGATTGGCCGGCAAAACATGTCGAACCGCAACGGACACAATCCGTTCCACGGTCTTTGCAACCTCCGCCACGGCAGGAGGGGCGGATGGGCACATCAGGATTGCACAAGCCTTGGAAGGCATGGGCTGCGGCTGCTCGGGGCCGTCTTCATTCATCGTCATGCTGGCACACGGCATTTCGACGGCAGCCGCTGGCGGAGTGGCACAAGTTGCCTGTACCGGTCCCGCCAGCGCGAGGCCCAGGACCGCCAAAGTCACCAAAAACGTGCGCAACAACCGCAGCATTCTGCTTAGGTAGCGATCCACACGGTCTTTCGCAACGGCAAGGCCGTACCGCGCGCCTTGAATTCCCAAAGTGAAGCTCTTCCTGCGTGCTAACCAGCTTCACACCGATCGCCGTCGCAGTCCGGCTTATCCTCGGCAAGGTGCTGAAAATCTACGAACTACCGAGTTGCGATGAGCATCCTAAGCTTCTGCAGCGCCACGTCCTCGCTCTCCTTGTAGTCAAAGTGACACTGCCCCCTAATTGTCCTCGCTTATGAGCAGAGTCTGTTCTTTATATGCCCCTGTCTGGGGCGGGCTGCAAAAGGCGTTGGGGGTGAGCCCGTTCAGGCTCGTGTGGGGGCGTTGCGTGTTGTCGTCGATCCTCCAGGCTTCGATGATCCGACGCGCGGCAGACAGGCTGCCGAACATGTGTTCATTCAGGCACTCGTCGCGGAACCGGCCGTTGAAGCTTTCCACGAACCCGTTCTGCTGCGGCTTGCCGGGCGCGATGTAGTGCCACAGCACACCAGTCTTCGCTTGCCACTGCAGCATGGCGTTGGAGGTCAGCCCGGTTCCATTGTCGCTGACGATCATCGCAGGCGCGCCACGCAAAGCCGCGAGCCGGTCGAGTTCTCTCCCGACCCGCAGCCCTGACAGCGACGTGTCCACCACAAGCGCCAGGCACTCTCGCGTGAAGTCGTCCACCGCGCCCAGGACCCGAAAACGACGCCCGCAATCCAGCGCGTCGGAGACGAAATCCAGAGACCAGCGCTGATTCACACCCTGCGGCAACGCCATGGGCGCGCGGGTGCCCAAGGCGCGCTTGCGGCCACCTCGCTTGCGCACGCCAAGCCGCTCGGCCCGAGACAGCCGGAACAGCTTCTTATGATTCACGCAGTGCCCCTCCCGCGCCAGCAGAATGTGCAGGCGGCGATGGCCGAACCGTCGCCGCTCTCCTACCAGAGCCCGCAGCCGGACGCGCAGCCCATCATCGTCGGGTTGCCACGACGCGTAGCGGTAGATCCGCGGCGCCATGCCCACCAGGTCGCCCCTGCTTTCGACAGAGGACTACATCATTCCCACCATGAGTTGGTCCGCAACGCGCTTCTGCCGCTCGTCAAGCGCCGCGTAGAGCGGCCCCGCCGCAGACCGCACCCGGCGCAGCGCCTCCAAGTGCAAAGTCATCATGCGCTCCTGCAGTTCGAGCCGCTGCGCCAGCGGCATCGCTTGCGGCCCCTGCTGCATCATCGGCATCATCTGTCCGTGCATGTCCGCCATGGCACGGGCACTCGCGCGGAGTGCCTCGGCGAAGGTATCCCACACTGGAGCCTGGGCCTGCGTGATGCCGAGTTCGGTGCGCAGGAAAGCGATCCGGCCCTCGACGTGCTGACCCGGCATCATGCCCATCATGGGGCCCACGCCGCCCGGCATCATAGGCGTGCCGTAGCCCATCATGCCTGGACCCATCATTGGCATGCCGTAACCCATCATACCGTGCCCCATCATCATGCCCGGGCCCATCATCGGCATGCCGTAGCCCATCATGCCTTGCGGCGGGGCCTGGCCGGCCGGAGCGCCAGGCTGAGAAGTCTGGGCCCACGCGGCGGAACCACCGCCGCTGATGAGGGCCACCACCGCGGCGCCCAGCACCGCCTTCCTCAAAATCTTCATACTGTCCTCCTCACATTCGTCATGGGCCTGGAAAGCGCCCGCCTCCTCGCGTGAAGGCGCGCGGCTGGGGGTTAGGCTGTCCCCGCGGCGTCAAGCTCAGCCACGACCTGGTGCAGCAACTCGCGCACCTGCGACGCCGTATCGGTGAGTGCCGCATTGTGGATGGCCTGCATGGAAGCGACCGGATCCACGGCCGAAACCTCGATCCGGCCGCCGTCCCGCTCCTGCAGCACGACGTTGCAGGGAAGCATGGTGCCGATCTTGTCCTCAGCCTGGAGTGCCCGGTACGCCATCTTCGGATTGCAGGCGCCCAGGATGCGGTAGGGGCGGAAGTCCACGTCGAGCTTCTTCTTGAGAGTCGCCTGGACGTCGATCTCGGTGAGCACGCCGAAGCCGTGGCGCTTGAGCGCGTCTGTCGTCGCCTCGACCGCACGTTTCATCGGGCCTGGGATCGTGGTTGTGAAGTGGTAGGTCATTGTGGCGCTCTCCTGCGTCATCTGATGGATGTCACGCTATCCGGACCACCGCCGATGATGTCGTTCCGCCGACGGAGGTAGTCCTCGCGCTCGATTGCCCCTTGGGCGTAACGGAGGTCGAGCGCATCGAGCGCGGCGCTCCCTGCTCCGGAACCGGCAACCCCGCCACGACGACTGCGTCGGAGCACCACAGCGAGTGCGACAACTGCGGCCAAGGCGATGAGCCATCCAAGGCCCCAGCCAACGCCCCAGACACCTCGCATCATCATCCAGGGCCCGCCCGCCCAACAATCGGAAGGACCCATAACATGCACCCCAATTGCTTTTTCGAAGACTAGGACCGGCAGGGCCGCGACCGCATTGCGGCAGATCAAGGGCGCAGCGTTATCGTCCCAGTAGCCGCGGCAGTAGCACGCGGCGGCAAACCGGAATCGCCGGTCCTCATCCCCGCCCCACCAGCATCCGCAGCTTTTCCAGCGCAACTCGCTCGGATTCCTTGTAGTCCACCGTCCCGGCAAACCGTCCCTCCGCATCCAGCAGGAAGACGCTCGCGGAGTGGTCCATCGTGTACCCGCCGCCCTCCAGCGGCACTCGGCGGTAGAACACGCGGAAGCCGTTCGCCGCCGCGGCGATCTGCGCCTCGGTGCCGGTCAGCCCGATGATCCTCCGGTCGAACGCCTCCAGGTAGGCGGCCATGGCATGCGGCGTGTCGCGTTCCGTATCCACGCTCACGAAGACCCACTGAATGCGATCCGCGTCCGGCCCCAGCGCCCCGATGAAGCCCGTCATCTCGGTGAGCGTGGTCGGGCAGACATCGGGGCAGTAGGTGAAGCCGAAGAATACCGCCATCGGCCGGCCGCGGAAGTCGCGCTCGGTCACCGCGCGGCCGCGGTGGTCGGTCAGGCTGAAGGGCCCGCCGATTGCCAGCGTCTGCGGCCCGGTCGCGCCGCGGGGCGGCGCCAGCGGGCCGTCGGAGACCAGCCACCCGCCGGCGGTGGCGAGCAGCAGCAAGCCTAGGACGCCAACGGCGCCCCAGGCCACCCAACGGATGATGCGCAGCATCGGCGCGCTCAATGGCCTTGGTGCGGCGCGGTGCCGCGCGCACCCGGGGCATCGACGGCCAATTCGACCGTGATCCGCCCGGCACGCTCGAACACCAGGGTCACCGGCACACGGGTGCCCTGTTCGAAGCCCCCTTTCGGGCCAACCAGCATCAGGTGCAGGCCGCCGGGCGCGAGCCGGACCTCCCCGCCCGGCGGCAGCGGGATGCCGCCGGCGATCGGGCGCATGCGCATGATGCCGTCGGTGACGGACATCTCGTGCATCTCGACGCGCGCGGCGCGCGGCGTCTCGGCGGAGACCAGGCGATCCGGCGCGGCGCCGGTGTTGCGGATGACCATGTAGCCGGCGGCGGTAGGCGCCGCGGCGCCTACGGCGCGCGTCCAGGGATGGTCGATGGCCAGGTCCCCGGCACGGAAATCGTGCGCGGCGAGCGGGGCGCCCAGGAAGGGCAGGGAGACGAAGGCGGCGCCGGTCATCAGGACCGCGCGCAGAAGGGTGCGACGCATGGAAGGATTACTCCGACAAGGATGGAACAGCCCCGCGCCAGGCGGGGCGGGCTTCAGCCGAGGGTCGGAGCGGCAGGCGGCGCGCGGGCCGGCGGCGGCGCCCGCGCCGGCGGCAAGGGCGATGCGCCGGCCACCGCGGCACGGGGCGCGGCCAGCGTCGTCCAGGCCGGCATGGGCAGCACGAGTGGGGCCGGCGGCGGCGCATCCGCCGCATCGGGCAGGCGGCACAGCGGGCAATGCGTCACGGCCGTGGCGTCCGGCGCCTGCTCGGGCGCCTCCGGCGCAGGCAGGCCGGACGGCAGGCACAGGGTCGCGCGCAGCATGTCGTCGAAGGCAGCCCGGTCGATCGCCGCGAAGGCCGGCAGCGGCGCCAGCAGCCGCGCCACCATGCCCAGCAGCACCAGGGCTGAGATTGGGCCCCGCAAGGCGCGCCAGATGTCCCTCATGCCGGGCGCGGCCCCCAGACGATGATCGCGGCCCCGGCCAGCACGACCGCGCCGCCGGTCAGGTCCCACCGATCAGGCGCAATGCCCTCGACCACGCGCAGCCAGACCAGGCTGGCCGCGACATAGATGCCGCCATAGGCCGCGAAGGCGCGCCCGGCGGCGGCGACCTCGACCAGCGTCAACAGCCAGGCGAAGGCCACGAGGGCGGCGACGCCTGCGACGGCCCACACCGCTGAATTCCCAAGCCGCAGCCACGCCCAGAAGGCGAAGCAGCCGGCGATCTCCGCCAGCGCCGCCGCGGCGTAGATCGCGGCCGTCCTCATCTCCGGGCGGGCGCCTCGGCGACCTCGATGCCCGGGATGCAGGACTGCCGCGTCAGCCAGGGCCAGGGATTCTCCGCGCGCCCGTCGCGGCGCAGCTCGACATGCAGGTTCGCCCCGGTGGTGCGGCCGGTGCGCCCCACCACGCCCAAATCCTGGCCCGCCGCGACCGGACGCCCAGCCGCCACGTCGGGCGCGAAGCGTGCCAGGTGGGCGTATCGCGCGCGGGAGCCGTCGGCGTGCTCGATCTCGATCATCAGGCCGTAGTCGTAGTAGCGCCCGGCGAAGACCGCCACGCCGTGGCTCGGCGCCACCACGGGCGTGCCGATCGGCGCGCGGATGTCGACGCCAGGATGCGGCCTGCCGTGGCGCGAGCCGAAGCCGGAGGAGAATTCGCCCGCGACCGGCATGGTCGCTGGACAGGGGGCTGCGAGCGCGGCGGACCCGGTGCCGAGAACGAGCGCGATACCCAGGATCAGGGAGGGGGGATGGATCATGGCGCGGTCCGTGCCTTGCTCCGCTCCGGAAGGCAACCCCGGAGCCTCAGCCACGCGGCGTCGTGCCCGGCGGCAGCAGCGGGCGGACCAGCGCGGAGAAGCGCTCGAAGCTCTGCACGCCGCGATGCAACTGCCCGTTGATGACGAAGGATGGCGTCGCGTCGACGCGGAACTCGCGCTCGCCCTGCAGCCGCATCAGCAGGATCTGATCGGTGAAGCCGCGGTCGGTCATGCAGGCGTCGATCCGCGCCGCGGGAATGCCGGCGAGCGTGCCGGCGCGGCGCAGCCAGGTGCGCGCATCCGGGCTGTGAGCCCAGCTCTCCTTGTTCGCGTAGAGCGTCGAGATCAGCGCCTCGTAGCGCTCCGGCCCGCCGCAATGGACCATGGCCGCCGCCTCGAGCGCCACGCGGTCGAGCGGGAAGTCGCGCATCACGAAGCGCACCAATCCCGGCTC
>CAYNBM010000066.1:0-10787 GCA_964395305.1 uncultured Rubritepida sp.
TTGGTGGTCGGGCGCGGCGGGCTGGCGGCCTGCGCGGGCCGGGGCTGGGCGACCGGTGGCGCCGCGGGCGCGGGCACCGGCGCCGCCGCCTGGCCCAGCGAGGACTGCGCCGGCGCTGGCGGCGCATAGGCCAGCCCCACCGCCAGGCCGATCCAGGCCGCCAGATGGCACAACGCGTTGCAAGGGCGGCTACTCGGCATCCCCCAGAAGTCGCAAGCCCGGCGTGGCCAGGTCAAGGGTGCTGTTCCTGATGTCATGGCGCGGGGTACAGCAGGGCCATGGTCCGCGGGTCCGCCGCCCCGCCGTAGAAGCGCTGCAACGCGGCCAGGAAGCGCGCCCGGTCGCCCGGATCGATCGCCGCCTCGGCGAAGAGGGTGAGGCAGGAGCGCAGCTTCATGTCGTCGGGCGAGCCGAGGATGGCATGGGCGCTGAGCGCCGGATCGGCCGCCATCAGGAGCGCCACGCAGGCGAGCAGGCGGGGGCCGAGCTCGGGATGGGCAAGATAGGCCCGCGCCTCGGCCAGATCGGCGATGCCGTAGAAGGTGGCGTGCTGGCTGGTCCCCAATCCGCGGAGCTGGGGGAAGATGAACCACATCCAGTGGCTCGCCTTGCGGCCGGCCGCGAGTTCGGCACGGACGGCGGCGAGGACGGGCGCCTGCGCCTCGGTGAAGCGCGTGAGGGACATCAGTTGCTCTCGTTCCGCACCCGGTAGGGATGGGCGACATAGGTGCCGAGAATCTTCAGCTCGGCGAAGAAGCGCAGCTCCTCCAGGGCGCGGGCCATCGCCGCCTCCTCCGGGTGGCCATCGGCGTCGCAGAGGAACTGGGTGGCGGTGAAACGGCCATCCATCATGTAGGATTCGAGCTTGGTGAGGTTGATGCCGTTCGTCGCGAAGCCGCCCAGCGCCTTGTAGAGTGCGGCGGGGATGCTCCGCACGCGGAAGACGAAGCTGGTGACGCAATGCCGGGCATCGACCGGCGGCAGCCGCGGCTCGCGCGCCATCACGTAGAAGCGCGTGGTGTTGTGCTCGGCGTCCTCGACATTGCGGCGGAGGATTTCCAGGCCATAGACCTCGGCGGCGAGCGAGCTGGCGATGGCCGCATCCTCATCCCCGCCGCGCTCGGCGATGAGCGCCGCGGCGCCGGCGGTGTCGGCCTCGATCACCCCTTGCAGGTTGAGTTCCTTCAGGATGTTCAGCACCTGGCCCAGCGCCATGGGGTGGGAATGGGCGCGCTTGAGGGTAGCCTCCTTGGTGCCGGGTGGGGCCAGGAGGCAATGCTCAACACGTTCGAAATGCTCGCCCACCACATGCAGGCCGGAATCGGGCAGAAGGCGGTGGATGTCCGGCACCCGGCCGGCCAGGGAATTCTCGCAGGGCAGCATGGCGAGCTCGGCCCTTCCGTCGCGCACCGCCTCCATCGCCGCCTCGAAACTCGGGCAGGGCAGGGTGGTCCAGCCGGGGAAGGCATGGCGGCAGGCCAGGTCGGAATAGGCGCCCAGGAAACCCTGGAAGGCGATGATCGGCATGGGTCTCAGTCTTTCAGTATCGCGCGGGCGCGGGAAAGGTCCTCGGGCGTGTCGACGCCGAAGGGGCCGTGCGGCACGCGGGCGACCGCGATTCGCATGCCATCCTCCAGCGCGCGGAGCTGCTCCAGCCGCTCGCGCAGCTCCAGCTGGCTCGGGGGAAGTGCCACGAAGCGCTCCAGCGCGGCGCGGCGATAGGCATAGACGCCGATATGGTGCCACAACGGCCCCGCCCCCCAGGGAATGGCGGTGCGGGAGAAATACAACGCCGGCGCGACATCCGCCCCCTCGGCGAAGGCGCAGGCGCATTTCACGAAGCTCTCGGTCGCCGCCTCATGCGCATCCAGGATGGGCGTCACCAGCGAGCCGATATCGACATGCGGATCGGCCAGCGGCAGCAGCACGGCGCGCAGCAGGTCGGGTGCGAGGGTGGGGAAGTCACCCTGCAGGTTCACCACCACATCGTGGCGGCCCTGCGGGTCGAGCTGGTCCAGCGCCAGCTTCACCCGGTCGGTGCCCGATGGCACGTCATCGGCCACCAGCACGGCGGTGCCGCCGGCTTCACGCACGGCCGCGACGATCTCGGGCTCGCCGGCCGCCACCGCCACGGGGCCGGCACCCGCCTCGCGCGCGCGGTCCATCACATGCAGCACCATCGGCCGGCCATGGATGAGCGCCAGCGGCTTGCCGGGCAGGCGGGTGCTGCCCATGCGCGCCGGAATAAGGATGATGGGATTCACGAAGGCCTGGTCCTGGCGGTTGAAGGCGCGGGGGCGCGCCTATATGGTGCGCCGCGTCATAAGCCGCTCGTTGCCCAGGCGCAAACCGTGCCCAGGTGCGGGGGGCATAAAAATCATGAGGTTGATGCTTCCCGATGGCCGATCTTGAACTGAACAAGCTCTTCGCCGCCCCGCTGGTGGCCGGCGTGGCCTTCATGGGCGCGGGCCTGGTGGGCGAGTTGATCGTCCATCCCCACAAGCTGGAGCGCAGCGCGATCCAGATCGGCGAGGCCGCGAAGCCCGCCGCCGCCGCCCCGGCCGCCGCACCCGCGCTGGAGCCGATCGGCCCGATGATGGCCGCCGCCAGCGTCGACAATGGCCGCGCGCTGGCCCAGCGCAACTGCGCCTCCTGCCATTCCTTCAATGATGGCGGCCGCTCCGGCGTGGGTCCGAACCTCTATGGCATCGTTGGCAAGAACCATGCGCAGGCCGCCGGCTTCAACTACTCCGCGGCCAATCGGGCCCTGGCTGAGAAGCCCTGGGGCTATGAGGAGCTGAACGCCTTCCTGCAGGCGCCGGCCCGCGCCATGCCCGGCACCCGCATGGCCTTCGCCGGCCTGGCGAACAACCAGCAGCGTGCCGATGTCATCGCCTATCTGCGCAGCCTGGCCGCAAGCCCGGTCCCGCTGCCCTGATCCCGCCGGATTATTTGGCCGCGGCGGATGAGATGGCCGATATCGCCGGCCGCTTCATCATGCCGTTCTTCCGCTCCGGCCTGACCGTGCTGGGCAAGGCCGACGAATCGCCGGTGACCGAGGCCGATCGCGGCTGCGAGGTGAAGCTGCGCGAGTTCCTGGCGGCGCGCTTCCCCGGGCATGGCATCTGGGGTGAGGAATACGGCGCCGACCGGGCCGATGCCGAATGGGTCTGGTTGCTCGACCCGATCGACGGCACGCGCGCCTTCATCACTGGCCGGCCGCTTTTCACCACGCTGATCTCGCTGATGCATCGCGGCCGCCCGGTGCTGGGCATCATCGACCAGCCAGGGACGCGCGAGCGCTGGATGGGGGTGGAGGGGCAGCGGACGCGGTTTTCCGGCCCCTTCGGTGGGCAGGTGGGCTGCCGTCCTTGCACCGCGCTGGAAGAGGCGGAGCTGGGCTGCACCGCGCCCGATATCTTTCTGCCCGACCAACTCGCAGGATTCGGGCGGCTGCGAGCGGCCTGCAAGCGAGCGACCTGGGGCGGCGACGCCTATGGCTATGGGCTGCTTGCGCTCGGCAGCCTCGATGTGGTGTGCGAGGGCACGCTCAAGCCCTGGGATTGGGCGGCCCTGCAGCCGGTGGTGGCCGGTGCGGGCGGCTGCCTGACCGATTGGGCCGGCCGCGCGCTGACGCTGGAGAGCGGCGGCGATGTGGTGGCGCTGGGCAATCCGGCCCTGCTGCCGGAGGTCGTCGCCCTCCTGTCCTGACTGGCACCGCCCTTGCATGACCCCTGGCCTGTGTTGAAGGTCGTGCCATGAAAACCGTGTTTCGTCTTTTCCTGCTGGCCCTGGCTTGCCTCCCCCTTGGGCAGGCTATGGCGCAGGATGCCTGGCCATCCCGCCCCATCCGCATCGTCGTCGTCTTCCCGCCCGGCGGCGCCTCCGACATCGTGGCCCGGGTGCTGGCCGAGGTGATGGCGCCCCGCCTCAATGCCCGCATCGTGGTGGACAACCGGCCCGGCGCCGGCGGCACGGTGGGCGCGCTGCATGTCACGCAGCAGCCCGCCGATGGCTATACGCTGATGCTCACCAACAACGCGCCGATCGTCACCTCGCCGCCGATCTACCGCAATGTCGGCTATGATCCGATCCGCAGCTTCACCCATATCGCCTATATCGGCGCCACGCCGCTGCTGGTGGTGAGCAATCCGGGCCTGCCGGCGCGCGACATGGCCGGGTTGCAGGCCTGGCTACGGGCGCAGCGCGGGCCGGTCTTCGGCAGTTCGGGTGTGGGTTCGGTCGGCCATATCCTGGGCAGCATGTTTGCCGGGCGCACCGGCATCGCGCTGGAACACGCGCCCTATCGCGGTTCGCAGCCCATGCAGGCCGACCTGTTGAGCGGCGCCATCATGCTCTCCTTCGACCCGCTGCCGGACAATGTGGAGAATGTGCGGGCGGGGCGCCTGCGCGCCTATGCCGTGAGTGCCGCGCGCCGAAATCCGCTGCTGCCCGAGGTGCCGACCCTGGCGGAGGCGGGCGTGCCCAACCTCATCGCGGAAAACTTCCTGGGGCTCTCCGCCCCCGCCGGCCTGCCGCCGGCCATCGCCGCGCGGCTGCATGCCGAGGTGAACTGGGCGCTGTCCCAGCCCGCGCTGCTGGAGCGGCTGACCCAGTTCGGCGTCACCCCCGAGGCGCGCAGCCAGGCCGATTTCGTGGCCTTCCTGCAGGACCAGGTGGACACGGTGGGTGCCGCGGTGGCGGCGCTGAACCTTTCGGTGAACTGAGCGCTATTCGGCCGCGAGTGGCATTTCCGCCCGGCCCTCCAGCACCTCCAGCGCCACGGCGGTGTCGTGGAAGACGGCGCCGCCCAGGGGTGGCGCCGGGTCGTCGCTGGTCAGCGCATTGATGCCGATGCCGGTCTCGAAGCAGTCGCTCGGCCAGATGCCCTCCACCACCACCGTGCCGGGCAATTGTCCCGCGGCGATATCGGCATGCACCACCACCGTGCCACGGGCGTTGGACAGCCGCAGCCGCGCGCCGGTGGTGGCACCCAGCCGGGCCGCATCCTCGGCATTGAGCAGCGCGGTCGGACGCCCTTCGCGCTTCCGGGAGCCAGGGGTTTCGGTAAAACTGGTGTTCAGGAATTGCCGCGCGGGCGAGGTGATGAGGCGGAAGGGATAGGCCTCGGTCGGGTTCTCGATGCGGTCGAGGTGATCGGGCATCGGGTTCATGAGATGCCCGAGCCGGCCGATTCCCGCCCAATCCGGCTTGAAGCGAAACCGCTTGTCGGGGTGGCCGAAGCCATTGAGGAAATGGCTGTCCTCGAAGCTGGGCTGGGCGTCAATCCAGCGGCGATCAATCACCTCGCGCGCCGCGGGCCAGCCGGAGACGCGCAGGGTTTCGTCGATCAGTTCCATCTCGGTCATGCCGAAGCCGCGATGTTTCGCGCCCAGGCGTTCGGCCAGCGCACAGATCACGGCGTGGTTGGAGCGGGCCTGGCCGGGCGGCTCGATCAGCTTGCGGCCGATCTGGATATGGCTGTGGCCGCCGGCCTGGTAGACGTCGTCATGCTCGAGGAACATGGTCGCGGGCAGCACCACATCGGCCTGCATCGCGGTCGGCGTCATGAACTGCTCATGGACACAGACGAAGAGGTCCTCACGGGCAAAACCGCGGCGGACCTTGTTGGTGTCGGGCGCCACATCCAGCGGGTTTACGTTCTGGATGAGCATGGCGGTGACCGGCGGGCCGCCTTGCAACTCGTCGGGGTCGCCGCAGAGCACGGCGCCGATCCGCGACATGTCCATCACCCGGGTCGTGCGATCGAGCACGTCGAGCCCTTCGATCAGCGTCTTGTTCCAGTGGTAGATGGCGCGCTGGTTCCACAGCGCACCGCCGCCCTTGTGCCGCCACTTGCCGGTGATGCTGGGCAGGCAGAGCACGGCATGCAGCGCCGCGGCACCGCCGCGTGAGCGGGCGAAGCCATAGCCCACGCGGATGAAGGCCCGCGCGGTCCGGCCATAGAGTGCGGCGAATTCCTCGATCTGCGCCGTGCTCAGGCCGGTGATGGCGGCCGCCCATTCCGGGCCACGGCTTGCCAGATGCCCCGCCACGTCCGGGCTGAAATCGGTGAATTTCTCCATATAGGCCTGGTCGGCATATCCGTCGCGCAGCGCGATGTGCAGCACGGCGCAGGCCAGCGCCGCATCGGTGCCGGGGCGCAACGACAGGTGCATGTCGGCCACCGCCGCCGTGCCGCTGCGATAGGGGTCGATCACCACGAGCTTGGCGCCGCGCTCCTTTCTGGCCCGGCTGATATGCGCCATCACATTAACCTGGGTGGCGACGGGGTTGCCGCCCCACATCACGATCAGGTCGGCCTCGCCCATCTCGCGCGAGTCGGGGCCGCGCACGGTGCCCAGTGCCGCCGTCGTGGCCGCTTCCATGATCGAGGTGCAGATGGTGTTCTGCTGGCGCGAATAGCGCATGGCGTGGCGCAGCCGGTGGATGCCGTCGCGCTGCACCAGCCCCATGGTGCCGGCGAAGTAATAGGGCCAGACCGATGCGGCGCCGTGCTTCGCCGTGGCCTCGGTGAAGGCGCCGGCGACGCGGTCCAGCGCCTCGTCCCAGCCGATCTCGCGGAATTGGCCGGAGCCGCGGGGGCCGGTGCGGAGCAGGGGCTGCGTCAGTCGCTCCGTGTGGTGCACCCGCTCGGCATAGCGCGCGACCTTGGCGCAGATGACGCCTGAGGTGTAGCTGTTGTCCTCGGCACCGCGCACCCGGCCGATCCTGGTGGGGGAGAGCACCTCCACCTCCAATGCGCAGGTGCTGGGGCAATCATGCGGGCAGACGGTGGATTGGAAGGTCATTCACAATCATAAACAGGCCAAAGCGATGATGCCCAGGGCCGGCATGCGGATCGGCCGCGCCATCTCACGCCTCCGATCGAACCGGGAGCACTGCGCGTGCAGGGCTGTTGCCCGGGATGGGGCAAGTGCTGCGTAGGCGTCCAGCGCGACGGCGGTTTCGTCATCCGGTTTGATGGGTGAGGCCTTGCACGTGGGGTCTCCTGTGTCTCCCTTTCGTCAAATCCGCCCACAGGGCCTTGTGTGCCTGCCTATCCATTGTCTAGTTTGTATGTTACCAAAAGTAGAATATCCATTAAAAAATTCCGCAAATAAAATGCAAAATAAAAAGAACAAAAAATTACATCGAGGCATTCACCATGGGAATTAAATTTTTATTTTAAAGATATGGATGGTGATATTTGAGCATTTATAATTTTCATATGCCATAATTATGAATAATATCAGTGTTTTTTCTGCGATAGATGCGACCGCCGTTTTTGATATCATTGTATTTAGAAATCGAAATTTCATTTTTAAGTTGGGTTGGAGAATAAAAATGAAAATTGCTGCGCTGATATTGGCCTATAATTACCCTCTTGGATTAAGTGCGTTGGCGCGTTTATTTTCTGCTGTCGACATCGATACATTTATCCATGTCGATGAAAAAATCGACATTTTTCCCTTTCAGGAATTTGGTGGTCCTAATGTAATATTCATTCCAAGGCGTAAGCGTATATTTTGGCGTGGATTCACGATGATTGAAGCTACTATTGAATTGATTTGTGCGGCGATGGAAAATAATAAATACGATCGGTATATTATTATTTCAGACGATTCACTGCCGATTGTTGAAATGCAGGAGTTTCGGCGTAGAATTGAGTTGAATGTCGACTATATTGACTTAAGTATTGTTCCGCCGATATTTCAATCGCGTTATGAGAATTTTTATATGTTTGATAGCGAGGCCACGCAGGTTCGGTGGCTGCCCGTCGTCGACCGGGAGTTTTCAGACGACGCGCTGATGAGGATCGAAAGGCTGAAGGCGCTTCGGAAGATTGGAAAAAAGCCGATTCCGACTGTCTTCTACGGTTCTCAGTGGATGTCGCTCACCGCTTCATCAGTTCAGTGCATACTTGAGTCATGGAACGAAGATCATTGGCTTCGAGAGTCTTTTGAATTTTCCGAAGTTCCGGATGAAGGATATTTCCATACAATTTTGGCGCAGAATTTGCACCTACCCTCACGGCCACTCATGCATGTGGAGTGGAGCGGTAACCCCCCCCCGCGCGTGTTCACGACGATAGAAGAGCTTGCTTCGATCAAATCCAACAATACTTTATTTGTTCGTAAGGTTAACATGATGCCAGAACAAATAAAAAGCTGGTCTGATTTTTTGCTCGAACCATTGTCATCGCGCCCTTAATAAATTGCTGTCCCTTGACTGAGGCTCCATTGCGAGGTCGGGAAATCGGTTGATCAGAAGTTGAAGCGCGATTCATTGGCCGGGTAGCGACGAGGGCAGCCGGGTTCGGGATGCAGGTCAAGATATGGATAATGCTCCCGGCACGGCTCAGTCTGAGTGAAGTTGAACGGGATCCCCCTGCTGCTGGAGCAGGTGGAAAGCATCCAGCGCCTGGCGACGCGGCTTGCCGAGCTTGGGGCGATCCTCGGCAAGCCGCGAAAGACCTCCTCCAATTCCTACACGCCGCCGTCGCAGGACGGCCCAGGCGGCCCAAGCAGCTGGCGCGGAAACGCTTGCGGAGAGTTGGTTGCTCTCGAGGTCGTCGGCGACCACAAGCCCGATGTTTGGATATCCGACTGCTCCGGCGGCCAACATCAGTGGGGCCACAGCTATCAAGTCTGCCTGGCCCATGTCCTGCGCGACGTGCCCTACGTCATCGACTGAGGCAATTCGATCTTCGCGCCTGGGATCCGCGGCTATCGGCGCTGGGCGATCGGAGTGGGCAAGTGGCCACAGCGGCTGAAGGGCGGCACCTTGGCCGCCTGCGCCGCCAGAGGCGAGAACACACTCGACCGCCTCGTCGCATGGCCACGTCGCTCCTCGCTCAGGTCAGGTGCTGAACATGCCGATCAAGGCTCGGCGAACGAATTTCTTCGTCTTCATGACCGACCGGGCGACGCCGGCCACCTACAACATCTCCGGGTGGGAAATCCGCCCCTCAGCGGTCTTCCGCGAGGCCACCAACGGCCACCGGTCCGACTGCAGCGCCCCGATCCGCGGCGGATATCGCTAAGTCGCCGGCACCGCCCGCCTCAATGGCCAGCCTGCAAGGAAGGCCCTCTTCAATGTCATCGGCGGGAATTTCGCCGTCGCCTGATCAGATCGCCCGCTGCCAACCAGGTCAGCAATCGCCCAACCGCAGAACCAGATCCGTCAGGAAGCGGCATCAGCAACTGCCTGAATTTGCCGCTGCATTTCATTTGATATTTATATCGACACTTTTTTTGTTGCCAGCAATCACCAAAATAGTATCTTATTATTTAAAGAAAGTGTATGTTGTCTTGGAGGAAAAACCGTGATGCGATACGTCGCTGCGTTTAGGACTTACACATGGAATGACACCATAGCCGCCTTATGCAAGCGATTTTTCGATGCGTGCAAATCGGCGAGGCATGTAATTTTAGCAGATGAAACTCGAGGTTCACTCGGTATAACTGGATTTGAAGTTATTAGTCATACAGAAGAGACTGAAATTATTGATCTTCTCAAATACCCGCAGAATGAATCCCTGTGGTATAATGTAGATTATGGGGTATATATACTAAGAAATGCGCTTCCTGATTTTGATTATTATCTTTTTTCCGAGTCTGATCTCGCAGTTAACATTGATCTCGACCCTGTGGTGTTTGAGGCGTCGCGAAGAAAATTAGATATAATCACTCACAATGTTGCTCCATCGACAGAAGGCTGGCATTGGCACTCAAATGGGGCGGCTGTATTTAAAAATCCATGGCGATCATTGTTGTTTTTTATGGTGCTATCGCCGCGAGCTATTGATCTGTTATTCGAAACAAGGCGCGCCCATACAGTAGCATTCCGGGAGGGACGCCTCGTGGTATGGCCATTTTGCGAGGCCTTTGTTCCAAGCGTTCTAAAAGACGCAGCGATGAGTTTTGCAAGTGTATCCGAGTTTGCCGACACGCGAGATTTAGACTTTCGTCCAAGAATTGAATTTGCGGATGAGCGGGCCAGTCGTCCAGGCTCGCTTGTTCATTCAGTCCTCGGGCGATCTGACTTCTTAAGGGCTGTTATTCAGGAAGAAAATCCCCGAGAATATTTATATTCTTGTGGAGACTTATCAAAAACTCTCAATAAATATCCAGTAGAGGAATTTAGAGCAATGCTGGAGAATTCATTTCAGGAGAAATTAGATTATGCGGGATTGCAAAAATTTTATGAAATTCTAATAGAACAAGGTATTTCTGTACAGCCAAGTGATGATCTTGCTTATTGCAAGCCATCTATTTGTAGTTCAGTTTCATTATGGTCGCGCTCTCAGGATCCGCAAATAGAAGCGGCCGGGGCAAATGGTCGAGTTTTAAATGATGATTATGGATTTCATACAGATAAGGAATTTCAGCCATGGTGGGCAGTAGATTTACTGAACGAATTTGTCATCGATCTGATGTTTATCGTGAATAGAGCTATTGAGCGCGAAAGATTCACGCATTTCTTCGTCGAAAGTTCCTTGGATTTTAATACTTGGACCTCAAGATACGCAAAATTCGACGCTAATGAAGTATCATGCAGTTATGAGGCGCCATATTCGATCGAGTTCAAGGAGTCTTTTCTTGCTCGTTTCGTTCGAATTCGCCTCATGGGCGAGGGCATAATGCACCTGCGCAGCATTAAAATTTTTGGGCGGAGCGTAGGCCCGCGCGTCCATAAAAAATATGTAGAATAACTCAAATATATCAATGGGCGGATTCAAAATCCGTAGCGAACACCACCGCCGTCCAGGAACGTTTACGGTG
>CAYNBM010000067.1:0-9931 GCA_964395305.1 uncultured Rubritepida sp.
CTTCGTGCATCTGCGGCGTGATGCTGCCATGCGCCAGCATCAGCCCGAGCGTGTCTACGGCGCGGCGATGCTGGACTGGGCTGCCGGTCTCGGGATCCGCCTCGCGGATCGGCTCGGAGAAGCCACCATGCTGCAGCCGCCACTTCGACGGCTTCGCCAGATCGTCTTGCTTCGGCTTTGCTACCCTGGGCTTGCGCTTACCGGCCATCGTGATTCTCCCCGTTGCGACGCCCCCAGCGCCGATTGGCTTCGTTGGTGATGGCCTGACGGAGCCAGTCGTCCGTGATATCGGCGACAGGCAGCGCGGCCACGCCATGCCGATGCCAGGCGGCGGCGCGCATGGCGTTCACCTCGCTGTCGTTGGTCGGGCTACGCGTCCCGCGGTCGAGGCACGAGCGGGGCGGCAGCGGTCCGCCGTACATGCTCATGCGCGGCCTCCCGTGGGGTCGGTGGCCCAGAGCAGAAGGGCGATGGCATCCGCCTCGTTGTCGTCGGCCGGCGCGAAGCCGCGAGCCTGGATGGCGGCGAGCATCTTCGCCTTGTCGGCATTGCCCTTGCCGGTCGCGAAGCGCTTGATCGTGCCGACCGGAACGCCCTCGTAGGGGACGTCGTGCTCCTCACACCAGGCGGTCAGCATGCCGAGGAAGCCGCCATAGATGTGCGCCGCGTCGGTGCCGGCATGCGCGCGGACCTCCTCGAACACGATCCGCGCCACGCCGCCGGATAGGGTGGCGACCTCCGCCAGCCAGCCACGGAAGCGCAGGAAGCGCATCCCGCCGCCTTCAAAGCGGCTGGGGCGGAACGTCATGGTGCCGGAGGTGATGCCGCCGTCACGCGACCGCAGTGCCCATCCCGTGGTGGTGCCGAGATCCAGGGCAAGCACGGCTTGATGCGCCAGGCTGATCGCGGGCGGGAGGGCGATGGGTGGGCCGCTTGCATGCGCGGCGGGCATGGTGAGAGTCGCAAATGCCATGATGGTCTCCGAGAGGGGATGATCCTGGTGAGGGCGGCGACGGCGCGGTTCTTGGCGGAGCTCGCCGTCGCTGCCCGGCTTTCAGTCGATTGCGCTCTGGGCGGGCCGGTGCTGTGCGGACGCCGCATCACGGCACGCCATCCAGCCAGGCTGGGGGACCAGGGGAGGATGGGGAGGGTTGCGCCGCATCCTCCCCGCAATCCTCCCCTCGAAAAACCGAGGTAGAATCAGGGTTCGGGGAGGATGGGGAGGAAGGGGAGGAAATTCCCGACCCTCGGTTCATGTGTGTGTGCGCGTGCGCGCATGTGTAGGGGGAGGAAAAATCCTCCCCTTCCTCCCCATCCTCCCCCGGCCCAGGAAAAACCTGGATCGTTGCTAGGTTAGGATTGTCGGAGAATCCTCCCCGACCCTCACCAATCCTCCCCGCCTGCGGTCCCACCGGGGAGGAAGGGGAGGATTTCCCGGTGTTGCTTTCCTGAGACGGTGTCAGGCGCCACCGCTGGGCGTTGTGCGACGCGCCGCCGGACTGGAGGCGCACACGCCTGTCGCTGACCCGAAACACGCGATCGCGCATCTTGCTGAGTGCCCGACCGAGGCGAACGCGCTGTCCGTTTTCATCCTTCGCGCTGATCGGCAGAGGCGGATCGGCGATCCTGGCGTGCCCGAACAGATCGCTGGCGCTGACCTCTGCCGTCCCGAAGCGATCCCACCAGGTCTGCACGAAAGCCCGCCACGCCCCGCCCTCGCCGTCGGACGCCGCCATCATCTCGTCGAGGTTGCCCAGGAAGCCCTCGATGCCGGCCACCTCCAGCACGCCGCCCAGCGTCTGCGCCCAGATCTCATAGCTGCCGATGCTGCGGCCCCCGCGGGGCCGGCCTGCCACGATCCACGCCTGGCAGAGGGTGAGGCAGGCGGCGACCAGCCGGCCGCGATTGGCGCGCACCCAAACCATGAGGTCGGGATGGCGGAAGGTGTCGCGGCGCCAGGGCTGGTCGGTGTGCGCGTCGAGCCGGATGCGGACCAGGCGCCGAGCCATCTCGTTCGAGAAGGTGGGGTTGTTGCCTGTGGCGACCCAGGCGCAGCGGATGGGAAGCCGGGTCATATCGGATTGCCCGAGGATGCGATCCTCCCAGAAGGGGGCGGTCAGGGCCGCGGCGAGGGCGGAGCTGTCGAGCTGCTCGCGCAGGTTGTCGATCAGGATCAGCGAGGGGATCTGGCGCAGCTTGGCAGTGATGCGCTTGCGCCATTCCTCGTCGTCGCGCCCTTCGGTCATGACGGAGGCGCCGACGCCGGTGAGCACGGTGGCAATGACGTCCACCATCAGCGTGGCGCCGGTGCCGGGGGTGGGCTTCTCGATCAGGTGCAGCGGCGTCGGGCCGTCGATCATGGCGCGGAGGAAGCTGAGCAGCAGCAGGGACAGGGCGTGGGCGCGCTCGGCGGTGCTGGTGAAGGGGAAGTCGCCCAACAGGTCATCCAGCAGCAGAGAGCGCGCCGCAGCGATGTCCTGAGAGGAAGGCCGATCGGGAACAGCTGGCAGGCGAAAGTCCACGGTCGGGCGATAAAGGAGCCGGGCGTCGGGGTGGTAGCCCGGTTCGGTAAGCAGCACGCCGCCGCGCCCAAAGACCGGCGTGGTGACGATGCCGGCGAGGATGGGCAGTCCGGGATCCGGGGTGGCCAGCAGCGACTTCACCACGCCGGTGGGCGGCGGCGCGGGGATGGCTTCGCCCTTGGCGTTGACCTTCCGCCAATCCGCCAGCTTGGCCAGCATGTGGCGGAGCCGCTCCTCCGAGACCGTGGCGGCGATGGGCCGCCCCTCATCGTCGGGCGTGACCCAGCTGGGCAGCCCGCCGAGCCGGAACAGCCAGGGCGTGCGGTTGGAAGCGAGGATTGCGCTCCAGGCGCGGTCGGTGGCGCGGCGAAGATTGCCTTCATCGGCGCGCAGCACCGGCAATGGCGCGGCCGGCTCCTGGAAGCCCAGCGGCAGGTGGCGGCCGGTCTCGTCCTCCGCTGGCGGCGGCGGCGTGGCTGCTGCGCGCAGGGCGGCGTCTACCAGGGCGGCAATGGCCTCGGGGCCATCGCGGCCAAGCATGTCGTTGAAGTCGTCGCCCTGCTGCGGCGGCCTGGCGATCGCGGCGATGATGCCGTTGCGGCGAAGGCGGCCCGCCACCGCGTCCGCGGCGCGCATGCCGGCGCCGGAGGCGTCATGGTCGGCGAGGATGATGATGCGGTGCGCCTCGGGCGGCACGTGCACCTGCTCGAGGCCGGAGGTGGAGAGGGTGGCCCAGACCGGCAGCCCCGGGCAGGCCCCCATGACGGCGAGGCCTGTCTCGATGCCCTCGCAGAGCCCGAGCACGCCATGCGCGCCGATCGGCGCCAGGCGCACGGCGCCACCGCCGACCTTGCCCATCATCATGCGCGGCTTGGGGACATCGGCCTTGCGGACGATGTCGCCATCCTGCTGCAGATAGGTGCGATGGAGGGCGATCACCTCGCCGGCGACATCACGGACCAGCCCGATCATCGCCAGATAGCCGGCCTTGGTCTCGAAGTTCGTCAGGTCAGGATGGAACAGCAGGTCGGCACCGGGCGGCACGGCCAGACCGCGGTCCGCGAGGTAGTGCGCGGCGGGCGTGCCGGCGATCGGCACCGCGTGCTCCCGCACGAAGCCGATCTCATGCGTCATGTCGCGGTCAGGCTTGCGTGCCGGCGGCGGGTCCTGCCGCGCCGGCGCCTCGCCCGTCCAACCGACACGCGCCGCAGCCTCGGCAAACAGCAGCCGCCCCGAAAGGCCGGTGCCGTGCTCCAGCGTGCTGAATGGGCCGCCACCCTGCGCGCCGTCGAAGTCATGCCAATCGCCTGCATGCTCGCCGGCCAGCATGATCACGCAGGACCCGGATTGGCGCGGCGGCGCGCCCTGGATGTTGGCCAGCCGCCATTCATCGCCCTGGCGCCGCCCATTGGGGAACAGCCCAGGCACCCACGCAGGGGCCGTGTCGCGCAGGCGGGCACCAATGGCGTCCAGGTCGTAGCGGACTGAGGATGCCGGTGGCGTGGCGTCGTTCAGGTCAATCAAGGATCACCAACCCGCGTTCGGCGCGCGTGATGGCGGTGTAGAGCCAGCGATTACGATCCTCGGCCGTGCGGCTCAGCCCGTCATCATAGACGACGACATTCTCCCACTGGCTGCCCTGGGCCTTGTGGCAGGTGATGGCATAGCCCCAGCTGCTCTCGATCAGCCCGCGCATCTCGCGGTAGTCGCGGGTCAGACGCTCCCGGTCGTAGCGGACGTGATCGTCATAATGGCCCTTGTAGAACCGGTGCCGGCCGGAGATGACGACGCCATCCTCCGTGGTGATCGTGGCCGAAAAGGCGAGGTCGCTCTCATGTCGGATCTCCGCCAGCGACAGGAACATGCCATTGACCAGGCTCAGGTCGTGGCGGTTCTTGAGGCAGATGAGCTTCTCGTCCTGACCCGCGGGATAGGGTGCCGGAAAGCCAGCGGCCTGCTTGATCTGGCTGTTGAGCCAGCGCCGCGTGTCGTTGCGGCCGCAGATGACCTGGCCGCCGCGCAGCATTTGCTCGGGCCGCACCGCATTGCGCGGCAGCTTCCAGACATGCGCATCATGTTCGCCGGGCGGGATGTCGATGCCCTGCCGCGCCATGGTGGCGAGGCGGATGATGGCGCTCTCGCCGGCCTGGCGATGAATCTCGGTGAGCATGATATCCGGCTTTGCCTCGGTGAAGGCGCCGGTGCCCTTGATGGGGGGCAGCTGCCCGGGATCGCCCAGCACCAGGATGGGTTTGCCGAAGGCCAGCAGATCGGCGGCCATCTCCGGCCCGACCATCGACACCTCGTCCAGCACGATGAGGTCGGCATCACGCACGAGCGATTGCTCGTTCAGCAGAAAAGTCGGCTTGTGGATATCCGCCAGGCGCAGCTGCAGCTTGCTGATCTGCATCTCCGCGAAGGCGCGTTCGGCAGGTGCCATGCGGCCGAGGCCACGCTGCAGGTCGAGGAGGTCCCGCTCGACGCGGTCGATTTCCTCGGGCGTCGCCTCAGAGACGCGATAGATGAGGGAGTGGATGGTGGAGGCAGGCGTGCCCTTGCGGGTCATCACCAGCGCCGCCTTGCCGGTGAAAGCCGCGAAGAGGATGCGACGGCGCGCCGCATCCTCCTCGTCATCGCCGGCTGCCACGTCGATGCCGATCGCCTGAATGGCGTAGGTGATGACGGTGCTCTTGCCGCTGCCGGCATAGCCGAACAGCCGGAACACCTGCTGCTGGTGCGTGCGGTTCTGGAACCAATCCACGATGGCGCGGATGGCATCGGCCTGTTGGGGAGAGGGTGTGAAGCTCATGCGAGCTCCCCGCCATTCACCAGGTAATCCTTGATCACGCCACCACGGGCGATATCGCCGACCTCGCATTGGCGGACGAAGACGCGGCGACCATCGGCGAGCGCACGCCAGTGGCCGCGACGAATGTGCCAGCGGGGTGAGGCATGTGAGCCGCTGCGCTCAGCCAGCGCGGATGCGATGATGTGTGGCTGGATGTCAGCGACACGATAGTTCCATCCGCGCACGCCCTCCTTCGCAAAGGATCGTCGACGCAGTGGCGAGAGTTGATGTTCGGCCAGCGGTGTGGGGATGGAGAGTAGTCCGAGCGCGCGCCAGACCATGGAGGTCGCGGCTTCAAAGGTCGGCGCGTAGTGGTTCGGGTCCTGCTCCTTCGGGTGGCCCATGACTTCGGCCAGACCGTTGGGCAGGAATTCCACTGCGGCCATCAGGTCGCTCCAGCAATTCCGCTCTGGGAGAAAGCGGAACAGGAAGCTATCGACGCCTGCCTCGGTGGCACGTGCATAGGAGGCGAGACATGCCTCCGGCTCATCAGGATCCTGAAGTTCAAAGATGCAGTGCGGGTGCGGCAGCTTGAGCGTGCCGCCCAGGTTGCTGGTGGCGAGCCGCTCAACATCGTCCGAGTTGAAGCGGCGACTATCTGGAAAGATGTAGATCGGGGCGGTAGCGACCGCCTTGGCATCGATCTCACACCAAAAGCGATGTGCATGACGAAGGACATGACGCTTCAAGCTGAAGGCAAGGGGCATCATGCGCGAGGAGGTGGCAGGCGTCATTGGGCGTTCTCCCAGCAGCGAGCCGCGTAGGGACAAAAGCGGCAGAGGTAGAAATCGGAATGCGCTGCGATCCGCGGCGGCAATTCGCCGGACTCAGCCGCGCGCAGAATGTCGACGGCGCGGTCGGACAGGCGCTGCGCCTCGGCTGCATCGAAGGGCACCGCCTCGTGGTGCAGCGCCAGCGTGTCGCGGTTCAGCGCGGTGAGCAGCGCGACCTCGAGCTCGAGGTAGGCCATGTAGAGCTGCACCTGGGCGAAGTAGATCGGCTTGGACTGACGCAGGCCGTGCTTGACCAGGTCGGTCCATGATTTCTGACCGAGTGCCTTGTGCTCCCACAGGGAAGGCCAGCGGATGCCGACATCGGGGCCGGCCACGATGACGCCATCCGCATGGCCACGCAGCTTTCCGCCCGCGGCGGCAAAGCCGAATTGCTCGCCATCGGCGCCACGATCGCGCAGATCAAAGCCCGCCTGGCGGAGCCAGCGGATGGACAGCGTTTCGAACTGGTGCCCCGCATCGAAGATGCGCAGGATGCCACCGTCGAAGTCCCGGCCGGCATCCTTCGGCGCGCGGGCTACCTCGTAGACCAGCTTTCGCGCGCAGGCCTCGCCGATGCGGCTGCCGCCAAGATAGTCGCGGGGGCGCTGTTGCTGATTGCGCGCGACCAGCGCCGCATCGACATGCGCGTTGATGCGGGCGGTGACCGCTGGGGCGTCGCAGAGGGCCATGCTTTGCCCTCCGTAGACGAGGCCGGAGCCATGGTTCAGATCGATCATTGACCCGCACGCCCAGCCGGCGGGGACGTGCGGCAGCTTGTCGCGATGACGATCGATGCGCCGTGAATATGCGACGGGGTGATCACGGCGGTGCCCATCACTCGCTTCTCTCGCCAGCCGCGGTGCCGCGCGCCGAGCGCAAGGGCTGGGTCGTTTTACTGCGAGCCCATTCCAGAGCATCGCCCCAGCGGTAGAGCGCGCGAGCGGCAAACATCGAGTAGGGCGGGCCGCCGCCGCGCGTGGCTTTGGTGGCGAGAGTGCGTGGCGAAACCGGATAGCCAAGTTCAGTGAGTGCCGCGGCCGTAAGCTCGCGCCGAAGCAATGCGTCGGGATTATCGGGTACACACGTCATCGATGGTTGCCTTCTGCTTGAGGGGTCAAAATGGAATCGGGTCGTCGAGCGGATCCCGCTCGGCGGCTTGGCGCTGCATGGATGCCTGGAAGCCGTCGACGCAGGCCTCGATGATGCGGTCGATCTCCGTGGCACTCCGGTCGTGGAACGGCGCCATGAGGTTCAGCTCCACCAGCACCTCGGCGAGCGGCCGGCGCGCGTCCTTCACCGCGCGCTCCTCCATCTGCGTTTTGTCGATCACGCCGTTGGACCTGCGGGCCATCGCCCCGCCCGCGTCGCAGCACCGCATCGAGCAGAAGCGGTGATGGGGAAACTCGCCCAGCCGCATCTCGTGGATGTAGCCGAAGCCCTTCGCCTCCCGGCTGCAGAGCGCGCATGTGAGGCGACGCACCTGATCATCGGGCGAGCAGCCGCGCGGCGGTGGCAGGGACTTGGCCGCAGCACGCGGCTGCGCCGGCCGCGTCCAGCGGCGACGGACCATCGGCGCATCATCCGTTCAGCCAGGCCGGGCCACCGGCGGCGGGGGGTGCCGAACGGGGGGGCGGGGCGGCCGGCGTAGCCGCCGGTGCGGCCCAGGAAGGCGACGCTGGGGCGGCGGCCTGCGGCGCTGCCGCGCTGGCCCAGGCGGGGGCGGCGGGCGCGGGAGCAGCGGCAGGTTTCGCCGCGCGCTGGCCGCTGGGCGAAGCCGGCACCGACTCGCCCGCCATGATGCGCGCGTATTCTGGCTCGCCCGGCAGCACCACGCGGTCGAGGCGGTTGCTGTCGCTGTAGCGCGGGTCATTCGCCGGCTCGACCCGGATCTTTGCGGCGAAGGTGATGCCCGACAGGTCGGACAATCCGCGCAGAACCCGCTTGGCCTTTGCGGCCTCGCTCATATCCTGCGGGTCGAGACCCAGCGCGCTGTCGATCATGGCGCGGAAGGTCCCCTTCGAGATCTTCCAGGCGATGGACACGCCGTGCTCATCGACCTTGCCGCCGACCACCGTGAAGGTCTGCCAGAACTTGCGGCGGATGTGCGGGCCCGCAGCGACGGTGAATTCGCCGTCGACCATGGCGGTGTCGCCGCCGCCACGGGATGCCTTCAGGAGGCCGCGGTCCGCCTCGCCTTGACCGTCCACCCCGCCAGGGCGGATCACCATGGTCACCTTGGCAAAGGTGCCGTCCGGGATGAGGTCGGAGCCACGCGGCAGTTCGGCGTCGTTCATGTCGTACATCGATCGGTGTGCCTCTCGGGTTCGGGTCAGGCGGGGGATGGGGCGGGCGCGTTGATCTTGCGGAGCAGCGCGAGCAGATCCGGCGGCTCGGTCTCATCGAGGCGGCCGGAGCGGTCCTTGGCCGGCAGCCCGAAGCGGTTGCCCGCCTGGCAGACCAGCCGGCGTTCCGTGCCGCGCTGAGGGTCGTGGACCAGCGCGCCGTCGCCATCGCGGGAGAACAGCGAGAGGGTGATGACCTGATCGACGATGCCGGGGAGTTCGCGGCCGGCCTTGCCGCCCTCCATCTGCGGCTGCCAGGTCACGCGGCCGAAGTCGTCGGTGTGCTTCTCCAGGATGCCGACCAGGATCACGGTCTTGCCTGGCGCGTGCTGGAGGTGCTTCAGCAAGCCAATGACCTCGCGCCCGAGCAGGCCATAGGCGCCGCGTGTGTCCGGCTTACCGGTCTTGTCCGAGAAGGCCTCGGGCTGCTTCTTCGCCCAGACCATGGCCTGGCGCGTCAGATCGGTGATGCTGTCGACGAAGATGATCGACTTGCGGGCGAGCATCGCGACGAGGTCGGGATGCTGCGCGGCATAGTGGGCGTAGTGCTCGTTCGAGAAGAAGGCGGTGGGCGGGGCGGCAGGGTTCGGGCCGCCGATCAGGGAGGTGAGAACCACCATGTCCTCGAAGCAGCGCACGGGGATGCTGTCGCCGCGCCAGTCCTGCACCGACTTCATGCCGGCCTCGAGGTCGAGGAAGGCCGTCTCGACGGCGGGCAGTGCCTTGACGAGCGTGGTCTTGCCTGACCCGCTCTCGCCGACGATGACCATCGTGGTCTTGTTCGCGGCGGCAGAGAGCCGGTCGTCGGCCGTGACGATGCGCAGCGCCATCAGAGAGCCCCCCGCAGAGGATGGAGGGCGCCGGAATGTGGGCTGTCGCGCATCGCCGTCTCGGACATGATCGCGAGGCGATACGTGGCGCGGCCGGTACGCACGGTGCGGGCCGGTTCGAAAGCGGCGCGAATGCGCTCCGGCCAGGAGATGTAGGCTCGCTCCGAGACCTTGAAGCTGACCTCGACATACTGGCCGGGGTCCTCGCCGCCAGCGCGGATCTGCTCTGACAGCGCTGCGAGCCGCGCCTGGTCCCAATCCACCCGCTTCGGCAGGTCGACCGCGATCTCCACGGCGCCGTCCTGAAAGCGGACCGTGCCGGTGTCCTTGCCGGCCGCGGCACGGGCGCCGATGGCGCGCTGCTCGTAGCGGAGCGCGATCGCGGCCTCGATCCAGTCCTGCATGCGCTTGGCGGCATCCAGCGCCTCGCGCGCATCCGTCTGCAGCAGCGCCAGATGCTCGGCCGGCAGCGCGATAACGTCACTCACCGGCATGTGGCGCAGCGCGTCGAGGGTGGGGCGGTTGGTGCGGGGCGCGTCCATCACGCGGCCTCCGCGAGCAGCAGGGGCAGGATGGACGACGCATAGCGACGCGGCCGGCGGCGGGCGACGAGGAT
>CAYNBM010000068.1:0-9738 GCA_964395305.1 uncultured Rubritepida sp.
ACGCGGTCGAGGTGAAGTCGCGCGAGCGGATGGTCGGCCCGAACAAGACGGGCGCCAAGGGCTCCTTCACCATCTACGCGCTGGCGGAGTGAAGAGTCTCAGCCAGGAGGTCGAACATCATCGGGAGCGCCGGGGATCACCACGATCCCCGGCGCAATATGTATCTACAATGTTGACACATATCGCACCGTTGCCTATCTGTTGCGTCTCAGCAGCATTCCGGGGACATTATGCGCGTGGTCGTCAAAAAATGGGGAAACAGCGCCTCCGTGCGCATCCCGGCTTCGGTGATGGCCGCGGCCCGCCTCTCGCTCGACCAGCCGGTCGAGGTCCGCGAGGAAGGAGGGCGGATCATCATCGAGCCGGTGCAGCCCGATCGCTATGACCTGGCATCGCTCGTCGAGGCGATCACCGACGACAATCGCCATGAGAGCGCCGAGTTCGGCCCGTCGCGGGGCCGCGAGGCCTGGTGAGCGGCGCACGCTACGTCCCGGACGCGGGCGACATCGTCTGGCTGGAGTTCGACCCGCAGGCGGGCCATGAGCAGGCGGGGCATCGCCCGGCTGTGGTGCTCAGCCCCGCCGCGTACAACGGCAAGACCAGCCTGATGGTCTGCTGCCCCCTCACAACCCGCATCAAGGGCTATCCTTTCGAGGTCGCGATCGTCGGCAAGCCCGACAGCGTCGTCCTCGCCGATCAGGTGAAGAGCCTCGACTGGCGGGCCCGCCGCGCCGCGCGCAAGGGACGGGTGTCGCCCGCGGAGCTCGAGGAGGTCCGCGCCAAGCTGCGCGCCTTGGTGGGATAGCCGGTCGCGCGGTCCATTTTTGTGCGGCGGGAGGTCGCCGCCATGCCCGAGCTGACCCCCTCCACCCGTGAGGCCGCGCGGCGCCTCGGTGTCAGTGACACCGCCCTGCGCAAGGCCGAGCAGACCAACCGCATCGCCCGCGAGCCTGACGGCCAGTGGGACATCGACAAGACCCGCCGACGCCTGACCGAGACCGCCGATCCTGCCCGCTCGCCCCTGGCCGGTGGTGCCGGCGCAGATGGCACGCCCTTCGCCCGGCTGAAGGTCGCGCAACTCGCCCTGAAGGTAGAGGCGCAGCGCCTCTCGCTGGACGAGACCAAGCGCCGCCTGCTCGATGTCACCGAGGCGAACGCCGCGCTGGACGAGATCGGCAGCACGATGCGCGACGCGCTGCTGAGCTGGCCCGCTCGCGTCTCGGGCCTGATCGCCGCCGAAATCAGTGTCGATCCGCATCTGCTGCAGACCATCCTGCAGAGCCACATCAACGACCTGCTGACGGAGGCGGCCGATCGCTTCGATCCAGCAGGCCTCGGAGGGGACCGGTCTTCGCAGCCGTGAGCATGTGCGCCGGCGTGTCGGCGCCATGCTCCGCCCGCCGCCGCAGCTCACCGTCTCGGAATGGGCCGAGCGGCATCGCATGCTCGGCAGCCGCGCCTCGGCCGAGCCGGGCCCCTGGCGCACCAGCCGCACGCCCTACCTGAAGGACGTGATGGACGCGCTGTCGGCGGTGCATCCCGCCCGGCGCGTCGTGTTCATGAAGGGCGCGCAGGTGGGCGCCACGGAGAGCGGAAACAACTGGCTCGGCTACATCATGCACCACGTGCCGGCACCGGCACTGGCGGTGCAGCCGACCGTGGAACTGGCCAAGCGCTTCTCGCGGCAGCGCATCGACCCACTGCTGGAGGAGACGCCGGCGCTGCGGGAGCGGGTTGCGCCGGCGCGGGCCCGCGACAGCGGCAACACCATGCTGTCGAAAGAATTCCCCGGCGGCATCCTGGTCCTGACGGGTGCGAACAGCGCGGTCGGCCTGCGGTCGATGACGGCGCGGTTCCTGTTCCTCGACGAGGTGGATGCCTATCCCGGTGACGTCGCCGGCGAAGGTGATCCGATTGCGCTGGCCGAGGCGCGGGCGCGGACCTTCGGCTGGCGGCGCAAGGCCTTCCTGGTCTCGACGCCGACGATCGCTGGCAGGAGCCGGATCGAGCGAGAGTATCTGGCCTCCGACCAGCGGCGGTTCTTCGTGCCGTGCCCCGAATGCCAGGAGATGCAGTGGCTACGCTTCGAGCGGCTGATCTGGGAGAAGGGTGCGCCGGAGACGGCGCGGTATCATTGCACCGCCTGCGACCACCCGATGCAGGAGCACGACAAGACCGCGATGCTCGGCGGCGGCGAATGGCGCGCGACGGCCGAGGGCCAGGATCCGCACACCATCGGCTTCCACATCTCGGCGCTGTACTCGCCCGTGGGCTGGCTTTCCTGGGAGCAGGTCGCGCGGGACTGGGAGGCCGCACAGGGCAAGCCCGAGGACATCAAGACCTTCAAGAACACTGTCCTTGGCGAGACTTGGCAGGAGCAGGGCGAGGCGCCGGATTGGGAGCGCCTGATCGAGCGCCGCGAGGACTTTCCGATGGGTGTGGTGCCCACAGGCGCGCTCGTCCTGACCGCCGGCGTCGACGTCCAGGACGACCGCCTGGAATGCGATGTCTGGGGCTGGGCGGAGGGCTTCTCCTCCTGGCTGGTGGACCACGTGGTGATCCCCGGCAGCCCGCGGGACCGGGAGCCCTGGGACGAACTGGCGAAGCTGCTGGCGCGCGATTGGCCACGCCAGAGCGGCGGCGCCATGCGCATTGCCCGCCTCTGCGTCGACACCGGCGGCCGGGACACCGCTGCCGTCTATGGTCACCTGCGCCGCCTACGGGATCCGCGCATCGCGCCGACCAAAGGCATCGACGGATGGAACCGCGCCCAGCCGGTCCAGGGCCCGACGCCGGTGGATGCGCTGATCAACGGCCAGAAGCTGCGCCGCGGCCTGAAGCTCTGGACCGTGTCGGTCTCGACCTGGAAGGCCGATCTGTATCGCCGGCTCTGGCTCGGCCGCGGTGACGCCGAGGACCTACCGCCAGGCTGGGTGCATCTGCCGCGCGCGATCGAGGTGGAATGGGTCAAGCAGCTGGTCGCCGAGCAGCTGCGCACGACCAAGGACCGCCGGGGCTTTGCACGGCAGGAATGGGCCAAGCTGCGGGAACGGAACGAGGCACTCGACTGCGCGGTGCTGGCGCGCGCCGCACTCTGGCTGCTCGGCGCCGATCGCTATGGCGAGCGATTCTGGCAGCAGCTCCGGGACCAGATCGCCGATGCACCGCTGCTGCCGAGCGAACTTCCCACCGCCGGGAATATCGCTCAGCCACCGCAGGCCGCGCCAATGCCAACCACCGCCGCCCGCCCAACCACATGGCTCGCCCCGCGCAGCGGCTGGCTTCGATAGGACACGTCCCATGCTCATCGCCGACCAGGACTGGGGCGTGCCGCCCATCGCCTTCGCCGACGCCATGCTCGACCCCTCCGGCCGGCTCAAGATCGCCCGCGGCCAGAACGTCTATGACGTCGATTTCGAATACGGCATGCAGCCCCTACGCTGGGAGAATTTCCTCGCTGGCACCGGCGCCGTCACCCATCGCCCCATCGAGGGCGGCGTGCGCATGGATGTCGCGGCCAATGGTGATGTCGCGCTGCGCCAGTCGCGCCCCTATTTCCGCTACCAGCCGAGCAAGGGCATCTACGCCTCCGCCGCCGTGCTGTTCGGCGCCCCCACCGCCGACATCACCCGCCGCGTCGGCATGTTCGACGCCGACAATGGCATCTTCTTCGAGCAGGATGCGACAGGGCTCTGGGCCGTGCGCCGGGCCAATACCGGCGCCGGCGTCACCGACACGCGCGTGGCGCAACGCGACTGGAGCATCGACGCGCTGAACGGCGGCGGGCGCTCCGGCCGCAACATCGATCCCGCGCGCATCCAGATGGCGGTGATGGACTACGCCTGGTACGGCGCCGGCCGCGCCCGCCTGGGCTTCATCATCTCCGGCAAGCTGCTCTGGTGCCACGCCTTCGACAGCGCCAATGCCGCCGGCCAGACGCTGCCCTGGTCGCGCACCGGAAACCTCCCCTGCCGCTATGAGCTGCGCCGCATTGCCGGCAGCGGCCTGGTCTCCTTCTGGCACTGGGGCGTGTCGGTCGTCGTCGAGGGCGGCTTTGACGAGCAGCGCGGCTTTACCTTCCCGCATGCCAATGCCGCCCGCGTCGCCGTCACCTCCCGCCGGCCGATCCTTTCCTCGCGCGTGCGGCCCATGGCGGTCGTGGACGAGACCAACACCGCGACCGGTGGCGGCACCAACCAGCTGAGCCGCACCGGCGCGGGCTGGGCAGCAAACCAATGGCGCGGGCGCTATCTGCGCCTGACCGGCGGCACTGGCGCCGGGCAGCTGGTGCGGATCACCGGCAATAGCTCGGTGACGCTGACGGTCGACAATCCGCTCACCGGCAGCACCACGCCCTTCTCGCCGGCGCCGGATGCCACGACGCAGTACCAGATCGGCCTGGTGAACCGTGGCCAGCTGGTGCCGCAGCAGCTCATCGTCAGCAGCGACGCCGCGGCCTATTTCGAACTGGTCATCGGCGGCACGCTCACCGGCCCAACCTGGCAGGGCCTGTCCGCGCTGGGCAGCCCGGCCTCGCTGTCGGAGCAAGATACGGCAGCCACCGCCATCGCCGGAGGCGAGCGCGTCTGGGCTGGCTACACCCCGGCCGGCGGCCAGGGCGTGCAGGTGTTCGACCTGCGGCAGCTCCAGGCGCTGAGCACCAACATCCTGGGCGCGACACCCGAGACGCTGAGCCTGGTCGCGACCAGCTTCTCCGGCACGGCGAACGTGGCGGCCACCATTCTCTACACCGAGGCGATGTCCTGATGGACCCGGCCGTTCTCGCCTGGGCGCTGGCGCAGCCTGCCGGCAGCCGCGCCGCGGTGTTGGCCAGCGCCTATACCGGCGGCACCACGCGCGTGACCTTCGAAGGGCGGACCATTGAGTATCGCAGCCTGGATGAGCTCGGGCGCGCGCTGGCGGTGCTGCGGGGCGCGGAGACCACGAGCGCGCGCCGGCCGAGCATCACCCTAGCCAGCTTCTCGCGCGAGGGAACCAGTTGATGGGTCGTCTGCGAAATGTCTGGCAGGCGATCCGCGGCTATGACGCGGCACAGGACAGCCGTGCCTCCAGCTGGGCTGCCTCGGGGAGCAGCGCTACGGCGGAGGTCGGTGCGGCCGCCGCCACGGTCGCCCGCCGTGCCCGCGACGCGGTGCGCAACGACCCCTACGCCACGCGCATGGTGGATCTCTGGACGGGCAACGCGGTCGGCGCTGGCATCACCACCCGCTGGCCGGACAAGGCCCACGCCGATGCCTGGCGGCGTTGGGCGGAGAGCACGCAATGCGATGCGGAGGGGTTGCTCGACCTCTACGGGCTGCAGGCGCTGGTGATGCGCGCGGTGGTCGAGAGCGGGGAGTGCTTTCTCCGCTTTATCCCGGTGGCGCCGACGCCCGCCAACCCGATCGGCCTGCAACTCCAGGTGCTGGAGAGCGACCATCTCGACACCGCCCGCAGTGGCCTGATCGAGGGTGCGCCGACCATCCAGGGGATCGGGCTGGGCGAGGCTGGCCAGCCGATCGGCTATTGGCTGCATCGCGTCCATCCCGGCGCCTCCTGGCTGCTGTCGGGCGCGACCTGGCTGAGAAGCGAGCGGCTGCAGGCGGCCGACGTGCTGCACATCTATCGCAAGCGGCGCCCTGGCCAGTTGCGCGACGTCTCCTGGCTCGCCCCGGTGCTGACCCGGCTGCGCGATCTCGGGGATTACGAGGCGGCGCTGCTGATGAAAGCCAAGATCGAGGCGTGCCTGGCCGCGGTCGTCACCGAGGAGGGCGACGAGACGCTCACCGGCCCGGCCGCCGGGCTGCTGCGCGATGCGCAGGGGCGCACGGTGGAGAGCTTCGAGCCGGGGATGATCCTCTATCGCCGCGGCGTCGGCTCGGTGGAGGTGGTGAACCCCTCGGGCGGTGGCAGCCACACCGCCTTCGCGCGGCGAGCGCTGGAGGCAGCGTCGGTCGGCGCCGGCCTGACCTATGACCAGGTGTCGGGCGACCTCACGCAGGCGAACTACTCCAGCCTGCGGGCCGGTAAGATCGAGTTCCGCCGGCTCTGCGAGCAGGTCCAGTACGGCATGCTGATCCCGATGTTGGTGCGGCCGATCGCCGAGCGCTTTCACGCGCAGGGGGCGCTGCTCGGGCTGTGGGGAACAGACATTCCTGACGGCGTGTCGCATGTCCCGCCTGCGCACGAGATGATCGACCCGCTGAAGGACACCACGGCGCTGATCGCGCAGGTCCGCGCTGGCTTTGTCCCGCAGCCCGAGGCAGTCGGCGCCTTCGGCTACGACTTCCGCCAGGCGGTCGAGATGATCCGCGAGGCCAACGCGCTGCTGGATGATGCCGGGCTGTCGCTCGACACCGATCCGCGCCGCGTCGCCAAGTCGGGCGCGGCCCAGGATGCAGCGCAGCTGGCCGCCATCGAGATCGCTGCCACTGGCGCCGCCGCGCCCGCCCGCCCCGACCCGCAACCACAAGGTTGAAATCATGACCGAACCCATCGAACCGGGCGGGGGCACCCCCGCGCCGGACACGTCTGTTGCGCCCGATCGACTGCCCAGCGACGGGCAATCGATCATCGCGCAGCGGGCACTCGCCGCCCCCGTCACCGTCGATCGCGCCGCCCGCACCGTGGACGTGGTCTGGTCCACCGGCGCCCGTGCTCGCAACTTCGTCCCGGCCCTCGGCCTGATCACCGAGGAGCTGGAGATGACGCCCGGCGCCGTGCGCATGGAGGCGCTGCGCTCCGGCAATGCCCCGGTGCTGAACACCCATCGCCGTGGCGATGCGCGCGATGTGCTGGGCCGCGTCATCGCCGCCCGCCTCGAGGCCGGCCGCGGCCATGCCACGCTGCAATTCTCCGCCGCCGCGGATGTCGAGCCGGTCTGGCAGCGCATCGCCGACGGCACGCTGCGCGCCGTGAGCGTCGGCTATCGCGTGCACCGCTACGACCCGCGGCCTGACGCCGCCACCGGCCAGACCGTCCATCGCGCCGTCGATTGGGAGCCCTTCGAGATCTCGGTCGTCGCAGTGCCGGTGGACCGCGACGCCAGCGTCCGCGCCGAGGGCGACCAGGGCGCACCGACGACCGCCCTCGAACCCGACCTTCCCGAGGAGGAACCCACCATGCCCGAGCCCACGCCCGAAACCGCCCCGCCCCAGGAGAACCCCGTGACCAACCCGCCCGCCACCACTCCGCCCGAACCGGCCCGTGCCGCGCCCCCCGATCTCGACGCCATCCGCGCCGAGGCCGGCCGTGCCGAGCGCGAACGCATCAGCGGCATCGACACCGCCATCGACGCCGCCCGCGCCCTGGTGCCCGCCGAGCGCATCGCCCCCATGCGCGCCGAGGCCATCGAGAAAGGCTGGTCCGCGGACCAAGTTCGCCGCTCGCTCTTTGACATCATGGTCACCGCCGGCCCGCGTCCCTCGCTGCCGGCCCGCCCCGAAACCGGCCCAGGCCATGATGATCCCGCCGCGATGCTCGACGCCATGGCCGAGGCGCTGGCCGCCCGCTCCATGCCCGGGTATCAGCCCAAGGGGTCCGGCCGCCATGTCGAATTCATGGGCTGGCGCCCCTCCGACATGATCGGCCACCTGCTGCGCGCCAAGGGCGATCCCAACCCGCCGCGCAACCCGACCCTGCTCGCCGAGCGCGCCTTTCACACCACCAGCGACTTCCCGGCGCTGCTCTCGGCTGCGGCCAATAAGATGCTGCTGGCGGCCTATGCGCCCGCCGCGCCCACCTATCGCCAGATCTTCCTCCGCCGCGACTTTCGCGACTTCAAGCCGCACCGCCATCTGCGCGTCGGTGATTTTCCGACGCTGCTGCCGCTGATGGAGAATGGCGAGATCCAGACCGGCACCATGTCCGAGAGCCAGGAGATCGTCCTGCTGCAGACCTTCGCCCGGCGCATCCGGGTCACGCGGCCCATGCTGGTCAACGATGATCTCGGCGCCTTCACCGACTTCGCCGCCGCCATCGGCCGGCGCGTGGCCGACTTCGAGAACGCCACCGCCTATGCGCTGCTGAACTCCGCCGCCGGCGACGGCCCGACGCTCACCACCGGCAGCGCCGCCGTGTTCGGCACCGCCGCCGCGCGCGCCAACAAGGCCTCGGCCGGCACTGCGCTCGACCTGGGCAACCTCGCGGTGGGCCGCTCCGCGGTGATGCGCCAGAAAACCCTGGACGGCCTGCCCATCGCAGTCGGTGCCTCCATGCGCCTGCTGGTCGGGCCGAACCTGGAGTTGCCGGCCCGCCAACTCACTGTGCCGGTCGCCGCCAACCAGATCAGCCAGGAGAACGTCTTCTCCAGCTTCGTGCAGCCGGTGGTCGAGCCACTGATCCCGACCAATCGCTGGTATCTTTATGCCGATCCGGTCACGGCGCCGGTTTATGTCTATGGCTACCTCAACGGCGCCGAGGGGCCGCAGGTCACCACCGGCCCGGTCTCCGGCGTCGATGGTGTCGAGGTCTCGGTGATCTTCGATTTCGGCGTCGGCGCCATCGACTGGCGCGGCGGCTACTTCAACCCGGGGACCTGATCCCCCTCCCACCCATCCACCACCACAGCACCAGGGGCGCCGCCGGATGATCCGGTTCGGCGCCCCTGCTGCGTTCAGGAGACCCCATTGCCATGCGCAACAACATCCGCCCCGACGCGCGCTCCATCCCCATGCCGGTGCCCTATGTCGGCGGCATCCTCTCCGGCCAGGGCATGCTGGTCGGCGCCTTCTTTGGCGTCGCCGCCATGGACGCGGCGCAGAACGCCAGCGTCGAATGCGAAACCCGCGGCGAGTTCGAACTCACCAAGGAGCCGGCGCTCGCCATCACCCAGGGCGCGCGGGTGTTCTGGGACAATACCAACCGCCGCATCACCACCACCGCCACCGGCAACTTCCAGGTGGGCGTGGCGACCCTGGCGGCGCTGGCCGCCGATACCATCGTGCGCGTCATGCTGGCCCGCGTGCCCCCGGTGGGCACGTGATGCTGCTCGCCCGTGACCGGGAGCGCCTGGCCGGTGTGCATCCCGATCTGGTGCGCGTCGTCGAACGCGCGCGCGCCGCAGCACCCTTCATTGTCACGGAGGGGCTGCGCACGCCGGAACGGCAGGCGGCGTTGGTGGAGGTCGGCGCCTCCCGCACCCTGAAATCGCGCCATCTCACCGGCCATGCCGTGGACCTGGCCTATTGGCTGGATGATGGCGATGGCACGCCCGAGGCCGGCGAAATCCGCTGGGATTGGCCGCTTTACGCCCAGATCGCAGCGGCCATGAAAGCCGCGGCCAGGGCCGAGGGCGTCAAGCTGGTCTGGGGTGGCGACTGGCAGAGCTTTCGCGACGGGCCGCATTTTGAGCTCGACCGCAAGGCCTATCCGGCATGAGCGGGGCCGCCTTCACCGCGGCCATGGCGACGCTGCTCGCCGATGCCAATCTCGGCGAGACAGCGAACTACCGCTCGCAGGGCACCGGGCCGCAGGTGTCACTGCGGGTCATCCGCTCCTCGCCTGATCGCGGCGGGGACGCCTTCGGGACCGAGCTGCTCCAGGCCAGCGACGTGCTGGCCGTCGCCATCGCCACGCTGCCGGCGCTGGGCACGGGCGACACCTTCCAGCTCGGCTCCGACATCCTGACCGTCACCCATGCCGAGCGCGATGCCGCGGGCGTGGCGTGGCGCGTGTTCTGCCAACGCTAGAGCCCTTTCATATCATCCGTGGATATCCTGAATTGGCCAGATAGTTTGC
>CAYNBM010000069.1:0-9731 GCA_964395305.1 uncultured Rubritepida sp.
AGAGGCTGACGCGCGTCAAGCCCCGATAACCGCAGCCGTCAGCGTACGCTTACGGGCGATCCTGGACGGGCTCTTGGAACAGTTTCCGGTGGAGTGGCCAGCTCGTTCGACCAACTGCAGACGATTTTGCGGACGGCGGGCGTAGATGCGGGCATTCTATAAGTGACTGCCAACTCGCGAGATCATTTTTCACAGTGGCGTGCCTTAATCGCAGCGCGACCGGCGCAAAGATAATTCACGACCAGGCCGGTCCAGACGCCCTTCCTCGACCTTTCAGACCTTCTCCTCAACGCTTGCAACGATCGACCGGTCAGTTCAACCTTGCTAGGAATTGAGCACGCTTTCCCGCAGGGTAACTGGATGCACTATCACCTCCGTGTCTGGTCGCTGGCATTTTTGCTCGCATTCGGCAGCGCATCTGCGAACGACGGGGTCACGGTCGATAATTTCACCCGGGCCGAGACGGATCATACTCTTGCCCGGCAGGTTGCGGATGGCGCCTTTGCGCGTTTTCTGCACGAGCGGGAAGTGACGCCGGTCGAGCGTCAGCCGATCGTTCGAATGAACCGTGACACGCTCTATTCCCGTGCCGTCATTGACCTCGACGGCGGGCCTGCCACGGTCATCATGCCTGAGGCTGGGCGGCGTTTCATGTCGCTCATGGTGCTGGACCAGGATCATTTCGTGCCGAACGTGATCTACAGCGCCGGCCGCCATGTTCTGACGCGTGAGGCGATCGGCACCCGCTACGTGTTCCTTCTGGTCAGGACCTTCGTCGACCCGGGCAACCCCGCGGACATCCGCGCGGCGCAAGCCTTGCAGGACAGCTTGCGCATTGAACAGGCCAGTGCTGGCCGTTTCGAGACGCCGAGTTGGGACACCCAATCTCTGGCGCGCGTACGCGACGCACTGAAGGTGTTGGGCTCGACGCTACGCGACAGTTCCCGCGCCTTCGGCCGCCGAGGCGAGGTCAATCCCATCCACCATCTGATCGGCACGGCGATAGGCTGGGGCGGCAACCCCGCCATGGCCGCGACCTATCTGAATATCGTTCCGACCGCGAATGATGGTGCGGTTGTGCATCAACTGCGTTTGCGGGATGTGCCGGTCGATGGCTTCTGGTCGATCAGCCTTTACAATCAACAAGGGTTCTTCCAACCCAATCCCCGCGGCCAGTACTCCGTCAACAGCCTTACCGGCCGCGCGGGCGCGGATGGCAGCGTGACGGTGCAGTTTGGCAGCTGCGGGGAGACGACGCCGAATTGCCTGCCGATCATGCCGGGGTGGAACTACACCGTGCGCCTGTATCGCCCGCGGGCGGAGATCCTCGACGGCCGCTGGCAATTCCCGGACGCTGCGCCGGCGCGTTGAGGCGAAGGCCCTGTCCGTCCCGACGCCAGATGAGGCTGGTTGGCTTTGCGCCGGAGTCAGCCGCCGCCGAACGGCGAGGGCCGTCGGGCCGGCCGCGAAGCGCCGTTGCCGCAGCAGGCCGGCACAGCCCGGGCTTGCGGTTATTCCGCGCATGGAGAAAGACGGCGTGACTCAGACCGGCCGAATTCTACCCGCCGAGGGCGTGTTTGCGCATTTCCGCCAGCCCGACGACTTCGCGGCGTCGCTGCTGGGAGGGCAATTCGAATATAGCTCAATACCGGGACATGGGTTTTCCGCGACACTTCGACTGCTCCGCGTGGCCGACATGGTCGTGCAGCAGTCGGATTGCAGCACCCACACGGCGCGGGGCGCGATCGCGCCCGGCATGGCGGCGCTGATTCTGCCGCAGTGCTACGCCGCCGCACCGGCGCGGATGGATGGGGAGGAGGTCGTCGCCTCGCAGGCATTTTTCGCCCCGGCGGGCGCTGAATTCTATGGCCATGCGCCTTCCGCTGCCCGGTGGGCCGCCTTGTCGCTGCCGCTGTCGCAGTTCGAAGCCCTGGCGGAGCTGGCGCCGCTGCCGATGCGCCCCGGCATGCGGTCCGGCCGGCTGGCGCTGCCCGATGGCCCTGCCGCGCGGCTTACCGCCGCGCTCGGCCAGACTGCCGCCATGGCCGAGGATTTGCCATCCGAGCTGGCGCTGCCGGGCTCCGCTGCCGGGCTGGCCATGTCACTGCGCGAGGCGGTGGCCGATGTGCTGACGGCCGATGCCCGCCTGCTGCCCCGGCCGCGCGCCGGCCAGGAAGCGCATCGCGTGGTCAGCCAGGTCGAGTCGTACCTGCGCGCGGAGGAGGGAATGCCGATCTATCGCGAGCAGCTCTGCACCGGGCTGGGGATCTCGCTGCGCAAGCTGCATGATGCCGTCGCGGCTTTGACCGGGCTGAGCCCGCAGGTTTATCTCAAAACCCGGAGGCTAACGCTGGCGCGCCGCGCCCTGCAGCGCCCGGGTGACCAGCCGCCGCTTATCAAGAGTGTCGCATTGGCACATGGCTTTTGGCATCTCGGGTATTTTGCTCGTGATTACCGGGCGCTGTTCGGTGAGACGCCGTCGCGCACCATCGCCCAGGCCTGGCCGCGACGCGACACGGTTGCGCCGCGATAGACTCGGCTCTGACGATAAAACTTGCCTGATTCGGATAGAAACGGGTGCTTGTGTTGACTCCTACACCATGCATGCTGTTCTTGGGAGGGTATCGCGTCGGCGCGACCCTTTCGGTTTTTGCATCGGAGGCTGCGACATGAAGAATTCATGCCGGTTTGTTATGACCTTGGCGGGCGCGGCACTGTCCCTCGCCCTTTTTACGCCCGGGGCCTGGGCGCAGCAGGTTCGCGGCACACTCGGTGCGGCAGATGCCTTGATAACCCCCAGCCCTTTCAGCCTGCCCGGGCCCACACCCCCCTTCACCGGCGTGATCATGCCCAGTGCAGGCGAGAGCCGCGCCGCCTGGCCGCCGCAGGTGATGCCGCCCGAAAGCGCGCCCAATGTGCTGGTGATCCTGACCGACGATGTGGGCTTCGGCGCGCCCTCCACCTTCGGCGGCGTCGTCCCCACCCCGGCGCTCGACCGGGTGGCTGCAGCCGGGCTGCGCTACACGCAATTCCACACCACGGCGCTGTGTTCCCCGACGCGGGCGGCGCTGCTGACCGGGCGCAACCACCATTCCGTGGGCTTCGGCGTCATTTCGGAGGCGACCACCGGATTCCCCGGCTATAACTCGATCATTCCGCCGGAGACGGCGCATGTGGCGGCCACGTTGCGGCAGAACGGCTATGCCACCGCCTGGTTCGGCAAGAACCACAACATCCCGACCTGGGAAGCCACCCCGGCCGGCCCCTTCACCAACTGGCCGGGCAACCAGGGGTATGACTATTTCTATGGCTTCGTCGGTGGCGATACGAGCCAGTGGCAGCCTGGCAACCTCTATCGCAACACCACGCCCATCAACCCCCATCTGGGCGCCGCACCCGGCTGGAACCTGACCACGGCCATGGCGAATGACGCCATCGACCATATCCGGCTCAACCAGGCGGTGGCGCCCAACCGGCCCTGGTTTATCCACTACGCGCCTGGCGGCACCCACGCCCCACATCACCCGACGCGCGAATGGGTGGAGCGCTTCCGCGGTCAGTTCGACGGTGGGTGGGAGGTGATGCAGCGGCGCATCTTCGAGAACCAGCAGCGCCTGGGCGTCATCCCCGCGAATGCGCAACTGCCGCCACTGCCCGACGTTATTCCACGCTGGTCCAGCCTGACCGACAATCAGCGTCGCCTCTATGCCCGGCAGATGGAGGTCTATGCCGCCTTCCTGGCCTATACCGACCATGAAATCGGCCGGGTGATCCAGGCAGTGGAGGATGCCGGGCAACTCGACAACACGCTCATCATCTACATCAGCGGCGACAATGGCGGCAGCGCCGAGGGCGGGCTGGACGGCACGGTCAACGAGGTTGCCTGGTTCAATGGCCTGCTCTTCACCGCCGACCAGATGATGCCCTTCATCGATGCCTGGGGCACCGACCGCACCTACAACCACATGGCAGCGGGTTGGACCTTCGCGATGAACGCGCCGTATCGCTGGACCAAACAGATTGCCTCCCATCTCGGCGGCACGCGCAACGGCATGGCGATCTCCTGGCCGCGCCGCATCACCGACCATGGCGGCGTCCGCCACCAGTTCCATCATGTGATCGACGTGGTGCCGACCATCCTGGAGGCGGCCGGCATCGCAGCCCCGACCATGGTCAACGGCGTGACGCAGCGCCCGATCGAAGGGGTCAGCATGGCCTATACTTTCGACGCTGCGAATCGTCAGGCAGCCTCGCGTCGGCGGACGCAGTATTTCGAGATCATGGGCAACCGGGCCATCTATCATGAAGGCTGGCTGGCCGGGACCACGCCCCCCGCGCCGCCCTGGGACACCCAGTCGCCCAAGCCCGCCGATGTAATGAACGGCTATACCTGGGAACTCTACAACCTCACTGAGGATCCGACGCAGATGAACGATCTGGCGGCGCGCGAGCCTGACCGGCTGCGCCGCATGCAGGACATCTTCATGATGGAGGCGACGCGCTACCAGGTGCTGCCGCTGGACAACAGCGTTCTGACACGGATCGTCTCCGCCCGCCCAGGCCCGGCGGCGGGACGGCGGCAATTCAGCTACAGCGGCCCGGTTTCCGCCATCCAGGGCAGTGCCGCCCCCAGCCTGCTCAACCGCTCCTACCGCATCACCGCAGAGATCGAGGTGGCCGCCGGCGGCGCGAATGGCGTGCTGGTGACGCAGGGCGGACGCTTTGCTGGCTACGGCTTCTACCTGCAGCAGGGCCGGCCGGTCTTCACCTGGAACTTCCTGAACATCCAGCGCCACCGCTGGGAGGGGCCGGCCGAATTGCCGCCTGGCCGCCATACCCTGGTCTTCGACTGGCAGATGCAGCCCCAGGGCCTGCCCTTCGGCCGCGGCGGCACCGGCACGCTGACGGTCAACGGCACGCAGGTTGCGCAGCGTGCCCTGCCCAACACGCTGCCCTTCACACTCGCCTGGGACGAGACCTTCGATGTCGGCCTCGACACTGGCACCTCGGTGGATGACCGCGACTATACCTCGCCCAACCCCTTCACCGGGCGGATCGTGCGGCTGACCGTTGATTTGGGTGACAGCACCATTACCCCCGCGGCACTGCGCATGCTGGAGGAGGAAATGGCGCGGCGCGCCAGCCAACCCGCGGCGGCGCGCAACTGAGCAGATCGATCAGGTTTCGGAGAGACGGCAATGACTAAACTCACCAGCCGCGGCGGGTTGTTCGCGGCACTGATTGCGTCCTGCATGAGCACCAATGCCCTGGCCCGAGGCGCCACGCCGGCCCCGGGCTGGAGCTTCGACATCGCACCCTATATCTGGCTTCCTTCGGTGAGCGGGGAACTGCGCCACGCCTTGCCGGCCGGCCTAGGCGGGGCGGCCAGTGTCAATGCCGACGCGGGTGATTATCTGCGGCAGCTCAACGCTGCCATCGCGTTCGCCGCCACCGTGCGGAATGGCCGCTTCGCGCTGCTGACGGACGTGATCTATGTCAGCGCCGATACCGGCTCCAGTCGCGTCTCGGCGGTGGATATCGCGGGTGTGGGCCGCAACCCAATCTCCAGCGGCCTGAGCACCGCGAGCAACTCGACGCTGTCGACGGCGCTTTGGACCCTGGCCGGCAGCTACACCGTGGCATCCGGTGACTGGGGCCATGCCGATGTGCTGGCCGGCTTCCGCTACCTGGGCGTGGAGGCGACCACCAACTACAATGTTGGGCTGACCTTGTATGGCCCGCGCGGCACTGCCGGGCCCAGCTTCGGGGGTTCGGGCCGTTTCTCAGGCCGGGAGGATATCTGGAACGGTATCGTTGGCGTGCGCGGGCGCATCAACATCAGCGATTCGGCCTTCTTCGTGCCGTACTACCTCGACATCGGCGCCGGCGGCTCGAATTTCACCTGGCAAGGCTTCACCGGGATCGGCTACCAGACGGGCTGGGCAGGGGTGCAGCTCGGCTGGCGCTATCTCTCGGTGAATCAGGGCGGCAGTGCCCTGGTGCAGGAGATAAACATGAGCGGCGCCTATCTGGCGGTGAATTTCGGTTTTTAGGGTGGACTGGCGGGGGCCATGGCCGCTCGCGCTCTCCCTTGCCTTGGCCCTGTCCATCCTCGCAGCGGCGCTGTGGATGGGCGGCACGCCCGTCCAGGCAACAGAGCGCCCTAGGGCGGGGTTTGTCGGCTCGGCCACCTGCGCCGGCTGCCATACTGCCGAGGCCGCTGCCTGGCGTGAGAGTGACCACGCCCGCGCCATGGCGGCTGCCAGCCCGGCCTCGGTTCTTGGGGATTTCTCCGGCGTCAGCGTGACCGATGGGCGCCATAGCGCCACCTTCCTGCGCGATGGCGACCGCTTCGTGATCCGTACCGATGGGCCGGGTGGCGTGGTCGCGGACTTCCCTGTCAGCGAGACCTTCGGTGCCGACCCCTTGCAGCAATACCTGGTGCTGTTCCCAGATGGCCGCCGCCAGCCGCTGCCCTGGGCCTGGGACAGCCGCGCGCGGGAGTTGGGCGGCCAACGCTGGTACCATCTGATGGCCGAGACGCCGCTGCCCGCCGGCGACGCGCTGCATTGGACCGGGGCCGACCAGAACTGGAACTTCATGTGCGCGTCCTGCCACTCCACGGGGTTGGAACGCCGCTATGACGCAGCCCATGACCGCTATGACACCAGCTGGACGGAGATCAGCATCGGTTGCGAATCCTGCCATGGCGCGGGGGCTGGCCATGTCGCCTGGGCGCGGGACGGCGCGCCCACCGATGCCGCGCATCGAGGGTTGGCGGTGGACCTGCGGGACCGCTCCGGCGGCGCCTGGCGCTTCGCGGACGGTGACTCACGCGGCATCGCGCGATGGGAAGGACCACCGCGCGAATCCACCGCGGCCCAGGTCGAAACCTGCGCCTTTTGCCACTCGCGCGCCCGGCCCATTGTGCCGGACCCGCTGCCTGGCACGCGCTTCCTGGACAGCCACGCGCCGCTGCTGCTGGTGCGCAGTGAATACCACGCGGATGGCCAGATCCAGGGCGAGGTCTTCGAATGGGGCAGCTTCGCGCAGAGCCGCATGCAGCGCGCAGGCGTCGTCTGCGCCGATTGCCATGACCCGCATAGCGGCCGCCTGCGGGCCGAGGGCAATGCCGTGTGCGCGCAATGCCACCTGCCCGAGCGCTTCGACGTAACCGCGCATCATCGCCACGCGCCGGGCAGTGAGGGCGCGCAATGCGTGGCGTGCCACATGCCCGCCGTCACCTACATGGGCGTGGACCGCAGGCGCGACCATGCCTTCAGCATTCCGCGGCCTGATATCGCGGCTGCGATAGCGGCACCCGATACCTGCACTTCCTGCCACACCGGGCTGAGCCAGGGCTGGGCTGCGGCGCAGCTAGCCGCCTGGCATGGCGCGCCACGCGGTGGCCCGCACCCGGCCCTGGCGATCCATGCGGGGCGTGAGGGCGCGCGCGGCGCTGACCAAGCCTTGGCGCGTCTGGCGCTGGACCGTGCCCAGCCCGCCATCCTGCGCGCCACTGCGCTGTCGCTGCTGCCCAGCCCGCCCACCCGCGCGGTGGGCGAGGCGGTGGGCGGCACGCTGCTCGACCCCGAACCACTGGTGCGGGCCGCGGCGCTGCGCGCGTTGGAGGGCCTGCCGCCGCAGAACCGGACCCATGCGGCGCGGCTGTTGGGCGACGAGTACCGCGTGGTGCGCATTGAAGCCGCGCGGGCGCTGGCGCCGGTGCCGCTGACGGCACTGCCCGAGGCCGCGCGCGGCGCCTTCACGCGCGCCTGGGCGGAGTTGCTGACGAGCGAGCGCGTCGCGGCCGAGCGGCCGGAGGCGCATGTGAACATCGCCGGACTCTTGTCCGCGCGCGGCGACCAGGCCGGCGCCGAGGCCGCCTATCGCATGGCGCTGGCGCGCGACCGCGACTTCCTGCCGGCCCTGGTGAACCTGGCCGGTTTCGAGGAGGGCCGGGGGCGCATGGAATCTGCGCGCATCCTGCTGCGCCAGGCGGTGGCCGCGCATCCCGGCGCGGCGGAGGCACGTTTCGCCCTTGCGCTGTTCCATGTCCGTCGCGGCGAGATCGTGGAGGCGCTGGACCCGCTGGCCCAGGCCGCTGCCCTCGCGCCCGAGGAGCCGCGCTACGGCTTCACCCAGGCGCTGGCGCTGCAACGCTTGGGACGCGGGCCAGAAGCGGTGGCGGTGCTGACCACGGTGCTGCACCGCCACCCCCGCCATCGCGATGGCCTGATGGTGCTGGCCGGCCTGTTGCGCGACCAGGGCGATTGGTCGGGGGCAGAGCGCATGGCGGCGGCGGCAGTGGCGCTTAACCCGGCGGACCGCGAGGCGGCAGCACTGCGCGACGCGTTGCGGGCGCGGCGATAACCCAACCCGGGCATCCCGTCACGGGCCCGCGGGTCGGTGGATCAGCTTCGGCGAAGAACCAAACCTTGATCATAACGTCATTGCTTCTTCCCAGGGCCTCGGTTTACGTTTGATGGTAGGTAAACTCAGTCTCCGGGCTGCATCGCCCGGTTTCGCGGCACCGGCCGACGGTTCGAAGCGGTCCACAGGCGGAAAAAGGAATAGGCCATGAGGCTCTGGTTGCGCGTCAAGAAAGCGACGCTGGTCGCGGGTCTCGCCCTCGGCCTGGTCTTGGTGGCGCCCGCGGCGCCGCAGGCGCAGGGCACGGTCGATGCCGATGCGCGCGGCGTCCTGTCCGCCATGTCGGCCTATCTCGGGGGGCTTCGCAGCTTCTCGGTGGATTACGAAGGCGTGGACGAGGTGATCACGACCGAGGGCCAGAAGCTCCAGTTCATCCATTCCGGCGCCTTGCTGGTGCAGCGGCCGAACCGGCTGCACGCCGTGCGCCAGGGTGCCGCCGGTACCGCCGAGATGGTCCTGGATGGCCAGAACATTACCCTCTCCGGGCGCGGCGCCAACGCCTATCTCAGGCTACCCGCGGCGAACATCGAAGCGGCGCTGGTGGCTTTGCAGCGGCTGGGCTTCGACATGCCGGCGGCGGACCTGCTCGCGGACCAGCCGCTGGGCGGTGCTGCGACGGACACGACCAGCGGCGTGCATGTCGGCATGACCTTCATCGGCGGTGCCGAGGTGCACCAGCTCGCCTTTCGCGGCGCCGAGGTGGATTGGCAGCTCTGGGTGACGGCGGGCGACCGGCCGCTGCCGGTGCGCTATGTCATCACCAGCAAGACTGTCGCAGGCGGTCCGCAATACACGCTGGAACTGCGCAACTGGAACAGTGCGGCGCCGGCCGACCCGGCGCGTTTCGTCTACGCCCCGCCGCCCGGGGCACGGCAGTTGGATCCGTCCGCGGTGACGGTCAATGCCATCGGCGATTTGGTCATCCGGTAAGGGAGAGCTGAACTAATGTCACGCATCGTGAAATGGATCGGCTGCGCCCTGGTGTTCGGCCTACTCATGTCGACCAACCCTGTGGCCTATGTCACCGGACAAGGGCCGGTGTTCTCGACCGCGGAGGCCATAGTGGGCCGCCCGGCGACCCCGGTCAGCGTCGCGGGTGTTGCGCGGCGGACGGTGCGACGCGGCCTGTAGTGACGGGCCAGCCGGCCCTCTGATGCCGCGGCGGGTGACGCACAGGTGGGATTGGGATTGGGATTGAGGTTGGGATTGACCCGGTTTGGTGGACACCCTGAAGCTTTTTCCAGAGGTGCCCTCCATGGCCAGAACCCGACTACCCTATTCGCCTGAGTTCCGCCGTC
>CAYNBM010000070.1:0-9704 GCA_964395305.1 uncultured Rubritepida sp.
CGCAGCCTGGCGCTGGAAACGACCTGGGACCTGCCGAGCCTCACGGCAGGCGCGACGGCGAACATCGACGTGACGGTGCCTGGCGCGCGGCGGGGAGACTTTGCCGATGCGTCGCTCGACACGAGCAGCATCGCCTTCGTGCTCGACTGCCATGTGTGGTCGAACAACAGCGTCCGGGTCACCGCGAGGAACGTCAGCGCGTCGACGGTGGATCTCGCCGCGGCGCCGCTGTCAGTGCAGGTGATGAAGCGAAGGGTGCCGTGACCTGGCCAGCGTGCGAGGGGAGGATAAGCGTGCCCAGCGGTGCCATCATGCTGGGCACGCTCCATCCCTTTCGGCCGGCCTTATGACGGCCAGCCTGGTGGGCACCAGCGGGTTCGCCGCCCTTCCCACCACCGCTCTCGATCTGCCCCTCGTGCAGCGTCTCCGGAGGTCCCCGCGCTTCGGGTCCGGGTCCCCATCGACCGAGAGCATAAGCAAGCTGCGCCACGTTGGTCACGTTCCGCGATCCGTAGATCAGCCAAGCGTCGCCGGGTCCGCCTCGCGAGGGTGAAGCCAGAGAACCAGCAATCCGGGCTTCGATAGCGACTGCGGTGGGCGACGCCGCCGCATCGCCGATCTCGGCGCTATCCCTGTGTCGCAAGCAATGCCGGCAGCTCGGCAAGGCTATGGATTTCGTAGTCCGGTATCCCGGGCAGCCGTTCGCGCCGCTGGCTATAGCGATTGCACCACACCACGCGCATGCCGAACGCTGACGCTGCATGCGCATCCCATGCATTGGAGGATTGGAAGGCAATAGCCTCCGCCGGGACACCGAGCCGGTCGACCGCGCGTTGATAGACCCGAGGGTCCGGCTTGAAGTTGCCGACCTCATCCACCGAGATCACCGCATCGAAGGCCCCGGCGAGCCCGGCGCCCTCCACCGCGCTTGCCAGCATGTCCGGCGAGCCGTTCGATAGGATGGCGGTGGCAAAGCCTGCCTCGCGCAGCGCGCGGAGCACGCCAGGCACTTCGGGAAATGTGCCGAGCGTGCGGTACAGATTCATCAGACGCTCGCGCAGTGGCCCGTCTGCCGGGAGATCAAGTGTCTCCAGCGCGAAGTCCAGGGCGTCGCCGGTGACCTGCCAGAACGGCACGTAGCGGCCCTGCAGCCCGCGCAGCCAGGAGTATTGCAGCTGCTTGTCGCGCCAAAGCGCGGTCAGCGGACCCGCCTTGTCGCCCAGCACGTCAGCGCAGCCGGCCGCCGCCGAAGCGAAATCGAACAGCGTGCCGTAGGCATCGAAGACGCAGGCGCGGATGCCGGTCAGCATGGCGCGATCAGACCAGCGTGCCGCGGATCGGGTAGTTCATCTCCTGGATGCGCTTGGCGCCACGGGCGATACCCGCGAGGTCCGGCCGCGCGAAGGGCGCGTTGGAAATGTCGATCAGTTGCACTTCGCCCGCCGGGTTGATCAGGAACAGACCGGGCTCGGCGAAGGGTCGGTCGGTTTCCTGGGCCGAGCGCGGGTTGGAGATATACAGGCCCAGCGCCTGCATCTGCGCGACGGTCAACCCGTAGCCCAGCGGGAAGCGCCAGCCGAACTCGGCATGGTCGGCCGCAGCCTTCTCCTCCGGATCGGCGGAGATGGCGGCGACTGAGACGCCGGCGGCCTCGAACTCCTCCAGCAGCTTATCGAGCGTGCCGAGATAGGGCTTGCAGAGAGGGCAATGCTTGCCGCGATAGACGATCAGCAGGCGCCAGCCCGCGGTCGCAGCCGGCGCGATTTCGCCGCCGCCGAGGCGCGGCACGGTGATCGCGGGAAAGGCCGCGCCGGCGGCAAGCTTCGTGGTGTGGGTCATGATCCAGGGCTCCTTGTCGCGTGATGAAACGTCACTCGGCCGCAGCCCGGTGTTCGAGCAGCCGCAATATCTCTTCGGGGTCGGTGCGCTCGCGGTAATCGGTGCGCGTATCGGCGAAGAGGATCGTCCCATCCCTGCCGATGACATAGGTCGCCGACAGCGGCAGCGACCAGTCATCCGGTGTGCCGTTCTTGCCGGGGATGTCGAGCTTGAAGCCGTCGTAGACGGTGCGGACCTCGGCGGTGAAGGCGTAATGGACGCCGAAGGCCTTGGCGACCGTGTGGCCGATGTCGCTGAGCACGGGAAAGCTCAGTTCGTTCTTCGTCGCGGTATCGGCCACGTCATCCGGCTTCTCCGGGCTGATGGCGACCAGGCTGGCGCCGGCCGCGGCGAGGCGCGGCAACACCGCCTGGTAGGCCTTCAACTCCATGTTGCAGAACGGGCACCAGCCGCCCCGATAGAAGGTGACGACGACGGCTCCCTTGGTGAGCAGGCTTGCCACGTCGAATTCGGCGCCATGCTGGTCGCGCAGCTGGATGGCGGGGGCGCGGTCACCGACCTGCTTTGCGGTCTTTGCGATGCCGCTGGCGGCGAGATGCGCGACATGACCGTCCATCACCGCTTGGCGGTCAGTGGGAACGCGGGCGCGCCAGCCAGCCCTATAGGATTCAAGCTGCCCGGAGAGGGTCTCGGTCATAGAGTAGGTCCTTCTTGGTTAGACAGAGCGGAAGTGGCGGCGATGGGCGGCGCTCACGCCGGCGCATCCGCGATCTTGTCCTGCGTCCTGGTCTCGAAATCACTGGCATCATGGCGTTCGAGCAGCTGCTCATGCGGCTCGCCGCGCACCCGGTTCACCATGCGGCCGCGCTGCACCGCCGGCCGCGCGAGGATGGCATCGGCCCAGCGCTGGACATGCGTGTAGTCCTGCACGCTAAGGAACTCCGCCGCGCCGTAGGACCAGCCCTTCACCAGGCCGCCATACCAAGGGAAGACCGCGATATCGGCGATCGTGTAGTCGTCTCCAGCGAGATACGGGCTCTCGGCCAGCCGCCGGTCGAGCACATCGAGCTGCCGCTTCACCTCCATCGCGAAGCGGTCGATCGCATACTCGATCTTGGTCGGCGCGTAGGCGTAGAAATGGCCGAAGCCGCCCCCCAGATACGGCGCGCTGCCCATCTGCCAGAATAACCAGTTCAGCGCCTCGGTGCGGGTTGCGATGTCGGTCGGCAGGAAAGCGCCGAACTTCTCCGCGAGATAGAGCAGGATCGAGCCTGATTCGAACACCCGTATCGGCTTCGGTCCGCTTTGGTCCAGCAGAGCGGGGATCTTGGAGTTCGGATTGACCGCCACAAACCCCGAGCCGAATTGGTCGCCATCGGCGATCTTGATCAGCCAGGCGTCGTACTCTGCGCCGGCATGGCCGAGTGCGAGCAACTCTTCGAGCAGGATCGTGACCTTCACGCCGTTCGGCGTGCCCAGCGAGTAAAGCTGAAGTGGGTGTCGCCCGACCGGCAGCTCCTTGTCATGCGTCGGGCCGGCGATCGGCCGGTTGATGCTCGCGAAGGCGCCACCATTGGGCCTGGCCCAGGTCCAGACCTTTGGTGGCGTATATTCTGGGGTATCTGCCATGTTCGCTTCCAAACGCGCTTGGGGTGGCTCTACGCAGCCGGTGGATAGTTGGACGGGAACAGGTGCCGACGGGCTTCCTCGTCCTGCACCTTCTTGAACTCATGGTCCTGCCCGACCGCCCTCGCGCGCGCCACGGCAGGACGGCTGTCGATAGCGGCGAACCAGCGCTTGATGTTCGGATAGGCCGCGAGCGGATCGCCATCGCCTTTCAGCACGCGCGACGCCCGGTCGATCCAGCCCCAGGCGGAGATGTCGGCGATGGTGAAGCTGTCGCCGACGATGACGTCGCGTCCGGCCAGATGATCTTCCAGCACCTGGTAGTGCCGTTCCGCCTCGCGCCGGTAGCGGTTGCGCGCATAGTCCAACCCCTCGGGCGCGGCGAACTGGAAATGCACCGCCTGGCCGGAGAAGGGACCAAGGCCAGTGCCGAGGAAAGCGAGCCAGGACAGCAGTTCCGGCCGATCCTCAGGCGTGCCGAGCAGCTGGCCGGTCTTCTCCGCGAGGTAGAGCAGGATCGCCGTGGAGTCGAAGACGCGCGCCTCCTTGCCGCCCGGCCCCTCCGTGTCGACGATGGCCGGTAGCTTGCCGTTGGGATTGACGGCGCGGAAGGCGGCCAGATGCTGCTCGCCCTTGCTGGTATCGACCGGAACGACCTCATAGGTGAGCCCGGTTTCCTCAAGGAACAGCGAGACCTTGGCGGGGTTCGGGGTTGGGTGGAAATAGAAGCGGATCATGGCGGCGTCTCCTGTGTCAGTTTGCGCAGGCTGGTGGATCGAGCAGCGTCAGCGCCTGGCGCGCGGCGCCACGCAGCAGGGCAGGCTCCGGCCTGGCGCGTGACAGCACGCGCAGGCCCATCACCGTGGTCAGCAGGAGCCGCGCGAGGTCGCGCGCCGAGGGCGCTGCGGTGATGCTGCCATCGCGCTGCCCGGCGATGACGCAGCGATGGAAGAAGGCTTCCAGCTCCGCCAACCTTGCCGCGATGACGGCGCCGATCTCCGCATCATGCGGGGCGACTTCCAGCGCCGAATTGACCAGCAGGCAGCCGCGCGGATCGGCGAGCGAACGCGCCACGATCTCGTTCAGGAAGGTCTCGATGGCCACACGCGGTGGTTGCTTCGCTTCCAGGCGCTCGATCCGTTCGCGCATGTTCCGGTCGAGGTAGCGGTCGAGACACAACGCGAAAAGCGCGTGCTTGCTGCCGAAGGCGTTGTAGAGGCTCGCCGCCACAAGCCCCATTGCCTCACCGAGGTCGCGCACCGAGGTCGCGGCGTAACCCTGCCGCCAAAAGCGGTCGGTTGCGGCGTCGAGGACCGCGTTGTCGTCGAACTCACGGGCGCGTGCCATCAGGAAGCGATATTCCTAATTCTAGAGCGATCGTTTTAGAACATCTGCGATTGCCGGCAAGATCCAAATTTCTGCTCGGCCTGCGTAACCTTCGATCGAAGTTCAGCGAAGCTCGACGCGAGCGGGAGCGCCCGCGCCACTGAGGAGACAGACCGCCATGCCGAACCTGCCCCGCCGCCCCCTGCTGGCGGCCCTCGCCTTCAGTTGGGTCGCTGCCGCTGCTTCGACCGCCCGCGCCGCCGAGCGCGGGCCCTGGTCCGACGCCGCCTTCGCCGCGGCGCAGGCCGCCGGTCGGCCGTTGATCGTCGAGGTCACGGCACCCTGGTGCCCGACCTGCCGCGCCCAGGCGCCGCATGTGACCGCCACCCTGGCGGAGCCGGCGCTGGCATCAGCGCTGTTGCTCACGGTCGATTTCGACACGCAGAAGGACGCGCTTCGCCGCCTCGGCGTGCGGCAACAATCCACGATCATCGCCTTCAACGGTACGCAGGAACGCGGCCGCATCATCGGCGTAACCGACGCGACGCAGATCCGCGACCTGATCCGCCGCGCCGTCTGACGCCGCGGCCATGGGAACGTTATTGCTGGCGGGGCTGGCGGGGATCCTCGCCAGCCTGTCGCCCTGTGTGCTGCCCTTGCTGCCGATCGTGCTCGGCGCCGCGACCGCCGAGCATCGCCTGGCGCCGTTGGCTTTGGCGGGTGGCCTGGTGATCGGCTTTGCTGGGCTGGGCGTTGTGCTTGGCCTGCTGGCGACGTCGATCGGTTTCGACCCCGAGGTGCTGCGGATCGGGTCCGCGGTGATGCTGCTGCTGGCGGGCCTCGCCTTGTTGGTCGCGGGCCTCGCCACACGCCTGACCATGGCGGGCGAAGCGATCATGGCACCTATCTCAGCCCTGGCGCAGCGCATGCCAGCGCAGGGGCTCGGTGGTCAGTTCGGGCTCGGCGTTGTGCTGGGCGTGGCCTGGGCACCCTGCACCGGGCCCGCGCTCGGCGCGGCTTTGGGGCTGGCCGCTCAGGCCGGGACGGCGGCGCAGGCGACCTTGGTGATGGCGGCCTTCGCGCTGGGTGCGGCCCTGCCGCTTCTGGCGCTTGGCACAGTGGCGCGCAGTGCCATGCCGGCGTTGCGTCGGCATTTGGCCAAGGCGGGGGGCTGGGGCCGGCCGGCGCTGGGCGGCGTGCTGGCACTGGTTGGGGTGGCCATGCTGAGCGGCCTGGATCGCCGGGTCGAGGCGGTGCTGACAGCGGCGCTGCCGGATGGGTGGGTGGAGTTGATCACTCGATTCTGAGAGGCGTCGAGAAGCAGCCGTGCAATATGAACAGGGATGAGTTTTCAACTATGAACCATACCAACACCAGATGAGGCGCCGCACCATCTTCCTCGGCGCGGCGCTCACGATCTTCGCATCCAGCCTTTCCGCGGATGCGCAGCAAGCCGGTCTCGTGACCACGCCAAGCGCGCATGGGACCCGCGCAACGCTCGATCGCTTCCTGGCCGCGGTGCGCGAGGCCGGCTGGGTTGTCTTCACCGAGGTCGACCACGCCGCGGCAGCCCGCGATGCCGGTATGACGCTGCGGGCGCGCACGGTGGTGCTGTTCGGCAATCCGCGCGCCGGCACGCCGGGCATGGCCGCCAACCCGACGCTCGCCATCGATCTGCCGATGCGTGTCCTGGTGTGGGAGGACAATCAAGGCCGGACCTTCATCACCCGCAGCACCGGGGCGGATATCGCGGAGCGGGTCTTTGCCCGTCACGGCGTCACCATCCCGCCCGAGGGCCAGCGCGACACCGAGGCCTTCATCGAGACTCTGGTCCGCAAGGCCGCTGAATAGCGTGGCGGGCGCGCTCTCGGCCGAGCCGCCGCGCGTCCAAGTGGCGGGCCTCCTGCTCGGGGTGGCCGGCATCGTTCTGGCCATTACGGGCGTCTCCGGCATCGGCGATGCGGCGCTTCTGCCGGTCCTGGCTGTGGCGATGCTGCTTGGCGCCATGTTCGTATGGCTTGACTACGGTTTCGCCGGCGGCTTCCGCGCGCTGCTCGTGGAGCGTGATGGCCGCACGCTCGGCGCAGCCTTCATCGTGCCCGCGGTGGCAGCGCTGGTCGTGCTGCCTTTCGGCATGCTGGTGGATGGCTATGGGCGCTTCGTCGCGCCCATCGGGCTGCCTTTGCTGCTCGGCGCCGCGATCTTTGGCATCGGCATGCAGATCACCAATGGCTGCGGGTCCGGCACCCTGGTCGCGGCCGGCCAGGGGTCGCGCCGGATGTGGGTAGCTCTGCCATTTTTCTGCTTCGGCGGCGTGCTGGGCAGCCTGATGCTCCCCGCTGCACTCCGGCTGCCGAGCCTTGGCGAGATCGATCTGCCTGCCCTGCTTGGCCCCTGGGGCGGGCTTGTGGTGACCGAGGTGCTGCTCGGCCTCGGCGCGATGGTGGTTCTGCGTGGAGCGCGGCCGTCGCGCGAGCGCTTGCTGGCAGGCGCGGTGATTGGGGCCGGCGCCGCGGCGCTGTTCCTCGTCTCGGGCACGCCCTGGGGCATCACGATGGGCCTGACGCTTTGGGGCGCACAAGCCTTGCAAGCCCTAGGATGGGACCTTTCTGGCTTCGAGTTCTGGTCGTCCGGCTGGACACGGGAAGCGCTCGACGGTCCGCTGCTCGCGATGCACGGTTCGCTGTCCGATGTAGGGCTGCTGCTCGGTGCCCTTCTCGCTGCGGCAGGGCAAGGCCGGTTGCGGCACGGCACGCCGATCGGCTGGCGCGGTGCCACAGGGGCGGCGCTGGGCGGGCTGCTGATGGGGGTGGGCGCCAGGCTGTCCTTCGGCTGCAATGTCGGCGCCTTCCTCGGTGGCGCATCATCGGGCAGCCTGCACGGCTTCGTGTGGCTCGCCGCCGCGATGCCGGGCTGCTGGATCGGGATCAGGATGCGGCCGATGTTCGGCTTCACGGCACGCTGACGTCTCATTGCAACGCCGTCACATCGGACCGCCGATAGTGGCCATGAGGTTGTTCCGTTTCTCGACTGGCGGCACAAGTCAGCATGTTGGAAATCCTTGTCACTTACAGCGGCTGGACCCTGCTGGCTTTCGTCCTGGCTGGCGCGGCCATCGGCGTGGTCGGGGGATTGCTCGGCATTGGCGGTGGCGTCATTGCCGTGCCGGTGCTGCTTGAGGTCTTCGCGGCAGGCGGCATGTCAGACGCCGATCGCGCCGCGCTGGCCATCGGCACCGCGCAGGCGGCGATCCTGCTGTCCTCACTGGCGGCGGCAGCGGCCCACGCTGCGGCCGGGACCATCGATCAGCCGATCCTGCGGGCCTGGATGCCCGCACTCCTGGCGGGCGCGCTGCTCGGGTTGGGGGTGGCACCCCTGATTCCTGCCTCGCTGTCGGTCGGCGCCTTCGCTGCCGTCGCCATTCTGCTTGGCATTCAGATGATGGCGGGTGCTCGCGGCGTGCTGGCTTCCGGCCTACCGGCCCCGCCGCTTGGCTGGCTGCCGCCGGCAGCCATCGGCGGGTTGTCCGCCGGCCTCGGGATCGGCGCAGGCACGTTGAGCGGCCCGGCCCTCGGGCTCTTCAACACGCCGATCAATCGCGCCGTCGGTGCCGGCGCCGTCTTCAATATCGCAGTCGCGCTGCCAGCGACGCTCGGATTCGCCGCCCTGGGCTACGGCAGGCCCGGCCTGCCTCCTGATTCCCTCGGCTACGTCAGCCTGAGCGCGGCGATCCTGCTGGCCCTCCCAGCCACCGTTGTGGCGCCGTTTGCCGCGCGCCTCTCATCGCGGGTTCCGGTGCCGCTCCTGCGCCGCGTCTTTGCCGCCTGCCTTTTCGCCATCGCCCTGCGTGTTCTTTGGCGCGCGGCGGCCTGGCAATGAACGCTGGCTGCCTCGGTCGCCAGGATTGTACCAACCTCAATCGTCTACATCGGATGGCGGTCGTGTGGGGCCTGAGAGGTGCATGTGAAATTCCCGCCGAAGGCACATCGCTTCGCCGAAGTCCTCAGGTCTGCGATGGGCGACGATGTCCGCTGGCCTGCTCTCCAAGGCTCCAGCCTTGAGACCGTTTGTATCTGGTCGCACCTCCTCCGCCAGTTCCCATACGAGCAGTGCTCTCCGCCTGACCGGACGCCGCGCTGAGTGGCAGGTTTCCTGGGCTTTCCGGGGCAGACCTGTTGACTGGCCCGGCCCGGAGACGCCCGAAAATCGCTCTCCAGAGGCCAATTCTCTCCGGACCTGCTGACTTGGGCGTTTTAGTACGGACGAGAATGTCCAGGAATAACAATCTGTTACGAGCGCGCGCCAGCCATGGAATTCGACCTGCACTCGGCACCCAGGTGACGCTGGCACTGCAATCAGTTCGGGCTTTTCGTCCGTCCGCACAGTCAGTTCGCCAGACCGATGACTCGATTGCCCGCGCTATCCACCCTCATTTCGAGCGCTCGAGACATCGACAGGACGTATGACGTCGAGCCGCCAAGCGTGAACGGGTAAAGGATCGGCACCGAATCGATGCCGGCGACATTTAGAGTATGGCCGGCATTTCGCAGGCACGCCTCGACGAGCCACGCAGCAACCGCCGATCCATGCAGATCGATGGCATTGCTGCGAACAATCCGCTTGCCATGGCTCATCCTATCGATCGCGCCCCAGTTCGCCTGAGACTGGAGAACCATGTTCGTCATACGACGAGTTCCTTCACGCTCGCCGTAGATTTCGGCCATCCGCCTGTGAACCTCTGCGGATGTGCATTCGCCCTGCAGCGCTGTCAGCCGACCCACGATTTCAGCCACTTTCCCGAAGAAGGGATACGTGGCGATGGCCATGCCCCATGTAAGAGCGGGGATGGAAGTGTCCGGTGAACCGCCCCGGGTTTGTCGGAGGCTCCAACTCCTGAGAGGCTGGAGCGATGC
>CAYNBM010000071.1:0-9347 GCA_964395305.1 uncultured Rubritepida sp.
TCGCCGTCGGCGCGCAGATGCGCCTGCTGGTCGGGCCGAACCAGGAGCTCGCCGCCCGGCAGCTCACGGTGTCGGTGCAGGCGACCCAGACGAGCAACGCCAACGTCTACGCCGGCTTCGTGCAGCCGCTCGTCGAGCCGCTGATCCCGGCGAACCGGTGGTACCTGTTCTCCGACCCGATGGCGGCACCCGTCTACGTCTACGGCTACCTCAACGGCGCCGAGGGGCCGCAGGTCACCACCGGCAATGTCCAGGGCGTCGATGGCGTCGAGGTCTCGGTGATCTTCGACTTCGGGGTCGGCGCCATCGACTGGCGCGGCGCCTGGTTCAACCCGGGCACCTGATCCCGGCTCCTCCCTTCCATCGTGAACCCATGCAGAAGGCGCCCCACCGGGCGGCTTCTGCGTTTCTGGAGACCCCATCCCCATGCGCAACTATGTGCAGCCCGGCGACAGCCTGGCTCTCGCCGTTCCCTATGCCGGCGGCGTCACCTCCGGCCAGGGCGTCCTGGTCGGCGCGCTCTTCGGCGTGGCCGCCGTCGACGGCGTGCAGAACGCCGTCATCGAATGCCAGACCAAGGGCGTCTTCGACATCACCAAGGAGCCGGCGCTGGCCATCACCGCCGGGGCGCGCCTCTTCTGGGACAACACGAACCGGCGCCTCACCACGACCGCCACCGGCAACTTCCAGGTGGGGATGGCCACGGTGGCGGCGCTCGCCGCCGATACCACCGTCCGCGCCGTGCTGCTGCGTGTTCCGGCGTCCGGCGCATGAGTATCGATCCCAAGGCCACGCGAGGCTATCGCAACCGCAACCCGGGCAACATCGAGCACGTCCCGGCCAACAAATGGCAGGGGCTGGCCGAGCCACCCTCGGACGGGCGCTTCTGCCGCTTCATCAGCCATGAATTTGGCATCCGCGCCCTGGCGGCCCTGCTGGTCACCTACCAGGACCGGCACAAGCTGCGTACGCCGCGGGCGATCATTGAGCGCTGGGCGCCCAAGGTGGAGAACGACACCGCGGCTTATATCGCGGTGGTCGCGCGGCGGATCGGCGTTGAGCCGGACGAAGCGATCGACCTGCATCGGCACGATCACCTGCGCCCGCTGGTCGAGGCCATCATCCACCATGAATGCGCCGGGCTGTCCTATTCGGTCGGCGTGATCGATCGCGCGCTGACTCTCGCGGGCGTTCCTCCGGCCGCGCCCGTGACGCTGCGGGAGGTCGCCGCCGTCACAGGCACCGGGCGCGGCGCCGTGCTGGTGGGTGCCGCGGGCATCGCCACGGCGGTGGCGCAGGCCGCACCGGCGATCCAGGCGCTGGGCACGCTGGCGCCAGCCGTCGCCATCGCGGTCATCGTCGCCGCGGTGGTGGGCGTTCTCGCCTGGCGGCTGCGGCGGCCAGCGTGAGCGCCTTCGCCGCGGCCATGGACGCGCTGGCCGCGGATCCGAACATCGGCACGGAGGCGAGCTATCGCGCGGGTGGGAACGGGGCGCCGGTCCTGCTCCGCGTGGTCCGCTCGGCGCCGGACCGGCTGGGCGATGCCTTCGGCACCAGCGTGATCCAGGCCAGCGACGTGCTGACGGTGGCGATCGCCCTGCTGCCCGCCGTGGACGCGGACGACACCTTCACCCTCGGCGCCGACATCCTGACCGTTCAGCACGCCGAGCGCGACGCCGCCGGCATCGCCTGGCGCGTCTTCTGCCGCAGATAGGAGCACCGCCATGATCGACCCCGAACGCATCGGCGGCATCGTCGGTGAGGCGCTGCTTGCCGGCGCGCTGGGTGCGCTCGGGGCGATGGCGCGCTTCTCGTCCACAGACCGGCCGCTGCTGACCCGCGCCTATCTGCTGCACGCGCTGGCCGGCGGCAGCCTGGGCACCGGCGCCTGGCTCATCGCCCATGCCTTCGAGCTCGACGGGTGGTGGCTGTTTGCGGTGGCCTGGCTCGCCGGCACGCTCGGCTACGCCGCGCTGCACGACCTGCTTCTGCGGATCCTCAGCCGTAAGTTCGGCGGGCGCTGATTCGTGCGGCTCGGTGCCAGCATCGTGGGCGATCTCCGCAAGGTGCTGGCCGATGAGGTGCGCGCCGGCGAACGCGCGGCGATGACTGCGATACGCGCCGAGACCGAGCAGGTGAAGGCCGAGTTGCGGCGGCAGGTCACCACCGCCTTCTCGGGCAACGCGCGCGGCATCGCCAATGCGTGGCGGTCGATGATCTTCCCGCGGAGCGGCCAGTCGCTGCGGCCCGCGGGGCTGGTCTTCACCAAGGTGCCGAACGTCATCGACGCCTTCGAGCGCGGCGTGCTGATCCGCGCCAAGGGTGGCGGGAAGTTCCTGGCGATCCCGACCGGCTTCAATGCCGCGCGGGGCAGACGCGGGCGCGGTGAGAAGGGCATGCGGGTCACGCCCGCCCAAATGGTCGCCTCGGGGCAGGCCTTTCTGCGGCCGTTCAAGTCGGGGCGTGGCTTTGTCTGGTGCCTGCCGCTGCGGCAGGGCGAGCAGACCGGGCGGCGGCGCAGGACCCGACTGGTGGCGGGCGGCGTCACGGAAGTCGGCACCGCCAACCGCAAAGGCCGCGAGGCCTGGGCGCGCGGGCTGCTGGAACAGGGGATGGTGCCGATGTTCCTGCTGCTGCCCCAGGTGAAGCTGGCCAAGCGGCTCGACGTGCGCGGCGCGGCCGAGCGTGGGCTGCGCCGCCTGCCTGGCCGCTTCGTGGCGGCCTGGGAGCGCGAGAGCGGGAGGTCAGCATGAGCATCCGCGAATCCGCTATCGCCGCGCTACACAGCCGGCTGGTCACGTCGCTCGCCGTGCGGAACCCGGCACCGGTGGTGCTGCGCGGCGAGACCGTCCCGCAGCGCATCCCACCGGGCGGCATCGTCGTGGTCCGCGACGGCGAGACGGTGGAAGAGACGCCCATCCTCTCCCCGCTCGCCTGGCAGATCGAGCATCGCGCTGAGGTCGAGATCACCGTCGCCGGCGCCACGCCCGCTGCCCGCAACACCCTGCTCGATGTGCTGCTGGTCGATGTTGCTGCGGCGATCGCCGCCAACCGCACCCTCGGCGGCGCCGTCGAATGGGCACAGCCCGGCAGCGGGTCCTTCGAGGATGTCGAGTTCGAGGGGGCTGCCGCAGCCCGCGCCGCCGCCATCCCCATCACCCTCTGGTTCACTGTCGCCGGCTCGCCGCTGGCCTGATCCCCCTCCAGGAGAGAGCCCATGCCCCGTGCCATCGGCGCGAATTGCCGCCTGCTCATGCTGCCCGAAAACGTTTACGGCACCGCGCCTGGCAGTAACTGGCGGCGCATGCCGTTCCTCTCCTGCGATCTCGGCGCCGAACAGCCGCTGCTGGATGCCGACGTCATCGGTGTCGGCAGCAACCGCGATCCGGCCGCGCCCTTCATGGACACGGTGACCGTCGCCGGCCAGGCGGTGGTGCCGGTGGACCTGATCAACATCGGGCACTGGCTGCGGCTGCTGCTCGGAGCGCCGGTCACCACCGGCAGCACCAACTTCATCCACACCTTCGGGTCGGGCGCGGCTGCGCTGCCGAGCAACGCGATGGAGATCGGCTATCCGGACGTCCCGTCCTTCGACGTCTGCACCGGCGTGCGCGCCGACACGCTGGAGATGGACTTCACCCCCACCGGCGCGGCCACCGCGACCTTCGGGTTGCTGGGCCAGGGCTCAGTGCGCACGGGCGCCACCTCCGGCGGCACGCCGACCTCCGCCATCTACACCGCCTTCAACAAGGCGCAGGGATCCATCACCCGCAGCGCAGCGGCGCTGGCGCAGGTGACCGGTGCGCGGCTGACCTATGCCAATGGCATGGAGGCGGTGCGCACCATCCGCGCCGATCGCCGCGTCGAGGGCGTGGATCCCGGCATCGCGCGCTGCACCGGCCAGATCACGGTGCGCTTCGAGAACACCACGCTGCTCGCCCAGGCGCAGGCCGGCACCTCGGCGGAATTCGCGCTGGCCTTCACCATCGACGCGAACCGCAGCCTGACCATCACGCTGCACGAGGTCTATCTCGCGCTGGCCAAGACGCCGATCGAGGGGCCGGCCGGGGTGGAGGCCAGCTTCGATTTCCGCGCTGCGTTCAACGCGACAGCGACCCGGATGATGACCGCGGTGCTGCGGAACCAGCAGGCCGGGACGGAGTATGCGTAAGCCCCATATTCGAAGATGAAGTCCGAGAAGGGCCGGATGCAGACTCTCGCCTAACCGTCGGTGCTTCCCCCAACCTCAGTCCCTGCCTTGGGGGTTGGGAATCGTTTGCGCATCCACAGGCGCCGGTGGCCGGGCGGGTGGTCCTCGACCGCGCCGAACACCTCGTAACCGAGTTTTCGGTAGAGGCCGGGCGCCTGAAAAGCGAAGGTGTCCAAGTGCGCGCCCAGGCAGCCGCGCGCCTGCGCCTCAGCTTCGGCCGCCAGTAGTACGCGGGCACCAAGCCCGCCGCCCCGTAGCGTTTCCGGCAGCCAGAACAGCTCGATGAACAGCCAGTCGCCCATCGTGTTCCCTACCAGCCCACCCGCCACGGCCCCCGCCTCGTCGCGCACGAACACGGCCAAGGGCCGGCTGATCACGCCGGCCTTGTCCCGATTGAAGGCGAACAAGCCGGACAGGACGGCCTCGCGATCCGCCTCCACAGCTGCCGCCGTCACCTCGATCCTTACCGATGTCACCTCGGACCTCTCCGTCGCCCCGAGGACGCTAGCGCCCTCTGCCCCATCGAGCCACCCACGGCGTCTCACTGGCATGGCGCTTGCTCAGTCACCCCGGTCGCCGCGCATCGCCGCGATGGCGACGGCGCCGAGCAGCGCCGCCGCCGCCATCACCGCGACGAGGCCGTGCGGCGCCCACACCTCCATCGCCACGCCGCCGAGCGCCGGGCCGACCATCGCCCCCGCTTGGTAGGCGATGAGGAAGGCGGCGTTAGCCACGGCGAGGTCCTGCGCGCGCACTGTCTGTCCGATGGCCGTGAGGCCGAGCGTGTATAGCCCGCCCGTCAGCCCGCCCACGACGAACACCGCGAGTAAGAGCGGCCAACCCTGCGGCCAAAGCGGCAGGGTCGCCACCAGCGCGGCCAGCGCAAGCCCTGACGCGGCGGCGGCCCGCTGCGCCGACAGCCGATCAGCCACCCACCCCACGCCGAGCTGGAGCGCGATGCCGCCGAGCATGAACGCCGTGAGCAGCAGCAGCGCGTCGGCTTGGGCGACGCCCGCGCCCGTGGCCCAGACCGGCAGCATGGAGAAGTTCGTCATTTCCAGCGCGCCGCCGACGAGGGCCGCGACCATCGCGACCGGGGCGAGCCGGAGCGCGCCCGCGACGCCGGTGCTGGGGTGCGCGGGCATGTCGGGGGCGAGCGAGGCGGCGGCCACCAGCGGCAGCACGGCGAGCAGGATGCCGCCCGCGCCCGCGAGGAACGGTGCCCAGCCCTCTGTGCCCGTCCAACCAAGCAGCACGGGGCCAAGGGCGAAGCCGCCGAACAGCGCCATGGAGTAGAGGGCGATCATGCGGCCGCGGTTGCTGTCGTCGGCGAGCGTGTTGATCCAGGTCTCGCCCACGAGCCACGGCAGGGCGAGCCCGGCGCCCATGAGGAAGCGGAGCACGAGCCACGCCTCGGGCGAGGGGAACAGCGGCATCAGTAGGAAGCCACCCGCCACCAACACGCAGCCCAGCGCCATGGAGGGCACGGCGCCGAGCCGCGCCACGAGACGCGGGAAGAAGGGCAGGAGGAGGAAGATGGCAAGCGCTGGGGCGGAGCCGACGAGGCCGGTGAGCCAGGCCGGCGCGCCCCAGCGCTCGAAGGTGAGCGCGGTGAGCGGATAGCCGACGCCGTAGGCAATGCCGACGCCGAAGGTGGAGGCGACCACGGCAGCGATTGACAGGTTACGCCGACCGGCGTTGAGCGCCGGGGCAGCAGGGGAATGGGACGGCATGATGGCTCCTTGATGTCTACGCTGTAGAGCGTCTATCTCTATGCCGTAGAGCGTGCAAGGGATTATTCTACGATGTCGAAATCAGCAGCGCCCCGCACCCCCCGGGTTGCGCGCGACCTGTCCCGCGAGGCCATCGTGGCCGCGGCCCTCGTGGAGATGGACGTGGCGGGCGAGGCCGCCTTCTCGCTCCGCCGCGTCGCTGCCCGGCTCGGGCGCGACCCCATGGCCTTGCTCTACCACCTTGGCTCCAAGGAGGGCCTGGAGCGGGCGGTGGCCGACGCGCTCAACGCCGAGGTCGCCGCGCCAGACCCGGCGCTACCGCCGCGCGCCCGGCTGGAGGCAGTGGCCCGCTCCTACCGGGCGCTGGCGCGTCGGCACCCGCGCTCCTTCCCGCTGCTCCTGCGCTTCTGGACCACGGGGCCCGCCGACCTCCGCATGGCCGAGGCGGTGTACCGCGCGCTGGAGGACATGGGCCTGGCCGCAGATGCCGTGGCGGACTTCGGCTGCGGCCTCTACGCGGCGGTGCTCGGCCTGTGCGCGGGCGAGGTGGGCGGGCTACTGGCGCCGCCGCCAGCCTCCTTCGTCGAAGAGGTGCGCGAAACCGACCCGGCCGCGCACCCCGCCCTGCACCGCCTGCTCGACACCCTGCCCGGCCGCGACCCGGAGGCACTGTTCGGGCGCACCGTGGCGGCGCTCCTCGACGGCATCAACGCCGCGGCTAGGGAACCCAGGCGGGGTAAGGCCCAGCGCCCTTAGGCTGCGGGAAAGGTGGCCCACTGCGAGCGAGAGTCCGCCGTGGGTCGGAAGAGGACCTGCTTGCCTCTCATAAGGACACACCAGATCGCTTCATGTTGGTCGCCCTGCTTGGCTCCCAAGCTAAGCCCGACGCTCCCATGCCAGCAGTTATCGCTTCGTGCAGCGACGATCCCGCCGGCGAACACACAAATGGAGACCCCCATGCTCACCCTCGACCTCCCGGTCGAGCCGTACTGGCTCGACCTTCCCCGCGGCGTGCGCGTGGAAATCCGCCCCGTCACCACCGCCGTCATGGCCGCTGCCCAGGCGGGCTCCGCCCGCCGCCTCGGCGCACTGCGCGCGGCGTCCGAGGATATGGATCCCGACATGGCGCGCGGCCTCGCCTTCGCCTTTCTGGTCAAGGCGCTCGCCCGCCACGCCGTCACCGCCTGGGAGGGCGTTGGCGACACCACCGGCAAGCCGCTGCCGCTCTCCCCAGAGGCCGTCGAGCGGCTGATGGACATGGACGAGATGGCCGCCGCCTTCTGGGACCGCGCCACCGGCCCGGTCGCCGCCGTGGCCCTGGAGGGAAACGGCTGAGGGCCCGGGCCGAATGGCATTTCGGCCAGGGCCCTGACTATTGCCGCGGCTGCGCGGCCCTCGACCGCGATTGCGGCCTTGCCTGCCCCTATGCCGCCCACGCGCCCGCCAGCGTCGAGGGCGCCGCGGCCTGGGCCGCGGGCACCACCTGCGCCACGGCGACCATGGCGGGCCTTGATCTCGACATGCCGGCGGCGCTGTCGACCGCCCGCGAGATGGGCGCCTACGGCTGGGCCGCAGCCGAATTGCTGCTTGCCATGCGAATGGGCCTCGCCGCCGGCAGCGCCGCACGGCGCACGGATCCCCCCGAGCCCTGACGAACCCATCGACGCAGGAGGCGTGACCCATGGCGGATAGCACGCGCCGTGTCTCGGTCCGCCTGTCGCTGGACGATGCCGCCCGGGTCAAGCAGGAGCTGCGCGAGGTTGGCGAGACGGGCCAGCGCAGCCTGGATCGGATCCAGGGCGGCGCCGACCGTGCCTCCCGCGCGCTGGACCTGCTCGACGTCGCCGTCCGCGGCGTGCAGATCGCCGGCCTCGCAGCTGGCCTGCGCGCGGTGGTCGTGGCCGGCGACGCGCTCACCCAGTCCATGGGCCGGCTCAACACCGCGCTGGGCTCCGTCGAGCGTGCCGGCGAGATCTACGATCGCCTGTATCGCGACAGCCTGCAGACCGGCGTCGCGGTCCGCGAGAGCGTCGACGCCTTCGCCCGCTTCTCAATCGCCGCGCGGGAGATCGGCGCCACCTCCGACCAGGTCGCGACCCTGGTCGGCGGGTTGCAGCGCATCGCCATCGCCTCCGGCGCCTCGCAGCAGGAGATCGCCTCCAGCACGCAGCAGCTTGCTCAGGCGCTGGCCTCGGGCACGCTGCAGGGCGATGAGCTGCGCTCCATCCTGGAAGGCCTGCCCACCCTTGCCCAGGCGCTCGCCCGCGAGCTCGGCGTCTCCATCGGCGAACTGCGCAAGCTCGGCTCCGAGGGCAAGCTCACCGCCGACACGGTGTTCCCGGCGCTGCTGCGCGCCGTCGAGCGGCTGAACGGCGAGTTCGAGCGCGCCCCGCTCTCCGTCGGCCGCGCCTTCGGCCAGCTCACCGCGGCCGCTGACCAGTTCCTCGCCCGGCTCGACCAGGCGATCGGCCTGTCCAATGCCCTGGCGCGTGCGCTCTCCGGCGCCGCCCGCGTGCTGGACGGCGTCCGCCGCGGTTCTGGCCTGCTGCTGCCCAGCGAGCAGGAGGCTGACCGCCGCGCCCAGGCCGAGGCGCTCCGCGCCCAGATCGCCCGCCTCGAGGCGGAGAGCGACGGCCGCGACAGCCTGCGCTCGCAGCCTCGTCGTGGTTCGATCCGCGGCGGGCTGGTCGGCACCGCGCAGCAGCAGGCCGGCGTGGATCGCGCTGCCCGGCTGGAGGAACTGCGCCGCCAGTACGCCGAGCTCCAGGACGAAATCACCCGCGGCGAGGCGGCCGCCGGCGAGCGCCAGCGCACCGAGCAGGAGACTGCAGCCGGTCAGGCCGCCGAGGCCCGCCGCCGCCGCACCGCCGCGGATGCCGAGGAACTCCGCAAGGCTCTCGACGACCGCTTCCGGATCAACAGCGAATACGAGGACCGCGTCCGCCGCCTGCGCGAGGCCGAGGCCGCGGGCGGCATCACCACCGCCGATCGCACCCGTCTCGAAACCCTGGCCCTGCGGGAGCGCGACGAGGCGCTGCGGCGCATCGAGGGCACCACCCGCCGCGTGGCCGCCATCCCGCGCCCCGACCGCGAGGCCGAGCGCGAGATCAACGACATCATCCGCGAGCGCGAGCGGCTGATCCAGAACAACGAGAACGCCCAGGAACGCTACACCCGCCGCCTGGAAACCCTCGGCCGGCTGGTGGAGCGCTCCGAGCGCATCGGCCAGCCCATCCCCGACGAGACCGTCTCGCGCGAGGCCAATGCCGCGCTGGAGGAGCTGGAGCGCAGCCAGCAGCGCGTCCAGCAGGCGACGGAGCGCACCAGCAACACAGCGCGCGAACTGGGGCTGACCTTCTCCTCCGCCTTCGAGGACGCGATCATCAAGGGCGAGAGTTTTTCCA
>CAYNBM010000072.1:0-9103 GCA_964395305.1 uncultured Rubritepida sp.
CTCCGGGCGGAGGGCGCCACCAGCAAGGCCGGGCGACCGCTCGACAAGGGCGACGTCTACAAGCTGCTGAACAACCGGACCTATGTCGGCGAGGCCGCGCACAAGGGGCAGATCTATCCCGGTGAGCACCAGGGCATCGTGCCGCGGGAACTGTGGGACCGGGCGCACGCCGTGCTGCAGATCAGCCCAAGGGTGCGCGCCAACCAGAATCGGGCGCAAACGCCGGCGCTGCTGAAGGGACTGATCTTTGGGGTCGATGGCCGGGCGCTGTCGCCCACCCACGCCCGGAAGAACGGCCGGCTCTACCGCTACTATGTGGCGCAGCGGGTCCTGAAGGGCGACGCCGCCGGTGACGCCAGCATCGTGCGCCGGGTATCGGCGGCGGAGATCGAGGCAGCGGTGGTGGACCAGGTGCGAGCGCTGCTCCGGCAGCCTGAGATCGTAGTCGGCACGTGGCGGGCGGCGCGCAGGGACACGCCGGACTTGACCGAGGGCGAGACGCAGGACGCCTTGCATCGCCTCGACCCGCTCTGGGAGCACTTGTTCCCGGCGGAGCAGGCGCGGATCGTGCGGTCGCTGGTGGAGCGGGTGGTGGTGGGCCCGGCCGGTGCCGACATTCGGCTGCGGCTGGACGGGCTCGGCGGCCTGGTCCGCGACCTCACCGCCATCTCGCCAAGCGGACTGATGGCGGCAGCATGACGACGGCGACGAGCATCACGGTCCGGGTGCCGCTGGCAATCCGCCACCGGCCGGGCCGAAAGACCGTCGTGACGCCGATGACCGAGGGCGTAGCGCCAGTCACGACGCGCGCCGCTCCGGCGCTGGTGAAGGCGCTGGCGCGAGCGTTCCGGTATCAGCGAATGTTGGATGATGGAGCCTACGCATCCGTCACTGAGATGGCAGCGGCGGAGAAGCTCGATCGCGGCTATATGGGACGGTTGCTTCAGCTAACCTTGTTGGCTCCGGATCTGGTCGAGGTCATCCTTGATGGTGGATTGATGGCGGACCCGTGCCTCCACAATTATTTAAAAATTATGTCCATCGACTGGCAAGAACAAAGAAAAACGCTAAAGAACGCATACAAAAATTCACTGTAAGGGTTTAAGACCGACCATAGTTCAATAGAAAAAATATCAAAATGGCTTCTTGTTATATGTAATACATGTGAATTCGCCTGTTTATATTATTTAACTTCACCGAATAAGACTTTCGATCGGGGGCTTCTTCTGCCATGGTGTCAACATGAAGACAAAAGCTGAGCGCTCCCAAGAGCGGCGATGGGTGGTCGTTGCCCCCGATGGCCGCTACGTCACTCTCGGACGCCATAGCGATCCGAGCGAGCAAGAGATACTGGATGCGGAGAATGCCCTCCGTGCCCAGGGCTTAAATGGCTGGCTCGCGATAATGGAGGGAAATCCCTGGGTAGGAAGGGCGCCTGGGCTTCTGGAGGTCAGGGCACTGGCCAATCCGACGACGCCCTTCGCGGAAGCCGCGGCCGCTTGTCTGGAAGCCATCCTCGCAACAAGGTCCAAGACTGGTGGCTAGATTTTCTGCGACTCGAGCGAAGTGGTATTCACAGAAGACATGAATGCGCCAGTGGACATCCGAACGGTTCGCTTGGAGCGGAAGATTCCGCAGGCTGAGCTAGCTCGACGTGCATCCCTCACAGTCGCACGCCTGACCCGCATCGAGCGCGGTCTTGTCGAGCCTACTGCTGACGAGGCTGCCCGAATCGGCGAGGCCATCGGCATTACCATCAGCAAGGGTGGCCCTGCTGCACCCGCTCTCCGAGGAGAGGGCTATCGGACGGCAGTAGGCACCGAAGATGCGGTCATCCGACGCAGGCGAGAGCCAGACCCTGGGAAGCTACCTGTCTGGGATCTCTTCTGTGGCATCGGGGGGTTCAGTGCGGGATTTGAGGCGGCCGGCCGTTTTGAGGTTGTGACTGGCATCGATTTATTGGGCGACAGGCTGGACACATTCACCGCAAACCATGCGGCTGCGACGGCCTACGGCGGTGACATACGGAACCTGTCGGCGGAGGCACTCGATGCCGAAAGCCCTCGCCCGTTCGTAATCATCGGTGGTCCACCCTGCCAAGGATTCAGCAGCATCCGACCCTTCCGCAATATCGAGTGGTCGGATCCCAGAAATAACCTCGGCGAAGAGTTCTGCAGGGTTGTAGCTTCATTCCGGCCGGAATGGATCGTCTTCGAGAACGTGGTTGGTATGCTCACCATGGACGGAGGCAAGACTTTAAAGTCAATTGACGAGGCATTTCAGGCGCTTGGCTACCGGACGGACGTGAAAGTTCTGAACGCCGCTTACCATGGCATGCCCCAGCGCCGTGAACGCCTCATCATTGTCGGCTCTCGAAAAGGTAAGGCGGTACGCTGGCCAAAACCCACGCACTTTTGCGACGGGCGGTCTATGGCTGGGTCATCGCCCCTGCGGTTAGTGCCCGAAGTGGGCCTGTTCGGGAGCGCGGTGCCCGCCGTCACTCTTATGGATGCCATTAGTGATCTACCCGAGGTGTCGTCAGGGCAGGGAGCACGACAATATGTGCGCGAGCCGTGCACCAAATATCAGCAGACCATCCGAAACGGGGCGTCAGTGCTGACCATGCACGAAGCCACCGCCCATACTCCGGATATGCTGAACATCATTAGGCATGCCGGCGAGAATATTAATTGCCTTCCTGCCGGCATGGTTACTTCAGGATTCTCGACCTGCTACTCGCGGCTGGCGCCCGATGAGCCTGCCAATACTATCACGGTCAACTTTGTTCATCCGGCATCAAATAGATGCATTCATCCCTACCAGCATCGGGCGCTCACCCGGCGCGAGGGGGCTAGGCTGCAGGGGTTCCTCGACACCTACTCCTTCATAGGCACCCGCAGCCAGACTGTGAAACAGATAGGCAATGCAGTCCCGCCGCCGCTGGGGCGCGTTATTGCCGAGGCCATCCTTGCCTCCGACTAAAGCAGACGGCGGGTCCGCACAGGCGTCCTGCTTGGCCTCCTGCCCGCCGAACCGACCGGCGATCTGCTACTCGGTTCTTTTGTGCCATCGTGAAAGACTCGAACAAGTTTGGTGTTGCCTACAGCGTTAATCACGGCGGTCTTTCCACTATCGCCTGCTGTGTTGCTGATATTGAAGCAATTCTCGGTTAGGTAGCCAGACTTTATTTCCCAAAAGACTGGATACCGGGCGTTTGGCCGCTCTTCCTTGGTGCGGATGGGGTGGCCGTCGCTGTCCACCAGGACGTATTTACAAATGATGTAGTGGCCTTCTTTGGCCAGATGCCCCTTGGCCGCGTTCTTGCCCAAGGCCATCTTGATTTCGATGCCTGACTGCGCAGCTGATTTGGTCAGGGGTAGCAAGTCAGGATACCGGTGTGGTTGATTTCTGCAGTAGGCGCCGTGCGAGTGCTTGGCGAGCTCCGCGCCAATAATGTTCCCGATCATCGACGAGAGATTGGCCAACTCAACCATCTGGCAAAGGGGCGCGACATCCTCGCCGATCAGGGTCGCGTCAATTCGATCCAATAAGTGATAGGTGGAGTCGATCGCATTGGCCAAGGCCTCCTGGGAGAGGCCAATGGCACGCAGCGGGCTGTCGTCGAGGAAAGCAAAGGAGGGTGGCGCGCGGCGATTCGAGGACAAGTATCGACTCCGGTTTGAGCGTAATGCTCTATATATCCGATCAGCCGCCGAGCTCGCTGTCTAGGTTATGGCTGGCAAGCAGGGACCAAGCTCCTACCGGTAAGCTGAAAAGGCAGGCTACGGTCACGCCGCAGATGCGAAAGCCAGACGACTCAGCGGTGGGGACAGTGGTGGAGGTGGCGCCAAGGCCAAGCACTCTGCGAAATTTCGGCTTCTGCGCTATCATGACGCCCTATGGATCGAATCGACGAGCAGCCCCCCAGGGATGAGGCAACCCCTGCTGCATCAGCCGGCCGCCGTTTGGCGCGCGGCGGCGGTAGCGGGAAGCCGTTCCACTTCCGGATCAGCTCCGCCCTGAAGCGGATCATCGGCCGCGACCTCATCACCGACGAGTTTGTGGCGATCTTCGAGCTGGTAAAGAACTCTTTCGATGCTCGTGCAACGCGGGTCGACGTGGTCTTCCTGCCTGGACGGCTCTTTATCACAGACGATGGCAAGGGCATGTCGCTACGCGACATCCAGGACAAGTGGCTCTTCGTTGCCTACTCGGCGAAGAAGGACGGCACAGAGGACGCGGGTTACCGCGAGCGTATCGGAGCCGGGAAGGCGTACGCGGGGAGCAAAGGCGTCGGCCGTTTCTCCTGCGATCGCCTGGGCCAAACGCTGCGGATGCAGACCAAGCAAGACGCTGCCGGTGCCCCGGTCGAGGTTGTTGAAGTCGAGTGGGATCGCTTCGAGGCCGACGCCCAGGAGGAGTTCACATCGATTCCGATTGCCCATCGCCAGGCGAGGCGCTTCGACCTGCCACCGAAAGTACCGACGGTGCAGGCCGGCACGGTGCTAGAAATTGGCGGACTGCGAGAGGATTGGGACCGGGACAAGCTGCTCCGGCTGAGGGCTGCCCTTGCCAAGTTGATCAACCCGTTCGCGAGCGCGGCAGAGGCGTTCGAGGTTCACCTAAGCGCACCCGCTGAGGAAGACGCCGACGCTGGCGCGGCCGAGAAGGCTGGGTCGGAGGAGGCGCGGGCGCTCGCCGTGGTTAACGGCCCCGTGCGCAACTTCATCTTTGAGACGCTTAAGGGGAAGACTACCCACCTCGCCGTTGCTGTCTCGGATGACGGGCGCCACCTGATTTCTACACTCACTGATCGGGGAGGGCTCATCTACAAGGTTAGGGAGCCGAACCCTTACGCGCTCCTCGCGGGATCCGCCTTCAACTGCAATCTCTTCTTCCTAAATCGCTCTGCAAAAAAGACCTTCGCGCATCGGATGGGTGTGCCGTCGGTGCAGTTCGGCTCCGTCTTCCTGTTCAAAAACGGGTTCCGGATATTTCCCATCGGCGAGGAAGGTGTCGACACGTTTGGGATCGACCGCCGGAAGCAGCAGGGCTACGCGCGCTTCCTCGGGACCCGCGACATCATCGGGCGGATCGATGTCGCCGGCAGTGACGAGCACTTCCGCGAGTCCACGAGCCGTGACAAGGGCTTGATCGATACTCCCGCTTACCGCCAGCTCGAGGACTGCTTCGACGATAAGTGCCTAAGGCGCCTGGAGCGCTACGTCGTCGGCGTTAACTGGAAGGACGCACTCGATCTGGACGTCGAAGATACGTCGCGCCTACAGGGTGATCAGGCGAGCGCGAGGATAACAGCGATCGTTGCCCAGCTCGCCGGAACAGAGGGGGTCGACCTCCTAGAGTACAACACAGACCTTGTCCGCATCTTAAACGAGCGTTCGGACGACTTCGCCGCGTCCCTTTCGAGCCTTCGAACGCTCGCGACGAAGTCGGGCGACGCGGCGCTCCTGGCGGATATCGATGCGGCAGCCACCCGGTTCACTGAATTACAACGCGCCGAGGCCGCGGCGCGCGATGCGGCCGACCGGGAGCGCCAGGGGCGGCGCGAAGCGGAGCGGAAGGCCGCGGAGGCGCTGCGCCAGGCGGCATCAGCGACCAAGGGGTATGAAGAAGAGCGCAAACGCAACCTCTTCCTGACCTCTCTGGCCAGCCTGGATCGCGAGACGATCGAGATCCTGCATCACCAGATCATCATACACGCATCTGCAGTCAACGAGATCATCAAGGGCCAGGTGGATGGACTGAGGCGCGGAACCCTACCTACAAAGGAGGGCCTCCTTTCTACCTTCGAGAACATCTCCTTCCAGAACAGGAAGATCCTATCCACTGCTCGCTTTGCCACCAAGGCTAACTTTCGGCTCGACTCCGAGACAATACAGGAAGACTTGGCGGCCTATTTTGTCGAGTACATCGAGCAGGTTGCGCCGATGTTTTCTGATACAGGGATTCGGACAGTAGTTTCGTCTTCCGCACGGGGGCTAGTTCGCAAATTCAAGCCGATCGAGATCGCGATCCTCGTCGACAATTTGATAAGCAACGCTGGGAGGGCCGAAGCAGCGACGATCTCCTTCACGATCGAGCAGCCATCGGCAAAAGAGTTGAAAATCACAGTGCAAGATGACGGCCGCGGACTGGACCAAAACGTCGCTGATCTCCCGCGTCTATTTGAGAAAGGCTTCACAACGACCGATGGCTCCGGCCTCGGGCTCTTCCATGTTGCGCAGATCCTGGACGACCTTGGTGGCTCCATCCTCGCCGAGCGCGCCTCGGGGGGCGCTCGATTTACAATTCGCATCAGGGGGTGAGGGACACAGAATGCAACTCGAGTACCGCATCTTATGGTTCGAGGATCAGCCTGCAAACGTTCGGCCTTTCGAGGAAAACATCCGAAGCGGCCTTGTGCGGCTGGGCTTCGAGCCGAGAGTTGCGATGCGGACCGTAGTTGCGGGTGGCTCGGACCCGATGGCGGACCTGCCTGCGCAGCGGGACGTCGACCTCGTGTTGATGGACTGGAAGTTGGGTGGTGGATATGACGGCGCCGCCCTTGCAAGGAAGATACGCCAAGTCTTTAAGGACACAGACATCGTATTTTACAGCTCGGAGGCGCCGAAAAAACTTCGGAAGCTCATCTTCGACGAAGATATCGACGGGGTTTATTGCTGCCACCGGACAAACCTGAGTGATCGTACGCTTGGCCTTATTAGGGCACAAATGCGAAAAGTGCTCGATCTCAATCATATGCGCGGAATCGTTATGGCGGCGACTAGCGACCTCGACCACGCTATGGTCGAGTGTCTCGAGGTCGTCCACAAGGTCGCTTACCCCGATGACGCGGGAACATTTGCGGTGCTGATCAGTTCCCAGGTTGCGGCAGGCCTAAGAAAGAAAGCTGATGAGATCGAGGGCTTCGGAAAGAAGGGCAAGCTCGGGAAGCTATTGAAGGATCCGAATTTTGGCTCCGCCATGAGACTCGCCGCCTTGCAAGCTGAGCTTCAAAAGCTCGCCGAGAGGATCACGGAGGCTCACCTACTAGAAAAGCTCGGAGCCTACCCCACGGAGGTCATCACGCCCCGGAACGACTTCGCCCACAGGCGAGCGGTCGTGGTGGGCGACCAGCTCAGGTTGGAGGGGCGCGAGGAATCCTTCAATCAGGAGAGCATGATCGCACTGCGATTGAGGCTTCTAAACCACTCCGAGAACCTGCGGGCCTTGCTTAGCCTGCTGCGTGAGATGGCAGACGCTGCTGGCGAGCCGGATCTAGCAAGCCAGATAGCCGCTGTTCAGGAAGTGGTTGATCAGGTGGAAGAGGTGGCGAAGTCGGGTTGACGCTGCGAACAGTGGCCACAGGTAGGCTGGTCTTGATCAGCTTTCCGAGAATCTCTGCAAGCAACGGCGGTACGGCGTTGGCCACCTGCGTAAATCGGGGCACTTCTTGCCGCCTGAGTTGACCACCTGTAGTGTATTTGCCTTGAAAGACGAACCAGTCGGGGAAGGTCTGCAGCCTAGCATTTTCGCGAACGGTGAGGGTCCTCGGCTCGCGGTAGTGGAGTAGGTCGTCGGGCATACTGGTTACTGTTGGCGCCGGCGCCCGCGGATCCAATACCCGGGTTGCAATTTTGCGGATCCCGAGTTGTTCGCGCATCGCGGGTGACAGCTGCCGAGTCGATCGGCCTTGCTCTCGGCACATTTCGATAATGTCGGCGAAACGCTCCCGCACCTCCGGCGTGTGCTTCGCGAGGCGAGTGTCTGAAGGCGCACCTTGGTGGCCATCTCTCATTGCGCGCTGAAATGCGGTGAGCGGTTCCCGGTAGCCAATGGCGTCGAAGCCCCGGGTATCGCGACAGGCCCCAAGCTCATTCCGCGCGACCTCAAGGTCAGAGATGGCTTCCTCAGCGGTCGTTGTCGACGTCAGGCCATACTGCCTGAGCACCACGTCTCGGATGTGATGAAGGGCTTCGAGGGCGGCCAAGCGTAGGCCGGTGGCCTTCCGCACACCAATGAGGACAAAACGCGGGCGAGATTGGGGTACACCGAAGTCGGACGCCCTGAGGACTGTCGTTTGCACCTCGTAGTCACCGGAAAGCTGCTGCACGATCTCCGCTGCAAAGTTCCCACGAGCAGGCCGTGCGATCGACGCCCCTGCCTTGAAGTCGAGAGTGATGCCGCGGACGTTCTCGAGGAGCAGGAACGAAGGTTGAATGACGTCCACGAGCTGAAGGTAGCGCGCGACCATGGCGTTGCGCGGATCATCAGCGCGGCGACGACCCGCACTCGAAAAGCCTTGGCATGGGGGGCCGCCGGCGAGGAGGGCGACCTTCCCACGCAGAGCACGCAGCTCTGCCAAATGCTGGTCCAGAAGTGCCTCTACGCTCCAGGGCTTCTGAGCAAGCCAAGCTGGCCATGCATATCGGTATCGTGATCCGGCCTCGAGAAAGTTCTTGCGCAGAGTCTCGAATGCAAAGCGATCCTTCTCGATTGCGAAGAGGCCGCGCCAGCCAGCCCGCTCAAGTCCGAGGCTAAGGCCGCCACATCCTGCAAATGCATCGACGAACGCAGGGTCGTCAGTGTACGCCGTGCCCCTGCCTTGTACCTCGGTCCTTTCCGCGTCCGAATCCATCTGGTCCCCGCCCTTCGTGAGGCGGCACTATGAGTCAAGATCTGTTGGAGCGCCAGGTTCATTTCTGGCTCGTGGGGCAGCAGTTTTCTCTAGGTGATGCCACGGGCGGCCCCGAGCACGCCCTCTGCAGAGTCAGCAGCGGCACGCGTGGCATCATTCGCGCGAGATATTCTGGGTCGGGGGTTAGCCGGACAGGGTTGGTGCCCGGTATCCTCTGCCCGAGTGGTCTCGACCCCAACCTAAGGGCATTGGCGACGCAGGAGATCGGCCTGTTTCCAGGGTTTCAGGCTTGTAGACTCAATCGCTCAAGTCCCGAGCTTCGGAGAGAGAATGGCCCTGGGGAGACGGAAGCGCCGGTCGTTGCGTTCTCCAACCCCCAAGCCATGGCAGCAAAACCCCAGGAATCCTACGGTTCACGGGGCCGTCGACGGCATAGAAATGTGAAGTTGGGAAACCGACTGGAGC
>CAYNBM010000073.1:0-8952 GCA_964395305.1 uncultured Rubritepida sp.
CGCTGGCCGCGTGACTCAAACCAAACAGCCTCCGGCAAACCCGGGGCGGTTCACTTTTCCAACGCACGTTCCTAACCTGACACAATCGAGTTACGTTTAGATGAATTGATGGCGAGCCGCGAGGCCGAAGCGAAATCTCCCACCCGCTGTTGCTGCCGAAACACAATTAATTCCACAGGGGGATATCACTCTGAGCGGACCTGCCTGGCCATCCACCCCACCAGCCAATCGGCGATCTGATGCGAATTGTCGTCCTGCATCAGCATGTGCGAGTTGCCGCGAATGCCCATCTCCGGCAGCACCGCCACCTCCACCTTTCCGCCGGCTGCATTGGCGGCGCGGGCGAAGTCCAGGCAACCGGCCAGGCGCGGCGCCCAGCGGGTGGAGAGCTCCACATAATCGCCCCAGAGCACCAGGATGGGCAGCCCGGCATAGGGCGCCATGTCGGAATTCGCCGCCGGGCAAGTGCCGGGCTCGATCGAGACGATGCCGGCTATCCCCGCGCGGTCCGTCGCCGCGGCCTGGAAGGGGTAGATGCCTGATTGCGAATGGCTCATCAGCACCACCCGGCCGAGGCGGCGGGCGATGAGGTTGAGCGCGGTGACGCTGGGGTTGGGCGCGCCGACGGAGAAATTCCAGTCCGGCACCATCTGCTTCCAGAACTCGCCCTGGGCGGCGAGGGGGAAGCGCATGGCCGGGTAACTTTCGCCGAAACGCGGCCCGAACCTGAAGATGCCCCAGGCATCCTCCCGCCCCGCAGCGAAGACGGTGGGCAGGCTGGCGACCGGTGCCTGCCCCGCCCGCACCGGGTTGATCAAAGTGGGGTGCGACGCCGAACGGCCCCGCCACGCCTGGTCCATCACATGCACAGGGTGGCCACGGCGGAGGAAATACTCGTCCCAGCCCATCCGGCCATCGGGGGTGGTCTCCCAGGTCATGCCGGTCAGGCAGCAGCCATGCACCAGCAGCAGCGGCACGCGGGCGGGCGCCACGGGCTCCTGGAATCGCACATAGACCTGGTCGACCGAAATCGTGCCGCTCACCGCATAGGCCGGCAGGTTGGAAAGGCTGTCGGAACGCAGATCGCGGCCGCCGACGAAATAGCTGCCCTGCCGCGCGATGGTCAGCGGCCCTTCCATCTGCGCGGCCGCCGGCCACGCCGCCAGCAGCAGCGCCGCGATCATCCTGAACATTGGTTCCACCCTCTTCCGGTTTTGCCCATCATCGGCATGCTGGCCGCCTTGAAGCAAGCGGAGGCCACGATGGCCGATCTTCCCGGCGGCATGCCGCCTATCACGCGCATCACCCTGGGCTATGGCGAGAACCCGCCCGACCTGGCCTGGCCCGGGGGGGCGAAGCTCGCGCTCAGCTTCGTGGTGAATGTCGAGGAAGGGGCGGAGATGAACCGCAACTCCGGCGATGAGCGCAACGAAAGCCGCTTCGAGGCGAATGAGGAAGTCGTTGGCCACCCCGACCCCTGCATGGAGACGCATTTCGACTACGGCGCGAAGGTCGGGCTGTGGCGGATCCTTGACGTCTTCGAGAAACACCGGGCGCTGGCCACCTTTTCATCCTGTGGCCGCGCGATCGCCCACGGCCCGCACCTCGCCGCCGCGCCGCATGCCCGCGGCCATGAGGTGAGCTGCCATGGTTGGCGCTGGGAGCGTCATGCCGGCATGGCCGAGGACACCGAACGCGCCGTCATCGCCGCCACGGTCCGGGCGATCCGGGACGCCACCGGAGAGGCCCCGGTGGGCTGGCACACCCGCAGCGCGCCGAGCGTGAACACCCGCCGCCTGCTGCGCGAGCATGGCGGCTTTCTCTACGACAGCGATGATTACGGCGATGAGCTGCCCAGGCTGCATGCGCCCGAGGGGGAAAAGCCCCATGTCATCCTGCCCTATTGCTTCGACACCAACGACATGCGCTTCGCCCCCGGCCAGGCCTTCGTCATGGGCTCGGATTTTTCCCGGTATTGCCTCGACGCGGTGGATTGGCTGCTGGCGGAAAAACGCAGCCGCATGCTCAGCATCGGCCTGCATCTGCGGATCATCGGCCGGCCGGGGCGGATCGGCGCGCTGGACGCCATCCTGGAGCGTGTGGCGCGCGACCCGCGGATCTGGGTGGCACGCCGACGGGACATCGCCGCCCATGCCCTGGGGCAATTGGCGGGTTGATCAGGGCCCAGCGCGTTCAATGCGCGTCAGCACGCCATGCACGCGGCCAAACCAGCGCGTTGTCAGTTCCAGGCGCAGCGGTACCGGCGGCGCATGCTCCACCGGGCGGGCGATCCAGACCGTGGTCACGACCGGCTGGCGGGCACGGTCGACATCCTGATCGGTGCGCCAGCCCGCCAGCAGGATACTCTCCAGCTCGCAGCGCAGGCTCATGCCCTGCATGCCCTCGCCCCAGACATTGGGCACTTCCTCCGCTCGGATGGTGCGGACCTGGACCTGGGTCAGGCGGCGGGCATCGTACAGGCGTGCGGTGGCCTCGCATTGATTGGTCTGGGCGACGATGCGGGACAGCTGGGCGACGGCTGAGAGCACATCGATCGCGCCCGGCAGGTGTTCGCGCGGGATCTCCTCGCGCGCTTCGGAGGCGTTGCTGGGCAGGAGCTGGCCAATGCGGGGCGTGCCGTCGGGCCCGAAATCCATTTCCGCCAGGCGGCCCTGGCCACGGAAGGTGCCCTGCAACCGGAAGCGTTGCGGCCTGGGGGTATCGCCCATCCAACGGCCGGTGATGCTGCTGGTCTGCTCGCTGCGGGCAAAGATGCTGACAAGCCCGCGCGAGCGGCTGCGGGTCTCCAGCCGGTATTGCGGACCATCGATATCGAAGGTGATCTCGGCCTCCAGCACACGCAGGCCAGCGACATGGAATTCGTAGGTCGCCGTCCAGGGTACGGCGCGGGCCGGGCCGGCCTGGGTGAGCATCAGGGCGAGACAAGCCAGCATGACGGCGCGGTTGATCATCTTCTCCTATGTTCATCCTGCGACGAGCAGTTCAAGTCCCCCTTTTGTCCCCTGCTTGACAGTTGCGCGGCGGAGAAGCATACCGCGCCCCTCCGCAGGGCTGTTGCCCAGCGTGGGCGCGTAGCTCAGCGGTAGAGCACTGCCTTCACACGGCAGGGGTCACAGGTTCAATCCCTGTCGCGCCCACCAACAAATTCAACAACTTAATGACTGCCTGCGCACCCTCCAAAAGCGTCGGGGTAACACCGGGGTAACAGCCGTTTCGGGATGCTCTCGCCGCCAGCTTCTTCATTTCGCTGGCGCGCTGGCGGGGGGTGCCGATTTGCTCGGCCTTTACCGGGGCAGTGACCGCGCCTCGGACACTGCCTGGATGGCGGGCCTGGGTTGCAACATCGCCCCGCTCCTGCTCCGCCTTCAACTCGGCGCCGATGCGCGCATCGGCCAGCATCACCCCAGCGCCATTGCCGCGCGCGGCGCGCCATCCGGCTCATATAGCCGATCCCAGGCGATGCCGTTCGCCCAGGCCCCGGGTTGCGGCAATCGCACTTCGGGGATGTCCAGGGCCGCGAAATCTTCGTTGATGTCACTGGCCAAAATAAGCAGTGCGAAATTGGCCAGCAGTTCAACTTTATCTCGATGCACACCCGCACTCGGCGCCGCCAGCGCCACAGCTTCCGGTAGCCGCGCCAGAACCCCCACAGTGACGTTCCAGCCGTATGCTTGGGCCATAACCACCCGCGCATTGTCGCGCGTCGGGCCAGCCTTGCGGTCTGTGAGATTTTCCAGAACCCAGCCGCAGCCGGCCATGGCGTCAATCCGCCCGTCATCCCGCACCGGCAGGCCCTCGCCCAGCAACTGCGAGATACGCGCCTTCGTCACACCCAGGCGGGCCGCGAAGTCAGTTTTTGAGAAAGCCAAGGTCATTTTGTCCATTCCTTTGGTTGAAGTTTAGGTCCTAATCGGACCCATTTGCTAGATAACCCGCGCGCTACTGCCCACCGTAATTGCGAAATCGCCCCGGAGGACCCTGAAGCCGAAGCACATGCGGCGACCACGCCATGAGCGGATCGCCCATAAGCCGCTCGGCCAGAATGATCAGCCGCAACATTGGCTCGGGATCGGCAGCCACTGGCGCCAGCAGCCGGTCAAGCTCTGGACTGGTCAACCGCCCTCGGCGCAGCAGCACACGCGCCAGCCGGGCCAGCGTAGGGGCGTGACGGGCCAATGTTTCGTCCACCCAGTCAGCCAATGCCGGCGCTGCTTGCCCCGCATGAACGCCCAGGCCGCGTAATTCTTCGGCCCCGTCATGCCAGCCGCGCCAGTCGCTTCGCGACATCCGGCCGTAGTGTGATGCATGGGGCTGCCAAGCCGCGCCAGGTCGGGCAGCAGCCCGGAGTTCAACCGCGCACGCGCCGCCTAGTGCCCACCCCATCATAATCAGTTCTGCGCCTATAGAAGCGGCCCGTGGTAGCGGGGCGCTTCGGCGTTGCCGGGAGCGGGCGGAAAGCACCCTTGCCTTTTTTTGGTCCGCCGTCACCGCGCCGCCGCCGCCACGGGCCGTGGCGCTGGCCATCGGCAGCCCGCACGCGGCGGCCATTACCGCGTGGCCAGCTTCATGGAGCGCGGCAAGAAGAAGCTGGGAAGGGAGGTGGGGCGCAAGATGCGCCGCCACCGTGGCCCGTAAACCTTCCTCGGGCATACTCAGACCCCGGCACCGATCCGGGGCTGGACCCTCGGCCACGCGATGTAGCCCGCCTCTTCCGGAGCGACGTCGGGGGCAACCAACTGGATGTTCGGCCCAAACGCCCAGCGCGTCACATGGTGCGGCTTATGGGCGAACACCCGTTCTGCCGGCTGCTGCGGCGCGCGATAACCAGACACATCCGCACCCGCGTTCCGTGCCCGCGCGATAACCTCCATCGCCCGATCAATGGCAGCAGCCGAAGCCGCCTCCATTTCCAGCCCGCGCAACAGCGCTTCGGCCAGGCGGGGGTATTCGTCGGTGAACCACGCCGCCGATGCGCCGCTCAGGCGTTCAGCGTGGGCATGGGCTGCCGCGACAGCGGCCAGTTGCTCGCGCGCCTCGGCCTCGGCCAGCCGCTCGCGCAGAGCGCCCAACATCACCGTGGCGCGCTCACCGTGAGCGCGGGCTGCGGCGAGTGCTGCCTCGCCCGTGGCCACCGATGCTTCGGTGCCGCCGAGTAGCAGGCCGGCGCGGGCGGTTTCCAGCCGCTCACATTCAGTCGTCGATTGCGTGAGCAACGTTTCCGCTTGCGCGATAGCATCGCGTATCGCGGTCGAAGTCTCGGCCTTGGGGCGCAGCCCCAGCAGTGCCTTAAGTGTCATGGTGTGTTGTTCCTTAGCCGCCTGTTGAAGATCACCAGCGCGCGGCGGTCGGGCGCGATGGGGGATGCGTTCGGGGCGTCCAGGGAGCGAAAAACACCCCCTTTCGGTCCAAAGGGGCTGACACCGGCGAAACAGGCTAATTCCGCCGACTCGCAGAATGGCGGATTTCCGCCAACTTCTGGCATGGGTGTAGGGTTGTGCAGGGTTTCCCGGAACATCCGTTCGTGCGCGCGCACGCGCGTATAACGGTGATAACAAAAAACCCTACACAACCCTACACCACCATTCCCAGGCATTAAAATGCACCCATGTCACTGGGCTTCAGCCGCATCCCAATGAACATGACGCCAGACTTCGCCCGGCGTTTCGCGTGGAACCGTTCCAGCGCCGCCGAGAAGCCCTTGCCGGTTCCGGGTTGCTCGCCGCGCTCGTTTGCCCAGGTCTGCCAATCACGGAACAGCGCCGATGACGGCACCTCAGAATTGCGAACCGGCTCGCATCGCTCGGCCAGCCATTGGGCCATCAAGTCCTGCTCGGCGAAATAATCGGCGGTTGCCGTCGTCATGGCCTCGCAGGTGCCTAGCCCGCCGCGCTGCCAAGCCAAGCAGCCCTCGATTGCCCAGGCGAGGATGCCGGGCGCCTCGGCCAGTAGTGCTGCCTGTAGGTCGCGGTCCGGAGCGGGCGGCTTGTAGGTCATCGCCAGCAGGTGCAGGCGCCGCCGCATGGCGTCGTCTGGGTTGCGGATGACGGGGCGATGGTTGCCAGCCATCACCAGCTTGAACACCGGCTGAAACTCGAAAAAGTCCTGGCGCATGAACCGGGCCTTGATCTTGTCGCCGCCGGTCATGGCCTTGATCTTGGCCTCTGCCAGCGCGCGGCCCTGTTCAGTCTCTTGCGCCAGCACCAACCGGGCGCCGCGCAGATCGGCCAAGCCGGTCGGGTGACTGTTGCCGTTGCTGACCACGAACAATTCCATGTCGGCGGTCGTGGCGTAGCCCCCCAGCACATGGGCCACGGTGTTCAGCAGCACCGATTTGCCGTTGCCGCCGGGGCCGTAGAGGAACAGGAACGCATGGGCGCGGGTGTCACCGGTCAGGGCGTAACCGCACCACCGTTGGAGATATGCCACCAACTCGGCATCGTCCTGGGTAATCTCGGCCAGGAAGCGCCGCCAGCGCGGGCAATCGCCGCCCGGGGCAACAGCCGTAACCTTGGTGAACAGGTCGCCATTACGGCGGTGTTCGCGCATCAGGCCGGTTTTCAGATCGACCACGCCGCCGGGCGTATTCAGCGCCCAAGGGTCGGCATCGAAGGCAGCCGCCGCGCGGGCATGGCGACGGTCGGCACGGGCCAGCCGTTCCACCGCCACCACCTTTTGCGAGCTGGCCAGCTTAGCGACGTTGTATTCCTGACCACTGCGCGCCTTGTCTGCCGCCCTCGCCGCCGCCTCGCGGCAGATCACGCGGGCCAGATCGAACACCGCCAGCGTCTTGTCGAAGGCCCAGCGGGTGCCATCCCAGGTCAGCCATTGGCCCCATTCTGGAACAAAAAGCAGCTGGCCGAGATGGTGTTCTGTGAAGGCAAGGGCCAGCGCGTCATCGGAGTATTCCGGCGGCTCGGCATCGTGCCCGCTGCCATTGTTTCCAGCGCGCGCCGCCCGGCCAGCATCGTCCAACATAATGGCCCCGGGACGTTCCTGCACCGTGCGGGGCGAGGCCATCCCGTCCTCGAACGCCTGCTGTAGCGTGCGCTGGGCATGGTCGAAATCGTCGCAGGCGGCAGCAATGGAGTTGAGGGCGGCAGAGAGTTCACGGAATGCAAAACCCTCTTGGATATGGCCACCGGAGACCAGCCCGCCGACGCTGTAGGCAGCGCGGTTGAGTGTGTGATGCTTCTGGCCATGGCCGGCGGTGCGGATGGCCTGGCACTCGTTTTCCAGGGCTCTGCGCCCGTATGGGCTGGCGTCACCCTCCAGACGGGGCGCGGGGCCATTGATGGCCGGGGCCGGCTTCCTGGGCAGGCTGCGGCCAAGGGCTCCCGCGTTGAGTTCGTGGGCTTGGTCGATGAATTTACCGTCGATGGCGATAACGGCATGATCGGTCGCGCCGTGGATCGCGCCGTAATAGTAGGACTGCGACAGGACGAAACTCTCATCCGCCAGCGCCCCGAGAAACAGGCCATTCAGGCGGGAAAGAAGGCCCGCCCGCTCGCTACCCAATAGGGGCTTGCTGACGGGGCACAGCACCCGCCAGCGGGGCCTATCGGCGGTATGGGATGGGCTGGTGTAGAGGATCGCGGCAAGGCCGGCGCTGCCGATAATCTGGCGCGCACGGCTTAGCGTCATCTGCTCGCCGTCATAGTCGGCTTCGATGCCGTAGATGTGCAGAATGTTGGAGTTGTGCCGCAGACTGCCCTTGTCGGTGCGGATGTCACCGAATGAGGCCAGCTTAAGCCATGGCAGTTCGGCCTTGGACGCAGCGCGCGTGTCGCGCAGCATCGGGATAAGCCCGCGCAGCGTGGTTTCGCCTTCGCGCTTGGTGCTGGCGCCGGCATCGCGGAAGGTGGTGACGCGAATGGGATGGTCGAGAGCGGTCATGGAAACTCCATGCCCTCGGCAGCAAAAGCCTTGGAAAGCTGTCGCGTTCCGCGTATATCTCGGGTGCCCCCACCTAAGAATTTCCGCAGTTTGCAAACGCTCCTGGCCGTTGGTCCGGAGCGTTTGCTTATTCGGAGGAAATGCGGACCAGGCCGGCCACAGCCAGCAGGGCCAGCAACGCGGCGGTCGGGCCGAACGCGGCGAGCATGGCGCGGATCATGCGGCGCTCCCGATAAGCTGAGCATCGGCTTCCGCAGTGCTACAACGCGGCTTGCTCATCCGCCCCCGCGCCCAGGCCAGCCCATCGGCCCACCGATAAAGCGCCCGCCCGCCAAACAGGCAATAGGACGGGCCACCGCCACGGGACACAAGCGTTGCGAGGGTCGGGGGCGCGATGGGAAAGCCCGCCTCGGTCAGCGCAGCGGCGAGTTGCTGGCGGGTCAACATCGCATCGTCATTGTTAGGGTTTGTCATCAAGCCATCTCCGTTGGATGGCTTCGGAGTATTCACATATTTCGCGGCTCTGCATTAGCGCCAATCGGGCGGGACGAAATCAGCCGCGCGATTATCCGCGCGATTATCCGCGTGGAATCACCCCGTGACGGGACCATTCTGGCGGCTTCTTGAGTTCCCTTAAACGCTCGCGTGACGGTATTTCTCGGCCGGCAAATTGCCGCTTTAGCGCACCGGCTATCTCTGGGTTTGTGGCTTTGCGGCCCCGCGCCTGGATCGCCGCTACGTACTTTCCCCACCACGCATTAAGCTCAGCATCGGAGACGGGGCGTAAGGTTCTCGCCGTGCCTTTCTTGTGTTCGCGATCCTCCCATTGTTGGGGAGTAAACAACCGCAGATACTCAAAACCGCCATTGTCGATCCGGTGGCGAAGGGCGGCGGTCGCCCGTTCAAAATTGAAGTCCAGCAAGGGTATCAGTTCTGGGGCGACCCGCTCCAAGCGGGGCTTTTTGGCCAGCGGACTCCGATATCCTGCTAGGCCCTGTGGACGGATTTGACCAAGAGGAAGACGCAGGCGAGCGCAAC
>CAYNBM010000074.1:0-8157 GCA_964395305.1 uncultured Rubritepida sp.
GAGGTGGCGCTGCCGCCGCGGCGGATGGCGTCGAGCGTGGCGGCACTCGCCTGCCGCACGATCTGCGCCGAGAGCACGCGCAGCCGTGCCTCGACGCCGGCATCGGCGCCGCGCGCATCGATGGTGATGCTCTGGTTGATCACCGGCCCGCCCGGCGCCATGCCGTTGGGCAGCACCGTGCCGCTGCGGTTCGGCACGAACCATTCGGGCCCGCGCTCGCCCACGATGTAGGGCTGGCCACCCGCCACCGGCCCGCCCTCGGCGCGGAACAGCCCGCCCAGCGCCGAGCCGATCCCCGAGAAGATCGAGCCGAAGTCAAAGCCGGCCAGGCTGGAGGTCACCGCCGTGCCGAGCGGCTCGGTGATGGTGCGCCGGACGACGATGCGGGCGATGTCCTGCAGGATGCCCTGCAGCACCTTCGAGAAACTCTCGCCCTTGATGATCGCGTCCTCGAAGGCGGAGGAGAAGGTCAGGCCCAACTCGCGCGCCGTGTTGCTGGTGCGCTCGGTCGCCTGCTGGACGCGCTGCTGGCTGCGCTCCAGCTCCTCCAGCGCGGCATTGGCCTCGCGCGAGACGGTCTCGTCGGGGATGGGCTGGCCGATGCGCTCGGAGCGCTCCACCAGCCGGCCGAGGGTTTCCAGGCGGCGGGTGTAGCGTTCCTGGGCGTTCTCGTTGTTCTGGATCAGCCGCTCGCGCTCGCGGATGATGTCGTTGATCTCGCGCTCGGCCTCGCGGTCGGGGCGCGGGATGGATGCGACGCGGCGGGTGGTGCCCTCGATGCGACGCAGCGCCTCGTCGCGCTCGCGCAGCGCCAGGGTTTCCAGCCGGGTGCGATCCGCGGCGGTGATGCCGCCGGCGGCCTCGGCCTCGCGCAGGCGGCGGACGCGGTCATCGTACTCGCTGTTGATCCGGAAGCGGTCGTCGAGTGCCTTGCGCAGTTCCTCGGCATCCGCAGCGGTGCGGCGACGGCGGGCCTCGGCGGCCTGGCCAGCCGCGGCCTCCTGCTCGGTGCGCTGGCGCTCGCCGGCGGCCTGCTCGCCGCGGGTAATCTCCTCCTGGAGTTCCGTGTACTGGCGGCGCAGCTCCTCCAGCCGGGCGGCGCGATCCACACCGGCCTGCTGCTGGGCGGTGCCGACCAGCCCGCCACGGATCGAGCCACGCCGGGGCTGGGAGCGCAGGCTGTCGCGGCCGTCGTTCTCCGCCTCGAGGCGGGCGATCTGGGCGCGCAGCGCCTCGGCCTGGGCGCGGCGGTCGGCCTCCTGCTCGGAGGGCAGCAGCAGCCCGGAGCCACGGCGGACGCCGTCCAGCACGCGGGCGGCACCGGACAGCGCACGGGCCAGGGCATTGGACAGGCCGATCGCCTGGTCGAGCCGGGCGAGGAACTGATCGGCGGCGGCCGTCAGCTGCCCGAAGGCGCGGCCCACCGAGAGCGGCGCGCGCTCGAACTCGCCATTCAGCCGCTCGACGGCGCGCAGCAGCGCCGGGAACACCGTGTCGGCGGTGAGCTTGCCCTCGGAGCCGAGCTTGCGGAGTTCGCCGATGGACACGCCGAGCTCGCGCGCCAGCGCCTGCGCCAGCGTCGGCAGGCCTTCGAGGATGGAACGCAGCTCATCGCCCTGCAGCGTGCCGGAGGCCAACGCCTGCGCGAGCTGCTGGGTTGAAGAGGCGATCTCCTGCTGCGAGGCACCCGACGCAATGGCGATGCGCTGGAGCCCGCCGACGAGCGTGGCGACCTGGTCGGAGGTGGCGCCGATCTCGCGCGCCGCGATCGAGAAGCGGGCGAAGGCGTCCACGCTCTCGCGGACGGCCACACCCGTCTGCAGGCTGTCGCGATACAGCCGGTCGTAGATCTCGCCGGCACGTTCGACGGAGCCGAGCGCAGTGTTGAGGCGCCCCATAGACTGGGTGAGCGCGTCGCCCGCTACCACCACGGCGCGCAGCCCGGCGGCGAGGCCGGCGATCTGCACGCCTCGGACGGCGACATCCAGCAGGTCCAGCGCGCGGGAGGCACGATCGGCGCCGCCCTGGATGCGCTCCAGGCTCCGCTGGCCGGTCTCGCCGACTTCGCGCAGCTCCTGCTTGACGCGGGCAGCGTCGTCCAGGGACAGCCGGACCGAGACGCGGCGGGTGGCGTCAGCCATGGGTCACGCCTCCTGCGTCGGTGTGGTGGTCAGGGCTCGGGGGGATCGGCGCGCCGCGCGGCGCTGCCAGTCGCGAGGCCCATGCGCATGGCCAGCAGTAGTTCGGCCGCGGCCCAGCCGGAGGCGCCAATCTCACGGGCGGTGGCGAGCGCGGCCGGCATGTCGAGGTCGAGCCCCGCCATCGTCACCGTGGCGCAGGTGGTGCCGGCGGCCCAGGCTGCGGCGCCCTCGACGCTGGCGGGCGCGTGGGCGGCGTAGGGGCATGCGAGGCCGCAGTCGCGATCGAGCGCCGCGCAGCCGCGGCAGTAGTCAGGGCCCTGGCCGAAGTGCCATTCGGCGCGGGCCCTTAGCCGTTTCCCTCCAGGGCCACGGCAGCGACCGGGCCGGTCGCCCGATCCCAGAAGGCTGCGGCCATCTCGTCCATGTCCATCAGGCGCTCGACCGCCTCGGGGGAAAGCGGCAGCGGCTTGCCGGCGGCGTCGCCCACGCCCTCCCAGGCGGTGACGGCGTGGCGGGCCAGCGCCTTGACCAGGAAGGCGAAGGCCAGGCCGCGTGCCATGTCCGGGTCAAGATCCTCAGACGCGGCCCGCAGCGTGCCGAGGCGACGGGCGGAACCAGCCTGAGCCGCGGCCATGACGGCGGTGGTGACGGGGCGGATTTCCACGCGGACGCCGCGGGGAAGGTCGAGCCAGTACGGCTCGGCCGGGAGGTCGAGGGTGAGCATTGAGTTTCTCCACTGGGCTGAATTTTGGGAAGTCCGCTGAGCGCGGAGTGGAAGCGCGCCCGGTGCTGATGCAGGGCTTCGTCCGTGCGGCTGCTGAATGATTCGTCGACTGCGCGTGGAGCAGCCCATTAGGTCAGCCTTGGAAGCTTGGAATCAGGGCATCCCCTTCCAAGCCATTCCGACAGCGCAAGTTATCCCTTGCCGCGGGGAAGGAGATAATGCAGCCTTTCTACGACGTACCGTTGAACGCGAGGGACGCCTAAATGCTGAAACGATCGCGCCAGATGCCAGCGCTCCGACTATTTGCGCTACTGCTGTGCCTGTTCGTTGCGGCGTGCACCGGGTCCTACGATGAGGATGCCGACAAGGGACTGTCCGCACTTCAGCAACGTATCGACAGACACATTGTTGCGTTGATCTCGTACAACGAGAGAGGCTCGGCCACCCCCCGCCGAGGGTCGACGACGCCTGCGGTAGCTCCGCAGCCGGGCTGGGTGCCGAGTGGGACGTACAGCGACAGCGAAGCGCACTACGGCGACGTTGACTCGGGATTTGCTAGCCTCGAACTTCGCTACCAAATTCAAACGGCAGCAGGCAGTCAAGACCAGCTAGCAGCGTTGCGCAGCATCCGTGAGATAGCTCGCCTTATGGACGCGGAGCATAGACGGAGCGGCACACTGCCGACCCCATATCTGACGATCACACGAGACCAATTTCTCGGCGCCTTTTCGCCGCTGCTGAGCTACCAGCGCGGCCTGCGCCCTGCGAAATAAAGCCTCACGCGTTCCGAAGGGGAAGAAGACAATGGCGGTGACATGGAGCGAAGTTGAGAAAGCGGCCGTGGAAGCCGTAACGAAAGTATTGCAGGAAAAGGGCGTTGCAGCTGCGAAGGATGCAGGCCGCGGAGCAATCTTCTTGGTGCGTGCAGAGCGGGCCATCGCCGAGAATGATCGCACCATGTCGGCGAGCACCAAAGAAGTCTTGGCGCGGCAGCAGAAGCTAGCCTTTGACGCTTATGTGCGTGGCTATCAGGGCGTCACGAAACTGGTGGCGGCGCAGGCCCTAGAAGCGGCCGTCATGGCGATCGTAAACATCGCGGGAAAGGCCTTTATCGCCGCTTGAGGGGCATGCAGTTCCGCAGGGATGGCAGCTCCTGGTACGCTAATGGTTAACCGGCCGAATTGGTTTGCTGTCCACCTTGGCCGATTCAAGTAGGCGATGGCGCGACGGGAGATTGGCCAGAGTTTTCGTGCGCCAGCATGCATTTGGGGGAGAAAGTCATGCCAACTGCTGACGACCTGATCCGGCTGGCCATGCAGCATGCCGGGGAGCCGTATGATTTTGGCGCAGATGTTCCCCTCGATGATCCGAACTGGAAGGGTCCTTGGGACTGCGCGGAGTTTGCCTCTTGGCTCGTCTATCAGACGACGGGCAAGGTGATGGGATGCACAAATAACAAGGCGTCAATAAAGAAGGTCGAGCCATACTCCGGCGCCTGGGCAAGGGACGCGGAAGCATCTGCCCTGCAAGTCCCCTTGCCCGACGCGTCCAAGGTGCGCGGCGCCGTCCTCGTGCGCAAGCCGCACAAGGAGAAGGTCGGACACGTTGCCATTTCGCGCGGTGACGGAACGACCATTGAAGCAATGGACACGCTACACGGCGTTGCCGTGGGCAAAATAGCCGGCCGCAAATGGGACTACTGCATCAAGATCGAGGGGATTACATACGCATCGTGATCGGGGCACGTGAGTGCTTGGGTCAGGTCGTCCCTTGCGGGAGACCATATTGCGAGAGTAGCGCGTCACAGGGCTGATGCCTTCCTCGCCCGATCGTGAGCGTACGCAGCACGCCCCCGAATCCGTGAGCGGTAGCCGGCCCCCATCGGCCAAGATCATGCCCTTTCTGCACAGCCTTTCCGCGGTGCTGGGCTCGGCTTCTGGCTTATGCATACTCCGTGGCAGCCTGCTGGTTCCGCAGCACCGCCGTCATCATCCGCGTCGCCGTCGCGTTGAACGCGGCCCTGAAATCGAAGCTGGCCTCGACGCCGGCCGGCCCCTCGATCGGCGTCTTGGCCAGCGCCAGGTAGACTTCGTGCAGCGTGATGGTCAGGCTGCGGTTGGCGTCGATGGTGAAGGCCAGGGCGAATTCTGCCGAGGTGCCGGCCTGCGCCTGGGCCAGCAGCGTTGTGTTCTCGAAGCGCACGGTGATCTGGCCGGTGCAGCGGGCGATGCCGGGATCCACGCCCTCCACGCGGCGATCGGCGCGAATGGTCCGCACCGCCTCCATGCCGTTGGCATAGGTGAGCCGCGCGCCGGTGACCTGCGCCAGGGCCACGCTGCTGCGGGTGATGGATCCTTGGGCCTTGTTGAAGGCAGTATAGGCCGCGCTGGTCGGCGTACCGCCGGACGTGGCACCGGTGCGCGCCGAGCCCTGGCCGAGCAGCCCGAAGGTCGCGGTCGCCGAACCGGTGGGCGTGAAGTCCATCTCCAGCGTGTCGGCACGGACGCCCGTGCACACGTCGAAAGACGGCACGTCGGGATAGCCGATCTCCATCGCGTTGCTCGGCAGCGAGGCGGCGCCCGAGCCGAAGGTGTGGATGAAGTTGGTGCTGCCGGTGGTGACCGGCGCGCCGAGCAGCAGCCGCAGCCAGTGGCCGATGTTGATCAGGTCGACCGGCACCACTGCCTGGCCGGCGACTGTCACGGTATCCAGGAAGGGCGCGGCCGGATCGCGATTGCTGCCCACGCCGATGACGTCGGCGTCGAGCAGCGGCTGCTCCGCACCCAGATCGCAGGACAGGAACGGCATGCGCCGCCAGTTGCTGCCGGGGGCGGTGCCGTAGGTGGTCTCGGGCAGCATGAGCAGACGGCAGTTCGCGCCGATGGCACGGGGCATGGGCTCTCTCCTGAAGGTGGATCAGGCCAGCGGCGAGCCGGCGACGGTGAACCAAAGGGTGACGGGGATGGCGGCGGCACGGGCCGCGGCAGCGCCCTCGAACTCGACATCCTCGAAGGACGCGCTGCCGGGCTGTGCCCATTCGACGGCCCCGCCGAGGGTGCGGTTCGTAGTGATGGACGCGGCGACATCCACCAGCAGTGCATCGAGCAGGGCGTTGCGCGCGGCGGGCGTGGCGCCGGCGACGGTGATCTCGACCGCAGCGCGATGCTCGATCTGCCAGGCGAGCGGGGAGAGGATGGGCGTCTCCTCCACGGTCTCGCCGTCGCGGACCACCACCAGACCACCGGCCGGAATGCGCTGCGGGATGGTCTCGCCCCGCAGGACCAGCGGCGCCGGGTTGCGGACGGCGAGCGACGTGACGATGCGGCTGTGCAGCGCGGCGATGGCATTCTCGCGCACGCTCATGCCCACCCCAGCATGGAGGCAAGGAAGCGGCTGGCGACCCAGGTGAGCGCCAGGCCGAATGGGGTGGCGGCCCAGGACAGCACGACCAGCGTCAGCAGCAGGAGGAAGCGTGCACGCATGGTCATGCCGGCCTCCCGCTTTCGCGTTCCCAGGCCGCCACGAAGCGCCCGGGCAGGCGGCGCAGCCCACGCTCGGCCGCAGCGCGCACGTCCAGCCGCTTGGCGAGCTTCACCTGGGGCAGGAGCAGGAACATCGGCACCATCCCTTGCTCCAGCAGCCCACGCGCCCAGGCCTCACGACCCTTGCGATTGGCGGTGCCGACCTCGGTGACGCCGCCCGCCACCAGCCGGGTGCGCCGCCGCCGCCCGGTCTGCTCGCCCTGCCGCAGCGGCAGGCACCACACGAAGCCCCGCCCCGACTTGAAAGGCCGCAGGAAGGCTTGGCCTGAGGCGACCATCTGCGCCGGCGTGACCCGCATGCCTTTCTCGCCGCGGCCACGGCGTCCACGCGCCGCATTGAAGCCCGTGGGAATGGCCAGGAACTTCCTGCCGCCCTTGGCGCGGATCAGCGCGCCCCGCTCGAAGGCGTCGATGACGTTCGGCACCTTGGTGAACACCAACCCCGCCGGCCGCAGCGACTGCCCGGAGCGCGGAAAAATCATCGACCGCCAGGCATTGGCGATGCCCCTCGCATTGCCCGAGAAGGCGGTGGTGACCTGCCGGCGCAATTCGGCCTTCACCTGGTCGGTCTCGGCGCGGATGGCGGTCATGGCCGCGCGCTCACCTGCCTTCACCTCATCGGCCAGCACCTTGCGGAGGTCGCCGACGATGCTGGCGCCGAGGCGCATGGATCAGCGCCCGCCGAACTTGCGGCTGAGGATCCGCAGCAGCAGGTCGTGCAGCGCGGCATAGCCGAGCGTGCCGGCCAGCCAGGCCACCGCGAAGAGCCACCAGCCGTCGAGCTCGAAGGCATGCGCAATCAGCCAGGCGCCGGTGCCCAGGCTGCCACCGGCCAGGGCATGCAGGAGATAAGCGCGGGTGAGCAGCGGCCGGTCGGTGGAGGAGAAGCGCGCCATCGCCCCGAGCGCACCCAGGGCGCCGGCGAGCAGCGCCTCACCGACAATGCCGCCGATGCGCTCCGGGTCGATCATGGCGGGGCTCCTATCGGCGGCAGAAGACGCGCCAGGCGATGCCGGCGGCATCCCGCTCGGCGTGCTGGACGGTCAGGGTGTCGGCGCCGAGGGTGAAGGTGTCGTCCGCGTCCACGGCGGGCAGCAGGGCGATCGCCACCGTCAGCACGTCGCTGGCCTGGATGACGCTGGTGCCGAAGGCATTACCGAGCCGGTCCGGCGCCGAGCGGACCACGCGCAGCAGCACCGGCGCCCCGGTCCCGCCCGCGCGATAGGTCGCCGTCGTGCCGATGTTCGGATCCGCGGCCAGCGCGTCCATGGCCGCGGCGAAGGCATTCATGCCGGCCGCCGCAGCCGCCAGGCGAGCACGCCGACCACCGCAGCGGCTATGACCGCGATGGCCACCGCCGGCGCAAGGGTGCCCAGCGCCTGGATGGCCGGCGCCGCCTGTGCCACGGCGGTGGCGATGCCCGCCGCGCCCACGAGGACCGCACCACGCCCGGTGCCGGTGACGGCGGCCACCTCCCGCAATGTCACCGGTGGCGCCGGCGGCACCCCGGCCAGGGTCAGGGCCCGATCTATCACCGCCGCCGGATAGGTCAGGCCGGCGCATTCATGGTGGATGATTGCCTCCACCAGCGGGCGCAGGTGGTCGTGCCGATGCAGGTCGATCGGATCATCCGGACCGACACCGATCCGCCGCGCCACCACCGCGATGTATGCGGCGGTGTCGTTCTCCACCTTGGGCGCCCAGCGCTCGATGATCGCCCGCGGCGTCCGCAGCTTGTGCCGGTCCTGGT
>CAYNBM010000075.1:0-8116 GCA_964395305.1 uncultured Rubritepida sp.
GATGCTCCGCCCCCGCCAGAAGCTCTTCGTCGAGCGCAGCCTTCGTGCGCTCGGCGAGCACGGCAACACCCTCGGCGTCGCCCCGACCGGCGCCGGCAAGACAATCATGCTGTCGGCGGCGGTGGGTGAGCATGTCGGCAGCAGCGCCGCCAAGGCTGCCGTCCTCGCCCATCGGGACGAGCTCACGGCGCAGAACCTGGCGAAGTTCCGTCGCGTGAATCCTGGCGTGACCACCTCCGTGGTGGATGCCGGCCAGAAATCCTGGGGCGGCCAGGTCACTTTCGCCATGGTGCCGACGCTGACGCGGCAGGCCAACCTCGGTGCCATGCCGGCACTGGACCTGCTGGTGATCGACGAGGCGCACCACGCCGTCGCCGACAGCTATCGCCGGATCATCGATCGCGCGTTGCAGCGCAACCCCGACTGCCGGATCTATGGCGTCACGGCGACGCCGAACCGCGGCGACAAGGTCGGGCTGCGGCAGGTCTTCTCCAACGTCGCCGACCAGATCCGGCTCGGCGAGCTGATCGCGTCCGGCCACCTGGTGCCGCCGCGCACCTTCATCGTCGATGTCGGCGTGCAGGATGAGCTGCGCGCGGTGCGCCGCAGCGGCGACGATTTTGACATGGGCGAGGTCGCCCGCGTGATGGACACGGTGCCGGTCACCGACGCCGTGGTGAAGCACTGGCAGGAGAACGCCGGCGGCCGCCAGACGGTGGCCTTCTGCTCGACGGTCGCACACGCCGAGCACGTCGCCGCCGCCTTCAACGCGGCCGGCGTCACCACCGTCGTGGTGACCGGCGACATGCCGGACGGCGAGCGACGCTCCGTCCTGGCCGCCTATGCCCGGGGCGATGCGCGCATCGTCGTGAATGTCGCGGTGCTGACGGAGGGCTGGGACCACCCGCCCACCTCCTGCGTGGTGCTGCTGCGGCCGAGCTCCTTCAAATGCACGATGATCCAGATGGTCGGCCGCGGGCTGCGCACTGTGGATCCCACCGAGCATCCCGGCATCGTCAAGCGCGACTGCATCGTCCTCGACTTCGGCACCTCCTCACAGATCCACGGCTGCCTGGAGCAGGATGTCGATCTCGACAGCCAGCCCGGCGAGGGTGAGCCGCCCACCAAGACCTGCCCCTCCTGCGAGGCCGAAGTGCCGATCGCAGTGATGGAGTGCCCCATCTGCGGCCACGCCTTCGAGCCCCGCGGCCGCGAGACGGCGCCGCTCACCGACTTCATCATGACGGAGATCGATCTCCTCCGCCGCTCCGCCTTCCAGTGGTGCGACCTGTTCGGCGATGACGCCGCCCTGCTGGCCAATGGCTTCAACGGCTGGGCGGGCATCTTCTTCCTGAACGGCGCCTGGCACGCGGTCGGCGGCGCGAAGGAGGAGCGGCCGCGCCTGCTCTCCATCGGGGAGCGGCTGGTGGCGCTGGCCGCGGCGGATGACTGGCTGAACACCTACGAGACCGACGAGAGCGCCCACAAGAGCCGGCGTTGGCTGCGGGAGCCGCCGACCGAGCGCCAGCTGATCCACCTGCCCCCGGCAGTCCGGGCCGATCTCGGCATGACGCGCTACCAGGCCTCGGCGCTGCTGACCTTCAAGTTCAACCGCCAGGCCATCCAGCATCTCGTGCGCAGCGCCCAGCCCGCGGCGCTGGGGCAGGCCGCATGATCGATGGCCCGCTCCCCGGAACCGCCCTGCGCCGTCTGCTCCCGCCCGGCGCGTGGCTTTGGCTGGTTCGACCCGGCGCCGCGGAAGAAGCCGCGGCCCTCGGTCTGCTTCTGCTGCATCGCCTGCCAGGGCTTCTGGTCGCGCTTGGCGGGGAGGTCGTCCGCCATGGTTGACCTCACCGAGCAGGAGAAGGCCGCGATGCGCGCCGCCATGCGCCGCGTTGCGGAGACGATGGCCGAGATCGGCTGGGACACGCGCTTCCAGGAGCTGAGCGAGGCGCAAGTGATGACGCTGATCGAGGTCGCAGTCGGTGGCTTCCAGGAGGCGATGCAGGCGATCGCCCGCCACGACACGGCGGCGGAGGTGCCCTTCTGATGCTCGACTTCAACAGCCGCAGCCAGACCTCCGCGCATGTGAATGCCGCCATCGACGCGGCGCTGGTCACGGCCAATCAGGCGACGCCGCCGCGCAGCTACCTGGGTGGCTCCCGCCTCGGCCATGCCTGCGAACGGGCGCTGCAGTTCGAGTTCGTGAAGGCCCCAAAGGATGAGGGGGCCGACTTCGATGGGCGGCTGCTGCGCATCTTCGGGATCGGGCATGCGCTGGAGGATGTCGCCGTCGCCTGGCTCCGCGCCGCCGGTTTCGATCTCTACACCCGCCGTGGCGGTGGCGTGCATGGCGAGCAGTTCGGCTTCTCAGTAGCGGGCGGTCGGATCCGCGGCCATGTCGATGGCGTCTTCGCCAGCGGGCCGACCATCCCCGGCATGCCGTTCCCGGCGCTGTGGGAATGCAAGACCATGAACGCCAAGGCCTGGCGCGAGACGTCCAGCAAGGGTGTCGCCGTGGCTAAGCCGATCTATGCGGCGCAGATCGCGGTCTACCAAGCGTATATGGACGCCAGCGTCCCGGGCGTGGCGGACAACCCGGCGCTGTTCACCGCCATCAACAAGGACACGGCGGAGCTGCACCACGAGCTGGTGCCGTTCAACGCCGAGCTGGCGCAGCGCATGTCGGACCGGGCCGTGCGCATCCTGGCCGCGACCGATGCTGGCGAGTTGCTGCCTCGCATTGCCGCCCAGGCCGATCACTTCGAGTGCCGGTTCTGCCCCTGGGCCAAGCGCTGCTGGGCGCAGCCTGCATGACAGCATGGGGCGACTTCAACGATGCCGCGCCGCTGCCGGAGGATAGCGCGAGCGAAATTCCCGCCGCTGGGCAGATCGCCGTCGATCGACTTCCCGGCGCTGGGCAGCCGATGCTGGAAGCCGCTGGGCCCATCGCGCCGGACATCGAGCAGATCGCCGCCTTCCTCGACGTGGTGTTCGGCTATTGCGACGGGCTGATCCCCGTCCGCGGCTTCGTCGACCAGGGCCAGGGGCTCGACACCAAGCCGCACAACATCTGGGTGCCGGCCGATCGGCACGCCGCCGCATCCCTCAGCGCCTATGCCACCTGGGCCGCGCGCGAAGGCAGCGCCGTCTATGTCATCCCCGGCACAGTCGCCGAGCAGGGTCAGGCCCGCGCCGAGCATGTGCGGCAGATGCAAACGGTGGTGGTTGATCTCGACGCCGGCGACATCACCGCCAAGCTGGCGCACCTCGTCCACCACCTGGGTGCGCCCACCCTCCTCGTCGAAAGCGGCGGCCGCACCGCCGAGGGCGCCGCCAAGCTGCATGCCTGGTGGCGGCTCTCCGAGCCGGCCGAGAGTGAGGACCTCGCCCGCCTCTGCGCGCTGCGCGGCGAGATCGCCGACAAGGTCGGCGGCGACACCCATTTCCGATCTGCCCACCAGCCGATCCGCGTGCCGGGCACCGTGCACCAGAAGAATGGCGTGCAGCGTCTGGTCACCATCCGGGAGCACCGCCCCAGGGTCGAGGCCGAGCTGCCCGACTTTGCCGCGGCCGTTGCCGCCATGCCCACCATGCCAGGCCTGGAGGCGCCCAGCGCCACCGCGGGCGCCAATCGGCCAGGGCTCGATGCCGTCCTCACCACGCCGGTGCGTGAGGGCAGCCAGGACGCGTGGACCCGCTTCCAGGGCGCTAGCGCCGCCATCGGCCACTTCGTCCGTATGGTCCACGAGGGCCGCATGACAGGCGATGAGGGCTGGGAGGCGATCTGCCAGTACAATGCTGCCTGCCTTCGCCCGGTCTGGCCCCTGGACCGCCTCAAGGTCGAGGCGGACAGCATCTGGGCACTGCATGTCGATCGGAACGGGCCACCCCTGCTGCGGGCCGCGGCAGCACCGCCCGGCGCCATCGCCGCGCACACGCTCGGCGCGCTGCTCGACGACACCTCGCCGATGCCCGACGACCTGATCGGGCCGCGCCTGCTGACCCCGGGTGGGATGCTCGTGCTCGGCGGTGCGCCAAAGGTCGGCAAATCCGACTTCCTGATCAGCCTGCTGGTGCACGCTGCCGCCGGCGCACCCTTCCTGCGCTTCACGGCACCGCGCCCGCTGCGGGTGTTCTATCTCCAGGCGGAGATCCAGTACCACTACCTGCGCGAGCGGCTGCAGCAGCTCCGGCTCGATGCCGCGATCGTGGCCCGCGCCCGCAACACCCTCGTTGTCACCCCGAAGCTGCGCATGCTGCTCGACAATCAGGGCGTGTCCCTCGTGGCCGCGGCAATCCGCGCCGCTTTCCCGGATGCGCCGCCTGACATCATCTGCATCGACCCCATCCGCAACCTCTTCGATGGCGGGCCCGCGGGCGAAGGGGAGAACGACAACGGCGCGATGATGTTCTTCCTGCAGAGCCGGGTCGAGGCGCTGCGCGACCAGGTCGCCCCCGAGGCGGGCATCATCCTCGCCCACCACACGAAGAAGCTCAGCAAGCAGCAGGTGAAGGACGATCCCTTCCTGTCGCTCTCCGGCGCCAGCGCGCTGCGCAGCTTCTACACCTCAGGGATGATCCTGTTCCGGCCCGATGAGGAGCAGACCGATCGCGAGCTGCATGTCGAGCTGCGCAACGGCCCCGGCCTCGAGCCCATGCTGGTCGACAAACGTGGCGGCGCCTGGGTGGAACTCGATCGCAGCGGCGAGCGCCTGGTCCGAAAAGATATCGGTCGCAAGCTCGATGCAGAACGGTTGCGCAAGCACGACGTGATCCTTGGCATCCTGCTCGATGAGGCTGCGGAAGGGCGCCTCTACGCCATGATGCTCTTTGCTGAGACCTTCGAGAACAAGGTTGGGCTGGGCAGCAAGCACACGATCCGCGAGCGGTTGAGCGTGCTCACAACGAAGGGGTTGGTGAAGTTCCGCCGTGACGGCACGGAGTTTGGACATGAAGTCGTCCGGTCGCGCTTCGGGTACCTCTGCGTCGAGGGCATGACTTTCGGTCCTGATGTCGAAAGCGCGGATCTGGCCACCGGCGAGGTGATCACCAGCGCCCGCCGCGTCCTCCCCAGCCACTTCAAATGCCCCCAATCCGGCAACTGCCTGGAGGTCGAGAATCCGGAGGTCTGGGTCTACCCGGAGGGCGTTTTGGAAGGCCTCACTCCTGAGGAGTTAGGCTTAACTCCTCACTCCTCCCGGAAAACAAAGTCATGAAAACAATGGCTTCGGAGGACAGAGGAGTTAGGTCCCTCACTCCTCCAATTTCACACCTAACTCCTCTTTTTCTATTTCAATTCAACGTCTTGTGTCCGTTGGAGGAGTTAGGTGTTGTACCCACCCCCCTACGGGGGGTGTGCGTGCGCGTCTTCAGGACGCGCGCACACCACACCCGGGGGCGCTTGGTCCGTGTTCGCGGACCACCCCCCACCAGGGTCAATTCACCCCAGCCGGGCAGCGACGACGAGCTCCGCCAAGAACCGCGCCGTCGCCGCCCTCACCAGGATCATCCCCTCTCGGAGACCACCATGGATTTCGCGACTCTCACCATGCCCGCCGCGCATGCAAGCACCGTCCTGCCCGATCCCAACCTGTATCGCCCACGTAAGCCGGGCATCCTCGCCCTGGACCTCGGCACCACCACCGGCTGGGCCCTGCGCTTCGGGGACGGCGGCACGACCTCCGGCACCATGACCTTCAAGCCCGGTCGCTTCGAGGGTGGCGGCATGCGTTATCTCCGGTTCACCGACTGGCTCGTCGAGATCGCCATGCACGCGCACGGCCTCCGACGCGTAGTGTTCGAGGAGGTGCGCCGCCACGCCGGAACGGACGCCAGCCACGTTTACGGCGGTTTTCTCGCCACGCTCACCGCCTGGTGCGAGGAACATGAGGTGCCCTACGAGGGGGTGCCGGTCGGCACGATCAAGCGCTACGCCACCGGCAAGGGCAATGCCGACAAGGCCAAGATGGTCGCCGCCATCCAGGCCCGTGGCTTCCGTCCTGCCGACGACAACGAGGCGGATGCCATCGCCCTGCTGCTCTGGGCGACCGACCCCACCGGAGGCCGCGCATGAGCATGCACGGCGCACCGCAATCACCACGCTCGTGCCTCGACCGCGGCATCCGCAGCCCCATCAACGAGAACGAGGTCAATGCCATGCGCGCTGCCGCCTGGCATCGGCACGGCGTGGCCGCGATCCCAGTCGAGGACATCATGGATCCATGGCTGCGCCAGGCCATCACCAACGAAGCCAACCGGCGCTGGGGGCGTCGCAACGGGGAGAACCATCATGGCCGGTAAGCGCAAGACGAAACGGGCGATCGAGGACCTGTCGAAGCCTTCGAAATGGCGGCTGCAACACGGCGGCTTCTCGGAACCGATCCGTGCCGCCGATCCCGAAACGGGGACGCCCGTGGCGCATCGCCGCGCCGTGGACGCGCTGAGTATGATGCTGGCCAACGGCACCATCACGCCGCAGATGCACGAGGCGGGGTGTATCTTTCGCACGCTGTTCCGCTCGGCAGCGCTGGACAGCATCGCCACCACGCAGTTCGTGCGTGTTGGCGGCGCGACGGCGGACACCATGTCGGTCCGGCAACTGGATGCGCGACGGCGTGTGGCCCGCGCCATGGACGCTCTGGGTGGCCACGGCAGCCCAGCCGGCTCCGCCATATGGTTCGTGGTGGGCCTGGAGATGTCGATCCGCGAATGGTCGGCACGCCAGGGCTGGGGCGGCAGGCCCGTGCCGCAGCCTATCGCCGGCGGCATGCTGGTCGCTGGCCTGGGCATCCTGGCGATGCACTTCGGGCTGGTGCCGCGGTCACTGGCGGCGTGACATGGCGCGTCGCTATTCCGAGGCCAGAATGTAGGCGACGGCCTCGGAAATCATCGTGAGGGGCAAGGCAGGGTGGTGCGCCAGCAGGACGTCGCGCACCGCCCTGTTGTCGGTCTCCCCCGGCCTGGTGTGCGGCCCAGCTGGGCGTCGTGCCGCCCGTGCGGCCGCCAACGCAGCCCGGCTGAGCCACGGAAGCGCTGGGTGGGGTTGGTCGCCGTGGGGCATGCCCAACGGTATCGCCCCTATGAGAACAAGACAAGAACATGCTATCAGAGACGGGAACCGAAAGGAGCTGAGCAATGGCCAAACGACCCCCGGCACGCATGCGCCCTGTTGACGCCGCGACCGTCCGACTGATGGAGCTCGCCGCCAAGGGCGTGCCACCGCACCGGGTTGCCCGCGAGGTAGAGATCATCGTCGCTGAATGGCTGCGCGTGCCCGACGCCGATCCAGTGGATGCAAAGACCTGGCTCGATGAGATGCGCGAGCAAATCGTTGTGGGCGTGGCCGATGCTGAGGAGCAGGTTTCCTACGTGGACCCCGATGACGCGGCGGCGGCAAAGCAGGCTGGCCTGACCTTGGCTGCGCTGCAGGCATCCCGCGACGCGGTCGATCGGGCGTCGGCCTCGCTCTGAGCCGGCTGGCAGCGCTGTTACAATTCACCCCATGGCGCAGCGCAAATCGCGTTGGCTATGATGCAGCCACGTCGAGAAGGTGCGTCGGCTTCCCGGCCCTGACCTCCACCGCACCCTACCACCAGACTTCAGCACCGCTGTTACAATACACCCCGTAGCGGCGTGCAAATCGAGTGGGCTATAACAGCGGCACGTCGAGAAGGTGGGTCAAGAGGATGGCTTCCGAGCCGCCTCGCCGCCGACCGAAGTAAAGGCTAAGTACTAATCCAGGGTCCTTCCTGCCGATATTGTATGCGGGGGGCGGAAGCGCGCGACATTCCTAGCGCCAGGCTATTTTTCTAGGTTGCCACGGCGCCACGTTGCCAGCCTCGCCAGGCGGCACTTTTCACCACCACCATCGATTCCAGCAGGTGCGCATGCCCCAGGCCCCATGGTCTGCGAGCGCCGTCGAGGCGCGCGCGGTCGCCTCCCTGCTGCCCTATGCCGGGAACGCGCGCACGCACTCCGCCGAGCAGGTGGCGCAGATCGCCGCCAGCATCCTGGAGTTCGGCTTCGTGGCGCCGGTGCTGGTCGACGAGCGCGGCGAGGTCATCGCCGGCCATGGCAGGCTGCAAGCCGCCAAATCCCTGGGCCTGGAGACGGT
>CAYNBM010000076.1:0-7467 GCA_964395305.1 uncultured Rubritepida sp.
GCGAATCACCTCACAACCAATTTGGGAAGACGAATTTCCGCAGCCTGCTAGAGGTCAGCGCCTCGCCATCGGCATCGCTGAAAGTGTTCACCGGCACCCCGACGCCGACGTAATACTCGACAAAGCCGTCCTGGTCGGGCAGCGGATTGGCCAGCACCGGGGCGGCGTTGACCAGCTGCACATCGATGCGGAAGACATCGCTGACGAAGCCCATGAATTCATCCGTCGCCGTCACCCGGACATCCACCGGCCCCACATTGCCGAGCGCCGGAGTCCCGCTGAAGCGGCCGGTGCCGGCATCGAAGCGCAGCCAGGCCGGCAGGGCTGTGCCATCCGCGCGCTGCGCATCCAGCACCATGGGCGTGCCATCGGGATCGGCGAAGGTGGTGGAAGGCAGGGTGAAGGTGAAGGCCTGGCGGGTGCCGGCGACCTGATCGAGGATCGGCGTGGCCAGCACCGGCGGCCCGTCATCGACCGCACGGATCTGCAACACCCGCGTCACCGAAATCACCTCGGTATCGCCGGAATCCGCGGTGGTGGCGGTGATGGTCAGGGTGAAGGCACCGCTGGTATCGGGCGGCGGGATGAAGGTGAGGTCGGCCGGCGGGGAGCCGGCGAAGCTCCAGACGGTGCCAGCCCCCGATGGCGTGCCGGCCGAGAGCAGCGAGCCCACCGGCAGGCCGCTGATCACCACCTGCTGCAGCGTCTCCCCCGCCGAACCCGGCGAGACGGCGATGGGCAGCGGGATGGCCGGCCCATCCTCGGTGGCGATCATCGGCCGGGCCAGCGACACCACCACCACGTCATCGGTCGGGTTGGTGTTGAGCGGGCCGAGGCGCGACACGCTGCTGACATAGGTCAGCACGCCACCATTGGCCGAAATCGCCGTTACATAGGCATCATCGAGGCGGCGCACACCGCCGGGCTCGATCGAGACGACGACCAGCGCCCCGCTCAGCATGTCCTTTACATAGACATCGACGCGGTCATCGCTGTCCTCCGCCACCAGGTTGGTGGCCAGGCTGGAGAAGGCGACGAAGCGGCCATCGCCGGAGATTTTTCCGTAGAAGGTGTTGTTGTTGGCCGGCACGCCCTCGGCAGAGGCGGAGGCCAGGCGCACCTCGCCCGTCAGCATATCCTTGCGGTAGATCTGCTTTCCGCTCACCCCCGGCACCAAATTGTCGGCGACCGCGGTGAAGGCGACGTAGCGGCCGGTGGTGGAGACCGACGCATCGGTGCTCGGCCCATTCGCCGCCTCCCCTGCCGCGTTGCTGGAGGCCCGCATGGCGCCGCCGCGCACCAGATCGGCCACCATAACGTCATAGACCCCATCGGTATCGGAGGGGCGATAGGGATCGCGGGCGTTGCTGTCATAGGCGAGGAAGCGGCCATCGGCGGAGAGATCGGCATTGCCGCGCTGTTGTGGGTCCGCCACCAGCGTCACCGCGCCGGTGCTGAGGTTCTTCACGAACAGATCTGCCCGGCCATTGGTATCGCCGAGGACGAGGTTGGTCGCCTCGCTCATGAAGGCGACGAAGCCGCCATCGGCCGCTAGCGCGGGTTCATAGCTCATGCCATTGGCCTGCTGGCCGCTGGCATTGACCGAGACGCGGGTGATGGCGCCGGGGCCGGTGGCCAGGAAGATGTCATGCGTGGCGTTGGTGTCGCCATTGACGAGGATGGCGACGTTGCTCTGGAAGGCGACGCGGCTGCCCTCCCTCGAGATCGAGGGGGAGAGGTTGATCCCGGGCGCGGCCGCCTGTGAATCCGGCGGGGTGAGGGGGAAGAATGGCCCTGTCGTCGGGCCGCGCAGCAGGAAATATGGCGCGCCGCTGTACGTGTAGCTGCCAACCGGTGCCAGGTCGGTCGCGTCGGTGATGAAGGCGATGGTCGAGCCATTGGCCGAGACGACAGGAGAGAAGGCATCGCGGTTGCCGCTGATGCCGTAGGGCGTCCCAGACGCCAGCTGCGGCGCGTCGATCCGCGCCGGCTGGGCGACGGGGATGACGTTGACGCGCACCTCGGCCGTGCCCTCGCGCCCCGTGCTGTCGCCGGCGGCGTAGGTGAAGCGCAGCGTGCCGCTGAACTCATTGTCCGGGCGCACCAGCAGGCGGCCATTGGCGAGCAGGGTGACGGTGCCATCGCCCACATCGCGCGTCTCGCCCTGGGCGATGGCGGCGCCGGCGATTTTGGCGACGAAGAGGGTGTCGCCATCGCCGTCGCGGTCATTGGCGAGGACGGCGATGGTGGCCTCGGTGTTTTCCAGGATGGTGGCGGCGTCGTCGGCGGCCTCGGGGGTGTCGGCGACGGGGAAGACGGTGACGAGCTTGCTGGCGGTGGCCGTCGTGGTGTCGCCGCCGTCACGGGTCGTGACGAGGACGTTCATGGTGAAGCTGCCATTCCAGTCGCGCGGCGCGCGGAAGGTGAGGTCGCGCGGCGGCGGGCCGTCGAAGACCCAGGCAAAGCCCGCGGCCTCCGGGGTGCCGGCGGAAAGGGTGAAGCCCTCGGGGAAGCCGGTCAGCGCGGTGCGGATGACCTGCTCGCCCTTCGCGCCGGGCAGCGCCTCCACGGGGATGGCGATGGGCGGGCCGTCCTCATAGCCGCGGAAGGTGTCGCGGACGGCGATGAAGAGGTCCCAGTAGTTATTGGTGTCGCCGGTGACGAGGTTGCTGGCGGTGCTTCGGAACGCGACGGTATTGCCGCCAAGGTCCATATCGAAGTTAAAGGTACTGCTATTCCCGCCCAGACCGTCGATAGCTGTTGATAGGCGAAGCAAGTCCCCGGTGTTCATGTCCTTGAGATATAGGTTAGTGTCCGAGTATCCCGGAAAACCGGTTACCTCACGAGTGCCTGGGACAAGGTTGTTGGCACTGCTTGTGAAGGCCACGAAGCGCCCGTCACCCGAAATTTCCACATCGCGGGATGCCGAGAGCTTGCCGCTGTTGTCGAACACGCCGTCCTTGGTCACCGAAGCGGCGCGTTGCTGCAGAGTGAAGGTGTCGTAGACAATGACCTGACTGGTACCGATGGGTGTTCCGGGCACGATCGTTGTCGAATTGGTGGCGTAGGCGATACGCAATCCATCGCTGGAGATCGCGGGACTGTAACTTTCCCCATCCGGCTTGATCAGGCCGCCGCCACCCGCCGAGACGAGCACTCTCTCGTTAGTGACGTTGTCGACAAGATAGATTTGGTTGGTATTGTCGAATGGGCCGAGAGGAAACGGAAGCGTGCCAAAGCGATTGTAATCGTATCCATCATAGACCAGTCGACTGCCATCCCCGGAGAGGCGTGGATCGGAAATGAAGTTGTGAGAGCCGCCACCGATGGCGCCGGTGACGAGATTTTTTGTGACGTAAACTTCTAAAAACCCGCCATATTTGTTGCCAGCCACCACGGTGCCATCCGCCGAAATCTGCGAGTCTCGAACGACATAATAATCAGGGTTGAAATCTATCCAATTGACTGTCCCTGTCACAAGATCTTTCAGGTATATATTGTTGTAGGGGGAACCTATACCGGGCGCCGGCACTGCTTTGCTGCTGAAAACCATGTATCGGCCATCGGCGGACAGCTCAGGATCGCCCGAATTACCGACAAACGGCTCCCCAGCGGAATGGGTCGAGACACGGCGGATATCGCCGGTCGTCCGATCAAGCAGGTAAATGTCAGATTGAACGCCCTCGCCAAAACCCGGCAGCAGGCTGAGCGGCTTGGCCACGAAGGCGACGTAACGCCCATCGCCGGAAATGGCCACGTCGTCGCCATACTCCTCAGGATACCAACTGACCTGAAGCTGGGCCGCCGCCAGATCAACCCGCTGCACCGCGTATTCGCCGAACGACAGCCTCGCCGGCGTCGCGATGCCCCGCAGCGTGACCGTGAGGTCAGACGTCGCTTCCCCCCCACGGCCATCGAACACCGTCACCGGAATGACCAGTGTGTCATTCACCTCTTCATCCGGCAGAATGCCCAGCGAGCCATCCTCGTTCAGCACCACCAGCACGCCGCCCACGCGCACCACATCGCCGGGTTCCACCAGCGTGCCGGCAATGGCGCCGACGCGCGGCCTATCGCCATCCGGGTCGCCATCATTGGCCAGCACGGTGACGCGCAGATCGGTGTTCTCATTCCCCTCCGCCGCATCCGCCACCGCCACCGGCGCCCGGTTCAGCGTGACCCGGAACACATCCGCCACCGTCTCGCCCGAGGGATCGGTCGCGCTCACCCGCACATCGAAGCCGCCCGTGCCATCCACCGGCGCCGTGCCGGAAAACCGCCGCGTCGCGGCATCGAAGCCGAGCCAGCCCGCCATCCCCTCCGCCGAAAAGCCCAGCAAATCATTGTCCGGGTCGGTGAAGGCGCCGGTCGGAATGGTCAGCGAAAACGCCTGGCCGGCCTGGGCAAAGCGGTCAGCCAGCGGCGCCGCCACCACGGGCGGAAGGTTGACCTGGGTGATGGTGAGTTGCAGCGGCGCCTCGGCCGTGGCGCCGAACCCGTCGGTGGCCACCACCTTCAGGTTCAGCACGCCCAGATCGGGCCGCCCCGGCATGCCCTCCAGCCGGCCGCCCGCCGAGCCCAGCCAGGCCGGCAGCGCCGTGCCATCGGCGCGCAGCACGCTCAGCGTCAGCGGGTCGCCATCGGGGTCGGAAAAGCCGGTCAGCGGCAGGGTAAAGGCGAAGGGCGAGCGTTCGGGCGCCGCGATGGGCGCGAAAGCCTGCGCCGGCAAGGGCGCGCGGTTCTCGCCGCCGAAGAGGATGCTCTCCACCCCTTGCAGCTGCGCCGAGTTCTGCGCGCCCACCACATAGGTCACATCGCCGATGACGCTGATGGTGTAGTCGGCCCGGGCGCCGTCGAACAAGGCGCGGTCCTGCCCCGCCCCGCCCAGCAACGTGTCGCTGCCGCGACCGCCGCGCAGCACGTCATCGCCCTCACCGCCATCAAGCCGGTCCTGGCCATCACCGCCTTCGATCGTATCGCCATCCGCCCCGCCCAGCAGGGTGTCGTTGCCCGGGCCGCCATCCAGAAGATCCCGGCCCATGCCGCCTTCCAGACTGTCGCCATCGCGCTCGCCGAACAACTCGTCATCGCCCGCACCGCCGCGCAACGTGTCGCGGCCATCGCCGCCGCGGATCACCGCGCGCACCGGCGGCTCGCCCACCAGGCCGGAGGCGTCCAACTCGTCAGCACCGCCGTTGCCGTTCAGCCGGATGGTGCTGCGCGCGACGCCGGCCCGCGCCAGGTCGCCGGCGGCGGTCAGCTGGTCCGCGCCATCGCCGCCATCGAGCACCACCTCCTCAATGCCGCGGATTTCGGCCCTGGCATCGCCCTGCAGTAACAGCGTGCCGACGGCCGACAGGGTAAGGGAAAGCCGGGCCCCCAGGTCATCGGCCTCGACCAGCAGGGTGTCGCGCCCCGGGCCGCCATCCAGCTGGTCCTGCCCCGCATCGAGGCCGAGCTGGAAGACATCGGCGCCCCCGCCGCCGGTCACCCGGTCATCGCCGGGGCCGGGGGTGAAGAGGGTGGCGCCATCGCCGCCGGTGAGGATGTCCGCGCTGTCGGTGCCGGTCCGCGCGGCGCCGGCCAGCACGGTGATGCGCGCCGTGGCCTCGGCCGATTCCAGCCCCTCGGCGTCGCGGGTGATGAAGGTGAAGCGTGCCTCGGCGGTCTGGCCGGCGGTCAGGGCGGCGAAATCGGTGCCGGGGGTGAAACGGAAGCCGCCATCGGCGGCAAGCTCCAGGCTGCCCCGCGCCGGACCGCCGCGCAGCACGAAGATGGGTGCCGGCCCATCGGGGTCTTCCCCCCGCAACTGGCCGGCCAAACTGCCGTCGCGGACGACATAGGCCAGCAGGTCGCTGGCCAGCGGCGCACGATTGCCGGCATGGACATCGAGGGTGACCGTGGCGCTCGCGGTGGCACCGCGCGAATCGGCGATGGTGTAGGTGAAGCTATCGGGGCCGCTGTAGCCGGCATCGGCCTGGTATTCGAGGCGGCCATTGGCGTAGGCCAGGCTGCCATGGGTGGTGCGCCCCGTCGCCACGGCAGCGATGCCGAAGCCGTCGCCCTCGGGGTCGCTGTCATTGGCGGTCAGCACTTCGCGCGCGAAGTTGGCATGGCCGCGTGAGACATCCATCCGGTCATCCGCGGCGACCAGGTTATTTGCCGTGGCGGGTGGGACGAACCAGAGCAGCCCGTCCAGTTCGAGCGCCGTGGGCAGGTCGTCCCGCGCCCGCCCGGTCCAGGTCACCGAGGTGTCGATGAGGCCATTGCCGTCGAGATCGGCATGGAGGGTGACACCCTGGAAACCGGCGGCGCCGTCGCGATCGACCCAGATCGCGCGGCTCATCCCCAGCTGCCAGCCGAAGAGTGAGAGGCGCTCCCCCGCCTCCCAATCGGTGATGGTGGACCAGGTGCTGGTTCCGCCGCGGCCATCGAGGAAGAAATCATCCCGCCCCGCGCCGCCGGTGAGGAAGTTCGATCCCGTGCCGCCATCGATGACATCGGCGCCCGCCCCGGCATCCACCGCGTCATCGCCGCCGAGCAGGTTGAAGAAATCATTCCGGTCGGTGCCCAGGATGAGATCGCCGGCCACGCTGCCGAGCAGGCTGACATCGAGCCAGGCCACCGGGCCGCTGTAGATCGAGGGCATCACATGGAGCGTCACGCCGCCGGAATGGACGAGCGCCAGCGCTTCCGCCCCGCGCCCCAAAGCGGCCGCAGCGAGCGGTGGCGCGTCGCCGAAGCCCAGCATTTCCACGCTGGTCAGTTGGTCCTGGCCATCCGGGCCATCGACGATCATCACCCCGTCGCGCAGGCCGATGCGGTACTGCTCCAGCCCGCCGGAGAACAGCGCGAGGTCCACACCATCGCCGCCGTCCAGCAGGTCGTTGCCAGCCAGCCCGATCAGGGTGTCGTTGGCGCCCAGCCCGCTGATGAGGTCGTCTTCAGGAGTGCCGGGCAGCCTGTCGGCATTGGCGGTACAAGGATCGTCTTTCTCACAGCGGCTCCTGCAACGTGATCGACTAATGGTACTGTGCCACAAAAAAGCCCGGTTTGGCGTCGCTTTCGGACGCGCGGAGATTGGCACCCATGGAGGCGGTGCATGTGTCTCTCATCCTCGGCGGGGACCCGTCAATCGCGATTTTCAGCCTATGTCGAGGCACTCGGTGTTGCGCTGGGATATGCCGACCGCATCGCTTCGGTTCGGCAGCACTGCGCTGGACTGCTCATGCCCGGCGAGTGCCAGAGCATCGCCCGATCGCGGCCCGGGTCCGGCCCGGTCGGGCTCAAGCGACGAATCAATCGCTGAACCACCTGATCGCCAGGGCTGACTGGTCCGATGCGGCGCTGCTCGCTGTGGTCCGCGCCCGTGCAATGCCGGCGATCCAGCAGCGTGCGGGGATGACGCCGCCAGTGAACCGCCCCGGGTTTGTCGGAGGCTCCAACTCCTGAGAGGCTGGAGCGATG
>CAYNBM010000077.1:0-7449 GCA_964395305.1 uncultured Rubritepida sp.
AGGGCCTGCGTTTCGCCATCCGCGAGGGTGGCCGCACGGTGGGCGCCGGCGTCGTGGCTTCCATCTCCAACTGAGACTTGCATCTCGCGCCGTCCTCTGTAGGGTGCGGCGCAGGTTACGGGGCTGGTCTATCAGGACCGCCCCCGAAGGGGCGTAGCTCAATTGGCTAGAGCGCCGGTCTCCAAAACCGGAGGTTGAGAGTTCGAGACCCTCCGCCCCTGCCACTTCTCCCAGGCGCCCCAGGTCAAGGCCTGGGGCGCTTGCATTTTATCTGTCATGAAGGGTAACCGCCTTGGCGAAGTTCGATCCAGCGCAGTTTGTCCGTGAGGTGCGTGCCGAAACCGCGCGGGTCACCTGGCCCAGCCGCAAGGAAACGCTGGTGACGACCGGCCTGGTACTGGCGCTATCAGCGCTGGCAGCGGTGTTCTTTCTGGTGGTGGATCAGTTGATCCAGCTCGCCATGCGTTTTGTGTTCGGATTTTGAGGAGCGATCAGGCTGTGGCCGATATGAAGTGGTATGTGGTGCACGTCTATTCGGGCTTCGAAAAGAAGATCGCCGAGCAGATCCGCCAGCAGGCGGCGCAGAAAGGCCTGGCTGACAAGATCGATGAAATCCTGGTGCCCACCGAGCAGGTCACGGAAGTCCGCCGCGGCCAGAAGACCGACACCGAGCGCAAATTCTTCCCCGGCTACGTGCTGGTGAAGATGCAGATGACCGATGACAGCTGGCACCTCGTGCGTGACACGCCCAAGGTCACCGGCTTCCTCGGCCCCGCCAACAAGCCCACGCCGATTTCCGAGGCCGAGGCCCTGCGCATCGTGCAGCAGGTCACGGAGGGCGCCGACAAGCCGCGCCGCCCCGCCGTGCAATACGAGGTGGGCGAGCAGATCCGCGTGGCCGATGGCCCCTTCACCAGCTTCATGGGCACGGTCGAGGAAGTGGACGAGGAGAAGGGCCGGGTTCGCGTCTCGGTCAGCATCTTCGGACGTTCCACGCCGGTCGATCTGGAATATGGGCAGGTCGAGAAGGTCTAGTTTTACTGTGTCATAAGCCAGGATTGCGGCTGGCTCGCGAACAGCAAGGGCATCGCAGCTGTGTTCGAGCGATGGCCCGCGCGATGGCAATACGGACCTAAGCGATCGAGTTTGCTACTTGGCGTTCCGGCCTGATCGGGGGAGCCGCGTGGTCGATAACCCTCGGATTGGGCAGGTTTTTCAAGGAGAACGGCGCTGCGGGGTCCTGAGGGGGGAATCGCTCCCCATTCGGTGATCAGGAAGCCGTAGGCGGCGATGCACAGCGTGGCTTGATGGTGGAAACCTCGCCAGCCTCGGCCTTGGCCGTGGCCCAGCCCGAGTTCCTTCTTAAGGTCCTGGTAATCCCGCTCGATCCGCCGACGCAGCTTCGTGGCATTCATCAGAGCGCGGCGGCTGATGGTCGCGGGCACCGTGGACAGTACATATTTCGGCGGCTCTCAACGATGTCGCAGTGATGCGTCAGCCGGTCGAGCAGGGCCGTCGTCATCTTCGCGTCGCCGAACACGCTCGGCCATTCGCCGAACGCCAGGTTGGTGGTGACGATCACCGAAGTCTGCTCGAAGAGGCGGCTGATGAGGTGGAACAGGAGTTGGCCGCTGGACTGCGCGAACGGCAGATATCCCAGCTCATCCAGCACCACGAAATCCATCCGGCCGAGGTACGCCGCCAGCCGGGCCAGAATGTTGAGGACAACATCGGCCGAGTGGACGCCCTCGCGCAGAGCTTCCAGGCAGGCGGCCTCGACCACGGGCAGCCCGTCGCTCAGCACGGCCGCGAGGATCGCGACCATCTACCGGTCGCCGTCCGCGCTGCCTGCCAGCTTGCGACAGATCCGCACAATCGTCTCCAAAACAAACCTCCCAATCCGGCCCTCGATCATCACGAGAGCCAACGTGAACCCCATCGCCAGAGGGGCCCCGATTGGACGCCGATTACCCCGCTAACGGGGTCCCTTTTCCACGCCTATTCACACCGCGTCACCGGGTTGTCGGCGCGGCGCATGCAACATGTAGCCCGTCGAGTTCAACTGGTTACCATTTTTCGTTGGCGCCATCGCTCGGTGATGCTGCTATCGTGGTGCAGATTTCTCGGGTGACCCGGCCCCGAAAGCGCGGCGACCGCCGGAGACGCTTCACGAGGGGCAGATCGAGAGCGGTGGTGAGGATGGCGGCGAACCCGTTTGCAGCCCACCGGGCCGGACGCCATAGGGCTGGCCGAAAGGGATGAAGCGTTTCCAGCGAAGGCACGTCTGCGCAGGCCTCTGCTTGACTGTGATTTGGCAGTGTCAACGCTTGACGATCTCAACCCGGCGGTTCTGTGCCCGCCCGGCCTCATTATCATTGCTGGCGAGAGGCGCCGCCATGCCGACGCCAAACCCGGTCAGTCGCGCGGCCGACACCGAAAAATCTCGGGTCAGCGTTGCCACCACCGCCTGAGCCCGGCGGGTTGCAAGCAGCACATTGTAGTCGAAGGCACCCTGCCCGTCGGTATGGCCCGCCACCACCACGCCCATAGCCGGATTTGCGCGCAGGAACCGGCCAATCTCCTCCAGCGTGGGGCGCGACGTCGGCAGTATCTCGGCGCTATCGAAGCCAAACTGGATGCCGTAGAGCGCCACCCGTCCGGTCTGCTCCACGGCCCGCTGCATGGCCGAGGCATCAACGAAGGCGATCCGCCCGCTTTGCATCGGCCGTGCCTCCACCACATCGATCAGCACTTGCGCCCTTTGCCCAGCGATGATGGCGAGCAGCGACACATGCACATCGCCCTCCGGCCGGCTCAGCCTGGCCAGTGTGTAGATTGAGCTCTGCCAGCCCGCGGAGAGGCCGCCCGGCACCCCCGAAACACTATCGCTCACCGCCCGCCATAGTTCCTGCGGCTGGCCGCACTCCGCCGCGCGGCAGGTGAAGATGATCTCGAAGCGGTTGGCCTCCAGACGTTCCACATGATTGCGCATCACCTCGAGCGCGCTCAGCCCCTCGGGCGTCTCGTAACGCATGCGCACCGCGCGGCCGGAGAGAGCGATGCTGTTGCGGTCATTGGCGCGGGCGCCGGTCTCGCGGGTGTCGCGCTCCAGCACCGGACGGTTGACCATTCGAAATTCGTCGAAGTCACGTGCCCGATACATGCGAATCGACGAGCCCTGGAACCGCCCGACCAAAGGATGATCCCTGCTCCCGGCGACGTCGCCTGCGGCTGCCGGCCGGGCGGGCTGGGCTTGGACGGAGCAACTGAGGAGGACCATCAGGACAGGCAGGATATAGCGCATATGCAATGGTGCCCCAGGCCGCGCCGCATCCACAACCCTGCCTTACGGTCCTCGCGCGCCCTGCTGCTCCGAAGCCATGAGAGCCATCCCGGAAAACTCATCAGGGTCGGCGAGCATGCTGCGACCCGTTGAACGGCCCTAGGATCCTGCTGCGACCCCAGAACACATACCGTTTCCGGACACCATGCCCGCCGACACCCGCGCTACGCTGCCCCTGCCGGAGCCCCGCGCCACCACCCAAGGGCGGTCACCGCGGGCGTGGGGCATGAACGGTGCGTTGATCTAGGGCATCAGCGCGGTGCGCACCTTGGTGGCGGCGACGACCGCATCGACCTGTTCAATCAGGCCGAGATGAAAACACAGTTCGGTCAGTATTTTCTTGCCGGTATATTCCAGAATTTTTTTAACATAGTATTATTGCGCTTCAATCAGCAGATTATAGACCTATATCACAATATTATTATATTACTGGTCCACGAAATTCGGTTGGCGGAAAGCTTATAAACCAGGCGAAGTCAGTTATTATGACGATTCCGTCGGATACCGTATTGCCGGATTAGGGATCGTTGACTGACAGGACCTTCAGCCTTTCAATCAGCGCTGACGGCTTGCAGGTCAGGGTCGCCGATTCTCAAATTGACTTGTACACGTTGCCGCAGAATGTCTTGGGCTGTCCGCAGGCGGGGGATCTTTGGGCAAGGTCCTTCCACAACCGCCAGCTTGAAACGACCCCTGGGTCCGGTTCGTTTAGGGGCCGATGACCGGCACCCGGACGCCTTATAGAGCCGGCTGCGCCCCGACATAGCGCGAATCATCCGTCACGCGCAGGGCATCCCCCCGGCCGGCGTTTCGAGGGCATCCTGCTCGACATCTGGTGGCCATATAGTTAGCCGTGCTGACACGGGCGGCGCTTGCGCGCTGAACTGCGCACGCGCACCCTGATCTGCGAAATCGAATGTCTGCGGCAACAGAACAGGAGGAAACCGGGGTGACGTCTCTCGTGGCGGCCGACACCGGCGGCACCTTTACCGACATCGCGGTCTACGACCCGGCCACCGCCGGCATCCGCTTCGGCAAAACCCTCACGACCTACGGCAATCTGGTGGATGGCGTGGCGCGGGGCATGGCGGAGGCGGGCGCCGTCCCGGCCGCAACGGCCTCGCTCCGCCACGGCACCACCCATGTCATCAACGCCTTCCTGCAACGCCGGGGTGCCCGCACGGCGCTGGTCACCACGCGCGGCTTTCGTGACCTGCTGGAGATCGGCCGCGGCAACCGCCCCGTGCCCTTCGAACTCGGCTTCCGGCGTGAGCCGCCGCTGGTGCCCCGCGCGCTGTGCTTCGAGGTGAGCGAGCGCGTGACCGCCGATGGCGCCGTGCTGGAGCCGCTGGCGGAGACGGAGTTCGAGCCACTGATCGCGGCACTGCGCGAGGCGGGGGCGGAGGCCGTCGCCATCTCCTTCCTTAACGCCTATGCCAACCCCGCGCATGAGGCGCGCGCGGCCGCGCTGCTGCGCGCCGGCCTGCCCAGCTGTTACGTCACCACCGGCACGTCGCTCACGCGCGAATGGTTCGAATATGAGCGCGGCTCGACGGCGGCGGCCAATGCCTATGTCGGCCCCGCCATCGCCAGCTATGCCGCCGGTTTCGCCGAACGCCTGGGCGGCGAGGGATTTCGCGGCAGCCTTTCCATGATGGGCTCCAATGGCGGCATCATGCCCTTCGCCGCCGCCGTCGAGCGTCCGGTCTCGCTGGTGGAATCCGGCCCGATCGGCGGCGTCATCGCGGCGGTGGAGTATGCCGAGGCGCTTGGCCTGCCGCGCGTCGTCGCCTTCGACATGGGTGGCACCACGGCGAAATGCGCGCTGGTCGAGGATGGCGGCTTCTCGGTGCTGTCGACCTATTGGGTCGGCGGCTATGCCCGCGGCTTCCCCATCCGCAGCCCGGTGCTGGACATCGTCGAGGTCGGCGCCGGCGGCGGCTCCATCGCCTGGGTGGACCCACAGGGGCGGCTGCGCGTCGGGCCGCGCAGCGCCGGCTCCGAACCCGGGCCGGTCGCCTTCGGCCGTGGCGGCACCGAGCCCACGGTGACCGACGCCAATCTGGTGCTGGGTAGGATCGGCGGTTCCAGCTTTCTCGGTGGCCGGCTGGCGCTGGATGAGGCGGCGGCGGCGGCGGCCATCCGCGACAGGCTGGCCCTGCCGCTGGGCTATGGGCCGGATGCGACGGCGCGCGTGGCCCGCGGCGTGCTCGACATCGCCACCACTCTGATGGCCGGGGCGGTGAAGGAAATCACCGTGGCGCGCGGCCGCGACGTGCGCGATTTCGCGCTGATGGCCTTCGGCGGCGGTGGCCCGCTCTTTGGCGCGGAGCTCGCGCGCGGCCTGGGCATTCCGCTCGTCGTGGTGCCGCCGCAGCCCGGGAATTTCTCGGCCATCGGCATGCTGCTGGCCGGGGCGCGGCTGGACGTCGCCCGCAGCCTGGTGGCCGACCTCTCGCCGGCCGGGATCGCTGGCGTGGCGGAGGCGCTGGTCGCGCTGGAAGCGGAGGCCCGCGCCATGGCGGCGCGCGAGTTCGTCGGCGCCGCGGCCCGCTTCAGCCATCAGGCGGAAATGCGCTACCGCGGACAGCGCCACAGCGTGCTCGTCGACTTCGCCTGCACGCCCGATCCGGCGAGGCTGCGCGCGGCCTTCGAGGCGGTGTATCGCAGCCGCTACGGCCGCAGCCTGGGCGAGGATTTCGCGCCCGAGATCGTCGGCCTGCGCGTCGTGGCCCAAGCCGCCGGCGCGCGCCCCGACCTCGCCGCCCTCTCCCCCGCGCCACAGGGCGGCGCCACGCCGCTTCCGGTCGGCCATCGTCGCTTGCACACATCGGCTGGCTGGGCGGAGGCTCCGGTCTGGCGGCGCGAAACCCTGCCTGTCGGCTTCGCGCTGACCGGGCCCGCGGTGATCGAGGAGTATGGTTCCACCACCGTACTCGGCACTGGCGACGCCGCTGTCGTGGGCGAACTGGGGCAGATCACCATCCGCGTGGCCGCCGGTTGAGGAGGCGCGCCAGATGACCGACACCCATCATCACGACCCGATCGAGCTCGAGGTCCTGCGGCACGAGATCCTCTCCATCCCCAATCAGATCGAGCGGAATATCGAGCGCACCGCGTTCAGCCCGCTGGTCCAGGAATACAAGGACTACGCCGTCGGCCTGGTCGACCCCGAGGGCGCGCTGGTCGCGCAATCGCGCGGCAGCCTGCCGATCTTCGTGGCCAATGCGCTCGGCACCGGGGTGCGGGAGGCGCTGGAGGTCCATGGCGCGGCGGCGCTGTGCCACGGCGATGCGGTGCTGACCAATTCGGCGACCACGCTCGGCCAGCACCTCAATAACGTTGTGCTCTCCACGCCCGTGCGGGAAGGCGGCGAGGCGAACGGCCCGCTGCTCGGCTTCTTCGCAGTGCTGGTGCATTGGATCGATGTCGGCGGCTCCACCCCCGGTTCGAGCACCGGCACCAACACCACCGATGTCTGGCAGGAAGGCCTGCAACTGCCGAGCATGCGGCTGATGGATGCCGGCCGCCGCAACGAGGATGTGTTCCGGCTCTGCGCCGCCAATTCCCGCTTCCCGCGCCTGCTACTGGGCGATCTGGAGGCGCAACTGGCCGGCTGCCTGCTGGGCCGTGACATGGTGCTGGAGGTGGCGCGGCGCCGCGGCCATGCGCTGCTGCGGGGCGCGCTCGACGCCATGCGTCGGCAGGCGCGCGCCGCCGCCGCCGCGGTCATCGCCGGCATTCCGCCCGGCGAGTACCGCGCCGAGAGTTTTCTCGATGGCGAGGCCGGGCTTCGCGTGCCGGTCGCCGTTGCCATCCGGGCGGAGGATGGCAGGCTGACCATCGACCTGTCGGGCCTCGGGCCACAGATGGCCGGCCCCTCCAATGCTGGGCGCAATGGCGGCGCGGTGGCGGCAGCGCGGATCGCCGCGAAATATGTCCTGACGCCCGACGAACCGGTGAACCAGGGCGATTTCGACCTGGTGACGGTGGAGGCACCGGACGGCACTGGGATTGACCCGGTTTGGTGGACACCCTGAAGCTTTTTCCGGAGGTGCCCTCCATGGCCAGAACCCGACTACCCTATTCGCCTGAGTTCCGCCGTC
>CAYNBM010000078.1:0-7294 GCA_964395305.1 uncultured Rubritepida sp.
CGCTCCCGCACATAGTCCCGGTGGAAGGCCGTGGGCGCATTCAGCTTCACGCTGATCTTCTGGCCCTCTGCATCGATCTCCCCGCCAACACACAGCAGGGGCACAATCCACTGGGCGAAGCTGGCCGGGCTGATCCGCCCGCGAAACGCCGGCCACCACGGATGCGTTGGCTCCTCAACTGCCCCCGCCGTCACCACCTGGCCGGCCGTCGCGGGCGCCAGGTAATCCAGGAACCGCCGCTGCGCCAGGAAGGTGCGGGCATGGACGATGAACTCCTCCCGCACCCCCTTCGCCCGGCATTCGGTGGCATAGCGGCCGGCGGCGGCGACCAACTCGGCCGACTTCGCACCCGCCTTCACCGCGGCGGCAAACGCCGCCTCGGCGAGGGCGCGCGGGTTCGGGCTGCGCTTCGGATAGGCCGCCCAGAATTCGTCGAAAGCCGACGCCAGCGCGGCCGGCAGGGCGACGCCGCGCTTCATGGCCGCGCCGCCAGCGCGCCCTGCACCCGCAGCCGCACCTCCTCCTCGATCTTCGCGCCGATGACGATCACGGCCAGGTTGCATTCCTGCTCCCTGGGCCTGCCGCGCTTCCCCGCCTCATAGACCTCGCGGATGCGGCGCAGCAGGTATTGCTCCAGCTCCGGGCTCATGCCCGCGCATCCCGCGGGGATGTCGCGATGGGCGCTTTCTGCTCGGCACGCAGTTTCGCGGCGAAGGCCTGGGCGAAGGCCAGTGGCCAGCCGTATTCCTCGGCAACCCAGCGCGCCCCCTTTCCGGCAAGGATGTGGCCCTGGGCCTCAGCCGCGTCGTCCGGGAAAGGCTCGAAACGGTCGGGCTGCATGGAATGCGCCACCACTGGCGATGCTGCCGGCGGCTCGGCCTCCGCTCGGACCGCCGGCCGGCGGTACTCCGGCGCCAAGATCAGCTCCGGCGTGCCCGCGGCAATCAGCCTGCGCATTTCTGCATGCTCTGCCGCAACGGCCTGAGCTTCCGCCTCGGCCGCCTGGCGCTCAGCCTGCTCACGCGCCGCCCGGCGCGCCTCGGCGTTGCGTTTCTGCGTCTCGCTGCGCTTGCGGTTTGCCTCCGCCTTTCTGGCATCCAGCGTCTCCGCATCCCGCAGCATCGCGCGCGTCACCGCAGGCGCCGGTCGCGCCGCCGCGTCCGCGGCCAGCACCTGGCCCCCAGCAACCTCGGCCGCGATGGCCGCGGCCAGCCGCGCCTGGAATTGCGGCGTCTCGACAATCGGCAGCAGCACCTTGCGAAAGGCGGCGAGCACCGCTCGGTCCAGCGCGCTCATCGGATCACCATCCGGAACAGCGCATCGCCCACCCCAGCCCGCCGCCGGTTTGCCTCCGCCAGCGCCTCGTCATGGGTCATCAGCGCCACCCGGTCCTCCGCCGCCAGCCGCGTCGCGCCGCAGGCATAGAGGTTCATCGCCAGCCAGGCCCGCACCTGCTTGGGCGTGGCGACGACCGGCGCCTCGATGCGCGGCGGGGCGCTTACCGGCGCGGCTGGGCGCGGGGCTGGTGCCGGGCTGGGCGCAGGCTTCGGCCGCGGCTGATAATGCCTCCGCTCCCACAGCCGCTTGCGCTCCCGCTCCCGCTCCAGGCCCGCCTGCCGCTCGGCCTCACTGCGCGGGTGCTGGCCCGGCCGCAGCCGCCGAACCTCGGCTACGCCGCCAGCTCCACCACCAGCGGCTCCGCCAGGAATTCCTCCCCCGCACTGCCGATCGTCACGCCCGGAATGCTCGCCGCCTCCGCCGGCGCCGCCAGCAGGGCCTCCTTGTTCACCTCGTACTTCGTGCGCAGGAACTGGTCCTTGCCCATGGCCTTCAGCGTCTCGATCACCGCCGCCACATCCCGCAGCCGCACGCTGGGTGGCCGCAAGCGCCACAGCAATTCCCCGCTGGAGAGCTTCACGGTCTTGTGCCGTCCCCCATCCGTCAGTGCCGCCCGGTTCGCCTCGGCATAGAGCTGCAGGCCGCGCAGCAGCTGCTCCGCCTCGGCCGCCAGCGGCTTCGCCGCCGTCTCGGCCGCTTCCTTCATCGCCGCCACGCCCTCCTCCAGCGCCGCGGCCGAAACCGCCAGGTCCCGCCGGATGGCGCCCAGCCGGGCCAGCATCGCCTCGGCCTCCGCCCTGTCCGCCGGCGCGCGCGCCGTCTCCGCCGGGCGCCTGAGCTTGCTCTTTGTCATGGATAAACGGCTCCTGAGGTTCGAATTTACCGGCTGCGCCGGCGGCATGGGTCTGGGTGCTGCGGCGCCAGGCCTCGATGATGCGGGCCACGCGGCGGGCAAAACCCGGGTCGGTCAGCATGCGCTCGCGCACCAGGTCGGTGCCGTGGATGACGGTGCTGTGGTCCAGCCCCAGCACGCGGCCGATCTGCGGGTAGCTCATGATCGTGTGGTGGCGGGCGACGTACATCACCACCTGCCGCATCAGCGCCACGGGCTGCCGGCGGTCGCGCCGCAGCAGCAGCTCGGGCTCGGCATCGAACTCCGCCGCCGTGGCGCGCAGGATGCGGCGCATCCAGGGTGGCGGCTGGGGCATGGCGGGCGGCGGCGCGGCCTGCACCGCATTGTGGAACTGCAGCTCCATCACGCCGCCTCCTCTTCGCGCAGGCTTCGGTCGGCCAGGTCGATGTGCCGGGTGTTGAGCGGCACCTGGTCCCGCGCCGCCACCAGCTGGGCCAGCCGCAGCGTCTTCGCCATGGCGCGCAGCGCGCCGGGCCGGCGCGAGATCGCGACCAGCATCTCCCGCACATCCTCGTCATCGATCTCGGACGCATTGAGCAGCGCCGCCGCATCACCCGCCCGGGTGCCTTTGCGGGTCAGCCGCCGGCCCACGCGTGAGGAAAGCTGGGCGAATTCCGGCCGCGGCGTGGTGCCATTGCCGCCGCGCATCCGCCCCAGCACCGCCTCATTGCCCAGCAACACCACGCCCACCGCCGCCTGGTCATGCAGGCTGCGCAGCTCATCCAGCGCGTCGGGCTTCAGGTGCTGCGCCTCATCAACGATCAGCAGGCCATTGGTGCCCCGCAGCTTCTGCACCATGACGTGGTGCATGGCATGCAGCGCCATGCGGTTGGTCAGCCCCATCGCCCGGGCGAATTCATCCTGCACCGCCCGCGGCACGGTGACGGTGGGCGAGCAGGTGATCTTCCACACCCCAAGCGTGCTGCGGGCGTAGTGGCAGGCGGCCGAGGTCTTGCCGATGCCCGGCGCACCGGTCACGACGGCGAAATCCGGCAGATGCTGGGCGTGGGCGAAGATTTCCAGGAACTCGCCGGCCGAGGGCGTCAGGGTGAAGGTCGGCGCGGGTGGCGCCACGGCGCGCACCTTCTCCCGGTCTGACCGCTGCTGCAGGCCGGTTCGCACCAGCAAACCCTGCAGGTCATTCCGCCCGGCGTACTTCCCGTTCAGCCAGGCCGCGAAGGTCACGGCCTTCACGTTCAGCTCGGCCGCCAGCCTGGTGCCGCTCATGTTGCTGGCCTTCAGGATCTCGCGGCATTGCTGCCGCAGCGCCTCGATCTCACTCTCCTGCATCTGGATGGGTGCGGCGATGCGGCCGCCCGATCCATTTTCGGTTGCAGTGCTGTCCGATGGCATTTATCTCTGTCCTCTCTGCTCAGATGTTTCAGTCCAACCCCGGCCGCGCCAACGGCCGGGGTTTTTCGTTCAGGGCTCGCCGCCCTCGATCACGCGTGGCGTCCAGGCAGCCGGCCAGATGCCGGCCAGGGCGCTGGGCGCGTCCTCGGTGGCCTCGATCGCCTGGGGCTTGGGCACCGCATTGCCGGTGAAGACCTGGAAGACGGCGGGCTGCGGGATTTCCGGCTCGGGCAGTTTCGGCATGGCCTTCGCCAGCTCGCGCGCGCTCATCCGGCCAATGCTCTCGGCGATCGAGCGCTCGCTGCGCAGGATGCCCTTCTTGAGGCGGGCGTGTTCCTGCGCCGCGGCGACATCGTTGAAGCCCACCGCCGCGAAGACCGGCGCCTCGCCCAGATGTCTGCCGTCCAACGTGTAGACATGCAGCGGCTCGTGCAGCCGCTCCGGGTCGAAGCGCACGGTCAGGCGCTGGCCCATGTGATTGGCCAGGAACGGCGCGTAATACTCGTTGCCGGCCAGCACGATCTTGCCGTCCTGCCGCCTTGCGCGGATGCCCTCGGCCGCCAGCAGCCACAGCCGGCGCTGCTCGACAGTCGGCCGCTTCACCGTGGCGGCGGAAAAACTCTCGGCGAAGACCTGGTCGAAGCTGCGGCCACGGCACACCGGCGATTGCCGGTCCGGCCGGGCGTTGTGCTGGATGATCCCCTGCCGCACCACACCCAGGAATTCATCCAGCGGCACCGCGCGCTGGCCGTAATTCGCCGGCTTGTTCATCGGGCTGTTGCCGGCATAGGCGCCGTCGAAGGCCGGGTGCCGCGCGATGCGCTGCGCCATGTCGCGGAAGGCGCGCTCGATCGGCTTCGCCTGGCCATGATAGGGCGTGGTGAAGTGCACCTGCACGCCCAGCGCGGTCATCAGCCCCTCGGGCTCGTCGTCGCGCAGCTTGAAGCGATAGCGGTTCTTCTGGCCGCCGGTGATCCGCTTGCTCGCGAATTCCCGGCCATTGTCCATCCAGCAGTGCTGCGGGATGCCGTACTGCTCGACCACATCGCCGAAGGCCAGCCGGACCTCATGCCAGGACGGCGTTTTGGAGAGGCGCCAGGCCAGCACCTTCCCCGAATACAGGTCCTGATAAGCCACCATTTCGGGCCTGGAGATCGTCTCGTCCGGCCATTTCACGAAGACATCCCAGGTGTGGAAGTCCGTGTTCAGCGCCTCGAGCGCGTGGAAGACGCCCTTGTCGCGCCGCTGCGCCGGCAGGCGGCGCTTCAGCGCCTCCTCGCCCTCGCGCCGCAGGATGCGCGTGGTCTCCGGCAGCGCCATGACGCGGGCGCGCAGCGTGCGCTCGGCAGGCAGCGTCCAGCCCTCATCGGCGGCCTTCAGCCGGGTCTGATACAGGCATTCCGAGAGGTTCGGCCGGCTTTGCTTCAGGTAGAGGCTGGTGAGGAAATCCCAGGCCCGATCGTCGCATTCCGCCTGCGGCCGGCCGCCGCCATGGCCCGGCGCCAGATGCGGCAGCCAGTGCTCGCGCGGCAGGTCCCGCACCAGCCCGTCCCAGACCTGCAGGGTGGAGATGCCGATCCCGCGCGAGCGGGCGATGGCATTCAGCGCCTCGGTCTTGCCGATGCCGCTGTCGGTCAGGGCGTAGATCGCGTTCACCGCGGCCAGCCGCTCCTGCGCCCGGGCCTTGGTGCGGTCGGTCTGCCGGTCATACCAGGCCCAGCGCTCGCCCGCGTGGCTGGCACCTTTACCAGCGAAGCCCGCATCATTCGGCGGCGCGCCACTCTCGACGGACGTCGACATGGCCGAGGCCTTCAGCAGCAGATGCGCCTGCTGGTGGCTGGTCAGGACGCAGCGATTGTATTCCACCCCGCCGCCGCGGCCCTGGCGGTTGCGCCAGATCAGGTTTTCCCGCTCCGGCGTGTTCCAGCCATAGGTTTCGGCGTGGCGCTGCACGCCCTGGCGCGTGCTGGGCAGGCCCGGGATGGCCAGCGCCGCCAGCTCGGCCGCGCTCAGCCATTCGCTGCTGTCGTAGGGGGCCGGAGAGCAATCCGGCATCACAACCCTCCCTTGGCGCGGGCTTCCCGCCGCTTGGCCTCGTGCATGCCCTTCAGCTCGGCGATGCGCTCGCTCACCAGCGCCATCTCGATCAGCGGCAGGTGCTTGCGCTCGATCACGGCAAGACCGAAGGGTTCGGCCAGCAGCTCCAGCAGCCGCTGGTCGCCGGTGGCGTGCATCAGCGCCAGGAAGCGCGGCAGGGAGATCGTGTGATCATCCCGCGCGGCGCTGGCATAGGCATTGAGCATGGCCAGGCTGATCTTCTGGCCGAGATAATCGCTCATCCGCTCTGCCACCTCGGCGCGCGGCACCGCGCAATCGGTCAGGGCGACGGAGACGGCGCGGGAGAGCCGCGCGGCGAAGGTGGCGCCACGCACCTGCTCGGGCGGGAAGGCGCGCACCACCTCGGGCTGCTGCCAGGCGAGGAGGTCCATCTGGTCGGGATGGGCGGCACGGGGTGGCATCAGGCAGCGCCACCCATCGGCCGCCAGACGATCAGCACCATGGGCAGGCGCCATAAACCAGGCTCGGACGGCGCATCGAAGAACGCGCGCATCTCTGTGGTGTTAGCGAAGCCATCCGTGCGGGCGAATTCGTCCATTTCGTCGGCCGCCAGGGGGCGCCCGTCATTGATCAACCGATGGATGATTGGCGCGGCCATCTCCGGCGCCTCCCACGAGGCCAGTCCGGCTTCTGCCTGGATGGTGAACGGTTGCTCGTGGCCCACCAGCACCGTGATGGAGATGGCGTGGGTGGTGGTGGCGCGGCCGATGAGCTGGCAATGCTTGGTGCGCATCGCGGTGTAGAGCTGCAAGGCATCGCCGAGCCGGGCATGGCCATGGCGGCGGGGCTGGCGGAGGGTGTGGCGCTTCATGCCAGGGAGCCACGGGCCTGGCTCCAGCCCTGCCTGCACCAAACCCACGAAGCGCTTCTGGAAGCTGTAGGCGACCATCAGAGCATCACCCTCTGCGCATCTGCAGGGATCAGGGTGAGCAGGGTACGCTCCACGGCCTTCATGGCCGCGATCTCGGCGTCAGCCTTGGCCTGGGTCATGCGCCCGGCCGCGACCCATCGCGGATAGACCCGCTCGCGAAGGGCGGTCTCGCGGTAAACGCAGGCCAGCTGCGCTTCGAGAGGAATGGATGGAGCCGAGGCCATCAGGCGGCGGTTCCAATGACGGCGTCGAGGCGCTGGCTCACCACCTCACATCCCCAACGCGCGCTTGTAGAGATCGAGGACAGTCTCCTGCTCCTCAACCTGCGCCGGCTCCTTCCTCCGCAGCGACAGGATTTGCCGCAGCACCGCCACGTCGAACCCGCCAGATTTTGCCTCGGCGAAGATGTCCTTGACGTCGGTGGCGAGGGCTTTCCGCTCCTCCTCCAGCCGCTCGATGCGCTCGACAATGCTGCGCAGCCGCTCGGCGGCGATGCCGCCGATATCGGGTCCGGCCAGCGTTTCACCCGGCTTGATAGCCATTACCGTATCCCTCCCAACATGTTGTCGATCCAAAAAACCACCGCGATGCAGGCCCAAAGCCCCAGCCCGGCGCCAATCCCCGCCAGCACATCGCGAATGCGGAAAGGCGGCTCGAACCCGTTCATGCCGCACCGCCGATTTGCCCTTGCGCCACCTCGT
>CAYNBM010000079.1:0-7220 GCA_964395305.1 uncultured Rubritepida sp.
GCGTGGCGATGAACCAGGACTCCATCTTTGAATGGAGGGGAGTTGGGGCGCAGGTCAGACCAGGGTCGGTCGGCTTACCCAGGCCAAAGGGCCGCATCTTCTCCCATTGCACATCCGTCAGACTGAAGCATTCCATGGCAAACTCCTTTCGGAGCTTGAATCACGGTCGCCGTGGTCGCGGGAATCCCCTGATTCCCAACAGGCCCTAGAATGCAATTGTTCGAACGGGAAATCGTAGGCTTACCGGCAGCGCAAAAGGCTTGGAGTTTGGCTTTCTGGAGGCTAAAGATACGGCTGCTCCGCTCCAATCTCGTCGCTTCTTGCTGACGTTTAGTCACTTTGGGGGGGGGGGAATTATATGTTTCGTTTGAGGAATGGATAATGTCAGCCGGTTTGAATGGCGATACTGAATTGGAGGAGCAGCAGGTCAACGGTCGGTGGCCCGATGTTTTCTTTCGCCATGTGCCGAAGACTGCTGGCACGTCATTAATGGCGTCCCTCTCCGCGGCCTTGGGCGAAGTTCATGCAATCCGCCTTCATGACGTTGGCACTGACACGCAGGAATTGGCGAGACGTCGTATCGCCATCAACCCCGCTCCAGTGTACATAATGTCCGGCCATATCAATTGCAATAAAATTCCGAGCACATTTTCCTCGACGCGCTTGACTTTGCTGCGCGATCCCATTGACCGCGTGCTGTCGCTATATCATTTCTTGTTGATGCAACCGGCTGAGGAAAAACGTCGGTTGGGGCTGGATGCAATTTTTACCATCGAGCAGTTAGTTCAGCACGAAAATCCCGAACTGCACGGGCAAGTACACAATGGAATGGTGCGTTTCTTCAGTCATTCGCCCCAACTTGGTGAGCCCGCACATCCAAGCTTTTGGCAACCGGAGGCGGTCAAGGCCGGGCTTGACGATGCCACCGCATCCCTGGCGGACCATGTCTTTGGTTTAGTCGACGGGTTGGACAGGTTCCATTCTGCCGTAGAGCGTGTTCTCCATATTCCCTATAGATTGGAGATCGCCCATGAAAACAAAACAGGAAGTGCCAAGGAAAAGCACTCGACCCAAGACCTTTTGCTTATTGCTGAGGCTAATACTGCGGACTGCGTACTGTTCCATCGTGCGCGTGAAATGGTAGATTACCAGACGCCGCTGCGAGGGTCAGTTCTGCATCGGGGTTATGATCGCCGGTTTCTTTTTGATCCAGTGCCTGGACGATCTTACACCACTTCCCAGATCGCCGGGCGGCAAGGCTTTGATGTTGCGGATGCCGGCGACCAACTTGGTTGGATCGGAAGCGGGTTAAATGGCCGAATCAATCTTGATTGCTCTGCGACCGGACTGAAACTTACTCTCTTTCTCTTCACCATGGTGCCCAACTATCCTGTCGCCGAAATTCGGTTTTTGGTCGATGGGGCACCTTGGCGGCACACCCTCAGCGCGGCCGCAGAAGGGCCCGGACACTGGATCTGCGAGTTAGCGCCGCTCCCGCCGCATGAGGGCATTGCCGAGATCAGTATTTGTCCGCCCTTCGCCATGCCGGTGCGGGCATTTTCTCCTGAATCGGGCGATCGCCGCAGCCTTAGTGTTGCTCTTGCTGGTGCCAAGTGCGCCCTCGCATAAGCCACCACGCGCAGTGAGTTCCTTAATGCACCGCACTGCCATGGAAATCGGCTACATGCTCATCTAACGCTTAAGCGAGGCGACGGGGCACCTAGTGGTGAGGTGGAGACCGAGCTTAACCGCCTGTCCGATCATCGGGGACCACCTCAGAAACCAGAGACAGCCAAGGCATCCTTGAACGCGCAATAGTGATCTTGAGTTGGGTCGCGGATTTCATCAGGGCCAGGCGGCAGGCACGGACAAGCTGCGGCGCTACAAGGAATTCCACGACGGCGCCGCCAGCTGGAGCCGGGTCGAGCGCATCATCGCCCGCGTCGAGGCGAGCGCCCAGGGGACCGATACGCGCTTCGTGGTCACCAACCTCGCCGGCGGCACGGCACGCAGTAAGCGCAGCGACGAGGCCTCTGGCGCCTGCGCTTGACAGTCAGGCGATGTCCTGAGTGGCCCAACACCAGGGCATGAGCTCGTCGATCCGGCTATTCGGCCATCCATTCACAAGCCGCGTCAGCACATCGGTGAAGTATTTCTGCGGATCGACGCCGTTAAGCTTGCACGTCTCCACCAGCAAGGCCACCGCCGCCCATCAGGCCCCGCCATCGTCACCGGAGCCGAACAGGGCATTCTTCCGGCTCAGGCAGATCGGGCGAATGGCACGCTCAACGGTGTTGTTGTCGAGCTCGATCCGACCGTCGTCGATGAACCGCACCAGCCCCTCACGATGGTTCAGCCCGTAGCGGATCGCCTGCGCCGTCGGGCTGCCACTGGGCAGCTTTGCGCGCTGCACCGCCCACCAGGCGAACAGGTCGTCGACCAGCGGCCGGCTTCTGGCCTGCCGGGCAGCGCAGCGAATATCCGGCGCCTCGCCGCGGATCTCCGCCTCAATGTGAATAGGCGTGGAGAAGGGACCCCGTTAGCGGGGTAATTGGCGTCCAATCGGGACCCCTCTGGCGATGGGGTTCACATTGGCTCTCGTGATGAACGAGGGCCGGGTTGGGATGTTTGTTGTGGAGACGATTGCGCGGATCCGTCGTGCCCATTTCGTCCCGGGGAAGCCGATCAAGGCGATCTGCCGGGAGCGGCAGGTCTCGCGCAAAACCGTGCCCAAGGTGATCAGGTCCGAGGCGACAGAATTCCGGCACCGACGCGAGCAGCAGCCGATGCTGCGTCTTGATGCCTGGCGCGAGCCACTGGATGTGTTGCTGACGTCGAACGAGGCCAAGCCCAGCCAGGAGCGTCTGACACTGATCAGGGTGTTCCAGGCGTTGCGCGGCCAGGGTCACACGCGGCCACGATGTGGTCCGGCGGTGTGCCCGGGGCTGGGCTCGGAACCGCGCCGCCACGACGTCTGACGCGTTCGTGCCGCTGCGCTGAACGATGTCGATCCGCAGGCCTGGCTGGCCGATGTACTCGGCCGGATCGCCGGGCATCCGGCCCGCTGGAGTCGGCACGCTCACCCGGCGCTGCGTGCCCCCGCCGCGTGAGTTGCCTGCCATCTCGGCGACGTTCACCGGAAGTGTAGCAAAAAGGACTATGGATGACCCGTAATCTTCATCATGCTGCCACGGATATGAAGGGGACGCTGATCCCCGGCTATGGCGATAAGGGGATAATCGCAATCTAGAAGGTTGATTATCTCATGGCACTGGGCGCAGGCAGCATCGCATTTGTGGGGTTCAACGCCGATGGCAATGATGGCTTCGCCTTCATTGCCGTGGACGCCATCCCCGCCGGCACCGTGATTCACTTTCAGGACAATGAGTGGGGCGGTGCGTCGTTCAATGCCGGCGAGGGGAGCCTGACCTGGACCGCCCCCGCCACCGAGATTGCCCGCGGCACGGTGGTGGAGCTGTTGAACACTAGCGAGGTCGCTTCGCGCGTGGCCAATATCGGCACGATCAGCGGCGGCACCATCGCCCTCGGCGCTAACGGCGAATCGATCTTCGCCTTCATTGGAACCAGCGCCACGGCGCCCACCACCTTCCTCGCCGCCGTCACCAATAATAATGGCGGTTTCATCGGGTCGACCAGCAGCGGCCTACTCGACGGCACCGGCCTCACCGCGGGCACCAACGCGCTGGTGCTGCCCGGCACTGGCGGCGCCGATGTTGCCGTTTATAACCCCACCACTGGGGGGACGAGCTTCGCCAGCACCGGTGCAGCGCTCAGCGCGTTCAACAATGCTGCCAATTGGCTGACCCAGGATGCCAGCAGCAACCAGGACGCCGACAATACAATCCCCGACGCGCCGTTCCTGACCGATCCGCAATCGCCGCTGTCATCGGCCACCATCAGCATCGCCTGCTACGCCGCCGGCACGATGATCCTCACCCCCCAAGGGGAAGTCCCCGTGGAAACGCTGGCCATCGGCGACGCATTGATCACCGCCTTCGGCGAAACCCGCGCCATCAAGTGGATCGGCACCCGCGCCTATGCCGGCCATTTCGTCAAGTGGAACCGCGACGTCCTGCCCATCACCTTCCGCGCCGGCTCGATCGCCGACAACACCCCCCATCGCGATCTCGTCGTCTCCCCCCAGCACGCCATGTTCATCGACGATGTGCTGATCCCCGCCATCGCGCTGGTCAACGGCACCTCCATCACCCAGGCCACCAGCATCGACCGCATCGCGTATTTCCACATCGAGCTCGACAGCCACGACGTCATCATCGCCGAAGGCGCCTTCGCGGAAACCTTCATCGATGACGACAGCCGCGCCATGTTCCACAACGCGCACAGCTTCCGCACCCTCTACCCCAATGAACCCTGGCAGGACGCCCAGTTTTGCGCCCCCCGCGTCGAAGACGGGTTCGAGTTCGAAGAGGTCCGCACCCGCCTCGCCACCCGCGGCGAAACGCTGGTCGGCCGCCTCAAAGCCGCTTGATTACCGCCATCCTTCCGCAAACGCGGTTACCCTCAAATGGTGGCGTAACTTGGTATCGTGGCAAAACAGGGAGGCCACGCGGTCCATCCCGCGCGTGCCTCCCGGATTGCCAATTCTAGGGCGCGCAGCGTTATGACGTTCCATAAAGCGAGCCAGGCGCCATCTCCATGACTGCAAAGAACGGGGTGGAACAATCGGCGTCGGCATCCCCGCCGAGCCAGCCGCAAGGCGAGCTTCGCGGCACTGTTGACGTTGTCGAGCGCGATCGCATCAGCGGATGGGTTCAGGATATCACGTGTCCGGAGACCCCGGTCGCTTTGCGCATCGTCGCCGATGGCAAGCCCATCGCACGCATCCTCGCCAACAAGTTTCGCCAGGATCTGAGCGACTTCGGGCTAGGCAGCGGGCGCCACGCATACGAACTGTTGCTTCCCCAACCGCTTTCGCCGTTAAAGGCGCACAACATCTCTATCATTCGCGACAGCAATGGCCGCGAGCTTGACGGATCGCCCCGCATCATCCCGGCTTCAACCGGGCTCGACCCAGACATGGAGCGTTTCCTGGCCAGCGCCCTAGCTGGTTTGTCGCCCGGGCCGGAGGCCGACCGCGCGTTGGCCTTTCTGGTTGCGGAGACAGAAAACCTCATCGCGCAGCGCGCCGAGGCCGATAGCGATCGTCGCGCGCGCGAAACCTACAAGGCGTTCCAGCGCCGCTGGGGCAACCGCACGCCCACTGATCTTCCCGCGGGCGCCAATCGGCCGGTGGCCCCAAGCCAGCGTGTCCTGGTGATCGACGACGACATCCCCGTAGCCAACCGCGACGCCGGCTCCCAGGCCATCCTCTCCCACATGCTTGCCTTGCGCAGCCTGTTCTACGATGTCAGCTTCGTCGCTTCCCAGCGGATGGACCTCACTGGGCCCATCGTCAAACATCTTGAGGACGAGGGGATCACAGTATTCAACCGTCCCTTCTACGCAACCGTCGAGGACGTGCTGCACCGCCAGGCTGATTGTTTCGATGTGGTCTATCTGCACCGCATCTCCAACGCCCACGCGTATCTGCCCCTGGTACGCCTCCATCAGCGCCGCGCCCGCGTGCTTTACAGCGTCGCCGATCTCCACCATGTCCGCATCTTCCGCCAGGCCCACATCGAGGACGAGCCCAATCTCATGGGACACGCTCAGTTCCTGCGTCAGGCCGAGATCGCAGCCTCCTGGATGGCCGACGCCACGATCACGCATTCCCATGACGAAGCAGCCATCCTGCGTCGCGAGTCGCCCACCGCCCGCGTGCACGTCATTGGGTGGGGCGTCCCCGCCCGCAGCGTGACCGTGCCGTTCGCCAAACGCTCTGGCCTCGCCTTCATCGGTTGTTACGACCACGCCCCCAATGTCGACGCTGCCCGGTTTCTGGTCGATGAGGTCATGCCGCTGGTCTGGGCCGCCAACCCAGCCATCGAATGCCTCCTTGTCGGCAGCGCCATGCCGGAAGCTGTGTTCCACCTCGCCTCGGACAAGATCCTAAAGCTCGGCCATGTCCCCGATCTTGCCGCCGTCTTCGAGCGCGTACGCCTCACCGTCGCGCCTCTGCGCTACGGCGCTGGGATCAAAGGAAAGGTCCTGGCCAGCCTCGCCGCCGGAGTGCCCTGCGTCATGAGCAGCATTGCCGCCGAGGGCCTGCGCCTGCCCGCACTGCTGGACGCTACTGTCGGTGCCTCGGCCGCCGAACTCGCTGAACGCATTCTGCGCTACCACGAAAACGAGACGGCAAACCGCCAGGTGGCAAAGGCGGGTGAACGCCTCATTCGCGATCAGTTCAACCTTCTCCAGGTCGCCGTTTCCCTTAAGGCCGCCATCGACGGGCGCCACCCGGTTCTCGTAACCGCGCCCGCGATACCCGCAAGATCCACGCCCGACAGACCCGGGCAGGCACAGTCCGGCGCCGCGACATCATCCCAACCGGCCTAGTTTTACTGTGTCATAAAATTGCATATCGAGTCACCTGCTGACAACACGGGCATCGCGGCACCGTTCGAGCGATGGCCAGCGCGATGGCGACCCGGACAGAAGCGATCGAGTTTGCTACGTGGCGTTCAGGCCTGATCGGGGGAGCCGCGTGGTCGGTAACCTTTGGATAGGGGAGGTTCTTCGAGGAGAACGGTGCTGCGGGGTCCTGAGGGGGGAATCGCTCCCCTTTCGGAGATCAGGAAGCCGTAGGCAGCGATGCACAGCGTGGCGTGGTGGTGGAAACCTCGCCAGCCTCGGCCTTCGTAGTGGCCAAGCCCAAGTTCCTGCTTGAGGTCCTGGTAATCCCGCTCGATCCGCCAACGCAGCTTCGTGGCATTCACCAGAGCGCGGCGGCTGGTGGTCGCGGGCAGCGTGGACAGGAAATACTTCGTCGGCTCAGCTTCGTCCAACGGCCATTCGATCAGGCACCATTCCTGGGCGCGCGGCGTGGAACGCTGATAGTCGCGATGTGCGGGGCGAACCCGCACGGCGGCGAAACGCGAGGCGAGCCTGGTGTTGGTCCCTTCGCGCCAGGTGACCCGCCGCCAGGCATTCCTGGGCAAGTCCAGCGCAAGTTGCTTGGCCGAGACAGGCTGATGCTCGGCATCGCGGCGGATCGCCGAGGTTGTTCCTACACGCCGAGGGGCTGAGTGAACCGCCCCGGGTTTGCCGGAGGCTGTTTGGTTTGAGTCACGCGGCCAGCG
>CAYNBM010000080.1:0-125 GCA_964395305.1 uncultured Rubritepida sp.
TGCAGTTGCCGCCTTCGCAGCTGGCCGATCCGGAGCGCGTGGCCGTCTGCCCCTGCGGCCCGGTGACCGCTCCGGACCGCGTGCAGTTGCCGCCTTCGCAGCTGGCCGATCCGGAGCGCGTGGCC
>CAYNBM010000080.1:225-7049 GCA_964395305.1 uncultured Rubritepida sp.
GTCTGCCCCTGGGGGCCAGTGACGGTGCTCTGCGCCTCAAATGCGGAGGCAGCCGGGACGATGACGATGCTGCCGAGCATTGCGGCGGCGAGAAGCAGTTTGCGCATGGCTTTGGCTTCCGTTCGGTGGAGGTGATCGGGTGTTCAGCGCTGCAGCGTGCTAAGGGCCTGGCGGCATCCAGAGGAGAGCTTGTCGCTGTTCTGGCGCAGGCAGGCGGCGATGCGGCCGCCGCCGCGCTCGACATTCGCGCAATGGCTGCTGATATCGGCCCTGCAGGCCTGGGCGACCTGGCGCTCAGCCGGCGACAGACCGCCCTGAGCAGCGACCGGGCTCGCCATCAGCAGGGTCAGGGCGGCGAGCGTCAGACATTTCGTCGCGCCAAACAGTGTTGCACGCATGATCGTTGCTCCTTCGTCGGGTCCGGGCCGGGCACCCCACGGCGCCCCCATCCCTGCAGGCTGATACGGGCGGACGCGGCGAAGTTCTCGCTGGCCGCGCGCTGCTTTTTTTCGTCGTGGTGGCGAGGATTCGGCGGGCCGAGCCCGTAACATGGGGGCAATGCTTGCGCCCACCCCATGTGCCCTGTCGTGAGCACCCCGCTGGCCGGACTGGACGACGCCGCGCTGATGGCGCGCGTCGCGGCGGGCGACGAGTTGGCCTTCCGCCATCTGGCCGACCGCCATGTCGGGCGGATGCTGCGTCTCGCGCAGTCGATCCTGGGTTCGGCGGCCGAGGCGGATGAGGTTGCGCAGGACGCGTTGTTGCGCGTCTGGCGCCAGGCTTCGCGCTGGGATGGCGCGCGCGGCCAGCCTGGCACCTGGATCCACACGATCGTCGTGAGGCTCTGCGTGGACCGGCTGCGCCAGCGCCGCCACGAACCGATCGAGGCGGCAAGCGAGGTTGCCGATCCGGCGCCGAGCGCGTTGGAAGCCCTGTCCCAGCGCCGCGAGGCGCTGGCGCTGCGATCCGCGCTGGCGTCGCTGCCGGAGCGGCAACGCGTGGCACTCAGCCTGTTCTACCAGGAGGAACTGGCGGGCGCCGAGGCGGCCGCGACGCTCGGGATCACGCTGCGGGCCTTCTGGTCCTTGCTGGAACGGGCGCGCCACGCGCTCCGCACTCGGATACAGCGCGATGCAGGGCCCGATTGGAGATATAGGGAACGAGACCGATGAACGCAGAGCAATTCGCACGGCTGCTCGACAGCCATGGCGCCGATCCCGATCGCTGGCCCGAAGCGCAGCGCGCCGCAGCGCTGGCGCTCTGCGCCGCCTCGCCCGCCGCGAACGAGGAATGGATGGCGGCGAAGCGGCTGGATGCCATGCTGGCCGCAACCATGGCGCCGGTGCCGGATCCGGCGCGGCAGGCGCGGGTCGTCGCCGCCGCGATGGCGCGGCTGCGCGCGCAGGCGGAGCCGCTGCTGGACTGGCGCTGGCTGTTCACCCGCCCGGTCGGTGCAGCCTTCGCGGCCAGCCTCGTGGTCGGCTGGCTGGTGGGCATGGAGTGGGCCGAGAGCCTGTCCATCTCCCTGGCGCTGTCCGATCTGCGCTTCGAGGACCTCTTCCTGTGACGCCCCGGCTCACGCCAGGGCGACTGCGCGGGATCCTGGTCGCGTCGATGGCCTTGAACCTGTTCCTCGTCGCTCTGGTAGGCGCGCAGGCCTGGCGGGGGGAGCAGTTGCGGCGCTTGGCGGTGCCGGCGATCAGCGCCCTGGAAAGGGAGGGGGTGCAAGACCCCGAGGGCACCTTGCAACGGGTCGGTGGGCGGCTTTCGCGTGATGACGAAGCCGTCCTGCTTGACGCGGCCAGGGAGCGTATGGGCGCGCTCCTTGGCGTGAAGGCCGATTACGTCGCCGCGGTCGAGCGCGCACGCGCCGAGATCGCCCGCGATCCCGTCGATCCCGCCGGACTGCGGGCGGCGATTGCGGAGGCGCGCCGGCAGCGCCAGCGCTTCGGGCCGCTGCTGGAAGACATTCTGCTGGACGCCGTGCCGCGGATGACGCTTGAAGGGCGGAGGGTCCTGTCGCAGCTGCGCGGCGTCGCCGTGCCGTGAGGGACAACGGACGCGGCGCGCAGGCGCGGGGGCGCGTGGCATCGACGGAGACATTGCCGGCACGCAGGGTGGGGAGCGGGGCCTCGCATGCGCCGGCTGCTTCGGCCGCGCCGCTGGCCTGCCAACCGGTCAATCCGCACCGGCGCCGGGCACCGCGGGCGGAGGACGGGCACCGGTCGCCGGCCACGGTGCGCGACCGCCCGGTCGGGACCGGTGCCAGGCTCATCCGCACCGCGCGCTCGATCGGTTTCCGGAGGGCCGAGGTGATGGTCCCGCGTGCACCGGTCGGACAGATCCTCGCGGCCATCGCCAGGCCGCGTCCAGCAACGCTGCCGGCTCGATGGCGCGACGCAGGGACGGCACATGCCGCGCAGGGGATATCCCGGCGCCGAACCCGTTGCGGCCGCACCGGATGGCTGATAGCGGCTTCGAGCGTGGACGATCGGTCATCTCGAGCTGTCGGCGGGGCGGTCGACCGATTCTGAGCCGCCCGAAGCCTGCGGCAGCCCCCTTCAACATCAGGCCGCGTGCGGCGCGGCCGCAACAGGGAGAGGAAAACAAGTCATGAAGATCTATCACGCCCCGAACACGCGCTCGGTCCGCATCATCTGGCTGTTCGAGGAGCTGGGCCTGCCTTACGAGCTGGAGACCTTCAAGCTCGGCGATGCCGCCATGCGGGCGCCGGACTACGCCAAGGTGCATCCCATGGGCCGCGTGCCGGCGCTGCAGGATGGCGACACCACGATCTTCGAATCCGGCGCGATCGTGCAGTACGTGCTCGCCCGGTACGGCGATGGGCGGCTTGTCCCCGAGACCCGTTCCCCGGAGTTTCCGCAGTATCTGCAATGGCTGCACTATGCCGAGGGCATGATCATGCCGCCGGTGAACATCATCGTGGTGGAGACGATCCTGCTTCCCCCGGAGCGCCGCAACCAGGTCAATGTCGACCGCGCCACGAAGCTCCTGTCGCGCATGCTGAGCGCAGTCGATGGGCATCTCGAGGGGCGTGAATTCGTCGCCGGCGCGTTCAGCGGCGCCGACATCATGATCGGCCACGCCTGCACCGTGGCGCTGCGGCGCGGCGCGGAGGTGTCCGACAAGCCCCACGTCGCCGCCTATGTCGAGCGCCTGAACGCGCGGCCGGCCCTGCAGCGCGCCTGGGCTGCCTGAGCCGCCGCCACCTCGGACACAGGGACCAGATCATGAGGAAGCCTATCTGCCTCGTCCTTGGCGCGGGTGCCGGCATCGGCGGCCATGTCGCCCGGCGCTTCGCGATCGAGGGCTATCACGCCGTGCTGGCACGGCGATCCGACCAGGCGGGCCTTGACCGCCTCGTCAGCGAGATCGCGGCCGAAGGCGGCGCGGCGACGGGATTCATGCTCAACGCGGTCGAGGAAGACAGCATCGAACGGCTGGTGGAGACGGTCGAGGCCGAGATCGGCCCCATCGAGGTCGCGCTCTTCAATCTCGGCGCCCAGATCGGCAACCGTGCGCTCGCCGACACCTCGCTGAAGGTGTTCGAGCGGAGTTGGCGGCTGGCGACCTTCGGGCTGTTCCGCCTCGCGCGTGAGCTTTTTCCTCGTATGGAGAAGCGTGGCAAGGGAACCCTGCTCGTCACCTCGGCGACCGCGGCCATGCGCGGCAATGCGGGGCAGCACGCACACGCTGCCGCAATCGGCGGACGCCGCATGCTTTGCCAGTCCCTGAACGCCGAGTTCGCGGCCAAGGGCATTCACGTCGTCCATATCGTCATCGACGGCGCCGTCGATGCCCCGGACACGCTCGGCAAGCTGCTGGGGCCGGAGCGGTTCCAGCAGCTGCGGCAGAGCCGGGGCCTGGAGAAGGACGGCCTGCTGCTGCCGGCTGAGATCGCGAACACGTATTTCCACCTCGCCCATCAGCACCGGTCGGCCTGGACGCATGAGCTGGATCTGCGCGCTTTCTCAGATCTCGCATGGTGGAACCACGCCACCGGCAACTCGGCCTAGCAAAATTCAGGCCATGTGGTGCATCATCGGCGAAGTCATGGAGGAGCTGCGCAGTCCATGCTCATAAGGCTCGAGTGTCATTTCGAGTTCGACGGCCCGACGTTTCTCGTCGGCGACGAGACTTTTTTCAGCAAGGATCAGTGGCGAAGTCGAGGAGGAAATCGTTTCTGAATCTTATAGAGATTCGTGAGCACATTGTCGTAACACGTTGTGACAGGCCACCCAATAGCGCAGCAGGAGCCCAAACCCATGACCCATGTTGTTGACGTGTTCTGGTCCTTCCGGAGCCCCTATTCCTACCTCGCGACACCAGACCTCCTGCGCCTGCGCGAAGATTTCCAGGTCGATATCCACCTCCGCCCCGTCCTACCCATCGCCGTGCGCACGAAAGAAACCCTTTTTACCGGCGACCGGCGCCGAGTGAAATACATCTTGCTCGACTCGAGACGGCGTGCGGAATTCCTCAACATGACGATCAGCAGGCCCTCGCCAGATCCGATCGTGCAAGATTTTTCCACCTTCGAAGTCTCAGAGGATCAGCCTTACATCTATCGCCTCACGGGCCTTGGCGTCGAAGCCGCTCGCCGCGGCAAGGGCGTTGAGCTCGCCTACCAGGTCTCTCACCTCATTTTCGGCGGCGAGCAGGGCTGGAACGAAGGCGACAAACTCGCCGGTGCCGTGGCCAAGGCTGGCCTTGAGCTGGCCGAAATGGAGGCTGCCATCGCGACTTACGATGTCATGACGATCGTCGAAGCCAACCATGCCGCGCTCGAAGCAGCAGGTGGCTGGGGCGTGCCTACGATGGTGTTCGAGGGCGAGCCCTTCTTCGGCCAGGATCGGATCGACACACTCCGCTGGCGTCTGGCGAAGGCTGGCGTGCCGAAGCGTTGAACCCGCCGTATTCACGCCGACGGCGACCTGAACGGCATCTTGCGCGAGTCAGGTTTCTGATTCGGGCAACTGCGCTTTGACGTCAGCGAGAGCCGAGCCGCCCATGGGTGAAACGCCGTCGACCTGCATTCCGAGCTTTGACGCAAGCGTGGTGATCGAGGCGCACCCCGAGCGTCTGACCAGCGACGCAGGGGCGGTGACCGTGCGCGAGGCGGCGGAGCGCGTTCCCTCCGCCGCCACCTCGCCGCGGCGGCTGTTCCCGCCCTCCAAGCCAACAGGTCGGCGACGGTTCGTATCCGGTCGCACCTCCTCCGCTAACGATTGTCGATGCACCAGGCGTCATCCACCTTCCAGGCAGGCCTCAGTGGAAGTGCTGGCCGCGTGCCATCATCAGGTGATGCGGCTGGTGGTGGGCGCCGCTGACCAGAAGCCCAATGAAGCCAAGGCCACGGATGCGGACGACCTCCCTCGGGTCTGCGGACGTCACCGTAAGCTGAATGCCATCCGGCAGCGCCGCCGTGCGGGCGCGCCAGCCAGGCAACTGGTCCAGTTCACGCGCATGGGCAGGTATCATGCGCCGGATGGCGTCAAGCGTCCGGCCATTGCCCGTCACCGCAATCTCAATTCCACCGTCAACGGTGCGCTCCGCGGCTGCTGCCTTCAGCGTCACCTCATTCATGTCGATGAGATGCTCGCGCAGTGCGGCCAGAGTGACCTTCGACCAGTCGGTCATGGGGTCAGCCTCCAGGATGCGGACGATCTCCTGGATCGTGCCGAAGGCGTCCTGGCCGGGCATGGTAGGCACGACGGCCGGCGCCGAGGCGTGCTGATGCATGGCCCCATGCGGATGGCTGCCGCTGAGTGGAGCATGGGCAGGCCCGTGCTGGGCGACGGCGACCACCGAGGCGAGAGTGACCGCGAGGGCACCGAGGGCGAGCAGCCGGGACTTGGGCGATGCGAAGATTTTCATGAGAACTCCATTCCACGGAGGATAGCCGCTGCCAGCGCCGCTAGCGTATGATTGCAATCATGCGCGCACCGACATTCTCGTACCCATGCTTAGGCATTTGTTGATGCCGGGAGCGGGTTCCAACGGAGCCGAATTGCCTTCACCTGCCCCGTCTTTGGCTTGGTCCGACGAGTGGCCGCAGGGGCTTGGGCGGACCCGCCTGCGGCACCTCGACGCTGGCGAAGTGCTTTTCCGCCAGGGAGAGGCGGTGGCGGCGCTATACCGGCTACGCACCGGTCGGATCCGCCTGATCCGGAACCTGGAGGATGGGACGTCCGTCGTGCTGCATGTCGCGAATGCGGCCGAGACCTTCGCCGAGGCAAGCGCCTTCGCGGAGAGCTATCACTGCGATGCGCGGGCGGATGTTGCCTCGGACGTGGTCTCCATGCCGAGGTCGGACTTCCTCGCGGCCCTCGCGTCGGATCGGGACGCAGCTCTCGGCTTCGCGCGCCTGCTGGCCGGTCAGGTGCGGGACCTTCGGGCGCGTGCAGAGCTGCGAAGCATCCGCGCGGCGCCCGAACGCATCATGGCGTGGCTGCGCATGCGCGCCAGCGGCAATCCGCCCGTCACCGCCATCGATCGGACTTGGACGGAGATTGCGGCAGAGCTCGGCTTGACCCGAGAAGCTGTCTACAGAGCGCTCGCGGTGCTGGAGCGTGACCGCCGGATTCTGCGAAGCGGGCCATCGATCATATTGGGGAGGTAGGAAAACCCCCGAGCCAGAGCTTCTGCCTGGCTACCGGAAAATGCCTCGTCTGGTGAGACGCGTCTCACGAACACCAGAGAAGGTTGGATACCGGTTCCCACCGCTGCTCCAGTCGCTGACACGAATGTGAACCGCCCCGGGTTTGCCGGAGGCTGTTTGGTTTGAGTCACGCGGCCAGCGC
>CAYNBM010000081.1:0-6951 GCA_964395305.1 uncultured Rubritepida sp.
TGAAGGCGCTGGCGCGGGCGTTCCGGTACCAGCGCATGCTCGATCAGGGGCGTTACGCATCGATCACCGAGATGGCTGCGGCGGAGCAAATCGAGCGGGGATATCTGGGTACCCTCCTACGTCTCACTCTTCTTGCCCCCGCCGTGGTCGAGGCGCTTCTGGATGGGCGGCACCTCGCAAGCACCGAGCAGACTGCGGTGCTGGGACCGCTTCCTGCGGAATGGAGTCAGCATATGGAGCTCATCATCGGCTGTCGTGGCGCAGGGACCTAGGCCGCGACCCAAACGCTCTTCCTTGAGGCTTGACACCATAGTGGTGTAAGGTGGTGCAGGCACATGTGAAGGACGCGGCGATGGGAGATTCCAAGCAAAAACCTGCAGCCGAGAAATCGCCACACCGTCTGTCGGTCAGCCTTACAGAAGACCAGCATCAGCATTTGAGTGAATTGGCTCTAAAGAATCGTGTCTCCGTCGCCTGGGTTGTCCGTGAAGCGATCGAGCGTCTACTAAGGGATGACATGCCGCTTCTGCATGTGGGGAAACAATGAGTAAAACTATGAAATCGGTCCCCAAGGTGCGCCGTGCGGCACCGCCGGTCACAGGCGGCCAGCTCAATGGGCGGTTCACTGATCTCGACCCTGACAAGCTGCGGGGCGGCTACTACACTTCCGCTGAAGTTGCAGCCTGGTTGTGCGCGTGGTCGATCCGCAGCGTAGACGATCGGGTCCTGGAACCGAGTTGCGGCGATGGCGCCTTCCTGGCTGCCTCAGTGGTGAGATTCGGTGAGCTTGGCCTCCGCGGCCCAGAGATCGCCGATCAGTTGACTGGCATTGAGATCCTTGCACCAGAGGCTGATCGGGCCCGCGACAGACTGCGCCCGATGCTTGGCCTCCGCATCCAAGACGCGGTGAAGACTATGGATTTCTTCGGCTGGTGGCAGGAGACTCAGCAACCAGCCTTTGATGTCGTGATCGGCAATCCGCCCTTCATTCGATACCAGACTTTCCCAGAGCCCCACCGCAGCCGCGCTATGGCAATTATGCAGGGCGTTGGACTGGCGCCAAATCGGCTCACTAACATCTGGGTGCCATTCGTGGTCGCAGCAGCGATGAGCCTCAGGCCCGGTGGTCGAATGGGGCTCGTCCTGCCAGCAGAACTCCTGCAGGTCACTTACGCAGCTCAGCTGCGCTCCTTTCTGACCGACCGCTTCGCCCGCATCGACATCGTGGCCTGCAACGAGCTGTTTTTCGAGAAGGCCGAGCAGGAGGTTGTCCTGCTCCTTGCCGATGGCGCGCTCGCAGAGATATCCGACGCGAATGCTTGTCGCGTCACACTTACGGAAGCGGCCGCGGTCGCAGAGATCACCCGCGAGCTTCCAGCAGCGTTTCTGGCAGCAGCGCAGCCGAAGACCATCCGCCACGACAACGAAAAATGGCTCAAGTATTTTTTGACTGAGCGCGAGATCGCTTTTATGCGCGATCTACGTGCAGCACCGGTCACCACCACGATGAAGACGCACGCGAGCGTCGACGTTGGCGTCGTCACCGGCAAGAACGAATTTTTTGTTCTAGCTTCTGATCAAGTCGCTGAGCTGGGCCTCGACGGCTACACGACGCCGCTCGTCTCACGCTCGGTGCAGCTCAAGGGCAGTCGGCTCGGCAAAGCGGATTGGAACGCGCTCGCTGCGGCGGGTGATCGTGTTCATCTCCTGAATGTAACCGCAGATCAGTACGATACGGTAACTGCCGCGCTGCGCACATACATCCGCTACGGCGAGACGAAAGACTTTCACAAGGGTTATAAGTGTTCGATCCGGAGTCCTTGGTACAAGGTGCCGTCCGTCTGGACTCCTGACGGCTTCATGTTCCGTCAGATTTATGACTTCCCCCGTATTGTGCTGAACAGTTCAGGCGCGACGTCGACCGACACGATCCATCGCTTCACCTGCCGGACTGCGCGGCCGGAGCGAGTTATCGCAAACACCTACACATGGCTCACGGCTGCGTCGGCCGAAATTGAGGGCCGGAGCTACGGCGGTGGCGTGTTGGAGTTGGAGCCTACCGAGGCAGAGCGCCTAATGATGCCGGCGCAGCTCAATGGCGCCATGCCCCTCATTGAGGTGGATCGGCTCATTCGATCCGGCCGCCTCGACGCGGTTTTGGAGGAGAACGCCCGCATCATTTTGAAGGGCCATATGGGTCTGTCGGAGGATGACTGCGGCACCCTGCGCGGCATCTGGACGAAGATGCGAGACCGGCGCATGGCACGGCGGCGGGCAGGCAAGGGAGCCGCGGCCGCCCCGCGGAACGCAGGCGAGTGAGTGACTACGCGAGCAAGGCTGTAGCCAGAGCGCGCGTCGCCACCCTGGTCGAGGGCTTCCGGCGCAATGAGGTCGACTACCTTAAGGCCGGGTACAACGAAACGCAGGCCCGGACCGATTTCATCACGCCGCTCCTGGGGGCTTTCGGCTGGGATGTGCACAATGCTGCCGGGCATCCCACAGGCCTTCGAGAGGTGGTTGAGGAGGCAACGGTCGACGTCGGCGACGAACGGCTGTCAAAGAAGCCAGACTACGAACTCCGGCTCGCGCGGCAGCGAAAGTTGTTCGTCGAGGCGAAGAAGCCGAGTGTCCGTATCGACCGGAACCGTGACGCCGCGTTCCAGACACGCCGGTACGGCTACTCGGCCAGTCTCCCAATTGCGGTGCTGACGAACTTCCATCAGCTTGCGGTCTACGACTGCGTGCCGCGCCCAGCGCAAACTGACGAGGCGCACGTCGCCCGCATCCTGCATATCGGCTACGCGGAGTTCGAGACCCGCTTCGACGAAATTTGGCCGCTCCTGTCGCGTGCTGCCGTCTACTCCGGCGACTTCGACCGCAGGTTCGCCGTCGACGTGACCCGACACGGCGCGGAGCAGTTCGACGACTTCTTCCTGCGGCAGGTTCGGTCGTGGCGAGAGCGCCTCGCAGCCGACATCCACGCCCGCACACCCGGTCTCAGCCCGCATGAGTTGACCTACGTGGTGCAGCTTTTCATATCGCGCATCGTCTTCCTCCGCATATGCGAAGATCGGGAGATTGAAAGATATGAGACGCTGCGGGAGCTGCCCGGGACCGGCACGTTCGATGCCCTGGTTGTGGAGCTGCGGCGGGCAGACGCGTTTTACAACTCAGGCCTTTTCCGCCTCATCGACGACGCGCGGCTCGGCGTCCGGATCAGCGACGACGTACTGGCAGGGATCATCGCCGAGCTCTACTACCCCCAGAGCCCGTACACATTCGCCGTCGTGGAGACAGAGGTCTTAGGCGAGATCTACGAGCAGTTCCTCGGCGAGGTCATCACCGTTGAGGCTGGTGCCGTCCGGATCGTCAGTAAGCCGGAGGTGCGCGAGGCAGGCGGCGTGGTGCCAACCCCACGCTATGTCGCGGATACGATTGTCCAGCGTACGCTTGGCCCGGCTCTGGCCGGTAAGGCACCCGCAGACCTCAAGACGTTTACCGTCGCCGACATGTGCTGCGGCTCCGGCATCTTCCTCCTCGCAGCCTATGAATTCCTGCTCGACCACTACCAGGCGTGGTACGTCGCCGACGGAGCGTCGCGTCACGCCGGCACCACAATCTACGAAGCAGCGGGTGGGCAGTGGCACTTACTTTTCGAGGAGAAGCGCCGCATCCTGCTGGCGCACATCCGCGGCGTTGACATCGACGCGAATGCGGTCGAGGTCGCACGCTTCAGCCTGCTTTTGAAGCTTATTGAGGGCGAGACGGGCGAGGCGCTGCGCGACTATGTGGCGAACCGCCGCCGGCCTGCGCTACCGGCCCTCGACACAGTCCTACGGCCTGGGAACAGCCTGGTGAGCGCCGCGGAGTGGGCGGCGGTGCGGGGCACGATGCCGGCTGTTCTTCTGGAGAAGGTGAATCCTCTCAGCTGGTCGGATGAGTTTCCGACGGAGACGGCGCGGGGAGGCTTCGACGCCATCGTCGGCAACCCCCCCTACATCCGTATCCAGACCATGATGGCCTATTCGCCTGAGGAGGCGACATACTACCAGGACGCGAGATCGCCCTACAGGACCGCGCGCCAGGACAACTTCGACAAGTACGCCCTATTCATCGAGCGTGCGCTCACGCTCCTTCGACCCAGCGGACGATTGGGCGTCATTGTGCCGCACAAGTTCATGTCCATCCAGGCCGGCCGTGCGATCCGCGAATTGATTGCCGACAGCCGTAGCCTGGAACAGGTCGTGCACTTCGGGGTGCAGCAGGTCTTCGGGCGCCAGGCCTCGAATTACACCTGCCTCCTGGTGTTGGACCGCAGTGGCGGCGACGCGGTACGAGTTGAGCGGGTCGAGGCACTGGAGGCTTGGCGGTATGGTATGCCCGGCCAGGTCACGACGGTCCCGGTCGCCGAGTTGGGCGCCGAGACGTGGCAGTTTGCCGACACAGCTACGCGGGATCTCTTCGCGCGCGTACGTGCGGCCCATCCGGCCGAGCTCGCTCATTGCGCCGAGATCTTTGTGGGCGTCCAGACGAGCGCAGACGGGGTCTATATTTTCAAAGCAGTGGAAGAGACGGATGCGGCGGTAACACTGCAGTGGGACGGGCGGGACTGGCCAATCGAGCGCGGCGTGCTGCGGCCGTGCATGCTTGACGCGCAACTGTTCCCCTACCGACGCGCCCAGGCGAACCGTTGGATGATCTTCCCCTACGATCTGGTGCCGGGACCACGGCGCACCGAGGCGCGGTTAATCCAGCCTGATGAGATGAAGCGGAGGTACCCAGGATGCTGGGCCTATCTCTCCGCGCGCCGCACTGAGCTGGAGCGGCGCAGCGTTACCGGCGGTGCGGAGGGCACACGCCAGTTCTACCAGTTTGGTCGGTCGCAGAGCCTGACGAAGTTCGACACCCCGAAGATCATCCTGCCCATTCTGTCGCTCGAGGCCCGCTACGCTTACGACGAGGCCAACATCACCGTCACGGGCGGCGGCAACGGGCCATACTACATGATCAGACCCCGGCCCGGCGCACGGGAGAGCAATGCCTTCTTGCTTGCGATCCTGCACCACCCACTCTGCGAGGCGATGGTCAGAACGAACACGAGCACCTTCCGCGGTGGCTACTACTCCCACGGCAAGCAGTTCATCGAGCGCCTGCCTGTGCCGGCGGCTGGCGACGCGGAGCGGGCCAAAATCGAGGAACTTGTCCGCGGGCTGATCGCGGCTAAAGACGCGGTGAGTGCTGCGCGGACCCCGCATCAGCGGGTTCTGCACGAGCGCAGCGCGGTGGCGCTCCGTGAGCAGGTCGAGTCTCACGTCTCGGCCCTGTTCGGGCTGTCGACGGAGGATGTCGCACTCGCCCGCGCTGTGCCGGTGCCGGCATAGGAAGCTGACGTCCCGTGAATTCGGGAATTAGCGGATTACAAGGCCGAAGGTGCCGTTGCCGCGCTGTTCGAGGGTCAGCTGCCTGCCGGTCATGTCTCGAGCGGCGAACTGAGAGGCGAGCGGTCCGATGTGAAGAAGGCTGGTGTAGTTTGACTGTGCTGATTCCCGGTTCCGCGCGTAGCTGATCTCCATGACCACCACGCCGAGGGAACGACCGAGAAGAGTGACGTCAAACCTGACCTTCGCGGTTTCGAGGGGCTGACCGGTTACGCTCGTGCCGCGCGTCCAGGCGGCGCGAGCGAAGAGGACCCTCCGGAAATACGTCTTGGGATCGATTGGGGCTTTCGCCTGGACGAGGGTGATGCTTCCGCGCTGGTTCCCGGTCCCTTTCCGCTGTGCGTCTGAAGCCGAGAGCTTCTTGGTCCAGCTTGCTAGCACCGTTGAACTTGAGCTGGTCGGCCGTGGTGGCGGCGGTTTGGTGATCGGGAGCGCCAATAGTGGACGCAGCGCAGGGCGGGATGCGCCGGCACCGCCAGCAGTAGCCGGCGGCCGTGGCCTGGATGGCTGTGGCACATCGAGAATCCCGCCTCTAGAAAGCGCCGCAAGGTCGGCTAGCGTCGAGACGAGGTTCAATCCCGGCCGCGGGCCCGCAAACCAAAAGTCGATCGCTGAGCTGACAGCGTCCAACACTCCGCGATCATCGCCTTCGCGGGTATCAAGGATAATGCCTGCCTCGACATTGAGCGCGCTCCCAGCACCCGTGAGGTTTGCGGAGCCCACATAGGCTGCGGCGGAGCCATCGCCCCGTGTGAGGTGTACTGTCTTTGGATGGAAGTAACCGTTACCAAACGATACGACACCGATCTTAAGCCCACGGCGAGGTGAGCCTGCTGCCGCGAGCAGGGACGCTAAGTCGGCCTGCCGCGTGATCCCGTCATTCGACCCGACGAGTACGCTCACTGTGCCTCTGCTTAACCGGAGCCTACGCAGGGCGGGCGTGACGAAGGGCAGAATCTCGCCGCCAAAATACCCGGACTGCCATCGGAGCTCCGTCAGGGTCGAATCGTTCAGGACCGCGGCTTCGAGCCAGGTCCCGAGGGCGTGGGCGGGATCCCGTCCTCCTGTGTCGATGTAGCGCATGGCAGAATGATGCGGGTGATCACACCCAATCACAATCCTCAGGGCACAATGGGCTACCGGGGAAATGGAGCCAGCTTGGTACTTGAGATGCCGGCCCAATCAGGAACTCACAGTGGCGGTAATCGCAAATTCTGGTCATCCAGGGTCACGAGAGCTTTTTCGTTCCCCGGTACCCACCGCCAAGCAGTCGGATTGCTAAATTCGCGCAAGTCCAAAGCGGTGAAATGTCTTCAAAATCAATGAGATGAAGCTTGAGGGTTAAATCACGCTACCCCCGAGCTTCGGAGACTTTCGCGCCTCCGGAGAGCAATTTTCGGGGTCGTTGCTTTCTCCAACCCTCAAGCCACCACAGCAAAACCCCAGAAATCCTGCGGTTCACGGCGCTACTCGGGACAGGGGGATGAGAGGTTGGGAAACCGATTGGAGCAGC
>CAYNBM010000082.1:0-5032 GCA_964395305.1 uncultured Rubritepida sp.
CGGGGGCGAGACACAGGACGGCGGCGGTGTTCGCTACGGATTTTGAATCCGCCATCAGAAATAATTCGACCAAAATTATTTGAAGAGGCGCTGTACTCGTTGATTTCTGGCTAAATCGGCGATCACGTAACTTAAGTAGATCTACTCAAAGAATTATCTCGGTTAATAATGAGTTGGGTGATTTTGTAACGCAATGGGGTGATGCGACTTTTAGATATGACCAATTTGAAAATCCGATTACAATTCCTCCAATTTTGTCTATTGGCGAAGCTACGCCAGCCTATTTTGTAGTACCACCTTACCCGTTGCAAGCTGGTGCGCATGTTCCGTCGCTTCGATTTCGTGTTACTGGTGGGGCGCACAGAGGACGTGAGGCAAGGACCGATTTCCTGGAAATTGTGCCTATTTGTCTGAATTTCAACTATCCGAGACAAAATTCCCTAGAAACACTTCGGGTGACTACAAATGTCTGGTTTGGTGACGAATTTTATTATATACATGTTCGCTGGGTGAATCCTCATCATGGTATTGTTCAACAGAGTAATCGAGGATTAGCAAGATCTGGTGGATTTAACCTGATCTGGGATGATATTTCCGTGCGAAATTTAAGTTAGAATTCTGAATCGTTGAAGCAACGAAAAGCTGCGTTCCTGTCTCAACGCCGCGGATGGATGACGCGCCATACCATCCTCGCCCGCTTTATGCCGCCGCCATCACCCCTTACACAGGCAGCATGCTTCCGCTCCAAGGCCTGAAAATCGTAGAACTGGGCCACTACATCGCCGCCCCCTTCGCCACCCGGCTGCTGGCCGATCTGGGCGCCGAGGTCATCAAGGTGGAACCGCCGGAGGGCGACCCGGTGCGGGGATGGGGCAGCACCCATCAGGGCCACCCGGTGTGGTTCAGCGTGCATGGCCGCAACAAGCTGTCGGTCACGCTCGATTTAAAGAGCGAGGATGGGCGGGAGAAGATCCTGGCCCTGGCCGGCCGCGCCGATGCGCTGATCGAGAATTACCGGCCTGGCTATCTGGAGCGGGTGAAGCTGGGGCCCGCGCAGCTGCATGCCGCCAACCCCAACCTGATCATCGCGCGGGTGAGCGGCTACGGCCAGGACGGCCCGTATCGCGACAAGCCGGCCTTCGGGGCGATTGGCGAGGCGATGGGGGGCTTGCGGCACCTGACCGCGAACCCGGGGCAGACGGCGCTGCCGCCGCCGAGATGCGGGGTGAGCATCAGCGACGACCTGGCCGGGATGTATGCCGCCATGGCGGTGGTCAGCGCCTGCTGGGGGGTGAAGAACGGCAATCACAAGGGGCGGGTGATCGACCTCGATCTCGTCTCCTCGGTGTTCTCGCTGATGGAGGGGATGCTGCCGGAATACGGGCTGTTCGGCTGGGTGCGGCAGCCGCAGGGGGCGGCCATCAAGACCGCGGCGCCGACCAACACCTATCTGTGCGCCGATGGCAAATGGCTCTGCATCGCCGGCAATTCCGACCTGATCTTCAAGCGCCTGATGACCATGATCGGCCGGCCAGACATGGCCGCCGACCCGCGCTTCGCGACCAACGGCGCCCGGTGCGAGAACGTGGCCGAGCTGGACGCCACCATCGCCGCCTGGACGGCCACGAAAACCGCCAAGGAGGCGGAGGAGGCGCTGGATGGCGCGGAGGTGCCATGCTCGCGCCTCTACGACATGAAGGATTGCGTGGAGGACCCGCATTTCCAGGCGCGCGAGCTGGTGATGGAGGTGGATGACCCGCTGCTCGGCAAAGTCCTGCACCCGGCGGCGCCGTTCAAGTTCGATGGGGTGTCGAGCCGCGACATGGTGCGCTGGACCGGGGCGGCTGCGGGGGCGCATAATGACCATGTGTTCGGGGAGCTGCTGGGCGGAAAGCCGTGACCGGCCATCGCCTCACCCGCCATGCCCGGGAGCGGGTGGAGGCCGGCGAGGTGCTTGAGGCGTGGATTGCCGAGACCCTGGCCGCGCCTGACTGGTCGGGGGAGGACAAGCTGCGGCCGGGCGTTCTTCGGGCCTGGCGCCGAATCCCGGAATTCGGGGGCAGGGTGCTGCGCGTTGCATATCGCATGGAGGACGGCCAGATGCTGGTGATCACCGCCTTCTTCGATCGGGGAGCGAGACCATGAACCATGTGACCCAGCTGGGCACGCGCGTGACCTATGATGCGGAGGCCGATGCCATGGCCATTCGCCTGCCCCAGCTCGGCTCCAGCTACGCCGAGAGCGAGGAGCTGGCGCCGGGGGTGATCGTGGATTTCGATGCCCAGGGGCGTGTCATTGGCATTCAGCTGCTGGATGTGCGGCAGATCATCGCCGATGGCCGGCGGGACGGGGAAGGGACGACACCATGATCGAACTGAGCGAAGTCAGCCCGCGCGACGGGCTGCAGCCTGTCAAGAATTTCGTCCCCACCGCGGTGAAGATCGCCCTCGTCCGCCGCCTGCACGCGGCGGGGCTGCGGCGCATGGAGGTGGGCAGCTTCGTCTCGCCCAAGGCCATTCCGCAAATGATCGACACCGGCGAGGTGCTGCGCGCGGCGCTCGAACTGGAGGGGCTGGAATCCACCGTGCTGGTGCCCAACCGCCGCGGCTTCGATGCCGCCTTGCAGGGCGGCGCGCATCGCCTGGGCTACTTCATGTCCGCCACCGAGGCGCACAACCAGGCCAACCTCAACCGCAGCCTGGAGGATGGCGTGCGCGAGTTGTCCGCCCTGGTGCGCGACACGCCGACCGACAAGAAAATCCGCTTCAACATCTCCTGCGTCTACCACTGCCCCTTCGAGGGCGTGGTGCCCGAAGATGCCGTGGCCCGGCTGGTGGACCGAATCGCGCCGCTGCATCCCACGATGGAAATCAGCCTTTGCGACACCACCGGCAATGCGGCGCCGGACCAGGTGCGCCGGGTGATGGGCCGCGCCATTCGCGAACACGGCCCGCGCTTCGCCTTCCATGGCCACGACACCTACGGCATGGGCGTGGCCAATACCGTCGCCGCCTATGAGGCGGGCTGCCGGGTCTTCGACGCCGCAGCGGGCGGCATCGGCGGCTGCCCCTATGCCCCGGGTGCGACGGGCAATGTGGCGATGGAGGATGTGGTCTGGGCCTTTTCGCGCATGGGTGTCGAGACCGGCGTGCATTGGGGCAAGCTGCTGGAGGCGGCGGATTATGCCGCCGCCATCGAGGGCGCGACCCCCGGGGGCCGCATGCGCGGGGTGCCGGCGGCGCGCGCGGCCTGAGTGAGGGCAGCCTGAGGGCGGCGCGGAACGTCAAGCCGCGTCGATCGGGATCCTGATGTAACGGATGCCATTGCCCTCCGGCTCCGGCATGGCGCCGGCGCGCAGATTGACCTGCACGCTGGGCAGCATCAGCCGCGGCATGGCCAGCGTGGCGTCGCGGCCGCGGCGCAGCGCGGTGTATTCCGCCTCGCCCACGCCGTCATGCACATGGATGTTTTTCGCGCGCTGTTCCGCCACCGTGGTTTCCCAGGCGAAGGCATCGCGCCCCGGCGCCTTGTAGTCGTGGCAGACCATGATGCGCGTGGCCGGCGGCAGGGCCAGGATGCGCTGGATGGAGGCATAGAGCATGGCCGCATCGCCGCCGGGAAAGTCGCAGCGGGCGGTGCCGGAATCGGGCATGAACAGCGTATCGCCGACGAAGACGGTATCGCCGATGAGATAGCTCAGGCTGTCCGGCGTATGGCCGGGGGTGGCCAGCACCTCGCCCTTCAGCGTGCCGATGGAAAAGCGCTCGCCATCACTGAAGAGATGGTCGAAGCGGGCGGTTTCCAGGCCGAAATTGAACAGTTTTCCCAGATTGCGCTCGACCTCGACCACCCCGGCCCCGATTCCCAGCCGCCCGCCCACCGCCGCGCGCAGCGTGGTGGCGCCGGAGAGATGGTCGGCATGGATATGGGTCTCCAGCACCCATTCGCAGGTCAGCCCCGCCATCGCCGCCAGCACCGGGCGCAAGGGCTTGTCGGAGGTGTGGCCGGTGACGGGATCAAAACCCAGCACCGGATCGATCACCGCGCAGGAAGCCGTGGTGGGGCAGACCACCAGATAGGTGATCGTGCCGGTCTCGCCGTCATGGAAACCCTGGACGCGCATGACGTGATGTTACCACCGGGGTGGCGCGGGACAAAGCGAAATCAGGCCGGCGGGGCGGGACCGACATCATCCTCCGCCGCGGCCTCCGGCCGGCCATGGCGCATCCGGCCGCGCGACAACTCGGACACCACGCCATGCATGGTGTTGAGTTCCTGCTCGGTGATCTCGCCGCGCTCGAACCAGTGGCGCAGGTTGCGCACCATGCCCGGTCGCTTGGGCGCATTGCGCAGGAAGCCGCAGGCATCCAGCTCCTCGATCAAATGCCCCATGAAATTGTCGAGCTGGCCCTTGGTGGCCGGGGCCGTGCGGTGGGTCTGGAACTGGCGCGGCGGCGTGGCTTCCTGCGCCATCCACCACTCGTAGCTCAGGATCATCACCGCCTGCGCCAGGTTGAGCGAATTATGCGCGGGGTTCAGCGGGTAGCGCACCAGCGTGTCCGCATGGGCCAGGTCATCGGCGGTGAGGCCGGCACGCTCCGGGCCGAAGAGCACGGCGGCGCGCAGCCCACGGGCATTCACGGCCCGAAAATCCTCTGCCGCGGCGCGGGCATTGAAGACGCGGGTGATGACGTAGCGCGGCCGCGGGCAGGTGGCGAAAACCCGATGACAATCCGCCACCGCATCGGCCACCGTGTCATGCAACGTGCATTGCTCCAGGATGCGCTGCGAGCCCGAAGCGGTGCGGAAGGCGCGGGCCTGCGGCCAGCCATCGCGCGGCGCCACGAGCCTGAGATGGAACAACCCGCCATTGGCCATGGCACGGGCAACCATGCCGATATTGTCGGCCAGCTGCGGATTGACCAGCACCACGATGGGCGTCTCGCCGGGGAGCGGCGCTAGGTCGGCACCGTCTTCGCGGCCGGTCATGAGGGGCGGCGCTGGTGGCCTTGGGAAGGGCTCTGCCCTCCCC
>CAYNBM010000082.1:5132-6933 GCA_964395305.1 uncultured Rubritepida sp.
CCCTCCCCCAGGCTTTATTCATCACGGTCCAGGGGCGGGTCGCCCCTGGTGGGGTGGGGTACGGGGAGGGGCAAAGCCCTTCCCCGGGCAACCCGCGCCCCCCCATCAAACCCGGCGCCAGGTCGTACCGCCCGCGCCGTCTTCCAGCACGATGCCCTGCGCGGTCAGTTCGGCGCGGATACGGTCGGCTTCGGCCCAGTTCTTGGCAGCGCGCGCGGCCAGGCGGGCGGCGATCGCGGCCTCCACGGCCTCCGAGCCCTCGCCCTGTCGCCATTCCGCCGCGTCGTGCCAGAGCAGGCCGAGCACGCCGGCCGCCTCCAGCACCGAGGCCCGCGCCACGCCCGGCGCCGGGTCCCAGGGCGCCGGCGTGCGCGCATGCACCGCCGCGGCCGAGCCACCGACATTGGCCACGTTTTCCAAGGTCCGCAGGTCACGCAGCCGCGCCAGCGCGAGGGGCGTGTTCAAATCATCGCCCAGCGGTTCCAGCACCCAATCGACCATGGCTGGCATGGCCTCGCCCTCGGGTGCCGGGCGGGCGAGCATGGCGTAGAAATCATCCAGCTCGGCGCGGCATTCCTGCAGCGCGGCCTCGGTGTAGTCGAGCGCGCTGCGGTAATGGGTGCGCAGCAGGAGAAGGCGGAAGGCTTCGCCCACCCAGGACCCGCGCGCCAGCACCTCGCGCAGCACGAAGAAATTGCCGAGGGATTTCGACATTTTCTCCCCGTCCACGGTCAGCATGCCGTTGTGCAGCCAGGTCGTGGCCATGCTGTGGGTGCCGTGGGCGCAGCGGCTTTGCGCCACCTCATTCTCGTGGTGGGGGAAGAGCAGATCGGCGCCGCCGCCATGGATGTCGAAGGTTTCGCCGAGATGTTCCCAGGACATGGCGGAGCATTCGATATGCCAGCCGGGGCGACCGCGGCCCCAGGGCGAATCCCAGCCCGGGGTTTGCGCGTCGGACGGCTTCCACAGCACGAAATCGCCGGCGTCGCGCTTGTAGGGCGCGACATCGATGCGCGCGCCGGCCAGCAATTCGTCCTGGTTGCGGCCGGAAAGCTTGCCGTAATCTGCAAAGGAGCCGACCGAGAACAGCACATGCCCCTCGGCGGCATAGGCATGACCAGAGGCGATCAGCTTCTCGCACAGCGCGATCATCTGCGGGATGTGGTCGGTCGCGCGCGGTTCGATATCGGGCGGCAGGCAGTTCAGCGCCGCCATGTCGGCGTGGAAATCGGCCGCCGTGCGGGCGGTGATCTCGGCGATGGTTTTGCCCGATTCCCGCGCCCGCGCGTTGATCTTGTCATCCACGTCGGTGATGTTGCGGGCATAGGTGACGTGCGGGTAGACGCGCCGCAGCAGCCGCGCCAGCACGTCGAACACCACCACGGGGCGCGCATTGCCGAGATGCGCGAGGTCATAGACCGTCGGGCCGCAGACATACATGCGGACATGGTCGGCATCGATCGGCCGAAACGGCTCGCGCATGCGGGTGAGGCTGTTGTGGAAGCTGAGCTGGGTCATCGGGGCCGGTCCATGGAGGCAAAGGGCAGCGGGCGCAAGCGCGCTTTCAGCAGGCCGGACAGGATTGGACCTTGTTCATCGCCGCATCATGCGCCGGCCAATGCGCGGAATTCAAGAATGAAGCGCCACGCTAGACCATGCTGCGTCCACATGCGTTCACTGCGCATGGTCTAGCCGTCGCTGAGAGATGATTCAGCGTGTTCGGCGATTCCGCCTCAACGCATCATGCTCTAGCAGGCTGCGGAAATTCGTCTTCCCAAATTGGTTGTGAGGTGATTCGCTT
>CAYNBM010000083.1:0-6850 GCA_964395305.1 uncultured Rubritepida sp.
GCGCTACTCGGGACAGGGGGATGAGAGGTTGGGAAACCGATTGGAGCAGCGGTGGGAACCGGTATCCAACCTTCTCTGGTGTTCGTGAGACGCGTCTCACCAGACGAGGCATTTTCCGGTAGCCAGGCAGAAGCTCTGGCTCGGGGGTTTTCCTACCTCCCCAATATGATCGATGGCCCGCTTCGCAGAATCCGGCGGTCACGCTCCAGCACCGCGAGCGCTCTGTAGACAGCTTCTCGGGTCAAGCCGAGCTCTGCCGCAATCTCCGTCCAAGTCCGATCGATGGCGGTGACGGGCGGATTGCCGCTGGCGCGCATGCGCAGCCACGCCATGATGCGTTCGGGCGCCGCGCGGATGCTTCGCAGCTCTGCACGCGCCCGAAGGTCCCGCACCTGACCGGCCAGCAGGCGCGCGAAGCCGAGAGCTGCGTCCCGATCCGACGCGAGGGCCGCGAGGAAGTCCGACCTCGGCATGGAGACCACGTCCGAGGCAACATCCGCCCGCGCATCGCAGTGATAGCTCTCCGCGAAGGCGCTTGCCTCGGCGAAGGTCTCGGCCGCATTCGCGACATGCAGCACGACGGACGTCCCATCCTCCAGGTTCCGGATCAGGCGGATCCGACCGGTGCGTAGCCGGTATAGCGCCGCCACCGCCTCTCCCTGGCGGAAAAGCACTTCGCCAGCGTCGAGGTGCCGCAGGCGGGTCCGCCCAAGCCCCTGCGGCCACTCGTCGGACCAAGCCAAAGACGGGGCAGGTGAAGGCAATTCGGCTCCGTTGGAACCCGCTCCCGGCATCAACAAATGCCTAAGCATGGGTACGAGAATGTCGGTGCGCGCATGATTGCAATCATACGCTAGCGGCGCTGGCAGCGGCTATCCTCCGTGGAATGGAGTTCTCATGAAAATCTTCGCATCGCCCAAGTCCCGGCTGCTCGCCCTCGGTGCCCTCGCGGTCACTCTCGCCTCGGTGGTCGCCGTCGCCCAGCACGGGCCTGCCCATGCTCCACTCAGCGGCAGCCATCCGCATGGGGCCATGCATCAGCACGCCTCGGCGCCGGCCGTCGTGCCTACCATGCCCGGCCAGGACGCCTTCGGCACGATCCAGGAGATCGTCCGCATCCTGGAGGCTGACCCCATGACCGACTGGTCGAAGGTCACTCTGGCCGCACTGCGCGAGCATCTCATCGACATGAATGAGGTGACGCTGAAGGCAGCAGCCGCGGAGCGCACCGTTGACGGTGGAATTGAGATTGCGGTGACGGGCAATGGCCGGACGCTTGACGCCATCCGGCGCATGATACCTGCCCATGCGCGTGAACTGGACCAGTTGCCTGGCTGGCGCGCCCGCACGGCGGCGCTGCCGGATGGCATTCAGCTTACGGTGACGTCCGCAGACCCGAGGGAGGTCGTCCGCATCCGTGGCCTTGGCTTCATTGGGCTTCTGGTCAGCGGCGCCCACCACCAGCCGCATCACCTGATGATGGCACGCGGCCAGCACTTCCACTGAGGCCTGCCTGGAAGGTGGATGACGCCTGGTGCATCGACAATCGTTAGCGGAGGAGGTGCGACCGGATACGAACCGTCGCCGACCTGTTGGCTTGGAGGGCGGGAACAGCCGCCGCGGCGAGGTGGCGGCGGAGGGAACGCGCTCCGCCGCCTCGCGCACGGTCACCGCCCCTGCGTCGCTGGTCAGACGCTCGGGGTGCGCCTCGATCACCACGCTTGCGTCAAAGCTCGGAATGCAGGTCGACGGCGTTTCACCCATGGGCGGCTCGGCTCTCGCTGACGTCAAAGCGCAGTTGCCCGAATCAGAAACCTGACTCGCGCAAGATGCCGTTCAGGTCGCCGTCGGCGTGAATACGGCGGGTTCAACGCTTCGGCACGCCAGCCTTCGCCAGACGCCAGCGGAGTGTGTCGATCCGATCCTGGCCGAAGAAGGGCTCGCCCTCGAACACCATCGTAGGCACGCCCCAGCCACCTGCTGCTTCGAGCGCGGCATGGTTGGCTTCGACGATCGTCATGACATCGTAAGTCGCGATGGCAGCCTCCATTTCGGCCAGCTCAAGGCCAGCCTTGGCCACGGCACCGGCGAGTTTGTCGCCTTCGTTCCAGCCCTGCTCGCCGCCGAAAATGAGGTGAGAGACCTGGTAGGCGAGCTCAACGCCCTTGCCGCGGCGAGCGGCTTCGACGCCAAGGCCCGTGAGGCGATAGATGTAAGGCTGATCCTCTGAGACTTCGAAGGTGGAAAAATCTTGCACGATCGGATCTGGCGAGGGCCTGCTGATCGTCATGTTGAGGAATTCCGCACGCCGTCTCGAGTCGAGCAAGATGTATTTCACTCGGCGCCGGTCGCCGGTAAAAAGGGTTTCTTTCGTGCGCACGGCGATGGGTAGGACGGGGCGGAGGTGGATATCGACCTGGAAATCTTCGCGCAGGCGCAGGAGGTCTGGTGTCGCGAGGTAGGAATAGGGGCTCCGGAAGGACCAGAACACGTCAACAACATGGGTCATGGGTTTGGGCTCCTGCTGCGCTATTGGGTGGCCTGTCACAACGTGTTACGACAATGTGCTCACGAATCTCTATAAGATTCAGAAACGATTTCCTCCTCGACTTCGCCACTGATCCTTGCTGAAAAAAGTCTCGTCGCCGACGAGAAACGTCGGGCCGTCGAACTCGAAATGACACTCGAGCCTTATGAGCATGGACTGCGCAGCTCCTCCATGACTTCGCCGATGATGCACCACATGGCCTGAATTTTGCTAGGCCGAGTTGCCGGTGGCGTGGTTCCACCATGCGAGATCTGAGAAAGCGCGCAGATCCAGCTCATGCGTCCAGGCCGACCGGTGCTGATGGGCGAGGTGGAAATACGTGTTCGCGATCTCAGCCGGCAGCAGCAGGCCGTCCTTCTCCAGGCCCCGGCTCTGCCGCAGCTGCTGGAACCGCTCCGGCCCCAGCAGCTTGCCGAGCGTGTCCGGGGCATCGACGGCGCCGTCGATGACGATATGGACGACGTGAATGCCCTTGGCCGCGAACTCGGCGTTCAGGGACTGGCAAAGCATGCGGCGTCCGCCGATTGCGGCAGCGTGTGCGTGCTGCCCCGCATTGCCGCGCATGGCCGCGGTCGCCGAGGTGACGAGCAGGGTTCCCTTGCCACGCTTCTCCATACGAGGAAAAAGCTCACGCGCGAGGCGGAACAGCCCGAAGGTCGCCAGCCGCCAACTCCGCTCGAACACCTTCAGCGAGGTGTCGGCGAGCGCACGGTTGCCGATCTGGGCGCCGAGATTGAAGAGCGCGACCTCGATGGGGCCGATCTCGGCCTCGACCGTCTCCACCAGCCGTTCGATGCTGTCTTCCTCGACCGCGTTGAGCATGAATCCCGTCGCCGCGCCGCCTTCGGCCGCGATCTCGCTGACGAGGCGGTCAAGGCCCGCCTGGTCGGATCGCCGTGCCAGCACGGCGTGATAGCCCTCGATCGCGAAGCGCCGGGCGACATGGCCGCCGATGCCGGCACCCGCGCCAAGGACGAGGCAGATAGGCTTCCTCATGATCTGGTCCCTGTGTCCGAGGTGGCGGCGGCTCAGGCAGCCCAGGCGCGCTGCAGGGCCGGCCGCGCGTTCAGGCGCTCGACATAGGCGGCGACGTGGGGCTTGTCGGACACCTCCGCGCCGCGCCGCAGCGCCACGGTGCAGGCGTGGCCGATCATGATGTCGGCGCCGCTGAACGCGCCGGCGACGAATTCACGCCCCTCGAGATGCCCATCGACTGCGCTCAGCATGCGCGACAGGAGCTTCGTGGCGCGGTCGACATTGACCTGGTTGCGGCGCTCCGGGGGAAGCAGGATCGTCTCCACCACGATGATGTTCACCGGCGGCATGATCATGCCCTCGGCATAGTGCAGCCATTGCAGATACTGCGGAAACTCCGGGGAACGGGTCTCGGGGACAAGCCGCCCATCGCCGTACCGGGCGAGCACGTACTGCACGATCGCGCCGGATTCGAAGATCGTGGTGTCGCCATCCTGCAGCGCCGGCACGCGGCCCATGGGATGCACCTTGGCGTAGTCCGGCGCCCGCATGGCGGCATCGCCGAGCTTGAAGGTCTCCAGCTCGTAAGGCAGGCCCAGCTCCTCGAACAGCCAGATGATGCGGACCGAGCGCGTGTTCGGGGCGTGATAGATCTTCATGACTTGTTTTCCTCTCCCTGTTGCGGCCGCGCCGCACGCGGCCTGATGTTGAAGGGGGCTGCCGCAGGCTTCGGGCGGCTCAGAATCGGTCGACCGCCCCGCCGACAGCTCGAGATGACCGATCGTCCACGCTCGAAGCCGCTATCAGCCATCCGGTGCGGCCGCAACGGGTTCGGCGCCGGGATATCCCCTGCGCGGCATGTGCCGTCCCTGCGTCGCGCCATCGAGCCGGCAGCGTTGCTGGACGCGGCCTGGCGATGGCCGCGAGGATCTGTCCGACCGGTGCACGCGGGACCATCACCTCGGCCCTCCGGAAACCGATCGAGCGCGCGGTGCGGATGAGCCTGGCACCGGTCCCGACCGGGCGGTCGCGCACCGTGGCCGGCGACCGGTGCCCGTCCTCCGCCCGCGGTGCCCGGCGCCGGTGCGGATTGACCGGTTGGCAGGCCAGCGGCGCGGCCGAAGCAGCCGGCGCATGCGAGGCCCCGCTCCCCACCCTGCGTGCCGGCAATGTCTCCGTCGATGCCACGCGCCCCCGCGCCTGCGCGCCGCGTCCGTTGTCCCTCACGGCACGGCGACGCCGCGCAGCTGCGACAGGACCCTCCGCCCTTCAAGCGTCATCCGCGGCACGGCGTCCAGCAGAATGTCTTCCAGCAGCGGCCCGAAGCGCTGGCGCTGCCGGCGCGCCTCCGCAATCGCCGCCCGCAGTCCGGCGGGATCGACGGGATCGCGGGCGATCTCGGCGCGTGCGCGCTCGACCGCGGCGACGTAATCGGCCTTCACGCCAAGGAGCGCGCCCATACGCTCCCTGGCCGCGTCAAGCAGGACGGCTTCGTCATCACGCGAAAGCCGCCCACCGACCCGTTGCAAGGTGCCCTCGGGGTCTTGCACCCCCTCCCTTTCCAGGGCGCTGATCGCCGGCACCGCCAAGCGCCGCAACTGCTCCCCCCGCCAGGCCTGCGCGCCTACCAGAGCGACGAGGAACAGGTTCAAGGCCATCGACGCGACCAGGATCCCGCGCAGTCGCCCTGGCGTGAGCCGGGGCGTCACAGGAAGAGGTCCTCGAAGCGCAGATCGGACAGCGCCAGGGAGATGGACAGGCTCTCGGCCCACTCCATGCCCACCAGCCAGCCGACCACGAGGCTGGCCGCGAAGGCTGCACCGACCGGGCGGGTGAACAGCCAGCGCCAGTCCAGCAGCGGCTCCGCCTGCGCGCGCAGCCGCGCCATCGCGGCGGCGACGACCCGCGCCTGCCGCGCCGGATCCGGCACCGGCGCCATGGTTGCGGCCAGCATGGCATCCAGCCGCTTCGCCGCCATCCATTCCTCGTTCGCGGCGGGCGAGGCGGCGCAGAGCGCCAGCGCTGCGGCGCGCTGCGCTTCGGGCCAGCGATCGGGATCGGCGCCATGGCTGTCGAGCAGCCGTGCGAATTGCTCTGCGTTCATCGGTCTCGTTCCCTATATCTCCAATCGGGCCCTGCATCGCGCTGTATCCGAGTGCGGAGCGCGTGGCGCGCCCGTTCCAGCAAGGACCAGAAGGCCCGCAGCGTGATCCCGAGCGTCGCGGCCGCCTCGGCGCCCGCCAGTTCCTCCTGGTAGAACAGGCTGAGTGCCACGCGTTGCCGCTCCGGCAGCGACGCCAGCGCGGATCGCAGCGCCAGCGCCTCGCGGCGCTGGGACAGGGCTTCCAACGCGCTCGGCGCCGGATCGGCAACCTCGCTTGCCGCCTCGATCGGTTCGTGGCGGCGCTGGCGCAGCCGGTCCACGCAGAGCCTCACGACGATCGTGTGGATCCAGGTGCCAGGCTGGCCGCGCGCGCCATCCCAGCGCGAAGCCTGGCGCCAGACGCGCAACAACGCGTCCTGCGCAACCTCATCCGCCTCGGCCGCCGAACCCAGGATCGACTGCGCGAGACGCAGCATCCGCCCGACATGGCGGTCGGCCAGATGGCGGAAGGCCAACTCGTCGCCCGCCGCGACGCGCGCCATCAGCGCGGCGTCGTCCAGTCCGGCCAGCGGGGTGCTCACGACAGGGCACATGGGGTGGGCGCAAGCATTGCCCCCATGTTACGGGCTCGGCCCGCCGAATCCTCGCCACCACGACGAAAAAAAGCAGCGCGCGGCCAGCGAGAACTTCGCCGCGTCCGCCCGTATCAGCCTGCAGGGATGGGGGCGCCGTGGGGTGCCCGGCCCGGACCCGACGAAGGAGCAACGATCATGCGTGCAACACTGTTTGGCGCGACGAAATGTCTGACGCTCGCCGCCCTGACCCTGCTGATGGCGAGCCCGGTCGCTGCTCAGGGCGGTCTGTCGCCGGCTGAGCGCCAGGTCGCCCAGGCCTGCAGGGCCGATATCAGCAGCCATTGCGCGAATGTCGAGCGCGGCGGCGGCCGCATCGCCGCCTGCCTGCGCCAGAACAGCGACAAGCTCTCCTCTGGATGCCGCCAGGCCCTTAGCACGCTGCAGCGCTGAACACCCGATCACCTCCACCGAACGGAAGCCAAAGCCATGCGCAAACTGCTTCTCGCCGCCGCAATGCTCGGCAGCATCGTCATCGTCCCGGCTGCCTCCGCATTTGAGGCGCAGAGCACCGTCACTGGCCCCCAGGGGCAGACGGCCACGCGCTCCGGATCGGCCAGCTGCGAAGGCGGCAACTGCACGCGGTCCGGA
>CAYNBM010000084.1:0-6564 GCA_964395305.1 uncultured Rubritepida sp.
AGTCAGAAGCGAATCACCTCACAACCAATTTGGGAAGACGAATTTCCGCAGCCTGTTAGGCCGCAAAAGTCTGCATCTCCGTTCCCACGAAACGTGCCGGATGAGTTGCTGGACGCGGCGCTGTCGCTGGTGCCAGAGTCTCAATCCGCTTTCCCAACGAATATCCCTGACCACCCGGCCAGCGCGGGGGGTGGGTGGCTGCCAATGTTTCAATCCGCGTTCCCACGGAACATGCCGGATCAGCGTGTTCTGCTACACGACCGGCGCACCCTCGGTCTCAATCCGCGTTCCCACGGAACATACTGGATCAGCGAGCAGCTGGTTCTGCAGCACAACCTCGGTGAGTCTCAATCCGCGTTCCCACGGAACATACCGGATCAGCGCTTCGCCTGGATATTCCCCGTGCAAATGGGTCTCAATCCGCGTTCCCACGGAACATACCGGATCAGGAAACAAAAAAGGACAACCAATAAATGAATGGTCTCAATCCGCGTTCCCACGGAACATACCGGATCGGCGTTTTCGTCATCGACGAAAACGATAGGGTGGTGTTCGTCACCCCGTCTCAATCCGCGTTCCCACGGAACATACCGGATCAGAGCCCCCCCTGCAAAGCCTGTCAAGTAAAACTTGCTTAGCCCTGATTTCCACCATATCCAACAGCATGTCGCCATGATTTCGTAGATCAGGGGGGTCAGTGGAAATTAGCCGAAAAACCGACCTCGCACCACCCCATCTTCCGGGAATGGGTTTTGCCCCGGGCGGCCTCTACGATCAGGCCACCCGGCATGACAGGCTCTGGCAGGGGTGGGAAAAAGTGCGCGCCAACAATGGCGCCGGCGGCGGCGATGGCATGACCGTCGCCCGCTTCGCCGAGGGCGCGCATGGCCGCATCGCCAAACTCTCCCATGAACTCCGTTATGGCCGCTACCAGCCCAGCCCGGCCCGGCGGGTGCTCATCCCCAAATCCAACGGCTCCACCCGCCCGCTCGACATTCCGGCCATCGCCGACCGCGTCGTCCAGGCCGCCGTCGCCATCACCCTCACACCGCTGCTGGAGCGGGAATTCGAAGATTCCAGCTTCGCCTATCGCCCAGGCCGGTCGGTGATGGATGCGGTGGCGCGGGTGGCCAAGCACCGGCGTGACGGCTTCCGCTGGGTGGTGGATGGCGACATCACTCGCTATTTCGAACGCATCCCGCATGATGCCCTGCTCAACCGGCTGGATCTCAGCGTGGCGGACCCGGCGCTGGTCGATCTGGTGGGCATGTGGCTGGAGCATCATGACCATGCCGGGCGGGGCGTCCCCCAGGGCTCGCCGCTCTCCCCCCTGCTGGCCAATCTCTACCTCGACGGGGTGGATGAGGCGATGGAGCAGCGCGGCATGCGCCTGGTGCGCTTCGCTGATGATTTCCTGGTGCTGTGCCGTGACGAGGCGCTGGCGCGCGACGCTATGGCGCGCATCGCCGCCCTGCTGGCCGAGCACGGGCTGGAGCTGAACGCCGAGAAATCCCGCATCACCAGCTTCGACCAGGGCGTGCGCTTCCTGGGCCACCTTTTCGTCAAGGGCATGGTGGTGAAGGAGCTGAGCCTGGACGACACGCCGGCCGAGGATGCGATCACCGCCGCCGAAGCCCTGAACGCCCTGGCCGGCGCCGCCAGTCCCAAGGAGGGGGAGGACGAGGAGCCGGAGGAGAAAGCCGCCCCCGACCGATGGGCCGCCAGGCAAAGGCTGGTGTATGTCCTGGAGCCGCGTCGCCGGGTGACGGCCAAGGGCGAGAGTTTCTTGGTGACGGACGGCGAAGCGGAGTTGGCCCGGGTGCCGCCCCGCCGGGTGGACCGGATCGAGCTTGCCCGCGGCGTCGAGGTGGATGCCGCAGCGCTGGAACTGGCGGCCGCCCATGGCACGGTGATTGCCATGGTCGATGGTTGGGGGAGAACGCTGGGCCATTGGCAAAGCGCGGGTTCCAGGCGCGCCGCCCGGCAGTTGGCGCAGGCCGCGGCGGTGCTCGACCCCAGGCGGCGGCTGGCGGTGGCGCGCAGCATCGTGGCTGGGCGCATTCTCTCGCAGCGCACGCTGCTCAAGCGGCTGTCGCGGGGCAAGCCGCCGGAAGCGTTCGTGGCCGGCGTGGTGGAATGCGCGCCGCGGCTGCGCCGCATGGTACGCGGGGCGGAGCTCAGCCCAAGGCTGAGCGATGTGCCGGCGCTGCTGGGACAGGAAGGCGAGGCGGCCGCGCTGTACTGGCCATTGCTGGCGGCCAGCCTCAATCAGCCGGAGATTTTCCGCGGCCCCCGGCGCCGGCGGCAGGGCGAAGATCCGATGAATATCGTTTTGGACCTGCTTTCCTCCTTCCTGGCGCGCGATCTGGCGGTCGCGGCGGAACGGCATGGGCTGCACACCGGATTCGGCGTGTTGCATGCGGCAGAGGATGGGGTGGATGCGCTGGTGTTCGACCTGATGGAGGAGTTCCGCGCCCCGATCGTCGAGGCCTGCGCGCTGGCGATGTTTGGGCGTAAGGCACTGACGCTGGTCGATTTTGAGCCGCGCGGCGAGGGCTGGCGCCTGGGGCAGTCCGGCTATGCAGGCTGTGTGCGGGGGTATGAGGCCTGGATGGCCCGCCCGGTGCGTGGGCAGCGCAGCGGGGAGACCATGCTTTGGCGGGGGGTGATGGAGGAACAATGCCTGGCCTTCGCCGCCTTCTGCGAGGAGCAGTTGCCGTATTCGCCCTACAGGATGGACTACTGATGGCCCGCCCCGCGCATCTCTTCGTGTTCACCCATGACGTCGTGCGCGACAGCGTCCGCAACCGACTGGCCGCGTTGCTGGAGGTGTATATGGATCGGGTGCAGCTCAGTGTCTTCGAAGGGCGGATGACCCTGGCACGGGCCAGGCAACTCGCTCGGGAGGCGGACGGGCTTCTCGGCCCCGATGACAGCCTGCGGATCTATGCCGTTACCGAGGCCGGGCGGCGCGCCAGCATGGTTCTGGGTAAGGGCAGCCTGGCGGAGGCGCATGATTTCATCATCCTTTGACCTTCTGACGGAGGGGGGCGACGCGCGGGCGGCGTTGGCTTCGCTGGCGCATGATCTGTCGCATCCCCTGATGGACGTCGGCATCGCCGAGCTGGCGTCGATGTGGACCTATGACACGCTGCGCTTCACCTGCGAGCGGCCGCCGGACATGGAGGATCATCCGGAATTGTCCGAGCGTCTGCGGGGTGCTTTTGGCGCCGCGCTGCATCGGCAGCGGCAGCCTGTCACGGCGACGGGCCGGTTGCGGCCGCATGCGCGGGACGTGTTGTTTGCGCCACTCGGGCGCGACGCCGCCGGAGTGGAGATTGCGAAGCCTTTCATTGTCCGTGGATGGATCTCGCGGCAGAGCCTGATCGTGGAGGTTCGCTTGTTCGGCTGGGCCGCTGCCTGGCAGCGCGAGGCGGCTAGCGCGATGCTGGATGCATTGCAGTCGGGGATCGCGCTTCGTGGTGGCGGACATGCCATGCGGTGTGTCGTTCATGCCGAGGGCTTCGAGCACTTGAGGCGCTCCTTTGTCGAGGTGCCGACGAACACCAGCGAGGCGAGGCTGCACTTTCGGACGCCGGTGATCCTCCGCCAGAGAGCGCGGAGCCATGGACAGCCCCTTGCGGTTGTCGCTTCGGTGGCTCGTCGGGTTCAGGCTATGGCGGTGTGGCAGGGATCGAGGCTGCTACTGGGTCGGGACTGGTGGCGTCATAGCCTTGATGTGCTTCAGATCTCGGAGATTGATTGGATGCGCGTTGCCTGGAAGCGCTACACTAGAAATAATCCAGGCGTAGCGGTTCCGATGGAGGGGTTTCTCGGCGGGCTCCGAGTTTCTGGCAACGTGGAGCGGATCGCGTTGCTCCTTGGTATGGCCGAAACATGCAATATTGGCAGCCATTCGGCACTCGGAATGGGCTGGTACGATGGAATTTTTCTGTGATCTTATTGGTGAGTAAAAATTTTATGTAAAATAATTGATTATATATTTATAAAATAAAATAATAATATAATATATTATTTGACAATATAGTGTATTTTTAATATTTTATTTTTAAGTGATTTGTCTGTATTTTATAATTTGTCTGTTCAGCCCTTCAGTTGCTCAAGATCATTCACCTTCGATCCACCACCAGCTAGGACACGATCCCGCCCGACGCCGAATGGGACCAGATCGGGCCGGCGGAACCGTGTCCTGCGCTCGTCTTGAGTGCCAGTCAGCGCTGTGTGGTTGAAACCGACTACGGCATGGTTGATAGAGTAATATTGATAGAAATCAGTGTGGTGCTGCCATTTTGTTTCTCTGGAACTTTAGTTCAAAGCAATTGGATAGAGTAATTTTAATAATTAATTCCGATAAAATTGTCAAAATAATTAACAAATTGCTGAAAATATGAAATTTTCATTGCGAATCACCAGAAAATAGGTTATATTTCTTAAGTCAGATCAATAGACCTGACCGGCACAGCAATGGCTGTTGCCATCAAACCCAACAGGAGAACTATCATGACCCACGGGCCCTCAGAGCCCGGTGGCGCGCCTGCGCGTGCTACCCCGATCCGCGCGATCGTTTGGAACCGGTTCCTCGAGGTTGGCGCAGCAATGCGCAAACTCAGGTCGGTCCACCGCCTCCATCATGCCGAAGCGGCCAGGCTGAACCTGGATTTCGAGACACGGCGCCGTGTGATCTTCGATCACTGGCACAATTGCAACGACCTGCTGGAGGCCGCGATTGGGCACCTTGAGACGGCGTACCGGGAGCTCGCTCCCCATGCGTTGACCGCGGCAGGCCTCGTCAAAGAGGCGAAGGTTTCGGCCGAACTGGCTGAGCGGCATGCCGCTCAGGCCGAGCACGATGGCGCCTATGCCGCCACGCTAAGGCCGAAATCACTGGAAAAATTCTTGGAGGGCTACGGCCGATGGCTCAGCCATCTCGCCCAGCTGGGTGAGCTCGATCCGTTGGCCTGCCCCGGCTCGCGGCCCACCATGGAACGACTGCACCGATACTTCCTGACTTTGAAGGAACTGGGGAACAGCGACCACACGATCACCGGTCGCTTCCAGGAACTTCAGGGTGCGTTGCGAATCCTCGTTCCACGTGGAGACTTCAGCTTTGTCACCTCCCCGAATGGGAACTCGCTCCGGCAGTTCCTAGACATGTCGAAGCGCGATGTGACGATCTATCACCCGATCGATCTCTGGCATTGGGGGCTTGAACTCATGCAGTCGGCCTTGAAGCTCACCTCCAGGCGCCGCCAGGTGCGGCTGCGCGATGGCCTGATGATCAGCATCCTGGCATTTCGCGGGATCAGGCTGCGCAGCGTCACCAGCCTGACCCTGGGCAGGAGCATGGCCATGGACCCCTCCAGCGGCGTCTGGCGCCTGGAACTCCAGGGGGAAGACGTCAAGAACCGGAAGTACATCAGCACCCAAATGGCCGCGGTGCTGGCTCCTTGGTTGGACCGGTATTGCGATGTGGAAAGGCGGGAATTGCTAAATGGCGCCCGCTCCGACGCCTTCTGGATCAATTGGGGTGGCGAGAAACTGGAGGAGAAGGGGGTCGACAAGAGGATTAGGTGGCAGAGCGCCAAACGCTTCGGCCCCGAGAACACTTTCGGCACGCACCGCTTCCGGCACTGCATCGCCTCGACCGCGCCGATTGTCCTGCCGGAACACCCGGGCCTGGCGGCAAGCCTCCTGCAGATCAGCCATGGCGTGGTGAATGAACACTACGACCGCAGCAGCGACGTCATGGCCCTGAAGGCATTGCACCAGACCATCGCGGCCGACCGGCGTGCCACCTCAGAGCTGGCGCGCGAAAGGTCCAGGAGCGGCTGGCGAGAGAGAGTGCGCCGCGGGACAAAGTGACCGGCACGCCTCGCTTCTGGGAGAAGCGTCGGGCTCAGCATCTGCTATCGGGAAAGCTGTTTTGTGGGGAGTGCGACGGGCCATTCAGCAATGCGGATTCCCGGGCCTACACGTGCAACAACCATCGCCGTGGCCTGTGCTGCAACAAGGCCCGCGTGCAGCGCCCACAGCTGGAGGCGCGGGTTTTGGATGTCCTCGCCGGGCACATGATGGACCCGGATCTGGCGGCCATGTTCGCCGAGGAATTTGCGCTGGAGTGGAACCGCCTTGCCGCCGAGGCGGACCGGGAGAAGGGGCGGTTGCGGCGCGAACTGGCGGATATCGAAAGGCGTCTGGACCATCTGGTCGAGGCCATTACCTCCGGCCTGCGCTCGGCCAGCCTGCAGGCCAAGCTGGGGGAACTCGAAGCCGACAAGGAGCGACTGGAGAGGGAAATGGCCGTGGCGCCAACGGGCGTTGTGCGGTTGCTGCCGAATATCGGGCAGGCCTACCGGCAGACCCTTGCGCGGCTTGTGGAGGCGTTGGCCCGGGATGAGGCTGGGGAAGCACTCAATGCCGCACGGGCATTGATTGAACGGGTGATGATCCATGCCGCGCCCGGGCGGACGCCGCCTGGGATCGCGGTGCAGGGGCGGTTCGCGGCCATGCTGATGGCGGGGCAGCCCGGGCTGTCAGACGGGA
>CAYNBM010000085.1:0-6500 GCA_964395305.1 uncultured Rubritepida sp.
CAGAGAACTGTCGAGACCACCTGGCGCAAGGCCGGCGCCATCCTCGAACTCGTCAACTCAGGCTACGCTTCCGTGTAAACGCAGCGTGCTCTAGCCTTCCAGCCGCATCAACCCATCCAGCGCCACGCAGCCCTCGGGCAGGCAGACGAGGGGGTTGATCTCCATCTCGTCCAGCCGCGGGCCGATGGCAGCGGCCAGCGCCGAGAAGCGGGCGATGGTTGCGGCCAGGGCTGCGATGTCCACGCGCGGCGCGCCCCGGAAACCGTCGAGCAGGGGAAAGCTTTTCAGGCTCCGCAGCATCGCCTCGGCCCGCGCCGGGGAGACGGGGGCGATGTCGAGCGCCACATCCTTCCACAGCTCGGCCTGCACGCCACCCAGCCCGACCAGCAAGGTCACGCCGAATTGCGGGTCGCGCCGGGCGCCCAGGATCAGCTCCGGTCCGCGCGCGGCCATTTTTTGCACCAGCACGCCATCGACCCGCGCCGTGGGGGCATGGGTGCGGGCGCCCTCCATGATGGCGGCGAAGGCGGCCGCGACTTCGGCGGCGCTGCCCAGGTTCAACTTCACCCCGCCGACCTCGGTCTTGTGCGCGACATCGGGGCTGTCGAGTTTCAGCACCACGGGGTAGCCCAGGGAATGGGCTGCGGCGGTCGCGGCCTCGGCGGTCGCGGCGCGCGAATCGGCCATTGCGGGCAATCCCGCGGCAGCGAAGGCGGATTTGGCCTCGGCCTCCATCAACGTGACGGGGCCGGGGGGGAGGGCGGCCGCCGCCATCTCGGCCTGCGCATCCACCTCGCCCATGGCGGGCTGGCCGTCATGATATTGCAGCCACAGCGCCACCGCCTTCATCAGCCGCCGCGTGCTGCGGAACAGCGAGAGATCGGCGCTGGTATCCACCGCGATCGGCCCCGGCCCTTCCAGGCTTTCCGGGATCCAGGCGATGCAGATCGGCTTGCCGGCGGCGCGCGCCAGCGGCGCCATGGCGGCCATGCGCAGCGGCGTCGAGACCGGGTTGTGATAGACCACCGGCATCACCACCACCGCGTATTGCGGGTCGGCCAGCATGGCGTTCATGCAGGCATCGAAGCTGGCCGGGTTGGTGGCGACCTGCGCGGTGAGGTCGCAGGGGTTGCGCGGGCTGCCGAAATCCGGAATGGCGGCGCGCAGCACGGCTTCGGTCTCAGGCGCGGGCTGCGGCAGGGTCAGCCCGGCATATTCGGCATGGTCGGAGGCGAGAATGCCCGCGCCGCCCGAGGGCGTGGCGATGCCAACGCCGCGTGCGCCTGGCTTCGGCCTGGGCGCCTTGGCCATGAAGCCGGCGGTCTCCAGCAGCGCGTCGAAATCCTCCACCTCCAGCATGCCGGCGCGGCGGAAGGCGGCGGACCAGGCGGCGGTGCTGCCGGCCATCGAGCCGGTGTGGGACATGGCGGCCTTCGCCCCCGTCTCGCCACGGCCCAGCTTCAGCACGACGATGGGCTTGCCCAGCGCCCGCGCCTTGTCGCCCAGCTCGATCAGCCGGCGGCCATCGCGCAGTCCCTCCACGGCGAGTGCGATGCTGCGGCATTCCGGCATTTCCAGCTGGAAGCCGGCGAGGTCGCAGACATCGAGATCGGTCGAATTTCCGGCAGTGGCCATGTGGCACATCGCAAAGCCGCGCTCGGCCGCCTGCATCAGCGCATAGCCCAGCGCGCCGGATTGGCTGACCACGCCCACGCCCCCGGCCGGCGCCGTCATCTTGAAGTAGTCCGGCATGAAGGTCGCACCCGCGCGGGTGACGTGATTGACAAATCCCAGGCAATTGGCGCCGAGCAGCGGCACGCCGAGTGCGCGGGCGCGTTCGCGCAATTCCTCCTCCTCCACCGCGCGCTCCGGCAGATCAGTCTCGCCATAGCCCGAGGCGTAGATGGAAAGCCCGCCCACGCCACGCGCCGCCGCCAGCTCCAGGCTGGGCAGCACGCCGGTGCGCGGCATGCAGAGCACGACGCTGTCCACCGCCTCCGGCAGGTCGGCGATGGTGGCGACGCAGGGGTAGCCGTGCATCTCCTGGCCGGCGTATTTCGGATTGACCGCGTAAACCGGCCCGTCGAAGCCGCGCATATTGGTGATGGTGCGGGCGCCAAAGCTGGTGGGCTCGGCCGAGACGCCGACCACGGCGACGCTTCTGGGCGCGAGCAGGCGGCGCAGGGATTCTGCGCTGCGAAGCGGTGCTGGATTCACGTTTGTCTCCCGTTATCGCGGAAAGGCTAAAGCGATGCGGGCGGAGGGCAAGCCCTCTCCAGCAGCGCGGGTATGGCCGAGGCGGCGAGTGCCATGCCGATCTCGGCGTGATGCGGCGCAAAATGGCCGGCGCGGTGCAGCAGGTTGACGGTGCCCAGCACCCGACCGTCCCACAGCACGGGCAGGTTCAGCACGCTCTCGCAGCCCAGCGCCAGGATCGTGGCGTGATCGGCGAAATGGGCGCGGATGGCGGCGGCGTCACGGCCGATGAAAGGCCGGCCCTCGACCAGCAGCTGCTGCGTCCAGGCGCTGGGGCGCACGGGCTTCGCGCCGCCCGTGGGGTATTCCACGGGGTGACTGGAATGGATGCGCGTGTTGCGGCCGGCCGTGCTGTCATGGCGCATGATGGTGAAGAGACGGTGGCCGATGGCCACGGCCATGTCCGCCTGCAGCGCGGCGAAGAGGGGGGCGGCGTAAGGTTTCAGGGCAATTGCCCCACCCAGCCGAGGTCATGGCTCAACACCAGGTTCTCCACGCAGCCGCGGGAGAAGATGTTGCGGTAGAGCACATCCTTCAGATCGGCCCTGCCGATGGCGTTGAAGCGCAGCGCCGCCGGGTCGGCCATGACATGGACATGGGGGAAGCGCGCGACCCAGTCGACCAGCAGGTGCATGGGATTGGTGTCGCCATTGGCCATCAGCGCCCAGGTGTTGAACTCGGCGAAGATGACGGGCCGGCAGGCGGCCATTGTGGCGGCGGCACCTGTGATGACCTGACGCTCGAAGCCCTCCACATCGAGCTTGATGAAGCCGATGTCGGAAAACCCCCGCGCGGCTATCGCCGCGTCGAGGGTGGTCATGGGCACCCGGGTTGTCGGCCTTGTGTCATCGGCATCCGCGATATGGCTGCCGGCGGAGAAGGCGGCGGTGTGGAAGCTCACCTCGCCATCGCCATCGCCGAGCGCGGTCTGCGCCACCTCGACATGGTCGAGCCCGTTCAGCTCGAGATTGAACAGCAGGCAATCCGCGGTGGCGGGGTTGGGCTCCACCGCCAGCAGCCGGCTGGCATGCGGCGCCATGGCCACGGCGGTGAGGCCAAGATTGGCGCCGATATCCACCACCGCCATCGGCCGGCCATGGGCCCGGGAGACGGCGGCGGCGAGGTCGCCGACCTGGCCGGCATCGGCGGCGGCGAGGGGGAGGTCGCGGAAATAGGCGTCATCAGGCTCGCCGATGAAGCGGCATGGGGTGCCGTTGATCTCGATGCGCGTCCATGGCCGGCCGGAGGCCAGGAACTCGGCCGAATCGTAGAGCGTATCGGCCAGCACCTGCAGCGAGGGCAGGGCGCAGCAATGCGCGATCACGGCCGCCGATTCGGGTGGGCGGCCGAGAATCATCCGGAACGCCCAGGTCACGGTCCAGGCATCCATTGGCGCCTGAAAGTCGAAGCGTTCGGGACGCGGGCCGCGCATCAGGGCCGCGCGCAGGCGGCCATAATTCCGCAGCCGGCGCAGCGCGGCGAGCTCTGACATGTCGCGCGGTTCGCGGCCGCGGAGGAAACGGATGGCCCATAGCGCGGCCTCACCGTTGACGGGTTGGGCGTTGATGGTGGCGCTCCCATCGCGATTCAACATAGTGTGATTTTTCCCATCTCACCTCACTCCGCACCGGCACCGGGGAGACCGTGCCGAAGTGGTTATTGTTTCAAATCAACGATAATCTTGATCGCGGTCACGCTGTCGTGAAAGTGACGGCGCAGAATAAATGATACAAGAACCTGTGATTTATTCCCCAGCGGAAACCCAGACATCATGAAGCGTGATGAAAATGCCTGTGATGAGGATCGCGTCGACGGGCCGGAATCATCGCCAGCCGCGATTCATGCCTGTATTGCCAGCCTTGCGGCCGAGGCCTTCGAGATGGGGCATCAGCGCGCCGCGCGGCTTTTGTCGATCACCGCGGCGCTTCTGGCCGGCGGCGGCATGTGGGACCGGCCGCAGGGTTGTGGTGAAGTCGTGGGCGTGACCGCGCCGCTGCCGCTCACCGGCCGCCGAAGGTAAAGGCGGAGGGCATCACCTGCGCCTCGACGGCTGGGGCAGGGGATTGCTGCGCCTGGGCTTCCTTCATCTTGCTGTCGATCTGCTTGACCAGAGTCAGCAGCCCATTGGCCAGCGCGGGCAGCTGCACAACCGGGACAAACAGCGTGCCCGAGGGCGCGGGCTTACCATCCGGACCAAGCTGGGCAAGGGTGATGCGCGCCACCCCGAAATTGACGCTGGCATCGAGGATACCGTCGGTGAACTGGCTGGGCATGTCGGTCATGGCGATCCTTGGGCGCTGACCTGGGGGGGATGGCCACAGGGCAGCCATGGTTATGGCGGGTATTCTTGGAAGCGTTCAGAGCCGGTCCGCAACGCCCCCGCCACGCTTCCGTGGCGAGGGCCGGCGGCTCACTGCTCGTGGAAGGCGCGGGCCATGCTGTCGCGCACCGGCTGGGTCATGTAGCGCCAGAAGCTGCGCTGGCCCGTCTGGATGTGGCCTTCCACCGGCATGCCCGGCACCAGGAAGACCGAGGGCAGACGGGCCAGCTGGCCCTCATCGATGGTGATATAGGCGCGGTAGTAGCTCTGGCGCGTCTGCGGGTCGGTCGTGACATCGGGTGCGAGGAAGGTCACGTGGCCATGCAGATAGGGAACAAGGCGCTGCTTGAAGGCGGGCAGGCGGATTTCGGCCTGCAGGCCGGGATAGACCACATCGATGTCGTTTGGCTGGACATTCACCTCTGCGACCAGCTGGTCGCGGGTGGGGACAAGGTCCATCAGCGGGTCGCCCGGGCGGACGGCAGCACCCACGGTGAAGGCGCGCAGGTTGACGACGGTGCCGGCCTCGGGTGCCAGCACTTCGCGCCGGGTGGAGACATCGGCGGCGGCGCGCATGCGCTCCTCGGCATCGGCCAGGCGGGCGGCAACGTCGCGCGCATCGGTGCTCACCTCCTGCAGCCGCTGGTCGGTCATCTGCTGCATGGTGTTCCGGGCCTCCTGAATCGCGGCCTGCGAGCGGTCGATCTGGCCCTGCAGGTCCACGATCTGGCCCTCCAGCCCATGCAGGCCGCGCTGCAATGCCAGCAGCTCCGGCAAGCGGGCCAGGCCCTGATTGACCAGGCCGCGGCGCATCACCTCTTCCTGGCGGATCAGTTCGAGCTGGCGGCGGGTGGAGAGCAGCTGGCCCTGGGCGCCGGAAATGGCGGCGAGCTGCTGCTGCTCGCGCGTTTCCATCACCGCGATCTGGCTGAGCAGGCTGGTGCGGCGCGCGTCGAACAGCGCGATCTGCCCTGTCATCGCCTCGATCGCGCGGGGATGGGTGGAGGTGGCGAGGTCGGGCGGGAAGGTCACCTGGGTGGCACGGGCGGCCTCGGCCACCAGCCGCGCCTCCTGCGCCTGCAGGGCGAAGCGCTGGGCGCGCAGCGCCTCGAGCGTGGCACCGGACTGCACATCGTCCAGGCGCATGACGACCTGACCGGCCTCGACCCTGGTGCCATCGCGCACCAGGATGTCCTGCACGATGCCGCCCTCGAGATGGGCGAGCGTGCGGCGGGTGCCTTCAACCTTAATGACGCCGGGCGCGATCGCCGCCTCGGCCAGCGGAACGAGCGTGGCCCAGGCCATGAAGCCACCGAAGAAGCCGACCATGATGATCATGCCGAAGATGATTGCGCCGCGGGTGCGCGGCCGCTTGGCATCGAGCAGCGGGTCGAAGGGCAGATCGATGGCCGGGCGACTGGCGCGGACATGCGAGGGCGCCGGCGAGGCGTTCGCGGGTGGCGGGCCGGCCGGGCGGTCGATGATGTCGCTCATCTCAGGCGGCCCCCCCCATGGCGACGGGGGCGGGAATTTCCGCCGGCCTCGGTGGCGCCATCAGGCGCTTGAGCACTTCCGCGCGCGGGCCGAACATTTCGATGGCGCCTTCCTTGAGAAGCAGGACCTTGTCCACGCCCTGCACCAGGGCCGGGCGGTGGGAGACCAGGACCACGGTGGTGCCCTGGGCTTTCAACGTCTCCAGCGCGCGGGTCAGCGCCGCCTCGCTGTCGCCATCGAGGTTGGAATTGGGCTCGTCCAGCACCACGAGCTTGGGCCGGCCGAACATGGCACGCGCCAGGCCGAGGAGCTGGCGCTGGCCGCCCGAAAGATGCTGCCCGCCATCGCCGATCTCGGTGTCATAGCCATTGGGCAGGCGCAGGATCATGTCATGGCAACCCGCCAGCTTGGCGGCCTCGAAGACCTCCTC
>CAYNBM010000086.1:0-6481 GCA_964395305.1 uncultured Rubritepida sp.
CGCGCAGGCGGCGGACGCGGTCCTCGTATTCGCTGTTGATGCGAAAGCGGTCGTCCAGCGCCTTGCGGAGTTCCTCGGCATCCGCAGCGGTGCGGCGCCGGCGGGCCTCGGCGGCCTGGCCAGCGGCGGCCTCCTGCTCCGTGCGCTGGCGCTCGCCGGCGGCCTGCTCGCCGCGAGTGATCTCCTCCTGAAGCTCAGTGTACTGGCGGCGCAGCTCCTCCAGACGCGCGGCACGATCCACGCCGGCCTGCTGCTGGGCGGCACCCACAAGCCCGGCCTGGATCGAGCCACGACGGGGCTGCGAGCGCAGGCTGTCGCGGCCGTCGTTCTCCGCTTCGAGGCGGGCGATCTGGGCGCGCAGCGCCTCGGCCTGGGCGCGACGGTCCGCCTCCTGCTCGGAGGGGAGCAGCAGGCCGGAGCCGCGGCGCACGCCGTCCAGCACGCGGGCGGCGCCGGACAGCGCACGCGCCAGGGCGTTGGACAGGCCGATGGCCTGGTCGAGCCGCGCCAGGAACTGGTCGGCGGCGGCGGTGAGCTGGCCAAAGGCGCGGCCGACCGAGAGTGGAGCGCGCTCGAATTCGCCGTTCAGCCGTTCGACGGCGCGCAGCAGCGCCGGGAACACCGTGTCGGCGGTGAGCTTGCCCTCGGAGCCGAGCTTGCGCAGTTCCCCGATGGAGACGCCCAGTTCGCGCGCCAGCGCCTGGGCGAGCGTGGGCAGACCTTCGAGGATGCTGCGCAGCTCGTCGCCCTGCAGGGTGCCCGACGCCAGGGCCTGGGCGAGCTGCTGGGTGGAGGAGGCAATCTCCTGCTGGCTTGCGCCGGAGGCGATGGCAATGCGCTGGAGGCCACCGACCAGGGTGGCGACCTGATCTGAGGTGGCGCCGATCTCGCGGGCGGCGATCGAGAAGCGGGCGAAGGCGTCGACGCTTTCGCGGACGGCGACGCCGGTCTGCAGGCTGTCGCGATAAAGCCGGTCGTAGATCTCGCCGGCGCGCTCGACCGAGCCGAGCGCGGTGTTCAGCCTGCCCATGGATTGGGTGAGCGCATCGCCGGCGACGACCACGGCGCGCAGGCCTGCGGCCAGGCCGGCGATCTGCACGCCGCGCACGGCGACGTCGAGCAGGTCCAGCGCGCGGGAGGCGCGGTCGGCGCCGCCCTGGATGCGCTCCAGCGACCGCTGGCCGGTCTCGCCGACCTCGCGCAGCTCCTGCTTGACCCGGGCGGCATCGTCCAGCGACAGCCGGACCGAGACGCGGCGCGTGCTATCCGCCATGCGTCACGCCTCCTGCGTCGGTGGGATGGTCAGGGTCCGGGGGGATCAGTGCGCCGCGCGGCGCTGCCGGCGGCGAGGCCCATGCGCATGGCCAGGAGCAGTTCCGCCGCGGCCCAGCCGGAGGCGCCGATCTCGCGGGCGGTGGCGAGCGCGGCCGGCATGTCCAGGTCGAGGCCAGTCATGGTCGCGGTGGCGCAGGTGGTGCCGGCGGCCCAGGCAGCGGCGCCCTCGACGCTGGCAGGGGCATGCGCGGCGTAGGGGCAGGCCAGGCCGCAATCGCGGTCGAGCGCCGCGCAGCCGCGGCAGTAGTCAGGGCCCTGGCCGAAATGCCATTCGGCCCGAGCCCTTAGCCGTTTCCCTCCAAGGCCACTGCCGCGACGGGGCCGGTGGCGCGATCCCAGAAGGCGGCGGCCATCTCATCCATGTCCATCAGTCGCTCAACCGCCTCGGGGGAGAGCGGCAGGGGCTTGCCGGCGGTGTCGCCGACGCCCTCCCAGGCCGTGACGGCGTGGCGTGCCAGCGCTTTGACGAGGAAGGCGAAGGCGAGGCCGCGCGCCATGTCGGGGTCGAGGTCAGCGTCGGACGCCCGCAGTGCGCCAAGGCGACGGGCGGAGCCGGCCTGGGCGGCTGCCATGACGGCGGTGGTGACGGGGCGGATTTCCACGCGGACGCCGCGCGGCAGGTCGAGCCAGTACGGCTCGACCGGGAGGTCGAGGGTGAGCATTATGCGTACTCCGTTGCAGCCTGCTGATTGCGCAGCACGGCGGTCATCATTCGGGTGGCGGTTGCGTTGAAGGCGGCGCGGAAATCGAAGCTGGCCTCGACCCCGGCCGGCCCCTCGATCGGGGTCTTGGCCAGCGCCAGATAGACCTCGTGCAGCGTGATGGTCAGGCTGCGGTTGGCATCGATGGTGAAGGCGAGCGCAAATTCCGCCGAGGTGCCCGCCTGCGCCTGGGCGAGCAGCGTGGTGTTCTCGAAGCGCACGGTGATCTGGCCGGTGCAGCGCGCGATGCCGGGGTCCACGCCCTCGACCCGGCGATCGGCGCGGATGGTGCGCACCGCCTCCATGCCGTTGGCGTAGGTGAGCCGCGCGCCGGTGACCTGGGCCAGCGCCGCTGCGCTGCGGGTGATGGACCCTTGGGCCTTGTTGAAGGCGGTGTAGGCCGCGCTGGTCGGCGTGCCGCCTGACGTGGCGCCCGTGCGCACCGAGCCCTGGCCCAGCAGCCCGAAGGTCGCGGTCGCCGCGCCGGTCGGTGTGAAGTCCATCTCCAGCGTGTCGGCCCGCACGCCCGTGCAGACGTCGAAGCTCGGCACGTCCGGATAGCCGATCTCCATCGCGTTGCTGGGCAGCGAGGCCGCGCCCGAGCCGAAGGTGTGGATGAAGTTGGTCGTGCCGGTGGTGGTTGGCGCGCCGAGCAGCAGCCGCAGCCAGTGGCCGATGTTGATGAGATCGACCGGCACCACCGCCTGGCCGGCGACCGTCACGGTGTCGAGGAAGGGCGCGGCCGGATCGCGATTGCTGCCCACGCCGATGACGTCGGCATCGAGCAGCGGCTGCTCGGCGCCGAGATCGCAGGACAGGAACGGCATGCGCCGCCAGTTGCTGCCGGGCGCGGTGCCGTAGACGGTCTCGGGCAGCATGAGCAGGCGGCAATTCGCGCCGATGGCACGGGGCATGGGCTTTCTCCTGGAGTTGGATCAGGCCAGCGGCGAGCCGGCGACGGTGAACCAGAGGGTGATGGGGATGGCGGCGGCACGGGCCGCGGCTGCGCCCTCGAACTCGACATCCTCGAAGGACGCGCTGCCGGGCTGTGCCCATTCGACGGCGCCGCCGAGTGTGCGGTTGGCGGCGATGGCCGCGGCGATATCCACCAGCAGCGCGTCGAGCAGCGTGTTGCGTGCCGCGGGCGTGGCGCCGGCGACGGTGATCTCGACTTCGGCGCGGTGCTCGACCTGCCAGGCGAGTGGCGAGAGGATCGGCGTCTCCTCGACCGTCTCGCCGTCGCGGACGACCACCAGCCCGCCAGCGGGGATGCGCTGCGGGATGGTCTCTCCGCGCAGCACGAGCGGAGCCGGGTTACTGACCGCCAGCGAGGTGACGAGCCGGGTGTGCAGCGCCGCGATGGCGGTTTCGCGCGCACTCATGCTGACCTCCCGCTCTCGCGTTCCCAGGCTGCGACGAAGCGCCCCGGCAGCCGGCGCAGCCCGCGCTCGGCCGCACCGCGCACGTCGAGCCGCTTGGCGAGCTTCACCTGGGGCAGGAGGAGGAACATCGGCACCATCCCCTGTTCCAGCAGCCCGCGCGCCCAGGCCTCGCGCCCCTTGCGGTTGGCCGTGCCGACTTCCGTCACACCGCCTGCCACCAGTCGCGTCCGTCGCCGCCGCCCGGTCTGCTCGCCTTGCCGCAGCGGCAGGCACCACACGAAGCCCCGACCGGATTTGAAAGGCCGCAGGAAGGCCTGGCCGGAGGCGACCATCTGCGCCGGCGTCACGCGCATGCCCTTCTCGCCGCGGCCGCGCCTGCCGCGCGCTGCGTTGAAGCCGGTCGGGATGGCGAGGAACTTGCCGCCACCCTTGGCGCGGATCAACGCGCCCCGCTCGAAGGCGTCGATGACATTGGGCACCTTGGTAAACACCAGCCCCGCCGGCCGCAGCGACTGGCCCGTCCGCGGGAAGATCATCGACCGCCAGGCATTGGCGATGCCGCGCGCGTTGCCCGAGAAGGCGGTGGTGACCTGCCGGCGCAGCTCGGCCTTCACCTGCTCGGTCTCGGCGCGGATGGCGGTCATGGCCGCGCGCTCGCCCGCGCGCACCTCGTCGGCCAGCACCTTGCGGAGGTCGCCCACGATGCTGGCGCCGAGGCGCATGGATCAGCGCCCGCCGAATTTGCGGCTGAGGATGCGCAGCAGCAGGTCGTGCAGCGCGGCATAGCCGAGCGTGCCGGCCAGCCACGCCACCGCGAAGAGCCACCAGCCGTCGAGCTCGAAGGCATGGGCGATGAGCCAGGCGCCGGTGCCGAGGCTGCCGCCGGCCAGCGCGTGCAGCAGATAGGCGCGGGTCAGCAGCGGCCGGTCTGTGGACGAGAAGCGCGCCATCGCCCCGAGCGCACCCAGGGCGCCGGCGAGCAGCGCCTCGCCGACGATGCCGCCGATGCGTTCGGGGTCGATCATGGCGGTGCTCCTATCGGCGGCAGAAGACGCGCCAGGCGATGCCCGCGGCGTCGCGCTCGGCGTGCTGGACGGTCAGGAGGTCGGCGCCGAGGGTGAAGGTGTCGTCGGCGTCCACGGTGGGCAGCACGGCGATCGCCACCGTGAGCGCATCGCTGGCCTGGATCACGCTGGTGCCGAAGGCGTCGCCCAGCCGGTCCGGCGACGAGCGGAGCACGCGGAGCAGGACCGGCGCACCGGTCCCGCCCTCGCGATAGGTCGCATCCGCGCCGATGTTCGGATTCGCGGCCAGCGCGTCCATCGCCGCTGCGAAGGCGTTCATGCTGGCCGCCGCAGACGCCAGGCGAGCACGCCGACCACTGCGGCGACGATGACCGCAATGGCGACCGCCGGTGCCAGCGTCCCCAGCGCCTGGATGGCCGGCGCCGCCTGTGCCACGGCGGTGGCGATGCCTGCCGCGCCGACCAGCACGGCGCCACGGCCGGTGCCGGTGACGGTCGCCACCTCCCTCAGCGTCACCGGCGGCGCGGGCGGTACGCCGGCCAGGGTCAGGGCGCGATCGATAACCGCGGGCGGATAGCTCAGCCCCGCGCACTCATGATGGATGATGGCCTCGACCAGCGGGCGCAGGTGATCGTACCGGTGCAGGTCCACCGCATCGTCCGGCCCGACGCCGATCCGCCGCGCCACCACCGCGATGTACGCGGCGGTATCATTCTCCACCTTGGGCGCCCATCGCTCGATGATCGCGCGCGGCGTGCGCAGCTTGTGCCGGTCCTGATAGGTGACCAGCAGGGCTGCCAGCGCGCGGATGCCGAACTCATGGCTGGTGAAGCGGCAGAAGCGCCCGTCCGAGGGCGGCTCGGCCAGTCCCTGCCATCTGTTGGCGGGGACGTGCTCGATGTTGCCCGGGTTGCGGTTGCGATAGCCCCGCGTGGCCTTGGGATCGAGACTCATGTGCCGATCGCCGGCACGCGATTGAGCCACACCCGGACGGTGGTGTCCGCCGCGAGCGCCGCCAGGCTGGCGATGCCGACCTGGAAATTACCGGTCGCGGTGGTGGTGATGCGCCGGTTGGTGTTGTCCCAGAAGACGCGCGCACCGGCGGTGATCGCGAGCGCAGGCTCCTTTGTGATGTCGAACACGCCCTGGGTGGCGGCCTCGATGATGGCGTTCTGCGCACCATCGACGGCGGCCACGCCGAAGAGCGCGCCGACGAGGACACCCTGGCCGGAGAGGATGCCGCCCGCATAGGGCACGGCGATGGCCAGGCTGTTGCCCGGCTGGACGTAGTTACGCATGGCGATGGGAGCTCCAGAAACGCAGAAGGCGCCCGGTGGGGCGCCCTCTGCATGGGTTCACGATGGAGGGGGGAGCCGGGATCAGGTGCCCGGGTTGAACCAGGCGCCGCGCCAGTCGATGGCACCCACGCCGAAGTCGAAGATCACGCTGACCTCGACGCCGTCCACGCCCTGGACATTGCCCGTGGTGACCTGCGGTCCCTCGGCGCCGTTCAGATAGCCGTAGACGTAGACGGGGGCCGAGAAGGGATCGGAGAAGAGGTACCAGCGGTTGGCCGGGATCAGCGGCTCGACCAGCGGCTGGACGAAGCCGGCATAGACGTTCGCGTTCGAGGTCTGCGTCGCCTGGACCGAGACGGTGAGCTGCCGCGCAGCAAGCTCCTGGTTCGGCCCGACCAGCAGGCGCATCTGCGAGCCCACCGCGATGGGCAGACCGTCGAGGGTCCGTTGGCGCATCACCGCCGCACGCCCCAGCGCGAGATTGCCCAGGTCGAGCAGCGTGCCGGCGGTGGCCTTGTTCAGACGCGCGGCGCCGGTGGCAAAGACCGGCGCCGCGCCGGTGACCAGCGTCGGGCCGTCGCCGGTGGCGCTGTTCACAAGGGCATAGGCCGTGGCGTTCTCAAAGTCGGCCACGCGCCGGCCGATCATGCTGGCGAAGTCGGTGAAGGCGCCGAGATCGTCGTTCACCAGCATCTGCCGCGTGACGCGGATGCGCCGGGCGAAGGTCTGCAGGAACACCA
>CAYNBM010000087.1:0-5886 GCA_964395305.1 uncultured Rubritepida sp.
GCGTCGCCATCGGCGACAGATGACAGCGGGTTTATCCTTCGGCACAATGATCAATACTTGGACGTTTGCGGCCGCCGCCGTAATGCCCGCAGAGTCGACAGCCCATGCCGCGTATCTCGAACCCGCCAGGCATCCCGTGCCCTGGCCCTGGAACGGGCGCGCGGCCTAAAGTAGTCATTTGTTTCGAATTCTGGCCGAGGGAGGCGAGTTGAACACCGAAGCTGACACCTGCCGCCTCTTCGTCGTACCTCGGCTTCAGGCTGCCGGCTGGGATGCCGCACCGCACGCGATCCAGGAGCAACGGACCTTCACCGATGGGCGCGTCGTGTTCGTCGCCGGACAACCGCGTCGCGGGCGCCGCAAGCGTGCCGACTACCTGCTGCGCTACCGACCCGACCTGGCGCTGGCCGTCGTCGAAGCGAAGCCCACCTATTTGAGCGCCGCCGATGGCCTGCAGCAGGCCAAGGCCTACGCCGAGATCCTCGGTCTCAAATTCGCCTATGCGACCAATGGCAACGAGATCATCGAGTTCGACTTCTTTGCCGGTATCGAGCGCGTCGTCGCCGACTTTCCTACGCCGGCCGAACTCTGGGCGCGACAGCGTGCCGGCCTCGGCCTCGCCGACGATTCGCTGGCGCAGATGGCGCTGACCCCAGGCTACCCCGATCCGGCCAAGCCGCTCCGGTACTACCAGGAGATCGCGGTCAACCGCGCCGTACAGGCTGTTCTGACCGGACGGCAGCGCAGCCTCCTCACCCTGTGCACCGGGGCCGGCAAGACGCCGATCGCGTTCCAGATCGCTTGGCGCCTTTGGTCATCCGGCTGGAACCGGCGTGGCGACCATCTAAAGCCCAAGATCCTCTTCCTGGCCGACCGCAATGTGCTGGTGGACGACCCGATGGCGCGTGACTTCGCGCCCTTTGGCAAGGGCCGCTTCAAGATCGAGGGTGGGCGAGTCAGCCTCGGTCGGGACATCTACTTCGCGATCTACCAGGCGATTGCCCAGGACGAGCGGCGCCCGGGCCTCTACCGCGAGTTCCCGCCCGACTTCTTCGATCTGATTATCGTCGACGAATGCCACCGTGGCAGCGCCCGCGACGACAGCAGCTGGCGCGAGATCCTCGATTACTTCAGGCCGTCGTTCCAGATCGGCATGACCGCCACGCCGCTGCGTGAGGATAACCGCGACACCTACGCCTATTTCGGCGATCCGCTCTACACCTACTCGCTTGCGCAAGGCATCGCAGACGGCTTCCTCGCGCCATACCGGGTTCACCGTGTGGTGACGGATACTGATGCGGCCGGCTGGCGTCCGACGAAGGGGGAGCTCGACCGTTTCGGTCGCGAGATCCCGGACGAGGAGTACCACACGAAGGATTTTGAGCGCGTCGTCGCCCTGCGTGCCCGCACTGAGGCGATCGCCCGCCATCTGACCGGCTTCCTGAAGGCCACCGACCGCTTCGCGAAGACGATCGTCTTTTGCGTGGACCAGGAGCACGCCAGCGAGATGCGCCGTGCCCTTTCCAACCTCAATGCCGATCTCGTCGCGCGATACCCAAACTACGTCTGCCGCGTGACATCCGACGAAGGCATGATCGGCCGGGGCCACTTGTCGCACTTCCAAGACCTCGAGAAGCGAACGCCAGTCATCCTCACCACCTCCCAGATGCTGACGACCGGTGTGGACGCGCCGACATGCCGCAACGTGGTGCTCGCCCGGGTGGTCGGCTCCATGAGCGAGTTCAAGCAGATCATCGGCCGCGGCACGCGTCTGAGGGAGGACTACGGCAAGCTGTTCTTCAACATCCTCGACTACACGGGCACCGCGACGGCGAAATTCGCTGATCCAGACTTCGACGGCGATCCCGTCGCCGCGACCACCACCACCATCGACCCGAATGGCATCGAGACGGGCGTGGTGATCGACCCCGTTACCCCACCAGGTGGCGAGGAGCCGGGTGGAGACGAGCCGGCCGGCCCCGCCACGCCGCTGGCGCCCGGCGGCGGTCAGACCGGGGAGCCGCGCAAATTCTACGTGGACGGCGGCACTGTCGAGGTGGTGCAGCACCACGTGTACGAGCTCGACGCCGACGGCAAGCGCCTGACAGCCCGCCGCATCACCGACTACACGGGCGAGAAGGTCCGCACGCTCTACCCCACCCCCTCGGCCTTTCGCGCAGCCTGGACAATCGCCGACAAGCGCGCGGCCGTCATTGAGGAACTGGCGGAGCGGGGCATCGATCTGGCGACTCTGGCCACGGAGATGGCGCGGCCCGACGACGACCCCTTCGACCTCCTGTGCCATCTCGCCTGGGACGCGCCACTGCGCACACGGCGGCAGCGGGCCGAGCGCCTGCGCACTGAGCGGCAGGACCTGTTCGATCGGCATGGCCCTGATGCGCGGGCGGTGCTGGAAGCGCTGCTGGAGAAATACGCCGCCCATGGTGCCGACGAGCTGCGGCTGCCAGATGCGCTGCGGATCGAGCCGGTCGCCTCCATGGGGAACCCGAGCGAGATCGTCCGCCGCTTCGGCGGCGCCGATCAGCTGCGCGCTGCGATGGCCGAATTACAGGAACAGCTCTATGCCGCGTGAGACTGGCACGGCGCCGCGCATCGGCAGTGATTCCCTGGCGCAGCGTGAAGCCGAGAAGGTCGCCCTCAGCATTGTCGCGGCAGAACTCGGCCTGGCGCATGTCGAGACCCAGAAGCGCTTCTCGATCGGCTCGGCAGCGGCCATCGTGGATGCCTTCGCCGAATCGACGGATGAGGTGGTGCTGCTGGAAGTGAACGCGCGTGTGGGCTCGGCCATGAAGACGGCAACCAAGAACAAGGTCCTGAAGGACACGTTGAAGATGCTGCTGATTGAACAGGCCCATGCAGCCGCGTGGCAGGGCAAGCGGGTGCGAAAGATGCTGGTGTTCCTGGACCCGATTGCGCGGGCAAGCTTCGGCCCGAAGGCATGGGCGAACCAGGCGTGGGACGCGTTCGGTGTCGAAACGCATGTCTGCCCCATCCCGGACGCCCATCGGGCGGCGCTGATCGCGGCCCAAGCCGCACAGGACCTCCGCGCCGATGGCTAAGCGCGCCGCGGCCGCGCCGCAGACCACCGCACAGCGCCTCGACAGCATCGTCAAATCAGCCCGCCAGATCATGCGGAAGGACAAGGGGCTGAACGGCGACCTGGATCGCTTGCCCCTGCTGACCTGGGTGTTGTTCCTGAAGTTCCTCGACGACATGGAGCGCATCCATGAGGACGAGGCGGTTCTGGCCGGCAAGCCCTTCCATGCGGCGATCGACCCGCCTTATCGCTGGCGCGATTGGGCGGCGCGCCGGGACGGTATCACCGGGCCGGACTTGATCCGCTTCCTCGCCGCTGAGGAGGCCATCCGGCCCGATGGTTCGAAGGGACCGGGCCTCTTCGCCTATCTGCGCTCGCTGCGCGGCCGGGATGGCGTGCGGGACCGGCGCGACGTGATCGCTACTGTCTTCGCGGAAATGACCAACCGCATGGAGAGCGGCTACCTCCTGCGCGACGTGGTCAATCTTGTGGACGCCATCCACTTCGACGCATCGGAGGAAATCCACACCCTCTCCCGCCTCTATGAAGGGCTGCTGCGGGAGATGCGGGACGCCGCCGGCGACAGCGGCGAATTCTACACGCCGCGCGCCGTGGTCCGCTTCATGGTGGCGGTGACCGATCCGCGGCTGGGCGAGGTAGTGCTCGACCCCGCCTGCGGCACCGGCGGGTTCCTGGCCGAGGCCTTCGAGCATCTCTCAGCCCAGGTGCGCACCACCGAAGACCGGGAGGTGCTGCAGGATCGCAGCCTGGTCGGTGGTGAGGCGAAGCGGCTGCCCTTCCTGCTGGCGCAGATGAACCTGCTGCTGCATGGGCTGGAGGCGCCGGACATCACACTCGGCAACACGCTCTCCCGCCAGCGCCTGACGCAGATCGGTGAGCGGGACCGGGTGAATGTCATCCTCACCAACCCGCCCTTCGGCGGGGAGGAGGAGGTCGGCATCCAGGCCAATTTCCCCGACGACCGCCGGACCAATGAGACGGCAATGCTGTTCCTGCAGCTCATTATGCGGCGGCTGAAGCGGCATGGGCAGGGCCGCGCTGCGGTGATCGTGCCCAATGGCACGCTGTTCGAGGGCGGCGTGGCGGCGCGGGTAAAGGCGGACCTGCTGCGCGAGTTCAACCTGCACACCGTGCTGCGGCTGCCGGAGGGCGTCTTCGCGCCCTACACCGACATCCCGACCAATGTAATCTTCTTCGACACCAGCGGGCCGACGCAGACGATCAGCTACTGGCAGCAGCCGGCGCCGGAGGGGCGTCGGAAATACAGCAAGACCGCGCCTTTGCAGTTCGAGGATTTGGCCGATTGCCTCGCCTGGTGGGGCGCGCGTGGCGAGGATCCGCGGGCCTGGACGGTGCCGGCCGAGGGGTTGATCCGCACGGACGCGGAGGGGCGCGTGCTGGCGGTGAACCTCGACCTCAAGAATCCGAACGCCGTGGAGGCGGAGGACCATCGCACGCCGGCCGAGATCGTCTCGGGGATGGTGGCGCGGGAAGCCCAGGTGCTGGACCTTCTGCGGGAGATGGAGACGCTAGTAGCGGAGTCGGCGTGAAGACTATGCATTGGCCAATGGTCGCACTGGGAGAAGTCGCACCGCTCGTGCGCCGCCCAGTCCCGATCGAGCCCGACCGCGTCTACAACGAGATTGGAGCACGGTCTTTTGGACGGGGTTTGTTTGATAAGCCCGCCTTCAAGGGCGCCGATCTGACTTGGGAAAAGCTGTTCCGCATCGAGGCGGATGACCTCGTATTCAGCAACATCAAAGCCTGGGAAGGGGCGTTCGCGGCTGCTGGCCCGGAGCACCATGGGAAGGTTGCCTCGCATCGCTACCTCACCTGCGTGCCGGATAGCCGGCGCGCGCTCGCCGGGTTTCTGTTCCAGTATCTCCGGACACCCGAAGGCATAGCGCAGATACAAGCGGTGTCGCCTGGAAGCGCGGACCGAAATCGTACCCTCAGCACCAAGGGCCTCGCTAACGTTCGTGTGCCACTCCCGCCCCTGGACGAGCAGCGCCGCATCGTCGCGCGGCTGGATGCAGTGTCGGCGCGGCTGAAGGCGCGTGCCGAGGTGGCAGAACGGCAGGAGACCGAGCTTGCCGGGATGCTCCAGCAAGCCTTCGCGCGGATCACCGCAGGCAGCCCGCGCGCCCGCATGGCCGATGTCGCGCCGCTGGTACGGCGCGAGGTGACCATCGAGCCCGAGACGCTCTACACGGAGATCGGCATTCGCAGCTTCTTCCGCGGCATGTTCCCGCGGCGAACGATGGCCGGTGCCGAGTTCACCTGGCAGAGCCTGTACCGAATCGAGGCCGGGGACGTTGTTTTCAGCAACCTCATGGCCTGGGAACGAGGCATCGCACTCGCCGGTGCAGCAGATGCCGGCTGTGTCGGGAACCACCGAATGCTGACCTGCGCGGCGGACCGCGATCGCCTGCTGCCTGGGTTCCTCTTCTTCTATTTCACGACGCGCGAGGGCTTCTCGCAGGTCGAGGCCGCATCACCTGGTTCCATCGCCCGCAACAAGACACTCTCGCCACAAGGCCTCGCCGCCATCGAGGTGCCGCTGCCCTCGTTGGACGCGCAGCAGTGGTTCGAGGCACTTCGCCTGAAAGCCGATGCGATCCGGTCGCTGAACGCCGCCGCGGCCGATGACGCCGCCGCACTGATGCCCGCCATGCTACACCAGATTTTTGCGGATCAGACGAAGAGCTAATCCAGTAGGCCTGCTGTCCGCAGTCGCTTTTCGTACTCTTCACGATCCATCGGGCAATCAACCAGCTGGTTGAAATCTTGCCTACTCAACTTGCACT
>CAYNBM010000088.1:0-5637 GCA_964395305.1 uncultured Rubritepida sp.
GCTGCGCTCCGACACAGCGCGAATCGTCCGTCACGCGCAGGGCATCCCGCCCCGCCGAGACGGAGATGACGATGACCACCACCACCCTCCCGCACGAGACCACCGAAGGCCCACAGGATCGCGCCGCCTGGCAGCAGCTCCTCGCCACCGCGCCGCGCAGCACCGACAGCGTGGGCCGCGCGACCGTTCAGGTCTGCACCGCCAGCGACGGGCGCGGGATCTTCGCCACGGTGGACTACGCCACCTGGCAGACCGAGAAGGAGGAGGGCTGATGCCCTCCGAGCGACGCTGGATCATCCTGGCGCAGGATGGCCGACACGTGACGATGGGCCGCGCCGCGCCGCCGAGCGAGGCGGAAGTCGAGGCCGCCGCCATGGCCCTCGCCGCACAGGGGCTGGCGGGATGGTTCGCCACGCTGGACGGCAATTACTGGTCGCGCCGTCGCGTGAGGCTCGCGTCGGTGCAGACGCTCGGCGACGACGCCGGGCTGGATTGGCCCGCCGCTGTCGCCGCATTCAATGCCGCCCGGAAGGCCGCGACGGCACCCTGCTGACGCATCATGCCGCGAGTGCCACACCACGCGCTGCGGCCACGTCCCGGAACACCCGATCCTCACCCGCGAGCACCGCGGCCTTGCCGGTGAGGTTCTGCCAGCGCTGAATGGCAACATCGACATAGCGGGGATCGATATCCACCGCGTAGCAGGTGCGGCCTGTCGTCTCCGCGGAAATCAGCGTGGTGCCACTGCCGAGGAAGGGATCGTAGATCGCTTCGCCCACGGCGCTGTTGTTGATGATCGGGCGCCGCATGCATTCCACCGGCTTCTGCGTGCCGTGCACCGTCGCCGCATCCTCGTCGCCACCATTGCTGATGGCCCAAAGCGTGGCCTGGTCGCGCGCACCCTGCCAATGGCCGGTCGCGCCCTTGCGCACGGCATAGAGGGCCGGCTCATGCTGCCAATGATAATCGCCGCGCCCCAGCACGAAGCGCGACTTCGCCCAGATGATTTGGCTGCGGATCACGAAGCCCGTCGCCTCAAGGCTGTCGATCACCGTGCGGCTGTGCACGCCGGCGTGCCAGACGTATGCGACGTCGCCGGGGAACAGCGCCCAAGCCTGCCGCCAGTCGGCGCGATCGTCATTCGCCACCTTGCCGGTGCGCATGGTGGCCGACACGCCGGCCTCGTTCCGCCATTCCGGGTCGTAGTTCACGCCATAGGGCGGGTCCGTGATCATCAGATGCGGGGTCGCGCCATTCAGCAGCCGGGCCACGTCCACCGCACTGGTGGCATCGGCGCAAAGCAGCCGATGCGCTCCGAGGTGCCAGAGGTCGCCGGCCCGCGTGACCGGCACAACCGGTAGCTCGGGCGCCGGCGCATCGGGATCGCCAGCAGCAGCCGGGACGTCGCCCGCGGCGTCGGCCAGCAGGCGATCCAGCATCGCCTGGTCGAAGCCGATCAGGCCCAGGTCGAATTCGTCGGCGCGCAGCTCCCGCAGCTCGGCGGCGAGCAGGCTCTCGTCCCAGGTCGAGTTCAGCGCCAGCTGGTTGTCCGCCAGCCGAAAGGCCCGCGCCTGCGCCTCGGTCAGATGGCCGAGCCGGATGGCGGGAACCGCGTCCAGGCCAAGGGCCTTGGCCGCCAGGACGCGACCATGGCCGGCGATCAGCACGCCGGCATCGTCCACCAGCACCGGCACGTTGAAGCCGAACTCGGCGATGGACGCAGCCAGCTGCGCCACCTGCTCGGTGGGATGCATCCGCGCATTGGCAGCATAGGGCGCGAGCGATGCCACCGGCATCATCTCCATCTGAAGGTCAGGCCGCATCGGCAGTGACCTCCATGCGGGCCGCGGCGATGGCATCGTAATCGCGACCATCGTCCGCCAGCGTCACCGCCAGGTCTGGATGCAGCATCCGCCAGCGAGCCACGGCTAGGTCGACATAGGCGGACGCTAACTCGATGGCGCACACGCGGCGGCCGGTGCGCTGGCCGGCGAGAATGGTCGTGCCGGAGCCGCCGAACGGTTCGAACACGACCTCGCTCTCGTCGGTGTAGGTGCGCATCAGGAACTCGGGCAGCACGACCGGGAACACCGCGGGGTGCTCCGTTTCGATGCCGCGGCCCTTGTGGCGGGTCAGGCGCAGCACGTTGTCCGGGATCCGGAAGTCCTGCACCGGCAGGCCGGCATGCTGGTATTCCGAGATGGTGCCGTCGGCGGCGCGCAGCCCGCTGCCCTTGTTCGGCGTGCCGGCCCATTTGCAGGGCACGATCTTGTTCGCCTGGCGGGCCTGACGGTTGAAGTGGAAGACGAACTCGAAGGCGGGTGCCAGGCGGCCATTCCAATCGCCCGGCAGGCCGGGCCCCTGGTCCCATGTGTAGAGCCCGAACCGGCGCCAGCCACGGGCGCGCATCCAGTCGAGCCAGCCGACCCAATACGGGATCCATTCGCTCTCGCGGTGGATCAGACCGAGGTTCACCAGCACCTGGCCATCGGGCCGCATGGCCGCGTCGAGATGCTGGAACACGCCCTGCATCAGCGCATCCCAATCCGTGACGCCGCCGGTGGTGTAGTCCCGCTGGTTCCCGTAGGGCGGGGAGGTGAACAGCAGCGCCGCACGGTCCTCGCCCATCACCCGCGCGATCGACGCAGCGTCGGTGCTGTCGCCGCAGAGCAGGCGGTGCTCGCCCAGCAGCCACAGATCGCCGGGGCGGGTGACCGCTTGGCGCGGCGGCTCCGGATCGGCGTCGGCGGGATCGTCCGCCGGCGCCTCGTTGCCAGGGGCGTCGCCGCTGGCAATAGCCGGGCTGGCAAGCGGCCCGTTGCCAGGGTCCGTTGCAACCGGCTCCATGCCGGCCAGCAGCCGATCCAGCTCGCCGGCATCGAAGCCAGTCAGCGCGAGGTCGACGCCGCCCATCTCCTGCAGCTTCGCCACCTCGGCGGCGAGCAGCGCCTCGTCCCAGCCGGCGTTCAGCGCGATGCGGTTGTCCGCCAGGCGGTAGGCGGCCTTCTGCGCCTCGGTCAGACCGGCGCGAACGATGGTGGGGACGGCCTCCAGGCCCAGAGATTTGGCGGCTTGCAGCCGGCCATGGCCGGCGATGACCTCGCCACGCTCGTCGACCAGCACTGGCGCCACGAAGCCGAACTCGAGGATGCTGGCCGCGATCTGCGCCACCTGCTCGGCGGAATGCGTGCGCGCATTGCCGGCGTAGGGCAGCAGGGAGGCGACCGCGCGCGCCTCGACGGCGCTCGCAGACCATGGGGCCTGGGGCATGCGCACCTGCTGAAATCGATGGTGGTGGTGAGAGGTGCCGCCTGGCGGGGCTGACAACGCGGCGCCGTGGCAACCTGGAAAAACAGCCTGGCGCTAGGAATGTTGCGCGCTTCCGCCCCCCGCATACAGCGGGGCCAGGAAGGACCCATTGGCTCGTGAGCCACTGTCTCGTCTGAGCGACGCTGCGGCTATTGAGCCGCGCTGCGGTCGCACCCTTTCCAGGTGTTCAGATGATAGGCCGTCTGGATTTCGGTGTGCAACGCGACATTCTTTCGCTGCACTACGCATCATTGCGCTGCGTCGATTTTTCTTCAGGGATCGGTGTGACGGCCCGTAGCACCGCTTGACATCGCCATCGCCAAGCCTCAATTAACTCTCTCTCAGACGGGAGACCTCTTATGGCGACCACCTCGACGCATGACGGCCTGCTCACCCTCGTTCGCAACGTGGCGCACGCCCATTGTCGAACAACCTTCGACCCGCACGTGATCTTGGCAGTCTTCCAGTTCCTGCGCACCAACGCCGGCGCACGCCGCATCTACTTGGACAGTATCGGTGGCGGAAATGGATTTGAGCGCGGCCACGACCTCAAGCAGGTCGTCAATCCGTTGATCGCACGCACCGTCGCGGCGACGCTTTCCGCCAGCCGGACTGGCGAGGAGGTCGATGTTGAGGACGAGTTCATCGAGTCCTACAGCGTTCTGAGCGTGCACTGACATGGCGACGCCAGCATTCATCGCGGTCCGTCTTCACGCGGCCGCCTACAGCGCTTTGTCCGCCAAGGCGGCCGCCGCGGGGCTTGAAGTGGCAGACTATGCCCAGGTTGTCCTGCTTCGCGACGTCGGCGACGCCATCGATGACAAGGCCGTTGCGGCGGCCCTTATCGCTGAATCTGAATTGAAGGTGGAGGCCGCTCGCCTTGCCCGGGAATGCAGCCCGCCCGAAGCGTTCGATCCGCACGCAACCCTCCGCGTGTTCCGAGCCATCCGCCTGGATGCGCGGCTCAGCGCACTCTATCGAACCGCCATCGGCCAAGCCGACGCCTTCGGGCGAGGTAACGCCCAGAAGGCTCGGGTCAATCGTGCCATCGGCAGCACGGTGAAGGCGGCCCTGGATGCAGCATCCACGGACCCGTCAGGACACACCACGAAAGTCGAGATCAGCGGCGAGTTCTGCTTCAGCTACACGTTGCTGCATCCAAACGCCGATCGTGCTCGCTGATTGTCCGGTCACGCCGCCCGTGTCCGCGGCACGAGCCCGAAGTGGCCCGCCAGCACGCTGAGCGTCGCCACTAGCATGCCCTGCGCCTGCGGCGGTGCGACAGGGCGTCCGCCCCATCCCTGGCGCATTGCCCATTCGCGGACGGACATCTCCAGGCCGACGACGTGCCACGCGCAGGAGCCCGCTGCGCTGTCATGACCGCCGAGGGCATCCAGGGCCGCGCCGATCTTGCGGCGTGCGTCCATGTGATGGTCGGAAAGGGTGTCGGCCGTCTGGCCTGGCAGGCGGACCAGCACCGACTTCGACATGCCATCCAGGGCGGCGCTGCGGAACAGGGCGCGGAAGTAGCCACCAGCGTCGTGCATCTGCTGGGTGATCGTCCCGTTCGCCAGCATCATGCCCAACGTGTCCACGGCACGGCGATGCTGCACGGGGCTACCCGTCTCGGGATCCGCGTCGCGGATGGGGTCCGAGAAGCCGCCATGCTGGAGCCGCCACTTCGAGGGGCCCATCAACTCCTTCTGCTTCATGGACTTCGCCTTGCGCTTACCGGCCATGAGTCTTCTCCTGCTGCCGTGGGCCCCAACGGCGCACGGCTTCGTTCTGGATTGCCTGGCGCAGCCAGGGATCGGTGATGTCCTCGAGGTGCAGCGAGACGACGCCCTGCTGCTGCCAGACGCGGCGGCGCAGCATCTCCATCTCGGGCACGGTGGTTGCGCTGCGGCTTCCGCGGTCGAGGGACGAGCGGGGCGGCAAGGGCGCGCCAGGCATGCTCATGCCTGCCTCTCCTGACCGAGCCCTTGAAGAGTGCTGAAGAGTCGAGGGGGTAGGAGAGGTCTAACTATTTGATCAATATAATTATTCAATTGTTCAAACTCTTCAATGAGTCTCTCTCCCCCGCACCCCCGCCCGGATGTCTGCATACGCCCGCGTGAAAAGTTGAATTGTTGAAGAGTCCCGTTTTCTGCGGGTTTGCGCGCGTCATGCAGCATCACTCTTCAAGCCCTCCTGCGGTTCGGTGGCGATGATCCAGCTGGTGCCCGGGCCCGACGCGTTCTGCGTGACCTCGATCGCGATCTGCTTGCTGTCGAGCAGCGTGGCGATGGCGTCCTCCCGCTCGGCCTTCGAGAGGAACTGCGTCTTCCG
>CAYNBM010000089.1:0-5546 GCA_964395305.1 uncultured Rubritepida sp.
CCAGTAGAGGTGGAGCTTCTCCTGGCCCTCCGGCGTGATGCCACCCGAGGCGACCTCGAGGGTGGGCGGGCCGAGGTACTGAAGGAGGTGTGCCCGCTTGGCCGCGATGTCGCCGCCGTCCAGATCGACCAGCACCACCTGCATCTGCGCGATATGCTCGGCGCTGGCCTGGCCGGGCTCCGGGACCGTGCCAGGGATGACGTAAAGTGCCATGCCCGCCGCAGCGGCCCACTGCGCCTGGACGGCGAGCTTCGCCGGCAGTTCGGCATCGGCGGGCAGGAAGGGCGTGTGCGGCGCGCGGTCGGGCCCGCCCTTCTCGGCGAGGGCGCGGACAGCGACCCAGCCCTCGCACCAGCCGAAGACCATGTCGGCATAGGCCGCGACCATAGCGGCATCGGGGGCGACCGGCATGGGCGGGATCACCTCGGCGGCGCTCATGACCAGCACCGTGTGCGCCAGGGGCATCGGCTGCACTCGATGTGCTCGGGCTCGGCCGCGACGCGGGGCAGCCACTCGCCGGCGTCGCAGGCCTGCAGGACGCGCACCGCCTTATCGCTGGTGGCCTGGGCGAGCCCGCCGTCGAAGGGCACGAGCTCGTGGTGGAGCTCGGCGGTGTCCTTGTTCACCGCGGTGAACAGGGCAGGCACCTCGGTCAGGCCCATGTAGGCCTGGTAGAGCGCGATCTGCGCCGCGTAGATCGGCTTCGCCGCGGCCACGCCGCGCCGGACCATCTCCTTCCAGTTCCGGGCGTTGGCCGACTTGCACTCCCACAGCGCCGGCACGGCGACGACGGCCTGCGCCGGCGCGGGCGCCGCGACGACCACGCCGTCGATGTGGCCCTGCACGCGCCCGCCCGCGACCGAGAAGCCGAACTGCTCGCCGGCACGGTTGCGGGTGCGCACGTCGAAACCGGCGCGCCGGAGCCAACCGATCGCCAGATCCTCGAAGACGTGCCCCACCGCGAAGATGCGGAGCGTCTGACCCGAGAAGCTGGTGTCGGGGTCGCGCGGGACGTCGAGGAACTCGTACTGCAGGCGCCGCGCGCAGGGATCGCCCAGCCGCGAGCCGCCAAGATACTTGCGGCGCGCTCGCGTGCCGTTCTCCGCCACCAGCGCTGCATCGATCAGGTCGTTGATCGCCTCTGCCGCGGTCGGCGGCTTCGGGCGGTGATTGAAGTCGAGGCTGGCGTTCGTCATCAGAACGGGACCTCCGGCGTCGAGGGGGAGGCAGAGGCCCGCATGGCGTCCTGGAAGGCGCCGACGGCCACCTCCGCGAGCGTCAACACCTGCTGCTCCGACAACGCATTGAGCGGAGTGGTCCAGCCGATCTCCGCCATCACCTCGGCCATCGCGCGCATCGCGGCGCGCATGGCGGCCCGTTCCTGTTCAGTGAGATCAACCATGGCGGTGGATCGCCGCGCCAAGCGCACCCACCAGCCCTGGCAGGTGATGGAGCAGAAGGAGACCGAGGGCCGCGGCGGCTTCGCCGAGGTCGGGTCGAACCAGCCAAAGCCGCACGCGGGCCGCCTGCACACGGCGCAGAGCGAGCGAGGCGCGGGCGCGAGGGACATCGTCGTGCTCCCGGCTCATGCCGCCCTCCCCAGGCCGCCGGGGAACACCGCGGCCAGGATCTGCGGCCGGTGCCAGAGGAAGTTCAGCCGGCAGTTCGCCGCGTATTTCGACAGGCCGAAGTCCAGCGCCGGATCGGCGTCCCCGGCCTTCACCAGCAGCTCGCGCTGGCGCGGGCTGGCGGGGTGGTTCAGCCAGAGGCGGCTCTTGGTGGCGGCGGCCCCGGTCTCAGCCTGGCGCAGGAAGTCGTCGGCCCCGGCCAGGACCTGGGCGCGCTCGCCGACGCCGAGATGCCGCAGGCGCCCCTGGCGCAGCTTGCCGACCGCGTGCCAGTGCTCCCCGTCGAAGAACACGCCTGCCCAGGCGTCGAAGCCGGAGGCGATCATCGCGTGGCCGTCGCCGTGCATGTCCCACCAGCGGAAGGGCGAGCGGTCCAGCAGGTCGACCTCGGTCAGCCCGAAGCACTGCAGGGGGCGCTTCTCGCGGAGCTTTCGCTCCCAGACATGGCCGCAGAAGGGGCAGGCGATGGTGCCGAGCGGAACTTCCGCCTCGCAGTCCGGGCAGGTCTTGTACGGCGCCTGGCCCGGCCCCTCGTCCTCCTCCTCGGCGAGCATACCATCGTGCTCGATCGAGCCATGCCGGTGCGCGGCACCAGCGAAGTCGAGCACGACGCAGTCGGTCTTCACCACGCCGGGGAAGCGCTCCGGATCGACCTTCCGCAGCCCCCGACCGATCGCCTGGATGAAGGTTCCGCGGTGGAGCATCGGGCGGAGCACGACGATGCAGGCGACCGGCTGGCTGTCGAAGCCCTCGGTCAGCACCATGCAGTTGGTGATGACCTGGACCTCCCCGCGTTCGAAGCGGGCGAGCAGCGCCGCGCGCTCCTTCGGCGGCATCTCGCCGGTGACCGTCTCGGCGGTGATCCCCGCAGCACGGAATGCTGCGGCGACCGCCTCGGCATGGGCGACGGTGGCGCAGAAGGCGATGGTGCGGCGGTCGCCGGCACGCTCGCGCCAGTGCTCGACCACCGCCTCGTTGACCACTGCCCGGTTCAGCACCTTGGCGGCGGCGTCCATGTCGAAGTCGCCGGCCGTCGCGCCGACCTGATCCAGGTCGTCGGAGACGCCAACGTCGATGGTGAAGGTGCGCGGCGGCACCAGGATGCCCTGGGCGATCAGCGCGGAGATCGGCAGGTGGTAGGCGATGTTCGAGAAGGTCTTGCGAAGGCTCCGCCCGTCTCCGCGCTCGGGCGTGGCCGAGAGCCCGAGCAGCTTGAGCTTCGGATTGGCGGCGCGGGCGTCGGCGATGATCGCCTGGTAGCTGTCCGCGGCCGCGCGGTGGGCCTCGTCGATGACGAGGTGCGAGACCTGCCCCATGCGGGCGCGCCGCGCCGATCGCGCCAGCGTCTGCACGCTGCCGAAGACGATCTGGCCGGACCAGTCGTCGCGCTCGGCCTTCACCACCGAGGCGGGGAGGCCGGCGACACGGCCGATCGTGGCACGGTTCTGCTCGATCAGCTCGTCCGTGTGCTGCAGCACCAGGAAGCGGGAGCCGGGCTTTGCTGCCGCCTCCTCGCCGATGAAGAAGCCGGCGACGGCGGTCTTGCCGGCGCCGACCGGCAGCGCGACCAGCGTATTGCCGTGCGCCGCCGTCTTGGCGCGGGCGGCGTCCACTGCCGCCCGCTGGTAGTCGCGCGGGATCATGGTAGGCCTCCCGCTCAGCGCGCCCAGAAGGGCGCGTTGCCCGCCGCCGCGGGCGGCTGGGCAGGCTGGGCGGCGGCCCAGGGGGGCGCGGTGCCGCCGATCGCCGGCGTCGTCGGGCCGGGCAGCATGGGCTGCGTCGCCGCCGGTGCCGCACCCATCAGGCGGGCGTAGTCCGCGTGCTCCGGGCCGATCGCCGCGGCGATGACGTTGCGCCCCTCGTCACGCGGGTCGGTCTTGTCCTTCTCGACGCCGACACGGGCGAGGAACTCCATCCCGTTCAGGTCGCCGTAGCCGCGGATAGTGCGCGCGGCACGGGCGCGATCGGAGGCATCCATAGAGGCGATGCCGCGGGCGCTCTCCAGGATGCCGCGGATTAGCGAGCGGCCGCGGTTCCCGTAGGCGTCGTCCGCCCCCTGCGCACCCTTCCCGCGCAGGCCGATGCGCGTGTAGATCCGGCGCTTGGTGTGCGGTCCCTCCAGGATCACCGCCTCGGTGTTGAGGTACTGTGCATCGCTGGTGCGGCTCTGCGTGACCCAGCCCTCTGGGCCAACGCCACCGGGCCGGATGGTGAGGCGGACCTTCACCAGCGTGCCGGCGGGGATCACCTCGAAGGCGTTCAGCTGCGCCTCGGCGCCGTTGAAGTCATGCGTGAAGCTGCCGGACATGGCTCAGCCCTCCTGCGGCGTCGAGTTGGTGGGGATCGCGGGCTCCGCCGCGGGCAGGGTGATCTGGAACTGCGCCGTCGGCGGCGTCGTCAACGGCCGGCGGATCTTCTCCATCAGCCGGCCGAGATGCGGCTCCTCCAGGGTGGCGAGGCGACCGCTGCGATCCTTCGCCGGGTAGCCGAAGGCGTTCAGCGTGGTGCAGACGAAGGCGCGGATCGGCGCCTCCTTCTCGCGCGGAAGCTCGGCGAGGGTGATGACCTCATCGACGATGCCGGGCAGCTCGAGGCCGGTCTTGCTGCCCTCGACCTGCAGCGAGAAGTACGGGCGGTTGAAGTCGTCGAGCTGCTTGTTGAGCAGGCCGACCAGCCAGACATTCTTGTTCGGCGTGTGCTGCAGGTGGGTCAGCCAGCCGATCATCTCCTGGCCCAGCAGCCCGTAGGTGCCGCGCAGGTCGGGCTTGCCGCTGCGATCCGACACCGCCTGCGGCTGGCCCTTGCACCACTGCAGACAGAGGCGCGAGGCGACGGTGATGCTGTCGACGAAGATGGTCTCGTACTTCGCCAGCTGCTCCGGGCTGCCGAAGGCCGTGCAAACGCGCTCGTAGTGCGTCGTGTCGTAGGGCTGGTCGGGCCGCATGGCCGGGTTCGGGCCGCCGATCCAGCACGCCAAGTCGCGCGCCATCTCCCAGCTGCGCACGCGGACCTCGTCGCCGGGCCAGCCCTGCACGGCGAGCTCGCCGGCCTCGAGGTTGACGAACAGCGTCCGGCCCGCATCCAGCGTCCAGAGCTGCGACGTCTTGCCGATGCCGGAGATGCCGGTCAGCACGCCCTTGATGCCGCGCTGCTCGGCCATGCGCTCGTCGGCGGTGATGATGCGGAAGCCACCCGGCTGCGTCTGGTTGAAGGGCGTGCTCACGGGCCGCCCTCCTGGACCCGCATGGCGCTCTCGATCGCGAGGTCCGCACCCAGACCACCGGCGCGGCGGGCGCGATCATGCAGCTGGCGCAGCGCGTCGAGCCGCCTGAAGAGCGCGGTGCTCTCGGTGCTCAGCGACTGGATGGCGAAGGCGATGTCGTCGATCGTGGCCTGGCCGATCGGCTTGCTGATCGTGTGGCCGTACTCGCCGACGGCATCGGTCTTGATGCAGTCCGGCAGCGACGCCATCCCGTAGGACTGACGCAGCTGATCGAGCGGCGGCGGCTTGGGCTTGAACATGGAAGCGTGACTCCTTCGTCGTCGCGCTCCGGTTCCGTCGGTGAAGGTGCTGCCGGGCCCCGACGCGGCGGAGCTGACCGTCCTGGTATTTCCGCCTTTCGGCGGTGTTGCATTCCCAGGAAGACCCGGCAGGAAGGCCGGGTGCGATCAGGCGGCAGGGCGATGCTCGCCCGCGCTGCCGCTGATGGTGCGGATCTGCGCCGCCTCGAACGCCTCGATGTCCTCGAGGCGATAGGCGACGCGGCCGCCGATCTTCAGGAAGCGCGGCCCCTGGCCGAGCCAGCGCCAGCGCTCCAGCGTGCGCGGGCTGACATTCCAGCGGCGGGCCAGATCGGCCTGGTGCAGGTGCCTGACGGACATGGCGACTTCCCTCGAAGAACTGCGGGGAAGGTCGCG
>CAYNBM010000090.1:0-5516 GCA_964395305.1 uncultured Rubritepida sp.
TGGTGAGCGTCAGCTCATCGTCGAGCGTGGTGCCGGTGGAGATGGTCACCGCGCCGTCGGCGACGGTGTGGGTGATGCCGCCGCCGGTGGCCGCGATCTCCCAGCGGGCCGGGTTGATCTCGGTGCCGTTGAAGCTGTCGCGGAACTTCTTCTGCATGCTCTTGATCTTGAGCATGTCGTCGGTCCAGTCGTAGGCGCCTGCGATCATTGGGATGCTCCTGGATTGGGCGCAGCGCCCGCATCCGCACGCGGCGAAGCAGCGCCGGTGGCGGCGATCTCGATGGCGGCGAGCTGCGCAGCGTCCTGGGCGGCGCCAGACTTCGCGACGCGGCGCGGATCGCTGTCGAGCGACAGGCCCGCCTCGTCGAGCAGGGCATTGGCCTCGCGGATCATCTCAACGACCTGCCGGAAGTCGTAGCCGAAGGCGCCGACCGCCTCGGGCTGCGGCACAAAGCCGGCTCGGACCTGGGCGATCAGCGCCGTGGTGTCCTTGAGCGGGTCGATCATCTCGTGCGCCGGCGGGACGTGCGACAGGCCCTCCGGCACCTCGGCACCCCACAAGCCGAGCAAAGCGCCCTGGGCGTGGAAGCGGTCCGCGATGGGCCGGACCAGCATCGGGATGAGCATGCCGTACTGCACTTGCTCGCAGAGGCGACGGAACTCGATCTTTCCCGCACGCAGGGATGAGTAGTTCGCCTGGCTCAGGTCGCCGGCGACCTGGTCATAGGTCAGGCCGGCACCGACGGCCGACGCCTCCAGCGCGCGGCGTGCGAAGGCCGCGTGGCTGCCTCCGCCGGACGGATTCACCACCTCCACCGAGCCAATGCCGCGGCGATAGAGGATCATTCCCGGCTCGAAGCTCTCCACCGTGCGGCCCTGGGCGTCGCGCAGCAGGCCCGACGCCGGGCCGGTCATGGCGTCGTCGCCATCCTCGGACACCACCGCCGCCAGGCAGGCCTCGATCTTGGCCTTCATGAGCAGCGCTGCCTCATAGTCGCCGAGATCGCGCAGGCGGGTCAGGACCGGGGCGAGCCAGGAGACATCGCGCAGCTGGCCGGGGCGGCGCTTGCGATAGATGTGCAGCACGTCGCGGGCCGGCACGCGCTGGCTGCTCAACCAGGTGGCGCCGCCCGGCAGAACCCAGGACGCGCCGGGGTGCACGCGGTGCAGCCAATAGCCGACCGGCTCACCGGCCTCACCGAGGCCGATGCCCTGCAGGGTGGGGACGCCCTCAAGGACTCCCTGCCTTGCCGCGTCGAGGTGATCGCTTTCCAGCACCTGCAGGCGCAGGCCGATCGGGTTCGCCGGCGTGATATCGGCCGGCAGCAGCCGGACGAAGCATTCGCCGCTCTCCACCACCGCGCGCATCACGAGCGCCTGGAGCCCATAGAGGTCCAGCCGGCCCTCGGCGTCGCAGGCGGTGCTGTCGGACCAGCGGCGCCAGGCCTCGGCATGGGGCTTGTCCGGCCAGCGGGTGGTGATGCCTGCGCCCACCGCATTGCCGGTCCAGAGATCGACGATGCGGGCGGCATACGGGTCGTTTCGGACAGCGTCGCGGGCACGGCGCGCCACGGTGGGTGCGGCCGCGCCGACCTCGGCCGTGGCGCTGCCGCCGGACGCGGCCCAGCTCGAGGCACGGCTGTCCTGCGCGGCGGCATAGCCGCGCAGCGCGTGCCAGGCATCACGAAGACGCCCCATCACCAGCTTCCCTCGCGGGAGAAGATGGCGAAGGTGACGCTGGGCCGGCGGGCGGCGCTGTTCTCGGCGGCGTGGAGCACCGACAGCGCGCGGCCGAGCTCATCCAGCGAGCGGTATTCCACGGTGCGTCCGTCGAAGGTCACGCGCGTGGTGCCGCCGGTGAAGGCGGCGGCCAGCACAGCGGCGCGGGTGCCGGCCGGCTGCGCCAGCGCCCAGGAGAGGACAGTCGGGTTCATCACGTCCTCCTTCAGCGAAGCCAGCCGTTGCGGGGCGCCAGCCAGCCGCGTGGGCGTTGGGTGTCAGTCGCGACCTGCGGCAGCGATGGAGGAGCGACATTCCCGCCGGCGGGAATCTCGCCTGCCGGCAGCGACAGCGCATCCGCCATCCGCGCCCAGCGCCCGTCGCCCCAGCCATCCATGCCGAGGGCGGTCGCCGCGGCCCGGGCATAGACCCGGCAGTCCAGCGCCTCGTTCCGTTCCCTGGTCTTGACCCATTCGAGCCGGCGAAAGCCATTGCGGCCGGCGCGCGCGACGAATTGCTCCGCGGTGAGCTGGCGGCAGAATTCCTCGCCGGCGGCATGAAGCGGCAGATGAACAAAGCCTGGCGGGAAGGGATCGCCGCTCTCCGCCGTCGGTCGCTCCAGCTTCAGCCAGCCATAGGTCTCGCCCTTCAGGAAGGACGAACCCACCGGCCAGACCTTCAGTCCGCCCAGCTTGCGGCCGTTCCGCCGCACCTCGGTGGCCGAGGGCTGGCCAATTGCGGCGCGCAACCCGTCCTGGCCCTTCACGGCAATGGCGCGGCCGGCGCCGGCGCGGCGCACGAAGGCATAGACCTCGGCGGTGGTCATGCCGTCGCCGCTGTCGATCGCCGTCATGGCGAGGCCGAGCCGGTGGCCGGAGGCATGCCGCCAAGTTTCGCCCAGCAGGCCGCGCAGCTCGTCCCAGACCGCCGCCTCGAAGGGATTGCCCACCAGGATGCGGTGCTCGATCAGCCAGGACTGCCGATCCTGCGCCCAGGCCCAGATGCTGGCCTCGAGGCGGTCGCGCTGGACGTCGACGCCAGCGGTCAGCAGCAGCCCCTCGGCCGCTACCGCTCCGGGGGACCATTCCTCCCGCCGATCATACAGCCGCTGCCAGTCCGGCGCCTCGCCGCTCTCCTGCCAGGTCTCGCCGAGGACCGTGTTCCGAAATGTCTTGATGGCGCGGTCGTCGCCCTGGGCCGCCTCCCAATCCCGCACCGCCTGCGACCAGGAGAACCAGCCGACCGGCGAGTAGAGCGCCGAAATGTGAAAGCCGATCGCGTGGGGATCCTGCGGGATCGCGGTGGGACGCCATTCGCCGCCGGCCAGCATCGCGGTCTTATGCTGCTCGCCGATCGCACCGTCGCAGGTCTCGCAGAGATAGCGGGCGCTGTCCGGCTCGCCCTTCTCCCAGACCAGCCGCTCGAAGCGCAGCCACTGCATCGCGGCGCAGTGCGGACAGGGCAGAAAGAATCGCCGCTGGTCGCTGGCCAGATACTCCCGCTCGATCCGCGACAGGCCGGAGATGGTGGGCGTCGACACGAGCAGCGTCTTGCGCCGCCAGCCGAACGTCCGCGCCCGGGCCTCGGCCAGCGCGACGGGATCGCCCTCGCCCTCGACATCGCCTGGATAGGCATCGACCTCGTCGAGGAACAGGAAGCGCGCCGACATGGAGCGCAGCCCGACCGCGCTGTTGGCGCCGGTCATCACCAGCTGGCCGCCGGGGAACTCCTTGCTGAGCTGCCGATTGCCGCTGTCCCTGGAGCGCGCTGGCGCGACGCGCTGCCGGATGGCAGGCGTCTCCTCCACCAGCGGGTCGATGCGCTGGTCGGAGAAGCGCTTGGCCAATTCCGTCGTCGGCTGCACGGCGAGCATCGGGCCCGGCGCGTGGTGGATGACGTAGCCAATCCAGTTATTGCCGCACTCCGTGCCGCCGACCTGCGCCCCCTTCATGAAGACCACGCGCCGGGCCGGATGTGCCGGCGACAGCGCATCCATCACGTCGCGCAGATAGGGCGTGCGGTTGGTGCGCCATGGTCCCGGCTCGGCGCTGCCGCGGGAGCCGAGCATGCGGTGCTTGTCGGCCCAATCGGAGACCAGTAGGGCGGGCTCCGGCGCCATGCCATCGCGCCAGGCCTGCAGGATCTCGGCTGCGCCGTCGAAATTGCCGAGCTCGCCGATGATCTGTTCGCCGGTCATCACGCGACCGCCACGCGGATGTCGTTGCGCTCGGCCAGGTGCTGCCGCAGCCGGGCATCCATCAGCGTCTGCAGCCGATGGGCGTCGACGCCGAGTTCGGCCGCGAGTTCCGCGGCGATGCGGGCTGGCCAGGCGAGGATGGCATCGCGCTCCTCCTTGGCCAGGCGGTGCACCAGCATGAGCGCGCGCGCCTTCTCGACCAGCTGGCCACGACGCTCATCGAGCCGGAGCTTTCGCTCCTGCGCCTTGAGCATCTCGTTGGCGGTGCGCGCATTGTGGAAGCTGCTGCCGCCCGCGGAGGGTGTCGGCAGCGGCTCCGGCAAGGGCGGGGCGACGATGGCTGGCCGCGGGGGCGGCGGCGAGGGCGAGGGCGAAGGCTGTACCGGTACCGGCGCCACCATGGCGGCCGTCTTGCGCGCGGGATCGCTGCTGGCGGCCAGCCGCGCGCGGACCTTCTCGACGTCCCAACCACCGCCCGGTTCCTGCGCGATGCGGCCAGCCTGCGCGGCCTTCTGCAGCGCGGTGTGCGAGATGCCGAGCCGGCGCGCCACCTCGCGCTGCGAGGGCACCAGCGCATCGGAAGCGGCTGCGATCATGATGTGATCGAACCCCTCCGATCTTAGCAATGCGATGAGCGCGAGATGCGCTTGGCTCGTGCGTGCCACAGCGCGAATGGTCCGTCACACGCAGAGCACCCCGCCCTGCACCACGACGGAGACCAGCATGACCGACCGCGAAGCCCGCGCCGCCCGCAACCAGGAACGCAGCCTGGCCGCCTTCCTCGCAAAGAAGGCCGAATTCGACGCCCTCCTCGCGGAACTCACCCAGGCCAGCGCGGACCATTTTGGCGCGGACCCCGAGATGGTGCTCTGGGGCGAAGCGGCCTGGCTTTCCGACGCCACCGCCAAGCTGAAGGACATCGCGGATCAGCATTTCCGCCGCGGCGAATACGAAGCCTGACGCGGGCCACTCCCGCACCGCCCCGACCGGCAGCGCCGGCGGGGCTCCCGGCAGTAGGGGCCGATGACCGGCACCCGGAACCGGAGACCACCACGATGACCAAGCTTTCCGACAGCCAGCGCGTGATCCTCAGCGCCGCCGCGCAGCACGAAATGGGCCTCGCCCGCGCGCCGAAGACTCTGCCGGCCGCGGCGCGCAACGCGGTATTCCGCAGCCTGATCAAGAACAACCTGCTCACCGAAATCAACGCCCCGCGGGACCATGTCGGGTTGGGCTGGCGCCAGGATGAGGATGGCACCTGGATCGTGGCGCGCATCACCGACGAGGGGCTGCGCGCCATCGGCATCGACCCGAACGAGGGCGACGCGGTGGCCGGCGAGCCCGACTGCTCGGGCATCGAGGGCAGCGTGCCCGACACGGCGCGCACGGTGGCGCCCAGCAGCACGTCGGAGGAGAGCCCCGCGCCCGCCGCCGAAGCGGCCCAGGCCGCGCCCCTGACGGAGGAAATCGCCATGCTTGACCAGATCCTCGCGGATCGCGCCGCCACGCCGCGCGCCAGCCTGCGCGACACTGCCGCGGCCATCCTCGCCGCCTGGGACGATCAGGCCGCTCGCTTCGGGACGCATGATGGCGACCTGAT
>CAYNBM010000091.1:0-5502 GCA_964395305.1 uncultured Rubritepida sp.
GATCGCAGACGGTTCCGGAATCCCGATTCCGCTTAAACGGAGCACGCTCTAGAGGCGCAAACTAACCCGCGTTTGAGTTTCAGCCGCGACTGATCAGCGCCGTGGCGTCATTGGCTCGATAGAAATCGCAAGTGCTTCTTCGTAGGTCATGTCCACCTGCTGACCAACGCGCAGGCCCCTCACGAAAGAAAGAACTTGCGGGTTCTTTGGAGTTACGGTGCGAGCCATTCCGCCAGGGCCGGTGAAGCTTACCGTCCCTGCCTGAGTATCTACCGCGGTGATGGTTACGCGGCCGGTGCGGACGCGGGTAAGCTCGCCGCCCGGCCGTTCCGCGTCGCGCTCAGCGCTGAATGCTGCCGAGGCTTGTGGCGCGGCCGACAGTGGCGCCGCCACACGTGCGGCAAGCGCTTGGTGGTAGCGCACCGTGACGCGATCGCCTGGCCGCAGCATGTTGAGGCGCGCCACTCCGCGACCAGCGATCATCGTCAGCAGGCCGCCCGACTGCGCGCCAGCATCACCACGGATCAGAACCTCGCGCGAGGTTGCGTCGACGGTCTCGATGACACCAACGATGGTGGTCAACTGATCGGCCTCAACCGAGGCGCAGGCCGCCAGAGCGGAAAGACCCAGCGGAAGGATGAAAAATGAGCGACGATTCATATCGATTACCTCGTGTTATCAATTCAGCGAAATTTTTGACGCCACCTGCCGTTTAGCTGTCGAGGCAAGCCGGTGCGGAATTGTCGTCAACCGCCACCGATGGCGGCCAATGCCTGCTGCAACGGTCTAGCGGAAATCTCCATAAGCCCGCCAAAAGGCCGGTCCAACTCCGTCAATAGGAAGATTGCGCTGGCAACCGCGGCGCTGCCCACCATTGTGGCCGAGATCGAAGCCAGGTTCAGGCTGGCGTAGAAGCCCATGGCCAGGAACAGGAAGACAAACCAGAGGACGACGATGATGAGCATGAGCGGCTGCACTGAACCGTCATGCTCCGACGCGGTAAGCCCGGCCCTTGACCTCGTGATGTCGAAGAACTGCTCCATTGCCTTTGTCTGCACGAAGGCTTGACGGGCGCCATCCGGCTGCAGGCGGGCCACCTCGTCCAAAACCGAGGAAAAGGGCGGTTGGGTCATGCTGCGGCCGCGCACTGCCCAGATCTCCTCGATGGCGAATTCGACCGAGGCGCGGAACACTTGGCGGGCTCCGGCCGCCTCGATGCCGTATTGCGCCAGTAATCTGTCCGCCGCCATTACTTGGCCTGCCAGCGATGTGACCCGTTCACTCTGGGCGCGATAATGATCATTCGCCGACGCGACAAGCAGACCCAGCACCAACGCGGCGATCGAGCCGACGGTGCCCTGCATGAACCGTACCGCTTCGCGCGAGCCTTCGCCCATGTAGCGCTCATGCGGGTTGAAGGAGAGCCCAATCAAGCCGCCTGCCGCTATGGCCAGGAACGACAGTGATGCAATTGTAATCGGTTCCATCGCGTGGCTTCAGAGCGGCGAGGTGTGCTGGTGACGGGCAGGGACCGACAGGTCGGCCAGCCCGTATCGGCGCCTTGCGTCCAATGCGGGCACCGCGCCACCGGGCAGTCTCGCCGCCGGGCGGACGATCATGGGGCGGGGACCACGACATAGGCCACACTGGCGCCCTGCATGTAGGGCCGCAACCACACGTTGTTGCAGAGATAATAGGAAGTACCCGCGGCCACTACCGGGCTGCATCCTGCCGGCAGGGCGCTCAACGATGTGCCCACGGAAAGGCTGGGCTGGGTGACGACCACCGTTGCGGGCGGCGGTGTGCTGGCGCGCGCGACGGCCCCCGCGGTGGCCCCCGCAACCACGCCGACGGCAACGGCGCCGGCCACCGGCGCCGCGGGGCGGCCATAGGCCGGATAGACCGGCACGGGGCGCGCAGCGGCCACAGGTGGCCGCGCCGCGGGATATCCTGGCCGTCCAACAGCGGCGGGGCCGCCCACCCCACCAAAGCCCGCACCGCCGCCGGGCCGGCCCACGCCCACCCCGGGGTCCCAGGCCAGGGCCGGGCTGGCGAGCATGATGGTCGCAAGCGCCGCTGCCTGCGCGATCCGGCGCGGGATCATCGCGGCGCCGCCATTGCTTCGGCATCGGGCAGCGGCACCAGCGTGGCGCGAACCGCCCCGCGTGGGGCCACGAAACGCAGGGCCTGCGGGCGGATGGCCGGGTTCAAGCGCCATGATTCGAACTCCAATGTTGTCCGTGCCGGGCCCTGCGCAGTCCGCTCCACAATGGACACCCGTCGCGGCAGGGCGCGCGCGCCGCTCTCCAGCCAGATTTCCCAGTCGAAAGAAGCATTGCGAAAGGCGAAGTGCTCGACCGGCGTGGTGCCGATCAGGCTGGCGCCCATACGGCGCCCACTGCTAGGCCCCGCTGCCAGCATTGCGGCGTAGGGGTCGGCCGCCAGCAGCGGCCTGATCGGCATGGCCAGGCCCATGCGGTCGCGCAGCCAATCCGCCGCCGCCAGGATGTCACCCCGAACGGCGGTCACGCCATAGAGATTGGCATCCGGGTTGAGCAGCGTGGCCTCGGCGCCGTCGAACCAGAGATCGAAATTGCCGACGTCGCTGCCGACCTGCGCCACCAGGCGGTCCGGCCGCCGCGCGAGGATGGCGGTGGTGGCGCTTAGCAGCACCGGCTGGCCGGTTTCCAGATACGCCTCCCGCTGGCTTCGCATCCGCACGGCGAAGGACGTCGCGCCAGCCATTGAAGCGGACATGCGGCGCAGAGCGGACTCTGCCTCGGCCTCAAGCCGCGGGCTGGGCGCGGCGGACGCCACCGGCGCGGCCGTCACCGGCTCCGCCGGCGCGGTACATCCGGCCAGTGTCACCAGGCCGACCAAAGCCATGGTGGCTATGGCGCGCGCCATCGGGTGCGTCGACGGCGTGCTCTGGGCCCCTGCCAATTTCGGGCTCGGCCGCATTTGGGGACCCGTCATGAAGCTTCCTCTTTATCAGCAGGTCAAAGGCGCTGATGCCTAACTCGTCCGGCCAGGTTAATCGCGGAAAAATTTTCTGTCGCGGGGCTTTGGTATCCAAATTAGGCAAACCCTCCTTGGGCGCGCGGCCGGTGCCCCCGCCACGCGGGGCTGGTTTGTCACGGCGTCCGGTTGGCAGTGCCTGGCCTTAGACCATGCTGAGAGATGATTCAGCGTGTTCGGCGATTCCGCCTCAACGCATCATGCTCTAATGTCGATATCCCACTGACCGTCCGGCTCGCGGGCGATGCGCCCCGCCCGTTCGGCCTTGTGGATGGCGGTGTCGCTGACGCCGAGGCGCCGGGCGGCCTCGCGGGTCGAGGGGGGGGGGCAGCTCGGGCATGGCGGCGACCTCCCGCCGCGCGTGATGGCGATGCCGGCCTTGTCAGATGCCGGCCTTGTCAGAGGAGACGAAGGGCGCGCTGGAGCGCGGCTTCAGGTGATGGCGGCTGGCGGCTGGCGGCTGGCGGCTGGCGCCTTTGCCCAGCTTGTCGAAAGCCCACAACGCCTTATCCAAGGTGCGCATCGATATGTCGTGTTCCAATGTGCACTGGCGGCGCAGACGGAAATACTCTTGCCATTTTTCAAAAGTGTAGAGCGTCGAGCCGCCGACGGATCCCATCGCCCGAACGTCGAGGATCGGATATTTTGTCGGGAAGGCAAAATGCAGGATCACGCTCGCCATTGGCCATTGGACCCCTCTCAGTGCCAGCAACGCACCGATGCGAAGCCGCTCGGAGCTGGTCGAGAAAGACACCTTGGTAATCTCTTCGGCGTCTTGCTTGGAGTTCTGCCCGCAGAGCTGCCGAGTTCGGCCGCCCTTCCACTTCGATTTAGCGACAACGAGCAGGTCCTCGCGCGTCATATGCCCTCGAGCCGCCGCGGCATCCATCGTCCTGGCCGTAACCATACCGATCGGCAAATCGGAGTATCTGGTCGCGTGTGAGGCTGATTTTTATTCTATTAATCTACGGGCATCATTCGATCGTCGGCAGGGCGGATATGGCGTCTCGATTGGTCATCGTGTCGTCGAAGCGCAGCCAAGTTGATCGACATGTCGCCCTTCCATCTGGGCCCCGGGGAATACGACGCCTTCGCGCGACGCCAGTATCGGGAGGAAGGCGAAATGATCCGCCGGCCGGGGCTGCGTGTGTAGCGGGCTTCGCCGTGCGCGGGGGCTTCATTCTGCACGCCCCCCTCACCCTACCCTCTCCCCAATTGGGGGTGGAGAGGGAGCTTTTCCGCGGCCTGCCAGTCAGCGCTCCCCGTACGAAGTTGCAGCATGGGACCGATGCAACCGGATCGATCCCATGCTGCGATCCATGGCAAGCAGTTCAGCGCAGCACCGGGCGCGCGCCGATGGGTTGCACGGGGCGGTTGTTGCCGAAGCCTAGCGCGCCGGAAATGGCGGCGATCTGGGCCGGGGATGCGCTCATCGGATGGCGCATCACCAGCCAGCGCACGCCCTCGCTGCAAGGCGGCGTGGTGAGCGAGCCATTGTAGCGGATGTAGCTGCGATCCGTCGGCAGCAGATGGGCCGGGGTGATCGGCCGGCCCAGCGGGCGCTTCTGCCCGTGCGGCAGCGGCAGGGATGGGGCGAGGTGGCCAAGCACCTCGTTCGGCGCGCCTTCCTGGAACATCACGCCGATCACGGCGAGTTCGCCCTCCGCCGAGCGGTGCACCAGATGCGCCTCCAGCGGGAAGCTGCGGCCTTCCAGCTGGTGCTCGCTCGGGGCGTGGAAGTGGAATTGCAGCAGCGTGAAGCTGTGCCCGTCGATGCCCAGCGTGGCCCCCGGGGCGGCATTGACCTGAATCGCGTGTCCCGTGTTCTCCACCTCGCGCCCGACATCGCCATAGGCGATGGCAAGCGGCGGCAGCCGCGCCTCGATGAAGCGGCCCAGATCAATCGGGGACTGGTTGACGCCCGCGGAGCAGCTCTGCCAGGCCGAGTTGAGACGACCCCATTCGCCTGGCCCCTCGGGGCCGGTGTAGCGGAATTCGGCATGTTGCGCGTTCACCGCGGTGGCGGCGAGCGTCAGCCCCGCCTGACAGGTGAGGCAGAAGAAGGAGCGGCGACGCATGAAACTCTCCCGTGCGCTTGTTGGACCGGAATGCCGGTCGCCTGAGGCTGCGTGAAGGCCGCCCCCCAAAGGCGACTACTGTCATATACTAGGCCCTGTGGACGGATTTGACCAAGAGGAAGACGCAGGCGAGCGCAACGAAAGCGGCATAGTTTCGCTGTGTTTTCTCACATCGCATGGCAACGCGTTTGAAGCGCTTGATCTTTCCGATCAACTGCTCGACCCGGGCGCGCAGCTTGTAGAGCTTCTTGGGGAAGAATTTCGGTCTGTCCTTGGCTGTGCTGCGATGCGGAATGATCGGGACGATCCCTCTGCGGCGGGCAGCCTCGCGGTTGGATTTGGCGTCGTATCTGTGAATAGGCGTGGAAAAGGGACCCCGTTAGCGGGGTAATCGGCGTCCAATCGG
>CAYNBM010000092.1:0-5355 GCA_964395305.1 uncultured Rubritepida sp.
TAACGCCCCTGATCGAGCATGCGCTGGTACCGGAACGCCCGCGCCAGCGCCTTCACCAGCGCCGGATCGGCCCGCGTCGTGACCGGCGCCATGCCATCGGTCATCGGCGTCACGACGGTCTTCCGCCCCGGTCGGTGGCGGATTGCCAGCGGCACACGCACCGTGATGCTGGTCGCGGTCGTCATACTGCCGCCATCAGCGCGCTGGGCGAAATGGCGGTCAAATCTCGGACGAGGCCGCCGAGCCCGTCCAGCCGCAGCCGAATGTCTGCGCCGGCCGGGCCGACCACCACCCGCTCCACCAGGGACCGCACGATCCGCGCCTGCTCTGCCGGGAATAGGTGCTCCCACAGCGGATCGAGCCGATGCAGCGCGTCCTGGGTTTCGGCCTCGGTGAGGTCCGGCGCATCCCTGCGCGCCGCCCGCCAGGTGCCGACCACGATCTCCGGCTGCCGCAGCAGCGCCCGCACCTGGTCCACCACCGCCGCCTCGATCTCTGCCGCCGACACCCGGCGCACGATGCTATCGTCACCGGCCGCATCGCCCTTCAGGACCCGCTGCGCCACATAGTAGCGGTAGAGGCGACCATTCTTCCGGGCGTGGGTTGGCGACAGCGCCCGGCCATCCACGCCGAAGATCAGTCCCTTCAGCAGCGCCGGCGTCTGTGCTCGGTTCTGATTGGCACGCACACGCGGGCTGACCTGCAGGACGGCATGTGCCCGAACCCAGAGCTCCCGCGGCACGATCCCCTGGTGCTCGCCGGGATAGATGTTTCCCTTGTGCACGGCCTCGCCGACATAGGTCCGGTTGTTCAGCAGCTTGTAAACATCGCCCTTGTCCAGCGGCCGGCCCACTTTGCTAGTGAGGCCCTCCTCACGAAGGCGCTTCACCGTCTCCATGCCCGATCCCGTCTCGGCGAAGATCTCGAACACCCGGCGCACCCGCGGGGCCTCGTCTTCATTCACCACCAGCTTCCTGGCCACGACGTCATAGCCGAGCGGCACCTTGCCCCCCATCCACATGCCGCGCGCGCGGGAAGCGGCGAATTTGTCTCGGATTCGCTCACCAATGACCTCTCTTTCGAATTGGGCAAAGCTTAGCAGGATGTTCAGCGTCAGCCGCCCCATACTGGTGGTGGTGTTAAAGCTTTGCGTAACCGATACGAACGTGACGCCGTGCGCGTCCATCACCTCCACCAGCTTGGCGAAATCCATCAGCGAGCGGCTGAGGCGGTCAATCTTGTAGACCACGATGACATCGACCAGGTCGGCCTGGATATCGCGCAGCAGGCGCTGCAACGCCGGCCGCTCCAGCGTGCCGCCAGAGAAGCCGCCATCGTCGTAGCGGTCTCGGACCAGCACCCAGCCCTCGGCGCGCTGGCTGGTGACATAGGCCTCGCAGGAATCCCGCTGCGCATCGAGGGTGTTGAACTCCTTCTCCAGCCCCTCGTCCGTGGATTTCCGCGTGTAGACCGCGCAGCGCAGCTTCTTCGTGGTGGCCGGCATGGCCGGCTCGATGCGGGCGCGGCGGGTCATGCGTCACCCCGCGCGCGCAGCCCGAAGAACGTCCAGCCGTTCCAGCGCGTGCCGGTGATGTGCCGCGCGATGGCCGAGAGCGACTGGTATGGTCGCCCCTCGAATTCCAAGTCGTCCTTCCGCACGGTGACGACGTGCTGCACGCCCTGCCATTCCCGGATGAGGCGCGTCCCGGCCAGTGGCCTGCTGTCAGCGCGGATGCGGCGCAGGACAACGTTGCCGCCGTCCAACTGCTCGCCCAGCGCCACCAGCCGGTCGACGGTCTCGGGCTTCAGCCCGCCATACGCGAGCTCCTGGATCCGATAGGCCAGCCGGCTCTGGATGTAGGCCCTGTTCCAGGGCGGCGGCTCCTTGCCGAAAAGCTCTCGCCATTGCTGCTTCAGGTCGGCGGTGGGCGCGGCCTGCAGCGCGGCGAGCCGGCTCAGCACCTGCGTCGGCGGGATCTTCGGGATGGTGGGCGCCGGCGCGGGCGCGGCGGTGGATCGTCTGGTCATGCGAGTCCCTTCCTGTTGGGGTTCGCATGCAGGCGCTGCCTGGCGTTGGAGTGTAGGCGAACGTCTCCCGCCCCCCGAGCTATCTCCTCATCCCGCGCATCATCCTCGGCAGCGCGGCTGCGCAGCCGCACCAGCCCCGCGGCCAGGATCGAGCAGACCTCCCGGAGGTGCGGAGGCAGGTGGGCGTTGCCGGAGAGGTGCGATGGGGGCGCCATTCCCATGATTACCGAGGCCGCGGTCGGAGTGTTTCACCGCCAAGCTGCAGATTAGATTCGACAGCGGTATGCCGAATCATGTACCTGATACGTTCCCCATTACAGGACCGTCACGTGCAGAAGGACTTCACCAAGTTCGCCAACCAGCGGTTCCTCAAGACCGTGAATTGGGAAGTCCTAGGCCGTCTCCTGGCCAAGCACGCGGAGGGGCTACCGAAACTGGATCTCTCCCTCCTGGCGGCCAATCCGGCGGAGGGACGAAAGCAGATCTCGGAATTCCTTCTCGGGCCGCGCGACGATTACCCCGACGCGCTGATCCACGACTTGCATCGGATCGTCCGCCTCGACAGCGCGCAGGGGATGCAGCTCATCCTCGACGAGGCTGAGCGTCAGAAGGTCGTCATCATGGAGCCCGCGGATCGTGCGACGGCCACGGCGCGCGACATCGCCCTCCTTGCTTTCGTCGACCACCCGGAGGTTTTTGCGGAAGCCGAGCACACCTCGGTCTTCGTGCCGCCGCCGAGCGTGTCGGAATTCAATGCCCGCGAGGAAGGCGTGACGCCCGAGGTCACCCCTGACACCCTGGAAGCCCTGCGCCTAGCGGCGGGAGAGCTCTTCGCCGCCGACCTGCGGGGCAAGTACTGCCGCGTGCGCCCCTACGAGGACGATGGCGAGCTCTGCATCGCGGTCAGGCACGGCGCGCCACCGGTATCGACCGAGGTGGTCAAGGGTGAGAAGGACAGCGTGATCGGTTTCCAGGAGATCGACACAGCGGTCATCTCCTATGCCGAACTCACAGGCCGTCTCACGGTCTGGGGCTGCGCCAAGAAGCGCCGGGGCGACCTGGCCGAAGCCTTCGCCACCCACATCCTGTGCCAGCCCGGTTTGTTCAAGGCGGCGGACGCACAGCGTCTCTACACGCTCGAGCCGCTGGAGCGATCGGGCGGCGCCTTCGCCTTCCGGAAGGGTGACGACGACGAGATCGATCGCATCCTGATTGTCGAAGCGCAGGCCAACCGGGTGACCACCAACATCAAGACCGGGCGAGAGAAGACCCTCTTCTCGCTGACCGTCCGCGACCCATCTGGCAACGCCCTGAAGGTGCTGCATCAGAGCCGGACGGACATCATCTACGGGGACAATGCTTGGCGACTGGGTCACATCACCGCACGGGCCGTCCTCAAGACGCAGGGCGGCCGAGCGCCAACCATCACCTTCAAGATCAAGCCGGACGATTCGCTCAGCTTCCAGCGCAGCCGCCACAAGAAGCGGGTGATGGCACTCCTCGCACTAAACAACCTGGTCCATGCACGACAGTCTGACGAAGCTGCTCTGGCAGCTGAGTGAGGCGGGTGAGCCGGCCGTGCTGTTCGGCCGGCAACACGCCGCTGAAGACGATTCCGCATTTCAGCGCCTGCTCGCCCTGGGCGTGCTGGTGCATGGCGACCGGCTGACCGGGTGGAAGGCGTGTCACGACTGCGATTGCGGCGCCGATGAGCGTGACGTGCGCTGGCGCGGAGACGTGCCGTTCGCGGCCTGCCCGGCTGACAACCGCCGGGACGAGGTCCTGACGAGGGATGACCTCGCAACCTTCACGCTGTCCATCGCAACCATGGTCAGCGAGACTGCGGTCGCTCTTGGGCTAGGGCCGCCGGAGGAACTGGCACCAGGTCTCTGGCGCCTGGGGCGCCTCACGGATGGCCGTGTGCTGACAGTGGCGCCGAGCCGGGCTGGCATTCTGCTGCCAGGCCTCGTAGCTGCGCTCCGCGCCGTCGATGCCGAAGGCCCTATCGTTCTGATCGGCCCGCGGCTTCCCGAAGTGCGCCGCGCCGAATTGGCTCGCCAGGGCATTCATGCCGTGCCGGCGGAAGAGGTTGTCCTGCCCGTTGGGCATCACCCTCCATTGGGGTTCGACCTCGCCAGGCTTCCCGATGGGAATGCCGGCAGGCACCGGCTCGTGCTGACGCCCGCAACCAGCACCGTCCGCTTCGATGGCCGCGAGGCGGTCCTCCGGCCGCGGCCCTTCCAGCTACTTCGGATCCTCGCTCGGCAGCACCGCCGCGGGGTACCGCTTGTTTCCAGGCATGATCTTCACCAGGAGCTGTTCAGTCCTGGGACAGCCGACACCGCTGTGCGCGGGCTCGTCAGCGAACTCCAGGGGCTGCTGAAGAAAGCGTTCGGCGCCGACGGCGTCGAAGGCCTGATCGAGAATCGCACAGGGCACGGCTACCTGCTGACCCTTCTGCCCCTCACCACCTGGATCAACGAGTAGCCGCCTGCGGAGCGGCATTCCCACACTCTTCCCACACCTGTCCCACCCCTGTGGGAAAGCTGCCCCGGCAGTTTCGGCTGATCATCACCGACCAGCCGGAGCCGCGCATGCCCTCACTCACCTTCGCCCAATTCGAACCTCTGCATCGCATGGCCGAGCGCATGTCGCGCGGCCTGTGCCGCCGCCTCGGGCTGCCCGCGCATGACGCCGAGGACTTCGCCCAGGACCTTCTGACCGATCTCCTCGCCCGCCTGCCCGGCTTCAACCCGGACCAGGGCGACCTCGGCGCCTTCGCGCTCACCTGCTTCCGGCACCATGCCGCCCTGCTGGCGCACCGCACCCAGCGGCACCGGGCCCTCCACCACTCCACCTCCCTCGATGATCCGCTGCCGGACGGCGCCACGGTCGGCGCCGTGCTGTCGGACGCGGACGGCTACGGCGCGTGGATGGGCCAGCAGACTGACGCCTTCGCTGTCGTGAATCGCCGCCTGGACCTCGAGCGGGTCGCCGACGTGCTGACGGAGGAGGATGCGCCCCTCTGCGCCGCCTTGGCGCGTGGCGACGTCGATCCCGCCCGTCACGCCGGCCTGTCCCGCACCACGGCGTTCCGGCGCGTGCGCGAGATGCGGTTGCGGCTGTGCGCCGCCGGCATCGCTCCGGCGGCCTGAAACAGAATGACCGCAGCCTCGGTAATCATGGTCATGGACACCAACATCACCGACATCCGCGCAGTGGTGGCGCCTCTCACCGAGGCTTCCCTCTGCACCTGGCTGGGCGCCGCGGCTCCCGGCGACAGCATCACCTACCACCGCGGCGCGCTCGCCCGGCAGGTCTGCCCGC
>CAYNBM010000093.1:0-5197 GCA_964395305.1 uncultured Rubritepida sp.
TGCGATCGGCGGTGGTGATGCCGCCCGCGGCCTCGGCCTCGCGCAGGCGGCGGACACGGTCCTCGTATTCGCTGTTGATGCGAAAGCGGTCGTCGAGCGCCTTGCGGAGTTCCTCAGCGTCCGCGGCGGTGCGGCGGCGGCGGGCCTCAGCGGCCTGTCCAGCCGCGGCCTCCTGCTCGGTGCGCTGGCGCTCGCCGGCGGCCTGCTCGCCGCGGGTAATCTCCTCCTGGAGTTCCGTGTACTGGCGGCGCAGCTCCTCCAGCCGGGCGGCGCGATCCACACCGGCCTGCTGCTGGGCGGTGCCGACCAGCCCGCCACGGATCGAGCCACGCCGGGGCTGGGAGCGCAGGCTGTCGCGGCCGTCGTTCTCCGCCTCGAGGCGGGCGATCTGGGCGCGCAGCGCCTCGGCCTGGGCGCGGCGGTCGGCCTCCTGCTCGGAGGGCAGCAGCAGCCCGGAGCCACGGCGGACGCCGTCCAGCACGCGGGCGGCACCGGACAGCGCACGGGCCAGGGCATTGGACAGGCCGATCGCCTGGTCGAGCCGGGCGAGGAACTGATCGGCGGCGGCCGTCAGCTGCCCGAAGGCGCGGCCCACCGAGAGCGGCGCGCGCTCGAACTCGCCATTCAGCCGCTCGACGGCGCGCAGCAGCGCCGGGAACACCGTGTCCGCGGTGAGCTTGCCCTCGGAGCCGAGCTTGCGGAGCTCACCGATGGAGACGCCGAGCTCGAGCGCCAGCGCCTGCGCCAGGGTGGGCAGGCCTTCCAGGATCGAGCGGAGTTCGTCGCCCTGCAGCGTGCCCGAGGCCAGCGCCTGGGCGAGCTGCTGCGTGCTGGATGCGATCTCCTGCTGCGAGGCGCCCGACGCGATGGCGATGCGCTGCAGGCCGCCGACCAGCGTGGCGACCTGGTCGGAGGTGGCGCCGATCTCGCGGGCGGCGATCGAGAAGCGGGCAAAGGCATCCACGCTCTCGCGCACCGCGACGCCGGTCTGCAGGCTGTCGCGATAGAGGCGGTCGTAGATCTCGCCGGCGCGCTCGACGGAGCCGAGGGCGGTGTTCAGCCGGCCCATGGACTGGGTGAGCGCGTCGCCCGCCACCACCACGGCGCGCAGCCCGGCGGCAAGGCCAGCGATCTGCACGCCACGGACAGCGACATCGAGCAGGTCCAGGGCGCGGGAGGCGCGATCGGCGCCGCCCTGGATGCGCTCCAGGCTACGCTGACCGGTCTCACCGACCTCACGCAGCTCCTGCTTGACCCGGGCGGCGTCGTCCAGCGACAGCCGGACCGAGACGCGGCGGGTGGCGTCAGCCATGCGTCACGCCTCCCGGGTCGGTGTGGTGGTCAGGGCGGCGGGATGCGCTGCCGGCAGCGAGGCCCATGCGCAGGGCCAGCAGCAGTTCGGCCGCGGCCCAGCCCGTGGCGCCCATCTCGCGGGCGGTGGCGAGTGCGGCCGGCATGTCGAGATCGAGGCCAGCCATCGTCGCCGTGGCGCAGGTGGTGCCGGCGGCCCAGCACGCGGCGCCTTCGACACTGGCCGGGGCGTGGGCGGCGTAGGGACAGGAAAGACCGCATTCGCGATCGAGAGCCGCGCAGCCTCGGCAATAGTCAGGGCCCTGGCCAAAGTGCCATTCGGCTCGGGCCCTCAGCCGTTTCCCTCCAGCGCCACAGCGGCGACCGGGCCGGTGGCGCGGTCCCAGAAGGCGGCGGCCATCTCGTCCATGTCCATCAGGCGCTCGACGGCCTCGGGCGAGAGCGGCAGCGGCTTGCCGCCAGTGTCGCCCACACCCTCCCAGGCGGTGACGGCGTGGCGGGCCAGCGCCTTGACGAGGAAGGCGAAGGCCAGGCCGCGCGCCATGTCGGGGTCGAGGTCTTCGGTCGCGGCGCGCAGTGCCCCGAGGCGGCGGGCGGAGCCGGCTTGGGCGGCTGCCATCACGGCGGTGGTGACGGGGCGGATTTCCACGCGCACGCCGCGGGGGAGGTCGAGCCAGTACGGCTCGACCGGGAGGTCGAGGGTCAGCATGGGGGTCTCCATCTGGATGATTTCCGGACCCGATCCGCTCGGGCCGATGCGGTCGATGCAAGCGCGCCACGGCTCAGCGTCACCTGTGGTAGTGAGCTGTCCAATGCTGCTTGATGTTCTCTGGCCAATCATGAAGGCGGGGAGCGTGGCCGTTCCGCTCCTACCCAAGGATCTAGCGATGCTGACACGAGGATACTTTATCGGTGAGATCGTCGATGCGCTGAGTGACGTGGCAGGACAAGTTTCGACCCGTGGACGCCTTGGTCTGACCGACCTCAACAAGCACTCAGAAGACTTCTTTAAGACGATTCTCAACCACCTTCTGTCGCTCAACCTAGTCAATCTCAACGTCGATCGCAGCAATGAGCCTGGCCTAGATCTTGCCGACAAAGCGAACAAAATCGCATTTCAGATCACCGCGACTCGCACGTCGGCTAAAGTCAATGCCATGCTGGCGACGCTGAGCGAAGAACAGATCAAGGATTATTCGAAGATCCGCGTTTTGATGATCGCGGGTAAACAGTCCTCCTATACCCTCGATCCAACCGAGTGCGCTCGGTCGTCGTTCAGCGAGAATGACATCTGGGATATCGATGACATTGGCAAGCTCTGCATGGATCTCCCTGTCGACGTCTTGCAACTGATATACAATCACGTCCGCAGCGAACTCGCGCGCGTCAAGATCGAACTTGAGATTCCTGATGCGGATGGAAATTATCCAACGAACCTAGCTAGTTTTATTGAGTCTATACCGAAGCCGCAGATGTCGGATCTCACGACGTTCACCCAGGTCCTCGACGAGAACGGGCTCAACGCGGACCTGACCAAGACGCAGAAATCATTTGCGACGTTATCCGCCGCACTGACCAAGCTGCCCCGAATCACCCGCGAATTTCTAGTTATGCTTGTCGAGCGCCGTGAGACCGAAGGACGTCAAGGATTTGGCGGCGGCGATCGCGTCGAGATTAATTCAGACAAACTTGGTCGAATTTCGCGCTATTCCGACAACGAAGGTGAACTGCGTGTTCTCGAGAGCTATGGCTTCGTCTGGCTTGACGAACCGGACGAGCCTGGGAAGAGCGCTTACTGGCGCGTGTCTCTCCCCGGCCTCCCGGTAGAGAACTTTCTCGTATTGATTGAATTCCTCGAGACTAAGGGCGTTCCCTTGAGCCGCCCTCTGGTGGCGCTCGACTTCAGCGACTTTTAGGTTTCGCAGCGGGCGCCAAATTAGCATTTTTCGGCCAATCGGATCACGCATACTCCGTCCCTGCCTGCTGGTTTCGCAGCACGGCCGTCATCATGCGCGTCGCCGTCGCGTTGAAGCCGGCGCGGAAGTCGAAGCTGGCCTCCACCCCCGCCGGCCCCTCGATGGGCGTCTTCGCCAGCGCCAGGTAGACCTCGTGCAGCGTGATCGTCAGGCTGCGGTTGGCGTCGATGGTGAAGGCCAGCGCGAATTCCGCCGATGTGCCGGCCTGCGCCTGGGCGAGCAGCGTGGTGTTCTCGAAGCGCACGGTGATCTGGCCCGTGCAGCGCGCGATGCCAGGATCCACGCCCTCGACACGGCGATCGGCACGGATGGTGCGCACCGCCTCCATGCCGTTGGCATAGGTGAGTCGCGCGCCAGTGACCTGAGCCAGCGCCACGCTGCTGCGGGTGATGGACCCCTGCGCCTTGTTGAAGGCAGTGTAGGCGGCGCTGGTCGGCGTACCGCCTGAGGTGGCGCCCGTGCGCACCGAGCCCTGGCCCAGCAGCCCGAAGGTCGCCGTCGCCGCGCCGGTTGGCGTGAAGTCCATCTCCAAGGTGTCGGCGCGCACGCCCGTGCAGACGTCGAAGGACGGCACGTCGGGATAGCCGATCTCCATCGCGTTGCTCGGCAGCGACGCCGCGCCCGAGGCGAAGGTGTGGATGAAATTGGTGGTGCCAGTGGTGGTCGGTGCGCCGAGCAGCAGGCGGAGCCAGTGCCCGATATTGATCAGGTCGACCGGCACCACCGCCTGGCCGGCGACCGTCACCGTGTCGAGGAAGGGTGCGGCCGGATCGCGGTTGCTGCCCACGCCGATGACGTCGGCATCGAGGAGCGGCTGCTCCGCACCCAGATCGCAGGACAGGAACGGCATGCGCCGCCAGTTGCTGCCGGGGGCGGTGCCGTAGGTGGTCTCGGGCAGCATGAGCAGGCGGCAATTCGCGCCGATGGCACGGGGCATGGGCGTTCTCCTGGAGGGGGATCAGGCCAGCGGCGAGCCGGCGACGGTGAACCACAGGGTGACGGGGATGGCGGCGGCGCGGGCCGCGGCGGCGCCCTCGAACTCGACATCCTCGAAGGATGCGCTGCCGGGCTGCGCCCATTCGACGGCGCCGCCGAGGGTGCGGTTGGCAGTGATGGCTGCGGCGATATCCACCAGCAGCGCATCCAGCAGCGTATTGCGCGCGGCGGGCATGGCGCCGGCCACGGTGATCTCGATCTCGGCGCGATGCTCGACCTGCCAGGCAAGCGGCGAGAGGATGGGCAACTCTTCCACCGTCTCGCCGTCGCGGACGACAACCAGTCCGCCGGCGGGGATGCGCTGCGGGATGCTCTCGCCACGGAGCATGACCGGCGCCGGGTTCCTGGCAGCGAGCGACGTGACAAGCCGGCTGTGCAGGGCTGCGATGGCGTTCTCGCGCGCGCTCATGCCCACCCCAGCATTGCTGCGAAGAAGCGCCCCGCGACCCAGGTGAGCGCCAGGCCCATGGGAACGGCGGCCCAGGACAGCACGACGAGCCCGAGCAGCAGGAGGAGACGCGCTCGCATGGTCATGCCGTTCTCCCGCTCTCGCGTTCCCAGGCTGCGACGAAACGGCCCGGCAGGCGACGCAGCCCACGCTCAGCCGCGCCGCGCACATCGAGCCGCTTGGCGAGCTTCACCTGGGGCAGCAACAGGAACATCGGCACCATCCCCTGTTCCAGCAGCCCGCGCGCCCAGGCCTCGCGCCCCTTGCGGTTGGCGGAGCCGACCTCGGTCACGCCGCCGGCCACGAGGCGTGTGCGTCGCCGCCGCCCGGTCTGCTCGCCCTGGCGCAGCGGCAGGCACCACACGAAGCCGCGCCCGGACTTGAAGGGGCGCAGGAAGGCTTGGCCGGAGGCGACCATCTGTGCGGGCGTGACCCGCATGCCCTTCTCGCCACGCCCCCGGCGCCC
>CAYNBM010000094.1:0-5046 GCA_964395305.1 uncultured Rubritepida sp.
TGGTCAGGGCCCGGGCGGATCAGTGCGCCGCGCGGCGCTGCCGGCGGCGAGGCCCAAGCGCGTGGCCAGCAGCAGTTCCGCTGCGGCCCAGCCGGAGGCGCCCATCTCGCGCGCGGTGGCGAGCGCGGCCGGCATGTCGAGGTCGAGGCCGGCCATGGTTGCCGTGGCGCAGGTGGTGCCGGCCGCCCAAGCTGCGGCGCCCTCGACGCTGGCCGGCGCGTGGGCGGCGTAGGGGCAGGCGAGCCCGCAGTCGCGATTGAGGGCCGCGCAGCCGCGGCAGTAGTCAGGGCCCTGGCCGAAATGCCATTCGGCTCGGGCCCTTAGCCGTTTCCCTCCAGCGCCACAGCGGCGACCGGGCCGGTGGCGCGGTCCCAGAAGGCGGCGGCCATCTCGTCCATGTCCATCAGGCGCTCGACGGCCTCGGGCGAGAGCGGCAGCGGCTTGCCGCCAGTGTCGCCCACACCCTCCCAGGCGGTGACGGCGTGGCGGGCCAGCGCCTTGACCAGGAAGGCGAAGGCCAGGCCGCGGGCCATGTCGGGGTCGAGGTCGGCCTCCGCGGCCCGCAACGCGCCAAGGCGACGGGCGGAGCCGGCCTGGGCTGCGGCCATGACCGCGGTGGTGACGGGGCGAATTTCCACGCGCACGTCGCGCGGCAGGTCGAGCCAATAGGGCTCGACCGGGAGGTCGAGAGTGAGCATGCGGTTGGGCCTTCCGTATGGGTCTGATGAGCCTGACGCTCAGGATGCGGAGCGACGGGGGCTGCGCTTGGAGATGACCGATAAACCGTGACGCTCGCGTACTTCGCGTTGCGTCTGGAAGCAGCTAGCGTCCGATCGTCAGGGCAGGGCCGATTGAATGGACGAATACGTAAAATTGGCTAAGCGAGCGACAGACGCGTTCGTGGTCTTGAGCAAGATGCGGACCCTGGCATTAAAGACATGGCAGGACATGGAGGAGTCCCAGGTCGAGGGGCCGCCTGCGGTTAAGGAAGCCATGCAGGCCTATCATGAAAGTCTGATCACCTTGGTCCCAGAGGTCAAAGGCAATAGCAATCTTGGTCGGCATATCCATTTCAATTGCCGGGGAGACTACTGGGGCATCATCAACTTCGACATTCCGACCATCGAAGGAGCCATCCAGAAGCTTCTCTCAGTTCCACCTCCGGAAAGCGACAAGCGTTTTGGCTTCGATGACCTCCTGCACGTCAAGGTGCGGGACACGGCTCTGCCGCTGTACCGCGACGGACATATGAAGGAGGCGGTGGTCCGGGCTTACGAAGAGGTCTTCATCGAAATCCGTCGCAAGACGGGTAGGCCAGAAGACGGTGCAAAACTGATCAACGAGGTGCTCAAACCTGAAAAGCCACTCTTGATCATCAAGGATTTAGAGACTGAGAGCGGGTTGAGCAGGCAGAAGGGCTACATGGAACTCCTCCGCGGAGCCTATCAGGCATTCAGGAACGTACTCGCGCATCCCGATCCAGAGCTTCGCGTCTCGGCTCAATCCGCCGCCCGGCACCTCATCTTCGCATCGATCTTGATGCGCGCCATCGTTGAGGCGAAGAAACCAACCTGATTTTTCTGGCTCGATCTACGCTCACGCATACTCTGTCCCCGCCTGCTGGTTCCGCAGCACCGCCGTCATCATCCGCGTCGCCGTCGCATTGAAGGCGGCGCGGAAGTCGAAGCTGGCCTCCACCCCGGCCGGCCCCTCGATCGGGGTCTTGGCGAGCGCCAGATAGACCTCGTGCAGCGTGATCGTCAGGCTGCGGTTCGCGTCGATGGTGAAGGCCATGGCGAATTCCGCCGAGGTGCCGGCCTGCGCCTGGGCCAGCAGCGTCGTGTTCTCGAAGCGCACGGTGATCTGGCCGGTGCAGCGTGCGATGCCGGGATCCACGCCCTCGACGCGGCGATCGGCGCGAATGGTCCGCACCGCCTCCATCCCATTGGCATAGGTGAGCCGCGCGCCGGTGACCTGCGCCAGCGCCACGCTACTGCGAGTGATGGACCCCTGCGCCTTGTTGAAGGCCATGTAGGCCGCGCTGGTCGGCGTGCCGCCTGACGTGGCACCGGTGCGCACCGAGCCCTGGCCCAGCAGCCCGAAGGTCGCCGTGGCCGCGCCGGTCGGCGTGAAGTCCATCTCCAGCGTGTCGGCACGCACGCCGGTGCAGACGTCAAAGGACGGCACGTCCGGATAGCCGATCTCCATCGCGTTGCTCGGCAGCGAGGCCGCGCCCGAGGCGAAGGTGTGGATGAAGTTGGTGGTGCCGGTTGTCACCGGCGCGCCGAGCAGCAGGCGCAGCCAGTGCCCGATGTTGATCAGATCGACCGGCACCACCGCCTGGCCGGCGACCGTCACCGTGTCGAGGAATGGCGCGGCCGGATCCCGGTTGCTGCCCACACCGATCACGTCGGCGTCCAGCAGCGGCTGCTCGGCGCCGAGATCGCAGGACAGGAACGGCATGCGCCGCCAGTTGCTGCCGGGCGCGGTGCCGTAGACGGTTTCGGGCAGCATGAGCAGGCGGCAGTTCGCGCCGATGGCACGGGGCATGGGCGTTCTCCTGGAGGGGGATCAGGCCAGCGGCGAGCCGGCAACGGTGAACCAAAGGGTGACGGGGATGGCGGCGGCGCGAGCCGCGGCAGCGCCCTCGAACTCGACATCCTCGAAGGAGGCGCTGCCGGGCTGTGCCCATTCGACGGCGTCGGTGAGGGTTCGGTTGGCGGTGATGGCAGCGGCGACGTCCATCAGCAGTGCGTCGAGCAGGGCGTTGCGCGCGGCCGGTGTGGCGCCGCCAACGGTGATCTCGACCTCAGCGCGATGCTCGATCTGCCAGGCAAGCGGCGAGAGGATGGGCGTCTCCTCCACCGTCTCGCCGTCGCGGACCACGACCAGGCCACCGGGCGGGATGCGCTGCGGGATGGTCTCGCCGCGGAGCACGATCGGCGCCGGGTTCCTGACCGCCAGCGACGTGACCAGCCGGCTCTGCAGCGCGGCAATGGCGGCCTCGCGTGCGCTCACACTGACCTCCCGCTCTCGCGTTCCCAGGCCGCCACGAAGCGGCCCGGCAGGCGACCCAGCCCGCGCTCAGCGGCGCCGCGCACGTCGAGCCGTTTGGCGAGCTTCACCTGGGGCAGCAGGAGAAACATCGGCACCATCCCCTGCTCCAGCAGCCCGCGCGCCCAGGCCTCGCGCCCCTTGCGGTTGGCGGTGCCGACCTCGGTCACGCCTCCCGCCACGAGGCGGGTCCGCCGCCGGCGTCCGGTCTGCTCGCCCTGCCGCAGTGGCAGGCACCAGACGAAGCCCAGGCCCGACTTGAACGGCCGCAGAAAGGCCTGGCCCGAGGCGACCATCTGCGCGGGCGTGACCCGCATGCCCTTCTCCCCGCGACCGCGCCTGCCACGCGCAGCGTTGAAGCCGGTCGGGATGGCGAGGAACTTCCCGCCGCCCGTGGCGCGGATCAGCGCCCCGCGCTCGAAGGCGTCGATGACGTTCGGCACCTTGGTAAAGACCAGCCCCGCAGGCCGTAGTGACTGACCCGTGCGTGGAAAGATCATCGACCGCCAGGCATTGGCGATGCCGCGCGCGTTGCCTGAGAAGGCGGTGGTGACCTGCCGCCGCAACTCGGCCTTCACCTGCTCCGTCTCAGCGCGGATGGCGCTCATCGCGGCGCGCTCGCCAGCCCGCACCTCGTCGGCCAGCACCTTGCGGAGGTCGCCGACGATGGCGGCGCCGAGCCGCATGGATTAGCGCCCGCCGAACTTGCGGCTGAGGATGCGCAGCAGCAGGTCATGCAGGGCGGCGTAGCCGAGCGTTCCAGCGAGCCACGCCACCGCGAACAGCCACCAGCCGTCGAGCTCGAAGGCATGGGCGATGAGCCAGGCGCCCGTGCCGAGGCTGCCGCCAGCCAGCGCGTGCAGCAGATAGGCGCGGGTCAGCAGCGGTCGGTCGGTGGACGAGAAGCGCGCCATCGCCCCGAGCGCACCCAGGGCGCCGGCGAGCAGCGCCTCACCGACGATGCCGCCGATGCGCTCGGGATCGATCATGGTGGTGCTCCTATCGGCGGCAGAAGACGCGCCAGGCGATGCAGGCGGCGTCACGCTCGGCGTGCTGAACGGTCAGGGTGTCGGCACCGAGGGTGAAGGTGTCGTCCGCGTCCACGGCGGGCAGCACGGCGATGGCGACGGTCAGGACATCGCTGGCCTGAATGAAGCTGGTGCCGAAGGCGTCGCCGAGCCGGTCCGGTGCCGAGCGAACCACGCGGAGCAGGACCGGCGCCCCGATCCCGCCTGCGCGGTAGGTCGCCTCCGTGCCGATGTTCGGATCCGCGGCCAGCGCATCCATGGCCGCGGCGAAGGCGCTCATGCTGGTCGCCGCAGCCGCCAGGCGAGCACGCCGACAACGGCCGCCACGATGACCGCGATGGCAACAGCCGGTGCCAGTGTGCCCAGCGCCTGGATGGCTGGTGCCGCCTGCGCCACCGCGGTGGCTATGCCCGCCGCGCCCACGAGGATCGCACCACGCCCGGTGCCGGTGACGGCGGCGACCTCCCGCAACGTCACCGGCGGCGCGGGCGGGACCCCGGCCAGGGTGAGCGCGCGGTCGATCACCGCTGCCGGATAGGCCAGCCCGGCGCATTCATGGTGGATGATGGCCTCGACCAGCGGGCGGAGGTGTTCGTGCCGATGCAGGTCGATCGCATCGTCCGGCCCAACCCCGATCCGCCGCGCCACCACCGCGATATAGGCCGCGGTGTCGTTCTCCACCTTCGGCGCCCAGCGCTCGATGATCGCCCGCGGCGTGCGCAGCTTGTGCCGGTTCTGGTAGGTGACCAGCAGGGCTGCGAGCGCGCGGATGCCGAACTCATGGCTGGTGAAGCGGCAGAAGCGCCCATCCGAGGGCGGCTCGTCGAGGCCCTGCCATTTGTTGGCAGGGACATGCTCGATGTTGCCCGGGTTGCGGTTGCGATAGCCCCGCGTGGCCTTCGGATCGATGCTCATGCGCCGGACGCCGGAACGCGCAGCAGCACGGCGCGGACGGTGGTGTCCG
>CAYNBM010000095.1:0-4931 GCA_964395305.1 uncultured Rubritepida sp.
AGAGCGGCGCGCGCTCGAACTCGCCATTCAGCCGCTCGACGGCGCGCAGCAGCGCGGGAAAGACCGTATCGGCGGTAAGCTTGCCCTCGGAGCCGAGTTTTCGGAGCTCTCCGATGGAGACGCCGAGCTCGCGGGCCAGCGCCTGGGCCAGCGTCGGCAGGCCTTCCAGGATCGAGCGCAGCTCGTCGCCCTGCAGCGTGCCCGAGGCCAGCGCCTGGGCGAGCTGCTGAGTGGAGGAGGCGATCTCCTGCTGGCTGGCGCCAGACGCGATGGCGATGCGCTGCAGGCCGCCGACCAGCGTGGCGACCTGGTCGGAGGTGGCGCCGATCTCGCGCGCCGCGATCGAAAAGCGGGCGAAGGCGTCCACGCTCTCGCGGACGGCGACGCCGGTCTGCAGGCTGTCGCGATACAGCCGGTCGTAGATCTCGCCGGCGCGCTCGACAGAGCCCAGCGCGGTGTTCAGCCGGCCCATGGACTGGGTCAGCGCATCGCCGGCGACCACCACGGCGCGCAGGCCCGCGGCGAGTCCGGCGATCTGCACGCCGCGGACCGCGACGTCGAGCAGGTCCAGCGCGCGGGAGGCGCGATCGGCACCACCCTGGATGCGCTCCAGGCTGCGCTGGCCAGTCTCGCCGACCTCGCGCAGCTCCTGCTTGACCCGGGCGGCGTCGTCCAGCGACAGCCGGACCGAGACGCGGCGTGTGCTATCCGCCATGCGTCACGCCTCCCGGATCTGTGGTGTGGTCAGGACGCCGGGATGCGCTGCCGGCGGCGAGGCCCATGCGCATGGCCAGGAGGAGTTCGGCGGCGGCCCAGCCGGTCGAGCCCATCTCGCGGGCGGTGGCCAGCGCCGCCGGCATGTCGAGGTCGAGGCCCGCCATCGTCGCCGCGGCGCAGGTGGTGCCGGCGGCCCAGCAAGCAGCGCCCTCGACGCTGGATGGGGCGTGGGCGGCGTAGGGACAGGCTAGGCCGCAGTCGCGGTCGAGGGCAGCGCAGCCGCGGCAGTAGTCAGGGCCCTGGCCGAAGTGCCACTCGGCGCGGGCCCTTAGCCGTTTCCCTCCAGGGCCACGGCGGCGACGGGGCCGGTGGCGCGGTCCCAGAAGGCGGCAGCCATCTCGTCCATGTCCATCAGGCGCTCGACCGCCTCGGGCGATAGCGGCAGCGGCTTGCCGGCGGCGTCGCCGACACCCTCCCAGGCGGTGACGGCGTGGCGGGCCAACGCCTTGACCAGAAAGGCGAAGGCCAGGCCGCGGGCCATGTCGGGGTCGAGGTCTTCGGTCGCGGCCCGCAGTGCGCCGAGGCGACGGGCGGAGCCGGCCTGGGCCGCGGCCATCACCGCCGTGGTGACGGGGCGGATTTCCACGCGCACACCGCGGGGAAGGTCGAGCCAGTACGGCTCGACCGGGAGGTCGAGGGTGAGCATGCCGATGTTCTCCATAAGTGTTGCGCCCGGGCTTCCCCGGTGGGTGCAGGCACGAGCCGACCGAGGCGGGTTCTTCGGGAGTTCAGTCGAGGTGAAATGCGATGCCCATGAAACGGCCGATCGGCGCCCCGAGGAGGTCCGATAGCGGAGCGCACGCGACCGGACCCTCGGACATGTAGCAACTACAGCTTCAAGGCCCTTTCCCGAGACCTACAGGAGCGGTCACGCCTCGGCGCCCTGCGCGGGCGCGTACAGAGCCTCGACGATGGGACAATCCGGAACCGACCCGCCCTGGCAGCGTGACGCGACCTCGCTGAGGGTCCGCTCCAGCCGCTGGAGGTCGCCGATCTTCTTTCGCACATCATCGAGATGCTTGAGCGTCACGATCTGCACGTCCGAGCACGAGCTGTGGCCGCCGTCGACAAGTCTCAGGAGGCTACGGATCTCCTCAAGGCTAAAGCCCAGCTCGCGGCTCCTCCGCACAAAGGTAAGCCGCGCGACGTGCGCGGGCCCGTACACCCGGTGCCGCCCTCCCGTCCGCCCCGGGGCGGGCAGCAGGCCAATCTTCTCGTAGTACCGGATGGTCTCAATGTTGACCTCCGTCCGCATGGACAGGTCGCCGATCGAAATGCCCTGCTGCCTGCCGTCCATCGCCATCTCCCAGAGGGCGTAGATTCCCCCTTGAACCTGTAGTTACTACAGGTCCCATCTTGGTCGAGATGACGGAGAAGGGCCAGGCGGCGATGAGCGACCAAGCGAAACGGAATGTCCTTGCCCCAGGTGACACGGGGGAGCCAACGGCGGATGGAAGTGGCTCGCCCAAGGCGTTGTTGGCCATGGTGGGGTTGCTGGCCGCCCTCGGCGCGTCGAGCTGCTGCCTCCTACCCCTCGGCCTGTTCCTGGTCGGCGTCAGCGGCGCCTGGATCGGCAACCTGACGGTCCTGGCGCCCTATCAGCCGGTCTTCATCGCCATCACCCTGGCCTGCCTCGTAGCCGGGTTCTTCGCGGTCTACCGCAAGCCCAAGGCCGCGGCCTGCGCCGATGGCTCGTACTGCGCCCGACCGGCCTCCGATCGGATCGCCAAGGTCGCCCTCTGGAGCGCGGCCGCCCTTGTCGTGGCAGCCCTCGCCTTCCCATACGCCGCGTCAATCCTCCTGTAGCCGTTTTGAAAAGGAAGCCAGACATGAAGTTGATCACCCGCCTTGCCGCCGCCCTGGGACTCGTCCTGGCCACCGGCGCCACGGCCTTCGCCGCCGAACAGACGGCAACTCTCGAAGTGCAGAACATCTCCTGCGTTACCTGCGCGCCCATCGTGAGGCGGACCCTCACCCGTATGCCCGGCGTGAGCCGGGTGACCGTCGCTGAACACTCCGGGACGGCCACTGCGACGGTCACGTTTGACACTACCAGGACCAACATCGCGGCCCTGGTGCAGGCGACGACCAACGCCGGATTCCCCTCGCGAGCGGTGCAGTAGGGCAGCCCACGAAGCCCCCGGAGGCCCCATGGATATCGTCGAACGGATGATCGGCACCGTCGGCCATGCCTTCGCGTTCCGCCCCGGCGTGGTGATACCGGACTGGACGCTTGTCACCGAACCGATGGCGCGCGAGGCGCTCGCGCTCGACCCCGGCGGTTCCCCCGGGCGCGTGGGCAAGGACCGCTGACATGGAAAACCGCAAGCTCATGGCCACCGGCATCATTGGCTTCATGGTGGCTGCTTTGTGCTGCTTCACCCCAATTTTGGCTGTCCTGTTCGGCGCCGTTGGTCTCTCGGCCGTGCTTGGCTACCTCGACTACGTTCTGATCCCGGCGATGGTCCTGTTTCTTGGGATCGTCGCCTACGCGGCCTACCGGCGTCGGCGCTCCGCCTAGGCTGCCGGACCAATGAAAAGCAAAGGAACCACCGTGAACTTCTTCGCACCGCAGCCTGCCCAGCATGACTGCTGCGGCGTCAAGCCGAGCCACGGCGAGCGTACACCGGACCTCCTCGTGATCGGCACCGGGTCAGCGGGCTTCTCCGCGGCAATCCGCGCTTCGGAGCTTGGCGCGAAAGTCACGCTGGTCGGCGACGGAACCATTGGCGGCACCTGCGTCAACATTGGCTGCGTGCCGTCGAAGGCGCTCATCCGGGCGGCGGAGACGCTGCACCAAGCGCGCTCCGCCTCGCGCTTCGCCGGGATCACCGCATCGGCGCGGCTGGGGGACTGGAAGGCTCTCGTCGCGCAGAAGGACGAGTTGGTCGCGAGCCTCCGGCAGGCGAAGTACGCCGATCTCCTGCCGCAATACCCCGACGTCACCTACGTCCCGGGACGGGCACACCTAACGCCAGATGGCGCCGTCATGGTCGGGGACGCAGCCTACCGGTCTGGGAAGGTCATCATCGCGACCGGGACGTCGCCCGCCGCACCGGCGATCCCCGGGCTGGACACGGTCCCCTGGCTCACCAGCACGACCGCGATGGAGCTCGAAGAGCTCCCCGCCTCGCTCCTGGTGATCGGCGGCGGCGTCATTGGCGTCGAGCTCGGCCAGATGTTTGCCCGCTTCGGCGTGCTCGTGACCATCGTGTGCCGTTCCCGGCTGCTGCCCGGTGCGGAGCCGGAGGTGAGCGCGGCGCTGGCCGACTACCTCCGCGCCGAGGGCGTCGAGGTCCGGTCTGGGGTGTCCTACGAAGCCATACGGCAGGCTGGGAACGGCGGAGTCGAGCTCGTCGCCCGGGACACCGAGGGTACCGCAGTTACGCTCTTCGCCGAGCGCGTGCTCGTGGCCACAGGCCGGACCCCAAATACAGCTGGGATGGGTCTGGAGGAGGCTGGCGTGGTGCTGGACAGCCGCGGCGCCGTCCAGGTCGACGACCGGATGCGCACGATGCGCCCGGGGGTCTACGCGGCGGGCGACGTTACTGGCCGTGACCTCTATGTCTATATGGCGGCCCACGGCGGCAAGATCGCTGCGGAGAACGCGCTCGGCGACGAAAGCGCGCCGCGCTACGACGCCACGGCCATGCCAGAGGTGACCTTCAGTGACCCGCAGGTGGCGAGCGTCGGCCTGACCGAGGCGGCGGCCCGACGTGCGGGGCTGGAGGTCGAGACCAGGATCGTACCGCTCGACCAGGTGCCCCGGGCGTTGGCAGCCCGCGACACGCGGGGGCTGATCAAGCTGGTGGCGGAGCGAGGGAGCGGGCGGCTCCTGGGCGCGCACATGCTGGCGCCGGAGGCTGGGGACAGCATCCAGACCGCTGTTTTGGCGGTGAAGCACAGGCTGACCGTGGCCGACCTGTCGGCGACGATCTTCCCCTACCTGACGACGGTCGAAGCGCTGAAGCTGGCTGCGCTGAGCTTCTCCAAGGAGGTCGGTAAGCTGTCCTGCTGTGCGGGGTAACTAAAATAGGGCAGCGACGCAGGCTGGTATCAAGCGTACTCCGTCCCCGCCTGCTGGTTCCGCAGCACCGCGGTCATCATCCGCGTCGCCGTCGCGTTGAAGGCGGCCCTGAAATCGAAGCTGGCCT
>CAYNBM010000096.1:0-4899 GCA_964395305.1 uncultured Rubritepida sp.
CCAGGCCCCATGGTCTGCGAGCGCCGTCGAGGCGCGCGCGGTCGCCTCCCTGCTGTCCTATGCCGGGAACGCGCGCACGCACTCCGCCGAGCAGGTAGCGCAGATCGCGGCCAGCATCCTGGAGTTCGGCTTCGTGGCGCCGGTGCTGGTCGACGAGCGTGGCGAGGTCATCGCCGGCCATGGCCGCCTGCAAGCCGCCAAATCGCTCGGCTTGGAGACCGTCCCCACCATCACCCGCGCCGGCCTGACGGAAGCGCAGAAAGCCGCCTACCGCTTGGCCGACAATCGCATCGCGCTGAACGCCGGCTGGGACGAGGCATTGCTCGCCGCCGAGGTGGCCAAGCTGCAGGAGATGGGCGGTCTCGATCTGGCGCTGACCGGCTTCGATGCCGGTGAGCTCGATCGGCTGCTGGCCGGCATGGAGCCGGTGGCAACGGACCCTGGCAACGGGACCCTTGCCAGCCCGGCCGTTGCCAGCGCCGACGCCCCTGGCAACGAGGCGCCGGCGGACGATCCCGCGGACGCCGAACCGGAGCCGCCGCGCCAGGCCGTCACCCGTCCCGGCGATCTCTGGCTGCTGGGCGACCATCGCCTGCTGTGCGGCGACAGCACCGACGCCGCCACCGTGGCGCGCGTGATGGGCGAGGACCGCGCGGCGCTGCTGTTCACCTCCCCGCCCTACGGCAACCAGCGCGACTACACCACCGGCGGCGGCACGGATTGGGATGCGCTGGTGCAGGGCGTGTTCCAGCATCTCGACGCGGCCATGCGGCCGGACGGCCAGGTGCTGGTGAACCTCGGCCTGATCCACCGCGACAGCGAATGGATCCCGTACTGGTCGGGCTGGCTTGACTGGATGCGCGCCCGCGGCTGGCGCCGCTTCGGCCTCTATACCTGGGACCAGGGGCCCGGCCTGCCCGGCGACTGGAACGGTCGCCTCGCGCCGGCCTTCGAGTTCGTCTTCCACTTCAACCGCCAGGCGCGCCAAGCGAACAAGATCGTGCCCTGTAAGTGGGCCGGCACGCCGAACAAGGGTAGCGGGCTGCGCGCCGCCGACGGGACCATCTCGGAATACCAGCACGCCGGGCTGCCGGTGCAGGACTTCCGGATCCCCGACAACGTGCTGCGCCTGACCCGACACAAGGGCCGCGGCATCGAGACGGAGCACCCGGCGGTATTCCCGGTTGTGCTGCCGGAATTCCTGATGCGCACCTACACCGACGAGGGCGAGGTGGTCTTCGAACCTTTCGGCGGCAGCGGCACCACCATCCTGGCCGGCCAGCGCACCGGCCGTCGCGTGCGCGCGATCGAGCTGGCGCCGGCCTATGTCGACTTGGCGATCGCCCGCTGGCGGATGCTGCATCCGGACCTGCCGGTGACCCTGGCCGACGACGGCCGCGAATATGACGCCATGGCCGCGGCGCGGATGGAGGCCACCGCCGATGCGGCCTGACCTTCAGATGGAGATGATGCCGGTGGCGTCGCTCGCGGCCTATGCCGCCAATGCGCGCATGCACCCCAGCGAGCAGGTAGCGCAGCTGGCAGCGTCCATTGCCGAGTTCGGCTTCAACGTGCCGGTGCTGGTGGACGATGCTGGTGTACTGATCGCCGGCCATGGTCGTGTCCTGGCGGCCAAGGCCCTCGGCCTCGACGCGGTGCCTGCCATCCGGCTTGGCCATCTGACCGAGGCGCAGGCGCGGGCCTTTCGCCTGGCAGACAATCAGCTGGCGCTGAACTCGACCTGGGACGAGAGCCTGCTCGCCGCCGAATTGCAGGCGTTGCGTGCCGACGAATTCGACATTGGTGTAATCGGTTTCGACCAGGCGATGCTCGACCGGTTGCTGGCCGACGGCGGCGGCGATGAACCTGCTGCGGCTGGCGATCCCGATGCGCCGGCGCCCGAGCCACCGGTCGTGCCGGTCACGCGTCCCGGCGACCTTTGGCAGCTCGGACCCCACCGGCTGCTCTGCGGCGACGCCACCAGCGCCGCCGATGTCGCGCGCCTGCTGAATGGCGCGGCCCCGCATCTGATGATCACCGACCCACCCTATGGCGTGAACTACGATCCGGAATGGCGGAACGAGGCAGGCGTCTCGGCGACGATGCGCACCGGTAAGGTGGCGAATGATGATCGCGCCGACTGGCGCCAGGCCTGGGCGCTGTTCCCAGGAGACGCCGCCTATGTCTGGCACGCCGGCGTGCACAGCCGCACGGTGATCGACAGCCTCGAGGCTTCCGGCTTCGTGATCCGCAGCCAGATCGTCTGGGCGAAGTCGCGCTTTGTGCTGGGGCGCGGCGATTATCACTGGCAGCACGAGCCCTGCCTGTACGCAGTCCGCAAGGGCGCGACCGGCCATTGGCAGGGGGCGCGGGACCAGGCCACGCTCTGGGCCATCAGCAATGGCGGCGACGAGGACGCCGCCACAGTGCACGGCACCCAGAAGCCGGTGGAGTGCATGCGTCGCCCGATCCTGAACAACAGCGCCGCCGGCGAGGCGATCTACGAGCCGTTCTGCGGCAGCGGCACCACCATCATCGCGGCGGAAGCCACAGGTCGTATCTGCCACGCTATGGACATCGACGCGCGGTACATCGACGTCGCGGTGCAGCGCTGGCAGCGCATGACCGGCAAGGCGGCCGTGCTGGCCGGCGAGGAGCGGGTATTCGGCGATATAGCCACGGCGCGTATTGGGCCAGTCGCCGACGTGATTGCGTGACTACGGGGCACACTGCTACCTCTTTGTCCCTTGTTGATGTCTGACCACACTTCCAGAGGAACAGTTGTGCCGCAGCGACAGGTATTCACCATCGGCTACGAAGGCACGGATTTGCCATCGTTTCTTGCGACGCTGGCGTCCGCGGGCATCAAGCAGGTGATCGACGTCCGGGAGTTGCCGCTGTCGCGAAAGCGCGGCTTCTCGAAATCGGCACTGTCAGCCACGCTGGCTGAGAACGGGATCCACTATCTGCACTTGCGCGATCTTGGTGATCCCAAGCCTGGGCGTGAGGCTGCGCGACGTGGCGACCATTCCGGCTTCCTGCGGGTCTATAGACGGCACCTCGCCGGGAACGATGCACAGAATGCACTGGCAGAAGCGAGCCGCCAGGCTGCCAGCACGCGTTCCTGCCTTCTCTGCTTCGAGCGCGACCACGAGGGTTGCCATCGCTCCATCGTGGCGGACGCCATGACCGCGGCGACAGGGATCAAGGTGACCCACCTCCGCGCTGCCCCTTCAACCCAGCGCATTTTCAGAGCCAGCGATGAACGATCTGCCGCCCACATCGGGTGATGCTGAGGCAGTCGTCATCGTCAAGGCCGCGCCGCAACTCGGGCAGAAGCATGGCGAGACGGTCTGCTGCGCGGGCATAGACATCCAGGGCAACTGGCTGCGCCTCTACCCCGTTGCGTTCCGCACGCTGGATGAGGGCCAGAAGTTCGGCAGGTGGGATCGTATTCGCTTCCGTTGGCGCCTGCCAAATGACGATCCTCGGCCGGAGAGCCGGCGCGTAGATCAGGACAGCATCTGCCTAGTCGGGGAACTTCGGCCAGCGGAGCGACAACGATTTCTCGCAGCGCGCATTGTCACTAGCCTTAAGCGCGAGCGAGAGGCGAAGCGTAGTCTGGCTCTGTTGAAGGCGCGCATCCTCGGCTTCTCGCACGGACGGAAGTCGAATGACGAACTCGAGCGGGAGAGCGCAGCCTTCGCCGATCTTCACAACCAGAGCGACCTCTTCAACACAAAGCCCCTGATTCCCTACCAGCCATGCCCATTCAGGTTTCAGTACCGCTACGAGACGGACGACGGCATTCGGCAAGGCACATGTCAGGATTGGGAAATCGAGGCGACATTCTACAAGTGGCGCCGAACCTATGGCGAGCAGCGAGCTCTGACAGAGATGCAGCGTGTGTTCGGGGAGGAGTACCCTGCGAGGGGCATGCTGATGGCAATGGGCACTCACTCGCAATACCCTGATACCTGGCTGATCAACGGCGTCGTTCGGCTCGACGAAGTGGAGCAACTGGCGCTGTTCTAAACCTGAAGCGGCTAAACCGACATCGCCGCCGCCCGCGGGGTGCAGGCGGCGACGTGATGGTGCCAGTGGCCTTCGATTGGCGGGAGGATGTTTCCATCCGGCACCCTGCCATCTGGAAACACCCGCCTGGTCGTCACTCCGCGATGCGGTAGATCGTGAAGCTCCCGCGCGCACCTTCCTTGTTCGGGCCGACGTTGCGGACCCGCTCCATGACCTCGACCGCGTGGCCCTTCTTTTTCAGTCCGGCGAAGAAGCCACGCACCGTGTGCTGCGCCCAACCGGTGGCCTCAGCGATCTGCGCGACCGTCGCCCCGTCGGGGCGGCGCAGCATGGCCAGCACCTGCTCCTGCTTCGTGCCCTCGCGCGGCTTGCGCGGCGCGCCGGCTTCGCGCGAGGCGCGGGCGGGCTTGCCGGCGAGCAGGATGCGCAGTGCCGCCATCGGCGCGTCCAGGGCGCCGATCAGGTCGCCATCATGCGTCCCGAAGCGAGCGGCCTGATCGTCCCAGGCGGCGACGACCGCCGCGGCAGTGTCGCGCAGGCTGGCGCGTGGCGTGGCGGCGCGTTCCGCGAGGACCTGGTCGAGCATGGCAATTTCCTCCGTCAGGGGCGCGGCTTGGGCGGGCTCGGCGGCGGGGTCGTCCTGCGGCGCGGGCTCCGCTTCCGGCGCCGCCGTGGGCGCCGTGTGGCCAACCGCGTCGCCCTCGTTCGGGTCGATGCCGATGGCGCGCAGCCCCTCGTCAGTGATGCGCGCCACGATCCAGGTCCCATCCTCGTCCTGGCGCCAGCCGAGCCCGACGTGCTCCCGCGGCGCGTTGATCTCGGTGAGCAGGTTGTTCTTGATCAGGCTGCGGAAGACCGCGTTGC
>CAYNBM010000097.1:0-4497 GCA_964395305.1 uncultured Rubritepida sp.
CCAATCGCGGCCGGCTGGTCGCCGCCTGCCTCACCCTCTGCCAGGCGTGGATCGTCGCAGGCCGGCCCCGTGGTGGCCGCAGCATCGGCAGCTACGAGATCTGGGCGCAGACGCTGGGCGGCGTGCTGGAGGTGGCCGGTATCGAGGGCTTCCTGGGCAACCTCGACGAGATGATGGCGGCGTCCGACAGCGAGGGCGGCGCGTGGCGCTCGCTGATTTCCATCTGGTGGGACCGCTTCGGGACCGCGGAGGTCACCGCCAGCGACCTGATCGGTCACGCCAAAAACGTGGAACCGGCGCTGCCGATCTCCGCCAAGGACGAGCAGGGGCAGAAAATTCGACTTGGCCGCGGCCTCAGCAAGCTGCGCGATCGCGGCTTTCGCATCTCCGGTCGCCTCATCCATCTCCGGCAGGGGCAGGTCTCGCACGGCGCGCAACGCTGGAGGCTGGAGGCTGCGCCCCCGGAAAGCCACGATTCATCCTCCCCTTTCTCCCCGGGCACCGCTCAGGCGGGGAGGATATTGGGCTCCGAAAGCATATCCTCCCCCTATCCTCCCCGGAACGATCGCTCTGTAAGCCAGGGAAAACCTGGGGCCGGGGAGGAAGGGGAGAAAGGGGAGGATATTTCCACCCCCTACACATGCGCACGCGCGCACACACACATGAACGGAGAGGCCGGAATTTCCTCCCCTTCCTCCCCTTCCTCCCCAAACCCTGCTGAAAGCTGGGTTTGCGGCGGGGAGGATATGGATCGGCCGGATTCACATCCTCCCCATCCTCCCCTGCCACCAGCTTGGCTGGATGGGGTGCCGTGATGCGCCGTCCGCACAGCACCGGGCCGCCATGGCTGCGACCGACAGAAAGCCGGGCAGCGACGACGAGCTCCGCCAAGAACCGCGCCGTCGCCGCCCTCACCAGGATCATCCCCTCTCGGAGACCACCATGGCAGTTGCGACTCTCACCATGCCCGCCGCGCATGCAAGCGGCCCGCCCATCGCCCTCCCGCCCGCGATCAGCCTGGCGCACCACGCCGTCCTCGCCCTCGATCTCGGCACCACCACCGGCTGGGCGCTTCGTAGCCACGATGGTGGCATCACCTCGGGGACCATGACGTTCAGGCCAACCCGCTTCGAGGGCGGTGGGATGCGCTTCCTGCGCTTCCGTGGATGGCTGGCCGAGATCGCAGCCTTGTCCGGCGGACTGGCGCGCATCGTGTTCGAAGAAGTCCGCGCCCATGCCGGCACCGATGCGGCGCACATCTACGGCGGCTTCCTCGGCATGCTCACCGCTTGGTGCGAGGAGCACGACATCCCCTACGAGGGCGTTCCGGTCGGCACGATCAAGCGCTACGCCACCGGCAAGGGCAACGCCGACAAGGCGAAGATGGTCGCCGCCATCCAGGCCCGCGGCTTTGCGCCGGCCGACGACAACGAGGCGGATGCCATCGCCCTTCTGCTCTGGGCGACCGACCCCACGGGAGGCCGCGCATGAGCATGCACGGCGCACCGCAACCGCCCCGGTCCTGCCTCGACCGCGGCACGCGCAGCCCGACCAACGACAGCGAGGTGAACGCCATGCGCGCGGCTGCCTGGCATCGGCATGGCGTCGCCGCTCTGCCCGTCGCCGACATCACCGACGACTGGCTGCGCCAGGCCATCACCAACGAGGCCAACCGGCGCTGGGGGCGTCGCAACGCGGAGAACAATCATGGCCGGTAAGCGCAAGACCAAGGCGGCGAAGCCAAAGCAGGACGATCTGGCGAAACCCTCGAAGTGGCGTCTGCAACACGGCGGCTTCTCCGAGCCGGTCCGCGACGCGGATCCGGACACGGGCTCACCCGTCGCCCACCGTCGTGCCGTCGACACGCTTGGGCTGATGATGGCCAATGGCAGTATCACGCCGCAGATGTACGAGGCCGGAGCGATGTTCCGGGTGACCTTCCGCCTCGCAGCGTTGGACGGCATGCGCACAACACAACTGCTGCGCATCCAGGGTGGCGGAGGCGATCTGCTGAGCGAACGCCAGGCTGCTGCGCGGCGGCGTTTGACCGCGGCCCTGGACCTGTTCGGTGGCGCGGACAGTGCCGGGGGAAGCTGCCTGTGGCACGTGCTCGGCCTCGAGTGCTCCCTGCGGGAATGGGCGATACGGCAGGGGTGGTCCGGCCGTCCGGTCCATCACGTCCAGGCGCAGGGCATCCTGCTCACGGCGCTCGGCGTGTTGGCGGCCCATCATGGCCTGCAGCCGCGGGAGCGTGCCGCGTGAGCCTCAGCCCAAGGCGGCCTTCAGGTCCGTCATCGTGGCCATCAGCGTCATCGGGTCGATCGGTGACGGCGTGAAGCCGCAGGCCTGGTAGAAACGCTGGGCGTCGGCGTTCAGGGCCTGCACCAACACGCCGCGCACCGCCAGCACCTCGCTGGCCTGCAGCACGCGCAAGACCGCGTCCCGCAGTAGCGCCCGCCCGACCCCCTGGCCGTGCAGGCTGCGGTCCACCGCCAGGCGGCCCAGCATCGCCATCGGGATTGGATCGGGCATATTGCGCTTCACACGCCCTGGAGCGGCGGTCACGGCCACAGCCCCTGCCGCCAGGCAATAGAACCCCACCACGAAGCCGGCGCGGCACACCACGAAGGTCCGTGACGCGCCGGCCGCCTGATTCGCCCGCGCACGCCGCCGCAGCCAGTCGTCAAGCGAGGCCTCGCCGCTATCGAACAACGCCAGGTCGTGCGTGTCGTCGAGCGGCGTCGGGGCGCTGAGCCCGTCGGCACTCACTCCCACGGTGGCGCGGTTTCCAGCAGCTTCCGAAGCCGGCCGTTCGGGTTGGGCGGCGCGTCGAGTAGCGCCTGGAACTTGGCGTACGCGGCCGGCTGGGTGCGGAACAGCGTGCGGTCGAGAATGGCGTCGGTCGCAGCGCGGCGCGCAGCCTCCAGCATGAACTCGGAGCGCGACTTCCCCGACAGCACGGCGGCCTGGTCGATCAGGGCACGCTCCTCGGGCCGGACGCGGATGTTGATCGCGCCGACGGTGATGGCGGGCTGGGCCTTCGCCGGGCGGCGGGTCGGGGTGGTGGTGCGCTTGGCGGGTGTGGGCATGGTGGCCTCCGGGGCTGGTTCTACGACTCTGTATGGACATTGTCCACCACATAGTCGTGGCGCTGCTGAAACCCGATTGCGGCACCGGAACCAGAAGGGATAGTGTTTCGACAGTGGTTGAATTGCGACCGCAGCGCGGCTCAAGAGCCGCAGCGTCGCTCCGACGAGACAGTGGCTTTCGAGCCGCAGGGTCCTTCCTGGCCCCGCTGTATGCGGGGGGCGGAAGCGCGCAAGGTCGCTAGCGCCAGGCGAAAAAACAGGTTCGCGGTTTGCACCATTCGCTCATGATTTCAACGCATTGAGTGCAAACCATGGCTCACATGGTTTGCACCAGGCTCGCCCACGCACCGCGGATGGTTCGCATCCTTCTCCAATGATTTCAGCACGATAAGTGCAAACCATGGCGCCGCGCTATGCACTGCCCATACCCCGAACCCTGGATGGCTCCATGACGCTCCCCTGGATGGCAGCGAAGATCCTGCTGCGTCCGGTGGCGGAGCTGCGCCCGCACGCCGGCAACGCCCGCGTGCACAGCGCCGAGCAGTTGGAGCAGATCAAGGCCAGCATGCTTGCCTTCCTGACGCTGCGCGCGCCATATGTTGACTACGCGAATGCGGACCAGTTTGCCCTGACGCTGGTGAACAGCATGCCGAACGACGTCCCTCGGCTCACGACGACGGCCTATCGCAGCCTTGTCGACCTTGTCGCCTCCCTCAGCGCCTATCCTGAGCCGGAAACCAAGCTGGTCACGCACTCGGTTTGGCAAGCCTCCTCCCCTGGCTTGGAGAACCTGCGGGTGCGCGCACAGCTGCTGCGCGTCGCGCTTGGCGTGGTCCGGGCAGCGCTGTCCATCACGACGCTCCTCAGAATTGACACGCGCGAGCCCGATCCTGCAGACCTTCCGGCGAGCTACGGCACAGTCCAGCGCGGCATCTTGGACGAGCATCGCCTCATGCTGCTCTGGCTGCTGGAGCAGTCGGACAGGCTTTCCAATCTCATCAATGATCTGACGAAAAAAGGTAAACTGACCGAGGAACAACAGAACTCGATACAGCGCCCCTTTTACGCTGAGGAAATCGTCTGGCTGCATAACGAGATCGCGACCGTTGCTCTCATTCAGGGTCGCATGGCGGACGCCGTTGCACAGTATAGTCGGGCGGATGAAGCGGCTCGTCAGTCCCTCGAGCCGGCAGAGGCGAGTCCGCTCCGGCGACGCATCGCGCTGAACCGCGCCAACGCAGATATCGGCCGTGGACGACTGCTACAGGCCGATACCGCGCTCCGCCGCCTCATCGGCGTCCCTGGCGAGCACCCCGTCATTGGGCCGATCGCTCTTGGGGTTCTCGCGCTCGTTGTAAGCGTCCTCCCTCAACTGCCTTGCGGCCCGCTGTCCTGATCGGCTGATCTG
>CAYNBM010000098.1:0-4392 GCA_964395305.1 uncultured Rubritepida sp.
CGCCGACATCGATGATGAAGGTGCGGGGCGGCACCAGGTGGCCGGAGGCGATCAGTTCGCCAAGCCGGATCTGGTCGGCGACGTTGGAGAAGACCTGGCGCAGCCCGACCTTGTCGCCGCGGTTCGGCGTGGCGGTGACACCATAGATCCGGCAGTCGGGGTTGCGGTCGAGGGCGCGATCGATGATGCGGCGATAGCTGTCCGCGACGGCATGGTGCGCCTCGTCGATCACCAGCAGGTCCAGTGCCGGCATCGCCTCGAGATTCGCCTGGCGGGTCAGCGTCGGCACCATGGCGAAGGTGACCTGGCCGGCCCATGACTTCTGACCGGCATCAACCACCGAGGTGGTGACGCCCGGGTTCACGCGGCGGAATTTCGCCTGGTTCTGCGCCGTCAGCTCATCCCGATGGGCGAGGACCGCGGCCTTGGCGGCGCTGCTGCCGACATGCTGACCCACCGCCGCCGACAGCATGATCGTCTTACCGGCGCCGGTCGGGGCGACGCCGAGGGTGTTGCCGTGCTCGCCGAGCGCACGAAGGCTGCGCTCGACGAAGAGCTTCTGGCGGGGGCGGAGCATCATGCTGGTGCGGCCCTCCCTCAGCGCGCCCAGGCGGGACGCGGATCGGCGCCAGGAGCGGGCTGCTGTGCCGAGGCCGGGAAGGCGCCCTGGTGCATGGCCGGCGCGGCGGGCGGCGCCGTGTGCGCGGGCGGGGCGTAGCCCTGTGCCGGCGGGGCATAGGCAGGCGGCGCGTATCCGGCCGGCGCAGCGATGCGTCCCATCGCCTGCGCGTAATCGCGATGGTCCGGCGTCACCGCCATGCGGATTTCGTTCTTGGTCTCGCCGCCCGCATCGGTGCCGTGCTCGATCTTCGCCACGAACTCGAGGCCATCGAGATCCGCGAAGCCGCCGATGCGGCGCGCCGCCTGCGCCTGGGGCGAGACATCCTTGTCGGAGATGCCGCGGGCGGAGTTCAGCATCCCGCGCAGGAAGCTGCGGCCCATCCCCGCCCATTCCGGCCCCTTCGGGCTGTAGAGCCCGATCAGCGTGAAGATCTTCCGCTTGGCGTAGGGCCCCTCCAGCACGGTGAACTCGCCATTGAGATAGACGGCGCCGGTGCTGCCGCGCGTGGCGTAGCCACCGGTCCAGCCCTGGCTCGGATCGTCGAAGCCGCCGGGGCGGATGGTGAGGCGGACCTTCGCCAGCGTCCCCTTGGGGATCAGGTTCGGGTTCGACTGGGCGTCGTTGTAGTCGTTCCAAGAAGCCATGGTGCTTCTCCTCCGGTCAGGTGGTGGGGGTGTCGGTGGCGGCAGTGATGAGCGGGGCCGTCAGCGCGGGCGCCGCCGCACTGGGTGCTTCCGTTCCGCGGATCTTCGCGAAGAGGCGGCCGAGGTCCGGTGGCTCCAGCAGGTCGAGCCGGCCGCTGCGGTCCTTCGCCGGATAGCCCCAGGGGTTCAGCGTGTGGCAGACCAGCGCTCGGAACGGCTGCCCGCCCTGGTCCTTGATCTCCGCCAGCGTCAGCACTTCATCGACGATGCCCGGCAGTTCGAGGCTGGTCTTGCTGCCCTCGATCTGCAGGCTGAAGACGCGGCGATTGAAGTCGTCGAGCTTCTCGTCGAGGATCCCGACGAAGATCACGTTGCGGCCGCGGGCGTGCTGCAGATGCGTGAGCCATGCGATCATCTCGCGCCCATGCAGGCCGTAGGCGCCGCGCACGTCAGGCTTGCCGGTGCGCTCCGCGAAGGCCTCGGGCTGGCCGCGGCACCACTGGAAGCAGAGGCGCCCGGCGACGGTGATGCTGTCGATGAACAGCGTGACGTAGTGGTCCATGCGCGCCGGATCGCCGTATTCGCGAACGACCCGCGCATGCTGGGCTGCGGAATAGGGCTGGTCGTCGCGCAGCGCGGGGTTCGGGCCGGCGAGGAACAGCGCCAGGTCGCGGCATTCCTCCCACGTCCGCGGGCGGATCGAAGCGCCCCGCCAGCCCTGCACGGCCAGATCGCCCGCCTCCAAATCCATGAAGAGCGTGGTCACGGCGCAGGTGGTGTTCAGAAGCCAGGTCTTGCCCATACCGGGCTTGCCGAGGATGGCGGCCTTGACGCCGCGCTCCTCGGCCTGCCGCTCGTCTGCGGTGATGATGCGCAGCGCCATCAGCGGCCTCCCTGCAGCGGGATGACGCCCGCGCCATGCGGGCTGTCGCGCAGCGCCGTCTCGGACATGATGGCGAGGCGATACGTGGCGCGGCCGGTGCGGACCGTGCGGGCCGGCTCGAAGGCGGCGCGAATGCGCTCCGGCCAGGAGGTGTAGGCTCGCTCCGAGACCTTGAAGCTGACCTCGACATACTGGCCGGGGTCCTCGCCGCCAGCGCGGATCTGCTCTGACAGCGCTGCGAGCCGCGCCTGGTCCCAATCCACCCGCTTCGGCAGGTCGACCGCGATCTCCACGGCGCCGTCCTGAAAGCGGACCGTGCCGGTGTCCTTGCCGGCCGCGGCACGGGCGCCGATGGCGCGCTGCTCGTAGCGGAGCGCGATCGCGGCCTCGATCCAGTCCTGCATGCGCTTGGCGGCATCCAGCGCCTCGCGCGCATCCGTCTGCAGCAGCGCCAGATGCTCGGCCGGCAGCGCGATAACGTCACTCACCGGCATGTGGCGCAGCGCGTCGAGGGTGGGGCGGTTGGTGCGGGGCGCGTCCATCACGCGGCCTCCGCGAGCAGCAGGGGCAGGATGGACGACGCATAGCGACGCGGCCGGCGGCGGGCGACGAGGATATAGGCGTAGTCCTCGTAGCCGTGGCGGCGCTGCACGATGTCGGCCAGGCCGAGCTCGGCCAGCTTCCAGGCGCGGGCCGCCAGGCGCTGCAGCGCGGTGCGCTCCGGCTCGGGCAGGCACTGCAACTGCGGGCAGACCTGCCGGGCGAGCGCGCCGCGGTGGTAGGTGATGCTGTCGCCGGGAGCCGCGGCGCCCAGCCAGGTGCAGAGCGACGCCTCGGTGAGAGGCTTCGACACTGCGCGGATGTCGGTGATGTTGGTGTCCATACTTAGCCCTACCCAGCCCCTCGCCGATGCGTCTCAGGCCGCCGCGGCGATGCCACCGGCGAGCAGCCGCAGGCGCATTTCCCTGATGCGGCGGTAGAGGACCGACCGCGGCAGGGGACCCTGCTGGCCGAGCTCGTGCGGCGTGCACTGCGTCAGGGCTGCGCAGATGCTGTGGTCGCGCTGGTCCAGGACAGCACCTGCGCGATCCAGATCGAGGCGGCGCTCCAGCGCGGCCACCGCGTCGGTCTGCTGGCCGCACCACGCCGCATACCCCTCGGATTCGGGGATGATGTCGGCGAGGTTCAGTTCCTCCTCCTGGCCGGGCACCACGTCGTCCAGCGACGCCTCGTGCCGTTCGCGCTTCTCGCGACGCAGGCGGGTGGCGAGACGTGACGCGCGATGCTGGAAGCAGACGGTGGCGAAGGCCGCCAGCGTCCCGCGCGACGGATCAAAGCCGGGCAACCGCGCCAGGAGGTCGAGCAGCATGTCCTGCTCCATGTCCTCCCGCTCATGACTGGGCCGCCCCAGGGCGCGGCAGAGGCGGCGCGCGTAGCGCTCGGCGAGGGGGTGAACGACATCGAGATCGGCGAGGGAGAGCTCGGTGGGCATCGGGCGTGGCTCCTGCTGGGCGGCTATGACGTCCAGAAGCAACCACACGACCTGCCGGGGCGGAGAGGCGGAATGGGGCGCAATGGGGAATTGAAGTGGCCTTGGATTTATTCCCTATTGCTAAATCAGCGGCTTATGGCTGATTTCGTCGGAAATCAGATGGATAGCCCGGCGATTTCCGCCCCACCCATGCGGGAACTGCTCCCTAGCCGATCGCCTGTGGATATCGGGGACATTCGAACAGGAAGGGAACATCGCTGTTGACCAATCGCACAGCAGTTCGTCATGATCCCGGCATGTCCATCACCGTTGAGTACCCGCATCACGCCGCCTCGGGCGCGCCTCGGCCGTTGTCCGCCCAGACCCTCTGGGCCGTCGCCGCGCAGGTGCGCCGCCAGGCCATGACCGAGCCTGGCGGATTCGCGCTCCCGCTCGCCGCTCTGGTCGCCGCCACGCGGACAGTGTCGGCGAACGGTCGGGCCATCGTGGTCGCCTGGGAGCTGGACCATCCTGTGCATGATGGCTCCGGGGAGGCCGTGCTCGGCGTCTGCGAGACGGATCCCGACATGCCAGGCACGGCGCTGGTCTCGGTGAATGCGCGCATGGTGGCCGGGCGGCCGGACCTCGCGATCAGCACCGCGGCGCATGAGCTGGGCCACGTCGTGTTCGACGTGCCAGTGGCGCTCGGCGAACCGGCACGGCGCTACCGCGCGGTGACGGCCGGCCCGAGCGCGCTGCTCGATCGGACCAC
>CAYNBM010000099.1:0-4340 GCA_964395305.1 uncultured Rubritepida sp.
CGCGCCGGAATCCTGCAAATCTCTGCTTCTGCAATTCCGTCCACAGGGCCTAGCGGAAGGCGTCTGGGGCGGCGATACGTCCATGACGACTACGCGAAGGGCGTGGCCGGATTCTTTCACCAGGGCTTGCAGCGCCTCCTCAAGCGCCACCGGATTCCCGATGACGTCGCCTGACCCAGGGTGAGCCAGTCTTTTCAGTCCGCACCAGAAAACGAGGTACACGCCTCGTCCCGCGGATGAGGGCTCGCGAGCGTAGCCCTCACCGAGTTGGTCCCTCCAAGCTGTCCAAAGGTCGGGGTGCCACTCCCCCTTCGCCTCAATGGGCAGCGTGACCGCCAGAGAACGAACCTTGATGTCACAGCGGTCGTCGCCGGACACCCTGGCCTCCACGGCGGCCGCGAGGCCTGCGGCCTGAAACCGACCCGCGAGGAGCCCACACAGGTGGTCGCGGCAGTCGTTCTCGATCTTTGGGCGGGGCGGACGGCTATCCCAGAAGCCCTTCCACCGGTTTTCCTGGGTGGTTCGCAACTCAGCGTTGAGTGATCTGAGATGGTCCTCGGCAAACGCCAGCAGGTCATCGGCGGTGGCGGGCTCCCCGGCACGCAGCGCGCCGACGAGCGCCCCTAGCGACGGCGTCTCCCAGCCGCGCCGGATGTCGTCGCGCCGCCGGCGCGCTAAGGCATGGCGGATCATGGCCGAGTGGGCGGCAAGCGACGCATCGCCGGCGAACCCTTCAAGTGCCCTTCCGGCCTCGGGCAGCGGGTCGGAAGCAATAGCGTCGAATTGCCGATCCACGAAGCTGGCGAGGTCGGCTGCGCAGGGTGGCGAAAACACGCCGACGGGTCGCGGCGCCGGACGCCAGGCCGGCCCGCATCGCCGCACGAGGAAGACGCGATGTGCAAGCTGGAGCGGCGGCTTTGTGCCCGCAGAAAAGCCGTGCGACATCTCCCCCGTTCGCTCGGCGAGGTCAGCGAGGCGGCCTTGATCCCCGTCGACGACCCGACCAACCTCTAGCTCGAACTCCTCCGGCGATAGCATCCATGCCGCCACGAGCAGAGGCCACCGCACGTCGGGATCGCCGCGGAAGGCATCCAGCCGCCGGCGCAGGGCAGGGAGAAGCGCATCGGCTTGAAGGTCGGCGAAAGCAGCATCGAGCACGCCGTCGATAGCGGTTCCCTTCGCAAGTCGGTCAACCAGATCTGGGAGCAGCGTGCGCTTCACGGCCTCGAAGCCGGGGTCGCGGAGAACCTCGTCGAGGCCATCAACAAAATGAAGGCCGGCTTCCAATTGCGGCAGGAGAAGCTCGCGCAGTGCGGCCGTAGCGGCCGCCGGCAGCGCCGCGGCGACGCGCGCAGGCCAATCCCGCTTTTCGCTGGCGCCAAAGGACGTGGGTGTAACGAGGGCGAGGATCATGAGCGACGTCAGGCGGTCGTCGGGGAGTTTCGGCATCCCCTCACCACTGTCTGCGAAAAGCATATCGGCACCGAGCAGCCAGGCGCGAGCCATTGAATACTCTCGACCTTGAACGCGCAGTCCACCGACCGCGGCGGACGAGGGAAGCCATCCGTTCGCCGCGAGGAGCCGCAGCCCGGCCGCCGCGGCGGCGGAAACATCGGCATCGGCTTCCTGGGACAAGCGATCGAACGGGACTACCCGCGTGTCGTCGTCGTACGTCCCAACCAAGCGGCCGAGGCACACGTCGGCGCACCAGAGCAACGCGTTATGCGCTGTGCCATCCGCGATCCGCGGCAGCTCGGCGCGAAGTCTGCGAAGGTTCTCGGAACGCCGCAGCCGATCCCTGTTCCTCTCTTTACGCTGCCGCAGCGCTTGGTGCCTCTGCCAGTAATCCTTGTCGTCCGGCACGGCGCACGTCCTGGCGGCCGCGACAAGCTCTGCGAGGTCAGAGTTCCGGTCCGCCTCCTGCCAGACCCTCTCGAACAGTTCCTGCCCTTTGCCTCCATCGAAGCAGAACATAATGCAGAATCGGAATAGCAGCTCCCGGCGGAACGGGGCGGTTTCAGCAAGCCCGTGTTCCAGAAGCCGTAAGCCCCCGTCGTCGGGCCACACCCACCAGGGGGCCAAGTTCCGAAGGTTATAAAACCCCATATAAGCCTCGCGCAGCGCGTCGCGTGGTCCAAGCTCCGTGGCCGCGACGGCCATCGGTGCCAACAGATCGGCGCGGGCTGCGAATGCAGCCGTCATCGCCTCGTCGCTGTCGCGATTATGGGCGTCGATAACCCTCAGCCATCCGACGAGGCGCGCGGCCTCGTTCACGCCAAGCGTCGGCAGTGCACGCGGCAGCAGTGCCCGGGCGACGCGTGCGAGGGCGGCGGTCGGGCCGAGTGTGGGCCGCGGCCCGGACACCCAAGGCTGCGCCGCCCAAGCATCGAGAACGGCCGGCTCCGCGCCCGCCGGCACCCGGTCGGGAAGGCGCCATTCGATGTGGCCTTGCGCGTGGTTAGTTGTCCGCTCGACTCCACCTGCGAAGAAGTCTGCGAAATCGGCCAGGTCGGTCGCGCCTAGATGCTCGGGATAAAGCCGAACGAGGAGGCGGGCGGCCAAGCCTTTCGGGCCGTGCGGGTCGCGGTCTTCCAGTAATCGGCGGAACACCGCTACCGCCGGGGAGACGTCGCCTGCGCATGCGCGCAGCAGGGCCGTAATGGCACCGGCGCGCCCGTCTTCGGGCACTGAGGCGTCGAGCACGACACTGGAGAGGATCGGGATCAGTTCAGGCAATGCTTGGCCATCCGACAGCGCCTCGAGCACGCACCACGCGAGTTGTCCCGGCCAGGGCCGGCTTTCCAGGATCTCGCGCAAGGCGCCGGCCAGGGCGGGCGAGGCGAGCGCCGCCAGGCGCGCCTCGCCCCACAGGCCGCTGCGGAAGAAGGGGTCGCGGCGCTCGAGATCGGCGAGCGCGCCAAGTAGTGCGTGCAGCGCGGCAGGGCCGAACTCGCTCGGGTCGCCGTAGGCCAGGACGCCGTAGGGGTCGAGGCGCACGAGGCTTTCCGCTCGCGCAGGCAGCAGCGTGGCGACCCAGGCGAACAGTCCCCGCAGCGATGGGTGCGGCTCTGGGTTGCGCCCGCACAGGAGGGCCTCGACCCGTCGCAACGGAAGGCCGCGCTCCCCCACTCGGCGCGCGAGGAACCGTGCGGCGAGGAACTCCGCCACGGTGCGATGCTGGGGCGCGAAGCGGCCCTCTCCGACTGCGGAAAAGAGCCGCGAGGCGAGCGCGGCGCGCAGCGCGTCTCCGCTCGTTCCCTCCGGATCGAGATCGTCTAGCGACACATCTCGTTCGTCGGTCGACGAATCGAGCGAAACCGCGTCGCGGTCAGCAAGAAGCAACGCGGCGCACGCTAGCCCGGCCGCGTCGAGCAAGGCGGCAGGCGGTGGCGGACGGCCCGCGTGGTGCAGCCGAGGCCGCTCACGGTTGGCCTCTCGGGCCAGGAGATCCGCAGCCGTCTCGTACAAGGCCCTGCGCGACGAAGGGAGGCCGCCTCCCCTCGATGCGACGTCCAGCATGAGAAGCAGGGTTTGGGGGTTGCGGAGGAGGGAAGTGAGCCGCGCTTCCTCCACCTGCCGGAGAAACTCGGCGGGATCCTGCCCACCGGCACGGACGAGCGCCTCGACGCCTGCGTCGTCTAGCGGCAGCAACCGGACAGGGAGTAGGGGGCGGCTGCCCGCCACGTCTCTCAGTACCCGCGTGCCGGCAAGGGCAGCCCAGTCCACCGGTCGGCACGAAAGCCAGAAGCGGGGTTGGCCGCATTCGTGCAACTTCCGTGCGACCGCGTCGGCTGGGTTCGATGGCCCGCCGGCAAGCGCCTCGTCCAGCGCGCCGAGGAAAAGCGGCGTGCCGGGCGTTACCCAACCGGTCGGCCTTGCCAGGAACTGGCGAACCGGGACGAAGCTGCCGCCGAAGACACTTGCCGCCTCCGCCATACAGGTTGTCTTGCCGCTACCAGGGTCGCCGAGGACCAGGACGCACACGTCGTCGGGGAGGTCCCGCAAGCGAAGAGTGCGGCGCTCCGAGCGTGGGTCATCTTCAAGGATCTCGACTGTCCGCTCCACGCTAAGTGCGGCGCCGACAAGGCGTACTTGGGAACCACCATCTGACGACATGCTTCTACCGCACCAGAAACGGCTCGGCGGCCTTGCCCTCGGTTCCTCCAAACGGAACCACCAGACCTCCACGCAGCAAGATTAGGAGAATCGCCATCCTATCCAAGTTAGCACGCAAAGGCGACGCTGCCGCAAATCCTGGGCGAACACAGCGACTTTCTTCCTCTTCACCTGCGCCCCAACTCCCCTCCATTCAAAGATGGAGTCCTGGTTCATCGCCACGC
>CAYNBM010000100.1:0-4270 GCA_964395305.1 uncultured Rubritepida sp.
CTGTGGGAGCACCTGTTCCCGGCAGAACAGGCTCGGATCGTGCGGTCGCTGGTGGAACGTGTGGTGGTCGGCCCCGCCGGCGCGGACATTCGGCTGCGGCTGGACGGGCTCGGCGGCCTGGTCCGCGACCTCGGCGCCATCGCGCCTGGTGCTCTGAGGGCAGCGGCATGACGAACGCCACCAGCATCACGGTCCGGGTGCCGCTGGCGATCCGGCACCGGCCAGGGCGGAAGACAGTCGTGACGCCGATGACCGATGGCATGGCGCCGGCCACAACGCGCGCCGATCCGGCGTTGGTGAAGGCGCTGGCGCGCGCATTCCGGTACCAACGTATGCTCGATCAGGGGCGGTACGCCACCATCACTGAAATGGCGGGGGCGGAGCGGATCGAGCGTGGCTACCTGGGCAGCCTCCTCCGCCTGACCCTCCTGGCGCCGGACATCGTGTCGGCGATCCTGGATGGGCGGCAGCCGGACGGCCTGACCTGCGCCGTGCTGGCCGGGCGGGTGACGGTTGTTTGGGATGCCCAGCGCAACACCTTCGGCGCGAACAGCCCAGGAGCAGGAGCGACCGGCAGGATCGACGGCACATAAACAGGGCTGGCGAATCAACGGCCCTTATGAAAGAAAGGGGGCAGAAATCTTCCTTGCTCCGCCCCTAGCGAAAGTCACCTTTCATAAGGATGCCCCAGCCCAGCCGCCAAAGCCGCCTCGGGCGATACGAAACCACCACATTCGGCGGCGAGGCGACGCGCGCCTTCGTGCCCCCGCCCTTGCCGCCTATCCCGCCGATCGACGTCTCCAGCCTGCTGGTGCCGCTGCAGCGGGCGCAGATGGCCCTGGGCCGCCTCGACGGCATGGCGTCGATCCTGCCCGACACCGGGCTGTTCCTCTACATGTATGTGCGTAAGGAGGCGCTGCTCTCGTCGCAGATCGAGGGCACGCAATCCTCCCTGTCCGACCTTCTGCTCTTCGAGAGTGACGAAGTCCCCGGCGTGCCGCTCGACGACGTCGCCGAGGTCTCCTGCTACGTCGCCGCCCTGAACCGCGGGCTCGAGCTGCTGCGCGGCGGGTTGCCACTCTCGCTCCGCCTCATCCGCGAGATCCACGCCGTGCTGCTGTCCTCCGGCCGCGGCGCCGGCAAGCAGCCGGGAGAGTTCCGCTCCTCGCAGAACTGGATCGGCGGCCCGCGCCCCAGCCTCGCGGCCTTCGTGCCCCCGCCGCCGCAGCTCGTCATGCCCTGCCTCGGCGACATGGAACGCTTCATCCATGCCGACACACCGGAGCTCCCGACGCTGCTCAAGGCCGGCCTGGTGCATGTCCAGTTCGAGACGATCCATCCCTTCCTCGACGGAAACGGCCGCCTCGGGCGCCTGCTAGTCACCTTCCTGCTCTGCGCCGAGGGGATGCTGCGCGAGCCGATCCTCTACCTCAGCCTCTATCTGAAGACGCATCGGCAGACCTACTACGACCTGCTGCAGCGCGTGCGCGACCAGGGGGATTGGGAAGCCTGGCTGCGCTTCTTCCTCGACGGCGTGGCCGAGACGGCGGAAGGGGCGACCGAGGCCGCACGGCAGATCCTCGCGCTGTTCGCCGAGGACCGGGCGAAGATCGAGGCGCTGGGGCGCAGCGCCGGCTCCGCCCTTCGCCTGCATGACCTGCTGAAGGCGCAGCCCCTGCTTTCGGTGGCGACGGCAACGGCGCGGTTGAACCTTTCCCATCCCACGATCGGGGCGACGATCACGCGGCTGGTGGATCTCTGCATCCTGCGCGAGACGACAGGGCGCCAGCGCGGACGGCTTTTCGCCTATGGTCGCTACATCGACATTCTCAGCCGCGGGACGGAGCCATTGCCACAGTGATGATTGTCCAGGGCGCCTGCCGGCTGGTGAGGGCTATGCGATGAACGCCGTCGAGATCGAGCAGGCCGTCTCGGCCCTTGCCGAGAAGCCCTTCGACCGGGCCGCTTTCCCCTATGCCTTCCTGGAAGCCTTCGGCAACAAGGACACGACGCTCAAGCGGCTGCGCAGCGGTGCCTCGAACAAGTCTGACCTGGGCGGCGTGCTCCAGACCAACAACATCCACATCGCCACCTGCGATCCCGGCGCCGTCACCCAGACCCTTCACGCCCTGAAGGCCAGCCCGGCAACGGGCCGCGCCAAGGCGAAGTTCATCCTCGCGACCGATGGCGACAGCCTGGAAGCCGAGGACCTGGTGAGCGGCGACACGGTCGCCTGTGCCTATCGGGATTTCGCTGACCATTTCGGCTTCTTCCTGCCGCTGGCCGGTATCACGACCGTCAAGGAAATCCGGGAGAGTTCCTTCGATATCCGGGCGACCAGCCGCCTCAACCGGCTGTATGTCGAGCTGCTGAAGGACAATCCGGATTGGGGCACCGCGGCGCGCCGGCCGGACATGAACCACTTCATGGCCCGCCTGATCTTTTGCTTCTTCGCGGAAGACACCGACATCTTCCGCACATCGCTGCTCTTCACCTCGACCGTGCAGACGATGAGCGCCTCCGATGCGTCGAACACGCATGAGGTGATCAGCACGGTCTTCCGGGCGATGAACGTGAAGGGCGCCGATCGGGCGGCCGCGGGCGTTCCCCGGTGGGCGGACGCCTTCCCTTATGTGAATGGCGGGCTGTTCTCCGGCAGCGCGGAGGTGCCGCGCTTCAGCAAGATTGCCCGGTCCTACCTGCTGCACATCGGCAATCTCGACTGGAGAAAGATCAACCCGGACATCTTCGGGTCCATGATCCAAGCGGTGGCGGAGGATGAGGAGCGCGGTGCGCTGGGCATGCACTACACCAGCGTGCCGAACATCCTGAAGGTGCTGAACCCGCTCTTCCTCGACGATTTGCGAGAGAAGCTGGCCGAGGCCGGGGACAATGCGCGCAAGCTGCTGAACCTGCGGAGCCGTATGGCGCGGATCAGGGTCTTCGACCCTGCTTGCGGCTCCGGTAATTTCCTAGTGATCGCCTATAAGCAGATGCGGGAGATCGAGTGGAAAATCAACAAGGGCCGCGGCGAGCCGCAAAGGCGCAGCGATATCCCGTTGACGAATTTTCGCGGGATCGAGCTGCGTAACTTCCCGGCCGAGATCGCGCGGCTGGCGCTCATTATCGCGGAGTATCAGTGCGACGTGCTCTATCGCGGGCAGAAGGAGGCGTTGCAGGACTTCCTGCCGCTTGACGCCGAGAACTGGATCACCTGTGAAAATGCGTTGCGGCTGGATTGGTTGAGCGTCTGCCCACCGACGGCGACTAGCGTGAAGCTTCGGGCGGATGATTTGTTCCATACGCCGCTCGATCAGGCGCAAATCGACTTCGAGAATGAGGGCGGCGAGACATATGTTTGTGGCAACCCGCCCTATAAGGGCGGGACCGAGCAGAATGATGCGCAGAAGAGCGACATGGGTGTTATTTTTGCCCATCTGACAGACAGCTGGAAATCACTCGACTACGTTTGCGGGTGGTTCCTGAAGTTCGCTCAGTATGCGCGTCACACGACATCCAGCTGTGCGTTCGTGACCACGAACTCGATCTGCCAGGGGGAGCAGGTGGCGCGGCTGTGGCCCCTCATCCTTGGTATGGGTCAGAGGATCACCTTCGCACATACGTCCTTCAAATGGTCGAACCTGGCTTCGCACAAGGCGGCGGTCACAGTCGCTATTGTTGGGCTCGGCGCGAGGCGCGGATTGGCCAAGATTTACGACGCCCAAGGTAATGTCCGAGATGTCGATAATATCTGCCCTTACTTGGTGCCATACCAGGACATCTACGTTGAGGCGGCGACGCACCCGCTGACGGGTCTCCATCCGATGGTGAACGGAAACAAGCCGGCCGACGGCGGAAACCTTCTTATGGGGCTCAACGTCGCGGAGGAACTGCGCCAAAGTGATAATCGAGCGTCGGATTTTTTGCGTCGATTTGTCGGCGCCGAGGATTCCATTCAGGGTAAGCTGCGTTTTTGCCTTTGGATCAATGGGGGTTCGTCGGCCGAGGCGGAAGCCATACCGGCAATCGCAGCACGCATCGCGAGCGTACGGCGGATGCGATTGGCGAGCGATAAGGAATTGACGAAGCGAGGCGCGTCGTCCGCGCACGCATTCCAACAGGTTCGCCAACGAGGCAACGAGGCGATTATCTTGGTACCGCGTCACTCGTCGGAGTCGCGGCCGTATCTCCCCGTCAGCTTGTGGCCCCCCGGGACTATCGTTGCCGACGGCGCCTTCGCGCTCCACGACGCTGGGCTTTGGAATCTTTC
>CAYNBM010000101.1:0-4223 GCA_964395305.1 uncultured Rubritepida sp.
GCGTCCGGCGCATGAGCATCGATCCGAAGGCCACGCGGGGCTATCGCAACCGCAATCCGGGCAACATCGAGCATGTCCCGGCCAACAAATGGCAGGGGCTGGCTGAGCCGCCCTCGGATGGGCGCTTCTGCCGCTTCACCAGCCATGAGTTCGGCATTCGCGCGCTGGCGGCGCTGCTGGTCACCTACCAGGACCGACACAAGCTGCGGACGCCGCGGGCGATCATCGAGCGCTGGGCGCCGAAGGTGGAGAACGACACTGCCGCGTACATCGCGGTGGTGGCGCGGCGCATTGGCGTCGGGCCGGACGATTCGGTGGATCTGCATCGGCACGACCACCTCCGCCCGCTGGTGGAGGCGATCATCCATCATGAATGCGCCGGCCTGACCTATCCGGCCGGTGTGATCGATCGCGCGCTGACGCTCGCTGGCGTGCCACCCGCACCGCCCGTGACGCTACGGGAGGTCGCCGCCGTCACAGGCACCGGTCGCGGCGCCGTGCTGGTGGGCGCGGCGGGTATCGCCACCGCCGTGGCGCAGGCCGCTCCCGCCATTCAGGCGCTGGGCACGCTGGCGCCAGCCGTCGCCATCGCCGTCATCGTCGCCGCGGTGGTGGGCGTGCTTGCCTGGCGGCTGCGGCGGCCGGCGTGAGTGCCTTCGCCGCGGCCCTGGACGCGCTGGCGGCGGATCCGAACATCGGCACGGATGCGAGCTATCGCGCGGGCGGGACCGGGGCGCCGGTCCTGCTCCGCTTGGTGCGCTCGGCGCCGGATCGGCTGGGCGACGCCTTCGGCACCAGCGTGATCCAGGCCAGCGACGTGCTGACCGTCGCCATGGCCGTGCTGCCCGTCGTGGACGCCGACGACACCTTCACCCTCGGCGCCGACATCCTGACCGTCCAGCACGCCGAGCGCGACGCCGCGGGCATCGCCTGGCGCGTCTTCTGCCGCCGATAGGAGCACCGCCATGATCGACCCCGAACGCATCGGCGGCATCGTCGGCGAGGCGCTGCTCGCCGGCGCCCTGGGTGCGCTCGGGGCGATGGCGCGCTTCTCCTCCACCGACCGGCCGCTGCTGACCCGCGCCTATCTGCTGCACGCGCTGGCCGGGGGCAGCCTCGGCACCGGCGCCTGGCTGATCGCCCATGCCTTCGAGCTCGATGGCTGGTGGCTCTTCGCGGTGGCGTGGCTGGCCGGCACGCTCGGCTATGCCGCGCTGCACGACCTGCTGCTGCGCATCCTCAGCCGCAAATTCGGCGGGCGCTGATCCATGCGCCTCGGCGCCAGCATCGTGGGCGACCTCCGCAAGGTGCTGGCCGACGAGGTGCGCGCGGGCGAGCGCGCGGCCATGACCGCCATCCGCGCCGAGACCGAGCAGGTGAAGGCCGAGCTGCGCCGGCAGGTCACCACCGCCTTCTCGGGCAACGCGCGCGGCATCGCCAATGCCTGGCGGTCGATGATCTTCCCGCGGACGGGGCAGTCGCTGCGGCCGGCGGGGCTGGTGTTCACCAAGGTGCCGAATGTGATCGACGCCTTCGAGCGCGGCGCGCTGATCCGCGCCAAGGGCGGCGGGAAGTTCCTGGCGATCCCGACCGGCTTCAACGCCGCGCGCGGACGCCGGGGTCGTGGGGAGAAGGGCATGCGGGTGACGCCGGCGCAGATGGTCGCCTCCGGCCAGGCCTTCCTCCGGCCGTTCAAGTCTGGCCGGGGCTTCGTCTGGTGCCTGCCGCTGCGGCAGGGCGAGCAGACCGGGCGGCGGCGCCGGACCCGTCTCGTTGCCGGTGGTGTCACCGAGGTCGGCACCGCCAACCGCAAGGGGCGCGAGGCCTGGGCCCGCGGCCTGCTGGAGCAGGGGATGGTGCCGATGTTCCTGCTGCTGCCCCAGGTGAAGCTCGCCAAGCGGCTCGACGTTCGCGGCGCGGCCGAGCGCGGGCTGCGCCGCCTGCCGGGGCGCTTCGTGGCCGCCTGGGAGCGTGAGAGCGGGAGGGTCGCGTGAGCGCGCGCGAGACCGCCATCGCGGCCCTGCACAGCCGGCTCCTCACGTCGCTGGCCGCCCGCAACCCGGCGCCGATCGTGCTGCGCGGCGAGACCATTCCGCAGCGCATCCCATCGGGCGGCATCGTCGTGGTCCGTGACGGCGAGACGGTGGAGGAAACGCCCATCCTCTCGCCGCTGGCCTGGCAGGTTGAGCATCGCGCAGAAGTCGAGATCACCGTCGCCGGCGCCACGCCGGCTGCGCGCAACACCCTGCTCGACGCCCTGCTGGTCGATGTCGCCGCGGCCATCACCGCCAACCGCACCCTCGGCGGCACCGTCGAATGGGCGCAGCCCGGCAGCGCATTCTTCGAGGACGTCGAGTTCGAGGGCGCAGCCGCGGCGCGCGCGGCCGCCATCCCCATCACCCTCTGGTTCACTGTCGCCGGCTCGCCGCTGGCCTGACCCACCCCGTGGAGAACGCCCATGCCCCGTGCCATCGGTGCGAATTGCCGCCTGCTGACCTTTCCCGAATCCACCTATGGCACCGCGCCAGGCGGCAACTGGCGGCGCATGCCGTTCCTGTCCTGCGATCTGGGTGCGGAGCAGCCGCTCCTCGATGCCGACGTCATCGGCGTGGGCAGCAACCGCGATCCGGCCGCACCCTTCCTCGACACGGTGACGGTCGCCGGCCAGGCGGTGGTGCCGGTCGACCTGATCAACATCGGCCACTGGCTGCGGCTGCTGCTGGGCGCGCCCACCACCACCGGCACCACCAACTTCATCCATACCTTCGGCTCGGGCGCCGCATCGCTGCCCAGCAATGCTATGGAGATCGGCTATCCGGATGTGCCGAGCTTCGACGTCTGCACCGGCGTCCGTGCCGACACGCTGGAGATGGACTTCACGCCGACCGGCGCTGCGACCGCGACCTTCGGGCTGTTGGGCCAGGGCTCGGCGCGCACTGGCGCCACGTCAGGCGGCACGCCGACCAGCGCGGCCTACACCGCCTTTAACAAGGCACAGGGGTCCATCACGCGCAGCGGTTCTGCACTGGCGCAGGTCACCGGTGCGCGGCTCACCTACGCCAATGGCATGGAGGCGGTGCGCACCATTCGCGCCGACCGCCGCGTCGAGGGCGTGGATCCCGGCATCGCGCGATGCACCGGCCAGATCACGGTGCGCTTCGAGAACACCACGCTGCTTGCCCAGGCACAGGGCGGCACCTCGGCGGAATTCGCTATGGCCTTCACGATCGACGCCAACCGCAGCCTCACCATCACGCTGCACGAGGTATATCTGGCGCTGGCCAAGACCCCGATCGAGGGGCCGGCCGGCGTGGAGGCGAGCTTCGATTTCAGGGCCGCGTTCAACGCGACGGCGACGCGGATGATGACCGCGGTGCTGCGGAACCAGCAGGCTGGGACAGAGTACGCTTGATGCACATCGCGCTGCCTAGGACCGCTATGGGCGAAGAGCAGACATCAGGCTGAGCCAAAGGCAGGATGGTACACGACCTCACCCACTGGCTGCTCCCCCCACATTCGGAGGCGCTGGAAGTACTCCGCCGGAACTCCGGCGAGCGTGAGAGCGAGGTCCGGCTCGAAGCCGAACCGGGCGTAATAGGCCGGGTCACCCAACACGACGCATCCGCCTGCTCTGAGCGCCAGAAGTCGGTTCAAGCCCTCCTCGATGAGACGTCGACCGACGCCCCGTTGCCGATGACTGCGTTCGACTGCCACCGGACCGAGACCGAACCAGCCAGACTCCTTCCCCGCGATGATGACTGGGGAGAACGCGACATGCCCTACGACCACGCCACCCTCGATCATGACCAGGGAAACCGTCAGGGCACCGTCTGCCCGAAGGGCATCGATGATGTCGGCTTCCGTGCCGCTGCTATGGGGTGCGTCCTGAAAAGCAGTCGTCACCATGGTGCGGATCGCCTGCACGTCGGCGGCGGTTTCAGGTCGGATGAACATGTCTCCGATCTACTACGGCACGGCTGACCGACAAGGGATCATGAGCTGCTTCGGGTCGAAAGCGGCCATCTTCCCCGCTTTAGTCCCCCGCCTTTGACCATGGCGCAGCACTGGACGGCCTAGCGGCAGAGGCGAGGGCGAGCCCCAGCGCACTGCCTCTACTGTTTCGGCGTGGCCCCGGTCATCTCCGACAATCACACAACTGGAGACTCCACATGCTCACCCTCGACCTCCCGGTCGAGCCGTACTGGCTCGACCTTCCCCGCGGT
>CAYNBM010000102.1:0-4162 GCA_964395305.1 uncultured Rubritepida sp.
GGGAGGAGCTGTTCCCCGCGGAGCAGGCGCGGATCATCCGCCTCCTGGTCGACCGGGTGGACGTCGGCATTGGCGGCGCCGACGTGCGGCTTAAGCTGGAGGGGCTGGCAAGCTTGGCGCGGGACCTCGCGATGCCGCCTGCCGAAGCGCCGAGGGCGGCAGCGTGACCGGCGCCGCGCAGATGCTGACCGTGCGGGTGCCGCTGGCGGTTCGGAAGCCGCGGGGCGGGCGGAAGCTGATGGTCGCGCCTGCCAGCCCCACGAACCGGCCGGCATGGGCTGGGGACACCACGTTGGTGAAGGCGGTAGCCCGAGCGTTCCGGTGGCGGCGGATGATGGAGGCGGGCCGCTACGGCACGATTGACGAGCTGGCAGCCACGGAAAAGATCAACTCGTCCTATGTCTCACGCCTGCTGCGCCTGACGCTGCTGTCCCCCGACATCGTCGGGGCAATCCTGGAAGGGCGGCAGCCAGAGGGGATGACGCTGCCGGGGCTGATGGAGCCGTTTCCAGTGGAGTGGGACCGGCAGCCAGCCACTATTCTTCGAAGCCGGTCGACTCAGGTTTGAACTTCAGCTGCTTCGCGTTGTCCCGAACAACGCTGACCTCCCCCTCAGCGAAGCCCTCAGGTGCCTCACCTTCGATCTCCAGGGTCAGCTTGATCTTCGCGCCGTTCGTCCGCTGAAGCTCCATGACCACCGCATTGAAGATCGCGTCGAATGACTTCATCGGCCGCACCATGTCGATCTCGACCGACCCATAGAACCGACGCGGCTTCCGTGGCGCGGCGGGCGTCACCGGAGATTCGCGCGGCTCCGTGCTGCCATTCGGCAGTCCGCCTGGTGCGACCGGCTCCGGACCACTGCCCGGCTGTTCCGGTGGCGCCTTTGGCCTATTGGCGGACTGCGCCCTCGCCTCTGCCGCGCGCACGAGCACGGCGGTCGCGGGAGGCAGCTCTGGCGGGTTCTTTGCCCACACCAGGTTCCGATACTGGCCGGTTGTCTCGTCGAAGCTGTCGGCATAGCCGAACTCGGGATCGAGCTTGGCCACGGCGTCACGGATCGTCGTCTCCAAAACCACCCGATCCCGCAGCCGCGGCAGATAGACATAGGAAGCGAACCAGTCCGCAATCTCGGTAAGCGGCAAGTGTGGCCGATCCTCCGGCCAAATCGGCTTCAGCGCGATCCAAAGCCGCTCGGCGCCCAACCGCTCCTGCAGCACGCCGTCGGCCTTGCCCTTGTCATAGACGACCACGGGGATCGCGGCGCGGTCACGCGCAGAGATCAGGCTGTGCTCGAGGTCGAAGGGCTTGCCGGCAGTGTCGCTGCGGACCGGATAGAAGATGTGGCTCCACGCCCCGCGCACTGCCTTCCGTGCGCCCTCAGTGTTCGTCTTGGTCTTCTCCGCCGCGTCGTCGGCCTGGCCCTGCGTCATCTCCTTGCGTAGCTGGGCGTCCTTCACGATCGAAGCCCAGGCCATGGCACGCCGCGTCACTTCGCGCGCGGCGGCAAGCTGCGACTCGTCTGGGGCGACGAAGACCAGCGTGTTGCGGAATCGACGCTGCGATGCCCGGCACCGCGTGAGCGTCTCGGTGACAGCATCGGCAGCCAAGGTCTGCCCCACGCCTTTCCCCGCATGCGGCGTGTTCGGTCCGAGGATCACCAGCGAGAGCGACTGCGCCTCGTCGATCGTCACGGGATCATCTGGCGCCGCGTAGACACGATGAAAGCCACCCTTCGAGCCTGCGTCGTTCTGAAGCGTCTGGATGATCTCCGCGTCGACCTCATGCTCCGGCAGCGCCTTCGCGCGTTCATCGGCGACCCGGTTCAGCGTGGGCTGTGTCGAGAACCAGTAGCGGCCCGCCTCCTCGTAAAGGTAGGTGGCGCGCTCGGTCAGTTCGCGCAGCGCCTCCCCGAAGATCGCCAGCTGGTCGCCTGGCTCCGCGCAGGCCAGCCGTAAACCTTGTCCGGTTAGTCCGGCATTCGGCTGTCCGACCAGCGGCGCCGAGCAGAGGAAAACCGCACGTGCCGCACGCGTGGCGGCACGAGACTGCGAGATGCGCCGCGTTGGGTTCACTTCCATCCGCGCCGGCAACGCGCCTTCGCCATCGACCTCCCGATCGACGACGGAGGCGAATGCCGGATTTAGTGGATACAGCACGCTGGCGCGGATGCGTTCGTGCGAGAGCGGGATCCGCGCCGGTGTGATCAGCGGGTCGCGCGACTGCATGTGCCACAACACGCCGACCACGTTCGCCATGAAGCGCAGCACGCCGCGCGTGCGCTGGAACTTCTCAAGGCTGGCCCAGTCCTTCGACAGCCGGTCAAGCACTTCCGGATGGATCGGGTAGGACAGGGTCATCAGATCGAGGGTGCGGGCCTCGCGCGCTTCAGGCGGGAACTCCGCAGGGTTCTTCCGGTAAAGGTCGTGGAAGGCCTTCACCGTCTCGGTGCGGGCCTTCTCGCCTTCCGCGTCCAGGGGCTGGAACAGGCGTCGGCGGATGATCTCGTAGGTCTCATCCCCCGTCGCCGGCAGCCACGCCGATTGGACGCGTCCAAACACCTTCTCCAACCGCAACAGCGCGATCTCGCCGCGTGCGCCACCAGCCTCGGCGCGGCTCTCCGGCAGCGAGCCCACGATCAGCACACCGGGCACCATCTTGGCGGCCTCGGTGAGGGACTGGATGAAGGAGAGGAAGGCCTCAAAACGATCCTCGTCGAGCTGCCGCGCGTACATCGTGAGCTCGTCGAGCAGGATGACGCTGGGCCCAACCAGGCGGAACAGTTCCACCATGAGTTCCGATCCCGGGCTGGTGCGCGCGGCCTCGGCCTCCGCCACTAGTTCCAGGCCAAGCTCGCCGCCAAGCCGCCAGGCGATGTATCCCCACAGCGTCCGCACCACCGGCGCATTCTTCAGCGTGAGCGAGGTGTCCGCTCCCTTCGAGGAGCCGACGAAGACGGCGAATTCAGGCTTCGGCCAGGTCGTGACGCCGATCTTCTCCACCAGTGGCGCCAGCCCCGGCAGCGTGCGCGGGTCACCGCCGGCGCGCAGATGCGCAGCGAGGTGGAACAGCGCCAGCATGGTGTGCGTCTTGCCGCCGCCGAAGGACGTTTGCAGCCCGATGACCGGATCGCCGCCGCGCCCTGCCAGCCGGAGGAGCGCCGCCTCAAGGACGCGCTTCAGGCCTTCGGTGAGGAAGGTGATGCCGAAGAAGTCCTGTGGGGTCGCGTAGGCATCTCCTACCGCGACATTGCCGCTATCCACGGCGAACAGGTCGGCGGCGAACTCCGCTTCCTTGAAGCGGTTGGCGATGACGTCCGGGTGCGGCAGCGCGACCTCGGTCCAGGGCTTGAGTGCCCGCGCCGGCCCCTCGGTGGGCGAGAGGGTCAGCTGCGGTGGCGCTGCGGGCGGAGCGTCGGCCGGTGGAGGCGCGCGCTCCGCGCCTGAGTTTCGCTGTGCGTCATACAGTGCCTTCAGCGCAGTGACTTCTACCGCAGGCGCCTTGGTCAGGCGCAACAGCGCCCACATGGCATCTAGGTAGCGCAGCGCCTCGTCATCTTGGAGCGGCAGCGTGAGGTGGGAGACGGCGTTGCGCGCCTCCAGCGCCATGGAGACGAAGTTGCGGGCGCTGTGGCGGTCCTTCTGGGCGAAGGCGCCCTCGAATACCTCGCGCCAGCGATCGATCATGGTCTTGAGCAAGCCATAGGCGTCCAGCGCGCCGTTGCCGCTGCCGCTTGCTCGGCTGGCGTAGGCCAGCCACTGCTCACCATGCGACTTGCGCATCCAGCCTTCGACGAAAGGCACCAGGCCGCGCTGCAGATGGAAGATGCCGTCCTGGACCCGACGCAGCGTTTCCTTTTCTGCCGACATACGACTCTCCCCCTGGTCGGTCAGAACAATGTGGCTTGCGCGGCGGCCACGGGACCGCGGGAGATGACGTCAGGCGCCATGTCCGCCAGCCTCGGCCATTCCTGCGCGAGCGCGTTGTAGATCAGTGCCTCCGCAGCCCAGCCCTTCTGGGTGGCGATCTCGAACAGGCGGTAGGCGAGCGCGCGCGCATCCTCCGCCCGCTGCCCCATCTGCGCGACGAGCGCGGCCGCGGCCTCCGCGCCGCCATCCTCGGCGTTCAGCACGCGGATGGTGTGCTGAACGCATTCCCAGAT
>CAYNBM010000103.1:0-4131 GCA_964395305.1 uncultured Rubritepida sp.
GCTCGACGCCATCCGCCGCGGCGGCAGCGCCACCTCCATCGTGCGGGGATAGGGCAGATGACCGAATACGCCTGGCCCGCCGTGCTGCGGCCGTCGCGGCTGAGCTTCTACCTGCAGCACAACACCCTGCGCTTTGTCTCGCCCGTCACCCGCGCCACGCAGGTGCTGCGGCGCGAGGGCGCACGCTGGGTGGCGGAGGCCAGCTTCGAGCCCCTGGGGCGCGTCCAGGCCGGCGTGATGGACGGGCTGCTGGCGGCACTCGCCGGTTCCGCCAACACGGTCCGCATCTGGGACTGGCGACGCGAATACCGCACCGGAGATCCACGCAGCCAGGGCGATGTGCCGACCGGGCCGTACTCCTTCTCGGACGCGACGATCTTCACGGACGGGACCGGCCTCGTGGTGGGGTCGGGCAACCCGGCGCTGGCGGCCGGTGCGCCCCGCGGCGCGCTGTCCATTGTCACGCAGGGCTGGTGGCCGAGCACCGTCGCCGTCGGCGCGGGCGACTACATCGGGCTCGGCGGGCGCCTCTACATCGCCACCGCCGCGGTCGCTGCCTCCGGGGCTGGCACCGCCACCATCGCCATCGCCCCGCCACTGCGTGCCGCGGTGGTGGTGGGCGAGCCGCTGATCCTGTCGCTGCCGAGCGTGCCGATGCGACTGGTGTCGGATGACGAGGCGGCGAACCCGACGCGGCCCGGGCCCTTCGCCGCCGTCACCATCCGTCTGGAGGAGGCAGTCTAATGCTGTCGTCAAGCAGAAGCTTTGAACGATGCTTGGAACGGAATGCGGGTTTGGAGCACCGCCCAGAGCACACTGATGCGCCGACGCGCCAGGGCGATGACCGCCTGGTGGTGGTGCTTTCCTTCGCGCCGCTTGCGGTCATAGAAGGCCTTGCTGTCGGGATGCGACAGCGAGCAGAAGGCGGATTGATAGAACACGCGTTTCAGCCCGCGATTGCCGCCCGTCGGCCTTCGGAGAAAGCGCATCTTGCCCGACTGGCGCAGGATGGGCGCAACGCCGGCAGCGGCGGCCAGCGCGTCGGCGGAGCGAAACCGGCTGAGAGTGCCTGCCTCGGCGATGAGCTCGGCGGTGAGCACGACCCCCATGCCCGGCAGGCTGCGCATGAGGGCCGCATCAGGGTGGCGATCGAGCAACTCCTCGAGCTCGCGATCGATCTCGAACAACCGTGTGCGAGTGACCAGGGCCTCGGTGGCCAGTTCCCGAACGATGCGAGCCGTCAGACGCTCACCAGGGACAACGATGGATTGCTCGGCCGCTACAGCGAGCGCCTTGTCGGCGATCGCTTCGAGGCCACGCACACCACGGGCGCCCTGCATGTGCCGCAGGATGCGCTTGTGGCCGGCGGCCCGCAGCTCGGCCGCGGTGACGAACTTCGTCAGCAGGTGCAGCGGCCCCTTGGTTGTCAGGTCGAAACTGGCCTCCAGGCCAGGAAAGATGCTGACAAGCAGGTCTCGCAGCCGGCTGATCCGCTGAGTTTGCGCGACAGTGAGATCACGACGTCGGCCGACCAAAAGGCGAAACGCAATATCGATTTCGTGGTTGGCCTCGATTGGCCTCAGATCGCTGCGCGTGCGCACCTGGTCAGCGATCACGCGCGCATCGCGCGGGTCGGATTTCTGCTCTCCACCCGCCGTGCCCTGGCGAGCGCGGTTCACGGCAAGACCCGAGACATACACCATGGCGAAGCCGGCTTCGGCCAGCATGGCGGCGCTGAGGCCGGCGATGCCGCCGATCACGTCGAGGCCGATTCGGACGTCGTCGCTGAGTGCTCGGAGGTCTTCCACCAGCCGAGCAATCTCAGCCGGCCGGTTCGCCATTTTGCGGTCGATCTGCACGCGGCCCTCCGCATCGACGGCGCAGACCCAGTGTATCTCCTTCGCGATATCAATTCCGACGCTGATGCGCATGATGTCTCCCTCCGACAGAGAATAAACCAGCAGCACGCCCACGCCGTCGTCACCCTACATAGCGATGAATCGCAGAGCCTAATCAGCGGTCGAGGCGAGTTGGCGGTGTCGGGGGATCTGCCTCCTCAGCGATTGTGCGCAGCCTCTGTAGCAACCATCCCGACACCGCCGCCGCGCCGTGATGCTGGCATGCCAGCATCACGGCGTCAGGCACTGCTTTCGCAGCATCTGAACGGTAGGGCGCTGTAGCCATGTCCGGCACCCCACGCCTCAGCAACCAGGCCGCGGCCGCCGCCACGGCGCCGATCGCCACGCCGGTGGTGCTGGTCGAGCTCGACTTCGCCACCGGTCCCTTTCGCGTCTGGACCGGGCTCGGGCCGCTGGATTGGGCCGGAAAGGTCTTTGAGGGCGCCGGCAGCATCGGCGCCATCTCGGATGTGGAGGAGACGGTGGAGCTGCGCGCCGTGCGCCTGACGCTCGCGCTGTCGCCTGTGCCGCAGGAGGTGGTGGATATCGCGCTGGCCGAGCGCAGCTATCGCCTGCGGCCGGTCACGCTGTGGGGCGCACTGCTGGATGCCCAGGGATCGTTCGTGGCGGACCCGTTCCCGCTCTGGGCGGGGCTGATGGACACGATGGAGGTGACGGACGGCGCGGAGCCTTCCGTGGCGCTTGCCTGCGAGAGCCGGCTGGTCGACCTCGAGCGGGCCGAGGTGCGGCGCTACACGGATGCCGATCAGCAAGCCGAGTATCCGGGCGACCGGTTCTTCGAGTTCGTGCCGGCGCTCCAGGAGGCGGAGATCCGGCTGCCGAACCAGTGAGCCGGCTGCCGGACTGGCCGGAGCGTCTGGCGGCGCTGATCACCGCAGCTGAGCATCGGCCCTTCGACGCGGTGCGCTGGAACTGCGGTCGCTTTGCCATGGCGGCGGTGGTGGCCTGCACGGGCGAGCGACCCTCCTGGCAGCATCGTCCCTCCCTGGCGGAGGTGGCCGACACCGCCGGCTACCCGCGCGTGGCGGTGCCCTTCGCCGGGACTGGCGACGTAGTGCTGGCCGCCGACCCGGACCGCCTGGGCGTCGTGCTCGACGCCGGCCGCGTGGCCTTCGTCGGTCCTGCCGGGCTCCTGCGCCTCCCCATCACCGCCTGCACCATCGCCTGGAGGGTTGGCTGATGCCCGTCGCCATCCCCTTCATCGCCGCGGCCGCAGGGGCCGCCGCCTCCGCCGTCATTGGCGGCGGCATTCTGGGCGCCGTGGCGGCCGCCGGGGCCGCCCTGGTGGTGTCCGCCGTCGGTGCCGCGGTCTTCCGCCCCAAGTCGCCCTCCGCCGCCCGCAGCGCCAACGTCACGCCAGGCACCGACACCGGTCCCGGCTCCGGCTTCGATCCCCGCACACCCGGCGCTGGCCGCACCCAGTCCTTCCGCCAGCCCATCACCGAGCACCAGATCGTCTTCGGCCGCTGCCGCACCTCTGGCCCGGTCGTGTTCCTGCATTCCGCCACCGACGATGAGGGCCGCGCCGACGGCTACCTCCACGTGGTCGTGGTCCTGGCCGCCCATCGCGTGCGCGCCATCGGCGAGGTGTTTCTCAATGGCACGGCCTCGACCGACGCCAAGTTCGCCGGCCTGCTGCGCGTCGACCGCGCGCTGGGCGATCCTGGCCAGGCCGCCAACGCGAATCTCGTGGCGGACACCGGCGGTCAGTGGACCACCGCCCATCGCGGCCAGGGGCGCGCCTATCTCGCCGTGCGCCTCAAGCTGCGGCCCGAGGCCTTCCCCTCCGGCGCGCCCAGCCTCTCCGCCATCGTCGAGGGCGCAGACACCATTCTTGATCCGCGCATCGGCGCCACCGGCTGGTCCGACAATCCCGCACTCTGCTTGGCCTGGTACCTGACCTCGCCCTTTGGCTGGCGTGCGGCATGGGCCGACATCGACCTGCCGGCGCTCATGGCCGCGGCGAACATCTGCGACGAGATCATGGGCCGGCGCGACGGCACCGCCGAGCGGCGCTACACCGTCAACGGTGCCGTCACCCTGGGCGAGGGCAAGATCGCCATCACCCGCAAGCTGGTCGCCGCCATGGCTGGCGCGCTCGTCGTCTCGGGCGGGCGCTTCTACATCCACGCCGGTGCGCCGGCGCTGCCCGCCGCGACCCTCACCTCCGACGATCTGCGCGGCGACGTCACCATCGTGGGCTCGCGCCCGC
>CAYNBM010000104.1:0-4020 GCA_964395305.1 uncultured Rubritepida sp.
GTCTAAAACGCTACTTCTTAACTTCCATGAAAAACCGATGCGGTTTTAAAACAACGAAGCCGGCTCACCCGATCCAGAAGCTCTGCTTCCAAATCAGGCACCCACCCAAGGGGAACCGAAACCAAACCAGGCGCCTTTTCCAACCCCCGCAGCGTCTCCGCTTCAGGACCGGTTGGCGAGGCGCCTCGTCGGTGAGGGGCTATCTATGGGACTGACACAGGACTGTAAAGCCCGTTGTCATGCAAAAGACGCATACCACCTCACCGACCCAACCCCGCTTGACGCATAAACCCCTTGTTTCAGGCGGCTTTCAGCTCGTCAGGGGCCCCAGAAGAAAACGTCAGACCCTCTGAATCAGCGCCAAGACGGACGATATCGCCGTCATGCACGCTGCCTTCGAGCAGCATTGTCGCGAGATGATCCTGCACCGCGCGCTGAATCACCCGCTTCAGAGGCCGCGCGCCATAGACCGGGTCGTATCCAGCCTCGCCCAGCCAGTCCAAAGCCGCCGCGTCGACCTCCAAAGTGATCTGCCGGGCTTCCAGCAGGGACCGCAGCCGCGTCAGCTGGATATTGACGATGGCCGCCATATTCTCCCGCGCCAGGCGGCCGAACAGCACGACCTCGTCCAGGCGATTGAGGAATTCTGGCCGGAACCGCTCGCGCACCGCCCGCATCACCGCCGGCCGCGCCTCATCCACATCCGCCCCATCCGGCAGTTCCGACAGCGCCTGCGAGCCGAGATTCGACGTCAGCACGATGATGCAATTGCGGAAATCAACGGTCCGCCCCTGCCCGTCCGTCAGCCGCCCGTCATCGAGCACCTGCAGCAGCACGTTGAAGACATCGTCATGTGCCTTCTCCACCTCGTCGAAGAGGATGACCTGGTAGGGGCGCCGGCGCACCGCCTCGGTCAGCGTGCCGCCCTCCTCATAGCCGACATAGCCGGGGGGCGCGCCGATCAGCCGCGACACGGCGTGCTTCTCCATGAACTCGCTCATGTCGATGCGCGTCATCGCCCGCTCATCATCAAAGAGATAGGCGGCCAGCGATTTCACCAGTTCGGTCTTGCCCACCCCGGTCGGCCCCAGGAACAGGAAGGAGCCAATCGGCCGGTTGGGGTCCTGAAGCCCTGCCCTCGCCCGGCGCACCGCCTTGCTCACCGCCTCCAGCGCCTCCTGCTGGCCGACCACGCGGCGGCGCAGCTCATCCTCCATGCGCAGAAGCTTCTGCCGCTCACCCTCCAGCATCTTCTCGACCGGGATGCCGGTCCAACGGCTGACCACGGCGGCGATGCCCTCCTCGGTCACGGCCCGGTTGACCAGCTTGCCTTCGCCCTTTGCGGCCTCGGCCAGCTCCTTCTCCAAGCCGGGGATGACGGAGTAGCGCAGCTCGGCCGCCCGGTTCAGGTCGCCGCGGCGCTCGGCCAGCTCCTGCTCGGTGCGGGACTGGTCCAGCTTTTCCTTGATCTGCTGGCTCTCCACCACGCGGCCCTTCTCGGCCGCCCAGTCGGTGGTCATTTCGCCGGATTTTTCTTCCAGCTCGGCCAGCTCCTTCTCCAGCTTCACCAGGCGGTCGCGGCTGCCCGCATCCTCCTCCTTCTGCAACGCGGCGCGCTCGATCTTCAGCTGCAACACGCGGCGGTCCAGCTCGTCCAGCTCCTCCGGCTTGCTGTCGACCTGCATGCGCAGCCGGCTCGCCGCCTCGTCGATCAAATCGATCGCCTTGTCGGGCAGAAAACGGTCGGTGATGTAGCGGTTGCTCAAGGTCGCCGCCGCCACCAGCGCGTTGTCGGCGATGCGCACGCCATGGTGCAGCTCGTACTTCTCCTTGATGCCGCGCAGGATCGACACCGTATCCGCCACCGAAGGCTCACCCACGAAAACGGGCTGGAAACGCCGCGCCAGCGCCGCATCCTTCTCCACATGTTTCCGGTACTCAGCCAGCGTGGTCGCGCCGATGCAATGCAGCTCGCCCCGCGCCAGCGCCGGTTTCAGCAGGTTGGAGGCATCCATCGCGCCATCCGCCTTGCCCGCGCCGACCAACGTGTGCATCTCATCGATGAACAGGATGACCTGGCCGGCGGCATCCTCCACCTCCTTCAGCACGCCCTTCAGCCGCTCCTCGAACTCGCCGCGATATTTCGCGCCGGCGACCATGGCGCCGAGGTCGAGCGACATCACCCGCTTGCGCGCCAGCGCCTCGGGCACGTCGCCGCGGATGATGCGCAACGCGAGGCCCTCGACGATCGCGGTCTTGCCCACGCCGGGCTCGCCGATCAGCACGGGGTTGTTCTTGGTGCGCCGGGCCAGGACCTGGATGGTGCGGCGGATTTCCTCGTCGCGGCCGATCACCGGGTCGAGCTTTCCCGCCCGCGCCAGCTCGGTGATGTCCTTGGCGTATTTCTTCAGCGCGTCGAAGTTTTCTTCCGCGCCGGCGCTCTCCACCTTGCGGCCCTTGCGCATCTCGGCGATCGCCGCCTCCAGCGCGGCCGGCACCAGCCCCGCGGCGCGCAGGGCGCGGCCGGCGGGGGTGTCGCTCATGGCCAGCGCCAGCAGCACGCGGTCCTGCGCCACATAGGTGTCGCCGGCCTTCTTCGCGGCCTGCTCGGCCTGGTCGAGCACACGCAGCAGCTCGGTCGAAACCTGCGGCTGGCCGGCGCCGCCGCCCTGCACGGCGGGGATGCGCTTGAGCTCGGCATCCATCGCCACGAGCACGGGGGTGGGGTCCGCCTTGGCGGCACGGATCAGGCCGGCGGCGGCCCCTTGCGCGTCATCCAGCATCGCCTTGAGCAGATGCTCGGGCGTGATGCGCTGGTGATATTCGCGGATGGCGATGGTGCCGGCGGCTTGCAGGAAACCCCGCGCGCGTTCGGTGAATTGTTCGATGTCCATGGCAGGTCCCTTTCGAGGCAACCGCCCCACCGGTCCCTAACGCGGCAACCGGAGGGTGCGTTCCAATGATAGGGAATTGGGGATCGGCGGGGTGGGGCTTCAAGGGGGCGGCGACACCGATCAGTCGAGCATGAAGGGGGCGTAGTGTTCGAGGATGGCGTCCATGCAGCCGGGGCCGTGTTCTTCCTCAATATCCGCAACAACGCGCGCGGTGGCTGCAGCGCCTATATCCTCCGACGCGAGCAAGCTTCGGACGAGTGGCTCGGGACCAGCAACGATTGCATAATCGCCGTCATTGGCATGGACCGCAAAACTGAGGTCTGCCGGAAACATCATATGAAAGACGGCGTAGTGAGCCTCGAAAAATCTGCCGATCGAGTCTGCATTGATAGGGAGCTTCCACACGGCCGAATGTCGTGCCAGCCCCTCCTCGACAATCGTGCCTAACAAAAAACGATGTCCAGCCCGGCGCAAGCCAGGAAGCAGAGACTCCAACCATTCCGCCGGCGAACCAGTCAGCTTGTAATGCGGTACCATTTGGACCCGCCAGCCCTGCGATCCCAGCCATTCGTTTGCCAAGCGGTTTCGCAAGAAGCCACCATTGGTGACGAACGGCTCCAACATCGCCCAGGCGCGGTCCTGCCAGGCAAATTGTTCCTCGGCACTGCCCATGCGGCCGAGGTTACCCATCGACGGCAAAACCTCAGCACTTGCAGCCTGGTGAGACTGACGGGTCATGGTGTTTGGCTCCTTACCATATCTGGATAGCGAAACTTGTCTGGCCGAATAAATCGCCCCGCGTTTTCCGAAGGGTGAGCGATTTCAAGGGTCAGTTCTGAACCAGCGTTCGGCGTCGTGCTTCGCCTTGCCGTTGCAATGGAACCATTTGGAAGCAAGTATCGCAAAGCGCCGTTGGCCATGACGTCGGGCGGGCCGGCGCCCAGCATTCGAAGGTCGGCATCGCGCCCCGCGGCCCCGCCAGGGCGGGCCCATTGGTCGATTTGGTGCTGAAGAGTGCCGCGATGCTGCGTTTCCGGGTCTCGTCTAAGCCCTTCAACGCGATCTTGCCCACTAGCAGGCTGCGGAAATTCGTCTTCCCAAATTGGTTGTGAGGTGATTCGCTTCT
>CAYNBM010000105.1:0-3970 GCA_964395305.1 uncultured Rubritepida sp.
AGGTCGGTGGCGACCTGCACTTCCGATCTGCCCACCAACCCATCCGCGTGCCCGGCACCGTCCACCAGAAGCATGGCGTCCAGCGGCGCGTAACGATCCGGGAGCACCGCCCCAGGGTCGAGGTGGAGCTCCCCGACTTCGCCGCGGCGGTCGCGGCCATGCCCACCATGCCGGGCCTCGCGGCGCCCAGCGCCGCCGCGGGCGCCAATCGGCCAGGGCTCGATGCCGTCCTCACCACGCCAGTGCGCGAGGGCAGCCAGGACGCATGGACGCGCTTCCAGGGCGCCAGCGCGGCCATTGGGCACTTCGTTCGCATGGTCCACGAGGGCCGTATCACCGGCGACGAGGGCTGGGAGGCGATCTGCCAGTACAATGCCGCCTGCCTCCGCCCGGCCTGGCCGCTGGACCGGCTCAAGACAGAGGCTGACGCGATCTGGGCCCTGCACGTCGACCGCAACGGGCAGCCCCTGCTCCGCGCCGCGCCGCCGCCGCCCGGCGCCATCGCCGCGCACACCCTGGGCGCGCTGCTGGACGACACCTCGCCGATGCCCGACGACCTAATTGGGCCGCGCCTGCTGACCCCGGGCGGGATGCTGGTGCTCGGCGGGGCGCCGAAGGTTGGCAAATCCGACTTCCTGATCAGCCTGCTGGTGCACGCCGCCGCCGGCGCCACATTCCTGCGCTTCACCGCGCCGCGCCCGCTACGGGTGTTCTATCTCCAGGCCGAGATCCAGTACCACTACCTGCGCGAGCGGCTGCAGCAGCTGCGGCTCGACTCCGCGATCGTGGCCCGGGCCCGCGACACTCTCGTCGTCACCCCCAAACTGCGCATGTTGCTCGATGACCAGGGCGTGCCCCTCGTGGCCGCAGCAATCCGCGCCGCTTTCCCGGATGCGCCGCCGGACATCATCTGCATCGACCCCATCCGCAACCTGTTTGACGGCGGGCCCGCGGGCGAAGGGGAGAACGACAACGGCGCGATGATGTTCTTCCTGCAGAGCCGGGTCGAGGCGCTGCGCGACCAGGTCGCCCCCGAGGCGGGCATCATCCTCGCCCACCACACGAAGAAGCTCAGCAAGCAGCAGGTGAAGGACGATCCCTTCCTGTCGCTCTCCGGTGCCAGCGCGTTGCGCGGCTACTACACCTCGGGCGCTATCCTGTTCCGCCCCGATGAGGAGCAAACCGAGCGCGAGCTGCATGTCGAGCTCCGCAATGGGCCCGGCCTTGAGCCGATGCTGGTCGACAAACGCGGAGGCGCCTGGGTCGAGCTTGACCGGACGGGCGAGCGCCTGGTGCGGAAGGATATCGGGCGCAAGCTCGATGCCGAGCGCACGCGCCGCCACGACGTAATCCTGCGCCTGATCGCCGAGGAGGCGGAGGAAGGCCGGCTCTGCACCGCCAACGCCTTCGCGTCGAAGTTCGAGAACAAGCGCGGGCTCGGCGGCAAGGACAACATCCGTGAGCGGATCGGTGTCCTGGCCATGAAGGGCTACATCAAGTACCGGCGCGAAGCGCGCGACCTCGGGCAGCCCTACACCAAGTCGAAGAACGGCTACCTAGTCGTCCAGGACATGCTCCTCGGCACCGGCGAGGAGGCGATCGACCCTGAGACGGGCGAGATCGTCCCGGCCACCGTACGGGTGCTCCCGAGCCACTTCCAATGCCCCCGGAGCGAGGCGCTGCTCGAGGTCGAGAACCCCGAGGTGTGGGTGCTGCACGACCCCGAGGAGCCCGCCTGATGGCCCTCTCGATGCGACTCCGCATTGACCTAAACTGCTCCCGAAACTGCGCAGTTTCGGTCCGAATCTGCTCCCCTGCCGAAACTGCGAATCTGTTTTTCGTCAATCAGATCAGCGGCTTCTGGCCGAAAGCAGTTTCGCGTAACGAATCTGTCCGAAACTGCTCCGAATCTGCTTTTTCTGATTTGAAATCAGCGACTTGGAGCAGATTGGCAGATTCGGTTTTTCGCCTCCCCCCTACGGGGGGTGTGCGTGCGCGCCTCAACGGCGCGCGCACACCACACCTCGGGCGATCGGGTTGGGCGCGTGGACCGCCCCCACCGGGGCCACCTCCCCCCAAGCCGGGCAGCGACGGCGAGCTCCGCCAAGAACCGCGCCGTCGCCGCCCTCACCAGGATCATCCCCTCTCGGAGACCACCATGGCACCCGCGACTCTCACCATGCCCGCCGCCCATGCAAGCGGCCCGCCCATCGCCCTCCCGCCCGCGATCAGCCTGGCGCACCACGCCGTCCTCGCCCTCGATCTCGGCACCACCACCGGCTGGGCGCTTCGTAGCCACGATGGTGGCATCACCTCGGGGACCATGACGTTCAGGCCAACCCGCTTCGAGGGCGGTGGGATGCGCTTCCTGCGCTTCCGTGGATGGCTGGCCGAGATCGCAGCCTTGTCCGGCGGACTGGCGCGCATCGTGTTCGAAGAAGTCCGCGCCCATGCCGGCACCGATGCGGCGCACATCTACGGCGGCTTCCTCGGCATGCTCACCGCTTGGTGCGAGGAGCACGAGGTCCCCTACGAGGGCGTGCCGGTCGGCACGATCAAGCGCTACGCCACCAGCAAAGGCAATGCAGACAAGGCGAAGATGGTCGCCGCCATCCAGGCTCGCGGCTTCGCGCCGGCGGACGACAACGAGGCGGATGCCATTGCCCTTCTGCTCTGGGCGACCGACCCCACGGGAGGCCGCGCATGAGCATGTGCGGCGGACCGCTGCCGCCCCGCTCCTGCCTCGACCGTGGCACGCGCAGCCCGACCAACGACACCGAGGTGAACGCCATGCGCGCCGCCGCGTGGCATCGCCATGGCATCGCCGCCCTGCCGATCGCCGAGATCACCGACGACTGGCTCCGCCAGGCCATCACCAACGAAGCCAACCGCCGCTGGGGGCGTCGCAATGGGGAGAACCACGATGGCCGGTAAGCGCAAGCCCAAGGCGGCGAAGCCGAAGCTCGACGATCTGGCGAAGCCGTCGAAGTGGCGGCTCCAGCATGGTGGGTTCTCGGAGTCGGTTCGTGAGGCTGATCCGGAGACGGGCGTCCCAGTCCAGCATCGCCGCGCCGTGGACACGCTCGGGCTGATGCTGGCGCACGGCAGCATCACGCCGCAGATGCACGAAGCGGGTGAGATCTTCCGCGGGCTGTTCCGCGCCGCGTGCTTCGACAGCATGTCGACGTCACAGATCATGCGCATCCCAGGCACGCGCGTCGACACGCTCTCGACGATGCAGGTCGAGGCGCGGCGCCGCGTCGCTGCGGCGCTCGATGCGCTGGGGGGGCAGGACAGCCCCTGCGGCTCCTGCGCGTGGTTTGTCATCGGTCTCGAGTTCTCGGTCCGCGAGTGGTCGATGCGGCAGGGCTGGGCCGGACGGACGGTGCACGGCCCAGTGGGACAGGGCATCCTGGTCGGGTCCCTCGGCATTCTCGCCGTGCACTTCGGGCTGATGCCACGAGCGAGGGCGGCGTGACGCGGGATGATCGGGGCGGTCACCATCGCCCCGATCACGCTGTTACAATTCACCCCGTAGCGGCTCCGAAATCGATAAGGCTAGAAGCAAGACACGTAGAGAAGGTGCGAGAGCGCCGCGGCTGAGCAGCCACGCTGCGGCTCGATCGAGACAGTGGCTCTCGAGCCGCAGGGTCCTTCCTGGCCCCGCTGTATGCGGGGGGCGGAAGCGCGCAACATCGCTAGCGCCAGACCGGAAATATGGTTTGCAGTTTGCAGCCTTTCCGCGCCGCTTCAGATCGTTAGCTGCAAACCAACGCCGCGCCGCGGCCCTGCAAACCTCCTGCAAACCGGATGGCATCATGACGCTCCCCTGGATGGCAGCGAAGATCCTGCTGCGTCCGGTGGCGGAGCTGCGCCCGCATGTCGGCAACGCGCGTGTCCACAGCCCCGAGCAGTTGGAGCAGATCAAGGCCAGCATGCTGGCCTTCGGCTTCACCAACCCGCTGCTGGT
>CAYNBM010000106.1:0-3842 GCA_964395305.1 uncultured Rubritepida sp.
GCTCCAGCGCGGCCACCGCGTCGGTCTGCTGGCCGCACCACGCCGCATACCCCTCCGATTCGGGGATGATGTCGGCGAGCGTCAGCTCCTCCTCCTGGCCCGGCACCGCATCGTCGAGCGACGCCTCGTGCCGTTCGCGCTTCTCGCGGCGAAGGCGTGTGGCAAGACGGGATGCGCGGTGCTGGAAGCAGACCGTGGCGAAGGCCGCCAACGTCCCGCGCGCCGGATCGAAGCCGGGCAACCGCGCCAGGAGGTCGAGCAGCATGTCCTGCTCCATGTCCTCCCGCTCATGACTGGGCCGCCCCAGGGCGCGGCAGAGGCGGCGCGCGTAGCGCTCGGCGAGGGGGTGAACGACATCGAGATCGGCGAGGGAGAGCTCGGTGGGCATCGGGCGTGGCTCCTGCTGGGCGGCTATGACGTCCAGAAGCAACCACACGACCTGCCGGGGCGGAGAGGCGGAATGGGGCGCAATGGGGAATTGAAGTAGCCTGGGATTTATTCCCCATTGCTAATTCAGAGACTTATGGCCGATTTCGTCCGAAATCAGATAGATGGCCCAGCGATTTCCGCCCCACCCATGCGGGAACCGCTCCCTCAGCCGGTCGCCTGTGGATATCGGGGATAGACGAACAAGAGGGGAACAATGCTGTTGACCAATCGCACAGCAATTCGTCATGATCCCGGCATGTCCATCACCGTCGAGTACCCGCATCACGCCGCCTCGGGCGCGCCTCGGCCATTGTCGGCCCAGACCCTCTGGGCGGTCGCCGCGCAGGTGCGCCGCCAGGCCATGACGGAGCCTGGTGGATTCGCGCTGCCGCTCGCCGCACTGGTCGCCGCCACGCGGACGGTGTCGGCGAATGGGCGCGCCATCCTGGTCGCCTGGGAGCTCGACCATCCAGTGCATGATGGCTCCGGAGAGGCGGTGCTCGGCGTGTGCGAGACGGATCCTGACATGCCGGGCACGGCGCTGGTCTCGGTGAATGCGCGCATGGTGGCCGGCCGGCCGGACCTCGCGATCAGCACCGCGGCGCATGAGCTGGGCCACGTGCTGTTCGACGTGCCAGTGGCGCTCGGCGAACCGACACGGCGCTACCGCGCGGTGACGGCCGGCCCGAGCGCGCTGCTCGATCGGACCACCGCGGCCTCCGAGCGCAGGGCGAATGAGTTCATGGGGGCGCTGCTGGCACCGCCGGTGCAGCTCCATCTGCGCATGCTGGCGCACGCGCGGTCGGAGCGGCTGCGCACGGTGCACGCGCCGCATCGGGGACGGCAGGGTTGTCGCGTCCTGGCGGCCGACAACCCGCCCGAGGTGATCGAGGGCGTGGTCGCCGCGCTGGCGGGCGACTTCGGCGTATCGGAGCGCTTTATCGCCGTGCGGCTGAGCCGCTACGGCCTGGTGCAAGGAGAGCAACGGTGAGCTTTGGATCGGTCATCCGCGAGCGACGGACTGCGCTCGGCATCGGGTTGAACGATTTCGCGGAGCGATTGGAAATCTCGGCGGCCTATTGGTCGCGCATTGAGCGCGACCAGGAGAATCCGCCCCGCGACGAGCTGATAGAGCGCGCCGCCGCCATTCTCGGCGTGCGGATGGATGATCTGTTCGTCGAGGCGCAGCGACTGCCGCCCGACATGCGGAAGGATATGGCCAAGGTTGTGCAAGCGTATCGGCGGTTGCGCTTTGTCGGGAAGGGATGAATGTCGTGGGCGGCCGAATTGTGAGGAAGCCCTGCTATGGGCTGGCCGAGATCTGTGAGCGTTGGGGCGTGACGGAATTGGACGTGGCGAATTTCGTCGCGGCTGACGAGCTCACACTCTCCGTCGTCGTCGCGGGCCTCGCTGTCGAGAAGGGCAGCATCGAGGACGTGAATGATCGGGACTGGTGCCACATCCCGGACGAGCGCAGCTACCTCTCGGGCGCCGCAGATCTCCACCAGTCGCAGGCCTGGGCCACCCTCATGAATGGGTCCGAGACGATCAGCAGCTTCAAGGCAGAGCCAGGTCGCTACATCAGTATTGAAGCGCGCGGCGATGACGCGGGCACGATCGTGGTCTCGCGCGAGCGGCTGGTCGTCCGGCATGCCGAGCGTTTGCGATTTGAGGCGGAGCAGGAGGTGGGTGTGGCGACGGCGAGCAGCGGAGCCGCCGCCGTGGCGCCGCTACCGGCCGCGCGTGGCGCAGCACCGCGCTATGACTGGGACGCTTTCTGGGCCGAGGCGCTGGTCAGCATGTTTCAGGACGGGCCGCCGGCGACGCTGGCGGAATACGTTCGCCGCATGGAGGCTTGGTTCGCTGAGCGTGGCGAACATCCGGACTCCAGCACGATCAAGAAGAAGCTGAGCCAGCCCTGGCGGCGGATCGCGCCTCAGTTGGAACGCCGCCGCGCCTGATTGGGACGGATCGCCGCCGAGGCGGGTAGGGCTAAGTATGAAGCCATCGCCCGTGGGACTGAACGCTCACCTCCCGCCGCACCTCCGCGAGGTCTGCGGCATCCTGGCCAGGGGCCTGGTGCGGCTGCGCAGCCGCGTTGCCGAGGATGAAGCGCGCGATGCCGAGATAGCTCGGGGGGTGGGAGACGTTCCCCTACACTCCACCGGCAAGCAGCGCCTGCATGCGAACCCCAACAGGAAGGGACTCGCATGACCAGACCATCCACCGCCGCGGCCGCGCCGGCGCCCACAATCCCGAGGATCCCGCCGACGCAGGTGCTGTCGCGGCTCGCCGCGCTGCAGGCGGCGCCGACCGCCACGCTGAAGCAGCAGTGGCGCGAACTGTTCGGCAAGGAGCCGCCGCCCTGGAACCGGGCCTACATCCAGAGCCGGCTGGCCTATCGCATCCAGGAACTCGCATATGGCGGGCTGAAGCCCGAGACCGTCGACCGGCTGGTGGCGCTGGGCGAGCAGTTGGACGGCGGCAACGTCGTCCTGCGCCGCATCCGCGCCGACAGCAGGCCGCTGGCGGGCACGCGCCTGCTCCGGCAGTGGCAGGGCGTCGAGCATGTCGTGACCGTCCGCCGGGACGACTTCGAATTCGAAGGCCGGCCTTATCAGTCGCTCTCGGCCATCGCACGGCACATCACCGGCACGCGGTGGAACGGCTGGACGTTTTTCGGATTGCGCGCGCGGGGTGACGCATGACCCGCCGCGCCCGCATCGAGCCGGCGATGCCGGCCACCACGAAGAAGCTGCGCTGCGCCGTGTACACGCGCAAATCCACGGACGAGGGGCTGGAGAAGGAGTTCAACACGCTCGATGCGCAGCGGGATTCCTGCGAGGCCTATATCACCAGCCAGCGCGCTGAGGGGTGGGTGCTGGTGCGTGACCGCTACGACGATGGCGGGTTCTCCGGCGGCACGCTGGAGCGGCCGGCGCTGCAGCGTCTGCTGCGCGACATCCAGGCCGACTTGGTCGACGTCATCGTGGTCTACAAGATCGATAGGCTCAGCCGCTCGCTGATGGATTTCGCCAAGCTGGTGGAGGTGATGGACGCCCACGGCGTGACATTCGTCTCGGTCACGCAGTCCTTCAACACGACCACCAGCATGGGCCGGCTGACGCTGAACATCCTGCTGAGCTTTGCCCAGTTCGAGCGCGAGGTCATTGGCGAGCGCATCCGCGACAAATTCGCCGCCTCGCGCGCCCGAGGCATGTGGATGGGGGGCAAGGTGCCGCTCGGCTACGACGTCGTCGCCAGGAAGCTGGTAGTGAATGAGGAGGAGGCGCCGCGGGTGCGCCGCGTATTCGAGATCTTCGCCGAGACGCGCTCAGGTATCGAGACGGTGGCCCGCCTCCGGGCGGAGGGCGCCACCAGCAAGGCCGGGCGACCGCTCGACAAGGGCGACG
>CAYNBM010000107.1:0-3839 GCA_964395305.1 uncultured Rubritepida sp.
GCCAGTCGATGGCGCCGACGCCGAAGTCGAAGATCACGCTGACCTCGACGCCATCCACGCCCTGGACATTGCCCGTGGTGACCTGCGGCCCCTCGGCACCGTTGAGGTAGCCGTAGACGTAGACCGGCGCGGCGAAGGGATCGGAGAAGAGATACCAGCGGTTGGCCGGGATGAGAGGTTCCACCAGCGGCTGCACGAAGCCGGCGTAGACGTTGGCGTTGCTGGTCTGCGTCGCCTGGACCGAGACGGTGAGCTGCCGCGCGGCGAGCTCCTGGTTCGGCCCGACCAGAAGGCGCATCTGCGACCCCACGGCGATGGGCAGACCGTCGAGGGTCCGCTGGCGCATGACCGCCGCACGCCCCAGCGCGAGATTACCCAGGTCGAGCAGCGTGCCGGCGGTGGCCTTGTTCAGCCGCGAGGCGCCGGTAGCAAAGACCGGGGCCGCGCCGGTCACAAGCGTCGGGCCATCGCCGGTGGCGCTGTTCACCAGCGCGTAGGCCGTGGCGTTCTCGAAATCGGCGACGCGCCGGCCGATCATGGAGGCGAAGTCGGTGAAGGCGCCAAGGTCGTCGTTGACCAGCATCTGCCGCGTGACGCGGATGCGCCGGGCGAAGGTCTGCAGGAACACCAGCTCCTGGCTTTCCGACATGGTGCCGGCCTGGATCTCGCCGTTCTCGGACAGCGCCACGAGGTTGGGGAAATCCCCCACGCGCAGGTGGCGGTGCGGCTTGAAGTCCCGAAAATCGCGGCGGAGGAACAGCGTGCGATAGGTCGGTGCCGCCGGCGCATAGGCCGCGAGCAGCATCTTGTTGGCCGCGGCCGAGAGCAGCGCGGGGAAGTCGCTGGTGGTGTGGAAGGCGCGCTCGGCCAGGATGGTCGGGTTGCGGGGGATGTTCCGCTCGCCCCGGGCGCGCAGCAGTTCGCCCATCATGTCGGAGGGGCGCCAGCCCATGAATTCGACGTGGCGGCCGGCGCCGGGGCCGGTGCTGGGGGCCTGATAGCCGGGCATGGAGCGAGCGGCGAGTGCCTCGGCCATGGCGTCGAGCAGGCTCGCGGGGTCGTCCTGGCCGGGGCCGGTCTCCGGGCGTGCCGGCAGGGAGGGGCGCGGCGCGCTCTGGGCGAAGGCGTCCCACAGCCGGCCGCGCAGCACCTCGGGCGAGATGCGGTCGCGGATGGCGGCCTCGCGCATGGCGTCGAGCATGTCGGGGGTCACCAGGCCGCGGGCACCGGCGAGGACCGGCTCATAGGCGGCGATGCGCTCGACCGCGGCGCGGTCCGCCTCGGCGCGGATGACGTCCAGGTCGGGGGCCGGCGGCGCGGCACGGGTCGGCTCGGGCGGAGCGGTGGGCGGCGAGTTGGCGGGCGTCGTGGTCACAGTGATCTCCTGGGGCGTGGGTGCGATGGGCGGCGCAGGCGGCGCCGGCGCGGGATCCGGCGAAGCCGGCGTCGTCTCGGTCATGGGTGGTTCCTCGGTCAGGGCGGGTTCGATGGCGGTGGCGGGAGCACCCTGCGGCTCCTCGCCACGGATCACGGCCATGCCATCCACCGGGACGGGCACGATCGAGATCTCGTAGGGCTCCCAATCCACGGCGCGGTGGATGGTCTGGCCGGTGGCGGCGTCAGGGCGCGGCTCGTATCGGTGCACCCGGTAGCCGACGCTCACCGATTGCAGCGTGCCGTCGGCAACGCGCTGCCAGACCGGCTCCACGTCATCGGCGCCGCTGAACTGGAGCGTGGCGTAGCCGCGGCCGGCCTCGAGCCGGGCGGCGGTGACGCGGCCCAACACGTCACGCGTGCCGGCGCGGCGGTGGGTGTCCAGCACGGGTGCCCGGCCGGACCGGAGCGCATCCATGCGTACCGCCTCGGGCCGCATGTCGAGCTCCTCGATTATGGGACCGAGCGGCGGGACGAAGTTGCGGGCCCTCGCGCCGGTGGACCACACCACCTCGACGGTGCGCGCGGCGCGATTCACGGTGACGGGCGCTGCGAGTGCGCGGCACGCGGTGACCGAATGCCCACTGATGGGAACTCGATCGGGCGCAGCGTCGGGATCCGGCGCGGGGGTGCCCCCACCCGGTTCGATCGGTTCTGTCATGGGCAAGAATCCTGGGCTTAGGGCGCCGTGAAGCCCTGGAGGTTGGCGATCACCACCGCGCTGGCCGTCACCGCCTGGATGTTCAGCGCGGCATTGGCCGTGGTGCGCAGCGGGGTCGGGAAGTCGATGTTGGTGGGGCCGAGATTGGCCGGCAGCAGCGCGCGCCAGACCGGCGTAGTGCCGTCACGGATCTGGAACTCCGTTGCGGTCGCGCTGGCGTTCTGCACCTGCATCCCGGTCACGTAGCGGCGAATGCCGGCGCCGCCCGCGGCCTGCACCGCGGTGTCGCTGCCGGTGGCGATGCCGGCCAGCGGGCCCGCATAGGTCCAGTCGGCCTCGGGGATGGCATAGGGCTTGGTGACGATCGCGCCGATCAGCGTCGCAAGCAGGTCGACACCGCGTGCGGTCGTCACCGCCACCGGGTTGGCGGAGTAGCCGGTCGCCGCCAGCACCGGTACGGCACCAGCCGTGTTTCGCGCCTGGCCGCCGACCACGCTCAGCGCGGGGGCGGCCGCGCTGAGCACGTTCACGCCGATGCCCTGGCCGGCGACGGCATTGGCGCGGCCCGCGGTGATCGCGGTCGTGAGCTCGGCATAGTCGGAGATCGAGACGAATTGCAGCCGCAGGTCGGTGTTGCTGGCCGGGGCCAGGTTGCGGCTGATCGTCGCCCAGCCGGTGTTCACATAGGCGCCGGTGAAGCTCGACCCGACCAGGTCGAAATTGTTCGCGTCAATCACCGTGATGGTGAAGGTGCCGTTGGCGCCGGGCACGCCCGCGACATTGGCCACCGTCACGGAGTCAGAGGTCGCGTAGCCATGGGCGGCGCGGGTGATGCGCACCGCGCTGCTGCCGTTGTTCGCCACCGCCGAAATGCCGTGGAAGACCTGACGGTTCCGGACGCGGATGCGAAAGCGGTAGAGCGCGGCGGGGTCAGGCAGCTGCTGCTGGCGCGCGTAGGAGTTGGCGCGCAGGCCGGTGCCGTCGAGCGCGCGACCGTGGAAGTAGCACTCGTCGCTGTTCGGCTCGAGTTCCAGCACGGACCAGCCGGCCGGGGCGGTGGTCGGGATGGTGACGCCCGAGGCGGTGCCGAGCCGCGGCGCGCCGTCGCTGCCCACCTCGTAATTGGCGAGCGTGGCGCTGATGCCATCCAGCCGCCAGGCGACGATGTTGCGCTCGTCGGGCTGGCTGGTCTCGGGCGTGATGCTGACCAGTTCCAGCCAGGCAGTCTGGCCGGCGATGCGCTGGCTGAGGTTCAGCGCCACCATCGCGCGCAGCGGCAGCATGAAGCTCTGGCGGCTCAGCAGCACCAGTTCGTCATCCAGCGTGGTGCCGGTGGAGATTTGTGCGCTGCCATTGGCGATGGTGATCGTCATGCCGCTGCCGGTGGCCAGCACCTCCCAGCGGGTGGCGTTAAGGGCGTCGCCTGCGAAATTGTCGCGGAAGCGCCGACGCATGCTTTTCACCTTGAGCATGTCGTCGGCCCAGTCGTAGCCGCCTGGGATCATGGTGTGGCTCCTGGGGGAGTGGCGGGCGGCTCGGCGCGCGGCGAGGCGGCACCGGTGGCGGCGATCTCGATGGCGGCGAGCTGAGCCGCGTCCTGGGCGGCGCCGGACTTGGCGACGCGGCGGGGATCGGTGTCGAGCGAGAGGCCGGCCTCGTCGAGCAGGGCATTGGCCTCGCGGATCATCTCGACGACCTGGCGGAAGTCGTAGCCGAAGGCGCCGACCGCCTCGGGCTGCGGCAC
>CAYNBM010000108.1:0-3828 GCA_964395305.1 uncultured Rubritepida sp.
CAGATCAGCCGATCAGGACAGCGGGCCGCAAGGCAGTTGAGGGAGGACGCTTACGCTTGAAATGCATGGTCGAAGCTTGGCTGCCGCCCAGGCCGTAACGCATGCCGTGCGAAGTCGCGGTCGTCAGGCCGTTCGCAGTGGAAGTGAAATCGGCTGATCAGCCAGCCGCTGCGGATGCCTCAGGCACGGTAACTAAGGTGCACGGTTGAGCGTTGTCTCGGCGATGTACTGCAACGCAGCAGTAAATTCGTCATTGGAATACGGCTTTCGCAGTAGCCTCTGACCACGAATATTGGCAGGCAGGTTTTCCGCTTTATGCCCCGTGGCGAGCACGAAAGGGATGCCGCGCGCCATAAGGAGTTCCGCCACTGGATAGACATCCCCACCCCGGATCGTGACATCGAGGATGGCACCATCGAATTCCTGTAACCGTGCCATATCCAGGGCCTTGCTGAGGGTTCCAACCGGCCCCAGAACCGTGATCCCCAGGCGCTGAAGGGTGCGTTCCAGCAACATGGCTATCACCGCATCATCCTCGACCAGAAGTATGCGCAGCCCGGCCAGCTTGGCAGTTGTCAACTCCGAGAGCGTCACGAACCCGCTCCCGCAGCCGCAATGACCTGGCGTAATCTCGCTTCCAAATCCTCCGCTCTGTAGGGCTTGCTCAGGACGACCGTACCGGCCAGTGGCTCGGGGAGGAGGGCGCCCACGTCGTATGCTGTACTCAACACCATCGGGACCCCGCGTGACTTCAGCATCAGCGCCACTGGCCATGACATCTCGCCATCAAGATTGATATCCAGCAAGGCGGCATCGAACGTCTCAGTGTTCGCCAGCAACAATGCATCCGCGACCCGTGTCGCCGGGCCAACCAAGGTCCATCCGAGCCGCTTAAAATTAGACTGCAAGGCGCTGAAGAGCAGGAACGAGTCCTCGACCACCAGGACGCGAAACGCCTCAACCGTGTTGGCCGTGTTCACCAGCGGCAGTTTCTCGACGACGGCGTGCGCGGCGTGGTTCACGTCCTCAGCAGTCGACATCGACGTGGAGGGAAGTGATATTTCACAGACCACGCCGGTGGGGGGATAATGCAGGACCGCGTGTCCATCGGTTTCCATCGCCAGCGCCCGTTCGATGAGGGTAGACCCGAAACCAAACCGAGTGGGCGGCTCGACTGGCGGCCCGTCGGTTTCCCGCCAGGTAAGATCAAGCTCCCCCTCGTCGCCCACATTCCAAGTGACGGCCACGCGCCCGCCCGGTCGTGAGAACGACCCATACTTCGCAGCATTAGTAGCCAATTCGTGTATTGCAAGCGACAGTGACAATGCTGATTTCGGGGTGAGAAAAATCCTTGCCCCTTCGAGTTTCACCGAGTGGTCGCGGCGCTCGTAAGGCTCGAGTTCCTCTCGCAGAAGTTGTTCCAGGAACACACCTTCCCAGCGGCTTTCGGATAGTAGGCTGTGCGCCTTTGCCATTGCCCGGATGCGGCCATCCAGCCCTTCCACGAAGCCGGTGACCGACTCGGCACTCTCGCTGGTCTGCGACATCAGGGCCTGGATATTGGCGAGCGTATTCTTCACCCGATGGTCAAGCTCCGCCATCAGCAGTTTATCGCGTTGGGCGGCACGCCGCCTGACCCGGGCCGCTTCCTCAATCCGGCGAAGTACAACGTGCAGCAGCGAGACCCGCAGGTCGAAGGCCGCGTCCCGGTCGGCCTGCGTCCAGGGCACGCATCGCCCGACGACCATCTCCCGCCAGACCTCAAAGGACTTGCGGGGCGAGAGGCGGCTGCCGTCCGGGGCCGGCGTCAACAGTTTTGTCGGTTGTCCCGCCCATTGGACGTTGGCGATGAACTCGGGCCTGAACCATATGATGTAATCGGAAGGATCATGGGACACCGCGACGGCAAGAATGCCGGCGGCGATGGCGCGATGCGCGATAGCCGGTGCCCAGATCTCGCCCAGCCGGTCAGTTGAGAATACACCGTCCGTGCTCGGCACCTGGCTGTCCAGCCATTCCACCAGGGCCGCGATCTGCGCCGGTTCGGGCGTCAGCCCCAACGAAGTCTGGTTGCCCTTTACACAGACCGCAACGCCGCACAGCCTGGTGCCGTCCAGTGCGGGCTCGCCGATGTGGATATAGTCCAGCAAATTGGGCGATTCCTTGGTCAGCCCATCGGCATAGTCGTCAGCGCTGGCGAGGTTCAGCAGGAGGTTCTGCAGCACTGTCCGGCTTACCAGCCGCGACTCGAACTGCTCGGACTTTTCCTGGACTTCGAGCTGCAAGGAGAAGATCGAGCCGAACAGCTCGCATATGGCGCGAACATGGCGGGGCAGCCGGCGCGGGCTGTAGTTGTGGCAGGCGATAAGCCCCCACAGCCGCCCGCCGCAAATGATGGAGATCGACATCGACGCGTCGATGCCCATGTTCCGCAAATACTGTCGATGAACGGGTGACACGTCGCGCAACACCGCGTGCGTCATGTCCAGCAGAGCACCGGTGCGCGGATTGCGCTGCGGTGTCAGTGGCGCAGAGTCGTAGTTGACCTGGGTGATCAGGCGCAGCCAGTTCTTCTTGTAAAGCTCGCGCGCCTGGCTGGGTATATCAGCCGCTGGGTAGTGCAGATCCAGAAAGGGTTCGAGATGGGGCTGCCGGCTTTCAGCGATGACCCAGCCGGAGTCATCCTGAAGGAACCGATAGACGAGTACACGATCATACACCGCGATGTCGCGCACTCGGTCCGCGGCCAGTTCACACAGGTTACGCAATGAAGGCGCCGCGTCGAAGCCTTGCACCATGTCCTGCACCGCGGCCAATGGGTCCGCCGCAAATCTGTCCGAGAGATCGGCCTCCTCGACCTCCAGGATCAAAACATCGGCCACGCGGTGCAGGCTCGCATCGAGCGGACGATCGGCCGAGACCCTCAGGATCGGGTCAAGCAGGTGGCGAGGTCTGTCCAGGCTATGCTTCGCGCTGAGGTCGCGCAGCAGCGCCGCCTGCAGAGGCGCGAACACCGCGTCGGCCGTCTGGCCGAGCAAACCCGCGTTCCCAACACCCAAAAGCCCGTCCGTATCGCCGGCGCATTGCAGGATCTCCAACGTGGTCGGGTCCATCACGAGCATTGCGCCATGCGGGAGGATTGCGCCCGGAACATGGATCGGTTCCTGATCGCAACTTATGATGTCCGCGGTGTGGGCTGGTTCAATCATTCGATACGGTATTCCATCCGGCCATCCATTGCTCGAAGCAGGCGAAGGTCTCCAGCGCGGCATCGACGACGGCTGCATGTGTCGTCTCGTCATCATCGCAAGCACTCAGGCGGTTCAGGATGCCGCCCCAGGCGTCGGCCGTCCCGTACCCTCGCCCCTGAAAGAATCATCTCCCGTCGGCCACGCCGACGCCACAGATCCCGTCCAGACGGAGAGCCAGAGTGCGGCCCCCGAGCGTCGAGCCCTCTACGACACACAATGCGCCCAAACTCCGTTCGGCGCTATCGAGGATCGGCACGTGTTCGCAAAGGGGGATTGCCAGCCGGGCTTGGTTGGGGGGGGCCAAACTGGCCAGGTCGCGTCGAAGCCAGTCACTTCGCTCCGGGGCGGCTTGTGCCGCAGTCTCGTAGGGAAGATAAAAACCATAAAGCCGTCTCAAAAGGTCGCGATACCCCCTGAGGTCGATCTTCGCTAACTGAAGCGCATGAAAGCTGTCGTGTTGGTATAACCGCTCGTGGAATGTTACGGTCTTCTTACGCAGAGCACGACGCAGAACTGATTTCTTCGGTAAGCGTACGCTGACGGCTGCGGTTATCGGGGCTTGACGCGCGTCAGCCTC
>CAYNBM010000109.1:0-3777 GCA_964395305.1 uncultured Rubritepida sp.
GCCACCAGCCCACCGCCTTGTCGCGCGGAAAGCCGGTGTGCTCGAAGCAGACCCACTCGCTGTGCCGCGCGAGGCCGCATTCATACGTGACGCGCAGCGAAGCCGGTTTCCCCGGCTTGTCGTGGCGCGCATAGGTGATGCCGGTGACATCGCACCAAGCCGCCTGGATCTGCGTCGAGAGCAACGCGTTCGACGCCGCCTGCGGCGCCACCTTCACCACCGGCGGTGGGAACTCATGGTCACACTCGATGCAGTGCCGCGCGCTGGCGTGGTTGATGGTCTGGCATTCCGGGCAGACCTTGATCGGCGCCTCGCCGTCACCGGCGGGTTCCTTCTTTCGGCCATCCACCGTGTCGATCGGGCCGTGCCGCGCCGTGTTGCCAGCGAAGTCCAGCACAAGGCAGTCGTCCTTGCCCTCGGCGAGGCGCGTGCCACGACCGACCATCTGGACATAGAGGCCGACGCTCTTCGTCGGACGCAGCAGCGCGATGAGATCGGTGCCGGGCGCGTCGAAGCCGGTGGTCAGGACATTGGCATTGGTGACGCAGCGCAGACGCCCCGCCTTGAAGGCCGCCAGGATGCCGTCGCGCTCGGGGCCGGGCGTGTCGCCCGTGACGGTCTCCGCGGAGATGCCATGCTCGCGGATGGCATCACGAACGTGGCGCGCATGTGCCACGCCGGAGCAGAACACCAGCCAGGAGCCGCGGCCTTCGCCGTGCTGGACGATCTCGGCCACCGCGGCGCGCGTGACCTCGTCGCGGTCGACCGCAGCCTCGAGATCCTTGGCGATGAACTCCCCGCCGCGGGTGCCGACGCCGCCGACGTCGAGCTGCGTCGAGGTCTGCTTCGGGACGACGGGGCAGAGATAGCCCTGCTGAATCATCTCCAGCACCGGTACCTGGAAGGCGATGTCCGTGAAGAGCCGATCCTTGCCTTCGTGGAGCATTCCGCTGTCCAGGCGATACGGTGTCGCCGTGAAGCCCACGACCTTCAACAGCCCTGCGTTGATCTCGTTTAGCTGCGCCAGGAAGGAGCGGTACATGCCGCTGTCGCCGCGGCCGAGCAGATGCGCCTCGTCGATCAGCACCAGGTCGCAACGCTGCACCTGCCGCGCGTGGCGGTGGATCGACTGGATGCCGGCGAACAGGATCTGCGCATGGATGTCGCGGCGCGACAGCCCGGCCGAGTAAATGCCGGCTGGCGCCTCTGGCCAGGCCCGCAGCATGGCCATGAAGTTCTGCTGGATCAGCTCCTTCACGTGGGTGAGGATCAGCACGCGGGTGTCGCCATAGGCAGCGATGGCCTCACGGGTGAAGCCGGCGATGCACAGGCTCTTGCCGGTGCCGGTCGGCATCACGACCAGCGGATTGCCGCTGCTGGCCGAGAAGTAGTCGTAGAGCGCCTCAATGGCGGCGCGCTGATAGGGGCGGAGCGAGAGGGTCATGCCGCCACTCCCATCGCCGCAGCATCCACCTTGCTGAGCCAGCGCCCGCCAGTCTCGCAGCCGGTGCAGATCAGCTCGGCGATGTGCGGCCCCTTGCCGGGCCCGACCCGATAGATCGTGGCGCGACAGATCCGGCACGGCAGGTGCGAGACGATGTCCGGCCGCGCCGCGGCGGGCACGCCGTCACGCCATTCGGTGCCGTCCGGCAGCCGATAGCTGACCCAGTCCTCGCCCGCGTCGATCTGCTCGGCGGCCACGAAGTCCGGCAGGTAGAGATGTGCCGCGCAACCAGCCTCCTGCTCGCGCCGGCCGAGCGGGGCAGCGTGCCGGGCGCAATGCCAGTCGCCACCCTGGACCGGCGATGCATGCAGGCAGGATCGGCAATGCCGCTCCGGCGCCGCGCCGGCATGACAGGCGGCGTGGTGGTCGCAGAAGCGGCACTGCCACCAGGCGGGATCCTGGCTGATGCGGGCCGGCGGCCGGACGGCGCCGATGATGCGCGCGGCCTTGGCCAGGATGCGCAGTCCCGCCTCGGCATCGTGGCGGATGCGCTCCTGGTAGAGCTCGTCCGTGTCCTTGCAGACCGCCAGATAGAAGGCCCGATCGAGGCCGGCGAGCTGCATGTACGCCTGCATCTGCGCCCAGTGCAGCGGCTTGGAGGCGGCGACGCCCTCGGCCTTCAGCTTGGCGAAGGACTTCGCGCTGTGGGTCTTGAACTCGCAGACGTGCCAGGTCGCCGGCGCCTCGGGTAGGCCGATCGCCACTGCGTCCATGCTGCCGCCGAAGTGGCCGGAGGCATCGCGCAGGTTCCACTGCCGTCCGGTCGCGGGATCCAGGTCCAGGACCGTCACGCCGATGCGCCGCAGGTCCGCGACGAAGCGGGCCTCGGCCAGATTGCCGGTGTCGAACAGCCGGAGCAGCCGGCCCGTGTGCCGGGCCCGCGTCGCCCAGCGAAAGGAATACCAGATGGCCCGCTCGCATTCTGCGCCGATCAGCGAGGCGCCGAGATGCGCGCGATAGCCATTGTCCGCTGCTGCCTCATAGGCTGCGTAGATGGCGCTGACGGTGGGACATGCGGGCGGAGGAAGGGCAGCCATGACCTAATCCTGGTTCGAGGGAGAGAGGCCGGCAGGCGCGCGGCCTGCCGGCTGGTGATCAGGCATTGCGGCGCCAGGGCGGGGTCGCCGCCGGGCCGGTGCGGGCGGCCGCCGGAGGCGCCGCGGCGACCGGGCGGGTCCCCGGGGTGGCAGGGCGCGGGGTGGTGCCGGCGGCCGCGCCGGCGTTGGCCGCGGAATACCCAGCCACCTTGTTCCGCGCTTCGCGGTGCACGCCGTATTTGTCGGGACCGGCCGGCTCGACCTTCAGCGTCACGATCAGCGGCTTGAAGTGCAGCTGCTCGCTGTCGCTGACATGCACCTGGCCCACCGCGTGGCAGATGGCCGACAGCGTGCGCTGCGCGATCTCCACCGTCTGTTCGTTGCGGTTCACCAGGTTCAGCTGGTCGAAGATCTTCCGGCGCGCCGAGGGGCCTTCCAACACCTCGAACACCAGCTTGAGCAGCTGCCCATCGCCCGCCTTGGTCGGCAGCATCTCGCTCTCGATCAGATGCGCGAGGTACTTGCCGGGCGGCAGCACCTCGAGCGGGACGGCGGGGGCGACCTCGGTCGCGTCAAAGGTTCCATTGAGGGATGCCATGGGTCAGCTCCGGGCTTCGGTGGTGGAGGCGGGGGCGGCGCTGGGCGGCGTCGCGTAGAAGGGGATGCCGGCGGCGAGCTCGGGCCAGGACAGCGGCAGCGTCTCGGCCAGCCCGAAGCGGTTCTTCGCGAGGAAGGCCGGGCGCTCGGCGGTGTGCAGCAGGCGGTCGCCGCCGCTCACGCCGCGGACCACCTTCTTGTTGAAGCCGACATCCGACTTCAGCGTGCTGACGCGATAGTTCGCGAAGAGCACGGCATCGACATGCTCCTGCACCAGGGCCGAGGCGCTGCGATGCAGCTTCGGCTGGTAGCGGTCGTAGGGTTCGGTCTCAGGGCTGTCGAAGCGCTTGATCTCGGCGTGCGCGATGAGGATCACGCCCATGCCACGCTCGTCACGCAGCGCGTTCACGCCGTCGAGAAAGCTGCGCCAGGTATCGAGCGCGGCGAGGTAGCCCTTGCCGTAGCCGAAGGACTCGATGTCCGGCTGGTTATGGATCTGGGCTGTGTGCTGCCAGACAAGCGGTTCCAGCCAATCGAGGCTGTCCACCACCAGCGTCTCAAAGTCGTGCGCCTCGGTGTAGAGACTGCCGAGCGCCTCCATCACCGCGTCGAAGCTGCGCAGCACGCCGAAGGTGGAAG
>CAYNBM010000110.1:0-3774 GCA_964395305.1 uncultured Rubritepida sp.
ATCAGGGGGGTGCCGGAATCCTCAAAATGATTCCGGTCGAGGTGAAATGGCTCTAACGCATATCCGCGGCGCCCAATACCAAGGCAGATCAGCCGATCAGGACAGCGGGCCGCAAGGCAGTTGAGGGAGGACGCTTACCCGGCCGAGACCGCGTGCCGCATGGCGGCCCTCGCCACGAACACGCGGGCGACGTCCTGGGACACGCCAAGCGCGCGGCGCGATGTCTTGCCATCGATCGCCACGATCTCGGGGCGGTGTCGGTCAGGCTGGCGACCCAGGCGGTGAAGCAGGCCGGGAAGCTCGCGGCATCGAGCGCGTTGAGCAGGTCGCACAACGTGTCATGCGAGGGCACATCGCGGATGAAGGGCAGGAAGCCACGCAGGAAGGCCAGCTCCCGCGCCGCTGCGACGGAGATTGCGATGGTCACCAACCAAAATTCGCGGAGCGTGCCGCTGGATCACTCTGGCGCAGGACGGCCGGCACGTAACGATGGGCCGCACCACGCCGCCCGGCGGCATTGGCCGCCTCAACCCTTGGGGCGGCCCGTCAGTTTCCGATGGGGCAGCCTGCCAAGTCAGAAGCTATCCGCAGCGTAGGGCTCGCCATTTCGCCGGAGTCCGGATGTGTCCGTTCAGCATGACCCGAACACGCTCCGAAGTGGGCCTCGCCCAGCCATGGAAGCGCAGCGTGCGACAGGTCGTTCGGCTCAGGCCATGCCGACGGCAGGCAGGCGCTCGGCCCGCGCATCGTCGGGGCGGGAGGCGATCATCGCCTCGAGCGCGCCACGCCGCGCGGCATGGGCTGGATCGTCGGCGACATTGGTCGTCTCGAAGGGGTCGGCGACCAGGTCGTACATCTCGGCGGCGCCGGAAATGGCCTCGATGGTCAGCTTGTCGCGCGCCGTGCGCACGGTGCGCAGTTCCAGCGGCACGCCGCAGCGGCTGTCCGAGAGGTCCCATTCCGAATAGGCGAATTCCCGCGTCTCCTCGCCGCGCGCCACGCCGAGCAGGCTGCGCGAATGCCAGGATGGCGGACGCGCCACGCCGGCCATCTCCAGGAAGGTGGCGGGGAAATCCAACGAGGAGACAGGCTCGTCGCACACCGCGCCCCTCGGCAGGCCGGGTCCGCGCATCATGCAGACCACGCGCAGCAATCCCTCATAGGGGATCGGCCCTTTCAGCAGCAGGCCGTGATCGCCAAGCCAATCGCCGTGGTCCGAGGCGACGACGACCAGCGTGTTCTCCTCCAACCCCAGCCGATGCAGCTCGATCAGGATGCGGCCGATGTTGTGGTCGGCCAGCGAGATCATGCCGTAGTAGTTGGCGATCACCTCGGCGAGTTGTTCGTCGCTGAGCACCGGCGTGCGGCTGTGCTTGGCGCGGAAATCACGCAGTTCCTTGTCGGCCAGGTTCGGCACGCCCTCCAGGCTCGCGCGGTGCCACCAAGGGCGGCGGTCGAGGTCGAGGCTGCGGTGGGGTGGCAGATCCACATCCTCCGGCCGGTGCAGCAGGCTCCAGGGCAGCGGGCAATCGAACGGGTGGTGCGGATCGGGGATCGAAGCCCAGAGACAGAAGGGCCTGTCGCGCGCCTCGTTCAGGAAGGCCACGCTACGGTCGCCGACCCAACTGGAATTGTGCCATGCCGGCGGCAGGGCGGAATGCCAGGTCTGCGGCGCACCCTTCACATCGGGGCCGGCATTGGTGCGGTAGAGTTCGTCCTTCCAGGCGCCGCGACCATCGGCGTGGTACCAGGCCTCGTAGGATTGGCCGCCGGGCGGCGGCATGGGCGGGAAGGTGTTGTGGCCCTCCACCATCAGCTCGACGCGCTGGAAGCCCTTGTAGGGGCCGGTCCAGTTCGGTCCGAAATCCTGCATGCTGAAACGGCATTCCGGCGAGCCGGTGGGCGCGAAGGTATGGGCGGTGGCGAAGTGGGCCTTGCCGATCAGCGCGGTATCGTACCCCGCCCGAGCAAGCTCCGCGGCAAAACCGCGCTGAGCCGGCGCCTCCGGAAGGTCGATGCCATTGTCGCAGACGCCATGCGTGCGCGGCAGCAGGCCGGTCAGGATGGAGGCGCGCGTCGGCTGGCAGACCAGGTTGGGGGTGATGCAGCCCCGGAACAGCACGCCATCACCGGCCAGCCGGTCCAGATGCGGCGTGCGCACCTTGCGGCCCATAATGCCCAGGCAATCGGCGCGCTGCTGGTCGGTCGTGATGAACAGGATATTCGGGCGTTTGTCGCGCAAGCTTGCGTGCTCCTACTCGATGGTGACGCCGGAGGCGCGTGCCGTCTCGCCCCAGAAGATGATCTCGCTGGCCAGGAAGGCGCCGAATTCCGCGGCATTGCCGCGGCGCACGGTCAGGCCGGATTCGCCCAGCTTGGCGATCACCTCCGGCCGTGCCTGGGCCCGAGCCAGCGCGGCTTCGACATGCCGGATCGCCTCGACGGGTGTGCCCGCGGGCGCCACCAGCCCGTACCAGACGGGCACGGTGAAGCCGGGCACCGCGGCCTCAGCGATGGTGGGCACATCGGGGGCGAGCGGCGAGCGGTTCGGCGTGCTGACCGCCAGCGCGATCAGCCTGCCCTCGCGCAGATGCGGCACCAGTGGCGGCAGGCCGATGGAGCCGACTTGCAACTGGCCGGACAGCAGGTCGACCACCGCCGGCGCCCCGCCGCGATAGGGCACATGGCTGACCCGAAAACCGAGGCGCCTGGCCAGCGCCTCCATGCCGAGGTGATGCGGGCTGCCGGCATTGGGGCTGCCGTAGAGCACGGGCTCGGCTTGCGCCCGGGCCCAGGCCGCGAAATCCCGCAGGCTGCGCACCGGCACCGCCGGGTTGATGACGATCACGAAGGGGAATTCCGCCACCAGGCCGATCGGCGCGAAGTCGCGCTCCGGATCGAAGCCGACGCGGCGATAGAGTGCCGGGTTGATCGCCATCTGCGCCTGGTCGGCCATCAGCAGCGTGTAGCCATCGGGCGCCGCGCGCGCGACCGCTTCGGCGGCGATGTTTCCGCCCGCGCCGGGCCGGTTCTCGATGGCGAAGCCGCGCGGAAAATCGGGGGACATTCCCTCCGCCAGCACTCGGGTGAGGATGTCGGTGGCGCCCCCCGCGGCTGCGCCGACGAGGACGCGCGAAGGGCGGGCCGGGTAGGACGCAGGTTGCGCAAACACAGCCTTCGCCATGGTCCCCATGGCAAGCGCGCCAAGCAGGCTGCGTCGATGGATCGTCTGCATGTTCGGCCTCCTCGCGCAGCTTTGCTTCGCTTGGGATCGATGTTGGAAGCGAGGGCCGCCGCTGTCAAAGGCCATATCGCGGCCACAGGGCCATCGCCTGGGGATCACCGCCGACGCAGCTTGATCCCGTGATCAGCAGCCTGCCGCTGGCGGCACTGGTCCCCTATGCCGAGAACGCCCGAACTCATTCCGTGGCACAGGTGGCGCAGATCGCCGCCTTCATCGCTGAATTCGGTTTCGTGAACCCTGTGCTGGTCGATGCCGAGGGCGTGCTGATCGCCGGCCACGGCGCCGGTCCTGCGGCTCGGCCACCTCTACCGGCGCCGGCGCGGGCGCTGCGCCTCGAAGATAACCCGATCGCGCTGAACTCCGCCTGGGACGAAGCGCTACCTGCCGCCGGGATCAACGTCGACCCGCCTCGGCTGCAGACCATCCTGCAGCGCCACATCAACGACCTGCTGACGGAGGCGGCCGATCGTTTCGATCCAGCAGGCCTCGGAGGGGATCGGTCTCCGCAGCCGTGAGCATGTGCGCCGGCG
>CAYNBM010000111.1:0-3688 GCA_964395305.1 uncultured Rubritepida sp.
GGCTTTGGATTTGGTGGCGCGTGTCATGCGGGTCTCCGGTTGGTCCGGTTCGCATCCAGGCGCTGGGGGGCCGGGAAGTGTAGGCCGCGCTCTCCCTGCTCAGCAGCCTCGCGCGCAGCTTCCTCGGCAGCGCGGCTGCGCAGCCGCACGAGGCCGGCGGCCAGGATGCTGCAGACCTCGCGGAGGTGCGGCGGGAGGTGGGGATTGGAGGGGTTCGGTGGCATGGCTGGGAGGCAAGATCGTGTCACCCCACCGAGAAGAACAGCGAAAACAATCTCTTAGCGAAGGCCCGCGGGAACAAAAGCAGCGCAGCGAAGTCCTGCGGTTCGGGGCTGGGTTCGCAGCCAATAGTCGTCAGGCGCCGACGCGAGAACTACGAGCCACGCTACACTACTTCTGATTGCGTTTTTGCAACCCCTTGGCCATCTTTGCTCTGCCGCGCTTGCGGCTGCGATTCGCGAGCCGGAGGCTGTTGAGGTTGCGGGAGAAGGGGCTGGCCTTCAGCGGGCGACACGAAGGCGGCAGCGAACCTCCCGCCTCTGCCGGCTGACCCATGGGCCACCAGCGCCTCGGGAAACTGCCAGCCTATAGACTGCTGCCGGAGATCATTAAGTACCTCGTGGACGGTGGTGTGCCGACGGCAGATCTGGTCGACCAGGTCACCAAGGTGGGGCAGGACGCGCTGAAACTGGCGCTGAAGGACCCCGTCTTCATCGAAGCCCTTTGGCTCCTCGTCCGGATTCCGCAGGCAGCCAGCTCGAGGGAATTCGCCGACGGCATCGCGGCACTCGGACTTCACGGACCTGAGCCTAAATCATTGCCCGAGTTGCTGGTTATGTATGACGCGGCTCTCGAACGGGTCCAGCGCAGCAGTTTCGTCGGTGCCACAGATCTGGGCGAAATGGCTCGACAGGCTGCGCTGGGAGCGGTTGCCGAGACGGTGCAACAACGGCTTCCGGCATTGTGGCAACCCACGGCCGAGGACCTGCGCCATTCTCTGTCGGCGCTGAAAAATGCGGATGCATTCGCTGATTTGGCCCAGCGCTTCCATTCCAGGTTCGTGGACCGCGTCATCCACTACTATCTCGACCGAAACCTCCATCGGATGATCGCGCCTGACAGGGCGACAAAGTCACTGAACGACATCGAGGCTTTCAACGGTGCGATCCGGCGCCATTGCGATGAGGCATCGCTGATCATGCGTGCGTTCGCGCGCGATTGGCTGGGCAAGAATTTCTACAAAGAGGGCAAGGCACTGACCCGCGATGATGTGCGGCGCTTCGCAAGCCACTCCGTCGAGAAGATCCGCATCGAGCTTGCCCAGAGGAAGGGTTCGTCGTGAAGCAATTCGACATCGAGTGCGGTGTAGCGGCACCGTCCCACGCTGATGCCATCGCCATGAACGTCCATGGGCCGGGCAAGAACGTCAATCTGCGCGTCGACTACATCACGCGCACGATGATCGGGAATGTGCCAGATCTGCTCATCGATCTTCTGGAGATTGCGGCCTACGTCTATTGCGCCGATCAGCGCCTCAAGCGAGGTTCTCTGCAGCTGACCAACTTCGGTGAGAGTTGGCGCCGCAGCCTGCGGTTTTCGATTCCGGTGCGGCTTCCCGAGGTGTGGCAGCAGGACCTCATTCAGAGCCTGTTGGCTGATACATTGGGGTTCCTATCCGATGACAGCTACTCGTTTGAATTCCGAAAGGCCACAGACCCATTTCAGCCTCGGGACGTCTACTTCCACGACCTGATCGACGCATCGCAGGACTGCGACGAGGTCTCCATGTTCTCGGGCGGCGTCGATTCATTTGCAGGAGCCCTTCAGGACGTGGTGCTGGATAGGCGCTCGGTTTGCCTTGTGGGCCACTCATCATCCACCAAGGTTCAAAGTATCCAGCAGACCCTGGTCGACGCCCTCAAGGAGAGGGGCCATGAGCGGCGCGTTTCGTACATTCCCGTTTGGGTGACGAACGAAAACGTCAGTGCCGACGAATACACCCAGCGCACGCGCTCATTCCTGTTCGCGTGCCTTGGCCTTGTGATCGCGCGGATGTCGGGCAAAGACCGCTTCACCTTTTACGAGAACGGGGTCGTCAGCATCAACCCGCCCGTCGCTGGCGATGTTGTCGGAGGGAGGGCGACACGCACAACCCACCCGAGAGTGTTCCGCGGATTGGAAGAGCTGTTTTCCACGCTCCTGGAGTGCCCGATTTCCATCCGAAACCCGCTCCAGTGGCTGACCAAGCGGGAAGTCACACTGAAGGTGAAAGAGGCTGGCATGGCGGACCTGCTGGCCCTGACAAACAGTTGCACGCGGCCACGCAGCTGGACCACGAAGCAGAAGCATTGCGGCGCGTGCTCCCAGTGCATCGATCGTCGATTTGGCGTGATGGCGGCTGACATGGCTTCGTTCGAGCCCGCCGAGAACTACAAGATCGATTTGCTGACAGCTGATCGAAGCGCAAAGGACGACCTGCGCATGGCGGTCAGTTACGTGACGTTCTTCAAAAGGGTGGGGTCAACCCCGAAGGAACGGTTCCTGGTCGACTTCCCGGAAGTCGTCTCGGCCCTCGACAGCTTCAACGACCTGACAGCCGCCGAGGCTGGTGACTGCCTCTACGATCTCTTCCAGCGACAGGCCAAAGCCGTGGAATCGGTGATCACGGCCGGGCTGCAGAAGCACTCAGGGGAGCTCTTCAGAAACGAGTTGCCGGCGGCGTCACTCCTTGCCGTCTGCTTTAGCCGCGGCAGCATCGAAGTTGCCCCTCCGTCGGACTACGACAAGCAGGCGAAGGCGTTCATCGATCGGCTGTCGGCTCCGGTCCTCGAGTTTGCCATTGATAAGGATGGCAAGGCCGTTGTGTTCCGCGACGGCACGACGCTGAGCGGCGCGAGCTTTCGGATCGCCGAGGAGCTCTTGGCCAATTTCCGCGACGCCAAAGCAGCAGGACAGGCTGTCCCATTCCTTGCGCCCGCTGACCTGGCCGAGCGGCTTGGCGTTTCCGAGCAATCGATGAGGCAACAGCTCACCCGCCTGCGCACTGCCATCGAGCCTCTCTCCGTTTCGCTGGGCGTGGTGCTGGATCAGAACAGCTTCATCGAGAACAAGGAGCGTGCCGGGTATCGGCTGAACCCGGATCTGCGGGAGCTCTCGTTGGCGGACATCCGGCAGGCCTCCGCACCGTAACGCGCCTTATCGACCCAAGTCACAGCGCGGCAGGCTGGATGTCACAGCCGCCGCGGATTGGCCGCTGCTTTCCGCGGTTCGTACCTCCCCAGACGTCACAAGAAACATCAGGGCTGCGAATATCAGTCTGCCCGTAATCGCCTGAAAATCCTCGCATATCGGGACCACCACGGCGTGTCCGTGTCGGTCTCCGCGAAGGACGACGGAGCGATCTATGGGCATCCAGCATTTGACGCAGAAGGAGGTGGCGCGCCGCTGGTGCCTCAGCCCCCGCACGTTGGAGCGCTGGCGCTGGCTGGGCCAGGGGCCCGCCTTCCTGAAGCTGGGCGGCCGCGTGGCCTACCGCCTCGAGGATATTGAGGCCTTCGAGGCCGCCCAGACTCGCGACGCGACCAGTGCCTCGCAGCCGTCCCATGCCCGCATGCCGCTCGTGGTGGCCGCCTGATGAGCGCGCTGGTCCGCTACGAGCAGGCCCGCACCGCGCTGGCCGAATGCGCCC
>CAYNBM010000112.1:0-3612 GCA_964395305.1 uncultured Rubritepida sp.
TGACGGAATACGCCTGGCCCGCCGTGCTGCGGCCGTCGCGGCTGAGCTTCTACCTGCAGCACAACACCCTGCGCTTTGTCTCGCCCGTCACCCGCGCCACGCAGGTGCTGCGGCGCGAGGGCGCACGCTGGGTGGCGGAGGCCAGCTTCGAGCCGCTGGGGCGCGTGCAGGCGGGCTTGATGGATGGGCTGCTGGCGGCTCTGGCGGGCTCCGCCAACACCGTGCGCATCTGGGACTGGCGGCGCGAATACCGCACCGGCGATCCGCGCAGCCAGGGCGACGTGCCGACCGGGCCCTACAGCTTCTCGGACGCCACCATCTTCACCGACGGCACCGGGTTGGTGGTGGGCTCGGGCAATCCCTCACTGGCGGCCGGCGCGCCACGCGGAGCGCTGTCCATCGTCACGCAGGGCTGGTGGCCCAGCACCGTGGCCGTCGGCGCGGGCGACTACATCGGCCTCGGCGGCCGGCTCTACATCGCCACCGCCGCGGTCGCCGCCTCCGGCGCCGGGACCGCTACCATCGCCATCGCACCGCCGCTGCGCGCCGCGGTGGTGGTCGGCGACCCGCTGATCCTCTCGCTGCCGAGCGTGCCGATGCGGCTGGTCTCCGACGACGAGGCCGCGAACCCAACGCGGCCCGGCCCCTTCGCCGCCGTGACCATCCGCCTCGAGGAAGCTTTGTGATGTCCGGCACCCCGCGCCTTAGCAATCAGGCGGCCGCCGCCGCCACCGCGCCGATCGCCACGCCGGTGGTGCTGGTCGAGCTCGACTTCGCCACCGGCACCTTTCGCGTCTGGACCGGGCTCGGCCCGCTGGAGTGGGCGGGGAAGGTGTTCGAGGGGGCCGGCAGCATCGGCGCCATCTCGGATGTCGAGGAGACCGTGGAGCTGCGCGCCGTCCGCCTCACCCTCGCGCTGTCGCCGGTGCCGCAGGAGGTGGTCGATATCGCGCTGGCGGAGCGGAGCTATCGCCTGCGGCCCGTCACGCTGTGGGGCGCGCTGCTGGATGCGCAGGGCGCCTTCGTGGCGGACCCGTTCCCGCTCTGGGCCGGGCTGATGGACACGATGGAGGTCACGGACGGCGCCGAGCCCTCCGTGGCGCTGGCCTGCGAGAGCCGGCTGGTGGACCTCGAGCGCGCTGAGGTGCGGCGCTACACCGATGCCGACCAGCAGGCCGAGTATCCTGGCGATCGCTTCTTCGAGTACGTACCCGCCCTGCAGGAGGCGGAGATCCGGCTGCCGATCCAGTGATCCGGCTGCCCGACTGGCCGGAGCGGCTGGCGGCGCTGGTCACCGCTGCTGAGCATCGGCCGTTCGACGCGGTGCGCTGGAATTGTGGGCGGTTCGCCATGGCCGCGGTGGTCGCCTGCACGGGCCAGCGACCCTCCTGGCAGCATCGCCAGACCCTCGCAGCGATGGCCGACACCACGGGCTTCCCGCGCGTGGCGGTGCCCTTCGCGCGCACAGGCGACGTGGTGCTCGCCGCCGACCCGGAACGCCTCGGCGTCGTGCTAGACGCCGGCCGCGCCGCCTTCGTCGGGCCCGTGGGGCTGCTGCGCCTCCCCATCACCGCCTGCACCATCGCCTGGAGGGTTGGCTGATGCCCGTCGCCATTCCCTTCATCGCTGCCGCCGCAGGGGCCGCGGCCTCGGCCGTCATCGGTGGCGGCGTTCTGGGCGCCGTGGCGGCCGCCGGCGCGGCCCTGGTGGTCTCCGCCGTGGGTGCCGCGGTCTTCCGCCCCAAGTCGCCCTCCGGCGCCCGCAGCGCCAACGTCACGCCAGGGACCGACACCGGCCCCGGCTCCGGCTTCGATCCGCGCACGCACGGCGCCGGCCGCACCCAGTCCTTCCGCCAGCCGATCACCGAGCACCAGATCGTCTTCGGCCGCTGCCGCACATCCGGGCCCGTCGTCTTCCTGCATTCCGCCACCGACGATGAGGGCCGCGCCGACGGCTTCCTCCACGTCGTGGTGGTGCTGGCCGCCCATCGTGTCCGCGCCATCGGCGAGGTGTTCCTCAACGGCACCACCTCGACGGATGCGAAGTTCGCCGGCCTGCTGCGGATCGACCGCGCGCTGGGCGATCCCGGCCAGGCCGCCAATGCCAACCTCGTGGCGGACACGGGCGGCCAATGGACCACGGCCCACCGCGGCCAGGGACGCGCCTATCTCGCCGTGCGCCTCAAGCTGCGGCCCGAGGCCTTCCCCTCCGGCGCCCCCAGCCTGTCGGCCATCGTGGAGGGCGCCGACACCATCCTCGATCCGCGCACCGGTGCGACCGGCTGGTCCGACAATCCCGCACTCTGCCTGGCCTGGTACCTGACCTCGCCCTTCGGGTGGCGCGCGGCCTGGGCGGATATTGACCTGCCGGCGCTCATGGCCGCGGCGAACATCTGCGACGAGATCATGGGCCGCCGCGATGGCACGGCCGAGCGCCGCTACACCGTCAACGGCGCCGTCACGCTCGGCGAGGGCAAGATTGCCATCACCCGCAAACTGGTCGCCGCCATGGCCGGTGCCTTGGTCGTGAGTGGGGGGCGCTTCTACATCCATGCCGGGGCGCCCGCGCTGCCTTCCGCCACGCTCACCTCCGACGACCTGCGCGGCGATGTCACCATCGTCGGCTCGCGTCCACGGCGGGATCTCTTCAACGGGGTGCGCGCCGTCTATGTCGAGCCGGCCGCCGCCTGGCAGCCGACCGATGCGCCGCCGCTGCTCGCCAGCAACTACGTCACCGAGGATGGCGGCGAGGCGATCTACCGGGACATGGAGTTCCCGCTCACCACCTCGGCGGCGACGGTCCAGCGCCTGATGAAAATCGAGCTGGAGCGCAACCGCCGCCAGCGCGAGGTGGCGATGCAGGCCAACCTCTCGGCGCTGCGGCTGCGGCCCTGGGATGGGGTGACGGTGGCGCTCGAACGCCTGACGCCCTTCCCGGCGCGGGTGACGGGCTGGGCGCTGGCGCCGGATGGCGGGGTGAACCTGCAACTGGCCGAGGAGGATCCCGCCGTCTGGGCCTGGAACCCGGCGACGGATGAGCGCGCGACGGGGCAGAACCCCTCGGTGGTGCTGCCGAACCCGGGAGTCATCGCCGCGCCGGCCGCCATCCTGGTGGAGGCGCCGCTCGGGGTGACCTTCACAACGATCGCCGTGTCCTGGTCCGCGGTCGGCTCCGCCTATCTCGCCGGCTACGAGATCGAGTTCCGTCCCACCTCTGTCGCCGTGTGGCAGGGATACGCAGGGGGCTTTGGCGCCACAGCCGTCGCCATCCCCACCGGGGAGCCGACCGCCTTTCGGGTGCGGGCCCAGGCGCGCAGCGGGGCGGTATCGGGGTGGCGGGAGGCGCTGGTGCCGGCCGCCGCGTCGGGCCTGGCCGCGACCGGCATCGCCGGCGGCGTGCGCCTGTCGGGCGGGTTTCCCGCCGATGCGGTCCGGCTGCAGGTGTTCGAGGCCAGCAGCGCCAGCCTCGCGGCCGCGACCAAGCTGGCCAGCGAGCCGACCGCACTGCCCTGGGACCGCATCGGCCTCACCACCGGCCAGGCCCGCTGGTACTGGCTCCGCAGCGTCTCGGCCGAGGGCAACGTCTCCGCCTTCGCCGGCCCGGTCACCGCCA
>CAYNBM010000113.1:0-3458 GCA_964395305.1 uncultured Rubritepida sp.
GCGCTGGCCGCGTGACTCAAACCAAACAGCCTCCGGCAAACCCGGGGCGGTTCATGCCGGTCGAGATGGACCCGCGGATCGAGATCGTGCTGCCGGACGGCACGACGTTGCGGGTGAGCGAGACGGTTGGTGCCGTCGGGCTGCATCGCGTGCTGGCGGCGCTGCGTCGATGATCCCTGTCCCCGCTGGGTCCCGGGTCTGGCTGGCGGTGGGCCACACCGACATGCGGCGCGGCATGAACGGCCTGGCACTGCAGGTGCAGCAGGCGCTGGGGCGCGACCCGCATGCCGGCGACCTCTACGTGTTCCGCGGCAAACGCGGTTCGCTGATCAAGATCGTCTGGCATGACGGCTTGGGCATGTCGCTCTACGCCAAGCGGCTGGAGCGTGGCCGGTTCATCTGGCCCGCCCCGGCGGATGGCGCGGTGGCCATCTCGGCATCGCAGCTGGCCTATATGCTGGACGGCATCGACTGGCGGAACCCACAGCACACCTGGCGCCCGCAAGCCGCCGGATAGTGCTGGCGGCACGCGCAGGCGCGTGATTCAATTCCGGCGTGATGCCCGCGCCGGATGACACGCCCGACGATATCGACACACTGCGCGCCGCACTGGCGGCAGAGCAGGCGGCGCGGCGCGAGGCCGAGGCCCGCGCCTCTGGTGCCGAGGCCCTGGTGCTGCATCTGAAGTTGCTGATTGCCAAGCTCAAGCACGATAAGTTCGGCGCCTCCTCCGAGCGTGGCCGCAAGCTGATCGACCAGCTGGAACTGCAACTCGACGAGCTGGTCACCGCGGCCAGCGAGGCGGCGGCCGAGGCCGAGAAGCCCGCGCCCAAGAATGCCACCGCCGATCGCCCGGCGCCGCCCGCGCGCAAGCCCAAGCGCACACCGCTGCCGGAACATCTGCCACGCGAGCGGGTGGTGGTTCCGGCACCAAGCGCCTGCCCCTGTTGCGGCGGCAGGCTCTCCAAGCTGGGCGAGGATGTCACCGAAACGCTCGAGGTGATCCCGCGCCAGTGGAAGGTGGTGCAGACCGTGCGGGAGCGGTTCAGCTGCCGGTCCTGCGAGACCATCACCCAGCCGCCTGCGCCGTTCCATCCCATCATCCGTGGCCGCGCTGGGCCAAACCTGCTGGCCATGATCCTGGAGGCGAAGTTTGGCCAGCACCTGCCGCTGAACCGCCAGAGCGAGAACTTTGCCCGCGAGGGCATCGAGCTCAGCGTCTCGACCATCGCCGATTGGGTGGGCACTTGCACGGCGATGCTGGCGCCGTTGGTGCGGCTAATTGATGCGCATGCCCTGGCGGCCGCGCGGTTGCATGGCGATGACACCACCGTGCCGCTGCTGGCGCGCGACAAGACCACCATCGCGCGTCTCTGGACCTATGTCCGCGACGACCGACCATTCGGCGGCCCGGCGCCGCCGGCGGCGATGTTCCGCTACTCGCGCGACCGCACCGGCGAGCATCCGCAACGGCACCTGGCCGGCTATGCCGGCATCCTGCAGGCCGATGCCTATGCGGGGTTCAATGAGTTGTACGCGCCAGGCCGAAAGCCCGGGCCGATCGCCGAGGCCGCATGCTGGGCGCATGGCCGGCGCAAGCTGTTCAAGCTGGCGGAGGTGGCGCGTGCACCGCTGGCGGCGGAGGCAGTGCGGCGGATAGACCTGATCTTTGCCGCCGAGCTGGCCATCAACGGGCTGCCGGCCGAACAGCGCCTGACGGTGCGGCAGCAGGACGTCGCACCGCTGGTCACCGAATTGGAAAGCTGGATGCGGGAAACCCGAGCGAAGCTGTCACGCCATAGCGATCTGGCAAAGGCGATGAACTACATGCTAACGCGGTGGGAGGCGTTCAGCAGGTTCCTCGGCGATGGCCGCATCTGCCTGACCAACAACGCGGCCGAACGCGCGCTGCGCGGTATTGCACTGGGGCGAAAGGCCTGGCTGTTCGCGGGTTCCGATCGCGGCGGAGAACGTGCTGCGGCGATGTACTCGCTGATCGTCACGGCCAAGATGAACGATGTGGACCCGCGCGCCTGGCTGGCCGACGTGCTGGCACGGATCGCCGACCATCCCGCCTCGCGCCTGCATGAGTTGCTACCGTGGAACTGGAAAGCCGCAATGGCTCAACAGGCGGCCGCTGCCTGAGAAAGACGGCCCGCGGCCTTGGCCGGATGGATACGTTGTGTCGCAGGCTGCTGGCATAGACCACCAGGCTCGCCAGACAGCAGAGCCGATGGCCGCCGGCCTCGATCGCCTAGAGGTAGGACTTCATGCGGTTGAACCGCGTTGAGGTAGCCCCGCTTCAGTGGACGGTTTTCGGGCTTGCGGGCTACGTCTCTGCCAGGGCCACCTCCCGTTCGGCTTCGTATGCCATGGGGGATCGATAGCCCAGTCCCGAATGCAGGCGCAGCGGGTTGTACCAGCCCTCGTTGTAGCTGAAGCATGCCATCCGGGCCTCGGCCTGCGAGGTGAACCTGCGTCGGCTCAGCAGCTCCGCCTCGAGGGTCGAGAAGAAGCTTTCGGCTATGGCATTGGCGTAGGCATCGCCGACCGAGCCCATGGAAGGCCGCACTCCGGCCTCGACGCAGCGCTGCGGTCAGTTCAGCGTGGCGTTGCGACGACCGGTTGAGACCAAGTTGGCTGCCCTGGTCGCTGTGGTGAATGACGTCACGGGGGCGACGCTGACCGACTGCTGCCTCCATCGCGTCCAGCACCAGCTCTGTGCGCAGGTGATTGGCCATCGACCAGCCGACAATCTTGCGGCTCCACGCATCCAGTACGATGGCGAGATACAGGACCCAAAGTCCCGCCCCGAGGCCGAGCACCTGACCTCGGACGCCGACCACGGCCGGATCGAGTTGCGACGCCATGTCGTAAGCCATTGCGTTGACTGGATGTTGTCCGACCGCCGTCATCCTGGGGAGGCAAACATGCCGGGGCTCGCCATGATCGGCATGGTCGAAGCGACCGTCACCCGCGACGGTCGCTCCAGCACATTGCGACGCTTCTACCTGTCATCGGCCCGAATGGACGCCGAGCGCTTCGCCGCCGCCGTGCGCGTCCATTGGCGCATCGAAAACAGCCTCCATTGGGTGCTCGAACTCGGGATTGACGAGGATCGCGCCCGAAACCGCTGTGACCACGGCCCCGAAAACCTCACCACACTCCGAAAACTCGCCCTCAATCTCCTCCGTTCCGCAAGACCCGACCTCTCCATCCGCCGCAAACGAAAGCGATCCGGATGGTCCGACGACTTCGCAAAAACCAGCCTCGGCCAAATGCGATAGCCCTGCTGGGGGCCGTGGGTACGATTGCGAAGAGATGCGAGCTTGGCTAAAGCGTTCGGGGACCGGAGAGGTGGCGGAGTGGTCGATCGCGTCGGTCTCGAAAACCGAAGTACTCGCAAGGGTACCGTGGGTTCGAATCCCACCCTCTCCGCCAGTTCCCATACGAGCCGC
>CAYNBM010000114.1:0-3308 GCA_964395305.1 uncultured Rubritepida sp.
ACCAGGACCGGCACAAGCTGCGGACGCCGCGGGCGATCATCGAGCGCTGGGCGCCGAAGGTGGAGAACGACACCGCAGCCTACATCGCGGTGGTGGCGCGGCGGATCGGCGTCGGGCCGGACGAGACGATCGACCTGCATCGGCACGACCACCTGCGCCCGCTGGTGGAGGCCATCATCCACCATGAATGCGCCGGGCTCGCCTACCCTGCCGCGGTGATCGACCGGGCACTCACGCTCGCCGGCGTGCCGCCCGCCGCGCCGGTGACTCTGCGCGAGGTCGCCGCCGTCACCGGCACCGGCCGCGGCGCGGTGCTGGTGGGTGCGGCCGGCATCGCCACCGCGGTCGCGCAAGCCGCGCCGGCGATCCAGGCGTTGGGCACGCTCGCTCCAGCCGTCGCCATTGCGGTCATCGTCGCCGCGGTGGTGGGCGTGCTCGCCTGGCGGCTACGGCGGCCAGCGTGAGCGCCTTCGCCGCGGCCATGGACGCGCTGGCCGCGGATCCGAACATCGGCGCGGATGCGAGCTATCGCGCGGGTGGGACCGGGGTTCCGGTCCTGCTCCGCGTGGTGCGCTCGGCGCCGGACCGGCTTGGCGATGCCTTCGGCACCAGCGTCATCCAGGCCAGCGACGTGCTGACCGTGGCCATCGCCATGCTGGCGGCGGTGGACGACGACGACACCTTCACACTCGGCCCCGACACCCTGACCGTCCAGCACGCCGAGCGGGACGCCGCCGGCATCGCCTGGCGCGTCTTCTGCCGCCGATAGGAGCACCGCCATGATCGACCCCGAACGCATCGGCGGCATCGTCGGCGAGGCGCTGCTCGCCGGCGCCCTGGGTGCGCTCGGGGCGATGGCGCGCTTCTCGTCCACAGACCGGCCGCTGCTGACCCGCGCCTATCTGCTGCACGCGCTGGCCGGCGGCAGCCTCGGCACCGGCGCCTGGCTCATCGCCCATGCCTTCGAGCTCGACGGCTGGTGGCTCTTCGCGGTGGCGTGGCTGGCCGGCACGCTCGGCTATGCCGCGCTGCACGACCTGCTGCTGCGCATCCTCAGCCGCAAATTCGGCGGGCGCTGATCCATGCGCCTCGGCGCCAGCATCGTGGGCGACCTCCGCAAGGTGCTGGCCGACGAGGTGCGCGCGGGCGAGCGCGCGGCCATGACCGCCATCCGCGCCGAGACCGAGCAGGTGAAGGCCGAGCTGCGCCGGCAGGTCACCACCGCCTTCTCGGGCAACGCGCGCGGCATCGCCAATGCCTGGCGGTCGATGATCTTCCCGCGGACGGGCCAGTCGCTGCGGCCGGCGGGGCTGGTGTTTACCAAGGTGCCCAATGTCATCGACGCCTTCGAGCGGGGCGCGTTGATCCGCGCCAAGGGTGGCGGCAAGTTCCTCGCCATCCCGACCGGCTTCAACGCGGCGCGCGGCAGGCGCGGTCGCGGGGAGAAGGGCATGCGGGTCACGCCGGCGCAGATGTTCGCCTCCGGCCAGGCCTTCCTCCGACCGTTCAGAGCCGGCCGGGGCTTCGTGTGGTGCCTACCGCTGCGCCAGGGCGAGCAGACCGGGCGGCGGCGGCGCACCCGGCTGGTGGCCGGCGGCGTGACGGAAGTCGGCACCGCCAACCGCAAGGGCCGCGAGGCCTGGGCGCGTGGGCTGCTGGAACAGGGGATGGTGCCGATGTTCCTCCTCCTGCCCCAGGTGAAGCTGGCCAAGCGGCTCGATGTGCGCGGTGCGGCCGAGCGCGGGCTGCGTCGCCTGCCGGGGCGCTTTGTCGCCGCCTGGGAACGCGAGAGCGGGAGGGCAGCATGACCATGCGCGCGCGCTTCCTCCTGCTGCTCGGGCTCGTCGTGCTGTCCTGGGCCGCCATCCCATTCGGTCTGGCGATGACCTGGGTCGCCGGCCGCTTCTTCGCATCCATGCTGGGGTGGACATGAGCGCGCGCGAGTCCGCCATCGCCGCGCTGCACAGCCGGCTCGTCACGTCGCTGGCCGTCCGCAACCCGGCACCGCTGGTGCTGCGCGGCGAGACCATCCCGCAGCGCATCCCCGCCGGCGGGCTCGTCGTCGTCCGCGACGGCGAGACGGTGGAGGAGACGCCGATCCTCTCGCCACTGGCCTGGCAGGTGGAGCATCGTGCCGAGGTGGAGATCACCGTCGCTGGTGCCACGCCCGCTGCGCGCAACACCCTGCTCGATGCGTTGTTGGTGGACGTCGCTGCCGCCATCACCGCCAACCGCACCCTCGGCGGCGCCGTCGAATGGGTCCAACCCGGCAGCGCGTCCTTCGAGGATGTCGAGTTCGAGGGCGCCGCCGCGGCTCGCGCCGCTGCCGTCCCCGTCACCCTCTGGTTCACCGTTGCCGGCTCGCCGCTGGCCTGATCCCCATCCAGGAGAAAGCCCATGCCCCGTGCCATCGGCGCGAATTGCCGCCTGCTCATGCTGCCCGAGACCGTCTACGGCACGGCGCCCGGCAGCAACTGGCGGCGCATGCCGTTCCTATCCTGCGACCTGGGCGCGGAGCAGCCGCTACTCGATGCCGACGTCATCGGCGTCGGCAGCAACCGGGATCCAGCGGCGCCCTTCCTCGACACGGTGACGGTCGCCGGCCAGGCGGTGGTGCCGGTGGACCTCATCAACATCGGCCACTGGCTGCGGCTGCTGCTGGGCGCGCCCACCACCACCGGCACGACGAACTTCATCCACACCTTCGCCTCGGGCGCGGCTGCGCTGCCGAGCAACGCAATGGAAATCGGCTATCCCGACGTGCCGACCTTCGACGTCTGCACTGGCGTGCGAGCCGACACGCTGGAGATGGATTTTACGCCGACTGGCGCGGCGACCGCGACCTTTGGGCTGCTGGGCCAGGGCTCGGTGCGCACCGGCGCAACGTCAGGCGGCACGCCAACCAGCGCCGCCTACACCGCCTTCAACAAGGCCCAAGGGTCCATCACGCGTAGCGGCTCGGCGCTGGCCCAGGTCACCGGGGCGCGGCTCACCTATGCCAACGGCATGGAGGCGGTGCGGACCATCCGTGCCGATCGCCGGGTCGAGGGCGTGGATCCCGGCATCGCGCGCTGCACCGGCCAGATCACTGTGCGCTTCGAGAACACGACGCTGCTCGCTCAGGCGCAGGCCGGCACCTCTGCGGAATTCGCGCTGGCCTTCACAATCGATGCCAACCGCAGCCTGACGATCACTCTGCACGAGGTGTATCTCGCGCTGGCCAAGACACCGATCGAGGGGCCGGCTGGCGTTGAGGCCAGCTTCGATTTCAGGGCCGCCTTCAACGCGACGGCGACGCGGATGATGAC
>CAYNBM010000115.1:0-3293 GCA_964395305.1 uncultured Rubritepida sp.
GCACCTGCTCGCAGAGCCGGCGGAACTCGATCTTGCCGGCGCGCAGCGAGGAGTAATTGGCCTGGGTCAGGTCACCGGCGACCTGGTCGTAGGTCAGGCCGGTGCCGACCGCGGAGGCTTCCAGCGCGCGGCGGGCGAAGGCCGCGTGCGATCCACCACCAGAGGGATTCACGACCTCCACCGAGCCCATGCCGCGGCGATAGAGGATCATCCCAGGCTCGAAGCTCTCGACCGTGCGGCCCTGGGCATCGCGCAGCAGGCCCGACGCCGGGCCGGTCATGGCGTCGTCGCCATCCTCCGAGACCACGGCGGCCAAGCACGCCTCGATCTTGGCCTTCATGAGGAGCGCGGCCTCGTAGTCGCCGAGGTCGCGCAGGCGGGTCAGGACCGGCGCCAGCCAGGACACGTCGCGCAGCTGGCCCGGCCGGCGCTTGCGATAGATGTGCAGAACGTCGCGAGCAGGGACCCGCTGGCTGCTGAGCCAAGTGGCGCCGCCCGGCAGAACCCAGGATGCGCCGGGATGCACGCGGTGCAGCCAGTAGCCGACCGGCTCACCGGCCTCGCCGAGGCCGATCCCCTGCAGCGTGAGGACGCCCTCGATGACGCCCTGCCGTGCCGCGTCCAGGTGATCGCTCTCCAGCACCTGGAGCCGCAGGCCAATCGGGTTGGCCGAAGTGAGGTCCGCCGGCAGCAGGCGGACGAAGCACTCTCCGCTCTCGACCACCGCGCGCATGACCAGGGCCTGCAAGCCATAGAGGTCGAGCCGGCCCTCGGCATCGCAGGCCGTGCTGTCGGACCAGCGGCGCCAGGCCTCGGCGTGGGGCTTGTCCGGCCAACGGGTGGTGATGCCGGCACCCACCGCGTTGCCGGTCCAGAGGTCGACGATGCGCGCGGCGTAGGGGTCGTTGCGCACGGCATCGCGGGCGCGGCGTGCCACGGTGGGTGCGGCGGCGCCGACCTCGGCGGTGGCGCTGCTGCCGGAGGCCGCCCAGCTCGAGGCACGGCTGTCCTGCGCCGCGGCATAGCCACGAAGGGCGTGCCAGGCATCGCGAAGGCGGCCCATCACCTGGTTCCCTCACGCGAGAAGCTGGCGAAGGTGACGTTGGGGCGGCGCGCGCCGGTGTTCTCGGCGGCGTGCAGGACGGATAGCGCGCGGCCGAGCTCATCCAGGGAGCGGTACTCCACCGTGCGGCCGTCGAAGGTCACGCGCGTGGTGCCGCCGGTGAAGGCGGCGGCGAGCACGGATGCGCGGGTGCCGGCAGGCTGCGCCAGCGCCCAGGCGAGGACGGTCGGATCCATGAACGTCCCCTTTCAGCGAAGCCAGCCACTGCGTGGCGCGAGCCAGCCCCGCGGGCGCTGGCTGTCGGATGGAGGCACCGCCGCGGCCAGCGACGCCGGTGATGGGGGAGCGACATTCCCGGCGGCGGGAATGTCGCTCGGCTGCAGCGGCGCATCGGCCGCCTCATCCCGCAGCCGTGCCCAGAACTGCTCGCCGTAGCGATCCGCGCCGAGCAGCCAGAGCGCGGCGCGCGCCAGCACGGCGCAGTCCAGCGCCTCATTGCGTTCGCGCAGCTTGGCCCATTCCTGCCGGGCAAAGCCGCGCCGATCCTTCGTGGTGCGCAGCTGCTCCGCGACCAGCTGTTTGACCCATTCGACGTCGATCGCGCGCGGCAGATGCACCCAACCGGGTGGAAGCTCCTCCGCGTCGCCGCGCCCGAGCCAGAGCCGGCGATAGAGATCCGCCTTCCAGGTTGAGACCGAGACGGTCCAGAGCTTCAGGCCCCGGCGCAGCTTTTGGCCGTTGACCAGCGCGTCCACCGACGTCGGGCCCTGGACGGGCTGCGCCCGGTTCCACCCATCGATGCCTTTGGTCGGCGCGATCCGCGGATCCCGCAGGCGCCGCAGGTGGCCATAGACGGCGGCGGTGTCGCGGCCGCCAGTGTCGACGCAGAGCCGGGCGATGCGCATCGCACCGCCGCCCTGGCGCGGCCAGTCACGCGCCAGCACCTTCGCCAGATTATCCCAGGGCTCCCGGTCCCGCGGGCTGCCGGGGATCACCACGTGATCGACCAGCCAGGAGGAGAACCCCTCCGCCCAGCCCCAGATGTCGCACTCCAGGCGATCGTCCTGCACGTCGACGCCCGCGGTCAGCACCAGCGCGCCGGTAGGCACCACGCCCATGGCGAAGTCCTCGCGGCGCTCGACGAGCCGCTCCCAATCCGGAGCCTCGCCCTGCTCCTGCCAGGTCTCGCCAAGGACCGTGTTCCGAAAAGTCTTGATGTCCTCGGGCTTGCCCTGTGCCGCCTCCCAATCGCGGGCGATCTGCTCCCAGGAGAGCCAGCCCACCGGCGAGTAGAGCGCCGAGATGTGGAAGCCGATCGTGTGCGGATCCTGGCCCTCGGCCGTCGCGCGCCATTCGCCGCCGCCGAGCAGCGCCGTCTTGTCGTGCTCCTGCATCGGATGGTCGCAAGCGGTGCAGTGATATCGCGCTGTCTCCGGGGCGCCCTTCTCCCAGAGCAGCCGCTCGAACCGCAGCCACTGCATCTCCCCGCAGGCGGTACACGGCACGAAGAACCGCCGCTGGTCGCTGGCTAGATACTCCCGCTCGATCCGGCTGCGCCCGGCAATGGTGGGCGTGCTGACCAGGAAGGCCTTGCGGCGCCAGCCGAAGGTGCGGGCGCGCGCCTCGGCCAGTGCAATAGGGTCACCCTCGCCGGCGACATCACCGGGATAGGCGTCGACTTCATCGAGGAACAGGAATCGCGCCGTCATCGAGCGCAGCCCGACCGCGCTGTTGGCGCCGGTCAGGACCAGGATGCCGCCCGGGAATTCCTTCGACAGCATGGTGTTGCCGCTATCGCGCGCCCGGGCCGGCGCCACCCGCTCCCGCAGCGCCGGCGTCTCCTCCAGCAGCGGATCAATGCGCTGGCGCGAGAAGCGCTTGGCCAGTTCCACGGTCGGCTGCACCGCCAGCGCCGGTGCCGGCACGTGGTGCATGATGTAGCCAAGCCAGTTGTTTCCGCTCTCGGTCGCGCCGACCTGCGCGCCCTTCATGAACACCACGCGTCGGGCGGGATGCACCGCCGACAGCGCGTCCATCACGTCCTTCAGATACGGCGTGCGGCTGGTGCGCCAGGGGCCGGGCTCGGCCGAGGCCCGGCTGCCAAGCATGCGGTGCCGCTCCGCCCATTCCGAGACGGTGAGCTGCGGCGGCGGCCGGAGCATCGCGCCGACGCGGCGGCGCACATGCTCACGGCTGCGAAGACCGGTCCCCTCCGAGGCCTGCTGGATCG
>CAYNBM010000116.1:0-3278 GCA_964395305.1 uncultured Rubritepida sp.
TTGCCGGCAATCAGGCAGCACCGCCGCGCAGCTATCTGGGTGGGTCGCGCCTCGGTCATGCCTGCGAGCGGGCGCTGCAATTCGAGTTCGTGAAGGCGCCGAAGGATGAGGGCGCCGACTTCGACGGCCGGCTGCTGCGCATCTTCGGGATCGGCCACGCGCTGGAGGACGTGGCCGTCGCCTGGCTCCGGGGTGCGGGCTTCGATCTCTACACCCGCCGTGGCGGTGGCGGGCATGGCGAGCAGTTCGGCTTCTCCGTCGCGGGTGGTCGCATCCGCGGCCATGTCGACGGTGTCTTCGCCGGCGGCCCCGCCATCCCCGGAATGGCGTTCCCGGCGCTATGGGAATGCAAGACCATGAACGCCAAGGCCTGGCGCGAGACGTCCAGTAAGGGCGTCGCCGTGGCCAAGCCGATCTATGCGGCGCAGATCGCGGTCTACCAGGCCTATATGGACGCCAGCGTCCCGGGCGTGGCGGACAATCCGGCGCTGTTCACCGCCATCAACAAGGACACCGCCGAGCTCCATCACGAGCTGGTGCCGTTCAACGCCGAGCTGGCGCAGCGCATGTCGGACCGGGCCGTGCGCATCCTGGCCGCGACCGATGCTGGCGAGTTGCTGCCTCGCATTGCCGCCCAGGCCGATCACTTCGAGTGCCGGTTCTGCCCCTGGGCCAAGCGCTGCTGGGCGCAGCCTGCATGACAGCATGGGGCGACTTCAACGATGCCGCGCCGCTGCCGGAGGATAGCGCGAGCGAAATTCCCGCCGCTGGGCAGATCGCCGTCGATCGACTTCCCGGCGCTGGGCAGCCGATGCTGGAAGCCGCTGGGCCCATCGCGCCGGACATCGAGCAGATCGCCGCCTTCCTCGACGTGGTGTTCGGCTATTGCGACGGGCTGATCCCCGTCCGCGGCTTCGTCGACCAGGGCCAGGGGCTCGACACCAAGCCGCACAACATCTGGGTGCCGGCCGATCGGCACGCCGCCGCATCCCTCAGCGCCTATGCCACCTGGGCCGCGCGCGAAGGCAGCGCCGTCTATGTCATCCCCGGCACCGTCGCCGAGCAGGGCCAGGCCCGCGCCGAGCATGTGCTGCAGATGCAGACCGTGGTGGTCGACCTCGACGCCGGCGACATCGCCGCCAAGCTGGCGCATCTGGTCCACCACCTGGGCGCGCCCACCCTCCTGGTCGAAAGCGGCGGCCGCACCGCCGAGGGTGCCGCCAAGCTGCACGCCTGGTGGCGGCTCACCGAGCCGGCCGAGGGCGAGGACCTGGCGCGGCTCTGCGCGCTGCGCGGCGAGATCGCGGAGAAGGTCGGTGGCGACCTGCACTTCCGATCCGCTCACCAGCCGATCCGCGTGCCTGGCACCGTCCACCAGAAGGATGGCGTGCAGCGGCGGGTCATCATCCGGGAGCACCGGCCCGGGGTCGAGGTCGAGCTGCCCGACTTCGCCGCGGCCGTTGCCGCCATGCCCACCATGCCGGGCCTGGAGGCGCCCAGCGCCACCGCGGGCGCCAATCGGCCAGGGCTCGATGCCGTCCTCACCACGCCGGTGCGTGAGGGCAGCCAGGACGCGTGGACCCGCTTCCAGGGCGCCAGCGCCGCCATCGGCCACTTCGTCCGTATGGTCCACGAGGGCCGCATGACCGGCGATGAGGGCTGGGAGGCGATCTGCCAGTACAACGCTGCTTGCCTTCGCCCTGAATGGCCGCTGGACCGCCTCAAGGTCGAGGCTGACAGCATCTGGGCGCTGCATGTCGATCGGAACGGGCCGCCCCTGCTGCGGGCCGCGGTAGGGCCGCCCGGTGCCATCGCCGCGCACACGCTCGGCGCGCTGCTCGACGACACCTCTCCGATGCCCGACGACCTGATTGGGCCGCGCCTGCTGACCCCGGGCGGGATGCTGGTGCTCGGCGGCGCGCCGAAGGTTGGCAAATCCGACTTCCTGATCAGCCTGCTGGTGCACGCCGCGGCCGGCGCGCCATTCCTGTGCTTCACGGCACTGCGCCCGCTGCGGGTGTTCTATCTGCAGGCCGAGATCCAGTACCACTATCTGCGCGAGCGCCTGCAGCAGCTGCGGCTCGATCCCGCGATCGTGGCCCGCGCCCGCGACACCCTCGTCGTCACCCCCAAGCTGCGCATGCTGCTCGATGACCAGGGCGTTCCCCTTGTCGCGGCTGCCATCCGCGCCGCATTCCCCGACTCGCCGCCCGACATCATCTGCATCGACCCCATCCGCAACCTCTTCGATGGCGGGCCCGCGGGCGAAGGGGAGAACGACAACGGCGCGATGATGTTCTTCCTGCAGAGCCGGGTCGAGGCGCTGCGCGACCAGGTCGCCCCCGAGGCGGGCATCATCCTCGCCCACCACACGAAGAAGCTCAGCAAGCAGCAGGTGAAGGACGATCCCTTCCTGTCGCTCTCCGGCGCCAGCGCGCTGCGCGGGTACTACACCTCGGGCGCCATCCTGTTCCGCCCCGACGAGGAACAGACCGAGCGCGAGTTGCATGTCGAGCTCCGCAATGGCCCCGGCCTCGAGCCGATGCTGATCGACAAAATCGCGGGTCGCTGGGTGGAATTCGACCGTCGCGGCGAGCGCCTGGTCAGGCAGGACATCGGACGCAAACTCGATGCCGAACGGCTGCGCAAGCAGGATGTGATCCTCGGCATCCTGCTCGATGAGGCAGCTGAAGGCCGGCTCTATTCCACCATGCAGCTGGCGGAGAAATTCGAGAACAAGGTCGGGCTCGGCAGCAAGCATACGATCCGCGAGCGGCTGAGCGTGCTCGCCACGAAGGGCTTCGTGAAGTTCCGCCGTGATGGCACCGAATTCGGCCTTGGCGTCGTCCGGTCGCGCTTCGGGTACCTCTGCGTGGAGGGCATGACCTTCGGCCCCGAGGTCGAAACCGTGGATCCGCAGACTGGTGAGGTGACCACCAGCGCCCGCTGCGTCCTGCCCAGCCACTTCAAATGCCCCCAATCCGGCAACTGCCTGGACGTCGAAAATCCGGAGGTGTGGGTCTACCCGGAGGGGGTCTTGGACGACCTCACTCCTGAGGAGTTAGGCCTAACTCCTCACTCCTCCCCGAAAACAACGCCATGAAATCAACGGCTTGGGAGGACAGAGGAGTTAGGTCCCTAACTCCTCCCGCTTCGCACCTAACTCCTCTTTTCGGCAATCCGATCAACGGCTTGTGGCTCGCCGAGGAGTTAGGTGTTTCATCCACCCCCTACGGGGGTGTGCGTGCGCGCCTCATCGGCGCGCGCACACCACACCT
>CAYNBM010000117.1:0-3173 GCA_964395305.1 uncultured Rubritepida sp.
TGCGCGGCTACTACACCTCGGGCGCCATCCTGTTCCGCCCCGACGAGGAGCAGACCGAGCGCGAGCTTCATGTCGAGCTCCGCAACGGGCCCGGCCTCGAGCCGATGCTGGTCGACAAACGTGGTGGCGCCTGGGTGGAGCTCGATCGCACGGGCCAGCGTCTGGTGCGGAAAGACATCGGCGGCAAGCTCGATGCCGAGCGCAGCCGGCGCCACGACGTCATCCTGCAAATCATCGCCAACGAGGCCCGCGAGGGGAAGGTCTTCACCGGCAGCGCCTTCGCCGCACAGTTCGAGAACACGCACGGGCTGGGCGGTGACGACACCATTGCCCGCCGCATCAACGTCCTCGCCAACAAGGGCTACATCAAGTTCCTGCGCGACGCGCCCCAGCTCGGCATTCCCGTCAGCAAATCCACCAAGGGCTACCTCCTGGTGCAGGACATGCTCTTCGGGACGGACGGCGAGACGGTCGATCCTGAGACCGGCGAGATCACGCGCACCCTCGTCCCGCTGCTGCCGACGCACTTCCAATCGGAGACCAACAACGCAGTTCTGCCCGTCGAGAATCCGGAAATCTGGGTGCTGAACGACCCGGAGGCCCAGGCATGAAACGCCACTTCGATGCGTCATCGCACTGTGCGGAACTTGCTGCGGAACTTCCATGTTCCGCAAGTTCCGCAAGCCTGCGGAACTTACCTGCGGAACTTGAATCAGCCAGCGATATCAGTGGGTTGACTAAGTTCCGCAAGTTCCGCAGCGAGGCTTTGCGGAACTTGCTTGCGGAACTTCCAATTGGCTCACGAAATCAGTGGCTTAGGCAAGTTCCGCAAGTTCCGCAAAATGCCTCCCCCCTACGGGGGGTGTGCGTGCGCGTCCCAAAGACGCGCGCACACCACACCCGGGGACGCCTGGTTCGGGTCCGGGGACCGCCCCCACTGGGGCCACCTCCCACCAAGCCGGGCAGCGACGGCGAGCTCCGCCAAGAACCGCGCCGTCGCCGCCCTCACCAGGATCATCCCCTCTCGGAGACCATCATGGATTTCGCGACTCTTACCATGCCCGCCCCTGACGCAAGCAACGTCCTGCCCGATCCCAATCTCTACCGGCCGCGCAAGCCCGGCATCCTCGCCCTGGATCTCGGCACCACCACCGGCTGGGCCCTGCGCTTCGGGGACGGCGGGACGACCTCCGGCACCATGACCTTCAAGCCCGGCCGCTTCGAAGGCGGCGGGATGCGTTTCCTGCGCTTCACCGACTGGCTCGTCGAAATCGCCATGCACGCGCACGGACTCCGACGTGTGGTGTTCGAGGAGGTGCGCCGGCACGCCGGAACGGACGCCAGCCACGTTTACGGCGGCTTCCTCGGCACCCTCACTGCCTGGTGCGAGGAGCATGAGGTCCCCTACGAGGGCGTCCCGGTCGGCACGATTAAGCGCTACGCCACCGGCAAGGGCAATGCCGACAAGGCCACGATGATCCAGGCCATCCGAGCTCGCGGCTTCCTGCCAGCCGACGACAACGAGGCCGATGCGATCGCCCTGCTGCTCTGGGCGACCGATCCCACCGGAGGTCGGGCATGAGCTTGCACGGCGCACCGCAGCCGCCTCGGTCCTGCCTTGACCGTGGCACGCGCAGCCCGACCAACGATGCCGAGGTCAATGCCATGCGCGCCGCCGCATGGCATCGCCACGGCGTCGCTGCCCTGCCGATCGCCGAGATCACCGACGACTGGCTCCGCCAGGCCATCACCAACGAAGCTAATCGGCGCTGGGGGCGTCGCAACGGGGAGAATCACCATGGCCGTTAAGCGGAAGTCAAAAGCGGCGAAGCCCAAGCAGGACGACCTGGCGAAGCCCTCGAAGTGGCGGCTGCAGCATGGTGGCTTCTCGGAGCCGGTCCGCGAGGCGGATCCGGACACGGGCTCACCCGTCGCGCACCGTCGTGCCGTGGACACGCTCGGGCTGATGCTCGCCAACGGCAACATCACGCCGCAGATGCACGAAGCGGGCTGCATCTTCCGGACGCTGTTCCGCAGCGCCGCCATCGACAGCATGTCGACCTCCCAGCTGATCCGTCTACCAGGCTCGACGGCAGGCCCGATGTCCAACCGCCAGATTGATGCGCGCCGCCGTGTGCTCGCGGCGCTCGACGCGCTTGGCGGGCACGATAGCCCAGCCGGCTCTTGCGCGTGGTTCGTCGTAGGCCTCGAGATGTCGGTCCGTGAATGGGCGGCCCGTCGAGGCTGGAGCGGCAGGCCAGTGCCGCAGCCAATCGCGGGTGGCATGCTGGTGGCGGCACTCGGGATCCTGGCAATGCACTTCGGGCTGATGCCGCGATCCCAGGCCGCATGAGGCAGAGCATCGTCACTCGGAACCGAGGACGTAGGCGACGGCCTCGGCGATCATCGTGAGCGGCAAGGCAGGCTGGTGTGCCAGGACGACGTCTCGCACAGCCCTGCTATCGCTTTCACCTGTCCAGGTAAGCGCGCCAGGCGGGCGTCGTGCAGCGCGGGCAGCCGCCAGCGTAGCCCGGCTGAGCCACGGAAGTGCGGAGCGGGGCTGGTCGCCGTCAGGCATGCCCGACGATAGCTCCCCCTATGAGAACAAGACAAGAACATGCTATACAGCCCGGGAACCGAAAGGAGATGATCTATGGCCGCTCGGAGGCAGGCACGGGTGCGTCCCGTTGACGCCGCGATTGTCCGTCTGATGGCGCTGGTCGCGAAGGGCGTGCCGCCACATCGCATCGCACGCGAAGTGGAGGTGATCGTCGCCGAATGGCTGCGCGAGCCCGACGCCGATCCATCCGATGCAAAGACCTGGCTGGACGAACTGCGCGAGCAGATCGTCGCGGGCGTCGCCGACGCCGAGGAGCAGGTGACCTACGTCGATCCTGGCGAAGCCGCCGCCGTGAAGCAGGCTGGCCTCACCCTCGCTGCGCTGCAGGCGTCGCGTGACGCGGTCGATCGAGCGTCGGCATCGCTCTGAACATCTCGGCTGCGCTGTTACAATAGACCCCATGGCGGCGCGCAAATCGAGTTGGCTATGATGGTGACACGTCGAGAAGGTGCGTCGAGCACCGCGGCTCCCGAGCCACTCGCCAGCTGATCAGCCATTGTGGCTCTCGAGCCGCAGGGTCCTTCCTGGCCCCGCTGTATGCGGGGGGCGGAAG
>CAYNBM010000118.1:0-3129 GCA_964395305.1 uncultured Rubritepida sp.
CGCATGGCTTTGCCACGAACGATGTGGTGACCGTCGCCGATGTCTCGGGCGTGCCAGGCGCCAACGGCACCTTCACCATCACGGTGATCGACGCGAACAGCTTTGACCTCGTCGGTTCGACCTTCACCGGCGCCTACCTCAATACCGGCTGGGCCTCGATCTCGCGTAACCTCGCGCCCGTCTCGAACACCGACATCAAGGTCCAGTTCGTCACCATCGCAGACTATGCCGAGCTCACCACCGAGATCACCGCGGGTCGCGGCCAGTCCGTCGCGGGCCAGGGGCTGGGTGTGAACGTGCTCAGCACCATCCCGCCCTCCGTCACGCCCGTGGGCGGCCAGGCCCGCAACACCAGCGGCGCCGTGCCGGTCCTGGCCGCCACCGGCTATTCGGCCAACCCGGCCGCCGTCACCACGGCGCGGGGTGTGGATCTGCTGGCGACGCTGATCGGCGCGCTGGTCACCAAGCCCTACGCGATCCCGGAGGCGGACTGGCAGTACGCCGCCGCCGCGGGTGGGATCATCAACGCCACCGACGTGGTGCTCCGCGCCGCGGCCGCGGCCGGCATCCGCAACTACGTGACCTCGATCGACCTCCGCAACGCGCACGCGACAGTCGCCACGGAGGTGGTGATCAAGGACGGCGCCACCGTGATCTGGCGGCAGCTGCTGCCGGCGGCGATGGCAGCGCCCGTGGAGATCACCTTTCCCACGCCGCTGCGCGGCACCGCCGCCACGGCGATGAACGTCGCCTGCATCACCAGCGGCGCGCAGGTCTACGTCAACGCGCAGGGCTTCGCTGCGCCGTAGCGGCGCAGCCCAGGAGAACGCCTCATGACCGAACCGACCGGACCGGAGGGTGTTCGAGGCACTGCCTCGGACGCCCCGCCGGATCCCGATGCTGCGCCCGATCGACTGCCCACCGCTGGGCAGTCGATCACGGCGTGCCGTGCCCTGGCCGCGCCCGTCAGCGTCAATCGCGCGGCCCGCACCGTCGAGGTGGTGTGGAGCACGGGCGCCCGGGCCCGCAACTTCGTGCCCCCCTATGGGCCGATCCTCGAAGAGCTCGACATGCGGCCGGAGGCGGTGCGCATGGACGCGCTGCGCTCCGGCCGCGCCCCGGTGCTGGACACCCACCGCCGTGCCGGGACCCGCGACGTGCTGGGCCGCGTCACCGCCGCCCGCCTTGAGGCCGGCCGCGGCTACGCCACCCTCCAATTCAGCGCCGCGGACGACGTGGAGCCGGTCTGGCAGCGCGTGGCCGACGGCACGCTGCAGTCTGTCAGCGTCGGTTACCGGGTGCATCGCTACGACCCGCGGCCCGATGCCGCCACCGGCCAGACCATCCACCGCGCGGTGGATTGGGAGCCCTACGAGATCTCGATCGTGCCCGTCCCGGTGGACGCGGCCGCCGTCGTCCGTGGCGAGGGGGATCAGGGCGCCCCCGCCACCGCCATCGAACCCGCCCTGACCATCCCCGAGGAACCACCCATGCCCGAGACGACGCCGGCTTCGCCGGATCCCGCGCCGGCGCCGCCCGCGCCGCCCACCATCCCGCACCAGGAGGTCCCCGTGACCACGACGCCCGCCAGCACCCCGCCCACCGCGCCGCCCGAGCCGACCCGCGCCATGCCGCCCACGCCTGACCTCGAGGCCATCCGTGCCGAGGCCGAGCGCGCCGCGGTCGAGCGCATCGCCGGCTATGAACCGGTGCTGGCCGCCGCCCGTGGTCTGGTGACCGCCAACATGCTCGACACCATGCGCGAGGCCGCCATCCGCGACCGCGTCTCTCCGGAGGTGCTGCGCGGCCGGCTGTGGGACGCCTTCACCAGCGGCGCCGCGCGCCCGTCCCTGCCGGCGCGCCCCGACACCGGCCCGTCCAACGACGATCCGTCGCAGCTTCTCGACGCGATGGCCGAGGCGCTCGCCGCCCGCACCATGCCCGGCTACCAGGCGCCGGCCACCGGCCGCCACACCGAGTTCCTGGGCTGGCGCCCCTCCGACATGATCGGCGAACTGCTCCGCGCCCGCGGCGAGCGCAATGTGCCGCGCAACCCGACCATCCTGGCCGAGCGCGCCTTCCACACCACCAGCGACTTCCCCGCGCTGCTCTCGGCCGCGGCCAACAAGATGCTGCTCGCGGCCTACGCGCCCGCGGCACCCACCTACCGGACGCTGTTCCTCCGGCGCGATTTCCGGGACTTCAAGCCGCACCGCCATCTCCGGGTAGGCGACTTCCCGACGCTGCTGCCGCTGTCGGAGAATGGTGAGGTCCAGGCCGGCACCATGTCCGAGAGCCAGGAGCTCGTGTTCCTCCAGACCTTCGCGCGGCGCATCCGCGTCACGCGACAGATGCTGGTCAACGACGATCTCGGCGCGTTCACCGACTTCGCCTCCATGATCGGCCGCCGCGTCGCGGACTTCGAGAACGCCACGGCCTACCAGCTGCTGAATGCGGCGAATGGCGACGGGCCCACGCTCATCACCGGTGCCGCGGCGGTGTTCGGCACCGCGGCGGCGCGGGCCAACAAAGCAGGCGCCGGCACCGCGCTCGACCTGCCCAACCTGGCGCTGGGCCGTGCCGCGGTCATGCGCCAGAAGACCCTGGACGGCCTGCCGATCGCGGTTGGTGCCCAGATGCGCCTTCTGGTCGGGCCGAACCAGGAGCTCGCCGCCCGGCAGCTCACCGTCTCGGTCCAGGCGACGCAGACCAGCAACGCCAACGTCTATGCCGGCTTCGTGCAGCCCCTGGTCGAGCCGCTGATCCCGAACAACCGCTGGTACCTGTTCTCCGATCCCTTCGCCGCCCCGGTCTACGTCTACGGCTACCTGAACGGCGCCGAGGGTCCGCAGGTCACCACGGGGAACGTCCAGGGCGTCGATGGCGTCGAGGTCTCGGTGATCTTCGACTTCGGCGTGGGCGCCATCGACTGGCGCGGCGCCTGGTTCAACCCGGGCACCTGATCCCCACCGCCCGCATCAGTCCATCCATCATCAATCCACGCAGAGGGCGTCCTTCGGGACGCCTTCTGCGTTTGTGGAGACCTCTTCCCCATGCGCAACTACGTGCAGCCTGGCGACAGCCTGGCGCTCGCCGTCCCCTATGCGGGCGGCGTCACCTCCGGCCAGG
>CAYNBM010000119.1:0-3040 GCA_964395305.1 uncultured Rubritepida sp.
GGGAGCTCGGCCTGACCTTCTCCTCGGCCTTCGAGGACGCGATCATCAAGGGCGAAAGCTTCTCCAAGGTGCTGCAGGGCATCCTGCAGGACATCGCCCGCATCGTGGTCCGCCGCACCATCACCGAGCCGCTCGGCACGGCGGTGACCTCCAGCCTGGCCGGCTTTGACTTCGGCTCGATCTTCTCGGGGATCGGCTCGGCGCTGGGCGGGCTGTTCCGCGCCGAGGGCGGGCCGGTGGCGGGTGGCCAGCCCTACATCGTGGGCGAGCGCGGGCCCGAATGGTTCGTGCCGAACCGCAGCGGCACGGTGCTGCCCAACGGCATGGCGCCGGGCGGGCCGGTGATCAACCAGAGCATCACCATCGATGCGCGCGGCGCCGATGCCGGCGTCGAGGCACGGCTGCGCGTGCTCTCGGCGCAGATCGTGCGGCAGGCGAGTGCCGCCACGCTCGACGCCATCCGCCGCGGCGGCAGCGCCACCTCCATCGTGCGGGGATAGGGCCATGACGGAATACGCCTGGCCCAGCGTGCTGCGCCCGTCGCGGCTGAGCTTCTACCTCCAGCACAACACCTTGCGCTTTGTCTCGCCGGTCACCCGCGCCACCCAGGTGCTGCGGCGCGAGGGTGCGCGCTGGGTGGCGGAGGCCAGCTTCGAGCCGCTCGGGCGCGTGCAGGCCGGTGTGATGGATGGGTTGCTGGCGGCACTGGCCGGTTCCGCCAACACGGTGCGCATCTGGGACTGGCGGCGGGAGTACCGCACCGGCGATCCGCGCAGCCAGGGCGACGTGCCGACCGGGCCCTACTCCTTCTCGGACGCGACCATCTTCACCGACGGGACCGGGCTGGTCGTCGGCTCTGGCAATCCGTCCCTGGCGGCCGGTGCGCCGCGTGGCGCGTTGTCGATCGTGACGCAGGGCTGGTGGCCGAGCACCGTGGCGGTCGGCGCCGGCGACTACATCGGCCTCGGCGGGCGGCTCTACATCGCCACGGCTGCGGTCACGGCGTCCGGTGCCGGCACCGCCACCATCGCCATCGCGCCGCCGCTGCGCGCCGCGGTGGTGGTGGGCGAGCCGCTGATCCTCTCCCTGCCGAGTGTGCCGATGCGGCTGGTCTCCGATGACGAGGCGGCGAACCCGACGCGGCCCGGGCCCTTCGCCGCGGTCACCATTCGCCTCGAGGAAGCTCTCTGATGTCGGGCACCCCGCGCCTCAGCAACCAGGCCGCCTCCGCCGCCACCGCGCCGATCGCCACGCCGGTGGTGCTGGTCGAGCTCGACTTCGCCACCGGCACCTTTCGCGTCTGGACCGGGCTCGGCCCGCTGGAGTGGGCGGGGAAGGTGTTCGAGGGGGCCGGCAGCATCGGCGCCATCTCGGATGTCGAGGAGACCGTGGAGCTGCGCGCCGTCCGCCTCACCCTCGCGCTGTCGCCGGTGCCGCAGGAGGTGGTCGATATCGCGCTGGCGGAGCGGAGCTATCGCCTGCGGCCCGTCACGCTGTGGGGCGCGCTGCTGGATGCGCAGGGCGCCTTCGTGGCGGACCCGTTCCCGCTCTGGGCCGGGCTGATGGACACGATGGAGGTCACGGACGGCGCCGAGCCCTCCGTGGCGCTGGCCTGCGAGAGCCGGCTGGTGGACCTCGAGCGTGCCGAGGTGCGGCGCTACACCGACGCCGACCAGCAGGCGGAATATCCCGGCGATCGGTTCTTCGAGTTCGTTCCGGCGCTGCAGGAGGCGGAGATCCGGCTGCCGAACCAGTGAGGGGCCCGCCCCCGGGCCGGCTGCCCGACTGGCCGGAGCGGCTGGCGGCAGTGATCACGGCAGCGGAGCATCGGCCCTTCGACGCGGCGCGCTGGAACTGCGGGCGCTTCGCCATGGCGGCGGTGGTGGCCTGCACGGGCCAGCGTCCCGTTTGGCAGCACCGTCCCACGCTCGCGGAGATGGCCGACAGCGCAGGCTTCCCGCGCGTGCCGGCGCCCTTCGCCCGCACTGGCGACGTGGTGCTGGCCGCCGACCCGGATCGCCTCGGCGTCTTGCTGGATGCCGGCCGCGTCGCCTTCGTCGGCCCCGCGGGCCTGGTCCGCCTCCCCATCACCGCCTGCACCATCGCCTGGAGGGTTGGCTGATGCCCGTCGCCATTCCCTTCATCGCTGCCGCCGCAGGGGCCGCGGCCTCGGCCGTCATCGGTGGCGGCGTTCTGGGCGCCGTGGCGGCCGCCGGCGCGGCCCTGGTGGTCTCCGCCGTGGGTGCCGCGGTCTTCCGCCCCAAGTCGCCCTCCGCCGCCCGCAGCGCCAACGTCACGCCAGGCACCGACACGGGTCCAGGCTCCGGCTTCGATCCCCGCACGCCGGGCGCCGGCCGCACCCAGTCCTTTCGCCAACCCATCACCGAGCACCAGATCGTCTTTGGGCGCTGCCGCACCTCGGGCCCCGTGGTGTTCCTGCACTCCGCCACCGATGACGAGGGCCGCGCCGACGGCTTCCTGCATGTTGTCGTGGTGCTGGCCGCCCACCGCGTCCGCGCCATCGGCGAGGTGTTCCTCAACGGCACCGCCTCCACGGACGCAAAGTTTGCCGGGCTGCTGCGCATCGATCGCGCGCTGGGCGATCCCGGCCAGGCGGCCAACGCCAACCTCGTCGCCGACACCGGCGGCCAGTGGACCGCGGCCCATCGCGGCCAGGGACGCGCCTATCTCGCCGTGCGGCTCAAGCTGCGGCCCGAGGCCTTTCCCTCCGGCGCGCCCAGCCTATCCGCCATCGTCGAGGGGGCTGACACCATCCTCGACCCGCGCACCGGTGCCACCGGCTGGTCCGACAATCCCGCGCTGTGCCTGGCCTGGTACCTGACCTCGCCTTTCGGGTGGCGTGCGGCCTGGGCGGATATCGATCTCCCGGCGCTGATGGCCGCGGCCAACATCTGCGACGAGATCATGGGCCGGCGCGATGGCACCGCCGAGCGCCGCTACACCGTCAACGGCGCCGTCACCCTGGGCGAGGGCAAGATCGCCATCACCCGCAAGCTGGTCGCCGCCATGGCCGGCGCGC
>CAYNBM010000120.1:0-2996 GCA_964395305.1 uncultured Rubritepida sp.
GCGCGGCGTGACGGTCCACAACCCCTTCGCCACCACCAAGCTGTGACGGTGGCGAGGGGATGCCGGATCAGGTGCCCGGGTTGAACCAAGCGCCGCGCCAGTCGATGGCACCGACGCCGAAGTCGAAGATCACCGACACCTCGACGCCATCCACGCCTGGGACGTTGCCCGTGGTGACCTGCGGCCCCTCGGCGCCATTGAGATAGCCGTAGACATAGACCGGCGCAGCCATCGGATCCGAGAACAGGTACCAGCGGTTGGCCGGAATCAGCGGCTCCACCAGCGGCTGCACGAAGCCGGCGTAGACGTTGGCGTTGCTGGTCTGCGTCGCCTGGACGGAAACGGTGAGCTGCCGGGCGGCGAGCTCCTGGTTCGGCCCGACCAGCAGGCGCATTTGCGCGCCGACCGCGATCGGCAGGCCATCGAGGGTCTTCTGGCGCATCACCGCGGCACGGCCCAGCGCCAGGTTCGGCAGGTCGAGCGCGGTGCCGGCACCGGCCTTATTGGCCCGCGCCGCCGCCGTCCCGAAGACCGCCGCAGCACCTGTGGTGAGCGTGGGGCCATCGCCGCCGGCGCTGTTCACCAGCGCATAGGCCGTCGCGTTCTCGAAGTCGGCGACGCGGCGGCCGATCATGCTGGCGAAGTCGGTGAAGGCGCCGAGGTCGTCGTTGACCAGCATCTGCCGCGTCACGCGGATGCGCCGGGCGAAGGTCTGCAGGAACACCAGCTCCTGGCTCTCGGACATGGTGCCCGCCTGGACCTCGCCATTCTCCGACAGCGGCAGCAGCGTCGGGAAGTCGCCGACCCGCAGGTGGCGGTGCGGCTTGAAGTCCCGGAAATCGCGGCGGAGGAACAGCGTCCGGTAGGTGGGTGCGGCCGGCGCATAGGCCGCCAGCAGCATCTTGTTGGCCGCAGCCGACAGCAGCGCCGGGAAGTCGCTGGTGGTGTGGAAGGCGCGCTCGGCGAGGATGGTCGGGTTGCGCGGGACGTTGCGTTCGCCTCGGGCGCGGAGCAGCTCGCCGATCATGTCGGAGGGGCGCCAGCCCAGGAACTCGGTGTGGCGGCCGGTGGCCGGGGCCTGGTAGCCGGGCATGGTGCGGGCGGCGAGCGCCTCGGCCATGGCGTCGAGAAGCTGCGACGGGTCCTCGTTGGACGGGCCGGTGTCGGGGCGCGCCGGCAGGGAGGGGCGCGCGGCGCCGCTGGTGAAGGCCTCCCACAGCCGGCCGCGCAGGACCTCGGGCGAGACGCGGTCGCGGATGGCGGCCTCGCGCATGGTGTCGAGCATGTCGGCGGTCACCAGGCCACGGGCGGCGGCAAGCACCGGCTCATAGCCGGCGATGCGCTCGACCGCGGCGCGCTCTGCCTCGGCGCGGATGGCCTCGAGGTCAGGCGTGGGCGGCATGGCGCGGGTCGGCTCGGGCGGCGCGGTGGGCGGGGTGCTGGCGGGCGTCGTGGTCACGGGGACCTCCTGGTGCGGGATGGTGGGCGGCGCGGGCGGCGCCGGCGCGGGATCCGGCGAAGCCGGCGTCGTCTCGGGCATGGGTGGTTCCTCGGGGATGGTCAGGGCGGGTTCGATGGCGGTGGCGGGGGCGCCCTGATCCCCCTCGCCACGGACGACGGCGGCCGCGTCCACCGGGACGGGCACGATCGAGATTTCGTAGGGCTCCCAATCCACGGCGCGGTGGATGGTCTGGCCGGTGGCGGCGTCCGGCCGCGGCTCGTATCGATGCACCCGGTAGCCGACGCTGACAGACCGCAGCGTGCCGTCGGCCACGCGCTGCCAGACCGGCTCCACGTCGTCCGCGGCGCTGAATTGGAGGGTGGCGTAGCCGCGGCCGGCCTCAAGGCGGGCGGCGGTGACGCGGCCGAGCACGTCGCGCGTGCCAGCACGCCGATGGGTGTCCAGCACCGGTGCGCGGCCGGAGCGCAGCGCGTCCATGCGCACCGCCTCGGGACGCATGTCGAGCTCTTCGAGGATCGGCCCATAGGGCGGGACGAAGTTGCGGGCGCGGGCGCCGGTGGACCACACCACCTCGACGGTGCGCGCGGCGCGGTCGACGGTGACTGGCGCGGCGAGAGCCCGGCAGGCGGTGATCGACTGCCCAGCGGGGGGAAGTTGATCCGACGCAGGTTCTCGCTCCGGTGCGGGGCTGGGCCCCGCCGGTTCGATCGTCTCGGTCATGGCATGTGCTCCTTGCGCAGCGCCGATCAGGGCGCGGCGAAGCCCTGCGCGTTGACGTAGACCTGCGCGCCGGTGGTGATGCAGGCGACGTTCATCGCCGTGGCGGCGGTGCCTCGCAGCGGCGTAGGAAAGGTAATCTCCACGGGTGCGGCCATCGCCGCCGGCAGCAGCTGCCGCCAGATCACCGTCGCGCCGTCCTTGATCACCACCTCGGTCGCGACCGTCGCATGCGCGTTCCGCACATCGATCGAGGTCACGTAGTTCCGGATTCCGGCCGCAGCCGCGGCACGGAGCACCACGTCAGTGGTGTTGATGATCCCGCCCGCGGCGGCAGCGTATTGCCAGTCCGCCTCAGGGATCGCGTAGGGCTTGGTCACCAGCGCGCCGATCAGCGTCGCCAGCAGATCGACGCCGCGCGCCGTGGTGACGGCGACCGGGTTGGCCGAATAGCCGGTGGCGGCCAGGACCGGCACCGCGCCGCTGGTGTTGCGGGCCTGGCCGCCCACCGGGGTGACGGTTGGCGGGATGGTGCTGAGGACGTTCACGCCCAGCCCCTGGCCCGCGACCGACTGGCCGCGGCCGGCGGTGATCTCCGTCGTCAGCTCGGCATAGTCGGCGATGGTGACGAACTGGACCCTGATGTCGGTGTTCGAGGCCGGCGTCAGGTTGCGGCTGACCGAAGCCCAGCCGGTGTTGAGATAGGCGCCGCTGAAGGTTGAGCCCAACAGGTCAAAGCTGTTGGCGTCGATGACCGTGATCGTGAAGCTGCCATTCGCCCCGGGCACGCCCGACACGTCCGCCACCGTGACCACAT
>CAYNBM010000121.1:0-2776 GCA_964395305.1 uncultured Rubritepida sp.
GGCGGTGCGGCTTGAAGTCGCGGAAATCGCGGCGGAGGAACAGCGTGCGGTAGGTCGGCTGCGCCGGGGCGTAGGCGGCGAGCAGCATCTTGTTGGCGGCGGCGGAGAGCAGGGCCGGGAAGTCGCTGGTGGTGTGGAAGGCGCGCTCGGCGAGGATGGTCGGGTTGCGGGGGATGTTCCGCTCGCCGCGGGCGCGGAGCAGTTCGCCCATCATGTCGGAGGGGCGCCAGCCCATGAACTCGACGTGGCGGCCGGCGCCGGGGCCGGTGCTGGGCGCCTGGTAGCCGGGCATGGAGCGGGCGGCGAGCGCCTCGGCCATGGCGTCGAGCAGGCTGGCGGGGTCGTCCTGGCCGGGGCCGGTCTCGGGCCGCGCCGGCAGGCTCGGGCGCGGGCCCTGGGTGGCGAAGGCGTCCCAGAGGCGGCCGCGCAGGACCTCGGGCGAGATGCGGTCGCGGATGGCGGCCTCGCGCATGGCGTCGAGCATGTCGGGGGTCACCAGGCCGCGGGCACCGGCGAGGACCGGCTCATAGGCGGCGATGCGCTCGACCGCGGCGCGGTCCGCCTCGGCGCGGATGACGTCCAGGTCGGGGGCCGGCGGCGCGGCACGGGTCGGCTCGGGCGGAGCGGTGGGCGGCGAGTTGGCGGGCGTCGTGGTCACAGTGATCTCCTGGGGCGTGGGTGCGATGGGCGGCGCAGGCGGCGCCGGCGCGGGATCCGGCGAAGCCGGCGTCGTCTCGGTCATGGTGGGTTCCTCGGTCAGGGCGGGTTCGATGGCGGTGGCGGGAGCGCCCTGCGGCTCCTCGCCACGAATCACGGCCAGGCCGTCCACCGGGACGGGCACGATCGAGATCTCGTAGGGCTCCCAATCGACAGCGCGGTGGATGGTCTGACCGGTGGCGGCGTCGGGTCGCGGCTCGTAGCGATGCACCCGGTAGCCGACGCTGACAGATTGCAGCGTGCCGTCGGCAACGCGCTGCCAGACCGGCTCCACGTCGTCCGCGCCGCTGAATTGGAGGGTGGCGTAGCCGCGGCCGGCCTCGAGGCGGGCAGTCACCACCCGCCCCAGTACATCGCGCGTGCCGGCACGGCGATGCGTGTCCAGCACCGGCGCGCGGCCCGAGCGCAGCGCGTCCATGCGGACCGCCTCCGGCCGCATATCGAGTTCCTCGATGATGGGACCCAGCGGCGGGACGAAATTGCGGGCCCGCGCGCCGGTGCTCCACACCACCTCGACGGTGCGGGCCGAGCGATTGACGGTGACGGGCGCGGCCAGCGCGCGGCAGGCCAAGATCGACTGCCCAGCGTCGGGCATTCGATCCGGCAATGGCGTGGCCTCTGGCGCGGGGGTGCCCCCGCCCGGTTCGATCGGTTCTGTCATTGGCAAAAGTCCTGGGCTCAGGGCGCCGTGAAGCCCTGCAGGTTGGCGATCACCACCGCGCTGGCCGTCACCGCCTGGATGTTCAGCGCGGCATTGGCCGTGGTGCGCAGCGGGGTCGGGAAGTCGATGTTGGTGGGGCCGAGATTGGCCGGCAGCAGCGCGCGCCAGATCGGCGTGGTGCCGTCGCGGATCTGGAACTCCGTCGCCGTGGCGCTGGCGTTCTGCACTTGCATCCCCGTGACGTAGCGGCGGATGCCGGCGCCGCCCGCAGCCTGCACGGCGGTGTCGCTGCCGGTGGCGATGCCGGCCAGCGGCCCGGCATAGGTCCAGTCTGCCTCGGGGATGGCATAGGGCTTGGTGACGATCGCGCCGATCAGCGTCGCCAGAAGGTCAACACCGCGCGCCGTGGTCACCGCCACGGGGTTGGCGGCGTAACCGGTCGCCGCCAGCACCGGGACCGCGCCGGCCGTGTTGCGCGCCTGACCACCCACCACGCTGAGCGCGGGGGCCGTGGCGCTGAGCACGTTCACGCCGATGCCCTGGCCGGCAACGGCATTGGCGCGGCCGGCGGTGATGGCGGTGGTGAGCTCGGCGTAGTCGGAGATCGAGACGAATTGCAGCCGCAGATCGGTGTTCGACGCCGGCGCCAAGTTGCGGCTGATCGTCGCCCAGCCGGTGTTCACATAGGCCCCGGTGAAGGTGGAGCCGATCAGGTCGAAGTTGTTCGCGTCGATCACCGTGATGGTGAAGGTGCCATTGGCGCCGGGCACGCCGGCGACGTTGGCCACCGTGACGGAGTCAGAGGTTGCGTAGCCATGTGCGGCGCGGGTGATGCGCACCGCGCTGCTGCCGTTGTTGGTCACCGCGGAGATGCCGTGGAACACCTGCCGGTTCCGCACCCGCACCCGGAACCGATAGAGCGCGGCGGGGTCTGGCAGCTGCTGCTGGCGGGCGTAGGAATTCGCCCGCAGCCCGGTGCCGTCCAGCGCGCGGCCGTGGAAGTAGCACTCGTCGCTGTTCGGCTCGAGCTCCAGCACCGACCAGCCGGCTGGCGCCGTGGTGGGGATGGGACGCCCGAGGCGGTGCCAAGCCTCGGCGCGCCGTCGCTGCCCACCTCGTAATTGGCGAGGGTGGCGCTGACGCCATCCAGACGCCAGGCGACGATGTTGCGCTCGTCGGGCACGCCTGTTTCGGGGGTGATGCTGACCAGTTCCAGCCATGCGGTCTGGCCGGCGATGCGCTGGCTGAGGTTCAGTGCGACCATCGCGCGCAGCGGCAGCATGAAGCTCTGCCGGCTGAGCAGGACCAGCTCGTCATCCAGCGTGGTGCCGGTGGAGATCTGTGCGCTGCCATTGGCGAGGGTGAGCGTCATGCCGCTGCCGGTGGCGAGCACCTCCC
>CAYNBM010000122.1:0-2730 GCA_964395305.1 uncultured Rubritepida sp.
CTCCATCGTGCGGGGATAGGGCCATGACGGAATACGCCTGGCCCAGCGTGCTGCGGCCGTCGCGGCTGAGCTTCTACCTCCAGCACAACACCCTGCGCTTTGTCTCCCCCGTCACCCGCGCCACGCAGGTGCTGCGGCGTGAGGGCGCGCGCTGGGTGGCAGAGGCGAGCTTCGAGCCGCTCGGCCGCGTGCAGGCGGGGGTGATGGACGGGCTGCTAGCTGCGCTCGCCGGCTCGGCCAACACCGTCCGCGTCTGGGACTGGCGGCGGGAGTACCGCACCGGCGATCCGCGCAGCCAGGGCGATGTCCCGACCGGGCCGTATTCCTTCAGCGACGCGACCTTCTTCACGGACGGGACGGGACTGGTCGTCGGCTCCGGCAATCCGTCACTGGCGGCCGGCGCGCCCCGCGGCGCGCTGTCCATCGTCACGCAGGGCTGGTGGCCGAGCACGGTGGCGGTCGGCGCCGGCGACTACATCGGCCTGGGCGGGCGGCTCTACATCGCCACCGCCGCGGTCTCGGCCTCCGGCGCCGGGACCGCGACTATCGCCATCGCGCCGCCGCTGCGCGCCGCGGTGGTGGTGGGCGAGCCGCTGATCCTCTCCCTGCCGAGCGTGCCGATGCGGCTGGTGTCGGACGACGAGGCGGCGAACCCGACGCGGCCCGGCCCCTTTGCCGCCGTCACCATCCGCCTCGAGGAAGCCCTCTGATGTCCGGCACCCCACGCCTCAGCAACCAGGCGGCGTCGGCCGCCACGGCGCCGATCGCCACGCCGGTCGTCCTGGTCGAGCTCGACTTCGCCACCGGTCCCTTTCGCGTCTGGACCGGGCTCGGGCCGCTGGATTGGGCCGGAAAGGTCTTTGAGGGCGCCGGCAGCATCGGCGCCATCTCGGATGTGGAGGAGACGGTGGAGCTGCGCGCCGTGCGCCTGACGCTCGCGCTGTCGCCTGTGCCGCAGGAGGTGGTGGATATCGCGCTGGCCGAGCGCAGCTATCGCCTGCGGCCGGTCACGCTGTGGGGCGCACTGCTGGATGCCCAGGGATCGTTCGTGGCGGACCCGTTCCCGCTCTGGGCGGGGCTGATGGACACGATGGAGGTGACGGACGGCGCGGAGCCTTCCGTGGCGCTTGCCTGCGAGAGCCGGCTGGTCGACCTCGAGCGGGCCGAGGTGCGGCGCTACACGGATGCCGACCAGCAGGCCGAGTATCCCGGCGATCGCTTCTTCGAGTTCGTCCCCGCCCTGCAGGAGGCGGAGATCCGGCTGCCCATCCAGTGAACCGACTGCCGGACTGGCCGGAGAGGCTGGCGGCGCTGATCACCGCAGCTGAGCATCGGCCCTTCGATGCGGCACGCTGGAACTGCGGGCGCTTCGCCCTGGCGGCGGTGGTGGCCTGCACCGGGCAGCGCCCGTCATGGCAGCACCGCTCCACGCTCGCGGAGATGGCCGACACCGCAGGCTTCCCCCGCGTACTGGTGGCCTACGCCGGCGCTGGCGACGTGGTTCTGTCCGCCCACCCAGACCGCCTCGGCGTCGTGCTGGACGCCGGCCGCGTGGCCTTCGTCGGATCCGCGGGCTTGCTGCGCGTGCCGATCACGACCTGCGCCGTGGCGTGGCGCATCGGCTGGTGAGGGACTGACAGACCATGCCCGTCGCCATACCCTTCATCGCAGCAGCGGCAGGTGCCGCCGCATCCGCCGTCATTGGCGGCGGCGTCCTGGGTGCCGTGGCGGCCGCCGGCGCGGCCCTGGTGGTCTCCGCCGTGGGTGCCGCGGTCTTCCGCCCCAAGTCGCCCTCCGCGGCCCGCAGCGCCAACGTCACACCAGGCACCGACACCGGTCCCGGCTCCGGCTTCGATCCCCGCACGCCGGGCGCCGGCCGCACCCAGTCCTTCCGCCAGCCGATCACCGAGCACCAGATCGTCTTTGGCCGTTGCCGCACCTCCGGCCCTGTCGTGTTCCTGCATTCCGCCACCGACGATGAGGGCCGCGCCGACGGCTTCCTGCATGTCGTCGTGGTGCAGGCCGCGCACCGCGTCCGCGCCATCGGCGAGGTATTTCTCAACGGCACCGCCTCCACCGACGCGAAGTTCGCCGGCCTGCTGCGGATCGACCGCGCGCTGGGTGATCCCGGCCAGGCCGCCAACGCCAACCTCGTCGCCGACACCGGCGGCCAGTGGACCGCGGCGCATCGTGGCCAGGGGCGGGCCTATCTCGCCGTGCGCCTCAAGCTGCGGCCCGAGGCCTTTCCTTCCGGCGCGCCCAGCCTTTCGGCCATTGTCGAGGGGGCGGACACCATCCTCGACCCGCGCACCGGTGCCACCGGCTGGTCCGACAATCCCGCACTCTGCCTCGCCTGGTACCTGACCTCGCCCTTCGGGTGGCGCGCCGCCTGGGCGGACATCGACCTGCCGGCGCTCATGGCCGCGGCCAATATCTGCGACGAGATCATGGGCCGGCGCGATGGCACCGCAGAGCGCCGCTACACCGTCAACGGTGCCGTCACGCTCGGCGAGGGCAAGATCGCCATCACCCGCAAGCTGGTCGCCGCCATGGCCGGCGCGCTCGTGGTCTCGGGCGGGCGCTTCTACATCCATGCCGGGGCGCCCGCGCTGCCGGCCGCCACGCTCACCTCGGACGATCTGCGCGGCGACGTCACCATCGTGGGCTCGCGGCCGCGGCGGGATCTCTTCAACGGGGTGCGCGCCGTCTATGTCGAGCCGGCCGCCGCCT
>CAYNBM010000123.1:0-2583 GCA_964395305.1 uncultured Rubritepida sp.
GTCTGCTCCTCGTCGGGGCGGAACAGGATGGCGCCCGAGGTGTAGTAGCCGCGCAGCGCGCTGGCGCCGGAGAGCGACAGGAAGGGATCGTCCTTCACCTGCTGCTTGCTGAGCTTCTTCGTGTGGTGGGCGAGGATGATGCCCGCCTCGGGGGCGACCTGGTCGCGCAGCGCCTCGACCCGGCTCTGCAGAAAGAACATCATCGCCGCGTTGTCGTTCTCACCTTCGCCTGCGGGCCCGCCATCAAAGAGGTTGCGGATCGGGTCGATGCAGATGATGTCGGGCGGCGCATCGGGGAACGCAGCGTGGATGGCGGCAGCGACGAGGGGCACGCCCTGGTCGTCGAGCAGCATGCGCAGCTTGGGGGTGACGACGAGGGTGTCGCGGGCGCGGGCCACGATCGCGGGATCGAGCCGCAGCTGCTGCAGGCGCTCGCGCAGATAGTGGTACTGGATCTCGGCCTGCAGATAGAACACCCGCAGCGGGCGCAGTGCCGTGAAGCACAGGAATGGCGCGCCGGCCGCGGCGTGCACCAGCAGGCTGATCAGGAAGTCGGATTTGCCAACCTTCGGCGCGCCGCCGAGCACCAGCATCCCGCCCGGGGTCAGCAGGCGCGGCCCAATCAGGTCGTCGGGCATCGGAGAGGTGTCGTCGAGCAGCGCGCCGAGCGTGTGCGCGGCGATGGCACCGGGCGGCCCTACCGCGGCCCGCAGCAGGGGCGGCCCGTTCCGATCGACATGCAGCGCCCAGATGCTGTCAGCCTCGACCTTGAGGCGGTCCAGCGGCCATTCAGGGCGAAGGCAAGCAGCGTTGTACTGGCAGATCGCCTCCCAGCCCTCATCGCCGGTCATGCGGCCCTCGTGGACCATACGGACGAAGTGGCCGATGGCGGCGCTGGCGCCCTGGAAGCGGGTCCACGCGTCCTGGCTGCCCTCACGCACCGGCGTGGTGAGGACGGCATCGAGCCCTGGCCGATTGGCGCCCGCGGTGGCGCTGGGCGCCTCCAGGCCCGGCATGGTGGGCATGGCGGCAACGGCCGCGGCGAAGTCGGGCAGCTCGACCTCGACCCCGGGCCGGTGCTCCCGGATGATGACCCGCCGCTGCACGCCATCCTTCTGGTGGACGGTGCCAGGCACGCGGATCGGCTGGTGAGCGGATCGGAAGTGCAGGTCGCCACCGACCTTCTCCGCGATCTCGCCGCGCAGCGCGCAGAGCCGCGCCAGGTCCTCGCCCTCGGCCGGCTCGGTGAGCCGCCACCAGGCGTGCAGCTTGGCGGCACCCTCGGCGGTGCGGCCGCCGCTTTCGACCAGGAGGGTGGGCGCGCCCAGGTGGTGGACCAGATGCGCCAGCTTGGCGGCGATGTCGCCGGCGTCGAGGTCGACCACCACGGTCTGCATCTGCAGCACATGCTCGGCGCGGGCCTGGCCCTGCTCGGCGACGGTGCCGGGGATGACATAGACGGCGCTGCCTTCGCGCGCGGCCCAGGTGGCATAGGCGCTGAGGGATGCGGCGGCGTGCCGATCGGCCGGCACCCAGATGTTGTGCGGCTTGGTGTCGAGCCCCTGGCCCTGGTCGACGAAGCCGCGGACGGGGATCAGCCCGTCGCAATAGCCGAACACCACGTCGAGGAAGGCGGCGATCTGCTCGATGTCCGGCGCGATGGGCCCAGCGGCTTCCAGCATCGGCTGCCCAGCGCCGGGAAGTCGATCGACGGCGATCTGCCCAGCGGCGGGAATTTCGCTCGCGCTATCCTCCGGCAGCGGCGCGGCATCGTTGAAGTCGCCCCATGCTGTCATGCAGGCTGCGCCCAGCAGCGCTTGGCCCAGGGGCAGAACCGGCACTCGAAGTGATCGGCCTGGGCGGCAATGCGAGGCAGCAACTCGCCAGCATCGGTCGCGGCCAGGATGCGCACGGCCCGGTCCGACATGCGCTGCGCCAGCTCGGCGTTGAACGGCACCAGCTCGTGGTGCAGCTCCGCCGTGTCCTTGTTGATGGCGGTGAACAGGGCCGGATTGTCCGCCACGCCCGGGACGCTGGCGTCCATGTAGGCCTGGTAGACCGCAATCTGCGCCGCGTAGATCGGCTTGCTGGCTGCCACACCCTTGCTGGACGTCTCGCGCCACGACTTCGCGTTCATGGTCTTGCATTCCCACAGCGCGGGGAACGCCATGCCGGGGATCGCGGGGCCGCCGGCCAGCACGCCATCCACGTGGCCGCGGATGCGACCGCCTGCGACCGAGAAGCCGAACTGCTCGGCATGCTCGCCACCGCCACGGCGGGTGTAAAGATCGAAGCCGGCGCCGCGCAGCCAGGCGACGGCCACATCCTCCAGCGCGTGCCCGATCCCAAAGATGCGCAGCAGCCGACCGTCGAAGTCCGCCCCCTCATCCTTCGGCGCCTTTGCGAACTCGAACTGCAGTGCCCGCTCGCAGGCATGGCCGAGGCGCGACCCACCCAGATAGCTGCGCGGCGGTGCTGCCTGATTGCCGGCAACCAGCGCCGCGTCGATGGCGGCATTCACATGCGTCGAGGTCTGGCTGCGGCTGTTGAAGTCGAGCATCAGAAGGGCACCTCCGCCGCCGC
>CAYNBM010000124.1:0-2577 GCA_964395305.1 uncultured Rubritepida sp.
TCAGGGGGTGCCGGAATCCTCAAAATGATTCCGGTCGAGGTGAAATGGCTCTAGGAGCAAGCCCATGCCGCAGGGCACCTGGAACATTCTGCTCGACCTGCTGATGGGGGCCGCGGCCGGCATCGCGGGCGGCTTTGTTCGCTGGAACAACCCCGAGCGCCGCCGCTTTGGCTGGTGCCTGACCTGGGAGCTTCCCTCGGCGGCCTTCGTGGGCAGTGCTGGTTATGCGCTGGGCGGGCTGTTCGAGCTGAATGAATACGGGCGCTTCCTGTTTGCCTTCGTGTTCGGCTACCTCGGCCAGGCCGCGCTGCATGACATCGCGCTAGCGGTCATCCGCCACCGCGCGGGACTTCCGCCCAAAGATGGTGGTGCACCGTGAGGCTGGGCGCCAGCATCGTGGGCGACCTGCGCCAGATGCTGGCGGATGAGGTGCGGGCGGGCGAGCGGGCTGCCATGACCGCTATCCGTGCCGAGACCGAGCAGGTGAAGGCGGAACTGCGCCGACAGGTGACGGGGGCCTTTGGCGGCAATGCCCGCGGCATCGCCAATGCGTGGCGGTCGATGATCTTCCCGCGGAGCGGGCAATCGCTGCGGCCGGCCGGGCTTGTGTTCACCAAGGTGCCGAATGTCATCGACGCCTTTGAGCGCGGCGCGCTGATCCGGGCCAAGGGTGGGCGGAAGTTCCTGGCCATCCCGACCGGCTTCAACGCGGCGCGCGGACGCCGGGGCCGTGGGGAGAAGGGCATGCGGGTGACGCCGGCGCAGATGGTCGCCTCCGGCCAGGCCTTCCTGCGGCCCTTCAAATCGGGGCGAGGCTTCGTGTGGTGCCTGCCACTCCGCCAGGGCGAGCAGACCGGGCGGCGGCGCAGGACCCGTCTCGTGGCGGGCGGCGTGACCGAGGTCGGCACCGGCAACCGCAAGGGGCGTGAGGCCTGGGCGCGCGGGCTGCTCGAACAGGGGATGGTGCCGATGTTCCTGCTCCTCCCGCAAGTGAAGCTTGCCAAGCGGCTCGACGTGCGCGGTGCGGCCGAGCGCGGTCTACGTCGGCTCCCCGCCCGGTTTGTGGCGGCCTGGGAACGCGAGAGCGGGAGGTCCGCGTGAGCGCGCGCGAAACTGCCATCGCGGCCCTGCACAGCCGGCTTGTCACCTCGCTCGCTGCCAGGAACCCTGCGCCGATCGTACTGCGCGGCGAGACCATCCCGCAGCGCATTCCTGTCGGCGGGCTGGTCGTCATCCGTGATGGGGAGACGGTGGAGGAAACACCGATCCTCTCGCCCCTGGCCTGGCAGATCGAGCATCGTGCCGAGGTCGAGGTCACCGTGTCCGGCGCCACGCCCGCCGCGCGCAACACCCTGCTCGATACGCTGCTCGTGGATATCGCCGCTGCCATCACCGCCAACCGTAGCCTCGGCGGCGCCGTCGAATGGGCGCAGCCCGGCAGCGCGTCCTTCGAGGATGTCGAGTTCGAGGGCGCGGCCGCAGCCCGCGCCGCTGCTATCCCCGTCACCCTCTGGTTCACCGTCGCCGGCTCGCCGCTGGCCTGATCCCTTTCCAGGAGAAAGCCTATGCCCCGTGCCATCGGCGCGAATTGCCGCCTGCTGACCTTTCCCGAATCCACCTACGGCACCGCGCCAGGCGGCAACTGGCGGCGCATGCCGTTTCTGACCTGCGACCTCGGCGCCGAGCAGCCGCTGCTGGATGCCGATGTCATCGGGGTCGGCAGCAACCGCGATCCGGCCGCGCCCTTTCTCGATACGGTGACGGTCGCTGGTCAGGCGGTGGTGCCGGTCGATCTCATCAACATCGGCCATTGGCTGCGGCTGCTGCTGGGCGCTCCCACCACCACCGGCAGCACCAACTTCATCCACACCTTCGCCTCGGGCGCGGCCTCCTTGCCCAGCAATGCAATGGAGATCGGCTATCCGGACGTGCCAAGCTTCGACGTCTGCACCGGCGTTCGCGCCGACACGCTGGAGATGGATTTCTCGCCGACCGGTGCAGCGACGGCGACCTTCGGGCTCATGGGCCAGGGCTCGGTGCGCACCGGCGCCACGTCAGGCGGCACGCCGACCAGCGCCGCCTACACGGCATTCAACAAGGCACAGGGGTCGATCACGCGTAGCGGTTCTGCGCTGGCGCAGGTCACCGGCGCGCGGCTGACCTACGCCAATGGGATGGAGGCGGTGCGCACGATCCGCGCCGATCGTCGCGTCGAAGGCGTCGATCCCGGCATCGCCCGCTGCACCGGGCAGATCACGGTGCGCTTCGAGAACACGACGCTGCTGGCGCAGGCGCAGGCTGGCACCTCGGCGGAGTTTGCGCTTGCCTTCACCATCGACGCCAACCGCAGCCTGACCATCACGCTGCACGAGGTGTACCTGGCGCTGGCAAAGACGCCGATCGAAGGGCCGGCCGGGGTGGAGGCCAGCTTCGATTTTCGCGCCGCGTTCAACGCGACGGCGACGCGCATGATGACGGCGGTGCTGCGGAACCAGCAGGCGGGAACGGAATACGCGTAAGGAAGGCTAGGCCCTGTGGACGGATTTGACCAAGAGGAAGACGCAGGCGAGCGCAACG
>CAYNBM010000125.1:0-2506 GCA_964395305.1 uncultured Rubritepida sp.
GGCCCGCCCCTGACCTGGTGGACCGGAACTTCACGGCGTCCGGCCCGAACCAGCTCTGGGTGGCGGACATCACCTATGTGCCGACGGCGGCGGGGTTCCTGTATCTCGCCATCGTGCTGGATGCGTGGAGCCGCAAGATTGTCGGCTGGTCGATGGCCAATCACCTGCGCACAGAGCTGGTGCTGGACGCGATGGAGGCAGCAGTCGGTCAGCGTCGCCCCCGTGACGTCATTCACCACAGCGACCAGGGCAGCCAAGGTGGATTCAATTGGTCGTCGCAACACCGTGAGGGAGGGAGTTGCGATGAGTTCAAGAAAGCGGCGTTCGGATGGATCGGGTCGTCGGCCACTGTTGTCGCCAGGCCGCCCGTCGGTCGCGGGGCGTGATGAGAGGCGGAGGTTCTGGACAGGGGTCGCGGCGGGCTTATCGAGCGAGGATGCGGCGATCGGCGCCGGTGTGCCGCAGGCTGTCGGAACGAGATGGTTCCGAAAGGCAGGCGGCATGCCACCAGCGATGTATGGACGGTCGGCAACGGCGCTCAGTGGCCGGTACCTCTCGCATGCAGAGCGGGAGGAGCTCGCGATCCTGCGGGCGCAGGGCGCCGGGGTGCAGGAAATTGGCCGACAGATGGGTCGTGCGGGTTCGACGATCTCGCGCGAGCTGCGGCGCAATGCTGCGACGCGCAGCGGCGGTCTGGAGTATCGAGCGAACACGGCGCAGTGGCATGCTGAGCGGGCGGCCCGGCGTCCAAAGCCTGCGAAACTGGCGGTGAATGCGGCGTTGCGGGTCTATGTGCAGGAGCGACTGGCCGGGTTGATCGCGGGCCCGAGCGGGGCCGCAGTTCCTGGCCCCGCGATATCCTGGAAGGGTCGCCGACACGGACCTCGGCAACCTCGACGATGGGCAGCGGCCTGGAGCCCGGAGCAGATTGCCCATCGCCTGCGGCTCGATTTTCCAGATGATGTTACGATGCGGATCAGCCACGAGGCCATCTACCAGGCGCTGTATGTGCAAAGCCGAGGCGGGCTGCGCCGCGAACTGACGGCGTGCCTACGCACCGGCAGGGCGCTGCGGGTTCCGCGAGCGCGCAGCCGCGGCCGTGGCAAAGCGCATGTAGGTCCGGAAGTGCTGATCAGCGAGCGCCCTGCCGAAGCGGGCGATCGGGCGGTACCCGGCCACTGGGAGGGCGATCTCATTCTGGGCTTGGGCAGCTCCGCGATCGGCACTCTGGTGGAGCGCACGACGCGGTTGACGATGTTGCTGCACCTGCCCCGCATGGCTGAATACGATGGCGGGCCTCGGGTGAAGAACGGCCCTGCACTGGCGGGGCATGGTGCCGAGGCGGTGCGCGATGCCATTGCACGCACGATCATCAAGCTGCCGGAGCTGCTCCGGCAGTCGCTGACCTGGGATCAGGGAGCGGAAATGGCGCAGCACCCCAAGCTGACGATCGACACCGGGCTGCGGGTCTACTTCTGCGATCCGCACAGCCCCTGGCAGCGCGGCACGAACGAGAACACCAACGGGCTGCTGCGGCAGTATTTCCCGAAGGGGACCGACCTTTGTGCGCATGGCGCGGAGGAGTTGGCAGCCGTGGCGGCGGCGCTCAATGCCAGGCCACGGAAGACGCTCGGCTGGCGAACACCAGCCGAGATGTTTGACCAGGCATTGCGCTTGGCTCAGCCTGCCATTGCGACGACCGATTGAATTCAAGCAATATACGTCAGTGTCCTTCGGCAAACGATGTGGCGAGGCCGGGGTGCGGCCTTCGATGGGCTCGGTCGGTGATGCATACGACAATGCCATGGCCGAAAGCTTCTTCTCGACCCTCGAGGCAGAGCTGCTGAGCCGACGCAGGTTCACCTCGCAGGCCGAGGCCCGGATGGCCTGCTTCAGTTACATCGAGGGCTGGTACAACCCGGTGCGCCTGCATTCGGGACTGGGCTATCGGTCCCCCATGGCATACGAAGCAGAACGGGAGGTGACCCCGGCAGAAACGTAGCCCGCAAGCCCAAAAACCGTCCACTGAAACGGGGCAACCTCATACAATGAGCGGTTGGTCTTCACCCTTTGCGAAGTGGGTGGTCGATGGTTGGGCGACGCATTCGAGAGCCGTAAATGGCACCGAGGTTGCAGATCGCCTCAGGCAAGATATCCGTCGAGGTTCGGGTCATTCCGTTGTTAAGGCCGGCAAGCTTTTGACCGTTACTGAGGTGGTCCACGCGCCTAAACCTGCAGCGGGATCAAGGAAGGCTGCGTCGAAGCGCACCACGGCGAAGGAAGCGCATTCCGCCATAACTTCATCGCGCGGATAGGGTGTCGCGGCGAACGAGTGAAAAGTTTTGCTCGCTCGACTTCTCCACCCACGAGTTATCAAGCGCTCGTTGCCCGTGAGCACCCGAGCTCTTCGCACGGTCGCGCAAGTAGTTAAACCGCGAACGAGCTTCGAAAGGTAAGCGTCCTCCCTCAACTGCCTTGCGGCCCGCTGTCCTGATCGGCTGATCTG
>CAYNBM010000126.1:0-2445 GCA_964395305.1 uncultured Rubritepida sp.
GCGTCCAGCAGGCCACGGAGCGCACCAGCAACACGGCGCGCGAACTCGGCCTGACGTTCTCGTCTGCCTTCGAGGACGCGATCATCAAGGGCGAGAGCTTTTCCAAGGTGCTGCAGGGCATCCTGCAGGACATCGCCCGCATCGTCGTCCGGCGCACCATCACCGAGCCGCTCGGCACGGCGGTGACCTCCAGCCTGGCCGGCTTTGACTTCGGCTCGATCTTCTCGGGGATCGGCTCGGCGCTGGGCGGGCTGTTCCGCGCCGAGGGCGGGCCGGTGGCGGGTGGCCAGCCCTACATCGTGGGCGAGCGCGGGCCCGAATGGTTCGTGCCGAACCGCAGCGGCACGGTGCTGCCCAACGGCATGGCGCCGGGCGGGCCGGTGATCAACCAGAGCATCACCATCGATGCGCGCGGCGCCGATGCCGGCGTCGAGGCACGGCTGCGCGTGCTCTCGGCGCAGATCGTGCGGCAGGCGAGTGCCGCCACGCTCGACGCCATCCGCCGCGGCGGCAGCGCCACCTCCATCGTGCGGGGATAGAGGCATGACGGAATACGCCTGGCCCGCCGTGCTGCGGCCGTCGCGGCTGAGCTTCTACCTCCAGCACAACACCCTGCGCTTTGTCTCGCCGGTGACCCGCGCGACGCAGGTGCTGCGGCGCGAGGGGGCGCGCTGGGTGGCCGAGGCAACCTTCGAGCCTCTGGGGCGCGTGCAGGCGGGCGTGATGGACGGGTTGCTGGCCGCACTCGCCGGCTCGGCCAACACCGTGCGCATCTGGGACTGGCGGCGGGAATACCGCACCGGCGATCCGCGCAGCCAGGGCGACGTGCCGACCGGGCCTTACTCCTTCAGCGACGCCACCATCTTCACGGACGGGACCGGGATGGTGGTGGGCTCGGGCAATCCGTCCCTGGCGGCCGGCGCGCCCCGCGGCGCGCTGTCCATCGTCACGCAGGGCTGGTGGCCGAGCACGGTCGCCGTCGGCGCGGGCGACTACATCGGGCTCGGCGGGCGGCTCTACATTGCCACCGCCGCGGTTACCGCCTCCGGTGCGGGCACCGCCACCATCGCCATCGCCCCACCGCTGCGCGCCGCGGTCGTGGTTGGGGAGCCGCTGATCCTCTCCCTGCCGAGCGTGCCGATGCGCCTGATCTCGGATGACGAGGCGGCGAACCCGACGCGGCCCGGCCCCTTCGCCGCCGTCACCGTCCGCCTGGAGGAAGCCCTCTGATGTCCGGCACCCCACGCCTCAGCAACCAGGCCGCGTCCGCCGCCACGGCGCCAATCGCCACGCCCGTGGTTCTGGTCGAGCTCGACTTCGCCACCGGGCCCTTTCGCGTCTGGACCGGGCTCGGCCCGCTCGACTGGGCGGGGAAGGTGTTCGAGGGCGCCGGCAGCATCGGCGCCATCTCCGATGTCGAGGAGACGGTCGAGTTGCGCGCCGTCCGTCTCACACTCGCGCTGTCGCCGGTGCCGCAGGAGGTGGTGGATATTGCCCTCGCCGAGCGCAGCTACCGCCTGCGGCCGGTCACGCTGTGGGGCGCGCTGCTGGATGCGCAGGGGGCCTTCGTCGCCGACCCATTCCCGCTCTGGGCCGGGCTGATGGACACGATGGAGGTGACGGACGGCGCCGAGCCCTCCGTGGCGCTGGCCTGCGAGAGCCGGCTGGTGGACCTCGAGCGCGCGGAGGTGCGGCGCTATACGGACGCCGACCAGCAGGCCGAATATCCGGGTGACCGCTTCTTCGAGTTCGTCCCCGCCCTGCAGGAGGCGGAGATCCGGCTGCCGATCCAGTGAGGGGCTCGCCCACAGGCCGGCTGCCCGATTGGCCGGAGCGGCTGGCCGCGCTGATCACCGCCGCTGAGCATCGGCCATTCGATGCGGCGCGCTGGAACTGCGGACGCTTCGCCATGGCCGCCGTCACGGCCTGCACCGGGCAGCGCCCGTCCTGGCAGCATCGTCCGACCCTCGCCGCAATGGCCGACACCGCCGGCTACCCGCGCATCCCGGTGCCCTTCGCCCGGACTGGCGATGTGGTCCTCGCCGCCGACCCGGATCGCCTCGGCGTGGTACTTGACGCCGGCCGCGCCGCTTTCGTCGGGTCCGCGGGACTGCTCCGCCTCCCCATCACCGCCTGCACCATCGCCTGGAGGGTTGGCTGATGCCCGTCGCCATCCCCTTCATCGCCGCCGCCGCAGGGGCTGCCGCCTCGGCCGTCATTGGCGGTGGCGTCCTGGGCGCCGTGGCGGCCGCCGGCGCCGCCTTGGTGGTGTCCGCCGTGGGTGCCGCCGTCTTCCGCCCCAAGTCGCCCTCCGCCGCCCGCAGCGCCAACGTCACGCCAGGGACGGACACCGGCCCAGGCTCCGGCTTCGATCCCCGCACGCCCGGCGCCGGCCGCACCCAGTCCTTTCGCCAGCCCATCACCGAGCACCAGATCGTCTTCGGG
>CAYNBM010000127.1:0-2407 GCA_964395305.1 uncultured Rubritepida sp.
CCGTGGGCGCCGTGTCGGGCACGCTGCCCTCGATGCCCGAGCAGTCGGGCTCGCCGGCCGCCGCGTCGCCCTCATTCGGGTCGATGCCGATGGCGCGCAGCCCTTCGTCGGTGATGCGCGCCACGATCCAGGTGCCGTCGTCATCCTGGCGCCAGCCCAGCCCGACGAAGTCCCGCGGGGCGTTGATCTCGGTGAGCAGGTTGTTCTTGATCAGGCTGCGGAAGACCGCGTTGCGGGCCGCGGCCGGCAGGCTCTTCGGCGCGCGGGCGAGGCCCATCTCGTGCTGCGCGGCGGCGCTGAGGATCACGCGCTGGCTGTCGGAAAGCTTGGTCATCGTGGTGGTCTCCGGTTCCGGGTGCCGGTCATCGGCCCCTACTGCCGGGAGCCCCGCCGGCGCTGCCGGTCGGGGCGGTGCGGGAGTGGCCCGCGTCAGGCTTCGTATTCGCCGCGGCGGAAATGCTGGTCCGCGATGTCCTTCAGCTTCGCGGTGGCGTCCGAAAGCCAGGCCGCTTCGCCCCAGAGCACCTTCTCGGGATCCGCGCCGAAATGGTCCGCGCTGGCCTGGGTGAGTTCGGCGAGGAGGGCGTCGAATTCGGCCTTCTTCGCCAGGAAGGCGGCCAGGCTGCGTTCCTGGTTGCGGGCGGCGCGGGCTTCGCGTTCGGTCATGCTGGTCTCCATCGCTGTGCAGGGCGGGGTGCTCTGCGTGTGACGGACCATTCGCGCTGTGCCGCGCACGAGCCAAGCAAGATGCAGCGTCGTGAGATTGCTATGATTCGGCGGTCTGGATCACATCATGATCGACGACGCCGCGCGCCGCGGCGACATCGGCGAAGATGCGATCATCACCTTCCAGCACGGCGGCCTCACCGGTCGTCTGCTGCCAGCGCCGTACGATCACATCTGCATAGGCGGGATCGATCTCCAGAAGCACGGCGCGCCGCCCCGTGCGCTCCGCCGCGATCATCGTGGTGCCCGACCCGCCGAAGCAGTCGAGCACCGTGTCGCGCGGCTTGCTGCTGTTGCGGATCGCGCGCTCGACCAGCGCCACCGGCTTCATGGTGGGATGCAGGTCGTTCCTGGCCGGCTTGTCGAAGTGCCAGACATTTCCCTGGTCGCGGGCGCCGCACCAGTAGTGCTGCGCGCCGGCCTTCCAGCCATAAAGCATGGCCTCGAACTGCTGGTGGTAGTCGGCCCGGCCGAGGGCGAAGGTGTTCTTCGCCCAGATGATGGTGCTGGACCATTTGCCGCCCGCCTCCTGCCAGACGCGGTGCAGCGTCGGCCATTCCGAGGAGGACATGCAGACGTAGCAGGCGCCCTTCGTGACCGAGAGCAAGTTGGCCAGTGCAGGGCGGAGGAACTCGGGGAAGCCACCGCCGAGCGCGTCATTGGCGATCGTCATCTTGGCCGCCGTGCCGCCCTCGTAGGCGACATTATAGGGCGGATCGACGAAGCCCATGTCGGCCAGGTGGCCGGCGCCGAGGGCGTGCTGCACGTCGGCCAGCTTCGTCGCGTCGCCGCAGAGCAGCCGATGCTCGCCACAGCGCCAGAGGTCGCCAGTTTGGGTGACAGGCACCACGGGCGGAGGCGGGGCCTCGTCGGCGTCTTCGCCGAGGCCGGCATCGGCGGCTGCCAGCAGCCGATCGAGCTCCATGCCGGAGAAGCCGAGCACGTCCAGGTCGACCACCGCCTCATCGCGGATGCGCGCAATCTCCGCGGCAAGCAGTGCCTCGTCCCAGCCGGAGTTCAGCGCGATCTGGTTGTCGGCCAGGCGCAGCGCACGCGCCTGCGCGGGAGAGAGATGGCCGAGCCGCAGCACCGGCACCGAGGCGAGCCTGAGCTGCTTCGCCGCCATGACGCGGCCGTGGCCGGCGATCAGCACGCCCTCGGCGTCCACCAGCACCGGGTTCACGAAGCCGAACTCGGCGATGGATGCCGCGATCTGCGCCACCTGGGACGCAGAGTGCGTCCGGGCATTTTCGGCGTAGGGGACCAGCGCTGCCAGCGGCAGAGCGGAGATCACGAGGTCAGGCTGCATTCGAGGTGACCTCCATCCGCGCCGCGGCCACGGCATCATAGTCGCGCCCATCGTCGGCTAGCGTCACTGGCAGGTCCGGATGCAGCATCCGCCAGCGGGCGATGGCGAGGTCGACATAGGCGGGTGCCAGCTCTATCGCGCGGACGCGGCGGTTGGCGCGCTGGCCAGCGAGGATGGTGGTGCCCGAGCCGCCGAAGGGCTCGAAGATGATCTCGCCCTCGTCGGTGTAGATCCGCATCAGGAATTCCGGCAGCACCACCGGAAACACCGCGGGGTGCTCGGTCTCGATGCCGCGGCCCTTATGGCGGGTCAGGCGAAGCACGTTGTCCGGGATCCGGAAGTCCTGCACCGGCAGGCCGGCATGCTGGTATT
>CAYNBM010000128.1:0-2361 GCA_964395305.1 uncultured Rubritepida sp.
GAGCCACATCAACGACCTGCTGACGGAGGCGGCCGATCGCTTCGATCCAGCAGGCATCGGAGGGGATCGGTCTTCGCAGCCGTGAGCATGTGCGCCGGCGTGTCGGTGCGATGCTCCGCCCGCCGCCGCAGCTCACCGTCTCGGAATGGGCCGAACGACATCGCATGCTCGGCAGCCGCGCTTCCGCAGAACCAGGCCCTTGGCGCACGAGCCGCACGCCCTACCTGAAGGACGTGATGGACGCGCTGTCGGCGGTGCATCCCGCCCGGCGCGTCGTGTTCATGAAGGGCGCGCAGGTCGGCGCCACGGAGAGCGGAAACAACTGGCTCGGCTACATCATGCACCATGTGCCGGCACCCGCGCTGGCGGTGCAGCCGACCGTGGAACTGGCCAAGCGCTTCTCGCGCCAGCGCATCGACCCGCTGCTGGAGGAAACGCCCGCACTGCGGGAGCGGGTTGCGCCGGCCCGGGCCCGCGACAGCGGCAACACCATGCTGTCGAAGGAATTCCCCGGCGGCATCCTGGTGCTGACGGGTGCGAACAGCGCCGTCGGGCTGCGCTCGATGACGGCGCGGTTCCTGTTCCTCGATGAGGTCGACGCCTATCCCGGCGACGTCGCCGGCGAGGGTGACCCCATCGCCCTGGCCGAGGCGCGCGCTCGCACCTTCGGATGGCGCCGAAAGGCCTTCCTGGTCTCGACGCCCACCATCGCCGGGCGCAGCCGCATCGAGCGGGAATACCTGGCCAGCGACCAGCGGCGCTTCTTTGTGCCATGCCCCGAATGCGGCGAGATGCAGTGGCTGCGCTTCGAGCAGCTGCTGTGGGAGAAGGGTGCGCCGGAGACGGCGAGGTATCACTGCTCGGCCTGCGACCATCCCATGCAGGAGCACGACAAGACCGCGATGCTTGGCGGCGGAGAATGGCGCGCAACGGCCGAGGGCCAGGACCCGCGCACGATCGGCTTCCACATCTCGGCGCTCTACTCGCCGGTGGGCTGGCTCTCCTGGGAGCAGATCGCCCGGGATTGGGAGGCCGCCCAGGGCAAGCCGGAGGACATCAAGACCTTCAAGAACACCGTCTTGGGCGAGACCTGGCAAGAACAGGGCGACGCCCCGGATTGGGAGCGCCTGGTCGAGCGGCGCGAGGATTTCCCAATGGGCGTGGTGCCCAAGGGCGCGCTGGTCCTCACCGCCGGTGTGGACGTCCAGGACGATCGCCTGGAATGCGACGTCTGGGGCTGGGCGGAGGGGTTCTCGTCCTGGCTCGTCGATCACGTGGTGATCCCCGGCAGCCCGCGCGATCGGGAGCCCTGGGACGAACTCGCAACGCTGCTGGCGCGCGATTGGCCGCGCCACGGCGGTGGCGCGATGCGCATCGCCCGGCTCTGCGTCGACACCGGCGGCCGTGACACCGCCGCCGTCTATGGCCACCTCCGCCGCCTACGGGATCCGCGCATCGCGCCGACCAAGGGGATCGACGGGTGGAACCGGGCCCAGCCCGTCCAGGGCCCGACGCCGGTGGATGCGCTGGTCAATGGCCAGAAGCTCCGGCGCGGCTTGAAGCTCTGGACCGTCTCGGTTTCCACATGGAAGGCCGATCTCTATCGCCGGCTCTGGCTCGGCCGCGGCGACGCGGAGGAGCTTCCACCCGGTTGGGTGCATCTGCCGCGCGCGATCGACGTCGAATGGGTCAAGCAGCTGGTCGCGGAGCAGCTGCGCACAACCAAGGACCGCCGCGGCTTTGCGCGGCAGGAATGGGCGAAGCTGCGCGAGCGGAACGAGGCGCTGGACTGCGCCGTGCTGGCCCGCGCCGCGCTCTGGTTGCTGGGTGCAGACCGCTACGGCGAGCAGTTCTGGGCGCGGCTGCGGGATGAGGCGGCCGATGCGCCGCTGCGGCCGAGCGAGGTTCCCGCCGCTGGGAATGTCGCTTCCCCATCGCCATCGCAGCCCGCGCCGGCACCCGAAAGCCAGCGCCCGCGCGGCTGGCTCGCGCCGCGTACCGGCTGGCTTCGCTGAGAGGAGGACGATCATGGACCCGACCGTCCTCGCCTGGGCGCTGGCCCAGGCCGCTGGCACCCGCGCCGCCGTGCTGGCCGCCGCCTTCACCGGTGGCACGACCCGCGTGACCTTCGATGGCCGCACGGTGGAGTACCGGTCGCTCGATGAGCTCGGCCGTGCCCTGTCGGTGCTGCACGCAGCGGAGAACACTGCGGCCCGCCGCCCCAGCGTGACCTTCGCCAGCTTCTCGCGCGAGGGAACCAGGTGATGGGGCGCCTTCGTGATGCATGGCATGCCCTGCGTGGCTATGCCGCCGCCCAGGATACCCGCGCCTCGAGCTGGGCGGCCTCGGGCGGCAGTGCCA
>CAYNBM010000129.1:0-2200 GCA_964395305.1 uncultured Rubritepida sp.
GGCGGGAGGCGCTGGTGCCGGCCGCCGCGTCGGGCCTGGCCGCGACCGGCATCGCGGGCGGCGTGCGCCTGTCCGGCGGCTTTCCCGCGGATGCGGTCCGGCTGCAGGTCTTCGAGGCCAGCAGCGCCAGCCTGGCTGCCGCGACCAAGCTGGTCAGCGAGCCGGCCGTGCTGCCCTGGGACCGCACCGGTCTCACCACCGGGCAGACCCGCTGGTACTGGCTCCGCAGCGTCTCGGCCGAGGGGAACGTCTCCGCCTTCGCCGGCCCGGTCACCGCCACCGCATTGTAGGAGGCCCGCCATGCCGGCGCGCATCGATGACCTGCTGGTCCTCAACGCCAATCTCAACAAGACCGACTTCGCGAAGTATCTACGGGACCGCGAGGCGGTGCTGCCGAACGATTTCGGCGGGCTGGGTGACGGCGTGGCGGATGATCGCACCGCCATCCAGGCGGCCTTCGATCGCGCCGGCGCGGACCAGAAGTTCGCGATGATCCCGCCCGGCACCTGGAACGTCTCCGGCACCGTCACCCTGCCGGGCGGGGCGCGCGGGCTGATCATGCAGGGGACCATCCGGTACACCGGCACCGCGCCTACTTCTGTGCTGGTGCTGGGCGATGGCGGGACCGTCCGCAACGCGGAGAAGCTCTACACCGGGCTGAACGTCATCCGGCAGACGCTGTCGGACTGGTCGTCCGAGGCCGATATCGGCATCACCGTGCGCAACGTCGATGCGAGCCAGATCGAGCTTCGCCGCGTCGAAGGCTTCACCATCGGCATGCGCACGCTGGGCGATGGCCGCGGCGTGGAGGACAGCACTTTCACGCTGGGCCGCATCGTCAACAACCGCATCGGGCTCGACATCTGGTGTGCGACGGCCACCGCCTGGAACACTTCCATCCGCTACTATGGCGGCCACTTCGCCCAGGCGACCGGGGTGAACGCTGCGCAGGACCGGTTCGGCGTGCGGTTTGGGAACGAGCCCGGCGCCTATACCAACCACAACCGCCACGTCTTTGACGCGCCGAACTTCGAGCTGCGCCAGGCCGGCAGCAACATCGCCATCCCCTTCCTGAACCAGACCTCGGGCAGCGCGATCATCGCCCGCAACATGCGCATGGAAGCCTGCTCGCCGATGGCGGCGCGGCACACCGCCGGGGCGCAGGATTGCGAGTACGACATCGCCTGGACCAACACCTACCTGGTCGGCATCGACTACACGGCGACGGCGAACCGCTGCGGCAATGCGGTGATCAACCGGCACCGGGCGCCGGCGTCGCGGTTTCAGCGCTTTCTCGCCGGCGTGCCGAACACGCGGGCGGCGGCGTTCCGCCAGTCGGCGACGGAGATCGGCGTGGAGGGGCTCGCGATGATCTCCACCGCCACGACCTCGGCGACCTTCCTGGCCGACTTTTCTTTCAACGGCCTGGACGATGTCGCGGTCACCGACCGCGCCGTCACGCTGGGCGCCCAGCGCGGCCTCGGCTGGGTGCTCGACGTGTCCCAGGTCAAGGAGGTGGCCGTTGCTCACTGGCTGAATGGCAACGCCTCGGGCGGACGCCTCTTCGCGCGGTGCTTCGATGGCGCCGGCACCATCCGCGAGAACATCGCGGGCGACGTGCTGGCCTCCATCACCACCATGGTATGGAGCGCCCCGGGCAAGGTCTGGACGGCCGGGGCGCCCATGGACGACGCGAATTTGAACCGGCGGCAGACATTGCGCTTCGGGCCAGCCGTCGCCTGGGCGCAGCTGGGCATCGTGGGCTTCGACGGACCGGTCGAGGTGCAGGCCCTTCGTCTCTTCGGGCTGCCGGAGGCCGCGCCGCCCGTGCTGAACGGCACGCCGCTGCTGTCGGGGCTGGTCTTTGGGTCGGGGCGGCGCGAGTTCGCCGCAGAAGTGTCCTGGGATCTGCCGAACCTGGCACCGGGTGCGACGGCGCTGATCGACGTCACGGTGAGCGGGGCGCGGGCGGGCGACCTCGCGCAGGCGGCACTGGTGTCGTCGACGCGATTCATCGAGCTTAATGCCGCCGTCTGGTCGAACAACACGGTGCGGGTGATGGCGCGGAATATCTCCGCGGCGACGTTCGACCTGGCGGCAGCTACGCTGTCCGTTGGAGTGACGAAGCGGCGGGTGCCGTGAGCGCGGTAAGCGTACGCTGACGGCTGCGGTTATCGGGGCTTGACGCGCGTCAGCCTCT
>CAYNBM010000130.1:0-2128 GCA_964395305.1 uncultured Rubritepida sp.
TCTACGCGGTGCGCAAAGGCGCGACCGGGCATTGGCAGGGCGCGCGTGACCAGGCCACGCTCTGGGCCATCAGCAATGGTGGCGACGAGGATGCCGCCACGGTGCACGGCACGCAGAAGCCGGTCGAGTGCATGCGCCGCCCGATCATGAACAACAGCGCGGCCGGCGAAGCGATCTACGATCCCTTCCTCGGCAGCGGCACGACGCTGATCGCCGCCGAGACGACGGGGCGGGTCTGCCACGCGGTGGATATCGATCCCCGCTATGTTGATGTCGCCATCCAGCGTTGGCAGCAGATGACCAAGCAAGCCGCCGTGCATGCCGTCGAAGGCCGCACGTTTGGAGACATCGCTGCCAACCGCCACATCATCGCATGAGCTAGGTGCCTGCGCCGTGCTCCAACGATCTCATTCGATCACCACTTCACCGTGCATGCCGTGATCTGCGTGGCTGCGCCCGTCAGCGGCGCGGATGTCGCAGCGCAGATCGCGGAAGCGGCCAGCCTGAATGGGCACGAACCACCATTCCGCCCTCTGGCCCGGGTAGACCTCGATCTCTCGGATCGCACCTTTGATTTCAGCTAGCACCGTCAATTGGCCGTTGGCCCCCGGCCCCATGACTTGCGCTTTCCGCGTCCAGACGCTCGCAGCCAAGCCCTCGGAGGTGAAGTAGTGCGGATCACGGCTGACGTTCAGCAGAATTAGGCGATAAAGAAGACCGGTGCGGAAGCTGAGCTGCGACGGCTCGAAGAGATGCTCTCCCCCCGGCGTGCCAAGGCGCACAATGACCTCGATGGGCTGTTGCCGTGATAAGTCGCCACCGCCCGCTGTCTGTGCCGAGCCAGTGCTTGCGGCAGCTAGTCCCAATATGGCGCCCGTCACTACGCGCCGACGTCCTATTCCAGATGACTGCATAAGGCCTCTCCGTTAAGGATGCAAGAGGTGTTCATATCAACACCTCTGCATGTTTTGTTTTATATCAGGTACTTAGGGAAGATTATCAGGATTCCCGTCCGCCGCCCAGCAGGTCCGCATCAATTATGGATCGAGTAAACACTGAAGCTGCCTTTGGCTCCCACCTTGTTTGGGCCGACCTGGCGGACCCGCTCCATGACCTCCACCACATGGCCCTTCTTCTTCAGGCCGGCGAGGAAGCCGCGGACCGTGTGCTGCGCCCAGCCCGTGGCCTCGGCGATCTGCGCGACAGTGGCCCCCTCGGGTCGGCGCAGCGTGGCCAACACCTGCTCCTGCTTCGTGCCTTCGCGCGGCTTCCGGGGCGAACCCGGCTCGCGGGCGACGCGGGCGGGCTTCCCGGCGAGCATGATGCGGAGCGCCGCGATTGGCGCGTCGAGGGCCACAAGCATGTCGTTATCGTGCGTCCCAAATCGAGCGGCCTGATCGTCCCAGGCGGCGAGCACCGCCGCGGCGGCGTCGCGCAGGCTGGCGCGCGGCGTGGCAGCGCGTTCCGCGAGGACCTGGTCGAGCATGGCGATCTCCTCCGTCAGGGGCGCGGCCTGGGCGGCTCCGGGCGCCGGGGCGTCCTCTGTCGCGGGCTCCGTGGCCGGCGCCACCGTCGGCGCCGTGGCGGCCCCCGCGTCGCCCTCGTTCGGGTCGATCCCGATGGCGCGCAGCCCTTCGTCCGTGATGCGCGCCACGATCCAGGTGCCATCGTCGTCCTGCCGCCAGCCGAGGCCCACGTAGTCCCGCGGCGCGTTGATCTCAGTCAGCAGATTGTTCTTGATCAGGCTGCGGAACACCGCGTTGCGCGCCGCGGCCGGCAGGCTCTTCGGCGCGCGGGCGAGGCCCATCTCGTGCTGCGCGGCGGCGCTGAGGATCACGCGCTGGGTATCGGAAAGCTTGGTCATCGTGGTGGTCTCCGGTTCCGGGCGCCGGTCATCGGCCCCTACTGCCGGGAGCCCCGCCGGGCAGAACCCGGTCGAGGCGGTGCGGGAGCGATCCGCGTCAGGCTTCGTATTCGCAGCGGCGGAAATGCTGGTCCGCGATGTCCTTCAGCTTCGCGGTGGCATCCGAAAGCCAGGCGGCTTCGCCCCAGAGCACCGTCTCGGGATCTGCTCCGAAATGGTCCTCGCTGGCCTGGGTGAGTTCGGCGAGGAGGGCGTCGAATTCAG
>CAYNBM010000131.1:0-2059 GCA_964395305.1 uncultured Rubritepida sp.
CGCCTCGCGCCGCCTGGGCATGCCGCTGGCCACCGTCAGCCGCAAGGTGGCGGAGCTGGAGGAGCATCTGGGGGCCAGCCGCACGGTCTGACCGCCCTTGAGCGAAGGGCCGTCAGCGTTGATCCGCAATTGTGAACATCGACCGGCTTTTGCGGGCCGCTTGCCCAGGCGGTGTGATGAGGCGAGGCGGGCGCATGAGCGCCCTGCCAACTTCAGGTCGCCTGGTCGGCCATTGCGGGCCAATTGGCATTGGCCTTGCCGATATTGCCCGGGATATCCGACAGCCAAGCCTTCTGGATGTCGCTGCTGAGATTGAGGTACAGCTTGCCATCGACGATCCGCCACAGCAGCGGGTCGCCGTCGAATTTCGCCCCCACGGAAACGCCGAAGGCGCAGAAGCCGCTATACTGCGGCACATAGGCGGCGGGGTTGCCGGTGAAGGCCGCAAGATGCGCCGGGGAGGCGAAACGATAGGTGGCGTCGCCATGCACGACCGCCCATTGCGCATCGCCGGGCGTGGCCTGGCCGTCCTTGAAATAGGCCACCGCGTCGTAGCCATGCAGCGCGATGCCTGGCGCCGGCTTGCCGTCGACCAGAACTTTACCGGATGTTGTGTTGTTTATCATGTGCGGCATTTTCATGTTGCTGGAGCCCTGCGCCATAACCCCTCTCAGTGGCACGGACCGGCCTTGGCGCAACCCACTACCGCGGGCTGGTGTGCCCGGAACCCTTGATTTGCGGTCCAAGCGTCCAAACCCACAATGTGCAGGGCGTGACACTGGCCCGCGATCCTGGCACCGGGCGGATCGAAAGGTCACGGTCGACGCTGCGGGCCTCGCGCCTGATGCTGCCAACCCATGCGACCGGGCAGCCGGCGACATGTCGTCGCTCCGGCCAAACATCGAGGGCAAACAGCCATGACACCCGAAACGCTGACACTGGTCGCACAGGCCATCATCATGCCAGCCACCCTGCTGGCCTCCCTGGTGGTGACGGTGATCGTCGCGATCACCAGCCATCGCACCGCCCGGCGGCTCTCGGCGCTGGAAATGCTGCGCGGGGTGGACCAGCAATGGCAGGGGCTCAACGCCGCCATCCTGTCTCAGCCACAGATCCAGCGGCACATCGAGCCTGAGGGCGCGCCAGGCTCGGAGCGTGCGATCGTCCGCCGTAACATTGCCTTCTACGTCCTCAACCTCACATTGCAACTGGAACGCGCCAAGGCGGCGGGCATGATCGACGCGCCGACGGCGCGGCTGGTGCAGGACAGCCAGGCGGATTTTCTCGCCCATCTCAGGCCGGAAGTGGAGGCGATCATCGCCGGCTCGGCGATCTATCGGGTGGAGCTGGCAGACTTCCTGCAACGCTTCCACGCTATGGCGCAGAAATGAGAGCGGGGCGGTGGATCGCTCCACCGCCCCTTGATCGTTGGTTTTTCAGGCTCAGGCGGCCAACGGCGCACCGCGGGGCTGCGCCTGGGTGTTGAGCAGGAAGGTCACGCTCAGCACCGCGACCGCATTCGCCCAGTAGTAGATGGCATCGATCCCGGTGAAGCCGAGAGCGAAGGGCGCCACCGCGAAGGTGAGGCCAACCGCGCGGTCCACCAAGACATGGAACCAATAGGGCAGCACGCGGACCACGCCGGTGCGGTGGTCGGTCAGCAGCGTGAGCACGAAGGCGGCGACGCCGGTCACCACCGAGAGCCACAGCGCCAGCGGGTTGCTGGCGCCCAGGCCGAGCAGGAAGGGCGTGCCGATCAGGCTGGCCGCGACCGGATAGTCGATCAGGGCGTGGATGTTTTCGTCGATGAAGCGAATGGACATGGGAGTTCTCCTAAAGGGGTTGGGGTTGGGGTTGTTGAGGGGTTAGGCGGCGATACGGGGGGCCACGACGGGGAAGTCGATCTCGGTCTTGGCGACCTCGTTGACGTAGTTGGTCAGCGTGTTTAGCGCGACGTGCAGCACGATCTCGATGACCTGGCCTTCGTCGAAGCCGGCCAGGCGCACCGCCGCCACATCGGCGTCGGAGACATGGCCGCGGGCGCGGACCACCTTGGCTG
>CAYNBM010000132.1:0-2051 GCA_964395305.1 uncultured Rubritepida sp.
GCAAGATCGCCATCACCCGCAAGCTGGTCGCCGCCATGGCCGGCGCGCTGGTCGTAAGTGGGGGGCGCTTCTACATCCACGCCGGTGCACCGGCGTTGCCGGCCGCCACCCTCACCTCCGACGATCTGCGCGGCGACGTCACCATCGTGGGCTCGCGCCCGCGGCGCGATCTCTTCAACGGGGTGCGCGCCGTCTATGTCGAGCCGGCCGCCGCCTGGCAGCCGACCGATGCGCCGCCGCTGCTCGCCAGCAACTACGTCACCGAGGATGGCGGCGAGGCGATCTACCGGGACATGGAGTTCCCGCTCACCACCTCGGCGGCGACGGTCCAGCGCCTGATGAAAATCGAGCTGGAGCGCAACCGCCGCCAGCGCGAGGTGGCGATGCAGGCCAACCTCTCGGCGCTGCGGCTGCGGCCCTGGGATGGGGTGACGGTGGCGCTCGAACGGCTGACGCCATTCCCGGCGCGGGTGACCGGCTGGGCGCTGGCGCCGGATGGCGGGGTGAACCTGCAATTGGCCGAGGAGGATCCCGCCGTCTGGGCCTGGAACCCGGCGACGGATGAACGGGCCACCGGACAGAACCCGTCCGTCGTGCTGCCGAACCCGGGCGTGATCGCGGCGCCGGCTGCGATCCTGGTGGAGCCGCCGGTGGCGGTGAGCTTCACGGCGATCGCGGTCTCCTGGTCGGCGGTGGGCTCGGCCTATCTCGCCGGCTACGAGATCGAGTTCCGCCCCACGTCCGTCGCGGTCTGGCAGGGCTATGCCGGCGGCTTCGGCGCCACCGCGGTCGCCATCCCCACCGCGGATCCCACCGCCTTTCGCGTGCGGGCGCAGGCGCGCAGCGGCGCGGTGTCGGGCTGGCGCGAGGCGCTGGTGCCGGCCGCCGCCTCGGGGCTTGCCGCGACCGGCATCACTGGCGGCGTGCGGCTCTCGGGCGGCTTTCCCGCGGACGGGGTCCGGCTGCAGGTCTTCGAGGCCAGCAGCGCCAGCCTCGCCGCGGCCGTGAAGCTCGCCGCCGAGCCCACCGCGCTGCCCTGGGATCGCACCGGCCTCACCACCGGCCAGACCCGCTGGTACTGGCTGCGCAGCGTCTCAGCCGAGGGCAACGTCTCCGCCTTCGCCGGTCCGGTCACCACCACCGCCCTGTAGGAGGCCCGCCATGCCGGCCCGCATCGATGACCTGCTGGTCCTCAACGCTAACCTGAACAAGACCGACTTCGCCAAATACCTGCGTGACCGCGAGGCCGTGCTGCCGAATGACTTCGGCGGGCTCGGCGATGGCGTGGCGGATGATCGCACCGCCATCCAGGCCGCCTTCGATCGTGCCGGCGCGGACCAGAAGTTCGCGATGATCCCGCCCGGCACCTGGAACGTCTCCGGCACGGTCACGCTGCCGGGCGGCGCCCGCGGGCTGATTATGCAGGGCACCATCCGCTACACCGGCACCGCGCCCACCAGCGTGCTGGTGCTGGGCGATGGCGGCACCATCCGCAACGCCGAGAAGCTCTACACGGGGCTGAACGTGATCCGGCAGGCGATCTCCGACTGGTCCTCCGAGGCCGATATCGGCATCACCGTGCGCAACGTCGATGCCAGCCAGATCGAACTGCGCCGCGTCGAAGGCTTCACCATCGGCATGCGCACGCTGGGCGATGGCCGCGGCGTGGAGGACAGCACCTTCACGCTGGGGCGCATCGTCAACAACCGCATCGGCCTCGATATCTGGTGCGCGACGGCGACGGCCTGGAACACCTCCATCCGCTACTACGGTGGGCACTTCGCCCAGGCGACGGGGGTGAACGCGAGCCAGGATCGCTTTGGGGTGCGATTTGGGAACGAGCCCGGCGCCTACTCCAACCACAACCGCCACATCTTTGACGCGCCGAACTTCGAGCTGCGGCAGGCCGGCAGCAACATCGCCATCCCCTTCCTGAACCAGACCTCGGGCTCGGCCATCATCGCGCGCAACATGCGCATGGAGGCCTGCTCGCCACTGGCGGCGCGGCACACCGCCGGGGCGCAGGATTGCGAGTACGACATCGCCTGGAC
>CAYNBM010000133.1:0-2025 GCA_964395305.1 uncultured Rubritepida sp.
TCCAGCAGGCCTCGGAGGGGATCGGTCTCCGCAGCCGTGAGCATGTGCGCCGGCGCGTCGGCGCGGTGCTGCGGCCGCCACCGCAGCTCACCGTCCCGGAATGGGCCGAGCGGCATCGCATGCTCGGCAGCCGCGCTGCGGGCGAGCGAACTGCCCGCCGCTGGGGATGTCGCTCACCCATCACCGCTGTCGCAGGCCGCGCCGGCGCCGACGTTCGACGCCCAATGCCCGCGCGGTTGGCTCACGCCGCGCAATGGCTGGCTTCGCTGATCGATTCTTGCGACAAATGCGGTGATCGGGGGTTTGCTGACTTCCCGCCAGGAAAGATCGCTCGAATGCGCTTCGCTGTGACGACATTGCTGATGTTGCTGTCGGTGGAGGTCGCTACCGCGCAGGGGCTTTCCATCCCGGGCCTGGGCGGCCAGGGCGGAAACGCGGCGGATGCCCTGCGTGGAGCCTTTGTCGAGCAGACGCCGGAACAGCGCCGTGCTTTTTGCGGTCGCGTATCCCAGGCGGCTATTGGTTGCGGTACAATAGATTTAGCAGCGCTTTCTGCCTGCCTTGTCCGAACGCTGCCCGTGCAAGATTCCGCCCGCGTCGCGCGCGTAGCCAACGCCACGCGGGGGAATGTTGGCGGGCTGATGCAGGAATGCGGCATCACTCTGGGCCGCTGAAGACTGCGCAATACGCGGCACGCGTCATGCGTGCGGCTGGTGTCACCGGACCATTCAGCAGTTCATCAACCGCCGACCGTGCCTGCTGAGTACAACCTCGCCATCGCGGATCGCTTGGCTGGGGAAGCCCGCGAAGGGCGAACGGTTCTGCCAGCAGTCGCTCCGGGCGCAACATCGCCCCCGCGCGCATCCAGATGGCGTCGGTGGACAATGCCTGGCACGGCGCCGGCCGCGCCCGGCCTATTCGATGCGGATACCACTCTCGCGGATGATCGGCGTCCATTTCGTGCGCTCGGCCGCAAGCGCCACGTTCAACTGGTCTGGCGTGCTCCAGCGTGGCTCGAGCCCGTTGCGGTTGAGCACCGCAAGCACCTCCGCCTCGTTCAGCGTCACGCGCATCGCGGCGTTGATGCGGGCGATCGCAGCGTCCGGCGTGCCACGCGGCGCCATCACCGCATACCAGGACGGCACGTCAAAGCCCGGCAGGCCGGATTCCGCAACGGTCGGAATGTCCGGCATCAGGCGCGAGCGCTCGAGATGCGGGATGGCCAAGGCGCGAAGCTTTCCCTCACGCACCTGCGTCAGCACCGATGCGGCGGTGGCGAACGAGAAGTCGACCCGGCCGCCCAGAAGATCGGTCACCACGAGCCCACCGCCGCGGTAATGCACCGCGTTGGTCTCCGTCCCCGCGATGCGGTCGAACAGCAGCCCCGCGAGATGCGGACCGCCGGCGATGCCACTGGTGCCGTAGGTCAGCCGCCCGGGCGCAGCCTTCGCCGCTGCAACCAGTTCGGCCACGCTGCGCCAGGGCCGGTCGGGCGGCAGCACCAGGATATTGAACAGGTCGACCGCCACCGAGACCGGCACCAGATCGCGCGCAGGATCCACTGGCAAGCGGATCACCATCGGGCTGACCACGAGGGCACCCAGCGTCGCCAGCAGTAGCGTGTGGCCGTCGGCGGGGCTGCGGGCCACAATCTCCGTGGCAATATTGCTACCCGCGCCGGGGCGGTTCTCGACAATCACGGGTTGGCCCAGCACCTCGCCCATCTTGGGCGCGATGGCGCGGGCCGAGATGTCGGTGGCGCCGCCTGGCGTGAAGCCGACGATCAGGCGCAGTGGACTGGACGGAAAGCCCACCTGCGAAAGGGCGGGGGCGGCAAGCGGTAGGGCGGCGGCGCTCAGCAGGGATCGGCGCCGCAGGGTGTATGTGGTCATGGCGTTTCATTCTCGGACGGAGATTGTTAGTGCCGCTTATCGCATGAACCGCAAGGTCTGAGAAACAGCCATGCGGCAGGCCTAGACCATGCTGCGTTCACATGCGTTCACTGCGCATGGTCTAGCCGTTGCT
>CAYNBM010000134.1:0-2008 GCA_964395305.1 uncultured Rubritepida sp.
GACATGCTCAAGATCAAGAGCATGCAGAAGAAGTTCCGCGACAGCTTCAACGGCACCGAGATCAACCCGGCGCGGTGGGAGATCGCGGCCACCGGCGGCGGCATCACCCACACCGTCGCCGACGGCGCTGTGACCATCTCCACCGGCACCACGCTCGACGATGAGCTGACGCTCACCAGCCGCACCACCTTCACCATCCCGCTGCGGGTCATGGTGGCGGTGAATATGAGCCAGCGGATCGTCGGCCAGTCGGTCTGGCTCGAGCTGGTCAGCATCGACCCCACCACCGCCCAGCCGGACGGACGCAGCGCCGCGGCCTGGCGGTTGGATGGCGCCAGCGCCACGCTCGCGAACTACGAGGTGCAGAGCGAGGGCGCCCCGCGCCTCGGCAGCACCTCCGGTAGCACCATCCCGACCACCGCGCCCGCGGGCTGGTCGGTGCTGGAGCTCGAGCCGACCAACGACGAATGCTACTTCCACGGCCGGCTGCTCGACACCACGGCAGCGCGCTCGAACTCCTACGTCCGGCACCAGCAGATCCCGGAGCCCAATGCGCTGTATCGCTTTCGCATCCGCGTGCGGAACCGGCAGTTCATCAGCGGCGTCTCGGCGGTCGCGAACAACGGCGGTGGCGCGGTGCGCATCACCCGCGCGGCGCATGGCTTTGCCACGAACGATGTGGTGACCGTCGCCGATGTCTCGGGCGTGCCGGGGGCGAATGGGACCTTCACGATCACGGTCATCGACGCGAACAGCTTCGATCTGGTGGGCTCGACCTTCACCGGCGCCTATCTGAACACGGGCTGGGCCTCGGTCTCGCGCAACCTGGCGCCGGTCTCGAACACGGACATCAAGGTCCAGTTCGTCACCATCGCAGACTATGCCGAACTCACCACCGAGATCACCGCCGGCCGTGGCCAGTCGGTCGCGGGCCAGGGGCTGGGTGTGAACGTGCTCAGCACCATCCCCCCGACGGTCACGCCCGTGGGTGGTCAGGCGCGCAACACCAGCGGCGCCGTGCCGGTCCTGGCCGCGACCGGCTACTCGGCCAACCCGGTCGCCGTCACAACGGCGCGCGGCGTGGACCTGCTGGCAACGCTGATCGGCGCGCTGGTCACCAAGCCCTATGCGATTCCGGAGGCCGACTGGCAGTTCGCCGCCGCCGCAGGCGGGATCATCAACACCACCGACGTGGTGCTCCGGGCGGCCGCCGCAGCCGGCATCCGGAACTACGTGACCTCGATCGACATCCGCAACGCGCATCCGACGGTCGCGACGGAGGTGGTGATCAAGGACGGCGCCACGGTGATCTGGCGCCAGCTGCTGCCGGCGGCGATGGCGGCCCCGGTCGAGATCACCTTTCCCACGCCCCTGCGCGGCACCGCGGCCACGGCGATGAACGTCGCCTGCATCACCACCGGCGCGCAGGTCTACGTCAACGCGCAGGGCTTCGCCGCGCCCTGATCGGCGCTGCGCAAGGAGCACATCTGATGACCGAGCCGATCGAACCGGGCGGGGAATTCCCCGCGCCGGATCGAATGCCCGACGCTGGGCAGTCGATCACCGCCTGCCGCGCCCTGGCCGCGCCCGTCACGGTCAATCGCGCCGCACGCACCGTCGAGGTGGTGTGGTCCACCGGCGCGCGGGCCCGCAACTTCGTGCCGCCCTATGGGCCGATCCTCGAAGAGCTCGACATGGCACCCTCCGCGGTGCGCATGGATGCGCTGCGCTCCGGTCGCGCACCGGTGCTGGACACCCACCGGCGCGCCGGCACGCGTGACGTTCTGGGCCGTGTAACCGCCGCACGCCTCGAGGCCGGCCGCGGCTACGCCACCCTCCAATTCAGCGGCGCCGATGACGTGGAGCCGGTCTGGCAGCGCGTGGCCGACGGTACGCTGCAGTCTGTCAGCGTCGGTTACCGGGTGCATCGCTACGACCCACGGCCCGACGCCAGCACCGGCCAGACCATCCACCGCGCGGTGGATTGGGAGCCCTACGAGATCTCGAT
>CAYNBM010000135.1:0-1987 GCA_964395305.1 uncultured Rubritepida sp.
CCCATCGCCACCCGATGGACAGGACCAGCCGATGCCCTTCACCCCCACCCGCGCCGAAACCGATGCCCTGCAGCGCAGCGCCGACCGTGTCGCCCTGCGGATCATCCGCACCTGCCGCATCCCCCGCCATGAGCAGGAAGACCTCCGCCAGGACCTGCTGACGGACCTCTTCGCCCGGCTGAAGGGCTTCGATCCGGCCCGAGGCGAGCTCGGTCCTTTCGCCGCCGCCTGCTTCGACCACCGCGCCATCCGCCTCACCGAGCGCATCCTGCGCGGCCGCGCCACCATGGCGCCGATCTCGCTGGATGACCCTCAGCCCGGCAGCGAGGGCCTGACCATCGGCGACAGCGTCGCCGAGGCGGATGGCTACGGCGCCTGGCTTGGCCAGCCGACCGACGCCTTCGCGGCGGTGGAGCGCCGCATCGACCTCGACCGCGCGCTGGGCACCCTGCCGGCCGAGACCCTCCCCCTCTGCGCCGAACTGACCGAGCGCTCCCCGCACGAGCTGGCCAAGGCCAGCCCGACGTCGCGCGCCACCCTCTACCGCCACCTGCGCGAGCTGCGGCTCCGCCTGCTCGTCGCCGGCATCCCGGCGGCGGCGTGAGACGGATTTGCAGGAGGCTGGGTAATACTCAACATGGACAGCACGATCACTGGCTTTCGCTCTGCGGAGCCGCCGCTCACCGAGACGATGTTCTGCGCCTGGTTCGGCTCCGCCGTGCCTGGTGACCGCATCGTCTATCACCGCGGCTTCCTGGCGGTCGACGCCTCGCCGCTCACCTCGACGGTGCCGGACGCCGAGCGTCGCGCTCTTCTGCGCGTCGCCGAACGCGCCCTGCAGCTGGCCGAGGACGGGTTGGTGCACCTCGTCCAGCGCCGCATGGGCGAAAGCGACTTCATCTACCTCGCCATCGCCCGGCCGCGCGCACGCAGCCGCGCCGGCACGCTGGCCTCGGTCCTGGCGGCGGCCAAGCCGATGAGCGTCGCCGCGTGATGGCGCTCACCGCTGACGCGGGCGTCGCGCCCGGCACCCACTCCATCGCCCCCAACCAGGAGAACGGCATGACGCCGCGGACCCCGCTCGACCATCTGCGTGAGAAGCTCTGGCTGAAGATGCTGCCCGACAGGATCGAGGTGCCGACCGGCCCGGGCGGCAGCCCGGTCATCACCAAGCCGATCGCGCAGGCGACGGTCGACGACGTGGCCTTCGCGGCGGAGGCGCTGTTCCGCCAGTCGGTCGCCCTGCATCGCAAGGCCGACGCGCTGCGGCAGATCCACGACCTGGCGCGCCGCGCCGGCGCCGTCGGCACGGTCAATGCGACGGCCGCCGCCGCCCGCATCGTGGACAGCGCGGAATGAGCGCCCCTTTCGCGCAGGCGCCGGGGCGCGGCTTCCGGATTATCACTGCCGACGAGCGCCAGGCTGAGCCTCGCGGTGTCAAAGCCTGCATCTTTGGGGGTAGCGGCCAAGGCAAGACCAGCCTGCTCTGGACCCTGCTCGCCAGCACCACGCTCTTCATGGACCTCGAGGCCGGTGATCTCGCGGTCGAGGGCTGGGGCGGCGACACGATCCGCCCGCGCACCTGGCAGGAATGCCGCGACTTCGCCGCTTTCATCGGCGGGCCCAACCCGGCGCTGCGCGACGACCAGCCCTATTCCCCCGCGCACTACGCCGCCGTCTGCGCGCAGTTCGGCGATCCGGCGCTGCTCGCCCGCTACGAAACGGTGTTCATCGACAGCATCACCGTCGCTGGCCGGCTCTGCTTCCAGTGGTGCCGCGGCCAGCCTGAGGCCTTCGCCGAGAAGACAGGCAAGCCCGACATCCGCGGCGCCTACGGTCTGCATGGCCGCGAGATGATCGCTTGGCTGACTCACCTGCAGCACACGCGCGGCAAGAACATCATCTTCGTCGGGATCCTCGACGAGAAGCTCGACGACTTCAATCGCAAGGTCTTCGTGCCGCAGATCGACGGCAGCAAGACCGGCCT
>CAYNBM010000136.1:0-1951 GCA_964395305.1 uncultured Rubritepida sp.
CGCGGCGACGCGGAGGAGCTGCCACCTGGCTGGGTGCATCTGCCGCGCGCGATCGAGGTGGAATGGGTCAAGCAGCTGGTCGCGGAGCAGCTGCGCACGACGAAGGATCGGCGCGGCTTTGCCCGGCAGGAATGGGCCAAGCTGCGCGAGCGGAACGAGGCGCTGGACTGCGCCGTGCTGGCGCGTGCCGCGCTCTGGCTGCTCGGCGCGGATCGGTATGGCGACCGCTTCTGGCAGCAGCTGCGCGACCAGATCGCCGATGCTCCGCTGCGGGTGAGCGAACTTCCCGCTGCTGGGAATGTCGCTGACCCGCCGCCGCCATTGCAGGCCGCGCCGGCGCCATCCGCATCTGACACGCAGCGCCCCCGCGGTTGGCTGGCACCGCACAGCAACTGGCTTCGCTGAAGGAGGACGAACATGGATCCGACCGTCCTCGCCTGGGCGCTCGCCCAGCCTGCTGGCACCCGTGCCGCCGTCCTGGCCGCCGCCTTCACCGGCGGCACCACGCGCGTGACCTTCGACGGCCGCACCGTGGAGTACCGCTCGCTCGATGAACTCGGCCGCGCACTCTCGGTCCTGCATGCTGCCGAGAACACCGCGGCACGCCGGCCCAGCGTGACCTTCGCCAGCTTCTCCCGCGAGGGCACCAGGTGATGGGCCGCCTTCGCGATGCCTGGCACGCGCTCCGTGGCTACGCCGCCGCCCAGGATACCCGCGCCTCGAGCTGGGCGGCCTCGGGCGGCAGTGCCACCGCGGAGGTTGGCGCCGCGGCCCCCACCGTGGCGCGCCGTGCCCGCGACGCCGTGCGCAACGACCCCTATGCCGCGCGCATCGTCGATCTCTGGACCGGCAACGCGGTCGGCGCCGGCATCACCACGCGCTGGCCTGACAAACCCCACGCCGAGGCCTGGCGTCGCTGGTCCGACAGCACCGCCTGCGACGCCGAGGGCCGGCTCGACCTCTATGGCTTGCAGGCGCTGGTCATGCGGGCCGTGGTCGAGAGCGGTGAATGCTTCGTCCGCCTGCTGCCGGCCGAGATCACGTCGGCCAACCCGATCGGCCTGCGGCTCCAGGTGCTGGAGAGCGACCACCTCGACACAGCGCGGCAGGGCGTCATCGAGGGCATCCCCACCCTGCAGGGCATCGGCCTCGGCGAGGCCGGCGAGCCGGTCGGCTATTGGCTGCATCGCGTCCATCCCGGCGCGTCATGGGTTCTGCCGGGCGGCGCTACCTGGCTCAGCAGCCAGCGCGTCCCGGCGCGCGACGTGCTGCACATCTACCGCAAGCGCCGGCCTGGCCAGTTGCGCGACGTCTCGTGGCTAGCTCCAGTGCTGACGCGCCTCCGCGATCTCGGCGACTATGAGGCCGCGCTCCTCATGAAGGCCAAGATCGAGGCCTGCCTCGCCGCGGTCGTGTCCGAGGATGGCGATGACGCCATGACCGGCCCGGCGTCGGGCCTGCTCCGCGACGCGCACGGCCGCACGGTGGAAAGCTTCGAGCCGGGCATGATCCTGTATCGCCGCGGCATGGGCAGCGTGGAGGTGGTGAACCCGAGTGGTGGTGGGAGCCACGCGGCCTTTGCCCGCCGCGCGCTTGAAGCCTCGGCCGTCGGCGCCGGCCTCACCTACGACCAGGTCGCCGGTGATCTGAGCCAGGCGAACTACTCCAGCCTACGCGCCGGCAAGATCGAGTTCCGCCGCCTCTGCGAGCAGGTGCAATACGGCATGCTCATCCCAATGCTGGTGCGGCCGATCGCCGACCGCTTCCATGCGCAGGGTGCGCTGCTCGGGCTGTGGGGTGCCGAGGTGCCGGAGGGTCTGTCCCACGTCCCGCCCGCCCACGAGATGATTGACCCACTGAAGGACACGACCGCGCTGATCGCGCAGGTCCGGGCAGGCTTCGTGCCGCAGCCCGAGGCGGTCGGCGCCTTCGGCTACGACTTCCGCCAGGT
>CAYNBM010000137.1:0-1945 GCA_964395305.1 uncultured Rubritepida sp.
GCACCACCTTCACCATCCCGCTGCGGGTCATGGTGGCGGTGAACATGAGCCAGCGCATCGTCGGCCAGTCCGTCTGGCTCGAGCTGGTCAGCATCGACCCCACCACGGCGCAGTCGGACGGGCGCAGCGCCGCGGCCTGGCGGCTCGACGGTGCCAGCGCCACGCTCGCGAACTACGAGGTGCAGAGCGAGGGCGCCCCACGCCTCGGCAGCACCTCCGGCAGCACCATCCCGACCACGGCCCCCGCCGGCTGGTCGGTGCTGGAGCTCGAGCCGACCAACGACGAATGCTACTTCCACGGGCGGCTGCTCGACACCACGGCGGCGCGCTCGAACTCCTATGTCCGGCACCAGCAGATCCCGGAGCCGAATGCGCTGTATCGCTTTCGCATCCGGGTGCGGAACCGGCAGTTCATCAGCGGCATCTCGGCGGTGGCGAACAATGGCGGTGGCGCGGTGCGCATCACTCGCGCCGCGCATGGCTTTGTCACGAATGACACGGTGACGGTCGCCGACGTCTCGGGCGTGCCCGGGGCGAATGGGACCTTCACCATCACGGTGATCGACGCGAACAGCTTCGATCTGGTGGGCTCGACCTTCACCGGCGCCTATCTCAACACCGGCTGGGCCTCGATCTCGCGCAACCTCGCGCCGGTCTCGAACACGGACATCAAGATCCAGTTCGTCACCATCGCGGACTACGCCGAGCTGACGACGGAGATCACGGCCGGCCGCGGCCAGTCCGTCGCGGGTCAGGGGCTGGGCGTGAACGTGCTCAGCACCATCCCGCCGACGGTCACGCCGGTGGGCGGCCAGGCCCGCAACACCAGCGGCGCGGTGCCGGTGCTGGCCGCCACCGGCTATTCGGCCAACCCGGTCGCGGTGACCACGGCGCGCGGCGTCGACCTGCTGGCGACGCTGATCGGCGCGCTGGTCACCAAGCCCTACGCGATCCCCGAAGCCGACTGGCAGTTCGCTGCGGCCGCGGGTGGGATTATCAACACCACCGACGTGGTGCTCAGGGCGGCCGCCGCAGCTGGCATCCGGAACTACGTCACCTCGATCGACGTGCGGAACGCGCACGCCACGGTGGCGACGGAGGTGGTGATCAAGGACGGGGCGACGGTGATCTGGCGGCAGCTGCTGCCGGCGGCGATGCCGGCCCCGGTCGAGATCACCTTCCCGACGCCGCTGCGGGGCACCGCGGCCACGGCGATGAACGTCGCCTGCATCACCACCGGCGCGCAGGTCTACGTCAACGCGCAGGGCTTCGCCGCGCCGTAGCGGCGCAGCCCAGGAGAACGCCTCATGACCGAACCGACCGAACCGGAGGGGGTTCGAGGCACTGCCTCGGACGCCCCGCCGGATCCCGTCGCTGCGCCCGATCGAATGCCCACCGCTGGGCAGTCGATCACCGCCTGCCGCGCGCTGGCTGCGCCCGTCACGGTCAATCGTGCTGCGCGCACCGTCGAGGTGGTGTGGAGTACCGGCGCACGGGCCCGCAACTTTGTGCCGCCCTATGGGCCAATCCTAGAAGAGCTCGACATGCGCCCGGAGGCGGTGCGCATGGACGCGCTCCGCTCCGGCCGCGCGCCCGTGCTGGATACCCACCGCCGCGCCGGCACGCGGGACGTATTGGGCCGCGTCACCGCCGCCCGCCTCGAGGCCGGCCGCGGCTACGCCACCCTGCAATTCAGCGGCGCCGATGATGTCGAACCCGTCTGGCAGCGCGTCGCCGACGGCACGCTGCAATCCGTCAGCGTCGGCTATCGGGTCCATCGCTACGAGGCCCGGCCCGATGCCGCCACCGGCCAGACGGTCCACCGCGCGGTGGATTGGGAGCCCTACGAAATCTCGATCGTGCCCGTCCCCGTGGATGGCCTGGCCGTGATCCGTGGCGAGGGGGATCAGGGCGCCCCCGCCACCGCCATCGAACCCGCCCTGAC
>CAYNBM010000138.1:0-1943 GCA_964395305.1 uncultured Rubritepida sp.
ATCGCGACAATGAATGGCAGCCCTATTGGGCCGGCTGGCTCGACTGGATGCGCGCTCGCGGCTGGCGGCGCTTCGGGCTCTACACCTGGGACCAGGGGCCTGGCCTGCCGGGCGACTGGAACGGTCGCCTCGCACCTGCCTTCGAGTTCGTCTTCCACTTCAATCGCCAGGCCCGCCAGGCCAACAAGATCGTCCCTTGCAAATGGGCCGGCACGCCGAACAAGGGCAGCGGCCTGCGCGCCGCCGACGGGACCATCTCGGAATACCAGCACGCCGGCCTGCCGGTGCAGGATTTTCGGATCCCCGACAACGTGCTGCGCCTCACCCGCCACAAGGGCCGCGGCATCGAGACGGAGCACCCCGCCGTGTTCCCGGTGGTGCTGCCGGAGTTCCTGATGCGGACCTACACGGACGAGGGCGACGCCGTGTTCGAGCCCTTCGGCGGCTCCGGCACCACGATCCTCGCCGGCCAGCGCACGGGCCGCCGTGTGCGGGCGATCGAGCTCGCGCCGGCCTATGTCGACCTTGCCGTGGCCCGCTGGCGGATGCTGCACCCCGACCTGCCGGTGACGCTGGCCGATGACGGGCGCGATTACGACGCGGTCGCCGCGGCGAGGCAGGAGGTCACCGCGAATGCTGCCTGATCTCGCTGTCTCCACGCTGCCGGTCGCGGCCCTGGTCCCCTATGCCGAGAACGCGCGGACGCACTCGCCATCCCAGGTGGCGCAGATCGCTGCCTCCATCGCCGAGTTCGGCTTCGTGAATCCAGTGCTGGTCGACGCCGAAGGCGTGCTCATTGCCGGCCACGGCCGCGTCATGGCGGCGAAGCAGCTCAGGCTCGCCTCCGTACCGGTGCTGCGACTGGGCCATCTCTCTCCCGCCCAGGCGCGTGCCCTCCGCCTAGCGGACAACCAGATCGCGCTGAACTCCGGCTGGGACGAGGCGCTGCTGGCCGCCGAGATCGCGCGCATCAGGGACGAGGCGGTGGTCGACCTGGACGTGCTCGGTTTCTCCGGCATGGAGCTCGACCGGTTGCTGGCCGCGGCCGATGCCGGTCTCGACGATGATGCCGATGACGCCCCGCCACCGCCCGTGTTGCCCGTCAGCCGGACCGGTGATCTGTGGCGCTGCGGCGAGCACCGGCTGCTCTGTGGCGATGCCACCAAGATCGAGGACGTGCAGCGCGCCCTCGGTGTGGGCCACCTGGCCGACATGGGCTTCGTCGATCCGCCCTACAACGTGGCCTACGAGGGCGGCACCGCGGCCAAGATGACCATCGCCAATGACGCGCTCGGCGGCAGCTTTCCCGAGTTCCTCCGCCCCGCGCTGATCAACCTGCTCTCGGTCACCAAGGGCGCCTGCTACGTCTGCATGTCCTCCTCCGAGTGGCCGACGCTGCATCGCGTCTGGCAGGAGGCGGGCGGCAAGTGGTCCAGCACCATCATCTGGGCGAAGAACACCTTCGCCCTCGGCCGCGCCGACTACCACCAGCAGTTCGAGGCCATGCTCTATGGCTGGAAGGCTGGCGCGCAGCACTACTGGTGCGGCGCGCGCGACCAGGGGAATGTCTGGCACTTCGACAAGCCGGCTCGCAACGACCTGCACCCCACCATGAAGCCGGTGGCGCTGGTCGAGCGCGCGATCCGCAACAGCAGCAAGCCGCGCGACACGGTGCTGGATTGCTTCGGCGGTTCGGGCACGACCATGATCGCGGCGGAGCGCACCGGGCGGCGCTCTGTGCTGCTGGAGATCGACCCCGCCTATGCCGACGTGATCGTGCGGCGCTGGCAGGAGACGACCGACGAAGCCGCGGTGCTGGAGGGCGACGACCGCATCTTCGCCGATGTCGCTGCGGCCCGCGGCATCGTCGATCATGGTGTGATCCAACCCGCCGAATCATAGCAATCTCACGACGCTGCATCTTGCTTGGCTCGTGCGCGCCA
>CAYNBM010000139.1:0-1938 GCA_964395305.1 uncultured Rubritepida sp.
GGGGGGCGGAAGCGCGCAACATTCCTAGCGCCAGGCTATTTTTCCAGGTTGCCACAGCGCCGCGTTGCCAGCCTCGCCGGGCGGCACCTTTCACCACCACCATCGATTTCAGCAGGTGCGCATGCCCCAGGCTCCATGGTCTGCGAGCGCCGTTGAGGCGCGCGCGGTCGCCTCCCTGCTGCCCTATGCCGGCAATGCGCGCACGCATTCCGCCGAGCAGGTGGCGCAGATCGCAGCCAGTATCCTCGAGTTCGGTTTCGTGGCGCCTGTGCTGGTCGACGAGCACGGCGAGATCATCGCCGGCCATGGCAGGCTGCAAGCCGCCAAATCCCTGGGCCTGGAGACGGTCCCCACCATCACCCGGGCCGGCCTGACCGATGCGCAGAAGGCCGCTTACCGACTGGCGGACAATCGCATCGCGCTGAACGCCGGCTGGGACGAGGCACTGCTCGCCGCAGAGGTGGCGAAGCTGCAGGAGATGGGCGGTCTCGATCTGGCGCTCACCGGTTTCGATGCCGGTGAGCTCGATCGGCTGCTGGCCGGCATGGAGCCGGTGGCAACGGACCCTGGCAACGGTACCCTTGCCAGCCCGGCCGTTGCCAGCGCCGACGCCCCTGGCAACGAGGCGCCCGCGGAGGATCCGGCAGACGCCGAACCGGAGCCGCCGCGCCAGGCCGTCACCCGCCCCGGCGACCTCTGGCTGCTCGGCGAGCATCGCCTGCTGTGCGGCGACAGCACCGACGCTGTGTCGGTCGCGCGGGTGATGGGCGAGGACCGCGCGGCGCTGCTGTTCACCTCCCCGCCCTATGGGAACCAGCGCGACTACACCACCGGTGGCGGCACGGATTGGGATGCCCTGATGCAGGGCGTGTTCCAGCACCTCGACGCGGCCATGCGGCCAGACGGCCAAGTGCTGGTGAACCTCGGCCTTATCCACCGCGACAGCGAATGGATCCCCTATTGGTCGGGCTGGCTCGACTGGATGCGTGCCCGGGGCTGGCGCCGCTTCGGGCTCTACACCTGGGACCAGGGGCCTGGCCTGCCGGGAGACTGGAACGGGCGCCTCGCGCCGGCCTTCGAGCTCGTCTTCCACTTCAACCGCCAGGCCCGGCAGGCGAACAAGATCGTCCCCTGCAAATGGGCCGGCACGCCGAACAAGGGCAGTGGGCTGCGCGCTGCGGATGGGACGATCTCGGAGTACCAGCACGCTGGCCTGCCGGTGCAGGACTTCCGGATCCCCGACAACGTGCTGCGCCTGACCCGCCACAAGGGCCGCGGCATCGAGACCGAGCATCCCGCGGTATTCCCGGTCGTGCTGCCGGAATTCCTCATGCGCACCTACACCGACGAGGCCGATGTGGTGTTCGAGCCCTTCGGCGGCAGTGGCACCACCATCCTGGCGGGCCAGCGCACCAGCCGCCGCGTGCACGCCATCGAACTGGCGCCGGCCTATGTCGATCTGGCCGTGGCGCGGTGGCGGATGCTGCATCCGGACCTGGCGGTGACGCTGGCGGACGATGGTCGCGATTATGTTGCCGTCGCCGGCGCCCGCATGGAGGTCACTGCCGATGCGGCCTGACCTTCAGATGGAGATGATGCCGGTGGCATCGCTCGCGGCCTATGCCGCCAATGCACGCATGCACCCCAGCGAGCAGGTGGCGCAGCTGGCGGCGTCGATTGCTGAATTCGGCTTCAACGTGCCGGTGCTGGTGGATGATGCCGGCGTCCTCATCGCAGGCCACGGCCGCGTCCTGGCGGCCAAGGCCCTCGGGCTGGCGGAGATTCCGGCCATCCGGCTCGGCCATCTGACCGAGGCCCAGGCGCGGGCCTTCCGGCTGGCCGACAACCAGCTGGCGCTGAACTCGACCTGGGACGAGAGCCTCCTCGCCGCCGAGCTGCGGGAGTTGCGTGCAGACGAATTCGACCTTGCCGTCATCG
>CAYNBM010000140.1:0-1879 GCA_964395305.1 uncultured Rubritepida sp.
CGCGCCGGAATCCTGCAAATCTCTGCTTCTGCAATTCCGTCCACAGGGCCTAGGAAGTCGGACCCCTTCCTAGTTCAAGGCTAATCTATTGATAAATAAGAAAATTCGGGTTTGTTGGTGGGGTCCCGATCGGTGCCGACCTGCACCCTGTCTCGAGCGAGCGTTAGTGTATGGATACAAGACATTGCGCGATATATAGAGACGATTCATGCTTCGGTGGCGTTTCAGACTCGGGGCGCCGATCCGCGATCTCGTCCCAGATCCATGCGATATCCTGAGACGTCAAATCCAGGATAAAGCGAAACACAAGGGCGGAGCTTTCAAGGACAAAGCGGAGCTGATGAAGTCCTGGGTGGGCCCGGGGCAGGCTCGGCATGGCGCGTACCTCTGGCGACACTGCGTGATGCGCGGCGCACAAAAAATGCCGCTGCGCAGTGCCCCTTTTCTGTAGCGTCGGATCCACGCGCATCAGCTTCAAGTTGCGGCGCTCCGCACCGTGCAGCTGGCCGCGACCTCATGGACCGAGCGCCGTGTCGCTGTGAAGGCGGAGATGTTCGCGGTGGTGGTCTGCGCGATCGCGGTCAATGCCTCATTCGTGAGGAATCCCTGGTGACCGGTGACCAGCACATTGGGGAAGGTGAGGAGGCCGGCGAAGACGTCGTCGGTGATCATCGGGTCGGACATCCAACGTGTCATTGCCGTTGCCGCCACCCACGCGCCGGGCCGGCGCGGCCAGCAGTACTGTTGCTATGTCAGCCAGTCAGTACTGAAGGGCAGTGCCGCGGACGGGCTGGCCATCGCCCGCATTTCCGCGGCGGAGATTGAGGGCGCGGTCATTGCCCAGGTCAGGGGGCTGCTGCGCCAACCAGAGGTGGCGCTCGGGGCCTGGCGCGCGGCGCGGGCCTCGGCGCCCGAAATGATGGAGGATGAAGCCCGGCTGGCACTGTAGCGGCTCGACCCGCGGTGGGAGGCGCTCTTCCCGCGGAACAGGCGCGCATCATCCGCCTCCTGGTCGACCGGGTGGACATCGGGGCTGGCGGCGCTGACGTGCGGATGAAGCTGGAGGGACCGGCGAGCCTGGCGCGGGATCTGGCGGCGCCGCCGGCCGAACCCGCGAGAGCGGCAGCATGACCGGCGCCGCGCAGATGCTGGCCGTGCGGGTGCCACTGGCGGTTCGGAAGCTGCGGGGTGGGCGGAAACTGGTGCTGACGCCGGGCGGCAAGCTGCGGTTGCCCGACAACATCAGCCTGCTGCTGCTGCTGCTGCCGCTGCCGCCCTATTCACCCGAACTCAACCCGGTGGAAAACCTCTGGCAGTTCTTGCGCCAAAACCACCTGAGCAACCGCGTCTGCGAAACCTGCGAAGCCATCGTCGATGCCTGCTGCGACGCGTGGAATGCCCTCGTCGCAGAACCAGAACGCATCACCACCATCGCATCACGCGATTGGGCAGAGGTCAGAGCGTGATGCCGTTGGAATGGCACGTATGGCAGCCTGCAGCGCTTCGTGCAGCGCTGGAAAGCCAGCAAATCCCGCCCGACACTCACCCAGGCGTTTGTCCGGTTGGCCTTCGCCCCCGGCGAGGTCTGCCAGTTCGATTGCAGCCACGAGCAGGTCGCACTCTGCGCCGTCATGCAGACCATCAAGCTCGCCCATGTCCGCCTGGCCATCAGCCGACAGATGTTCGTCGTGGCCTATCCCCGGGAAACCCAGGGTCGACGCGAACGCCGACGGGTTCGACGCGGGATGCGCTTTTCGAAACAACCAAAGCGCACACTCGGCAAGACTACTAGCCAGGACAGTCAAGCCTCGTCGCCGCCCTCAGCCGATGAACACGTAATCCAGCCCGGCCACCGTGCCATAGAGCGGCACGGGCAGCT
>CAYNBM010000141.1:0-1863 GCA_964395305.1 uncultured Rubritepida sp.
TGGTCTCCGCCGTGGGTGCCGCGGTCTTCCGCCCCAAGTCGCCCTCCGCCGCCCGTAGCGCCAACGTCACGCCAGGCACGGACACCGGGCCGGGCTCGGGCTTCGATCCCCGCACACCCGGCGCCGGCCGCACCCAGTCCTTCCGCCAGCCCATCACCGAGCACCAGATCGTCTTTGGCCGTTGCCGCACCTCCGGCCCCGTCGTGTTCCTGCATTCCGCCACCGACGATGAGGGCCGCGCCGACGGCTTCCTGCATGTCGTCGTGGTGCTGGCCGCGCATCGCGTCCGCGCCATCGGCGAGGTGTTTCTCAACGGCACCGCCTCCACCGACGCAAAGTTCGCCGGCCTGCTGCGCATCGACCGCGCGCTGGGCGATCCCGGCCAGGCCGCCAATGCCAATCTCGTGGCGGATACCGGCGGCCAGTGGACCGCGGCCCATCGCGGCCAGGGGCGCGCCTATCTCGCCGTGCGGCTCAAGCTGCGGCCCGAGGCCTTCCCTTCCGGCGCGCCCAGCCTGTCCGCCATCATCGAGGGGGCGGACACCATCCTCGACCCGCGTACCGGCGCCACCGGCTGGTCCGACAATCCGGCGCTGTGCCTGGCCTGGTACCTGACCTCGCCCTTTGGCTGGCGCGCCGCCTGGGCGGATATCGACCTGCCGGCGCTCATGGCCGCGGCCAACATCTGCGACGAGATCATGGGCCGGCGCGATGGCACCGCCGAGCGGCGCTACACCGTCAACGGCGCCGTCACGCTCGGTGAGGGCAAGATCGCCATCACGCGCAAGCTGGTCGCCGCCATGGCGGGCGCGCTCGTGGTGAGCGGAGGGCGCTTCTACATCCATGCCGGCGCACCGGCGCTGCCGGCCGCGACACTCACCTCCGACGATCTGCGCGGCGATGTCACCATCGTCGGCTCGCGCCCGCGGCGCGATCTCTTCAACGGGGTGCGCGCCGTCTATGTCGAGCCGGCCGCCGCCTGGCAGCCGACCGATGCGCCGCCGCTGCTCGCCAGCAACTACGTCACCGAGGATGGCGGCGAGGCGATCTACCGGGACATGGAGTTCCCGCTCACCACCTCGGCGGCGACGGTCCAGCGCCTGATGAAAATCGAGCTGGAGCGCAACCGCCGCCAGCGCGAGGTGGCGATGCAGGCCAACCTCTCGGCGCTGCGGCTGCGGCCCTGGGATGGGGTGACGGTGGCGCTCGAACGCCTGACGCCCTTCCCGGCGCGGGTGACGGGCTGGGCGCTGGCGCCGGATGGCGGGGTGAACCTGCAGCTCTCCGAGGAGGATCCCGCCGTCTGGGCGTGGAACCCGGCGACGGATGAGCGCGCGACGGGGCAGAACCCGTCGGTGGTGCTGCCGAACCCAGGCGTGATTGCAGCACCCGCCGCCATCCTGGTGGAGACGCCGCTCGGCACGACCTTCACAGCGATCGCGGTGTCCTGGTCGGCGGTAGGCTCGGCCTATCTCGCCGGCTACGAGATTGAATTTCGCCCCACCTCCGTCGCGGTTTGGCAGGGCTATGCCGGCGGCTTCGGCGCCACCGCGGTCGCCATCCCCACCGCGGATCCCACCGCCTTTCGCGTGCGGGCGCAGGCGCGCAGCGGCGCGGTGTCGGGCTGGCGCGAGGCGCTGGTGCCGGCCGCCGCGTCGGGCCTGGCCGCGACCGGCATCACCGGCGGCGTCCGCCTGTCGGGCGGCTTTCCGGCTGACGGGGTGCGCCTGCAGGTCTTCGAGGCCAGCAGCGCCAGCCTGGCCGCCGCGACCAAGCTGGCCGCCGAGCCGACCGCGCTGCCCTGGGATCGCACCGGCCTCACCACCGGCCAGACCCGCTGGTACTGGCTGCGCAGCGTCTCGG
>CAYNBM010000142.1:0-1860 GCA_964395305.1 uncultured Rubritepida sp.
AGATCAACGACATCATCCGCGAGCGCGAGCGGCTGATCCAGAACAACGAGAACGCGCAGGAGCGCTACACCCGCCGCCTGGAAACGCTCGGCCGGCTGGTGGAGCGCTCTGAGCGCATCGGCCAGCCCATCCCGGACGAGACGGTCTCGCGCGAGGCCAATGCCGCGCTCGAGGAGCTGGAGCGCAGCCAGCAGCGTGTGCAGCAGGCCACCGAGCGCACCAGCAACACGGCGCGGGAACTCGGCCTGACCTTCTCCTCCGCCTTCGAGGACGCGATCATCAAGGGCGAGAGTTTTTCCAAGGTGCTGCAGGGCATCCTGCAGGACATCGCCCGCATCGTCGTCCGGCGCACCATCACCGAGCCGCTCGGCACGGCGGTGACCTCCAGCCTGGCCGGCTTTGACTTCGGCTCGATCTTCTCGGGGATCGGCTCGGCGCTGGGCGGGCTGTTCCGCGCCGAGGGCGGGCCGGTGGCGGGTGGCCAGCCCTACATCGTGGGCGAGCGCGGGCCCGAATGGTTCGTGCCGAACCGCAGCGGCACGGTGCTGCCCAACGGCATGGCGCCGGGCGGGCCGGTGATCAACCAGAGCATCACCATCGATGCGCGCGGCGCCGATGCCGGCGTCGAGGCACGGCTGCGCGTGCTCTCGGCGCAGATCGTGCGGCAGGCGAGTGCCGCCACGCTCGACGCCATCCGCCGCGGCGGCAGCGCCACCTCCATCGTGCGGGGATAGGGCCATGACGGAATATGCCTGGCCCGCCACGCTGCGGCCGTCGCGGCTGAGCTTCTACCTGCAGCACAACACCCTGCGCTTTGTCTCGCCCGTCACCCGCGCCACGCAGGTGCTGCGGCGCGAGGGCGCACGCTGGGTGGCGGAGGCCAGCTTCGAGCCGCTGGGGCGCGTGCAGGCGGGCTTGATGGATGGGCTGCTGGCGGCTCTGGCGGGCTCCGCCAACACCGTGCGCATCTGGGACTGGCGGCGCGAATACCGCACCGGCGATCCGCGCAGCCAGGGCGACGTGCCGACCGGGCCCTACAGCTTCTCGGACGCCACCATCTTCACCGACGGCACCGGGTTGGTGGTGGGCTCGGGCAATCCCTCACTGGCGGCCGGCGCGCCACGCGGAGCGCTGTCCATCGTCACGCAGGGCTGGTGGCCCAGCACCGTGGCCGTCGGCGCGGGCGACTACATCGGCCTCGGCGGCCGGCTCTACATCGCCACCGCCGCGGTCGCCGCCTCCGGGGCCGGCACCGCCACCATCGCCATCGCCCCGCCGCTGCGCGCCGCGGTGGTGGTGGGCGAGCCGCTGATCCTCTCCCTGCCGAGCGTGCCGATGCGGCTGGTGTCGGACGACGAGGCGGCGAACCCGACGCGGCCCGGGCCCTTTGCCGCCGTCACCATCCGCCTCGAGGAAGCATTGTGATGTCCGGCACCCCACGCCTCAGCAACCAGGCGGCGGCCGCCGCCACGGCGCCGATCGCCACGCCGGTGGTGCTGGTCGAGCTCGACTTCGCCACCGGCCCCTTTCGGGTCTGGACCGGCCTTGGCCCGCTGGACTGGGCGGGGAAAGTCTTCGAGGGCGCTGGGAGCATCGGCGCCATCTCGGATGTCGAGGAGACCGTCGAGCTGCGCGCCGTGCGGCTCACCCTGGCGCTGTCGCCGGTACCGCAGGAGGTGGTGGATATCGCGCTGGCCGAGCGCAGCTACCGCCTGCGGCCGGTCACGCTCTGGGGCGCGCTGCTTGATGCGCAGGGCGCCTTTGTCGCCGACCCGTTCCCGCTCTGGGCGGGTCTGATGGACACCATGGAGGTGACGGACGGCGCCGAGCCCTCCGTGGCGCTGGCCTGCGAGAGCCGGC
>CAYNBM010000143.1:0-1849 GCA_964395305.1 uncultured Rubritepida sp.
ATCGACATCACCAACACCCTCGGCCTGGTGGGCGAGCGGGCGCGGGCGATGCGCTTGGAGATGACGCAGCTCTCCGAGATGCTGGCGCGCCGCTACATGACCTCTTCGCAGACCGTGATGCAGGGCGCGAATGAGCTGATCCGCCAGGGCATCCCGGCCGATGCCATGAAGGGGCTGCTCGAAAGCGTCACGCGGCTGAGCGTCGCGGAGCGGGTGGCTGTGGAGGATGCCGCCAAGCTGGTGGGCGCGCTGCACGAGGTGGGCCGCATCCCGGTGGACCGGGTCTATCAGAACCTCGCGCGGATCACGCGGGCCGGGCAGCTCGGCGCGGTCGAAATCCGCGACATGGCGCGGGAGTTTCCCTCCCTGCTGACCCTGATGGATCAGCTCGGGGTGCGCGGCGAGAGCGCCGTCAACACCCTGGCCGCGTCCTTGCAGGTGGCGCGGCGCGGCGCCGGCGACGCCAACGAAGCCATGAACAACATGCGCAACCTCCTCTCCAAGCTGCGGTCGGAGGAGACGGTGCGGAATTTCGCCGACTTCGGGGTGGACCTGCCCGGCGTGGTGCGCAATGCCGAGCGCCAGGGCATCAACGTCTTCGACGCGCTGGTGCAGAAGGTCCGCCAGATGGCGGGCGACGATCCCTTCAAGCTGGCCAAGCTCTTCGCCGACATGCAGGCGAACGCCGCCCTCGCCCCGCTGATGCGCTTCGTCCAGGACTTCCTGAGCATCCGCGAACAGGTCGCCCTGGCCGGCGAAGGCGTGCTCGATAGCAACCTGGCCGAGCGCCTGAAGGGCTACCAGGCGCAGCTCGACCTGATGGGGGAGCTGACCGACCAGCTCGCCCGCCGCATCGGCGCCGGCGTCGCGCCGGTCATGGAGGTGTGGAACCGCTGGCTCGGCCAGATCGTGGACGGCTGGGACGGCCTGCCTGCGAAGGTGGACGCGGTCCGCGACGCCACGCTGCGCTGGGGCCAGACGCTCGCCGCATTCCAGCGCGAGACGCTGAAGCCGATCCTCGACGCCCTCGACCGCATCCAGGGACGCTTCGAGCGCGGGCAGGGCTTCGGCCGCCAGCAGGAGGAACTGGGGCCGGCCTCTCCCGGGCTGCGTCGCCAGCGCGAGGGCGAGCGCGGCCGGCTGCCGGGCTTCTATGGCAACGACCCGGCGGTGCAGCCGCAGTCCGGGCCGGGCCTGCGGCACGGGGACCTGCGCGGCCGGATCGAGATCGCCCTGGCGCCCGGCCTGGTCATCCGCCGCGCCGATGCCGAGAACCCGGGCGTGCGCTTCGAGGCGCCGGCGCGCGGCCAGATGCTGCCGGCAGTCTGATGAGCGACCGTGCGACGACACAGCGGGTGGTGCTGACGATCGGCAGCGCGCGCTTCGCCGGCTTCACCGACCTGGAAATCACGCGCGACATGGCGGAGCTGTGCGGCAGCTTCACCCTGCGCTGCTGGGAACCCAAGCGCAGCCGCGATTTCCTCGGCGGCATCAGCCCCCTCGCCACGGTTGCCGGCGCCGCTCCGGGGCAGGCCGCGAGCCTCGCCATCGACGGCGAGACGGTGCTGGTAGGCTGGGTCGATCGCGTGCAGCTCTCGACCAATGGGGAGGACCTGGCATGCACGATCCAGGGCCGCGACAAGGCATGTGACCTGGTCGATTGCGCGGCGGCGCCGGAGGGACCGGGCGAGCTGCTCGGCCTGACGCTGGCGGAGATCGTCGCGCGCATCGCCAGGCCCTTCGGCCTCGGCGTGCGGGCGGAGGTGGACACAGGGGCGCGCTTCCCGCGCTTCGGCTTCGACCCGGCGGAGACCGCGGCGGAGGCGATCAGCAAGGCGTGCGCGCAGCG
>CAYNBM010000144.1:0-1754 GCA_964395305.1 uncultured Rubritepida sp.
TGGGCCCCTCGAAGTGGCGGCTCCAGCATGGCGGCTTCTCGGACCCGATCCGCGAGGCGGATCCCGAGACGGGCAGCCCCGTGCAGCATCGTCGCGCCGTGGATACGCTGGGCATGATGCTGGCCAACGGCACCATCACCCAGCAGATGCACGACGCTGGCGGCTACTTCCGCGCCCTGTTCCGCAGCGCCGCCCTGGATGGCATGTCGAAGTCGGTGCTGGTCCGCCTGCCAGGCCAGACGGCCGACACCCTTTCCGACCATCACATGGACGCACGCCGCAAGATCGGCGCGGCCCTGGATGCCCTCGGCGGTCATGACAGCGCAGCGGGCTCCTGCGCGTGGCACGTCGTCGGCCTGGAGATGTCCGTGCGGGAGTGGGCGATGCGCCAGGGCTGGGGTGGACGCCCCGTTGCTCCTCCGCAAGCGCAGGGGATGCTCGTGGCGACGCTCAGCGTGCTGGCGGGGCACTTCGGGCTCGTGCCGCGGACGAGGGCGGCGTGATGATCGGCGCGTCGATCGAAGAAAACTCGTCGCAGCGCAATCATGCGTAGCGCAGCGAAAGAATGTCGCGTTGCGCACCGAAATCCACACGGCCTATCATCTGGACACCTGGAAAGGGTGCGACCGCAGCGCGGCTCAAGAGCCGCAGCGTCGCTCAGACGAGACAGTGGCTCTCGAGCCGATGGTTCCTTCCTGGCCTCGCTGTATGCGGGGGGCGGAAGCGCGCTAGGTCGCTAGCGCCAGGGCATAAAACAGGGTTGCGGTTTGCAGCCCTTTCCCTGTGCGATCAAACAGATAGCCCGCAAACAATGCCGCGCTGAGTTTGCAGCCGCGGCCGCATGGTTTGCACCCACTCCCAGATCCGGATGGCCCGATGACGCTCCCCTGGATGGCGGCGAAGATCCTGCTGCGTCCGGTGGCGGAGCTGCGCCCGCATGCCGGCAACGCCCGCGTGCACAGCGCCGCGCAGCTGGAGCAGATCAAGGCCAGCATGCTGGCCTTCGGCTTCACCAACCCGCTGCTGGTGGATGAGGACGGTGTACTGATCGCCGGCCATGGGCGCCTCGAGGCCGCGACGGCGATCGGCATGACGAAGGTGCCGGTGATCGTGCTGCGGCATTTGTCCGCGGCGCAGAAGGAGGCACTGCGCCTCGCCGACAACCGGATCGCGGAGAACGCGACCTGGGACCAGGCGCTGCTGCGCGATGCGCTGGCCGCGGTGCAGGCCGTGCCCGACTTCGACCTCGCGGCACTCGGCTTCTCGGCGGATGAGCTCGCGGACATCCTCGCGGCGGCTGGAGATGCCGTGTCCGACGGCGACGCGCCCGAGGCTCTGTCCGCGGATTCCGCCGAGGGGGGCGGTGCGGCAGGCGCGGCGGATGCGGAGGAGCCGGCGGAGGATCCCGCCGATGCCGATCCTGAGCCGCCGCGCCAGGCAGTCACGCGCCCCGGCGACCTCTGGCTGCTGGGCGAGCATCGCCTTCTCTGCGGCGACAGCACCGATGCTGCCTCGGTCGCTCGCGTGATGGGCGAGGACCGCGCGGCGCTGCTCTTCACCTCCCCGCCCTACGGGAACCAGCGGGACTACACCACCGGCGGCGTCACGGATTGGGATGCGCTGATGCAGGGTGTGTTCCAGCATCTCGATGCGGCCATGCGCCCGGACGGCCAGGTGCTGGTAAACCTCGGGCTGATCCATCGCGACAATGAATGGCAGCCCTATTGGGCCGGCTGGCTCGACTGGATGCGCGC
>CAYNBM010000145.1:0-1752 GCA_964395305.1 uncultured Rubritepida sp.
CCAGGTCGCGACATAGGTGAAGTCCGACACCCAGAGCAGGTTCGGCCGCGGCGCAAGGAACTGCCGGTTGACCCTGTCGGCCGGGCACGGCGCGCCCCTGTCCGGCATCGTCGTCCTCGTCTCCTTCCCGCGCACCACGCCGCGCAGGCCCATCTGTCGCATCAGACGCGCCACTGTGCAGCGGGCCACCGGCGTCCCTTCGCGGCCGAGCTGGCGCCAGACCTTGCGCACGCCGTAGACGCCGAAGTTCTCGGCATGGACGCGCCGCACCTCCGACCGCAGCATCCCGTCCCGCTGCGACCTGGCCGAGCCCCGGGCGGGATCGGCGCGCTGCGCGACATGGGCATGGTAGGTGGACGGAGCGATCGGCAGGACCCGGCAGATCGGCTCGACCCCGTATGCATCGCGATGATCGTCGATGAACGCGATCATGGCTTCGACCGGCGGTCGAGCTCCGCCAGGGCAAAATACGCTGACGCCTTGCGCAGGATCTCATTGGCCTGGCGCAGCTCGCGGACCTCGCGCTCAAGCGCCTTGATGCGATCCCTGTCCTCCGTCGTCGGGCCGGCCCGCTTGCCGCGGTCGCGCTCGGCCTGTCGGACCCAGCGCCGCAGCGTCTCCGCCGTGCAGCCGATCTTCGCCGCAATCGACCCGATCGCCGCCCATTGCGAGCCATGCTCCCCGGCGCCATCCAGCACCAGACGCACAGCCCTCTCCCGAACCTCTGGCGAGTAGTTCGCCGCCGTCTTCTTCGCCGTCATCGCTCCATCCTCTCAATGGGTGGAGCCTCCGGCAAACCCGGCGCGGTTCAGATCGACCGCCTGAGCCGGTCGCTGGTGGACTTCACCAAGCTGGTCGAGGTGTTCGACGAGAACCAAGTGACCTTCGTCTCGGTGACGCAGTCCTTCAACACGACCACCAGCATGGGCCGGCTGACGCTGAACATCCTGCTCAGCTTTGCCCAATTCGAAAGAGAGGTCATTGGCGAAAGAATCCGCGACAAATTCGCAGCCTCCCGGGCGCGGGGGATGTGGATGGGAGGCAAAGTGCCGCTCGGCTACGACGTGGTGGCGCGCAAGCTGATCGTGAATGAGGATGAGGCCCCGCGGGTGCGCCGCGTGTTCGAGATTTTCGCCGAGACGGGGTCGGGCATGGAGACCGTGAAGCGCCTTCGTGAGGAGGGCCTCACCAGCAAAGTGGGCCGACCGCTGGACAAGGGCGATGTCTACAAGCTGCTGAACAATCGGACCTATGTCGGCGAGGCCGCGCATAAGGGAAACATCTATCCTGGCGAGCACCAGGGGATCGTGCCGCGGGAGTTGTGGGACCGCGCGCATGCCGTGCTGCAGATCAGCCCGCGGGTGCGCGCCAACCAGAACCGGGCGCAGACGCCGGCGCTGCTGAAGGGGCTGATCTTTGGGGTGGATGGACGGGCGCTATCGCCGACCCATTCCCGGAAGAATGGCCGGCTCTATCGCTACTACGTGGCGCAGCGCGTGCTGAAGGGCGACGCCGCCGGCGACGACAGCATTGTGCGGCGGGTGTCGGCGGCCGAGATCGAGGCGGCGGTGGTGGACCAGGTGCGGGCGGTGCTGCGGCAGCCGGAGATCGTGGTCGGCACCTGGCGTGCGGCGCGCAAGGAGGCGCCGGACCTGACCGAGGGCGAGACGCAGGATGCGCTGCATCGGCTTGACCCGCTGTGGGAGCACCTGTTCCCGGCAGAACAGGCTCGGATCGTGCGGTCGCTGGTGG
>CAYNBM010000146.1:0-1749 GCA_964395305.1 uncultured Rubritepida sp.
ACGACTTCAATCGCAAGGTCTTCGTGCCGCAGATCGACGGCAGCAAGACCGGCCTCGAGCTGCCCGGCATCGTCGACCAGGTGATGACGCTGGCCGAGATCAAGCCGGACGCCGCTCCCGGCCAGCCTGCTGTCGCATCCTTCCGCGGTCTGGTCTGCCAGACGCTGAACCCCTGGGGCTATCCCGCGAAGGATCGCAGCGGCCGGCTCGACATGCTGGAGCCGCCGCATCTCGGGCAGCTCTTCCAGAAAATCCGCAGCCCGTCGCCGCCGTTCGACGCGCCGTCGATCGCGCTGCCCTCCCCCACCCCCAACACCTGATCGGAGCAGAAGCACCATGGCTGCCTGGAACGACTACAACGACGCCCAGTCCAACCCGAACCTGATCCCCAAGGGGACGCTGGCGAAGGTCCGCCTCACCATCCGCCCCGGCGGCTTCGACGATCCGAGCCAGGGCTGGACCGGTGGCTACGCCACGCGCGGCAGCACCGGCGCCGTCTATCTCAATGGCGAGTTCACCGTGCTGGAGGGGCCCTACGCCAAGCGGAAGATCTTCACGCTGATCGGGCTCTACAGCCCGAAGGGGCCGGAATGGGCGGGGATGGGCCGCAGCTTCCTGCGCGGGATGCTGAACTCCGCCCGCGGCATCTCCGACAAGGATGTCTCGCCCCAGGCGCAGGCGGCGCGCCGCATCGGCGGCTTCGCGGATCTCGATGGCCTCGAGTTCGTGGCCAAGATCGAGCACGGCACGGATGCTGGCGGCGAGGCCAAGAACGAAATCCGCATGGCGGTGACGCCGGACCATCGGGACTACGCGCAGGCGATGGGGCGCACCGCTGCGCCGGCTGGTTACGCACCGCCGCCGCAGCCTGCCTATGCCCCGCCGGCGCCGGCCTATGCGCCGCCCGCCGCGCCGGCCATGCACCAGGGCGCCTTCCCGGCCCCGGCGCAGCAGCCCGCTCCTGGCGCCGATCCGCGTCCCGCCTGGGCGCGCTGAGGGAGGGCCGCACCAGCATGATGCTCCGCCCCCGCCAGAAGCTCTTCGTCGAGCGCAGCCTTCGTGCGCTCGGCCAGCACGGCAACACCCTCGGCGTCGCCCCGACCGGCGCCGGCAAGACGATCATGCTGTCGGCGGCGGTGGGCGAGCATATCGGCGGCAGCGCCGCGAAGGCCGCGGTCCTCGCGCATCGGGATGAGCTCACGGCGCAGAACCTGGCGAAGTTCCGCCGCGTGAATCCCGGCATCGGCACCTCGGTGGTGGATGCCGGACAGAAGTCCTGGGGCGGCCAGGTCACCTTCGCCATGGTGCCGACGCTGACACGCCAGGCGAACCTGGAGGCAATGCCGGCGCTGGACCTGCTGGTGATCGACGAGGCGCATCACGCCGTCGCGGACAGCTATCGCCGGATCATCGATCGCGCGCTGCAGCGCAATCCTGACTGCCGAATCTACGGCGTCACCGCCACGCCGAACCGCGGCGACAAGATCGGGCTGCGCCAGGTCTTCTCGAACGTCGCCGATCAGATTCGGCTCGGTGAGCTGATCGCCTCCGGCCACCTTGTGCCGCCCCGCACCTTCATCATCGATGTCGGCGTGCAGGACGAGCTCCGGGCCGTGCGGCGCAGCGGCGATGACTTCGATATGGGCGAGGTCGCCCGTGTGATGGACACGGTGCCGGTCACTGACGCGGTGGTAAAGCACTGGCAGGAGAAGGCCGGCGGCCGCCAGACCGTGGCCTTCTGCTCCACCA
>CAYNBM010000147.1:0-1695 GCA_964395305.1 uncultured Rubritepida sp.
CGTCGTAGCCGAGCGGCACCTTGCCCCCCATCCACATGCCGCGGGCGCGGGAGGCCGCGAATTTGTCGCGGATCCGCTCGCCAATGACCTCCCGCTCGAACTGCGCAAAGCTGAGCAGGATGTTCAGCGTCAGCCGGCCCATCGACGTGGTGGTATTGAAGCTCTGCGTCACGCTGACAAACGTCACGCCGTGCGCATCCATCACCTCCACCAGCTTGGCGAAATCCATCAGCGAGCGGGAGAGCCGGTCAATCTTGTAGACCACGATGACGTCAACCAGGTCGGCTTGGATGTCGCGCAGCAGGCGTTGCAGCGCCGGTCGCTCCAGCGTGCCGCCGGAGAAGCCGCCGTCATCATAGCGGTCGCGGACCAGCACCCAGCCCTCGGCGCGCTGGCTGCTGATATAGGCTTCGCAGGCGTCGCGCTGTGCGTCGAGGGTGTTGAATTCCTTCTCGAGGCCCTCGTCCGTGGACTTCCGGCTGTAGACGGCGCAGCGCAACTTCTTCGTGGTGGCCGGCATGGCCGGCTCGATGCGTACGCGCCGGGTCATGCGTCACCTCGCGCGCGCAGCCCGAAGAACGTCCAGCCATTCCAGCGCGTGCCGGTGATGTGGCGCGCGATAGCCGAGAGCGACTGATACGGCCGTCCCTCGAATTCGAAGTCGTTGATGCGGACCGTGACGACGTGCTGCACGCCCTGCCATTCTCGGATGAGGCGCGTACCGGCCAGTGGGCGGCTGTCGGCGCGAATGCGGCGCAGGACGACGTTGCCGCCATCCAGTTGCTCGCCCAGCGCCACAAGCCGATCGACGGTCTCGGGCTTCAGCCCGCCATACGCGAGCTCCTGAATGCGATACGCGAGCCGGCTTTGGATGTAGGCCCGATTCCAGGGCGGCGGCTCCTTGCCGAACAACTCCCGCCACTGCTGCTTCAGCGTGGCGGTCGGCGCCGCCTGCAGCGCGGCGAGCCGCGACAGCACCTGCGTCGGCGGGATCTTCGGGATGGTGGGCGCCGGCGCGGGCGCGGCGGTGGATCGTCTGGTCATGCGAGTCCCTTCCTGTTGGGGTTCGCATGCAGGCGCTGCTTGGCGGTGGAGTGTAGGGGAACGTCTCCCACCCCCCGAGCTATGTCGGCATCGCGCGCATCATCCTCGGCAGCGCGGCTGCGCAGCCGCACCAGGCCCCTGGCCAGGATGCCGCAGACCTCGCGGAGGTGCGGCGGGAGGTGAGCGTTCAGTCCCACGGGCGATGGCTTCATACTTAGCCCTACCCGCCTCGGCGGCGATCCGTCCCAATCAGGCGCGGCGGCGTTCCAACTGAGGCGCGATCCGCCGCCAGGGCTGGCTCAGCTTCTTCTTGATCGTGCTGGAGTCCGGATGTTCGCCACGCTCAGCGAACCAAGCCTCCATGCGGCGAACGTATTCCGCCAGCGTCGCCGGCGGCCCGTCCTGAAACATGCTGACCAGCGCCTCGGCCCAGAAAGCGTCCCAGTCATAGCGCGGTGCTGCGCCGCGCGCGGCCGGTGGCGGCGTCGCCGGCGTGGCCAGACCGCTCGCCGATGCGATGCCCTCATCCTGTGCTGCCTCGAATCGCACGAGTTCGGCGTGCCGAACGATCAGCTGCTCGCGCGCGATCACCATGTCACCCGGCTCATCACCACGATCGGCAATGTCGATGTAGGCATCGCCTTCGCCCCT
>CAYNBM010000148.1:0-1693 GCA_964395305.1 uncultured Rubritepida sp.
GGAAGGTGTTCGAGGGGGCCGGCAGCATCGGCGCCATCTCGGATGTCGAGGAGACGGTGGAACTGCGTGCCGTGCGGCTCACCCTCGCGCTGTCACCCGTGCCGCAGGAGGTGGTGGACATCGCGCTGGCCGAGCGGAGCTACCGGCTCCGGCCGGTGACGCTGTGGGGTGCCCTGCTGGATGCGCAGGGGGCCTTTGTGGCGGACCCGTTTCCGCTCTGGGCGGGGCTGATGGACACGATGGAGGTGACGGACGGTTCCGAGCCCTCCGTGGCGCTGGCCTGCGAGAGCCGCCTAGTGGACCTCGAGCGGGCCGAAGTGCGGCGCTACACGGACGCCGACCAGCAGGCCGAATACCCCGGCGATCGGTTCTTCGAGTACGTGCCGGCGCTGCAGGAGGCGGAGATCCGGCTGCCGATCCAGTGACGCGGTTGCCCGACTGGCCGGAGCGCCTGGCGGCGCTAATCACCGCGGCTGAGCATCGGCCCTTCGATGCGGCACGCTGGAACTGCGGGCGCTTCGCCCTGGCGGCGGTGGTGGCCTGCACCGGGCAGCGCCCGTCATGGCAGCACCGCTCCACGCTCGCGGAGATGGCCGACACCGCAGGCTTCCCCCGCGTACTGGTGGCCTACGCCGGCGCTGGCGACGTGGTTCTGTCCGCCCACCCAGACCGCCTCGGCGTCGTGCTGGACGCCGGCCGCGTGGCCTTCGTCGGATCCGCGGGCTTGCTGCGCGTGCCGATCACGACCTGCGCCGTGGCGTGGCGCATCGGCTGGTGAGGGACTGACAGACCATGCCCGTCGCCATACCCTTCATCGCAGCAGCGGCAGGTGCCGCCGCATCCGCCGTCATTGGTGGTGGCGTCCTGGGCGCCGTGGCGGCCGCCGGCGCCGCGCTGGTGGTGTCCGCCGTGGGTGCCGCCGTCTTCCGCCCCAAGTCGCCCTCCGCCGCCCGCAGCGCCAACGTCACGCCAGGCACCGACACCGGTCCCGGCTCCGGCTTCGATCCCCGCACACCCGGCGCTGGCCGCACCCAGTCCTTCCGCCAGCCCATCACCGAGCACCAGATCGTCTTCGGCCGCTGCCGCACCTCCGGCCCCGTGGTGTTCCTGCACTCGGCCACCGATGATGAAGGCCGCGCCGACGGCTTCCTCCACGTCGTCGTGGTGCTGGCCGCGCACCGCGTCCGCGCCATCGGCGAGGTGTTCCTCAACGGCACCGCCTCCACTGACGCGAAGTTCGCCGGCCTCCTGCGCATCGACCGCGCGCTGGGCGATCCCGGCCAGGCCGCCAATGCCAATCTGGTCGCGGACACCGGCGGCCAATGGACCGCGGCGCATCGCGGCCAGGGGCGGGCCTATCTCGCCGTCCGCCTCAAGCTGCGGCCCGAGGCCTTTCCCTCCGGCGCCCCCAGCCTCTCGGCCATCATCGAGGGGGCCGACACCATCCTGGACCCGCGCACCGGCGCCACCGGCTGGTCCGACAATCCGGCGCTGTGCCTGGCCTGGTATCTGACCTCGCCCTTCGGGTGGCGCGCCGCCTGGGCGGATATCGACCTGCCGGCGCTCATGGCCGCGGCCAACATCTGCGACGAGATCATGGGCCGGCGCGATGGCACCGCCGAGCGCCGCTACACGGTGAACGGTGCCGTCACGCTCGGCGAGGGCAAGATCGCCATCACCCGCAAGCTGGTCG
>CAYNBM010000149.1:0-1692 GCA_964395305.1 uncultured Rubritepida sp.
GCCAGTCGATGGCGCCGACGCCGAAGTCGAAGATCACCGAGACCTCGACGCCATCGACGCCCTGGACATTGCCGGTGGTGACCTGCGGACCCTCTGCGCCGTTGAGGTAGCCGTAGACGTAGACGGGCGCCGCGAGCGGGTCGGAGAAGAGATACCAGCGGTTTGCCGGGATCAGCGGCTCGACCAGCGGCTGCACGAAGCCGGCGTAGACATTGGCGTTGGAGGTCTGCGTCGCCTGGACGGAGACGGTCAGCTGCCGTGCGGCGAGCTCCTGGTTCGGCCCGACCAGCAGCCGCATCTGCGCGCCAACCGCGATCGGCAGGCCATCGAGCGTCTTCTGGCGCATCACTGCGGCACGGCCGAGCGCCAGGTTGGGTAGGTCCAGCGCGGTGCCGGCGCCCGCTTTGTTGGCCCGCGCTGCTGCCGTTCCGAAGACCGCCGCCGCGCCGGTGATGAGCGTGGGCCCGTCACCGGCCGCGCTGTTCACCAGCGCATAGGCTGTGGCGTTCTCGAAGTCCGCCACGCGCCGGCCGATCATGCTGGCGAAGTCGGTGAAGGCGCCGAGGTCGTCGTTCACCAGCATCTGCCGCGTCACGCGGATGCGGCGCGCGAAGGTCTGCAGGAAGACCAGCTCCTGGCTCTCGGACATGGTGCCGGCCTGGACCTCGCCATTCTCCGACAGCGGCAGCAGCGTCGGGAAGTCGCCGACCCGCAGGTGGCGGTGCGGCTTGAAGTCCCGGAAGTCGCGGCGGAGGAACAGCGTCCGGTAGGTGGGCGCCGCCGGCGCATAGGCCGCCAGCAGCATCTTGTTGGCCGCGGCCGAGAGCAACGCGGGGAAGTCGCTGGTGGTGTGGAAGGCGCGCTCGGCGAGGATGGTCGGGTTGCGCGGCACATTGCGCTCGCCGCGGGCGCGAAGCAGCTCGCCGATCATGTCGGAGGGGCGCCAGCCGAGGAACTCGGTGTGGCGGCCGGTCGGCGGGGCCTGGTAGCCGGGCATTGTGCGGGCGGCGAGCGCCTCAGCCATGGCGTCGAGGAGCTGCGACGGGTCCTCGTTGGACGGGCCGGTGTCGGGGCGCGCCGGCAGGGACGGGCGCACGGCGCCGCTGGTGAAGGCGTCCCACAGACGGCCGCGTAGCACCTCCGGGGAGACGCGGTCGCGGATGGCGGCCTCGCGCATGGCGTCGAGCATGTCGGGGGTGACGAGGCCACGGGCGGCGGCGAGCACCGGCTCATAGCCGGCGATGCGCTCGACCGCGGCGCGCTCGGCCTCGGCGCGGATGGCGTCCAGGTCGGGGGCCGGCGGTGCGGCGCGCGTGGGCTCGGGCGGCGCGGTGGGCGGGGTGCTGGCGGGTGCGGTGGTCACGGGGATCTCCTGGGGCGGGGCGATGGGCGGCGCGGGCGGCGCCGGCGCGGGATCCGGCGAAGCCGGCGTCGTCTCGGGCATGGGTGGTTCCTCGGGGATGGTCAGGGCGGGTTCGATGGCGGTGGCGGGGGTGCCCTGGTCCCCCTCGCCACGGACGACGGCGGCCGCATCCACGGGGACGGGCACGATCGAGATCTCGTAGGGCTCCCAATCCACGGCGCGGTGGATGGTCTCGCCGGTGGCGGCGTCGGGCCGCGGCTCGTAGCGATGCACCCGGTAGCCGACGCTCACGGACTGCAGCGTGCCGTCGGCCACGCGCTGCCAGACCG
>CAYNBM010000150.1:0-1635 GCA_964395305.1 uncultured Rubritepida sp.
ACGATGTCGCAGTGATGCGTCAGCCGGTCGAGCAGCGCCGTCGTCATCTTCGCGTCGCCAAACACGCTCGGCCATTCGCCGAACGCCAGATTGGTCGTGACGATCACCGAGGTCTGCTCGTAGAGGCGGCTGATCAGGTGGAACAGGAGTTGGCCGCTGGACTGGACAAATGGCAGGTATCCCAACTCGTCCAGCACCACGAAATCCATCCGGCCGAGATACTCCGCCATCCGGCCCTGCCGCCCCGCGCGCCCCTCCGCCTCCAGCCGGTTCACCAGGTCCACCACGTTGAAATAGCGGCCGCGCACCCCGCCTCGGATGCAGGACCGGGCGATCGCGATCGCCAGGTGCGTCTTGCCCGTCCCGGTGCCGCCGACCAGCACGACATTGCGCTGGTGGGCCACGAAGTTTCCGCCCGCCAGGTCGCGCACCAAGGTCTCGTTGATCGGCGTGCCGTCAAAGGCGAAGTCATCGATGTCCTTGGCCAGCGGCAGCTTGGCGATGGTGATCTGGTAGCGGATGGAGCGCGCCCTTGATCGCCTTTGGCGCTCAAGTCTCCGATATCTCCGCCGTCAGCAGGTCGCCCACGATGCGTGTGGGCTAGTGCTGGCGTTTCACCGCCGTGCCGATGATCTCATCGAACGCCGCCTTCATGCCATACAGCTTCAGCTCCGCCATCACGGTTAGAATCTCGGAACGCTCCATCACACTATTCTCCTCAGGGTGTCGTATCGGGCGCAATCGGCCGTGGGCGCGTGCGTCAGCAGCAAGGCGTCGGGCGTCATGATGGTGAGCGGCGCCGCGGGCTCGCGCTGCCGGGCCAGGATGTTCAGGACGACATCGGCCGAGTGGACGCCCTCGCGCAGAGCCTCCAGGCAGGCGGCCTCGACCACGGGCAGCCCGTCGCTCAGCACGGCTGCGAGGATCGCGACCATCTGCCGGTCGCCATCCGCGCTGCCTGCCAGCTTGCGGCGGATCCGCTCCAGCCCGGCGGGCAGCAGCCAGTCCTTGAACGGGGCGCCGTTGCGCAGCGCGCCGGGTTTGCGTGCCAAAACAGGGACATAATGCCAGGGGTCGAACACCGTCTGCTCCCGGCCAAAGCACCGCGGGTGCTCGCCGACGGACTGCCCGGCCTCGCCCGGCGCGAAACTCAGCGGCACGAACGCGTCCGACGTCGTAGCCGCGCGGTTCCGCGCCCAGCCTCGGGCATACCGCCGGACCGCATCATAGCCGCCCGTGTAACCCTGGCCGCGCAACGCCTCGAAGACCCTGATCAGCGTCAGCCGCTCGCGGCTGGCCTTGGCCCCATTCGACGCCAATAGCGCGTCCAGCTGCTCCCGCCAGACGCCGAGGCGCGGCATCGGCTGCTGCTCGCGCTCATACTGAAACTCCGTCGCCTCGGACCGGACCACCTTGCGCACGGTTTTGCGCGAGACACGCAGCTCCCGGCAGATCGCCTTGATCGACTTCCCCTGGACGAAATGGGCACGACGGATCCGCGCGATCGTCTCCACAACAAACATCCCAATCCAGCCCTCGATCATCACGAGAGCCAACGTGAACCCCATCGCCAGAGGGGTCCCGATTGGACGCCGATTACCCCGCTAACGGGGTCCCTTTTCCACGCCTATTCAC
>CAYNBM010000151.1:0-1591 GCA_964395305.1 uncultured Rubritepida sp.
CAAACTATCTGGCCAATTCAGGATATCCACGGATGATATGAAAGGGCTCTAGCGCGCGGCTGGCGGATGGCTCGCCCCTGCCGGTCTGGCTCAGCCTCTCCAGCTTTTACGGTTCCTACTATGTCGCCGGCACGCCGCCGCTGGCGGCGATCGGCCAATACACCATCCGCGTCACCGCCACCGATGCGGCGGGGGCCAGCGCCTCGGATGATGTTGTCCTGCGGCTGTCCGAATATGTCGAACCGCCGCTGGTCAGCGTGGTCTCGGCGGAGAGCATACTGAACGATAATGGAGGGCTCGACCCGCTGTTGCTGGTGGTACGGACGGAGACGCCGTATGGCGGCAGCCTGCGCGTCGACTGGAGTGGCACCGGCGTCGGTGCCTATGACGCCACGGTGACGACCGGGGCGGCGGAGTTCAATGTCGGCTACGCCTTCGAATGGCTCCCCTCCGGCCCGCTGGCCGTGAGGCTGACCGATGCGCGCGGGCAGATCGCCAATACCAATGCCCCGGTGACCCGCGCCGCCTCGCCCTTCGAGGGCCTGGGATTCCAGGGCGACGGTCGGGTCGATATCGTGCTGGGCGCGCGATACGCGCAGAACACCATCAGGGGCGGCGATGGCGCCGACCTGCTGCGCGGGGGCGAGGAATACGACACCATCGCGGGCGGTGCCGGGAATGACCAGATCGACGGCCGCGGCGGCTACGACCAGCTCAGCGGCGGCGAGGGCGCGGACAGTTTTGTGTTGCGAGCGGGACCATTCGCTTCGGTGATCGAGGATTTCCTGCCGGGGGAGGATCGGCTTCTGATCAGTGCCGCGAGCCTCGGCGGTGGCCTGGTTGCCGGTGGCGGCTTCATGTTCACCAACGGCGCCGAGGCGGTGGGCTTCGAGGCCCAGTTCTTGTTCGCCCCGGACTTGCGGTTCCTCAGCTTCGATGCGGATGGGGAGGGTGAGGTGATGCCGGTGGGTATCGCCTGGCTTGACGGCACCCTGGGGCTGTCGTCCGCGGATATCGTCCTGTTTTGAGGCTCGGTCCAAGATAAGAAATCCACGGCGGCTTGTACCAATCGCTGAAAATCCTGACTCGCGTTGATTTAGACCATGCTGCGTTCACATGCGTTCACTGCGCATGGTCTAGCCATTGCTGAGAGATGATTCAGCGTGTTCGGCGATTCCGCCTCAACGCATCATGCTCTAGTGGATTCCCCTACGGCTAAACTTTCGCTTCGCCTCGGTTCTCTGCGATTCGTAGGGGAAAAAGGGATGGCTCGGGCGATTGAGGTGACGCGGGATGACATGTCGGCTGCGGCGCTGCGGCAGCATGCCTGACGCTGCCGGGACGGACGCGTGGCGTGCCATGTGCTGGCCATCGCGCATGTGCTGGAGGGCGCGTCGCGTGCGGAGGCCGCAACGGCGTACGGCAAGGAGTTCTCCCGCCTCGCGCGGCTCGGCGGCATGGGGTTGCGCCCCTGATACGCGAAGCCTTGCCCAGTGGTGGTGCGCGGCTTCCCTGCCCCGGCGCCGTCACCGGCCGAGTAAGCGTACGCTGACGGCTGCGGTTATCGGGGCTTGACGCGCGTCAGCCTCTG
>CAYNBM010000152.1:0-1573 GCA_964395305.1 uncultured Rubritepida sp.
GCGGGCGGCGCGGGCGGTGCGGTCGGTCATGCTGGTCTCCGTCGTGGTGCAGGGCGTGATGCTCCGCGTGTGACGGACCATTCGCGCTGTGCCGCGCCCGAGCCAAGCGCATCTCGCGCTCATCGAATTGCTAAGATCGGAGGCGTTCGATCACATCATGATCGCAGCCGCTTCCGATGCGCTGGTGCCCTCGCAGCGCGAGGTGGCGCGCCGGCTGGGCATCTCGCACACCGCACTGCAGAAGGCCGCCCAGTCTGGCCGCATCGCGCAGGAGCCGGGCGGCGGATGGGACGTCGAGAAGGTGCGCGCGCGGCTGGCTGCGAGCAGCGACCCGGCGCGCAAGACGGCGGCCATGGCGGCGCCGGTAGCGGTACAGCCTTCGCCTTCGCCCTCGCCCTCGCCACCGCCGCCGCCGGCGCGGCCGGCATTCGTCGCCCCGTCCATTCAGGAACCGCTGCCCACGCCCTCCGCCGGCGGCAGCAGCTTTCACAATGCGCGCACCGCCAACGAGATGCTCAAGGCGCAGGAGCGCAAGCTCCGGCTCGATGAGCGCCGCGGCCAACTGGTCGAGAAGGCGCGCTCGCTGATGCTGGTGCACCGGCTCGCCAAGGAGGAGCGCGATGCCATCCTCGCCTGGCCAGCACGCATCGCCGCGGAATTAGCGGCCGAACTGGGTGTCGATGCGCATCGGCTGCAGACGTTGATGGACGCGAAGCTCCGCCAGCACCTGGCCGAGCGCAACGACGTGCGGGTGGCGGTCGCATGATGACCGGCGAACAGATCATCGCCGAGCTCGGCAACTTCGATGGTGCCGCCGAGATCCTGCAGGCCTGGCGCGACGGCATGGCACCCGAGCCCGCGCTGCTGGTCTCGGACTGGGCTGACAAGCATCGCATGCTTGGCTCCCGCGGCAGCGCCGAGCCAGGTCCATGGCGGACCAATCGCACGCCGTATCTGCGCGACGTGATGGACGCGCTCTCGCCTGCACATCCGGCGCGACGCGTGGTGTTCATGAAAGGGGCGCAGGTCGGAGGTACGGAGTGCGGCAATAATTGGATTGGCTACGTCATCCATCACGCGCCAGGGCCGATGCTGGCGGTGCAGCCCACCACCGAACTTGCCAAGCGCTTCTCCGACCAGCGCATTGATCCGCTGGTGGAGGAGACGCCTGCCATCCGGCAGCGCGTTGCCCCGGCGCGGTCGCGCGACAGTGGCAATCGGCAGCTCAGCAAGGAGTTCCCCGGCGGCCAGCTGGTGATGACCGGCGCCAACAGTGCGGTCGGCCTGCGCTCCATGTCGGCGCGCTTTCTGTTCCTGGACGAGGTGGACGCCTATCCCGGCGACGTCGAGGGCGAGGGAGATCCGGTCGCGCTGGCCGAGGCGCGGGCGCGGACCTTCGGATGGCGCCGCAAGACGCTACTGGTCTCCACGCCCACCATCTCCGGCCTGTCGCGGATCGAACGGGAGTACCTGGCCAGCGACCAGCGGCGGTTCTTCCTGCCGTGTCCGCATTGCGCGGCGATGCAGTGGCTGCGCTTCGAGCGGCTGGTCTGGGAGAAGGGCGAGCCGGACA
>CAYNBM010000153.1:0-1550 GCA_964395305.1 uncultured Rubritepida sp.
GACTACACCACCGGCGGCGGCACGGATTGGGATGCCCTGATGCAGGGCGTGTTCCAGCATCTCGACCTGGCCATGCGGCCGGACGGCCAGGTGCTGGTCAACCTCGGGCTGATCCATCGCGACAGCGAATGGATCCCGTATTGGGCCGCCTGGCTCGATTGGATGCGCGCCCGCGGTTGGCGCCGCTTCGGCCTGTACACCTGGGACCAGGGGCCGGGCCTACCCGGTGACTGGAATGGCCGCCTCGCACCGGCCTTCGAGTTCGTCTTCCACTTTAACCGTCAGGCCCGCCAGGCGAACAAGATCGTCCCCTGCAAATGGGCCGGCACACCGAACAAGGGCAGCGGGCTGCGCGCCGCCGACGGCACCATCTCGGAGTACCAGCATGCCGGCCTGCCGGTGCAGGACTTCCGGATCCCCGACAACGTTCTGCGCCTCACGCGCCACAAGGGCCGCGGCATCGAGACGGAGCACCCTGCGGTGTTCCCGGTCGTGCTGCCGGAATTCCTGATGCGCACCTACACCGACGAGGGCGAGGTCGTGTTCGAACCGTTCGGCGGCTCCGGCACGACCATTCTCGCCGGCCAGCGCACCGGCCGCCGCGTGTGCGCCATCGAGTTAGCGTCCGCCTATGTCGACCTAGCCGTGGCTCGCTGGCGGATGCTGCATCCAGACCTGGCGGTGACGCTGGCGGACGATGGTCGCGATTACGATGCCATCGCCGCGGCCCGCATGGAGGTCACTGCCGATGCGGCCTGACCTTCAGATGGAGATGATGCCGGTGGCATCGCTCGCGGCCTATGCCGCCAATGCGCGCATGCACCCCACCGAGCAGGTGGCGCAGCTGGCGGCGTCCATTGCCGAGTTTGGCTTCAACGTGCCGGTGCTCGTAGATGATGCCGGCGTTCTGATCGCGGGCCATGGCCGCGTGCTCGCCGCCAAGGCCCTCGGCCTCGACGCGGTGCCCGCCATCCGGCTCGGCCATCTGAATGAGGCGCAGGCGCGGGCCTTTCGGCTGGCAGACAACCAGCTGGCGTTGAATTCGACCTGGGACGAGAGCCTGCTCGCCGCGGAGCTGCGGGAACTGCGCGCGGATGAATTCGACCTTGCCGTCATCGGCTTCGACCAGGCGATGCTCGACCGGTTGCTGGCCGACGCCGCGGACGATGAGGCGGGCGGCGCCGCCGGCGATCCCGATGCACCGTCGCCCGAGCCGCCTGTCGTGCCGGTCACGCGGGCTGGCGACCTCTGGCAGCTTGGGCCCCACCGGCTGCTCTGCGGCGATGCCACCAGCGCGGTCGACGTCGCGCGCCTGCTGGATGGCGCTACGCCGCATCTGATGATCACCGACCCACCCTACGGCGTGAACTACGATCCGGAATGGCGAAACGAAGCCGGCGTCTCCGCGACGATGCGCACCGGCAAGGTGGCGAATGACGATCGCGCCGACTGGCGGCAGGCCTGGGCGTTGTTCCCAGGCGATGTCGCATATGTGTGGCACGCCGGCGTGCACAGCCGCACGGTGATCGAGAGCCTCGAGGCGACCGGCT
>CAYNBM010000154.1:0-1533 GCA_964395305.1 uncultured Rubritepida sp.
CGGCCAGGCCCGACGCGGCGGCCGGCACCAGCGCCTCGCGCCAGCCCGACACCGCCCCGCTGCGCGCCTGCGCCCGGACGCGAAAGGCGGTCGGTTCCGCGGTGGGGATGGCCACGGCGCTGGCACCGAAGCCGCCGGCATAGCCCTGCCACACGGCGACCGAGGCCGGGCGGAACTCGATCTCGTAGCCAGCGAGATAGGCGGAGCCGACCGCCGACCACGAGACCGCGATCGCCGTGAAGGTTGTCCCGAGCGACGTCTCCACCAGGATGGCGGCCGGCGCGGCGATGACGCCTGGGTTCGGCAGCACCACAGACGGGTTCTGCCCCGTCGCGCGCTCGTCGGTGGCCGGGTTCCAGGCCCAGACGGCGGGATCCTCCTCGGCCAGTTGCAGGTTCACCCCGCCATCCGGCGCCAGCGCCCAGCCCGTCACCCGCGCCGGGAAGGGCGTCAGGCGTTCGAGCGCCACCGTCACCCCATCCCAGGGCCGCAGCCGCAGCGCCGAGAGGTTGGCCTGCATCGCCACCTCGCGCTGGCGGCGGTTGCGCTCCAGCTCGATTTTCATCAGGCGCTGGACCGTCGCCGCCGAGGTGGTGAGCGGGAACTCCATGTCCCGGTAGATCGCCTCGCCGCCATCCTCGGTGACGTAGTTGCTGGCGAGCAGCGGCGGCGCATCGGTCGGCTGCCAGGCCGCAGCCGGCTCGACATAGACGGCACGCACCCCGTTGAAGAGGTCCCGCCGCGGGCGCGAGCCGACGATGGTGACGTCGCCGCGCAGGTCGTCGGAGGTGAGTGTCGCCGCCGGCAGCGCCGGCGCCCCAGCATGGATGTAGAAACGCCCTCCGCTCACCACCAGCGCGCCGGCCATGGCAGCGACGAGCTTGCGGGTGATGGCGATCTTGCCCTCGCCCAGGGTGACCGCGCCGTTCACGGTGTAGCGCCGCTCGGCGTTGCCATCACGGCGGCCCATGATCTCGTCGCAGATGTTGGCCGCGGCCATGAGCGCCGGCAGGTCGATGTCCGCCCAGGCCGCGCGCCACCCGAAGGGCGAGGTCAGATACCAGGCGAGGCACAGTGCGGGATTGTCGGACCAGCCGGTGGCGCCGGTGCGCGGATCGAGGATGGTGTCCGCCCCCTCGACGATGGCGGAGAGGCTGGGGGCGCCGGAGGGGAAGGCCTCGGGCCGAAGCTTGAGGCGCACGGCGAGATAGGCGCGCCCCTGGCCGCGATGGGCCGCGGTCCATTGGCCACCGGTGTCCGCGACCAGATTTGCATTGGCGGCCTGGCCGGGATCGCCCAGCGCGCGATCGATCCGCAGCAGCCCGGCGAACTTCGCGTCGGTGGAGCCGGTGCCATTGAGAAACACCTCGCCGATGGCGCGGACGCGATGGGCGGCCAGCACCACGACGACGTGGAGAAAGCCGTCGGCGCGGCCCTCGTCGTCGGTGGCGGAATGCAGGAACACGACGGGGCCGGAGGTGCGGCAGCGGCCGAAGACGATCTGGTGCTCGGTGATCGGCTGGCGGAAGGACT